>NZ_JBHVQN010000001.1:1243184-1577737 GCF_042886615.1 Gottfriedia sp. NPDC057991
GCCTATTTACAGATGACAAATTTAATGCATTAAATGGCGAGACAAACCAAGCTACAATTGACGATGCAAAAGCAGCAGTAGATAAATTACCAGCAGGAGAAGAAAAGACACGTTTAGAAAACTTAATCAGCGATGCACAAGATCTATTTGATGCAAAAACAAAAGCAGCACAAGAATTATCTGATGCAAAGGCAAAAACAGAAGGTCTATTTTCAGATGATAAATTTAATGCATTAAATGGCGAGACAAACCAAGCTACAATTGACGATGCAAAAGCAGCAGTAGATAAATTACCAGCAGGCGAAGAAAAGACACGTTTAGAAAACTTAATCAACGATGCACAAGATCTATTCGATGCAAAAACAAAAGCAACACAAGAATTATCTGATGCAAAGGCAAAAACAGAAAGTCTATTTACAGATGATAAATTTAATGCATTAAATGGCGAGACTAACCAAGCTACAATTGACGATGCAAAAGCAGCAGTAGATAAATTACCAGCAGGCGAAGAAAAGACACGGTTAGAAAACTTAATCAAAGATGCACAAGATTTATTCGATGCAAAAACAAAAGCAGCACAAGAATTATCTGATGCAAAGGCAAAAACAGAAGGTCTATTTACAGATGACAAATTTAATGCATTAAATGGCGAGACAAAACAAGCTGCAATCGACGAAGCAAAAACAGCAGTCGCTAAGTTACCAACTGGTGCAGAAAAAACACGTTTAGAAAACTTAATTAAAGATGCACAAGATTTATTCGATGCAAAGACAAAAGCAGCACAAGAAAGAGCTGATGCGAAAAATAAAGTAGAGAGTCTATTCACAGACAACAACTTTAACACGTTAAATAATTCAGTTAACCAATCAACTATTGATGATGCGCAAAAATCTCTAGCTAATTTACCTACAGGTGAAGAAAAAGATCGTTTACAACAATTAATTGATAAGGCAAAAGAGTTATTGTCATTAAAATTAACGATTAAAGCAGATGAGTTATTTGTGGGACAAACTACTGTTTATGGTACATCAGTACTATCTGATGTATACCGAGTTTATATCTATTTAAATGGTGAATTAGTTCGTTACCGTAATGTGATTGACGGCACATTCTATGGACATGTTTCTAATAATTTAAAAGCAGGAGATGTAGTACGGTTAGTTCCTACTGATGCTAAAGGAAATCAAGGTAAAGCAATTGAAGTCTTTGTTCAAGAAAATAATACGTTAGGCGCGCCAACTTTAAATAAGTACTATGAAGGAGATGCAACTTTATCGGGGAAAGTTGCCGATGGTACTTCTTATGTAAATGTTTATGTAAATGATATATTAATCCGTAAACGTAACGTAGAAGTAAATGGTGTTGACCTTATTTCTTATTTAGGTGACGCAGGTGCTAAAGTAGGCGATGTCATTAAGGTTGTACCGTACAATAACAAAAACGAAGCAGGTAAAGCAACTACCATAACTGTAGTAGCTCCTCCTATTGAAACAACAGATTATTTAGCTGGTGATTCGACACTTTATGGTAAAACGACAGCGACTGCTGATAAGGTAGATATTTATGTGAATGGACAATTCCTTCGTACAAGAATTGTAGATAAAACAACAGGCGAATTCTTTGCAAGTATGTTGAGAGATGGTATTTTACCTAAAGAAGGAGACGAAATAAAAATTGTGTCTCGAACTGATAAAGGGGTAATACTAGCTCAGGACATCGTAATCGTTGGAGCACCAGAATCGCAAGTAGCACCTACAGTAAATGAATTTTACGGAGGTATGACTAATATTAGTGGAACAATACCACAAGGAGCTACCAAAGTTAGGTTCTATTATGGAACAAATTTAAGTCAAGTAATAAATCGAGGTGCAATTGACCAAGAAAATCAAACATTTTCGGCGTATGTCGGAGACTTGAAATTAAAATCAGGTGATCAAATTAAGGTTGTTACCATTAACGATAAAGGCCGCGAAAGTTTACCTGTAATTATAGACATTAAATAATAATAAATATTTAACTATATTAAAAGAGAGGTCATATAATATGACTTCTCTTTTGTTATGGCAGTAAGAATGAAGCACGTTATATCTGCTAGTAATGGATGGTGTACGGCCTTTAAAGAGAACGGTGAACTTGATATTCGTGATACCCGATCGACATTGGCCATTTTAAAGATGAACCTCTATTATGTCATTCAAAATTTTGACGAGCTCAATAAAGAAATAAAAACATTATATGAAGTATTACTATCATTATAGATATAAGTGGAAATTAAAGAAAATGCCACCTGTTAAATACAGAAATCATCTTCTTATTACTTCATAGACTTTTTCAATGTCCTTTACAAAGGGTACATTTTAAAGTTTGATGTGACTTTTTTATTTATTCAGTATGTAATCCAGCAAATAATACTCTTAATCCATATCGAAATTGTTCTTCAAAATCAAAACTATAATGATACTGTTCACCAAAAAACGAAGTAAATGCAGTTACTTCTTCTGGAGTATATGTGAACTGTTTTGCACGATGTTCATCTGCTACAAATGATAATACATAATTGTTAAAAAGGTTTCCCGCAACTAGACAGTTTTGATCAGATACCCCGTATTTAGTCAAATTTTCTAAAGTGAATTTGACTGCTTTTAATCTACTCGGTGTAGTTGGCATTGACTGCGCAAAAACTTCTACTGCATCTCTTGTCTTTAATAAAACTCTTCGTACTTCAAATGCTAGAGCTGTTAAAGCTTCCTTGGCATCATCTAATTCTTCAGGTAGGACAATTTCATTATTTAGGTGCTCGGCAATTAAATCATACAAAGCCTGTTTATCTTTAATATGCCAATATAAGGATGCGGCTTTGATCTCAAGCTCCTTTGCCAATGTGCGCATCGATAAATTACTGATTCCGTCACGATTTAAAATATCGAGGGATGCTTTTACTATTGCTTCTTTCGTTATAGCCATAAAATCTCTCCAAAAATTTAATAATTACCATTGACTCTAACAGTGTTAGATGATAATCTAACGATGTTAGATAACTAACGTTGTTAGACGTTTTTGTTCTCTTATTGTACTAAAAATATAAATTACTTTAAAGCTCAAACAAATTACCTACTAGTTAAATCAAATAAATTTAAATAATAAGACATGTGAACAATGATTGATAACATTAAAAGAGATAGGGTGGATACGATGATGAAAAATATGCGCAAGAAAAAAGATATTGGTATTTACGGATTAACAGCAAAATGGTATGACAAAAATTCACGTAAAAGTCGACTAACACAAATGCAAGAATATGCCTACGAAATTAAATCTTTAGTCGATGATGGAGCAAAAATTTTAGAAGTAGCACCCGGACCAGGATATTTGTCTATTGAACTAGCAAAAATGGGTTTTGATGTTACAGGAGTAGAGTTAAGTCCAGATTTTGTTAACATCGAAAAAAATAACGCGAAGGAAGCAAATGTATTAGTAGATTTTAAAGAAGGCAATGCATCAAATCTACCTTGTGAAGATAACACTTATGATTTTATTGTTTGCAGTGCGGCATTTAAGAACTTTATGGATCCAGTAAAAGCACTATCAGAAATGTATAGGGTTTTAAAACCAGGTGGAACGTCGCTTATTATCGATATGAATTATAATGCAACCGCTGAAGATATTGAAGGTGAAATAAGAAAAACTGAAATGAAGGGTTTTGATAAGTATTTTGTAAAATTTGCTTTTAAAACTTTCTTGAAAAAAGGTGCGTATACAAAAGAAAATTTTGAGATGTTAATAAATGAAACTGAATTTAAGAATTATAACATTAAGCAAGAGGATATCAGCTTATTTGTTTATCTTTATAAATGATAAGGTTATTTTAAGTTTAAGAAAGAATTTTATAATTTAAAACAATTACGTTTTTAATAGAGAAAAATATAAAAAGTCGATTCCTCAATGGAAATCGACTTTTTTATTGTTAATAATCATTTATTATTCATAAAGTTTTGTTTCTCTAAATATTCTAGAACTGTTTGAGAATATTCATGATGAGATTCTTGTGTATACTTAGCAATTGTATAAATTTGAGCTAAATTCTTTAATCCTAGTTTTTCAGTCATTTCTTTAAGCTTTGGAACGTCCATGTAACGTTGCCAACCTTTTTCATTTCTTTCTTTATAGATTTCAAGAATATCCTCATCTGAATAATCATTATATTGTTCATAATGAACTAGACCGTTTCTTGGAAGTCGGTCACGTAATGCAGGGTTTTCTTTAGGATAGCCTAACGAATAACCTACAATAGGAACGACATTTGGTGGTAAGTTAAGAATTTCTCCAATTTGATTACAATTTGCAAGAGTAGAGCCCATATAACATAGACCAAGACCAGCATTCTCAGCTGCTAATGCACAGTTTTGAGATGCCAATGTAGCATCAATGGCACCAATCATAAAACTCATGAAATTATCAAAATGTACAGGTGCATCATTAAGCGTAAGCCATTTTCTCATTCGATTAAAATCCACACAAAAAGTTAAAAGAATAGGGGCATCAATAACCATTGATTGCTCCATATGAGCAGAATATAATTTCTTTCTAATTTCCTTGTCTTTTGTGACAATAATCGAATAAGATTGCATATTGCCACTTGATGAAGCACGAATACCTGCATCTAATATTTGATCTAACAGTTCTTGGCTTACTTCCTTATCCTCATATTCTCGAATTGATCTGTGCCCATGTAAAACATCGTTAAATTCCAAAACTTTCACTCCTCATATCAAAAAGATTTCAATAGAAATAATAAGAAATATACAAAAATTCGACATATAATTTAAATTTGTAATTATTTCTGAATAATCAAATTATAAAGTAAACATATCATAAAAAAACATTACCGTACACAAATTTGTGCTTTACAAAAATTTTTAGGAAAAATTACTCAGTTTAATATTTTTTCAGAATAGTATAGGTTTGTGTCGTTGTCTAAAAATGTCAAAATATTACTGCTTAGTAGCTTATGGTCATAGATTGATTTATTTAATTAATGAGTAAATTTATTAAACAAAAAATAAAACTATATGAGTCTATGAAAATTAGTAAAATAAAGTAATAGATGAGCCAGAAAAAAACAGGAAGCTAAGCTATAAATGGAATAAAAAATAAATTAAGCTCAGCATCCGATTTTAGACTGAGCTTAATTTTCTTTTATATTTAAGTTTTTAATGTTTACTTATCAATCAAGTTCATTATTCTAACTTTAAATTTTTAAATTCAATTCGATACAAATCACGACGTCGATCGCGTAATTGACGAACTGATCCCGTATTTCGGGAACGTCTTAATTTTTCAAGATCAACATCTCCGACTACGACAGTATCAACATTTGCATCACATTCACCAACAATTCCATCTCTTGCAAATCCAAAATCAGAAGGGGAGAATATACCAGATTGTGCATATTGAATGTCCATGTTCTCTACATGTGTTAAGTTTCCAACTGTTCCTGCGATACAAGTATATACTTGGTTCTCAATCGCTCTTGCTTGAGCGCAATAGCGAACACGGAGATAACCTTGGCGATCATCCGTACAAAATGGAACGAAAATGATATTTGCCCCTTGATCAACGGCAATACGAGCAAGTTCAGGAAACTCGATATCGTAGCATATTTGAATAGCGATTTTTCCACAATCTGTATCAAATACATGAATTTCGTTACCTTCTGAAATTCCCCACCATTTTCGCTCATTAGGAGTGGCGTGAATTTTTAATTGCTTTTCAATCGTACCATCGCGTCTAAATAAATAAGCAACATTGTAGATATTACCATCTTCCTCAACGAAGTGAGATCCCCCGATAATATTGACATTGTAACGTACAGCTAGTTCCGTAAAAAGTTCGATGTATTGCTCGGTATAAGTTGCAAGCCTACGAACAGCCTGATCGGGGCGTTTTTCTTCTAGAAAAGACATCAATTGTGTCGTAAACAACTCTGGGAAAACAGCAAAATCCGAACCGAAGTCAGCGGCGACGTCAACATAATACTCAATTTGCTTCGTAAAATCAGAGAATGAATCAATTTTTTTCATCATGTATTGTATTGCGCATATTCGAACTGGGAATGAAGCTCGATAAACACGTTTAGATTTTGGAAGATAGTCAATATTACTCCATTCCATCAAAGTGGCAAAGGAATCTGACGCTTTATCATCTGGAAGGTAACGAGTATTAATTCGTTTAATTGTAAAACCTTCCATTAATTGGAATGATAAAACCGGGTCATAAATACTGTGTTTTTCTACTGCTGATACATATTCACGTGGTGACATTTCATCTCTATGTTTATGATAATTCGGGATTCGACCGCCAATGATAATACTTTGAAGATTTAATTGTCGAGCCAATTCTTTTCGTGCTTCGTAAAGACGATGGCCAATCTTCATACGACGATATTCAGGATCAACCATCACTTCAATTCCATATAAATTAAACCCATTCGGATCATGATTTGTAATATAACCATTATCAGTTATGACATTCCAAGTGTGCTGGTCATCATATTCGTCAAAGTCAACCATTAAACTTGAACAAGAACCAATAATTTTATCTTCATACTCTACACAAAACTGACCTTCAGGAAAAATGCGAATATGACTTTCTAATTGTTCCCGTTTCCATCCTTCCATGCCAGGAAAACAACGGTTTGATAACCTCATAATTTCACTAATATCTTCCATACGTAAATTTCGAACTTCAATTTTCTTCTCGTATTTTGACATATCTGTCTCTGACATAATCTCACGTCCTAAATATAAATGTCTCATTTTATTAATAATTCATAAAGATTCACTTAGTTAGGTTACCCATAAATTACCTTTTCAACATGGAATAACTGCAGGTTTTATATTAATATTTTAATTAGCAACTAAAATAGTTAAATACCGTTTTTAACTATTTTGGATGAATTAGTAGGGATGATATTTTTTGAAATAAACGAACTTAGAATTTATAACTAGTATTAAATTGATACAAAAAAGGAGCCAAGATAGGCTCCTTTTATATTTGTTAAACTAAAAGAAAGGTTTTACTTAATACGATTATTCCGAAATGCATTCGGTGTAACACCTACCATTTGCTTAAAAACTTTACCAAAATGATTTTGATAGTTAAATCCTACTGAGATTGCTACTTCTAATATAGACTTATCGGTATGAAGTAATAATTTTTTACTTTCGTTTATTCTAATTTTATTTAAATTATCATTAAATGACATCCCAGTTTCTTTATTTAATCTTTTTGAAAGATGAGAAGGACTTAAATTAAATTCTTCTGCTACAACTTGTAACGTAATACTTTCATAAAAGTTTGTGTTCATATAAAGGATAATTTTTTTAATTAGATTAGAATATTTAGGATTCGAAAAATGGACTATACATTCTGAAAATTTTACGACCATCTCTTTCATCAATTTATAAATATCAAGTTTCGTCGTTAAACTTTCTACTTGAATAATATATTTATCTGCTAAAGTTCTTGCATATTCATTATCTGTACCAGAATCAATTGCATATTGAGAGATTATTCCACAGGCAGCTATGAAGTGATTTTTCATTGATCTTAAAGAATCCCCTTTTGCCAACTCGATTTGATCGAATGATTGAAGGACCTTAGTTAAATCGAATTTTTTTTCAAATTCCCCAAATTTTCCTTCTACCAAAATCATTTTAAACTCTTCAAATTCCTTAGAGGTTGCATGTAATGTTTCATTTTCATAATAAAGCTCAATTAAAGAAACGTCGGGCACAAAAGGAGATTGATGTTCTATTCCTTCAAGTTGATACTGTTCTGGTTCAGTGAATGCAACTTTAGAATATGGCTCGATGATCCAATGAAATAATTTCAATAAATGCTCCGATTTACTATCGAGATCCGATTGTGCATCTAAACGATTTAATCCTATATTTGAGCCAACAATAATTAGCAAGCATTCATTTTCGTTTTTGATAAAAAAAACATGATACAAGAGAGTTTCTTGCCAATAAAGTGTAAAATGATTCTTTTTAGATTCTAAAATCGAATCAAATTTCACCTTAATTATTTCAAGTGTATCCATGAGGATATTATGATGGTCATTTTTATAATTAGGTGAAGAAAAAGAAAAAACGATATTGAAATCAAGATCAATTCCAACAATGTCTAATCCAGACACAATATAGAAACTGTTCGCCTTTATTTTTAGTTCAGATATGTTTATGTGTTTATAATTTTTCAAAGAATTACCTCGCAATTTTGAGCAATATTTTATCAAAATGAACAAAAAAATATCAAATGATGTTTTTCTATTATTATATATTTTAATCACAAGGAATTGAAAGGGGTTTCATTTTGTTGAAAGTTCCTGAAATTCAGAAAAAAACGA
Source organism: Gottfriedia sp. NPDC057991 (assembly GCF_042886615.1). NCBI lineage: Bacteria > Bacillati > Bacillota > Bacilli > Caryophanales > Bacillaceae > Gottfriedia > Gottfriedia sp. NPDC057991. The sequence continues at coordinate 1,251,595 of NZ_JBHVQN010000001.1, forward strand.
TGGAAGCAGGGTGTCTTTATGAAATTAATACCAAAAATCAACGGTAAAATCGAAAAGAAAGAAAACGTTTATTTCGATATAAAAGATACACTTTTCATACGAAATACAGACTTTAGTGGTTCCGGGTTTGACGTATTTTCAGACAGAATAAAATTAAACTGTGACCTTACTGTTACGCAAACAGATTTTAAAAATGCCGAAATTGAGTTAATAAAAGATCCAACTGTTGATAAAAGTGGATATAAGTTTGATATTTCTCAAGAACAAATAAAAATATTCTCAAATGATGAAGCTGGCATAAAAAATGCTCTAACGACTCTATATATATTGATTGTCGAAGCAGTTAAAACTTCTAATCGTAAACTAGACGGCGTTATTTTTTCAGATTACCCGAAATATAAGCACAGAGGATTACTAGTAGATGTTAGTAGAAATTTCTTCGATGTGGATGTAATGAAAAAAATTATCGAAGAAATGTCGTTAAATAAATTAAATGTGCTTCACTGGCATTTATCCGATGACCAAGGCTGGAGAATTGAATCAAAAGTATATCCTAAATTAACAGAAAATCAGAAGTATTATACGCAAGATGAGATAAGTGACGTTATCAAGTATGCCGAAGCTAGAGGGATTGAAGTTATACCGGAAATAGATATGCCTGGACATGTTACTGCCATGTTAATTGCAAATCCAAGTCTTAGCTGCTTTGAGGAAAATGTAGAATTAGCAAGTAGTGCTGGTGTGTATAAGACAGTTCTTTGTCCTGGAAAAGAATCAACATATACTTGGATTTTTTCTCTATTAGATGAAATCTTTCAGCTTTTCCCTTCATCTAAATTCCACATTGGTGGAGATGAAGTTCCAAAAACAAATTGGAAAATCTGTCCTCATTGTTTAGCACTTATGAAAAAAAATAACATCGATAATTTTGATGATCTGCAATATGAATTTACTAAACGAATAGCAGCTCATTTAATTCAACATGGTAAACAAGTCGTTTGTTGGAATGAAACATTACGATCTAATGAGGTTGAAAACAAACTAACAACACAATATTGGGTTGAATTTACTGAGGAAAGCTATTGCAAGCCACATTTTGAAAATGGACATGAAGTCATTTTCTCTGAAATGTTTAATTGTTATTTTGATTATCCGTATTCAATTGTAACATTACAGAAAACTTATGAATATCAACCGAATCCTGCGTTAAATGCTTCAAATGTGTTAGGAGTTGAAGGGGCAATTTGGACTGAAAGAGTAACTACACCAGAAATAATGGAATTTATGATTTCTCCTAGAATAAATGCACTTGCAGAATCAGCATGGACGATCGAGAGAAACTATGAAGATTTCCTAATCCGTTTAAAAGCATATATGGAAAAGTTAAACTTAATAACTTTAAATCATGCACCATTTGAAGCAGCAACAATTAATGGACAGGCAGCTCAGGAAGAAGCGAAGCAGTTCTTAATGATGATGTTTCAATTTCTTCAAAATAGCGATACGGACATGGGGTTAGATGAAAAAGAAAAACAAGTTATGGTTTCTAAGTTTTTAAATAATATTTTTGACGAAAAAACAGCAGCGGAACTTTTAAAACAAACAATGTAATCATTAGGACTTGGGGAGTGGGAATATGGGGAAAAATTCAGTTTTAAATGAACGAATAATTGTAGAAAAAAATGCGAAACCGAAAAATGCATTTGTTACAAAAAAATCAGAGCGTTTCATGTACAGCTCATATTTCTTTGGTCAAAATATTATTTTCTTCATAGTATCATCATTTTTAGCTGTTTATTATACAAGTGTTTTAGGAATTAGTGCAACAACTGTAGGAAGTATACTTTTACTAGCGAGAATATGGGATGCATTTGTTGATCCAACGCTCGCTACAATTATAGAACGATTAAATTTAAAGAGTGGTAAATTTAAACCATGGGTAAATCTAGCTTCAATTACTGTACCTATTATGACTTTTCTTTGTTTCGGATTTAGTGATCAATTACTTGCATCTTCTGAAGGTGTACGTATTGGATATGCAGCTGTCACTTATTTAATATGGGGTACACTTTATGCAGCAGCAGATGCACCTGCTTTCGCATTTTCGACGGTTATCACTCCTAATCCTGAAGAACGAACAGTTCTACTTGCAAACAATCAAATTACAGGAATTGTCGGTATACTTGTAGCAGTAGCTGCATTCCCAAGCGTTTTAAAGGCTACTAATAATAATTACATGATTTCTGTATTAATCTTTTCAATCATAGCATTTCTAGTCATGTCAATGACAAGATTTGTAAAAGAACGAGTTAAATCAAATAAAAAGGAACCAGCAATTAAAGAAATCTTACACTCACTATTAAATAATAAATATTTAAAAACAATCGTAATCGTAAATATCATTGCAAACGGAGTTAACTTTACAAACACTTTAGCACCTTTCGTGGCTACTGATATTTATAAAGACGCTACTAAAGTTTCACTAATTCTTGGAGTTGGTATACTACCAGTAGTTCTTGTTGCTCCTTTTGTTCCAAAGTTAGTAAACAAATATGGAAAAATTAAACTGATGTCTTTTGCTTTAGGGGCAAATGCATTACTATCAATTGTCACATACTTTGTCGCATACGAAAATTTCGGATTATTTTTAGGCGTTTCAGTTCTGAAAGCAATGTTAATCGCACCGCAGCTTGTTATTTATCCAATGTTCTTTGCTGATTCAGTTGAATATGATTGCTATAAAAATGGTACTCGTTTTGAAGCAGTTATATTTGCAACACAAACATTCAGTTCTAAAATTATTGGAGCAATTTCCGGAGGACTTGGTATGTGGATCATAGGTATTGCAGGCTATAAAGCCGTAACAAATGGACATACTGTAACTCAAACTGCTACTACTCTAAAATCCTTATGGGCAACATTTAATCTAGGTGGAGCAATAGGATGTATAATTGCATTATTCATCTTCCTTAAGTTCTATGATTTATCAGAAGAACAAGTTAAAGAAATGGCACTTGCTAATCAAAGTAAAAACTGAGAGTTTGATAGTTAAACAATCTAAATATGTAGTAATTGGTAAAAAGGACATTTTTTAATTAAAATGTCCTTTTTATTTTCTCCTTATTTAAGTAGTGGTAAACGCATAAGTAAGTAAATAAACAAGAATTTGGAATATAGTTCCTCATAAGAGGTTCATGAGGAAGTAAAACAGCGAAAATCTGAAATATAGTTACTCATAAAAAGGTCATGTGGAAGTAAAACAGCAAAAAAGTGAAATGTAGTTACTCATAAGTTATTCATGAGTAAGTAAAAAAGCTGGAAGATTTTATTTGATCCATTTTTATATTCTTTAAACATTATGAACAATACGGAACGTTAATAATCTTGCAGTATCATATACCTATAATATTATTATGTAAACTACATTATCATATAATAAATGAATCCATATTAGGACATTGACTACTTTCAAGAAATACATTAAAATTATCTTTAATTCAAGATAGTTGAAAGGAGTTGAAATGAAATGAATCAAAATGAAATTTCAACTAATTCGCTCCAATTATATTCTGAAATTTGTAAAGCAAATCGATTTTTGAATGATGCTTCTATTAATAATATGAAATGTTTTGGTTTGAATTTAACTGAATTTGCAGTCTTAGAATTGCTTTATCATAAAGGAGATCAGCCAATCCAACAAATTGGAAAAAGGATATTAATCTCAAGCGGAAATATGACGTATGTATTAGATAAATTAGAGGCAAGGCGATATATTAAACGAGTTCATTGTCCAAAAGATCGACGAGTTATCTATGCCGCTTTGACTGAAGAGGGTAGAAGGGTCATTAGTTGCATCTTTCCAGCTCATAGCGAAATGATTCATAACTTATTTTCTCAACTAAATTCAGCTGAAAAAGATATGTTAATCTATTTATTAAAAAAGATTGGATTAAGCAAAAATCAACCTCAAGTTTGAGATAACTTAATTCGAACTAAATCAAATTAAAAGCTGTCATTTGACGGCTTTTTTTGTTAAGGCTGGAAATAATAATAATAGACTAATTGTAAGAAGAGGTATAAAAATATGGAAGAAAAGTTTAAAGGGAAATCAATTATTATTACAGGAGGAGCGAATGGAATTGGAGAGGGTATTGCAATTGCATTTGGAAAATTAGGAGCAATTGTTTTTATAGCTGATGTTAATGAACAAAAAGGTAATAGAGTTGTAAAGAAAATTGAGGGAAATGGTGGAAGAGCAATATTCTATAAGACTGATGTTAGTATAGAAGAAGACATTATAAATCTTATTCGCACTGTCATTGACAAAATTGGTAAACTTGATATTCTAATTAATAATGCTGGAATTTCCGCTTTTAAGCCACTTTTAAGTTTATCAACAGATGAATGGGATCAAGTAATAAATACTAATTTGAGAAGCGTTTTTATTTCATCAAGAGAAGCTGCTAAAGTAATGAATAATAATGGAAGAATAATAAATATGGCATCAACAAGAGCGATTATGTCGGAGCCAAATTCAGAAGCTTATGCAGCATCAAAGGGTGGAATTGTATCAATTACCCATTCTTTAGCTGCATCGCTTCAGCCAAATGGTATAACAGTAAACTGTATTAGTCCTGGATGGATTCATGTTGATCAGAATGAAGAATTAAAAGAAACTGATCATCTTCAGCATTGGTCAAATCGAGTAGGCAAGCCTGAAGATATCGCTAAAGCTTGTATTTATTTAGCGGATCCAGAAAACAACTTTATGAATGGTCAAAATATCATAATTGATGGTGGCATGACTAGAAAAATGATTTATGAAGAGTAGAAAAGCAAGGAAAGTTAATTTTCCTTGCTTTTTCTATTGATTACTTATTCGTTTAACCTTACTTTCTTGTATCCTTGCTCTAAAAATATATCTTAATAAATATGGTACAACAATAAAGATAAATAGTGTTCTAAATAGTTGGTAACACATAATGACAGTTATATCTGCATCTACTTCTTTTGCAATTAGGGCCATTTGATCCATTCCACCAGGGGCTAAACTTAGTAAGGCACTGATATGATCAATGGTGTTAATATGTGTTAAAAATATACTTGATAAAAGCGAAAACGTTAATAAAACAGCTCCACTTAAGACTGAAACTAAAACTATTTTTAATTTGTTATTTAAGTTTTCTGGTTTTAATAATAAGCCAATATAACTTCCCATCATTAGCTGGGAACAGTCTAATATAACAGACGGTAAGGCAGGTCCATGTAGTCCTGATAAATTAAGGATGATGGTAGCGATCATTGGACCTAATAGTAATGCTGTAGGAAAATTTATTTTCTTCCCTAAAATTCCAAGTACTGTACAGAAAATAGCAAAAATAATGATGTTTGGAAATAAGCCATGCCAGCTTGCCGAAGAATGGTGAATAGCTTCTGAAATCGAACTTTTATGTACATGAAAGAATGGACTGAAAATTAATAATGGGACCATAAAAATAATCATCATAAGCCTGGAAATTTGTAAGAAAGTGACGATTGTAAAGTCAATATCTTTAATTTCTTCTGCAAGAGCAATCATTTGACTTAGTCCACCGGGAATACTACCTAATAATACAGTTGGATAATGTATTTTAAATACTTTAGAAATTATGATTGAAATTGTAATTGTAAAAAGGATGAGTAGGAAGGTCATCAAAATCATTGAAGTTAATTGATGTCCGATTTGAATAAACGTAGAAGATGTAAATGATAGCCCAATTGTGTAGCCGATTATGATCATGGCTGTATCTCGAATTTTACTTGGCCAATACAATTTTATCCCTTTAATTTTAGAAAGTATAAGGACAAAAAACATTGGTCCAAGGAGCCAAGGTATTGGTAGTTTAATCAATTGAAATAAAAATCCACCAATAATTGCAATAATTAAAGTAAATAAAAGCTGAGTCCACTTATTATCGTTGTAATTTATTACCATAGTTTCACTTCTTTTCAAATTATAAAATTTTAATAGATAGATCATGTTTACATTTATTCATCGCGCTTGTTATGTTAATATCATTATTGACCTTAAGTTTATGGTATGCAAGGATTATGCTCGGTTAGTCTTTAGAATATTTAACAGGATAGCAAAACTAATCGGAGGATATATTAAAGATAGTAAATATTTTACAATTTTTATTTTGAAAACCCTTGCAAATTTTAATTAGAAAGGACTAATTGAATTGGCTAAACAACAAATAGGCGTAATTGGTTTAGCAGTAATGGGAAAAAACCTAGCTTTAAATATTGAAAGTAGAGGTTTCTCAATTTCTGTATATAACCGATCAGTTGAAAAAACAGAAGAATTTTTAAAAGAAGCAGAAGGTAAAAATGTAGTTGGAACATTTTCAATTGAAGAATTTGTAAATTCTCTTGAAACACCTAGAAAAATTTTAATAATGGTAAAAGCAGGTGCCCCAACTGATTCAACAATTGAAATGTTATTACCTCATCTTGATAAGGGTGATATTCTAATTGATGGTGGAAATACATACTATAAAGACACTCAAAGACGAAACAAAATGCTATCTGATAGCGGAATCCATTTTATTGGAACAGGTGTTTCAGGTGGAGAAGAGGGGGCTTTAAAAGGACCTTCAATTATGCCTGGTGGACAAAAAGAAGCATTTGAACTAGTAAAACCTATTTTTGAAGCGATTGCTGCAAAAGTAAATAATGAGCCTTGTACAACATATATTGGCCCAGATGGTGCTGGTCATTACGTAAAAATGGTTCATAATGGAATTGAATATGGTGATATGCAATTAATCTCAGAAGCATACTTTTTATTAAAAAATGTACTTGGCTTAAGTGCTGATGAATTGCACCATGTATTTAGTGATTGGAATAAGGGAGAGCTTGATAGTTATTTAATTGAAATAACAGCTGATATCTTTACTAAAACAGACGAAGAAACAGGTAAACCACTTGTAGATGTTATTTTAGATAAAGCAGGACAAAAAGGTACTGGTAAATGGACTAGTCAAAGCACACTAGATTTAGGTGTGCCAACTTCTATTATTACTGAGTCTGTATTTGCACGTTTCATTTCGGCAATGAAGGATGAAAGAGTAAAAGCAAGTAAATTATTATCTGGTCCGTCAACAAATACATATAATGGTGATAAAGAGCAACTAATTGAAGATGTGCGTAAAGCCCTTTATATGAGCAAAATTTGTTCATATGCTCAAGGATTTGCTCAATTAAGAGCTGCATCTGATGAGTATAACTGGGATTTACAATATGGTGATATTGCAATGATTTTTAGGGGCGGATGTATTATTCGTGCGGCTTTCTTACAAAAAATTAAAGAAGCTTATGATCTAGATGCTAATCTTTCTAACTTATTACTTGATCCATATTTCAAAGAAATCGTAGAAAGTTATCAAGGTGCATTAAGAAAAATTAGCGTTGTTGCAATTGAAGCTGGTGTACCAATTCCATGTTTCTCTGCAGCGTTAGCTTATTATGATAGCTACCGTACTGAAACACTTCCTGCTAATTTAATTCAAGCACAAAGAGATTATTTTGGTGCACATACTTATGAAAGAATTGATAAAGAAGGTAAGTTCCATACTCAGTGGACATAATTTTATTTTCGAAAAATAAAAAAGTTACCCCCTCGATTTGAAGTGGGGGTAACTTTTTTTTATATATAAATGGTACTTAATTTTCATTTAATCGATCAGAAACAGGCCACCATTTATGACCATCAACTGTCAATAAAGTATCAGCTTCACTTGGTCCCATCGAACCAGAATCATAATTTGTAAGTGGTGCTAATTTTTGATCCCATGCTTTGGAAATGACATCTACAAAACTCCAAGAATATTTTACTTCATCCCAATGCGTAAAGTTTGTTCCATCACCTAACATACAATCATAAATTAATCGCTCGTATGCTTCTGGTGTATTAATACAATCAACACAATTATTATTAAATGTTAATTGAATTGGCTTTGTGTAGCCATCGTCTGAGCCAGATCTTTTTGCATTTAATTGTAATGTAATTCCTTCATCTGGTTGGATATGTATAATTAATAAATTTGGAGACATTGTCTCTTTTGTATTGTAATAAAGGTTCATTGGTATATCTGAGAACTGAACAATAATCTTAGTAGATTTTGTAGCCATTCTTTTTCCAGTTCGAATATAGAATGGAACACCAGCCCATCTAAAATTATCGATAAAAAGTTTGCCCGCAACAAATGTTTCAGTTTGAGACTCAGGGTCAACATTGTTCTCAGTTCTATATGATGGAACTTCTTCACCGTTCATTACACCAGCATCATATTGCCCGCGAACAAAGTAATCTTTTACTTCGTTTTCATCAATTTTACGAAGAGCTTTAAATACTTTAACTTTTTCACTACGAATTTCTTCAGTTGTTAATTTAATCGGAGGCTCCATAGCAAGTAGTGCCGCCACTTGAAGCATATGATTCTGAACCATATCCTTTAATGCTCCAGAATTCTCATAGTATTTACCTCGGTCTTCAACGCCAAGAATTTCACTAGATGTAATTTGGATATTCGAAATAAATCGATTATTCCAAAGTGGTTCAAACATTGCATTCGCAAAACGGATCACTTCAATATTTTGAACCATTTCTTTCCCTAAGTAATGATCGATACGGTAGATTTGATCTTCAGAAAATGCTTCACGAATTTCATCATTTAATTCAATTGCACTCGGTAAATCATGTCCAAATGGTTTTTCGATCACTATTCGGCTCCAACCTTCTGTATCAGCCAAACCATTTTGTTTTAACTGTTTAGCAATTGTTCCGAAAAATTCTGGTGCCATTGCAAGGAAGAAAACACGGTTACCAGGGATTAAATAATGGTTATCCAAGTTTGTTAGTAAATTTCCTAACTCTATATATGAAGACGGTTCTAATACTTCAAATTGATGGTAATAAAAATGAGATAAAAAGCTTTCAATTTCAGTCTCAGATGAAGCAATCGATTGAATTGATTTTTTTACAGTTTCACGAAACTCATCGTTTGACCAAGGTCTTCTACCTACACCTACAACCGCAAAACCATCATCAATTTTTTGACTTAAAAATAATCTATATATTGAAATAAAAAGCTTTCTTTTTGCTAGGTCTCCTGTTGCTCCAAAAATGACAATAACTGCTTTTGGGTTTACTTTAGTTTTCAATTAATTTACCTCACTTCTTAAACATAAATTACTAACTTATTTTAGTAATAATCAAGGCTGATTATACAAAATATGTAAAATCACTTTCAAAAAAAAAAAATTGAAAGCATTTTCATTAATTATTAAAAAATAAATTAAATTTCCAAATTATTCATCTTATATCATAAACAAAACGAACAGATTCGTAAATAAGTGTCTTGATAATATTTAACTTTTTTCTTCTTATTCCTTGTAAACAAAGAGGTTTTAAATGAAATAGATAGTGCAACATTTTCATATTTTAAATAGAAATATGTAATTATTTGGTTAAAAATTAAAAAATAATTAAAAAAAAGCAAGGAGAATTTGTAAAAATCTCAGTTTTTTAGTAGAATTGTAATGTACCTTTATCTAAATTTGGAAAATATAGTAAAATTGAAATCGTAATGATTTCTGTTATACTGTTTTTTATAACTTTTTTGATTGTAAATTCTGAATATAATCAAAAAGTAAATTATGGAAATGATGGGTAATTTATGAGAGTTCCATCGATATCTTAATAAGCCAAGTAGTGCTTAAAACCATTTAATAAAAATTTAAATGGTTTTGTTATTTTTAGTAAATTAAAAAACTTGGCAAAATTCAACTACAAGGGGGACTTTTATTATGAAAAAAATTGGCTTAGCTTGGCAAATATTAATTGGTCTTGTTATCGGGATCATTGTAGGCGCAATTTTTTATGGTAATCCAAAGGTTGCAGATTATTTACAACCAATTGGAGACATCTTTTTACGACTGATTAAAATGATTGTAATACCTATTGTTGTTTCAAGTATCATAGTAGGTGTTGCTAGTGTTGGTGACACGAAAAAACTTGGCCGTTTAGGCGGAAAAACGATTCTTTACTTTGAGATTATTACAACAGTTGCGATTTTAATCGGTTTACTAGTAGCGAATATCGTTAAACCAGGCGCTGGTGTAGATATGAGTATTCTTCACAAAACTGATATAAATACTTATGTTGAAACAGCTAAAGAAGTGAAAAGTCATGGTTTTGCAGATACATTTGTAAATATCGTACCGCCAAATATTTTTTCAGCTTTTGTTGAAGGAAATATGTTAGCCATTATCTTTTTCTCAGTGTTGTTTGGTCTTGGTATTACAGCAGTAGGAGAAAGAGGAAAACCAGTATTAGCATTTTTCCAAGGAACAGCTGATACAATGTTTTACATTACAAATCAAATTATGAAATTTGCTCCATTTGGTGTTTTTGCATTAATTGGTGTGACAGTTTCAAAGTTTGGATTAGAATCTTTAATTCCATTAGGAAAATTAATCATAACTGTTTATTTAACGATGGCATTCTTTATCGTTGTAGTATTAGGTTTAGTAGCTAAAATGGTAGGAGTTAATATCTTTAAGTTTATTAAATTAATTAAAGATGAACTTATCTTGGCATATTCTACTGCGAGTTCTGAAACAGTTTTACCAAGAATTATGGAAAAAGTAGAAAAATTCGGAGTACCAAGATCAATTTCTTCATTCGTTATTCCGACTGGTTACTCATTCAATCTTGATGGATCAACTTTATATCAAGCATTAGCAGCAATTTTCATCGCTCAAATGTATGGTATTCATTTATCAATCACTGCTCAAATTTCACTAATGTTAGTTCTAATGGTCACTTCAAAAGGTATCGCAGGTGTACCAGGCGTATCGTTTGTTGTATTATTAGCAACATTAGGTACAGCAGGAATTCCAGTTGAAGGTTTAGCATTTATTGCTGGTATTGACCGTATTCTAGATATGGCTAGAACAGCAGTAAACGTAGTAGGTAACTCTTTAGCAGCAGTTGTAATTGCTAAATGGGAACGAGTATTTAAACCAGAAGTGGTAAAGAATGATAATAACGTTGCTATGTAACGTATACTATAGTATAAATATTTTAATTTTGACTCTCAAATGAATGATCTAAAAACACCAGCCACAAGGAAAAAGAATTTCCTTGTGGCTTTTCTTTTTTTATAGAAGTTTTTTTAAAGGGAAAAGTCTAAAAACATAGAATATTCTTAATTATGTTTGGTTTAATTTTTAATAACGCGTCCTTTTGGAAGGGAACCAATTAAGGAGGATAAGATGACAAATTTACTAGATATTACGATAGGGAAACTATTAGAAGAAAAAGCGAAATTACATCCTACTCATGAGGCTGTTGTCTATGCGGATAGAGGTTTAAGGATGAATTACGAACAATTTGAAAACCACTGTAGAGAAGTAGCAAAAGGTTTGATGAGTCTTAGAATTCAAAAAGGTGATCATATTGCAATATGGTCTTCAAATACACCTGAATGGCTTACGTCACAATTTGCAACGGGCAAAATGGGTGGGGTTCTTGTTACAGTAAACACAAATTATCGTACAGCTGAGCTAGAATATTTGTTAAAGCAATCTGATTCAACAACGATTATTTTAATGGATCAGTATAAAGATTCTTCATATATTGAAATGCTTTATGAAATTATACCAGAATTAAAGGATGCTGTTCCTGGAGAACTTCATAGCAGTCGACTGCCATTTTTACGTAACGTAATTGTTCTTGGTGAGAAAAAATACCCTGGAACATTCTCATGGGATGAGCTTATTTCCATGGCAAAAAATACATCAGACTTAGAGTTGGATAAGCGAATTGCATCAATGAGTCCGTATGATGTTATAAACATGCAATATACATCTGGAACGACTGGTTTCCCAAAAGGTGTAATGCTTACACACTCTAATATCGTCAATAATGGATTTAATATTGCGAATTGTATGGAATTAACAAAGGTTGATCGTTTATGTATTCCCGTTCCATTTTTCCATTGCTTTGGATGTGTATTAGGAACCATGGCTTGTGTTACTGTTGGAGCAACGATGGTACCTGTTCAAGACTTTAGTCCAAAAAGAGTACTTCAAACAGTACAAGATGAAAAATGTACTGGATTACATGGAGTTCCTACAATGTTTATCGCCGAATTAAATGAACCTGAATTTTCTAAATATGATTTATCAACATTACGAACTGGAATTATGGCAGGTTCAAACTGTCCAATTGAGGTTATGAAGGCAGTAATCGAAAAAATGGGAATTACAGAGATCACAATTGCATATGGTCAAACGGAGTCTTCTCCAGTTATCACACAAACTAGAACGAATGACCCAATTGAGGTACGAGTTGAAACGGTTGGTAAGGCATTACCAAATGTTGAAGTGAAAATAGTAGAACCAGGTACATCTATTGAAGTGCCACGTGGAGTACAAGGTGAACTTTGTACTAGAGGCTATCATGTAATGAAGGGCTACTACAAAAATGAAGAAGCTACTCGTAGTGCAATTGACGAAGATAGATGGTTACATACTGGGGATTTAGCGATCATGGATGAGAATGGCTATTGCAAAGTTACAGGTAGGCTAAAAGACATGATTATCCGTGGTGGGGAAAATATTTATCCTCGTGAAATAGAAGAATTTTTATATACTCACCCTGATGTGTTAGATGTTCAAGTTGTTGGAGTACCTGATCATGTGTATGGGGAAGAAGTAATGGCTTGGATTATACTTAAAGAAGGAATAAAAATTACACCAGAGGATATTCGAATGTACTGTAAAGGAAAAATCTCAAAACATAAAATTCCTCGATATATAGAATTTGTAGAAGCGTACCCGATGACTGCCTCGGGAAAAATACAGAAATTCCGACTTAGAGAGCAAGCAGTAGAAACTGCTCAAAAACAAGTTTAATTGACCTGGTTTAATCATTAAAGAAATAGCAAAGTGAAACAGAAAGCTTTGCTATTTTTTAATTAAATATTTGTAAGAATATTTAAACATTTAATCATATTATGTTAAAATGTGGACACGAAAAACTTAAAGGGGATAAAAAGTTGAAAATACGAAAAAAGGAATCTACAAGGCAAACTTTTAAAATAATAGTCTATTCTTTTACGATCGCATTAATTGTTAAGATTTTTATTTTTTCACCCTTTATTGTTCAAGGTGCCTCGATGCAACCGACCCTACATAATCATGATTATTTGTTTGTTAACAAAGCCTCATTTCATATTTCATCTATAAATAGAGGTGAAGTTGTCATTATAAAAAAAGAAAATGACCCTAAGTATTATGTCAAAAGAATAATTGGTTTGCCAAGTGACAATGTTAATTTAACGAATGGACGCCTATACATTAATGGAAAACATCTATCTGAAAACTATTTAAATGACCATTTGAAAAATGTCTATAGAGAATATCTCCAATTTAATCAAGTGAAAGTACCTAACGGGTCGTATTTAGTAATGGGAGATAATCGATTGAATAGTAAAGATAGTAGAAATGGTTTAGGGTATATAAAGCAGTCTGAAATAGTCGGCAAAGTTGAAGGAGTTTTTTTTCCGTTTGATCGAGTAAGAATAATACACTAAAAGGAAAAGTAAAATGGATTAAATGGTAAAAAAAATTAGAAAAGGTTTTTCATTAAAATTTCATTTTCATTATATAAAGTTAAAAAGTAATAAAATTGAGACTTACAGGTATTTTAAGCTTTATTTAAGGAAATAAATCTTAAATATAAGAATAAATTTATCAAAACTGAAAGTAGGAATATATAATGAAAAAAAGTGAAGAGCTCTTATTGGAGGAAGAAATTACTCAAATTAAGAAGAACAATTGGTTATTAATGATCATAGCCATCATCACGATACCTTTCTTAGTAATAAATATGTAAAGTAGTAAAGCCTGGAATAGTTAGTTACCAGGCTTTTATGCTGTTTAAAAATAAATTGTCTATTATATAAGTAGTTTCGTGTTGTTTTCAAATCGTCTATGCCATTAGCTCTACTTTTTCTATTAATCTACAAAGGACGACAATATATTTGACTTCATACCTATCTGGGTATATAGTTCATTTTAACTAATGTAAAAATTTTACTTAGAAAGGAAAGATTTCTATGTCTTATGATGATCAAATAAAAAATAGAGTAAAAAGAATTGAAGGACAACTTAGAGGCATTTTAAAAATGATGGATGAGGATAAAGGATGTAAAGATGTTATAACTCAATTATCAGCAGTAAGATCGGCAATGGATCGTACAATTGGAGTCATCGTAAGTACGAATCTAATTGAATGTGTTAGACTAGCTGACGAAAATGGAGAAAGTGCAGAAGAGCTTGTAAAAGAAGCAGTAAGCTTATTAGTAAAAAGTAGATAAAAAACATTCATAAAACTGATCACCGGCCAAAATATTTCTGAACATCAACTTCTTGAAAGTAGGACTTAAATGGAACTGTTAAATATTCTAATCATCGTATTAATTGCTTATTTTCTAGTACAAACTTTTCTTCCAATCAAAGGGGTTAGGCAAATTTCAACAAATGAATTAAAAAATGAATTGAAAAGTAAGGAAAAACAATTCATTGATGTTAGAACCTCTGCAGAATATAAAGGAAGACATATTAAAGAATTCAAAAATATTCCATTGCATGTGTTAAAGCAAAATTTAAATCATCTATCAAAAGATCAAGAAACAATTATTATTTGCCAGAGTGGAATGAGAAGTAAAAAAGCATGTAAAGTTCTTAAAAAATTGGGTTATACCAATATTACAAATGTAAAAGGCGGAATGAGTACTTGGTCTTAATAAAGGAGAATAATTAATGAGAGAAATTACAGCAGAAAAACTTGAAGATCTACTAAAAAATGGAAATACTGTTAATATTATTGATGTTCGCGAGGCTGATGAAGTAGCAAACGGAATAATCCCCGGTGCGACGCATATTCCACTTGGATTAATCGAATTTCGCATGGCTGATCTAGATAAAAATAATGAATACATCGTTGTATGTCATGCTGGTGGCAGAAGTAGTCGAGCAGTACAGTTTTTAGAAAGTCATGGATTTAATGTTGTGAATATGACTGGCGGTATGCTTGCTTGGACAGGCGAAATTGAATAAACAAAATACCAAAATTGCTTATAAAAGAATATAAGCAATTTTTTTATATGTATTGAAAGATCACAACATACTCAGGTTCATTAGAAGAGAAAACACAAAAAGATGAAAGGACATACACATTAGGCTTCATGAGTAGATAAAAAAGCAAGAAAATGAGATTTAGTACCTCAAAAGGTGTTCATGAGTAAGTAAAAAGGGAAAAAGCTAAAATATGGTAACTCATAAGTGGTTCATGAGTAAGTAAAAAGGCGAGAAGCTGAGATATAGTACCTCATAAAGGCTTCATGAGGAAGTAAAGATGAAAAAAGCCGAAATATAGTACCTCATAAAGGCTTCATGAGGAAGTAAAGATGAAAAAAGCCGAAATATAGTACCTCATAAAGGGTTCATGAGGAAGTAAAGAGTCAAAAAGCCGAGATATAATACCTCATAAAAAGTTCATGAGGAAGTAAAGATGAAAAAAGCCGAGATATAGTACCTCATAAAAGGTTCATGAGTATTTAAAAAAGCCAAAAAATGAAATACCCCACTCATAAACGATCCTTTCGTAAACTTTCTATTAAAATGCACAATAAATCGGACTAACTATTGACATAAAAAACAGAATATTCTTATAATTAATTAAAATCTAATGTAACAAATAAACAGAAATTAATAGTATGTTTACCTTTGTCTAGTTTAACTAATTTGAACGATTTACTTTTAATCTACTATAAAGGGTGTTCAGATGAATCAAGTTAATGAATTAGAATGGTTTCCGTATCCTTTTAAAGATGAGATTTATCGTTACTCAAATAATTCTATTCTATTAGATCCACCTGCAAGCATCGAGATTACGCCTAAATATGAGAATGAAATAAAATTAAAAAGAAGCTTGTTACACAATTCACCAAGCCATTGTTATCAAGCACTTCCTACTAGTTTTGAAGGTCAATGGGAAATTGTAGAATTAGTTTTAGATCATTTAATAAAGTATTATCCAAACTTTTTTGAAGTTCATAAGGGTCATGAATATTGGACTATATATAATAAGCTGCTGAAGGAGGAGGAACAATTTAGCTTTGGTGATCTAACTTCTGTTTTAGGAAAGCCATTGAATTTCATAGGTAGACATGTACAAGAGGATTTAATTTATATGAGTCAACGAGATGGCGATTTATTTTTAGATGCTGGACATCTCTGTTTTCCTTCCAATTGGTCACTTACTTTTAAACTAGGAATGAGATTTAAAGAGATTCATCAGCCGATCCCTATGTTTAGTGAAAAATCATTGGATGATCGAATTCTTCGTTTCTTAAAAAATATTGAACAAGGAGCACCGTGGGCTCGTAAAAATTGGTCACTAATGGCAGGAAAAAGACTAGATACTTCATTAGAAACATTTGATCAATGGGGAAAAGATAGAAAAAAAGTTTCTACTGATAATGTCGGGAAATTTGTTCACTTACGCGTTGAAGTTCAAAAGTTATTTAGGTTGGCTGCTAGTAATGGGCTCCTATTTACGATTCATACTCACTTATTACCACTAGAGCAATTAACCTTAAAAAAGGAATGGTTAGAGCAATTTTATAAAATTCTATGTGAATTGCCGGATTTCATTTCAGATTATAAAGGAATCTCTTCATATAAAAAAGAAGTAATAACATATTTAAAAAATAAACTTGATGAAGTTGGGTAGAATGCGATGAATAATTTAATAGTTGAAGAAGCTAGTTTTATAGATGGAAAAAGAAAATATTTAATCTGTTCGAATCATAGAGGGAGGCCGTTAATTCAGCCAATCTTAGAAAAGTTACTTGAGAAAAATTATTCTTTTGATTTTGTATTCATTGGATTTGATTCAAGTCCAGAACAATTTCAAAACAATATTAAAACTTGGTTGCAAAGTCAGAAAATGGGTAGCTATTTATATATAGCACTTAGTAAAGAAGAGCTTAAAAATTTACGGCCAATTATAGAAGATGTAGGATTTTTTGAAGATGAAGTACAATATGTTGGGTATGGTGAACTGAACTCGAAGGTTTTTTGTTGTCGTTGTCATAGTTTAACTGAATTAAAAAATTTAGAAATTGGTAAAGAAATTCAGTGTCAAAACTGTCATTTATTACTTTCAGTTTCTGACCATTATTCGGTCCATTATGACGCATATTTAGGAAACATCGCTAAATTGTAGATGGGAGTGAATGTATTGATTGAGAATACGATACTAGTTCGTGTTAATGAAATAATGCAAATAACACAACAGGTTAAAGAATTTAGTTTTATTCCAATTGATGAATTTAATCTTCCAACTTTTAGTGGAGGTTCTCATATTAATACATATGTTGCTGCAGAAAATGAGATTATTTGCAGACCTTATTCTTTAGTTCATCATTCACTTATTGATAACACTTATAAAATTGCCATTCATTTAAGTTCGGAATCAAAGGGCGGTTCAAAATATTGGCATGAACGAATTAAAGTAGGTGATCGACTACGGATTAGCTATCCAAAAAATCATTTTCCGCTAAGTTCAAGAGCAAAACATCATGTGTTTTATGCAGCGGGTATTGGCATAACGCCTTTTTTATCGATGATGAAGGAATTAAAAAGTAAAAATAAATCTTTTGAACTTCACTATACTTCGGCAACTAAATCAAGTAGTGCATATTATGACTTTTTAAATGAATCTTATAAAGAAGAGACTACTTTTTACTTTACGAAAGAGCATAATTCTAGTCGAATAAAAGTTGAAACTCTTTTAGACCATTCAATCGGAACTCATGTATATTTTTGTGGTCCTAATCGGTTTATTTCTCAATTTAATGAATCTGCATATGCATTTGGCTATCCAAAATCAAGTGTCCATATTGAAGTTTTTACACCACAATTATTGGCTAACTCTAGACCATTTGAGGTTAGACTGGCGAATGGAACTACAAAACAAGTTCCCGTTGATAAAACTTTATTAGATGTTTTACTTGATGAGGGTATAAAAGTACCATATTCCTGTAAAGTTGGAAGATGTGGAACATGTGAAGTAAACGTAATCGATGGCCAAATTGAGCATCACGACTTCTTATTGGACGAGGATCAAAGAAAAAGCAATAAAATGATTTTAACTTGTGTCTCTAGGGCAAAATCAAATCAAATAATTCTTGAAATATAGAGTTCAATTTTAATACAGCTAGACTACCCATTTAATTGGTAGACTAGCTGTTTTATTTTTTTGCTTTTTTGTAAGGCTCTGTTAAAGTGTAATGTTGATTTTCAGGACTTTGCAGAAATTTCGCAAAATCCTAAAGTTATGAGGGGTACTTTGTTTGAGTAATCAGAGTGGAATACCTGAGGTAGAAAGAGAGAGTTTAATCATAGTCTTTGTAAATGAAACAACAATCGCACATACGAATGTTCTTACTGAAAAAGGTGTTATCGATGAGAGAGTTGTTTTTCGTTCGCGTAACACGAACAGAAACAACGTCATTGCACCTTGTAAAATGAACCATTTTTTTTGTTCTTATTGCTTAAATGATTCTAATCTTTGTATTTGAATTCCTTCGTCATCAAAGTTCTCTTCTGCCAACCATTGAGTTAATGCCTGATTATGTAGAGGCCATTCTTCTATTAGCATTGAAAACCAGGTGGTGCTTCGTGATCGGTTTTTATAGATAACGTTATTTCTAAAGGTACCTTCATACTTAAATCCTAAACGTTTTGCTGATTTAATGGAGGGAGCATTAAGAGAATCACATTTCCATTCATAGCGTCGGTATTGGAGTTCTTCGAAAACATACTTGGCTAATAAATGGTGTGCTTCGGTCGAGATTCTTGTCCTTCTTAAAGCATCCGAAAAATTAATACTTCCTACTTCGACTACCCCATTTGTCTGATCTATCCTCATTAAACTAAATATTCCAAGTGGTTTATTAGTCTCTTTATTTATCACAGCATAATAGATCTGTGTGCTACTTTCTATTTTTTCTAGTAATGTTTGTTCAAAATTTTCATAGTTGAGAGGTGGTTCGTCGGTTAAATAAGTCCAATTACTAGGATTAGAAATTTTATAGGCATTATAGAGATCTTTAGTATGTATACGAGATAATCTAGTGACAATAGTATGTTTTCCAACATAATACAGATCAGAAGGGAATTTTCTTTTCTCCCAATTGGACAAGTCCTCACCAATTGGCTGGTTGTATTTGTTTATTCTCTGATTCATTTAATCACCACATTTTAGTTATTTTTTACTACAGTATAGATGGAAGGCGTGCCGAATTTAAGTGTTTTAACCATTTTATTCATCTCATTTACCTTTATTCAAACACAATCTAGTAAAATCAAAAGTACCAGATGCGACAATTTTAATGGTACCAGCATTAAAGTGGGAGTGGAAATATGATTGAAATAACAACTGTTTTGGAATGTAAAAATGAAAAACCTATAGATTTAAGAAAGACAATTGGTTTTTAGATTCTAATTCAACAAACCTGCAATAATTCAATAGGAGATCGCATTTTTGTTGTTATTTTATTGATCTTGCCGTTGATAATACATACTAAAATATTGGAATTGGAAAGAAGCTAATTCAACTGGTGCATGAAAAAATAGGAAGTCTGCCTTAAATTTATTATCATCGACGTTAGCCCTGGAATTCGATCCTCGTATTGGTTTTGCAAAATCAGATAACAGTTTCATAATTAAAAGAAAGAGCATTGGACCATTTTAAATAAAAAAAGTGTGATTTCTTCTAAATTATGACTCGTTTTCTTGTTTAAATAATGTACATGCGTTCGTTATATACGGGTTAAAAAAGGCTGTCTAAATTAGACAGCCTTTTTTAGTTCAAATTTAACAGAGGCTTGTAGAAAAAACTAATTTCAAAATATATTTATAAATAAGAGCATTTAAAAAATACGTAATTTTCATAATTTTAGAGGATTTTTGAAAGTGTTTGTCGAAATTTTAATTATTCTTTGCATTTATATTCTTAATGAAAAGAAAAATCGAGTTTATTACATAGGTAAATTCGATGATCTAATTTATTTTTACATCTTATTAAATTAAGAGATAAAGAAAGGAGTGGCTTTATACATGTCAGAAAATACAAAAACTTCGAACCATAACTTGGAAGAGACTTTATTTGCTGAATTTCCAAAGCCTACTGTACAAGAGTGGAGAGATGTTGTTGAAAAATCCTTAAAAGGAGCCACTATTGAGGAAAAGCTTGTAACAAAAACATATGAAGAAATAATTTTGAAGCCGATGTATGTGGAAGAAGATATCGCTAACTATCCTTATTTAAACGCACAACCAGGGGAATTTCCTTTCGTTAGAGGAACTAGTGAACAAGGCTATCTAGAAAAGCCATGGGAAATTAGTCAAGAATTAGATTGTTCTTCGCCAATGGAGTTCAACTGTGTTGCAAAACATGATTTAGACAAAGGTCAAACGATGTTAAAGATTCAACTAAACGAATCTTTAGAAACAACTAGTAAAAATAATAATTCAAATAAAGGGTTAATCTTAACATCTATTAATGATTTTAGAATAGCCTTTCAAAATATAAATTTAGAGGAAGTTCCTTTATATATTGAAACAGTTAACGGCGGGCAAGCATTTTTTGGTTCATTTATCGCATATTTGCAACAACAAAATTACGATTTTAATAAAATAAATGGCTTTATTGGAATGGATCCGATCAGTAATTTAGTGAAAGAAGGGACACTTCCGTATTCTCTTGAAAATGCTTACAAAATGATGGCTGAGATCACAAAATGGTCAATTAATCATACAGCAAATTTAAGAAATATTTTAGTTCAGTCACATCCTTATCACGATGCAGGAGGAAATGCAGTGCAAGAATTAGCATTTGCTATTTCAACTGGATTAGAGTACCTACGTGAAATGGATAACCAACAAATTTCACTTGATGATGCAGCAACTAAAATACTTTTCTCGTTTTCTGTCGGATCGAACTTCTTTATGGAAATAGCAAAATTAAGAGCAGCTAGAATGATTTGGGCAAGAATTATAAAAGAATTAGGTGGCAATGAAGCTTCACAAAAAATGAACATTCATTCACGTACATCTGCATGGACAAAAACGATTTATGATCCTTATGTAAATATACTTAGGGGGACTGTTGAAGCTTTTGCAGGCGTAATTGGAGGTTCTGACTCACTTCATGTTTCGCCATTCGATGAATCGATAAAATCATCTGATGAGTTTTCTAGACGTATTGCGAGAAATACACATTTAATTCTTGAAAAAGAATCAAATTTATCAAAAGTCTCTGATCCAGCTGGTGGTTCTTGGTATATTGAATCACTTACTTACTCTTTGGCTGAAAAGGCATGGGAACTATTCCAAAAGATTGAAGAAAAAGGCGGAATGGTTAAGGCAATACAAGAAGGTTTCCCTCAAGCATTAGTTAGACAGGTTGCAGAAGAAAAATCGAGCAACATAAAAAATAGAAAAGTTAAATTTATTGGGACTAATATTTATCCAAATCTGAATGAAACCGGGTTAGAGAAAAAAGAATTGGATCGTGCAGATGTTGAAGTGACTAAAGAAAACTTCGAAGGCGGTTCCGAACATTTCGTATTACAAAGTAGTTGTTCAATTGAAGATATAATTGATGCAGCAAATAATGGTGCATCAATAACGAACATTATAAATGCAATGAATTTAGTAGACTCAGAACTTCTTAGTGTTAATCAATTAAACATACATCGTGGTGCACAACCATATGAATCATTACGCCAAAATTCTCAAAGCTATAAAAATAGTACAGGTGAATTTCCAACTGTATTTGTAGCAAATTTCGGACAAGTTGCAGCATATAAACCTCGAACGGACTTTGTTACTGATTTCTTTGAAGTTGGAGGATTTAAGGTGCTACAAAATAAAGGCTTTACATCCATTGATGAAGTAATCGAATCATTTAAAAAATCAGAATCGACAATTGTTGTCATTTGTTCAACTGATGATCAATATTCAGAAGTTGTACCTACTATAACAAATCAGATTAAAACAATTAATCCGAATGCAAAAGTACTTTTAGCAGGAAAGCCGTCAATAGATGATATGAATTTATACAAACAAGTTGGAATTGATGATTTCATTCATATTAATGTAAATAATTTCGAAAAGTTACAAAATCTTCAAAAGGATGGAGGGATTTTGAAATGAACAAACTAACAGACTTTACAAAGATGCCATTTAATACAACATTTTCTGCGCCAAATATAGCACCTCCTAAACAGATGCAAGTTAATCAAGATGATTGGAAAACTTTAGAACAAATAGATGTAAAACCATTATATGATTCGACTGATCTTAATCAGATGGAGCACTTAGGATATGTTTCTGGAATTGCTCCGTTTTTACGTGGACCGTACCCTGCGATGTATATTAACAAACCTTGGACAATTCGCCAATACGCAGGATTTTCAACAGCAGAAGAGAGTAATGCATTTTATCGAAGAAATTTAGCTGCTGGACAAAAAGGTTTATCGATTGCTTTTGATTTAGCTACTCACCGTGGATATGATTCAGATCATCCTCGTGTTGAAGGGGATGTTGGAAAAGCAGGGGTTGCAATTGATTCAATCCTTGATATGAAAATTTTATTTGATGGTATTCCGTTAGATAAAATGTCAGTTTCAATGACAATGAATGGAGCTGTACTTCCCGTTTTAGCATTTTATATTGTTGCTGCTGAAGAACAAGGAGTTCATCAATCACAGCTTACAGGAACGATTCAAAACGATATTTTGAAAGAATATATGGTGAGAAATACTTATATTTACCCACCAGAAGCATCAATGCGTATTATCGCTGATATTTTTTCTTATACTTCACAAAATATGCCTAAATTTAACAGCATCAGTATATCTGGTTACCATATGCAAGAAGCAGGGGCAACTGCAGATATCGAATTAGGCTATACTTTAGCAAATGGATTGGAATATGTTCGAACGGGTTTAAAAGCGGGAATCGATATTGATTCGTTTGCGCCTCGTTTATCATTTTTCTGGGGAATCGGAATGAACTATTTCATGGAAATCGCAAAAATGAGAGCAGGACGCATGCTTTGGGCTAAATTGATAAAATCATTTGATCCAAAGAAAGAAAAATCTATGGCGTTACGAACGCATTCACAAACATCTGGTTGGAGTTTAACAGAACAAGATCCATTTAATAATGTGACTCGTACTTGTATTGAAGCCATGGCTGCAGTGTTAGGACATACTCAATCACTTCATACGAATGCTTTAGATGAAGCAATTGCATTACCAACGGATTTCTCTGCTCGCATTGCCCGTAATACGCAGCTTTATTTACAAGAAGAAACTGGAATTTGTAATGTAGTGGACCCTTGGGGAGGCTCATATTACGTTGAATCGTTAACAAATGAATTAGTTCAAAAAGCATGGGCACATATTCAAGAGGTTGAATCATTAGGTGGTATGGCAAAAGCGATTGAAACTGGTTTACCAAAGATGAGAATTGAAGAAGCTGCGGCAAGACGTCAAGCTCACATCGATTCAAGTAAAGAAACAATTATTGGCGTTAATAAATATCGCCTTGAAAAAGAAGATCCATTAGATGTTTTAGAAGTCGACAATACTGCAGTTCGTGAAGCACAAATTATGCGATTACAAGAGCTTCGAGCATCTAGAGATGAAGCAAAAGTTCAGGCAGCATTAACCACAATTACTGAGGCTGCGGTGTCTGGGGAAGGTAATTTGTTAGCGCTTGCAATTGAGGCTGCTAGAGCTCGCGCAACATTAGGTGAAATTTCGGATGCTTACGAAAAAGTAGTAGGTAGACATAAAGCCGTTATTCGTTCAATTATGGGCGTTTACAGTGCGGAATACGGTGAAAAAGATGAAATAGAGATTGTACGTAAAATGGCTGATGATTTTGAAGAGAACGAAGGTCGTCGTCCTCGAATTATGATTGCTAAACTGGGACAAGACGGTCATGATCGTGGAGCGAAAGTAATCGCAACAGCATTTGCTGATTTAGGCTTTGACGTAGATATCGGCCCTTTATTCCAAACACCAGCGGAAACGGCACTTCAAGCAGTTGAAAATGATGTTCATGTTATCGGAATGAGTTCTTTAGCAGGAGGGCATAAAACACTACTTCCACAATTGATGGAAGAATTAAAAAAACTAGGACGACAAGACATTGTTCTTGT
Source organism: Gottfriedia sp. NPDC057991 (assembly GCF_042886615.1). NCBI lineage: Bacteria > Bacillati > Bacillota > Bacilli > Caryophanales > Bacillaceae > Gottfriedia > Gottfriedia sp. NPDC057991. Next base: position 1,275,953 of record NZ_JBHVQN010000001.1, read on the forward strand.
TGCTGGAGGGGTAATACCAGCAGGGGACTATGAATTTTTATTGAAAAACGGAGCAGCAGCAATCTTCGGACCAGGTACTGTTATCCCAGTTGCGGCACAAAAGGTTATTGAAGAAATTAATCGCCGACTTGAGGATTCGATTTAAATGGATCAAGAAAACAAAAGAAAGAAAAAGCTTTCTGAAGACGACTATGTAAATGGAGTACTTGAAGGCAATCGAACTATTTTAGCCCAAACAATTACCCTTATAGAAAGTAATTCGTCAGCTCATATGAATTCTGCACAAAATGTGTTGACGAGGTTGCTTCCTCATTCAGGTCGTTCGATCCGGATTGGAATAACTGGGGTTCCAGGAGCCGGTAAAAGTAGTTTAATAGAAAGCTTTGGAACATATTTGTGTGAACAAGGACATAAAGTAGCCGTTTTAACAATCGATCCAAGTAGCACAATTACAAAAGGTAGTATTTTAGGAGACAAAACAAGAATGGATTCTCTTTCAAAGAATCCTAATGCATTTATAAGACCTTCTGCATCGGGTGGTTCTCTTGGTGGAATTGCACGTAAAACACGAGAATCTATGCTAGTATGCGAAGCAGCAGGCTATGACGTGATATTAATCGAAACTGTCGGTGTTGGACAAAGTGAAGTACAGGTTCGTTCAATGGTAGATTTTTTTCTTTTAGTCATGCTAACCGGGGCCGGAGATGAGCTACAAGGAATTAAAAAAGGCATCATGGAACTTGCAGATTCAATTGTCATCAATAAAGCCGATGGACAAAACAAATTAAAAGCCAATGCGGCTAAGGCTGAATTTAATCGAATACTTCACTTATTACAGCCTTCAACTCCTGGTTGGTCAAGCAAAGCATATACAGTTTCAGCGTTACTAGGTGAAGGAATTGAAGAAATATGGAATGAAATTAATGCTTTTAAAGATCTAACAACTGAGTCAGGCTATTTTTCTTTGCGCCGACAAAAACAAATGATTGATTGGATGTACAACATGGTTTTTGAACAGTTGAAACTAAGTTTTATGAATCATGAAAGTGTGAAACTAAATTTAAAAACGATTGAAAGCTCAATTGTAAATGGAGAATTAACAGCAACTTCAGCTGCAAACTATTTATTATCCATTTTTGAAGGCAATAGGAGGGAGACATTGTAATGCATGAGACTAGTCCTAAAAAAATTAACCATATTGGAATTGCAGTAAGAGATTTAGAGACTTCTATTCAATTGTATACGAATGTACTTGGCTTAAAACTGAAAGGAATTGAAACAGTTGAAAGTGAAAAAGTACGAGTAGCATTTATCGAAATCGGTGAAGTGAAAATTGAGCTTTTAGAAGCAACTAGTCCAGAAAGCCCAATTGCAAAGTTTATTGAGAAAAAAGGCGAAGGAATTCATCATATTGCATTAGAAACAGAAAACTGTGAGAAACAGCTTGAAGTTGTGAAAGAACACGGAATTAAACTAATTAATGAAGTTCCAAAAAAGGGTGCGCACGACAGCCTAGTTGCATTCCTTCATCCAAATTCAACGAATAAAGTATTGTTTGAGCTATGCCAACCATCATCAAGTGTTTCTGAGAAAGGAAGTTGAATAAAGTCATGACAACAGCATATGAGAAAATAAATGAATTAATGGATCGTAAGAGAGTAATTGAATTAGGCGGTGGAGACGAACGAATAGATTCACAGCATAATAGAGGGAAATTAACTGCTAGAGAACGTATTAATCTTTTATTAGATGAAGATACTTTTGTCGAATTAAATCCCTTTATTAAACATCGCGCTACGAATTTTGGAATGGATAAAATAGATAGTCCGGGTGAAGGTGTTGTTACAGGTTACGGTAAAGTACATGGACGTCTAATTTATGTATTTGCGCAAGACTTTACAGTTTTTGGTGGAGCATTAGGTGAAATGCACGCTTTAAAAATTGCGAAAGTTATGGACTTAGCAGCAAAAGTTGGTGCTCCGATTATAGGGTTAAATGATTCTGGTGGTGCTAGAATACAAGAAGGAGTAGTTTCTTTAGACGGTTACGGACATGTATTTTATCGCAATTCGATTTATTCTGGCGTTATACCACAAATTTCTGTCATAATGGGACCGTGTGCAGGAGGAGCAGTCTATTCACCTGCAATTACTGATTTTGTTTTTATGGTTGAAAAGACGAGCCAAATGTTTATTACTGGTCCAAAAGTAATCGAGACAATAACTGGTGAACAAATTACATCTGAAAATCTAGGAGGAGCAAAAGTTCATTCTTCGATTAGCGGTGTAGCACATTTCACTGAAGAATCAGAACCTGAGATTTTAGAGCAGGTGCGTAGACTTATTAGCTTTTTACCTCAAAATAATAATGAAAAACCAGAAGGCGTTCCATTTTTCGAAAAAGATGATTGGAGAGAAGATCTAATTGACTTAGTTCCGATCGAATCTACGAAAGTTTACGATGTAAGAAAAGTGATTGAGCAAATTCTTGATAATGGTGACTTCATGGAAGTACAACCAAACTTTGCAAAGAACATCGTTATTGGGTTTGGTCGAATTGATGGACATAGCGTTGGAATCATAGCAAATCAGCCAAAAGTAATGGCTGGTGGTCTTGACATTAATTCTTCTGATAAACTTTCAAGATTTATCCGTTTCTGCGATTCATTTAATATTCCTTTAATTACATTTGAAGATGTAACAGGTTTCTTCCCAGGTGTAAACCAGGAGCATGGTGGAATTATTCGTCACGGAGCTAAAATTTTATATGCATATTCAGAAGCTACAGTTCCAAAAATTACTGTAATCTTAAGGAAAGCATACGGTGGGGCATATGTAGCAATGAATTCTAAAGCAATTGGTGCAGATGTAGTATACGCTTGGCCAAATGCAGAAATCGCCGTGATGGGACCAGAAGGAGCAGCGAATATTATCTTTGCAAAAGAAATCAATCAAAGTATCGATCCAATTGCAACTCGTGCTGAAAAAATTTCAGAATATAGAGAAATGTTTGCAAACCCATATGTTGCAGCTTCTCACGGTATGGTCGATGATGTTATTGATCCAAGAGAAACACGTAAAGTCTTAAAACAATCCTTAGAAATGTTAAGAACAAAAAGTGAAACAAGACCTAACAAGAAACATGGAAATATACCGCTTTAAAAATTAGGGAATTGAGGAGTATATTAGTTATGGAAATAACCGGTACTAAACTTCCTCTACTGTGAAAATTTTGGTCGAGTTAACAAGTCCTTATTAAAACAGAGTGACTAGATATACTTAAAGATTAGTATATCTAGTTTTTTTGTGAGAAAATGTTAAAAATTACATTTTAATAAATTGATTAATATATTGACAAATAAAAATATTTGTGTTATAATTATATATTTTTATGTTGACTGGGTGGGCTATAATCGGTACGATAGTACTTGGAAATGATTCACAATATAGTTCGGGAGTGATTTTATGCTTGGTAGTAGTAAGATTCAAATGTTAAGCATTACGATGAATTCAAATGGTATGACAAATACTATTCATCCAACACTAATTTGGGATGACGAAGATGTTGTATTAATTGATACAGGTTATCCAGGACAATTAAACGAATTTCAAAATTGCTTTGAAACGGTTGGAGTACCTTTTGAAAAACTTAATAAAATACTGATTACTCATCAAGATATAGATCATATTGGCAGTCTTTCTGTGATCGTAGAAGAATTTACTTATAAAATTGAAGTCTATGCGAGTGAAATAGAAAAACCTTATATTCAAGGTGAAAAGTTACTTATTAAAATTACACCGGAAAAAATTGCGAATGCTGTAGCGTCATTGCCAGCAGATACAACAGATGCATTTCGAAAAGCATTTAAAAACAGATTAGAAAACCCGCCAAAAGGTAAAGTTAACCATATTGTTACACCAGGAAATGATTTGGCAATTTGTGGTGGTATTACTGTAATTGACACTGCTGGACATACACCAGGACATATAAGCTTTTATCATAAAGAGTCGAAAACATTAGTCGCAGGAGATGCACTAATGATTGAAAATGGTCAATTAAATCCTTCAAACCCGGGGTACACATATGATATTGATCAATCGATAAAATCACTTGAGGCTTTATTATCATTCGATATTGAAAAAGTGATTTGTTATCATGGTGGATTATTTGAAGGGAATGTAAAAGAAAGATTAAGTGAAATCATTCAATAAAATATTGAAAAATCGTTTTTGGAGGCAAAAATATGAGTAACAGGAATTATCAAGAATTAATAAAAGATCGTGTCTTTTTCGGTGGGGCAGATGACGTGAAAGACATGATGGAAAACGAAAATGCAGATATTGTTTTTGATCTAAGAGTAAAAAATTATGAGGTTGACCCTCAAATTAACCGTGTACATAGTCCGATTGTTGATGATAAAGTAGAACAAGCAGAAACACTTAAAAAAGCGATTGATCAAGTAGTAGAAGCTTATCAAAATGATCAAAAAGTGTATTTCCATTGTGGTGGTGGTAATACTCGTGCAGGTACTGTAGCAATTGGAGCATTAATTGCACTAAACAAAGCTGAAACAATTGAAGAAGCCGAAAAAATGGCTAGATCAATACGTCCAACAATTAAATCGAATCCTGATATGAAGGAATCTTTAAAAAAGATTTTTCCTAATGCTTAAATAAAAAAAACGCTAATTATACAAATTTGTTTTGTATCATTTAGCGTTTTTTATTAAGAAATACCATTTAAATGATCTCTTACATACTTTATAAATTCATTTTTGTCACTTGTATTTTCTTTGGTATTTGGAGATATTACCCAAAAGTCCTGATAAATATAATCTGTTTCTTTAATTGGGATTATTTTTAGTTCGCCGCTTAATACTTCTGGGAAATATTTTAAAGTTGTATTATGCACAAATGTAAAAACGCGTCCTTCCTTTATTAATTCAATAAGTGTCATTGTGCGATTTGATTTTATAACGATCTCATTTTTAAATTTTTTAGCTAATTGTAGAAAACCTTTATTGGAAAAATTATACATTATCACTTTTTGATGAAGTAAATTTTCAGCAGTCACATGATCTAATTCATATAAAGGAGAATTTTTGCCTACAATAATACAAATATTTCCTTTACTTAAAAATTCGTAATTAATATTATTTTCCTTTTCTAATTCCGCTTTTGAAGAGACAACTAACGCTAAGTCAAAGTCCTCTTTTGTTAAATTGTTAATAATCTGAGGTGACCCTTGTTCAATTAATTCAATCGTAGCGCCGTTGTTATTCCCAGAGTATTTTTTTAAAACATCGTGAATTGTATAAGTAAAAGTAGGTGCACATGCAATTTTCATATGTTTTACTCTAGTTTCCTTAAAATCGGAAAGCTGTTCTTTTAATTCTTTTAAATTATTTAAAATTTCATTCGACCTAGATAATACTAACTCTCCCTCAAAAGTTAAAGTAATTCCACCTCTAGAACGATTAAATATATTTATTTCTAATTCTCTTTCAAGTTGACTAATGGCTTGACTAACCCCAGAAGGAGAAATATGCAATTTTTTCGCTGCCTTTGAAATCGACTTCTCATTCGCGATACTTACAACATATTCTAGTTGTTCAAAGTTCATATTAACCTCCTAATATAAAAACATCCTATCCATAGTTTAATATATTTAAGTGCATTACATTGTTAAGTATTACTTAACAATAGCTTAACATATATGAAATATAAATTCTTTCGTAAACAATGTAAAATACTACTTAATTCCATATAATTTTATAGGATTAATTAGGATTAGGCAATGAAATATCAGTAAAATCTAGTTACTGTTGAAAGTTGGGAATAAAAATGTTTACTAACAATGAGTTTAATCACCACGAAAATAAAACATTTATTTTTGTTGAAAATACTCTTTTCGTATCTGGAATAAGTACAATTTTAATACATCATAATCTGGACGCTAGAAAAATAGATTTCCATGAAATTAATACAAGCGATTTAAATGAAACATTTTTTATTTGTCATGTGAAAAATGAAGAGATGGAAATAAAATCTCAGCTTTTAAAGTTACGTGATAAGAACATTAATATCGTAATCATAAAAAATAACATAGATTATAAAGAAATAGAGTGTTTGATCGAAATTGGGGTAAATGGAATTTGCTTAACTGACATTGATGAACAATATTTACTTTATATTGTAAGACAAGTTCAAAATGGCCAATTCTTCTTAGATTCTCGATTAACAAATCTAATTATTCAAGAAAATAAACGACTTCTTGAGAATGGAAAGAAAAAGAAAGAACTAGATTATGAAGCTATGAATAATCTTTTGACGAAAAGAGAAATTGAAATTTTGCAACTTCTAGCTCAAGGATATTCCAATATTCAAATAGGATCTGAATTATTTATTTCGAGTAAAACAGTTAAAAATCATGTTTCAAATATAATCCAAAAACTACAAGTATCTGACAGATTAAATGCTGTTATTTTTGCAATGAAAAATAATTGGATTTCACTTGATTAAGTAAAAATAACACTAATCTTTACTTAAAAGGATTAGTGTTTGTATTTATTATTATTAAGGAAGTAGTGTGATATTGATTTCCACTACAGGGTACTCGCTTTCCATGGGGCGAGACCTGAGCCTCCTCGGCGCCGCCTGCGGAGTCTCAGCCTTCCCGCATATCCCATAGGAGTCGAGCACCCTTCCGTTCCAATGAATTGCCAATTGAAAAAATATAATCTTTAAAAAAATTAGGATAATTATTAAATATACATATTGAACTTCTAAAAACTAAATGTAATGATTACATTTAGTTTGTTGTGTATTTGAAAGATGAACTAAATAATTTCATCAACATAAATCCCTAAATAAAAACCCCAGAAATATCAATATAAATTACTAATAGATTAACAGCATCTATCAGTTTAATAAATAAAAACCACATAGTGCTCGCGCTTTTCAGTATTCACACCCATTTAATTCAACACTCTCACACTAAGCTTTTAAGTAAAAAAGATTAGTGTTTTTTTGAATTTTTTAAAGCGCTTTCAATAGTTAGGAGATAATTCCTTTTCGAATTAATTCACCAACAGCATGAGAGCGATTGTTAGCACCAAGTTTTTTAATAGCGGATTTCACATATTGTTTTACTGTAAGTTCACTAATATTCATGGAATCTGCCATCTCTTTTGTGCTTTCGCCCCAAGCAATGCGTTTCATTACCTCTAATTCTCTTTTACTTAAAATGATTGAATGATAAGCCCCAGTTGTATTTTCTAAAAATTTACCAATTAACTTACCATAGTATGTAAATGAAGAGAGTACTTTATCATCCATTTTAAGATCATCTTTAAATTCCGTTGAACAAATATAACCAACAACTACTGAACCGAAACAGATTGGCACAGCAATCATAGAGTTAACACTAGAAGGGAAGATATACTTACTACTCGTTTGTTTTAAGCATTCAATACCTGAACAAAACTTTGCTTTTCTCTCACAAATTGCTGAAAAAATGATTGGGAGCGAACGAATATCATCTCTTATCTCTCGTATATGTGATAATCCATCATTTGTAATCAAAATAATGCCTTCACCTAAAAATCCAAAAGGAGAATATCTAAATAAATAAGCATTTCGAACGGGAAAAAGATTCATATAAATATCAAGAATATTGTACATATGTTCTTCATGACTTGTACTAACTTCAAGCTTTCGAATATGTTCTTGAATGGTATAGTCAGAAACCACTTTATCACCTCCTTTTTAGGGGTATTATATATGCAAAATTAGGAATATTCTAATTATACTAAAAGTTATATCCTTTAGATAGGCTTTTTGAGAGATAGGATCTCGAAAGTAAATTAAAATCCAATCTGAAAGGAAGATGTAAATTGGCTAATTTAGATCCAAAAGCAAAAGCATATGTGGAGATGTTTAATCAAATGCCAGCAATTCACAAAATGGAACCGGAATCTGTAAGAGAAATGTTTGCAAATGCTCCACCGGTTGAAGTAGAACTTGCTCCATTAGCGAAAGTTGAAGATAAATTAATTCAAGTCGGACAAGATGAATCAATTAAAATCAGAATTTACACTCCTGAAGGTGAAGGTCCTTTACCAGTATTTGTGTATTACCATGGTGGCGGTTGGGTTATTGGTGATTTAGAAACATCAGATGCGAGTTGTAGAATGCTTGCTAACCGTACGAAAAGAATCGTTGTTTCAGTAGATTACCGACTTGCTCCAGAATACAAGTTTCCAATCCCATTTGAAGATTCGCTTGCTGCATTAAATTGGGTGAGTGAGCATGCTAAAGAATTTAATGGAAACGCTTCCAATATCGTTGTAGGCGGTGATAGTGCAGGAGGGAATCTTGCTGCGGTAATTTCACAAGCTGCCAAAGATCAAAACGGACCAAAAGTTGTGGCACAAGTGCTTGTTTATCCAGTTACCGCTTTAACTTATGATTCAAAATCTTATTTAGATTTCCAAGAAGGCTATGGACTTGATCGAGATTTAATGATTTGGTTTGGAAATCATTATATAAATTCCAAAGAAGATGCTAGGAATAAATATGTTTCACCACTTACAGCTGAAGATTTAACTAACTTACCTCCTGCACTTATAATTACTGCGGAAAATGATGTACTTCGAGATGAGGGAATTGAATATGGTAAACGTTTAAAAGATGCTGGAGTAAATGTAGAGATGCATTGTGAACAAGGACTTGTTCATGGATACTTTACAAATATGGCAGTGTTTCCTGAGCGAATTGAAGAGTCAATTTATCGAATTGATGAGTTTTTAAATAAAGTGGATCAAACAGTTTTAAATAAAAGGTAAATTTTAGTCTTTAAAAAAATGAAAATAAATCTATTTGTAGAAGGAGGAAATAAAATGAAAACTAAGATTCAACACTTTGATGCAATTGTAATTGGTGCTGGTTTTTCGGGGCTATATATGCTTCACCGCTTACGAGAGGATGGACTCTCAGTTCGTGTATTTGAAGCAGGTAAAGGTGTAGGAGGAACATGGTTTTGGAATCGTTATCCAGGCGCAAGATGTGATTCAGAAAGTGTTTACTATAATTATACATTTTCAGAAGAGTTATATAAGGAATGGACTTGGACGTCTAGGTATCCTGAGCAACCTGAAATTTTAAGATATTTAAATTTTGTGGCAGATAAATTCGATTTGCGTTCAGATATTCAATTTAATATAAGGGTTCAATCAGCTCATTATGATGAGAAAAATAATAGATGGACGATAAATTTAGATGATCATACGAATGTAACAGCTAAATATTTTATTACTGGTGTAGGTTGTTTATCAGCGGCAAATGTACCTAACTTCAAAGGAATTGAATCATTCAAAGGGGAATGGTACCATACAGGACACTGGCCAAGAAATAAGGTAGTTGATTTTAAAGGTAAACGTGTTGGAATTATTGGAACTGGTTCGAGCGGTGTACAAGCTATTCCAGTTATTGCAGAACAGGCGGGGCATCTGACTGTATTCCAACGTACACCTCAATATAGTGCACCAGCAAGAAACCATCTTTATGACCCGGAATATATACGAAAAACTAAAGCAAACTTTAAAGAAATTAAAAAACAAATGAGAGAATCGACTGGGGGCCAACCGGTTGTACCACCTACACAATCTGCCTTGGAGGTCAATCCAATAGAAAGAAACAAAATATATGAAGATAATTGGAAAAATGGTGGACTTGGACTTTTTGGAGCTTTCACTGATCTTACGATTGATGAAAGAGCAAATAAGACAGTTGCCGAATTTATTAGAACAAAAATTAGTGAAATTGTACATGATTCAGAAGTTGCCAAAAAATTAATGCCATACTATTACTATGGCACAAAACGTCCAATTATTGATACTAATTACTACGAAACATATAATCGTGAAAACGTATCTTTAGTTGATGTGAAGAACGATTCAATTGAATCAATTACACCTAATGGGTTGAAAACGATTAACAATGAATATGAATTAGATGTGATTGTATTTGCTACTGGGTATGATGGAATGACTGGTCCATTAATGAAGATCGATATTAAAGGAAAAGATGGAATTAGTTTAAAGGAAAAATGGGACGGAGGAGCACAAACGAGAACATATCTTGGAATTGCTAATGCTGGTTTCCCTAATATGTTTATGATTACTGGGCCTGAAAGTCCTTCAGTACTTAGCAACATGCCAGTTTCAATTGAGCAACACGTAGAATGGATCGCTGATTGTATTCAGTTCTTACGTACGAAAGAAATTGATGTTATTGAAGCCAATGTTGATGCAGAGAATGAATGGAGCCAACATTGTAGGGAAGTTGCAGAAGCAACACTATTTATAAAAACAGATTCATGGTACACCGGGGCAAATATTAAAGGAAAACCACGAGGATTTCAAATTTACCTTGGTGGTGTAGGAGCATATCGTAAAAAATGCGATGAAATAGCTACAAATGGATATGAAGGTTTTGTTTTAACTTCAAACGCAGTTCATTAATTAGAATACAACGCTAAAAAACACTTCTTTCTATGGAGAAGTGTTTTTCAATGTGTTGAAATAAATAAAATGTAGTAACTCATAGGTGGTTCATGAGTAAGTAAAAAACAAGAAGAACAAAAATGCTTCCTCATGAGGTGTTCATGAGGAAGTAAAAAAGCAAAAAGATGAAATATAATTACTCAAAGAGTTCATGAGTAAGTCAAAAAACAAAAAGATGAAAATAACTTACTCATAATTGGTTGGAGTATTAATAGAATAGAGCTCTCCAATTATTAAAATTCATTTAATGTAAGTTGAATTAATCCACAAATTCAGAGTAAAAATAGTATAATGATATGTATTTAAATTTCATTAATAGTATAAATATTCAATTTGCTATTTGTTAGAGTTAAAAAGGGGAGAGTTTGAATTTGTCTGCATCAAAAAAATCAATCTTTAAAGGGACTTCATTTACGAATTTTTGGGTCTCTCGAATGCTTACTTCGACTTCATTTCAGATGCTATCGGTAGCAATTGGATGGCAAATGTATGATTTGACACATGACGCGTTTAGTCTAGGTCTAGTAGGTTTAGCACAATTTATTCCAATGGTCTTACTTACTTTAGTAGTTGGTCAAGTTGCTGACAGAGTTGATCGTCGGAAAATTGTTTTCATATGTCAAATGATAGAAGCTTTAATTGCAGGACTTCTTTTATATGGTAATTTTGCTAATTGGCTTAGCAGAGAGGAAATATTAATTGCAGCTTTTATACTCGGTGCATGCCGATCGTTTGAAGGACCTGCTTCTTCGGCGTTATTACCTCAAGTTGTGCCAAAATCTATTTTACAACAAGCTATTTCTTGGAGTACATCTGCAGGTCAAACAGCACAAATACTTGGGCCATCTCTTGGTGGTGTATTATTTTCAGTAGGACCAGCATACGTATATGCAACGTCAGCAATTGCTTTGTTACTTTCATCAATCTTAACAATTTTTATAAAATTAGATAGTGAATTTATCCGTAAAGCAGAGCCAGTAACTTTACGTACAATGCTTATGGGGTTAGAATTTGTATATAAACACCCAATCATTTTAGGAACTATATCACTTGATTTGTTTGCCGTTTTACTTGGAGGAGCTACAGCACTTTTACCAATTTATGCGCAAGATATTTTACATACAGAAGCCTGGGGCTTAGGTCTAATGCGTACTGCACCAGCTGTTGGAGCATTAATAATGTCTCTATTTTTAGCTTATTTCCCACTTAAAAGATCATATGGTCCGATATTATTTGGAGCGTTAGGTATTTTTGGATTGGCAACAATGCTATTTGCAATTTCAACAAGCTTAGTCATTTCATTAATTGCATTATTTATCATCGGAGCTTCGGATGTAGTCAGCGTAGTAATACGTTCTTCGCTTGTTCAGTTACAGACACCAGATGATATGAGAGGCAGAGTAAATGCAGTAAATTCGCTATTTATTGGAACTTCAAATCAGCTCGGGGAATTTGAATCTGGAACGATGGCTGGATTACTTGGTGCCGTACCAGCTGCATTTGTAGGTGGACTTGGAACGATAGTAGTTGCTGGACTTTGGATGTATTTATTCCCTTCACTTAGAAGAATTAATTCACTTTCTGGAGACAAAACAGAAAAAGCAGGATAATTTGCTAAAGGAGAATTTATGGAAAATACTAAAAAAACCTTTGAAACGATTGATGAATATATTTTACAATTTCAGCCTGATGTTCAGGAAAAATTACAAGCTTTAAGAAAAACTGTAAAAGAAGTTGTACCAAATGCTGTAGAGAGAATTAGTTATCAAATGCCTACATTTGCGTTAAATAAAAATTTAGTACATTTTGCTGCATTTAAAAATCATATTGGATTTTACCCTGGAGCTAGTGGTATTGCAGCATTTAAACAAGAATTATCAGTTTATAAAGGTGCTAAAGGATCTGTACAATTTCCGATAAACGATCCACTTCCATTTGATCTGATAAAAAAGATTGTAAAGTATAGAGAAGTTGAGGATATTAAAAAAGCAGAAGAGAAATTAAAAAAGAAAAAATAAGGTTCGTGACCTCTGAGGCTAATTCTAGCTTTGGAGGTTTTTTAGTAAAAAGGACTGAACCTTTTGTTCAAAATTTTGTCATATAATTTTCGTTAAAACTTTACTTTATCCGTTATACTAAACTTGTATTTAGGTAGGAAAAACAATTAATAAATAATGAAGTTGATTTTTTTTAGTAAAACTTGTGAAAAATTTCACAAATTATACTTGGGGGACAATAGTGATGAAAAAAAAATTATTGATGATTGGTAATGGTATGGCAGGAGTTCGATGTATAGAAGAGATTTTAAAAAGAAATAAAGATTTATTTGAAATTACAATAATAGGTGATGAACCTTATCCAAACTATAACCGAATCATGTTATCAAATGTATTACAAGGAAAAACAACCATTGATGAAATCAATATTAATGATTGGAATTGGTATAGAGAGAATCAAATTACATTACTTACAAACGAAAAAGTGTCAAAAATATCTCCTACAGAAAAAAAAGTTGAAACAGATAAAGGAAATACGATTTCATATGATGAGCTTATTTTAGCTACCGGATCTAGTGCCTTTATACTACCTATACCGGGAAATGATCTACAAGGAGTAATCGGTTTCCGTACAATTCAAGATACTGAATTAATGATCGATTATGCAAAAAAATATAAAAAAGCTGTAGTAATTGGGGGAGGCCTATTAGGCTTAGAGGCAGCAAGAGGCTTAATTGATCGAGGAATGGAGGTTCATGTTGTCCATTTACTTCCTACATTAATGGAACAACAATTAGATGCAACTGCTGCGAAAATGCTAAAAAAAGATTTAGAAGCACAAGGTATGAATTTCTTAATGGAGAAACAAACGATTTCAATAAATGGAAAAAATCGTGTAGAAGGGATTAGTTTTTCGGATGGAACTTCATTAGATTGTGATTTAGTCGTAATGGCAGTAGGAATTAGACCTAATGTTTCTTTAGCAAAAGAAGCAGGGATCGATGCAAACCGTGCAATAGTTGTTAACGATTTTATGCAAACATCTGAACCTTCAATTTATGCAGTAGGTGAATGTGCCGAGCATAATGGAACTACTTATGGACTAGTAGCACCGCTGTACGAACAAGGGATTGTGCTTGCTGATCATATGACTGGTAATTCAACGAACGGATATAAAGGAAGCATTTTATCAACTCAGTTAAAAGTATCTGGTTGTGATTTATTCTCTGGTGGATTAATCCATGAAGAAGAAGATATGCAGGCGATCATTGTAAATGACCAATTTGCTGGACTATACAAAAAAGTAATTGTGAAAGATGAAAAAGTTGTTGGAGTAGTTTTATATGGTGACGCATCGGATGGAAATCGATTATTCAACATGTTGAAAAATGAAACAAATATAAGAGAATACACAAGTGCTTCTATTCTCCATAAATCAGGTGAGGACTCTGGTGAAGATTTTGTTCTTTCAATGAGTGCAAATGATACAGTTTGTGGATGTAATGGAGTCACGAAAGGTACAATTGTTCAATCAATTTTAGAACAAGAACTTACTACGTTTGAGGATGTGAAAAGTTGCACAAAGGCTGGAGCATCATGTGGAAAATGTAAAGGAATGGTTGAAAGTATTTTAGCAGCTACTTTAGGTGATACATTTGATCCTAATGCTGCAAAGCCTGGTATGTGTGGATGTACAACATTATCTCGTGATGAAGTTATAAATGAAATCAAAGAAAAAGGATTACAAACTCCTAGAGAGGTTCGTATTGTATTAGGTTTTGAAAATGAAGAAGGATGTTCAAAATGTCGTCCAGCTCTAAATTATTATTTAAGAATGATGTATCCAAATGATTATCAGGATGATAAATCATCACGCTTCGTTAATGAAAGAATGGAAGGAAATATTCAAAAAGATGGGTCATTCTCAATCGTACCACGAATGTATGGGGGAGTAACGACTGGTGATGAATTAATTAAACTTGGTGAAGTAGCAAATAAATTCAATGTACCTTTAGTAAAAGTTACCGGTGCGAGCCGTGTTGGTTTATATGGTGTTAAAAAAGAAGATGTACCAAAAGTTTGGGAAGAATTAGGAATGCGTTCAGGATATGCTTACTCTAAGTCTCTTAGAAATGTTAAATCATGCGTCGGTAATCGATTTTGCAGATTTGGAACACAAGATTCATTAGGACTAGGGATCCAATTAGAAAAAGCAATCGAAATGGTTGATACTCCACATAAGATGAAAATGGGTGTTACGGGATGTCCTCGAAATTGCGCCGAGGTGCTTACTAAGGATTTTGGAGTAATTTGTGTGGAAAATGGCTTCCAGCTTTACTTTGGCGGTAATGGTGGAACAGAAGTTCGAGAATGTGATTTATTAACTGCTGTAACTACAGAAGAAGAAGTAGTTCACATGGCAAAAGCTTATGTTCAACACTATCGTGAAACGGGTGTTTACGGGGAACGTACTGCTCCATGGGTTGAGCGAACTGGGGTTGAAAAGATTAAAGAAGTATTGTTAAACAAGGAACAAGAAAATGCTTTAGTAGAGAAATTTGATCAAGCAAAATTAACATATGAAGAAGCATGGGGCCAAGCGCTTACTAATCAATTAGAACTATATGAGGTTATTAGAAAGTAATTGCAAACATGAGAGGAGCAAAAAAATGATCACGACACCGGAGAAGTTAAAAATTATTGATCTAGCTTCTTTACCCATCCAAATTGGAAAGGAAGTAGAAATTAAAGGGGAATCAATCGCATTATTCCGTTTATCAAATGAAGACGTTCGTGCAATCGAAAGTATTTGTCCAGGGACAAATGGACCACTTGCTGAAGGGATTGTTTCAGGTGAATATGTGTTCTGTCCTTTACGAGATTGGAAAATTTCTTTAATATCTGGCGAAGTTCAAAAACCAGATGATGGCAAAGTAAAAACATATAAAACCGATGTAATCGACGGTTATGTTTATATTACGGTGTGACGTATGACAAAAAAATCTGGATTTATTTCATTTGTAGGTGCAGGACCTGGGGATCTAGGATTAATAACTGAAAAAGGATTGAAATGTATTCGAGAAGCTGAAGTCATTTTATATGATCGACTTGCTAATCCAAGGCTACTTCGTGAAGCGAATGAAAATTGTGAATTCATTTATTGTGGGAAGCTCCCTAACAGACATATTATGCGTCAAGAAATGATTAATCAAACTTTAGTAACATTCGCCCTAGATGGGAAATATGTCGTTAGATTAAAAGGCGGAGATCCATCCGTTTTCGGACGAGTAGGTGAAGAAGCAGAAGAAGCTTCAAAACATGATATATCTTTTGAAATTATTCCAGGAATTACATCTAGCATTGCTGCAGCAGCATATGCTGGAATCCCAGTTACACATAGAGAATATAGTACAAGTTTTACCTTAAGAACAGGGCATAAATGTATGGAAAATGAAGATCTTATTGAATCGAATTGTTCTGATCAGTTAGGAGATACACTTGCTTATTATATGGGGGTAAGTAATCTACCTAAAATATGTACGCACCTAATAAAGAATGGTAAATCCAAGGATACTCCAGTAGCTGTTATTCAGTGGGGAACAATTGGAAAACAAAGAGTTGTTGAAGGAACAATCGATTCAATCGTATCAATTATTGAGAAAGAAGAAATTACAAATCCTGCAATGACAATTATTGGAGATGTTGTTAAATTACGCTCAAAGATATCTTGGTTTGAAAAGAAAAAATATTTTGGTCGGAAAATTTTATTAGCTAAAGGAACTGCATCAGTAGAAAAGAACGGATTAGAAACTTATTTATCAGAAAACGGTGCTGAAGTTTACGCTTTTCCTACTCTTAAATCAGTGCAACTTCCAATTCAGCATAATCAGGTAGTGGATGCACTAAGCCAAGAAAGAATCGTCTTTTGTTCACCAGAAAGCGTGAAATTATTTTTTACTAAAATGTTTAAATCAAAATTCGATGTTCGTAAACTTCCTAATAGAATCGAGTATATATCGCCGAAAACTAGCAAGGAACTTGAGAAGTATGGAATTTTAGCTAAGAAGGAAAGTGGCGATAAGAACAACACAGTATTTGTAGGATCGGTAGACAAATATACGAAATTACCATCAAGCTCACAATTTATAGCGACACATGAAAATATTGCAGATTCACGATTTGATGTAATAAATCAAAGATTGCTTGAAGAAACAAAATGGGAATCAATTATTTTTCCAAATCAATCATCAGTTGATTGGTTTATAAAAGAGATAAAGAAAACGAAAGAAAGTCATTTAATGAATTTACCATTTGCATATATTGGTGAAACGGTTAAGGAATATGCAATACAATGCGGATTTACTAAAATTGACGAAGAATTACAAAAGGAATTAATGCTTGGTGATTGGAAGTGAAATCATGTTTGATGCTGTAGTATATATTGGACACGGAAGTCGCAAGCAAGAAGGTAATGAGCAATTTATACACTTTATTCAATCCGTAATCAAAGAGATTCCTATTCAAAATCAAGAGTATGCATTTTTAGAATTAGTTGCTCCAACAATTCAACAATCTTTGGAAAAAATTATTGTAGAAGGTGCGAGAAATATTTTAGTTGTACCAGTATTATTATTTGCAGCTGGTCACTATAAACGCGATATTCCAGACGAATTGAATGTTGTTTTAAAACGCTTTCCACATGTAAATATAATGACAACTGAGCCATTTGGTATTCATGAAAAAATGATTCAACTTGTTCAGAAACGTGTACAGGCTGCATGTGGAACTAGCAATTCTGCAATTATATTAGTAGGTCGTGGAAGTAGCGATCCTGAGCCGATCGAAATGCTTAAACAAATCGGAAATGCTGTTGAGTCGCGAATTAATGTTCCTGTTCGCACAGCTTTTTTAACTGCGGGTAATCCAAGGTTAGAAGATACCATTAATAATATGAGGAAAGGATTTCAAAGTATTTATCTAATGCCATATTTATTATTTACAGGATTACTTCTTGAAAAGATTAAGAGACGAATTTCCATAGAAAATGAAAAATTTTATCTTTGTGGGAATTTACAATTTGATGAGCTCATGAGTCAAGCTCTTATAGAACGTATTCAAGAAAAGGTTAAAATCTAAATATAGGGTGATCAATATGAAAGAAGTTATAAATTCAATTGGGAATGTAGCTATATCGAAGACAAACCAAATCAAAGCAAGTAAATCAAGATATATGGTCCCTACAATGATGGCAGGATTTTTTGTAGGATTGGGTATCATTTTAATCTTTACAATCGGTGGATTGCTCGCACCTACTGGTTTTGCTGGTACGAAAATTATTATGGGTGTTTCATTTGGAATTGCCTTAAGTTTAGTCATTATGGCAGGAGCGGATTTATTTACTGGAAATAATATGATTATGTCTATTGGTATGTTAGATAAAAAGGATTATCGATTTCCTTATTAATTAAACACCCAGAAACAGTAACACTAACTGGAATGATTTCAAATCTTGTACCGGTTACACTTGGAAATATTATTGGCGGTAGTTTATTTGTTGGGGCAGCTTACTGGGTTTCTAGTTCGGAAGCAAAAAATAAAAAACATTCAAACGTTCAAATTAATGAAAATAAAATTGCATCTTAATTTACTTTGAAAAAAATAAAAAGAAAAAAGAAACAACCTGAGCTCATAAACTAGGTTGTTTCTTTTTTAATAAATAAAGAGAAATCCTCTTTTTTATTCCTCTTTTGTTGTTAAATCAACAAGAATAACGATACTTATGACACATACTAGAATTAATGAAAATGTAAATACGAACAAATTAATTCACTCCTACCAAGTTTTGAAACCTTCCGAGCCAGTCGGATGATGTTGATGCATCATATGTGATAAAGGAATTGTATAAGCAATTGCAATTAATACAATGGAAACGCCAATCCATAGCCACCAATTTTCCAATATACGAGGTGTGTTTTCAGTATTACTTTCGGCAACTGGGAATTCAACTGTTTCTTCTTTCGAATTCGGAGTTGGTAAAGTGAATAACGCTTGTAGGACAATAAAAATTAATAATAAAGCAGATAAAAACAAAATTGATCCACCAACAGCAACTGTTACATGATTTGTGAATATACCAGAAAACCACTTAGCTGCTGCAGGATGACCCATATAATCAGTATATGAAGTTCGTCTAGGAGCACCATATATTCCGAGAATATGCATCGTAGTCGACATTAAAAACATACCGATAGCCCATGTGAAAATCTGTATAAACGCTAATTTTTGGAATGATTTTGTAAGTTTTTTTCCTGTTAAATAAGGAATAAGCCAAAAGGTTAATCCGAAAAATGTCATTGCAACAGGTGTGCCAACTGTAATATGGAAATGTCCAACAATCCAAAGTGTATTATGAACGATTTCATCTAATTGATAGCTTGCATTGATGATTCCACCTGCACCACCTGGCGCGAAAAATAACATGGCAATGAATAGTGATGTAAACCGAACATCCTTCCAAGGTAATTTAAAAATCCATCCAAATAAACCTTTCGCACCTTTTTTTCTTCCAGAAATCTCAAACACAGCAAACATAGAGAAAGCTGTCATTAATGATGGTATTATTACCATAAAAGTTAATACAGTCTGTAAGAATTTCCAAAAGGTTGAAATACCGGGTTCTTGAAGTTGATGATGAAAACCGACTGGTATAGAGAACAAAAGAAATAAAATAAAAGCGAGTCTTGCAAGAGAATCACTAAATACTTCTCCACCAACTATTTTTGGCATAATTGCATACCAGCCTATATAAGCAGGGAGTAGCCAAAAATAAACAAGTGGGTGACCGAAAAACCAAAAAAGCGATCGACTTAATTCCACATTGATTGTGTCCACCCATCCAAATGACCACGGAATGAATTGAAATAGAACAGTCGCAGCCACACCTAGACTAGCAATTACCCATAATACGATTGTTGCTACAGTCATAAAAGAAATTAGAGGACTGATTTTACCTTTATTATTCTTTTTCCAAGCTACATAATGTCCAACTAATGCAAATCCACTGATCCATGTACCAACTACAAAAAGTGCTAAGGCAACATAAAACCAAGCGTTAGCCTGTAAAGGGGCATAGAATGTATACAAAACAGAAGCTTGTCCGGATAAAATCTCTAACACAGCTAGTATTGTTCCGATTGTCATTACAATAAAACCTAACCAAATAAATGTCTGAACTTTAGCTCCAAAATCACCTAGTGTTTTACTCATTCCTGTAATTAAGAAACCAAATATAAAATATGTAGTAAAGACAAGCGCAAGCAGAACTCCATGAGCAGTTAGAATTTGATAGTAATCAAGCCACTTTGGAAGTTCAAGTGCATTATTTCGCACAAAAACCTGCATAAGCCCAGTAAATGTACCGATTAAAAACGCAGTATATGCCACTACAATATGTGTTAAAGCTAGTTTGCGATCTGGTCTTCCTATCATTTCATTCATTATTTCACCGCCTCGATAGTTGTTTGCATAAATGAATGACCTGTTCCACAATATTCATTACATAAAATCAAATAATTTCCTGGCTTTTTAAACGAATACTCTTTCGTATTAATTTGACCTGGAACAGCCATCATATTGACATTTGTATTAACGATTGAAAAACTGTGAGTCACATCCGTACTAGTCAAAACAAATCGCACCTTCTTACCAACTGGTACCTTTAATTTGCTCGGTGCATATGCAAATGTTTTTGCTAGTATTACGACTTCGTATGTACCATCATCTTTTTGATACACACCTGGATGATTAAATGGTGCAGTTTTTTCAACGGTTTGAGGATTTACCGTGTTCATCCCGCCTGCTGGCTGAAGATGTGAACGAAAGGCTGTAATACCGATAATTACTAGAAAAACAATTAATGAAATCATTCCAAATGTTAACCATATTTTTTCAAATTTATGTAGATGCATGAACATCCTCCTTACTAGCGATGTAAATAAAAAGCATAGAAGCTAAACCATAAAATTAAAATGAAAACTCCAAGTACAAGGACACTGATGAAAGTTCCGTTTAAATTATGATCTTGTTCTCTCTCTGTTTTTTTTGAAGACAATTTAATCCCTCCATTTTCAAAATTCAAGGTATTAACTAAAAGTTAGTTTGCTTTTTTCCAATTATTTCTATTCATGGAAAATGAAAACAAAATATGTAAAAAGCATTTAGGGAATCTAGTTTAAAGTATTTTTGGTAAAATATAGTAACAATAAGGGGGCGTTATAATGGGATATATAGAAGATTTAAGGAGTATTGTTGGACATAGACCTTTAATATTTGTAGGCTCAGTTACAATCATCATTGACCAATCTGGTAGATTATTATTACAACTTAGAAAGTTTCCAAATGGATATTGGGGAATACCAGGTGGACTGATGGAGTTAGGGGAATCTACTGAAGATGTAGCCAAGAGAGAAGTTTTTGAAGAAACGGGACTTATTGTAGATCGATTGAATTTAATAAATGTCTATTCAGGACCACAAAACTTCGTTAAAGCTGAAAACGGAGATGAATTTTTCGTCGTTACAGTTGCTTATTATACAGAAGAATATAAAGGGAAGTTAAGTGTTAATGATTCGGAATCGATTAAATTTGAGTACTTTTATCCAAATGAACTACCAAATAATATTGTTAAAAGTCACAAGGTTATATTAAATGAATTTTTAACAAAATTTTACCCGAAATTGGGGTATGAATGATCGAACGTCAAAAAGCTAGTAAAACAAGAACGGTGAATTCAAATTATATTCGGTTAGTAGATATAAAGTATTAAAATAGGTCCTTGATGGTTCCTATTTTTATTTGATGAAATATTCATAGTTTAATAGGAATCGATTAAAAAAAAATAGAATTAATGATTAAGTTGAATTGAAAAGTATGGGGGTGGGGTAATTGGCTAAAACTGTCTATTGCGATCGGTGTTTAAAGGAAATAAGGATTAGAGGGGATCTCGTTACTGCTACGATGTTTTTTCAAGTCGTTCCTTATCATGAAGATTGCTACGCAAAAGATTTAAAGGGTGTTAAAACACTTTTTTTAAACAATCAGCCCATTAATGGTTTCTCTGGGAACTTTCTAACATTTTTAGCATTTGCAATTTGTATTGTGTCATTTTTTATTGATGACCATTCGATGATCTATTTGTCAATTTTAGCGCTGATCGCAATAATGTATAGACTATATTCATTCTTTATTTTTGAAAGACATTTAGAGAAGTAGAATGATTGGTCGAAGGTGAAAACGCTATTCGAACTATTGGATGAGTATAGATTGTTAAATTTCGGTGGGGAGTTTTTTTAGAAATAAAATAAAAAACTCTGAGAGACAGAGTTTTTTTCATTTTATTTACCAAAATTTCCAGCAAATTGCATTACAACTGCTTTAACTTCTTCAAGTTTATCAGGCTTTAATAAAGTAATCATCTTAGGAACAAATTGTTGAACTTCTTCTAATGAAAAAGTACCTTCATCTTGTTTTCTGAAGTTTTCTAAAAGAATTTCTCTTGCTTCATCTTCTTTACCTTCTTGAACTCTTTGTAAAATGAAATTTAAAAACATTTCTTGACCTTGCTTGTCCATTCTTGTTGCCTCCTAAAAATAATTTATACAACCATAAGGTGTTATTTAAATTATAACACCTTATGGTTGTATGTCAATTTTATTTTTCAGTGAATCATTCTTCGTTATTTATTAGCGATATTATAAAAATTTATTATCTATTTTTGAAGATTAATCATATTACCGGCCTTATGTTATTTAAATGGATATTAATTAATTGAAAAATGCTATAATTTTTTATGGAAGATGATGGAATATAGGTCAAATAGGAGACTTAAAGATTTTAATTAATAGAAAAGTATATAAAAAAGGTGGTAATCGCAATTAATAAGAAAAAAATAGCCGTATCTTTTAGTGGTAAAGATTCGACTTTGGCATTGCATGATCTTTTGCATTCAGATGAATTTGAAGTAGTAGTACTAATCGCATCAGTAACTGAAGGATTTAATCGTACGAGCATTCATGGAGTTAGGGTTGAATTATTAGAGGCCCAAGCAATTTCAATCGGTCTACCATTAAAGATAATTTGGATTCCAGAAAATTGTTCAAATCAAAAATATCAAGAAATTATGACAAAGGTTAATTTAGAGCTAAAGGAACAAGGGATTGAATATATTGCATTTGGAGATTTATTTCTTGAAGACGTACGAAAGTATCGAGAGGAAATGCTTAAACCATTAGGAATTAATCCAATTTTTCCTTTATGGGGTGAAGGTACGACAAATGTGATAGAACGCTTTATTTCCTTAGGATATAAAACGATTATTACATGTGTTGATTTAACTAGATTATCAGAAGAATTTTCTGGTAAAGAAATAGATTATCATTTAATCAGCGAACTTCCAAAAGAGGTTGATCCTTGCGGTGAGAATGGAGAATACCATTCATTTGTATTTGATGGTCCTATTTTTAATCATCCAATTCAGTTTGGTATTGGAGAAAAGAAGTTAACCGCAGATATTTATACAGGAGAAACTAGATTCTGTTATACAGATTTAGTTCTTGAATGAAGTTTATAACATTGAGAATGTTGAATTATATATGAAATAGACTGTTCATTTGAAACAGTCTATTTTAGGGTTTTAATTACGAACTTTATATCAATTTGAAATGTTCAATCTTGCAGATTTTTCAAATTTGGTCCCCAAGGCGGCTCTGCCCCTGTATCCATCGTAATATTTTGTTTCGTTAATCCGACTTGCTTTGCATAATCATTTAACATTTCAAATACGGTTAAACGATGATAAGAACCATTGGTAAATCGTGGTTCATTTCTTCTTTTTGGATCCACAATCAACAGTGACACCGAATCTTTAGCAGTATGGTCATTGAATTCATTGATTGGTACACTAAAGTCGATCTGTTCATTATATCCGTTTGCTACAGTAATGATAGTAACCTCTCCCATTTGCTTCTTCTGAAAAAGAGGATTCTTATTTACAATTACATTTAATTTTGCAATTCCTTTTGAATTTGTTAATTCAGTACCTAAAACTTTACCTAATGAATTGATTACAATAACCCTAGCGCCTTTAATAGGTTGACCAGTTTCACTTGAGGAGTCAGCTGTAGGACCTACCTGAACTGTAAGTGTTGCAGAAACTCCATTCAACTTTTCTGATAGCGCTAACTGGGAAGAGCTAAAAAAAATGAAAGTGCTCATTATAGTAGTAATACAAATTTTTTTCATCTATTTACCCCAAACCTTGTGTAATCTTTTTTCGTTTAGTTTGAGTTGAATTATTCAAAACTATACTTTAAAAAATATTCGAAGTCATATAACTTTAAAAGATAATTGTTATATTTATTGCTGGGAGAAATTATGAATATTTATGTTCAATTAATTGGAACAGTGATTTTACTCGCATTGAGTGCAAATGCTTTTTACGTAACCTTTAAGAAATACGAAGATGATGACGATTATACTTTGGGTGTAAGTACACTCGAATTTTATGAAATAATCTTAGGTGCTATAGAATTTATCTCTAGTAGATTATTTCCGAAAAGATATCATATCGTAATTTCTAAAATAATTTCATTTATATTTGGGCTAATTATGTTGGGGTTTTCAATATTACTTTGGCTAATTTGAGCAATATTAGTCCGATTTCGTCCAGTAATATAAAAAATGAATAGGTAAAAAATAATAGATTTGTAGCATCATAATATAATAAGTGGATTAGTTAAGTAGAAGGATCGATATTTTGTCGATCCTTTTTTATTTTCCGAAAAGTATAAAAATAAACAATAAAATTGAAAGAGGCAAAATTATTTTTTTTGATAAATCCCGCGATTCCCCCTAATAAAATAACGAGGATATCCCCTTAATTTCTTCAAAGTTTTTGAATCGAATCACAATTTTACTTAATCATAATTAGCATTAGTACAATTTCAAACTTTTTATTTTCAAGTAGATTTTTATTTTGAAATCATAAAAATAGACAGAATTTCCCCAATTTACTAGTTTAGAATCCGGAACTACAATTATAATAGTTTGATATTTCGGGAAATTAACAAACTATTTTTTTATTTTCATTTTACACCATCTAGAATTAGTGTATTAATTGTGAAGTTTAGCCAGCGGGAGAGTTCTTCACATTTTTACAAATAAAAGAATTAACTTCAAAGTTAAGAAAAGGAAAGGACGTAAAAAAAGAATGGACAAGAATATGAAAAAGAATTCGTTCAAAAAAGCATCTACCATTGTACTTGGGAAACTTTGACGGCGTTATCGACGCGAAAGATCTTGCATATGTAGAAAGTAACTACATGATACAGAATCAGATCGTTAAAAACGTTCCAAAGCCTGTGAAGAAATATAAAGGTAAAACGATTGAAGATATTAAGAAAGATTTAGGTTTATAAAAACAAAGAACCGGCAGCGATCTAAATGGATGCTGTCGGTTTTATACATTTATAAAAGATTTGAATGCAAATAAGTTGGTTAGTAAATTGTTTATATTTATTGATGAGGCTTTTAACAAGGAAGTAATAAAAAAATGTCGAAAAATTATAAATAGAATAATAGATAAAAAGGGAGCAATCAAATGATAACAAACTTATACTTAGTAAGACATGCGCATTCAAACTATACTTCTGATGAATTGGGCCGACCGTTATCTAAAAAAGGATTAACTGACGCAAAGATCGTTACTGAACTATTATTAAACGAAGAAATCGATTACGTTGTTTCAAGTCCATATAAACGGGCAATTCAAACAATTGAAGAGGTCGCCAAATCATTAAATTTAGAAATTATGATTGAAGAAAATTTTAAAGAGCGACTTCTATCATTAGAGCCTGTAGAGGATTTTGAAAATGTAATAAGCGAAGTTTGGAAAGACTTTAACCAATCATGGAATGGTGGAGAGTCAAATAATACTGCTCAAAAAAGAGGAATAGAAGCAATAAATAATCTATTAAAAAATTATTCTGGTAAAAACATTGCTATTGGTACACATGGTAATATGATGGTACTAATTATGAATTTTTTTGATAAAAAATACGATTTTAATTTTTGGAATGGCCTTGCTATGCCAGACATTTATAAATTAACCTTTGAAGGTGAAGCGTTAATTGAAGTAAATAGAATATGGAGTTAATGAAACAGTCCATTCGCGAAGATGGAAAAATAGGATTTTCTAAATAAAAGGAATTTCAATTTCGAAATTTCTTTTTTATTATCTTCTAATACATGTTGTATTTGAATAAGGTGAGAGGAATTGACTATTTAATTATTGATGGAATTTACAGAATCATAGAATAAGAGATGGTATAATATTTCTAAGTTATTTCCACTTAATGGTTATTGGAAATAACTGAATGAAAAGTAGATTTGTTTAGAAAAATACAAGTGAGGACACAAATGATCGAATTTAATGGAAAACACAATAATGGAAAAATACTACTTGATTATGTTGATACAAATGTCATTACACAGTTAAAAACAATCTTGGATACTGAATGCTTTGCAAATTCAAATATAGTTGTTATGCCAGACTGCCATATATCTAGTGGAGGCGTCATGGTAGGTTTTACGATGACATTGAATGACTTTATAATTCCTTCGATCGTCGGTGTAGATATTGGATGTGGAGTTAGTGCATACCATCTAGGGCGAATGAAATCAGTTAAGAGTGAAAAACTTGATAAGTTCATCCGAAAAAATATCCCAATTGGTTCAAATATTCATGAGGAACCAGTGATCGAACCGGTAGAGATTGCTGAAGCGATTGAGAGACTTAATCTTAACTACATGTATGTGATGAACAGTATTGCAACGCTAGGTTCCGGAAATCATTTTATCGAAATTGATAAAGATGAGAATAACCACTTTTGGCTTGTAATCCACACGGGTTCAAGAAATTTTGGATTTGAAATAGCAAAACATCATATGAATGTCGCTAAAGAAAATATGAAACAATTATTCGGAGAAAATTATAAAGGATACGAATATTTATCTAAACAGGAAGACAAAGATGCATATTTAAGAGATCTATCAATTGCTCAACATTTCGCTTCGCTAAATAGAGAAACGATTGCTAAAATCATCATTGAAAAGTATTTTAAACTCGATTTTGAATCAATTAAAAAAATTGAATCGGTACATAATTATATCGACCTTCAAAACAATATTCTTAGAAAAGGCGCAATATCAGCTAGTGAGGGGGAAGAGATAATCATCCCATTTAATATGGCATATGGTTGTGTTGTAGGAAAAGGTAAAAGTTCAGGAGACTACAATTATTCAGCACCACACGGGGCAGGACGAATTATGAGTCGAACAGACGCTGCTTATAAAGTCGACTTAGATGTTTATCAAAAAGCAATGAAGGGTGTATATACAACTTCTGTTAATAAACATACAGTCGATGAATCACCAATGGTATATAAAAAACCTAAATTAATATTAGAAAATATTACTGAACAGATTGAGATCGATTTCTTTATGAAACCGGTTTACAATCTAAAAGCTGATAAATGACCTCTCTATTAAGAGAGGTTTTTTAAACTCGATTATTCCAATCTATAAAACTTATATTTTAGTGATTGAAGAATGAAAAATGAATCTAAACTTTGGCTATAATCAAGTACTTTTAATTAAACTGTCATAACCTAACCCGTTTTCAATACAGAGGGATGAGTATGAATAAGAATAACAAAGCATCTCATTGTGCGTTACCAAGAGCAAAAAGGTTTGTTAATGAAATAAAGGATAAATTTCTTTAATATCCTAAAGGAATCATGAGAATTATAAAAGGAAATATTCTCCACTTAAGTTCTTTCTCCCCATTATGAGTATACAATTATATTAATTGTCTTATATTGACACCTATTCTTTTACATAATGGGGGATTACTATGCTGAATAAGTTTAAAAGGTTCTTAGTAGTACTTCTCATTTTTGTTTTATATCTTGGAATATCGTTGTTAGTTGGAAATTTTCTTTGGAGTTTAATCGTTAACTCGATTATATAAGTGGATCAAATAATAAAGGGATTTTTTAATTCCCCTTAGAATATAACTCTTAAAGGAGAGTGGAATAAATTTGGTGAAAATTTGTTTTATTATTGGTGCAATATTTATACTCATTTCTGGAATACTCATAGGTGCATTTCAAACTCCAGAACAACAAAGAGTTGTGAAAGATGATTTTTTTAAGTTAGGGCACTTAAATAAGGATCTATTCTCCATATGGTCAGGAGTTATTGGTATTTTTTTTATTTGTATCGGTGGCCTAGTATACTATATTAATTAATTTTTTTATGACTAAATGCAATCATAACTCAAATAGTTTAATAGCTTTTATCATAATCGACATTTTTGTCGATTTTTTTTATTGTGATTATTTCAAAGTAGGTCAATATGATTATTAGTAGGGGCATAAATTAAATGAAGTAGAAATTATATTGTTGGGACAATTATTAGGAGGTGCGAAATTGAAGATCGTTTTTTTTAGAAATCTCAATAAAATTGAAACGTATGCCGCAAATAGAAAACAAATAAAGTTGAATCTTCCTAGTAAAGAAGAGGCCAGTGTTATATTTGGCCTAACAAGAAAGTTTGAATTTGATAATCGTTGTGCAAGACCGCCACAAATCAGCGGAACTGTTGTAGCATCGGTTACTTGTAATAGAGATAAGGATATTAGAATTTATTTCTATCCAATCTCCCAAACTATTTATCCAGAGAAGGCAAAATCTCAATTTCATAATGAAGTATTGCCTAAACTTAAGAAATGGATTGATCATCAAGTGTCAAAACCAGAAACTGCAGTTTTAGGAATTGAAGAATTTATTATTGAATGGAATGGAAAAAATCATATATTCCACCAAATTAAATTTTTATAAACAGTTTTAAAAGACGGTAAAGTTTATATACCGTCTTTTTTTATTTTATGTACATATAATCCTTCTAGAAAAAACTTATCCATCGTAATTAAATTAAGTTTTTTAAGTTTTTTTATGGAAATACTTAAAATAATTATATATAATATCTTTAGAATTCAAACTTAAGGAAATACATAAAGGGGCTTAAAACCATGTATCAAGAACAAAGATTAGCTTTGATCATAAAGTATTTGGCTTCTAATAGTGAGATTACTTTAGAAGAAATATGTGAAATGCTTAGCGTTTCAAAGGATACAGCAAGAAGAGATCTTGTCAAACTTGAAGAACGCGGGGAAATTATGAGAATAAAGGGTGGAGCAACACTTCCAACCTCTAATCCAAATTTAATCGATTATAAAGAACGAAATACAACTGAAGACAAGGAGAAAATTGCTCAAAGAGCCGCATTACTTATTCGTGAAACTAGTGATCTATTGATTGATACTTCATCAACTTGTGCACTCATGTCTAAATTTATGTCCACTAAACAAGTGAATGTGATTACAAATTCAATTGATATAGTTGATTTATTAGGTGAGTATGAAGAAATTCAAACCTTTATGCTACCAGGAAAATTTAATCGGAAAAATAGAAATTTAGTTGGCCCTAGAACAATTGAAACACTTAATGACTACAAAGTTGATCAGCTATTTCTTGGTGCTTGTGGAATTAGCGCAAGAGGAATAACTTCACCTGATGAAGAGGAAGCGTTTTTAAAGAAAAAAATGATCAGTTGTGCAAAACAAGTTGTATTATTGGCAGATCATACAAAGTTTGAAAAAGTTTTTCTGCACAAGGTATGTGATATTAAGGGGATAGACATCATTATTACAGACAAAGATCCAGATGAAGAATTTAAAAGAAAAATAATCGAATACAATATTCATTTAATTAGTTTAGAAGAAGAGGAAAGAGAGAGGATTCCAGATGAAAAAAATTAAGGTTGGTTTAGTTGGATATGGTTTTTCGGGAGCTACGTTCCACGCACCATTCATTAGTGTATTAGAAGAATTTGAATTGATAAAAGTTGTTAGTTCGAAAAAGGAAGAAGTCCAAAGAGATTTAGGAGATGTAGAGGTAGTAAGTAGTTTAGATGAGGTTCTAAAAGATGAATTGATTGACTTAGTTGTCATTACTACGCCAAGTGGTATGCATTATGAAATGGCAAAACAAAGTTTAGAAGCTGGTAAACATGTCATTTTAGAAAAACCGATGGTAGTGGAGACATGGGAAGCAGAAGAGCTAATTAAGATTGCTGAAGAAAAGAATCGAGTTCTAAGCGTTTATCATAACAGAAGATGGGATAACGACTTTTTAACAGTTAAAAAGTTAATAAATGAAGATGTATTAGGAGAAATCAATACTTATCAAGTTCATTTTGACCGTTATAGACCAGAAGTAAGAAATCGATGGAGAGAAAAGCAAGGTCCTGGTTCTGGCATGTTATATGATTTAGGTTCACATTTAATTGATCAAGCTTTAAGCCTTTTTGGACAGCCTCAATCCATTTTTGCGGATGTATTTGCACAAAGAGAAAATGCAGAAACAGATGATTATTTCCATATTATTTTAGGATATGACAAACTACGTGTAATCTTACATTCTGGTTCCATCATCCCAAGTAACGGACCGCGTTTTCAAGTTCATGGAAACAAAGGGAGCTTTATTAAGTATGGAATAGATGGACAAGAAGCTGCACTAAAAGAAGGTAAAAAACCTACTGAACAAACATGGGGAACAGATGAACCACAATTCTATGGAAAGCTCTATTCTATTGACGGAGAAAAAGAAGTGGAAGAAACGATTGAAACAATACCAGGCTCGTATACAACTTATTACAAGAAAATTGCTGAAAGTATTTTAAATGGTTCAAATGCTCCCGTTACAGGTGTAGAAGGCTTATCTGTTATTAAAATCATTGAAGCTGCACTTAAAAGTAGTGAAGAAAAGAAAATAATCGATCTATAATTAATTGGAGGTTGTATGGAAGAGCTAACTATTCAACAAAAGCTTGAAGAGGTAAGAAATCAAGAAGAAAATCTAATCTTTAAAAGTTTTTCAAATAAAGATGCTTTAGAAATTGGATTGTTAATTATTGAAGCAGCTAAAAGATTTGATAAACCAGTTGCAATAAATATTATGAAAAATGGTCAAAGCATTTTCCATTATGCAATGGATCATACATCGCCAGACCAAGATTTATGGATCAAGCGAAAATCTAATATTGTTCTCCGTCATTATTGCAGCTCTTATTATATGAGACTTTACAACGAGATGAAAAATAGATCATATAATGAATTTTACTCAGCCAGTCCGTATGAGTTTGCTGCACACGGTGGGGCATTTCCTATTAAAATTGAAGGATCAGGCGTAATTGGTGTCATTACTGTTTCTGGCTTAGCTCAAGAGGATGATCATAATTTGATTGTGGAAGCATTAGGCAAATTCCTAAATAAAAGGATTTAATTTTAAAGGAGTCGAAATTTCGGCTCCTTTTTTAAATGAGTCACAATCAACACAATTTGGTATGGTTTCATTTCCTTGAAATAAAGGGATTCAATGACTTCACATCGAATATTAAAGAGCAATTCTACAAACGCAATTTAATTATGAAAAAATCAATACATAAGTTGGGTAAACAGTGAAAATTAGAGAAATCAAAGTAGAGGATGCAGAAAGTTTTGAAAAACTAATAATAGAAGTTGAAAACCAAGCAGATTTCATGCTTTATGGAGCAGAGGAAAGGAATTTAGCAACTGAAAAACAGGAAGTTATTGAAAAATCCCCAAATTCGACGATATTTGTTGCGGAAGAGACTTCTGGAATGTTAGTCGGTTATGCGTTTGCAATTGGGAGTTCGGCAAAAAGGAAAAAACATTGCGTCTATCTTGTCATTGGAATTTTAGAAGAATATACAGGTAGGGGAATAGGAACAAAATTATTTCAAGCATTAGAGGAATGGGCAATTAATCATAATATATTCAGATTGGAACTACCTGTTGTAAAGCAGAATGAAGCAGGAGTAGGTTTATATAATAAGATGGGTTATGAAATCGAAGGAACAAAAAGAAATTCCTTAATAATAGATGGTAATGGCTTTGATGAGTATTATATGGCTAAGGTATTATCATTACTTCTAAATGACTGAATGTTTAGATATTTATCTAGATTGCAATGGTAAACTATTAATATTGAACTAAAAATACGAAAGAGGGGAGGAGTAGAAAATGAAAAAGGCAATTGGAGCAATTTATATTCTTGTAGCACTATTTATGTTTTTTTTACTACCTATTGTTGATAATCTATGTAAAGCGATATCTAATGTTAGTCCTATTGCTAACCATTTTTTAGAATATAATGGAGCGCTAATATGGGTTCCAATTATTACTTTAATAATTGGTATATCCTGTATATTTGGTACTCAAATCATGAAGTGGTTTAAATCATTTGATATTTCTAATAATCCATAAAGCAAGATAAAGTCTATAAAAATACCATACTTATTTAAAATTGTCTTTAATTTACATACAGAATGTAAAAAGTTTTGAATCACATAAGAATAACGGTCGAAATATACTAGTCACGATTGGCTAGTTATCTTATTATTTTCTTGGGAATT
This sequence comes from Gottfriedia sp. NPDC057991, assembly GCF_042886615.1. Taxonomy (NCBI): domain Bacteria; kingdom Bacillati; phylum Bacillota; class Bacilli; order Caryophanales; family Bacillaceae; genus Gottfriedia; species Gottfriedia sp. NPDC057991. Next base: position 1,308,129 of record NZ_JBHVQN010000001.1, read on the forward strand.
GTTGGAGGTATTGCTGGATGGAGATTGAATTTGTTTCTATTGAAAAATCAGTAAAAATATCTTATCAAATTTATTAAAAATATACTATTTTCATTTACCTTTCATAATTGTATGGGATTATAAAATGTATTTAAAATTACATATGAAGGGAAATGATATTTTAATGTCATCTGCAAAAAAAATTGTAAAGTCGTCTATTAGTAAAATTCCTCAATTGACACTATTGTTTTGGATTATGAAGATTGCGGCGACAACGCTTGGAGAAACGGGTAGTGATTTAGTTACTGTACCTGGAACAGAAGATAATTATTTAACTCCTTTTCTTTTCTTCGTTGGTGTATTCGCTGTCTTTTTAACAATTCAATTGTTTGTTAAGAAATATGTTCCATCTGTCTATTGGACGGTTATTCTATCTACTAGTCTTGCGGGAACAGCGTTTTCAGATTATATGGATCGTTCATTAGGATTAGGTTACATGAAAGGCTCACTAATTCTAATAAGTTTACTTGCTATTATTTTTATTTTTTGGTATTTTACAGAGCCAACGTTAAATGTAAAATTTATTGAAACAAAGAGGGTTGAAGTTTTATATTGGATTGCCATTCTTGTATCTAATACATTAGGCACTGCAGCAGGTGATTTTTTATCACATAAAACTGAAGGAGTAGGTACATTAGCAGGTGGAGGAAGTTACCTGGAACAAGGGTTAGGATTAACGATCTCTCAAGGGGCAATGCTAACAGGTGGTTTAATATTATTAATTCTTTTAGCTTATTGGTTTACAAATTTAAATAAAGTATTTTTATTTTGGTTAGCGTTCGTACTGACACGACCGTTCGGAGCAACATTTGGAGATTTCCTAATTAAGCCACAAGAAAAAGGCGGTTTAGGATTAGCGAATGGAACACAAATCGCATCTGCAATCTTATTAGGAGTTCTTATAGTCTGTATAATCATCGAGTATATCGCAAATAATTCAAAATTAAATAAATCGAAAATGAATGATTCTAAAATTCAAGTAAGTTAAGATCATTCAGGTTTATATAAATAGGAGAATGGGAGGAAAATAAGTTAACTAACTTCCCATTCTCCTATTTTTTTAGTATTTATAAGAAAAAAGCTGCCAAAGCAGCTTTTTAAGTGTTTGTTCTAGTAAAAAGAGAAATAAAGTTAATTGATTTCTTTTAAATCTAGCCATTCAGAATAGGTCAAAATGTTTAATTCATCTTTTTTACTTACGACATAACTAACAAGCGTTTTAAACTTTTCTGGATCAAAATTCATTTGAGCTTGATCAGCTTTTTTATCAAATCGATGGTTAGTAAATACAATCGATTGTTTCGTCTTAATTGCAAAGTCAATTTGATCTTTAACCCAAGAAATGTCTGTACTAGGAAGTAAATTAATCGTACGAACTTCATATTTTTTGATATTGTTTGTTTGTATGCCATCCTTAATGGTGCGAGCACTTCGATAATGCTCTTCCTGCAAGATTTTCATTGTTTCTTGATTATAAGACCCATATGGATAAACAGCGATATTACTTGCTCTTGTAAAACAGTGTTGATCTAGCCATTCACGTGCATCGTTTAATTCACTTTTTTGCCCTTGTTTATTTAAACTTGCTAAATGTCGATGTGTATTTGTATGATTCATCAAATCCCAACCAGAACGATATAAAGTATTTAATTGACGTAATGACATATATCCTTCAGTACCTATTTTTGAAGGAATGACAGCAATACTTCCTTTTATATCATTATCTTTTAAGATTTGAAAACCTTTCGTAAATTGCGTTTCCCATCCATCATCCATTGTAAAAATAATGTTAGCTTTATTTTGGTTTTTTTGATTTTCTTGTGGTGTGTGTACTTTACTTTGCAAAGTTTTACAATTTATAGTTTGCTGCAAATTATTTTGTGGTTTAGGCGCTGACAAATAAGAAGCACTACTTTTCATAAACGGATATGCTATCAAAAATGATGAAATTAGAACAGCATATACAATAACAAGTTTTTTATCCAACGTTCTTCATTCCTTTATCCTTTTCTAACTCATAAATTCTCCCAGATCGTGAAACTTTGTTCCAATCATTACGGTTTATAAAATAGGAAACAGTTCCAAATAGGACAAAAAATAATGTTACAAAACGATAGACAAATAAGTCTAAAATAATTGTAACTGTCAATCTTATCTTTTCTTTGCCTTTAAATTTAACGCCGTAATAATTAGCTAAATACATAGCAAATATACTATAAATTAAATTTAAAGATACGACTCCAAGAAGATAGAATAATAGTAGATTTTGAGCATGTCCTATATTAGTAAACAACATATAGCCAAAATTAAAGATCGTAAAATAAATAGCAACTGTACCTAAAATAAAAGAATCGATTAACATAAAGAAAGAAACAGTGCGAAATAAAAAGGTCTTTATAAGCATCGGAAAATAATAAATGATACAATCAATAAATGCCTTTTGCCAACGAATTCTTTGTTTAAATAAATCCTTCCAGGTTTCCGGACACTCTGTATAACATACAGCATTTGGGACAAAAACCATTCTCTTGCCAGGATTTTTTAAAATGTATTGTTGAAATTTTAATGTAATGTCGATATCTTCTCCTAAAGTCTTTCGATATCCACCAACTTTAAATAAAATTTCTTTATTAAAAACCCCGAATGCTCCTGAAATAACGGAGAGTGCATCGAATTTTGCAAGAGAAACTCTATTAATATAGAATCCTTTTATGAATTCAAAAATTTGAAATCGAATAATATGATTTACCGATAAAGTATGCTCGATATTTTTTTGATTAAATTGGACACCTTGAAGGGGGTGTACCATTCCTCCTGCTGCTAATACATCAGGATCTTGGAAAACTTCATTCAGAACATGCAAGGCGTCGTTTGCAAGAATACTATCTGCATCTAAAGTTACGACTAATTCATTTTTAGAGTATTCGATTCCAGCGTTTAAGGCATCATGTTTTCCGCCATTAACTTTGTCAATTACGTAAACATTAGGGTAAATAGTCGATTTATAAAAGTTTTTGATTTTATTACTCTTTAACTGATTTGATATTTTTCGATCTTCCGGTGTAAGACGAAGGAGTTTATGTAAAATTTTCATGGTTCCATCTTGAGATCCATCGTTAATATAAATAACTTCTTTATCTGAGTAACCTAATCTATTTATGCCTTTTATAGCTGTTTCGATAATGCTTTCTTCGTTAAAGCAAGGTATGAGTACACTGATGCTTTTATTAGTTCGTACTGGGTTTTGTTTTCGTTTCTTACGATTATAAAAGATTGGAAGTGCATTTATCATATGTAAAAGTGGGAAAAAGGTACATAAGAAGAGGATGAGAATTGTAATAAATTGCATAATTAAAGCTCCTTAAAACTTGTATTGTTAAGTACTAGATCGAATTATGAAAGACAATAATCAATCAATACAAAAATAGATTTTTACTAAATAAACATAAGAATATATTAACGAGATTTTGGTTTGTTTAATATGTTATTTTTTGAACAATTTATTTCAAAATGAATACTAACAATACAAATATTAAAATGTTTTCGAAATCTAGTAAAAATTTCACGTACCATAATGAAATTTTTAAAAAAATATTTATTTTTAAAGAAGAAGAAGGGTAAGGTCTCTAGAAATGAAATTACTATAAATACACTATTCTCTTGAGGGCTTATTATTTGAAGATGGGGTAGTATTTAAAAATGTATTTCCTTTAGTTGAATGACAAAAAACATTGCACTTTATTTAGATGGATAGAAAATCTAGCTTATTAAGCTTGGATGATAGAAGTCATTATATAAATGCTAAAAAAATCTGAAACAATAACCGATAAATCTTTGCAGTAATTAATCTGCCAGTATCCAGTATAGAAAAACAACGGGTATATTTCAGATGGTTGAAAGCGGATTAATAGTATGGGCTTAACCAAGAGATGTATCTTTAAGGGAATAAAGTATATTTTAACATTTCAATTGGAAAACAGTTGTTTCATGTATTCCATTACCAAATTCGTTAAGTTAAAAAAGATGAAATAAAATAAAACAACCGAAAACTTAATAAATAGATTCGGCTGTTTTATTTTAGGTTAATTTTTAATGAATTAAAGTATTATCTAACAAATAATCCTACAATCGTTCCTGTTAAAATTGAACCTAGTGTAGCAACTAATAATACTTTTAATCCAATTTTAGCAAAAAGCTCTGATTGTTTTTTATCAATCGCAGCAATTGCACCATATATAATTCCAATTGATGAAAAGTTAGCAAATGATACTAAGAATGATGACACAATCGCAACCGTTTTTGTAGATAAATTAGGAATGATTTTTTGGAAATCAAGCATCGCAACAAACTCATTCGCAGCAACTTTTGTACCCATAATTGATCCTGATCGTACTAATTCATCTGTTGGAATGCCCATGATGAAAGCAACAGGTGCAAAAACATATCCTAAAATTTCAGTAAATGTCATTCCGATAATCGAATTGAATACGAAATTAATCATTGCAAGTAAACCAATGTAGGTAATTAACATTGCCCCTACAATTAAGGCTACTTTACCGCCATCAAGTGCACCGTTACCAATGGCTTCAAATAATGACTTTTCTTTAATCATTTCTTTGACGTTAATATCTTCATCTTGTTCTGATGTAACAGGACATGCCATTGAAGAAAGAATTAAACCAGAGAACACGTTGATCGGTAGTGCAACTAGTACATATTCAGGAGGAATCATTTGCATATATGCACCTAAGATCGAACATGATACCGCTACTAACGAAGATGTAACGACAACAAATAATCGGTTAGGTGTAAGTTTATGTAATTCAGTTTTAACAGAAAGAATTGCTGTTGTATCACCGAATACCATACTATTTACAGCAACGAATGACTCAATCTTTGGTAATCCTGTAATTTTTGCAACTGCACCACCGATATATTTAATTGCTAACGGTAGTATTCTTGTGTAAGTCAAAATTGATAATAATGCAGATACGAATATGATCATCATTAAGACGTTAATCCAGAAATAACCCTTTGTCGATAAATCGCCGAATACAAATGAAATACCTTCGTTACCAAAAGATAAAACTTTATTAAAGAATGAGACGATCTTTTGTAAAACTGTTCTTCCAATTGAGGTTTTTAGCATAAACCAAGCTAAAATCAATTGAACTACTAACATTATTGCAACAGCTTTATAATTAATGTGCTTTTTATCATTAGACATTAACCAACAAATAGCAAATATCAAGATAATGCCAATGATTGCGATAATATATGACATTTATTTTCCTCCAAACTACAAAAACGTAGAATAATTTCTAATTTGCAATCTTATTGTTTCCAATCAGTTTAAAAATATCATTAAATAATGAAAGGTTTATTTATATAAATAGCTGAACTAATTTCATCCCACCCCATACACCTATAATTCCACAAATTGCTGAAAATACAGGTGGTGCTGGAATTGGTAATTTAATGAGTGTAAATACAACTCCAACAATTAAACCTGCGATTAAGCTCATAATTATTTCATGCATATTTACTAACTCCTTTTGTTGAACACTTTTTTGTATTTACGTTTGATACATAAATTACTTATAGCCATCTTCTCTGTTAATAGGGTATTATCCCCAAAATTCATAGCTAATACAAATTACTGCAATAAAGAAAACTTTTTTTTGTAAATCAAATGGTTGGTAGGTAAAAAGAATGTTTTTAAAGAATATATTTGTATAGAAAATTCTAATCTCGATGGCATAACTTTTAGAATATATACAAGCTGAAAGGAGCTTATGAATGAAACAATCACTTCTGCAAGAAATTCATGATTTTACTTTATTTGGTGAGCATACAGATCATTTTGAATACTTAGCAAGTGGAAAAGATGGAGATGTATACACTAGAGACAATTATGTTATAAAAGTATTTAAGGAAGATGGAAAAAGTCGAGATGACGGAATGAAACTTCACCTTCTAAAGCGGAGTATATACTATCCAAAAGTTCATGCATTTACGAATGATTTTATGGTAAGTGAACGTGTATTTGGTGAAACTTTTTATCAATTAGATGGACACAGTAAAAATTTACGTAAACAATATGAAACAGAGATTAATCAAGCGATCTTTGATGCTCAAAATGCAGGTTTAAATGCATTCGACTTGCATAATCATAATTTAATGTTATCGAATGATGGCGAAGTTCGAATTGTTGACGTAGGTCGATTTTCACTTGAAGAAGAAACTCTCCAGTTAGGATTTTTTAAATCATTGTTTGGAAGTTCCCATCGACGTCATCGAAAACATAAAAGACGTCATGATCACTCATCTTCAAGGCATCATTACAGACATTCTTCATCATCCAGACGCCACCATCGTAGACATTCAAGTTCTTATAGTTCATACTCTTCCTAAAAAAAGTCCACCTTTATACGAAAGGTGGACTTTTTTGTCAATTGCATAAGTTATAATGGAATGGAAAAACTAACCAATATTATTAATTGTAAAATTGGAGGGCAAAATGTATAAATCAATCATATCGTTTATGCTTTTAATATTTCTTGGTTTTTCCTTTGATCATTTCATGGTAGCAGAGGCTAGTGTATTTACGAAAGAAATGTTAAAAAAAGAAATCGAGAATTACGGAGAAAAAGCAACTAACAAAATCCCTGCATTCTATAGTAAAGAAGAAGCGTTAAAAAATGGGGATATATTAATAATAGGAAGAACGACCACTCATAATGAACGGATTCAAACTTTTATTCATAATGTAAAAAATAAGAAGCCTGACTTTATTCGATTTGTTGAATTTACTTCAAAAGGTGATCCAGTGATTACTGAATATCAATATAATGGAAAATTAATTTATTATCGATTTGATAGTTCAAGGGATCGAACAGACCGATATCGAAAAGGTACATTTGCAATGAGTAAATTTGTTACAGGACCAAAAGTTTTAGAAGATTATTGCCAAAAATTAGTCGTAAATTCAAAATCGTCATATTTAACAAATTGTTATCATTTTGATAAGGTGGAATTTTAGTTTTAAAAACGTCGGTTTCAAAATCGGCGTTTTTTGTATTTTAGTTACTTGTGAGAAGAGCAGTTGAAAAAATTTCACTCACCGTAATTTATATTCAAAATAATTTTAGATTTTAAAAATAAATATTCTTAATAAACAGCTATTCAAATTTAAGAATTTCACGTACCGTAATATATTCTTAAAATTTAATTCTTTTAACGATAAGATGGACAAAAAGTTCCAAACTAAACTATAATTTCTACATATAACGAATAAAACTACTACTAAAAAATGGAAATAAATAAGATTTACCAAAGGAGTAAATAAAATGACAGAAAATATAGTTCAAAATGAGAAGACTGAGTTCATAAAATACATACCTCCAAAAGGAGAATTTACAAAATTTTTGTCTGATGAGGATTATTTAGAAAAAGGACGTTCATGGGGTTTATTTAATAAAAATCCAAAACATGATTTTTTATTCAAAGGTCAAGATTTTCAAGTAAATGTAAAGCTAGTTGGCTATGAAACTTATGGGGTTACGGATGAGTATCATACAATTATTATTGAATTTGAAGATGGCAATTTAACATGTATTCATCCTGCTTATTTAAAAGAAATGCAATCTCCAAGCTTTAAGAAAGTCTACACAGTTGGAGAAAGTGATACGAAGATCAGTGAAGAGAAGAAAACAGAGACTGAGGCAAAGTCAAAAGAAAGTACTTCTAAAGCTACTACAAAGAAAAAAGTAGAAAAGAAAGAGGAAGTTTCAATCACATTACCAACTGATAAATCACATTTTAATGGCGCGGTTAAAGAATTTAGTACAAAATATAATCATTTTAATGATAGCGAAGAAGAGATTGTTATTTGGGAAAATGTGGCTGTCAAAGGAGATCAAGATTTATTAATTGGAAATGCTTGGTGTTCATTAAGTAAAACTTTAAAAGCAGCCGAGTTAGAGGTAGGTAAATTATATCAATTTGATGGTAAAGTAGTTGATAAGAAATTAAACAAAGAGGTTAAATATAAAATAAATAACCCTTCAAAGGTTGTTGAGATTTAAATTAAGACCGAGAATAGAAGAGTTTCAAATTAATTTAAATTTAGATTAAGCGAATTCATATATTATCATTTTTGGATGAACAATGAATGTTTTTAATGTTAATATACTTGAGCAAGTTATAATTCCAACAAACGCCAGTTATGGTTTTTTTCATAAGTTAAAAAATATTATGCTTTAATTTTTAGAAAAACAAGTTCCTTTGATTAGTTTATAAATTGATCTTAATTGACCTATTAACTGATAAAACAATATTACTTTACTTTAAATAAAAGGATATTAAATTAGGTTTTTAGTGTAACCCTTTTTTGTTGAATAAAGTTGATTGGAACAAAAGGGGTGCTCGACTCCTATGGGAAATGCGGGAAGCCTGAGACCTCACAGGAACGAGCGTGACGAGGAGGCTCAAGAATCTCGCCCCATGGAAAGCGAGCATCCTGTAGTGGAAATCAACCACACTCAACCCCTTTTACGAAAATTTTGTTAATTAATAGACATGATTGGTTTTCAACAGCGTGTAAAAAAGCTAGCTCATGCAGTTAGCTTTTTTTAATTTTCAAATCCTACTATTATTATCAAAACTAAGTAAATGCTTACATGATTTTCTTCTTTTAGACAAATAATTTAATAAAACATACTATCTATAAAAAAGTTAATAAGAGTCTATTCCTGAAAATTGGTAATTTAAGTCTTGAATTACTACTTTTTACTAATCATAAAAAGAAGTTTAGTATCTTAATACACTTATTTAGGGGGCGTATTTGTTGAGAAGAAGAAAAATTGGTATAACGTTTCTTACTTTTGCTTTAGCAAGTTCTTTATTTTCAACTACAGCACTTGCAGCACTAGCAAAAGATAATAATGTTACTACTTTTGAAAAGATTGAACTCGTAGGACTTGGAGACTCCATAACATTTGGTTTCAATTTAGGTACTACTAATAATATACCATCAAATTATGCGTTCCCTTTTCTTATTGGTGAAAACGCAAACCTTGAAGTACGTGATTTAGGCGTTCCAGGTTGGACAACAGATCATCTTTTGCAAGCAATAAAATATGATACCAATTTCAGACGATCAGTAAAACATGCAGACTATATTACTTTAGATATAGGAAATAATGATTTATTACATACATTGAAAAAAAGTAATAATATAGAACAACTTCCTGGAAAAATTGCTACGATGATGCCAAAATTAGCAGAAAATTTAAATGAAATAATTAAGGAAATTCGTGGACTTAGCGATGCTCAGATTGTTTTGTACAATTTTTATAATCCATTTCAAGTAAGTAATCAACCGATGCATTCCTTATCAAATCAATTATTATCGCTCATTATTAATCCAAAGATTTCGAGCATTGCAGGTAAATACAAGAATGTAAAAATAGCTGATGCTTTTTCTGCGTTTGATGAGAAACAAGCAACTTATGTTAGAAAGGGAGATATACATCCAACTATTGATGGACAAACTGTACTAGCTACGATTGGAATGAACGCGCTAGGTATAAAAAAATAAAAAAATATTGTATTAAGTTTTTATTTTTCACTTTAGCTTAATGTAACTGCTTTAAAAATATAGGTTAACCATAAATTGTGGTTAATCTTTTTTTATTTTAGTTATGTCTTATGCTATTTAATTTTGAATCTAGACATAACACTTTCATCATAGAACTATATATTAATATTTACTAAAAATGCCAGTATCAAATGATTTTAAATTTAGGGGGGATCTAATGGAAAGTATCCATGAGATACTAAATGAGATTACATCATCTAAAGAGGGTGATGTATTAGCTACAATTATTCATGTAGTAGGCTCAGCATACCGGAAAGAAGGAACTTCCATGTTATTTAAAGGAAATGGGAAAGAGGTTGGCTTACTTAGCGCCGGTTGCCTTGAAGCAGATTTGTCATATCGAGTTCAAGAAACGAGAGTAAGAAAAACACCTCAAACTGTTATTTATGATATGAGATCAGAGGATGATTTATCGTGGGGAAACGGGGCAGGATGTAATGGGATTATTACTGTGCTTTTAGAGCCAATTGATGAAAGTATGTTTAATTTACTAAGTAAATTAAAAACATTCCTATTAAATGGTATGAGTGTGTCGATGATGAAAATTTTATCTGATGATAATAATGACGTTGAAACTTTGTACTTAGTGGATGAAAAGACCTTTTTTGGAAATTGTAATGAGCAAATTACAGATCAGCTGAAAAGTGTTCTAAATGAATTACATGATACTAATCAAAAAAGTGGGATTCGAACAATCAAACCGCTTGAAACTAAAGTATATTTACATACATTTCATCCAAAGCCTCGCCTTTTCGTGTTTGGAGCTGGTAAGGATGCGATTCCTTTAGTAAAACTTGCATCATTAGCTGGATTCTTTGTAACAATAACCGATTGGCGTGCTGATCTATGTTCTAAAGAATACTTTCCAGACGCAGAACAAATACTTGTGGGCTTTCCGAGCGAAATTATACCAAGACTTCAATTGTCTACATCTGATTCTGCCATAATCATTACCCATCAATTCCAAAAAGACAAAGAAATATTAAATCATATTTTAAATATTAATCTTAAGTATTTAGGAGTTCTTGGTGGAAAAAAACGAATACAACGACTTTTGGAAGGTAAACAAGTAGATTCAGAAATAAATAGTCCTGCCGGCCTGCAAATTGGTGCTGAGGGCCCAGAAGAGATTGCTATCAGTATTGTTGGTGAAATAATTCAAAGACAAAGAATAAAGAAGATTAAGCATGAAGAATAGTAGAATCATTGCAATTTTACTTGCTGCAGGTAGTAGTAAAAGAATGGGTCAGAATAAAATTTCACTTCCATTAGGCAATTCTACAATTGGAAGTTTTGGTTTACGTAAATTTATCAATTCTAATATTGACCATGTTTTTGTCGTAACAAAAGAAAATGATTCACTAAATTGGATTAGCAAAGATCTTTTTCAAAAACCCTATAAAGATTTTTGGACACATGTTCCATGTACCAGTGCAAACAAAGGACAATCATTCTCTTTGAAATGTGGTTTAACTCAAGCTCTAAAAACAAAGCCTTTAGGGATCATGATCCTCCTTGCAGACCAACCTTTTTTATCGATTCAAACAATTAATGTATTGCATCAAAATTATTTAAAGCGTGTAAGTGAGAATTCAACAATTCCTTTTTTAGCAGCAAGTTTTCAAGGTGTTCCTAGACCACCAATCATACTGTCGCCTAATTTGATACCTGACCTATTCATGTTAAATGGAGATGAAGGAGCAAGAGCAATTATTCGGAAACATACTAATTTAGAAGGAGTATTAGTAGAATTTGGGAATAAGTGGGACTTTTTCGATATCGATACAAAAGAAGCATATGAAATTGCGAAGGGAGTTGATCTTAGTTTGTGATTAAACCAGGAGGTGCAAACTTATATTATCCTGTTGTTTGGTTTCCAGATACAATTGAAAAAGCATACGAGTTAAAACGGCAATTTTTTAATAATTCATGCATTATCGCAGGAGGCACTCATTTACAAACTCATTGGGAAAAGGGAATACTGTGTCCTGAAAATTTAATTAGTATAGAAAACATAAAAGAATTGCAGGAATATAAGTTAATTAATAAAAATGGGCAAACTTTAATGCAAATAGGAGCGTTAACCACATTAGATAGTTGTAGGAATAAACCAATCTTCCTTGATAATGTCCCAATACTAGTGGAAGCTGTTCGAAATATTGCATCTCCAGCAATTAGAAATAGAGCAACAATCGGGGGAAATATTGCAAATGGTAATGGTGATGTCATTCCTGCTTTATTAGTATTGGATGCGAGTCTCGTTTTATTTGATGGACATCATATGCGAGAAAAAAAACTAATAGAATGTATAAAAGAAGAGAAATATTTATCAAATTCCATTATCGTGAGCGTTCAAATACCTGTACAAACAAAGAAATCTAGTGAAAGTTATTTCTATAAAAAAATAGGATTAAGAGAGAGTTTTTGTCAAAGTATTGTGTGTATATCTGGTTATTTAAAAATTGGCAAAAAAAAGATGATCGAACAAGTTCACTTAGCAGTTAGTGGAAGTTCATTTTTACCTCAGCGGTTAGCTAATACTGAAGAGATTATTAAAAAATTATACCTGCCATCAATTCAATTAAAGGACATAGCTCAAACAATTAAAAAGGAATTCAAACCTCCTTCTGACCATTTTTCATCCTCAAACTATAAACAGGAGATTACAACTAATATTATTGTTTCCGAGATTACTAAACTAGCTAGTAAATAAGAGGTGAACAATGAGTAAAAATCTGATTCCTACAGAAAGCGAAAGAAGAATCCGTCCTGATGGTCTAAGCAAGGTAAGCGGTGAAATGAAATATCTAACAGATCTGTCCTTTCCAAACATGTTATATGGAAAAGTATTAAGAAGCACTGAGCCACATGCTGAGATTTTATCCATTTCGATTGAAGAAGCTGAAAAACTTTCAGGGGTTAGAGCTATTGTTACTTATAAGGATATCCCTGGTTTAAATGGTTTTGGATTAATATTTCCTGACCAACCTGTTTTTTGTAAAGATCGTGTAAGATATGTCGGTGATGCAATTGCTGCTATTGCCGCTGATACAGAAGAAATCGCTGAACAGGCATTACATTTGATTAAAGTCGAATATAGAAAACTACCTGTTATAGATAGCCCTGAATTAGCGCTTCGCCTTGATTCACCTAAATTACATGAACAAGGAAATATTTTACATCAATCTAAATATCAAAAAGGTGATGTTGAGCAGGGATTTCGAGATTGTAGTACGGTTGTAGAAGAAACTTATGATTTACCTAGGCAAATGCATGCCTACATGGAAACAGAAGGAGGAATAATTGTCCCTGAAACGAACGGGAATCTAACAGTATATGTTGGAACACAACACGGTTTTAAAGATCGGTTTCAATTGGCTAGGATCCTAAATATACCTGAAGAAAACATTCGGGTCATCTCTAGCCCTATGGGTGGTTCATTTGGAGGTAAAGATGAACTTAATATACAACCTTATGGTGCATTGTTAGCATTAAAAACGAAATGTCCAATAAAAATTCACCAAAGTAGAAGTGAATCTGTTAAGTCTGGATTAAAGCGTCATCCAATGAAAATTACAATGAAAACGGGTGTCAACGAAAATGGGGAAATTGTGGCACATAAAGTAAAAATTATAGCTGATACTGGTGCATACGCAACATTAGGCCCCGCAGTTTTAGATTTTGCTATTGAGCATGCTCCAGGACCATATATTATCCCTAATATTGAAATTGAAGGATTATCAGTATTTACAAATAATGGAGTTGCAGGTGAATTTAGAGGATTTGGTGGAAACCAAATTACGTTTGCTCTTGAAGGGCAAATTGACCGACTTGCTAAGAAACTAAAAATGGATCCTATTAAATTTCGTTTGAAAAACTTAAGAAAAACAAATGATTTAGGGCCATTAGGTCAACAAGTCGTACCAACAAATGGTGCTTATGATGTTTTAAGTCAAATATCAAAATCGCCTATACTAAATAAACAGAATGATAAAGAAGTTAGTCAGAATTGGAAAGTTTATGGAAAAGGTATTGCACTTACAATGCATGGTGGGGGGCTTGGAGTTGACAGGATAGACCCATCAGGTGGTCGCTTAACTTTTACACGAAAGGGTAAAATTGAAGCAGCATTTGGATTTGAAGAATGTGGTCAAGGTATACTTGCCGTAATAGAAACATTATTAATCAATGAATTTAACTGTTCTGTACAAGATATAAAGATTATAATTGGCGACACTGATTTAGTGCCAATTAGCGGTTCTTCAACAGCATCTAGAGCTACAAGCATGGTGTGGCATTCTTTAAAAAGAATGGAAGCTTCGTTTAAAACTCAGCTTCTTGAACTAGCCCAAAAGGTTACTAGAGTACCCATTAATATTCTTAAAATGGGACCTAATGGGATTTGGATGAAAGTTAATGGTAGAGAAGATAAATTGATGATGACTTATAAAGAACTTGCTCAAAAAATGCCTCGTAAACAAGAAATAATCGTTCAAACTTCTTTTGATTTTCCGATAAGTCCTGATGCTATTGTAGGAGGTAGTCACTATCTTTATTCCTTTGCATCCGTTTTAGCACAGGTTGAGGTTGATCTCCTAACTGGAAAAACCAAGATAATCCGATTAGATCAATCAGTAGCTGCTGGTCCAGTTGTTAATCCTTTAGGTTATAAAGGACAAATAGAGGGTGGGGGTGCCATGGCATTAGGGTATACATTGATGGAAGACTCGATAATGGAAAAGGGTTTATACGTTTCAGATAACTTTGATACCTATCTGATACCAACAATTTGTGATGTTCCTTATCAATTAAATGTAGCACCTATAGAAAGTCTTGAGGACGAAGATTCATTTGGGCCAAGAGGGGTTGGAGAAATCGGCACAGTTGCTGTTGCTCCTGCAATTGCTAGGGCAATTTTTGATGCAACAGGTTGCTGGATAAATAAATTACCAATTTCTCCGGAATATTTATTGAAATTAATAAATTCAAGGAGATGAGATAATGGGTATGAAATATGATCAAGATCAACCTATTCATTTGCTTGAACTTAATTTAAAAATAAATAATATTGAAAAACAATTACATGTTGCGCCTACAACGCGTCTAATTGACATTTTACGAGAACATTTAAAAATGACAGGAACAAAAATCTCTTGTGAAATTGGTCGATGTGGTGCGTGTGCTGTCCATATGGATCATAAACTAGTTAATTCATGTTTAATGCTGGCATATCAAGTAAATAATACTTCAATCAGTACAATTGAAGGTATAGCAGATGTAGAACTCCATCCTATTCAGAAAGCTTTCTTAGAAGAGGGAGGGTATCAGTGTGGATATTGTACGCCAGGGATGATTATGGCTGCAAAAGCACTCCTCGATACAAATTCAAATCCAACAGAAGATGAAATTAAAGAAGCTTTATCGGGTAATCTATGTAGATGTACTGGATATACAGGAATTATACGCTCGATCCAAAAAGCAATTGCAATGATAAAAAAGATTGATAAATAAATTCATGTAGGAATTAATAATACTAGTTTAAAACCTTTTCCTTCTATATTTATCCTATGCTTCATAAGGGTAATATGAAGGGATTTTTTGTGTTTAAAGATATTTTTAATTTTTTTTACGGTGCATTTGCTTGTTTTTGTATTTTGAAAATAATAAGCAATCTGGTGATAAATAATAATTCTAACTCTCAGTTCAATTTATTTTGTTTACTTTTAATCATAATAAAAGAACGCCAAAAAGATGGTTTTTTACACGGATTTAATTTGAAAAAAGGATTTAAATCCATTTCTTTTAAGTATATTAATGAAATCATAAATTTAATTTGGTTAGTTATTTGTATTTAACTGAAAAGTAGGACAAAGGTTCGTTTTGAGAAAATTCAGAAATATGTTATTCTAAAAATAGACTGGGTTAGATAGGTTTTTAGTCATCTAAAAAAAGAAGGGGTATGATGACTTTGGTTTCAAATAGTAATTTACCATTAAATGAAGATAATCAATTAATTAGTCATGTTGACCTACATGAAGTTTTTAATAACATGGCAGAAGGATGTTACTATTTAAATTCGAAAATGGAATTTGTTTTTATTAATAAGGCTGCTGAAGCAATGATTGAAAAGCCAAAAGAAGAGTTAATCGGTGTTTGTATGTGGAATGCATTACCTAATTATGTGAACTCAGAAGTATATCATTATTACAATAAGGCCTATAATGAACAAAAAATCCAATCGTTTGAATCAATAACGGAATACTCACTTATAACATATGAAATTAAGGTAATACCTGATCAGAATGGGATACTAGCAATTTTCATTAATATCTCTGAGAAAAAAATACAGGAAGAAGAGCAGAGATATTATGAAAAACTAAAAATAATTGGAGAAATGGCTGCTGGTGTAGCGCACGAAATTAGAAATCCACTCACTACAGTAAAGGGATTTTTACAATTAGGGTTACAAAATAAAGATTTTGAAAGCTATAGCCAAATATTTGAACTTATGATCGATGAAATTAACCGGGTAAACGCAATTATTACCGAGTTTCTCGATATTGCAAAGAAAAAGCCTAACAAACTTGAAGAACATAATTTAAATCAAATAATAAATACTTTATATCCATTACTTGAAACTAGAGCATTAAAAGAGGACAAACTGATTCTAAGAGAGCTAAATGAAATTCCTAATTTAATCATTGATCAAAATGAAATCCGTCAGTTACTTTTAAATATGGTTAGTAATTCTTTAGATGCATTGAATGTTAGAAAAATTGTAAAGATACATACTTATATAGAAGACGATAAAATTGTTATGTCAATTAATGATGAAGGATCTGGCATTCCACCGGAAATAATTGAGAGAATATCAACTCCATTTGTCACATCAAAAGAAAATGGAACTGGATTAGGATTAGCAATTTGCTATGCGATTGCTAAGAGAAATAACGCAACGATTGATTTTACAACTAGTGAAAATGGTACGGATTTTTATATTAGATTTAATAGATGACTACTTTTTGCTAGAAATTAGTTAAAGCTTTGTCTCATTATAAAGTTCATTGCTATTTTTTTGCTTAATAAGTTGTTAGAATTGATTATAAATTATGATATAATATGGTTATAATAAAAAAGAGTATGGTGCTGGTAACACCAAACTTAAGTACTACATCCGTAGTGATACGGCTGACAAATATGTCCTTGGGGAAGGACGGTTACTTCTTATTAGAAGTAATGTTGATGATGGCAACGATTAAGCTAATTAGCGCGATCGTTGCCATTACACTTTCTAGCATTAAACTAATTGTTTCATTCTCCGTCATAGGCATCACCACCTTTCAAAGAAGGGGAGGTCAGCCGATGCCCAAGTTATGTAGTATCACTATTAAAACATTTTCCGACATTTTTCGCTTAGGGTTATTTGAAAGATTTTCCAGTTGTTTATAACAAAATTATGACTAGTAAAGCATTGAATCCCCGATCTGATAAATAAGAAATAGAAAGGCTCGATTTAATTACTTATAACAAAGTTTCACAAATGTAAAATTGTGAACTTTGTCACAAAGATACATAATATAGAGAATATACTCTAAACTTTATATGTTGATTTTAACTTAAATAAAAAGTTCATTAAAATGGGTGCCTAAATATTCGGTAAAACTGAAATTTCGGCACCTCTTATCTATTGATTAGAAGGAACTTAAAAAGATACAATTAATACATAAATAAAAGTTCATTAAGACTAACAAAGTCTAACATATTTCATAATTTAAATAGAAGAACTTCTATTTGGCTAACAGACAAAAGGAGTGTGCATGATGGAACGGAAAAAAATAAATAAGCTTTTACTTTGGATGGTAATTTTGTCTCCAGTTTTATTCTTTCTAATACCGATACTAGTCGGTTTAATCTTAACTCATCCATTTAGACGAAAAACCGAACAAACTCCTACTGATTACAATTTGCAATTTGAAGAGGTTGAATTTAAGAGTAATCATGATCAAGTTGTGCTAAGAGGATGGTGGATTCCAGCAAAAAATTCTACAGCAAAAACAGTCATTACTGCACACGGGTACACAGATGAACGAAGTCAAAAAAAGATTAATGGTCTTCGAATTGTGCAATCAATCCATGAACGTGGGTATAATGTATTGATGTTTGACTTCCGTAATAGTGGGAAATCAGGTGGACGAACAACTGGAATTGGCTATTATGAGCAGCATGATTTATCGTCGGCAGTAGAATATGTGATTAACGAACGAAATCAACAAGAAATTGTTTTGTTTGGATGGAGTATGGGTGGGGCGACATGTTTACTAGTTGGTAGTCTTCATGCGCAAATTAAAGGAGTTATAGCAGACAGTCCATTTCATGATTTACAAACTTATTTGGAAGATAATTTAAGTGTTTGGTCAAAATTACCTAAAAAACCTTTTACTTCAATCATTTTACGTTCGATGAAACATTTATTAAAGATTGACCCAAAAGAAGTGTCTCCGGTCATATCAGTTCAAAAAGGAAATTCAACAAATTATTTATTAATTCATGGAAAGAATGATTTGAAAGTACCATTCAGTAGTAGTGAAATGATCTATGATCAAATCCCTAATGAAAACGAAAAAACATTATGGCTGACAGAACATGGACATATTACAACATTTATTGAAGAACCGGAACCATATACTAAGAAAGTGATTGATTTTATTGAAAAGACGTTTTCGTCTAATGCAAATTGAATAATTAATTAGATTTTGTGAAACAGATGAACCTTAAGGAAGGGGTTATCTGTTTTTTTATTGAGAAAGATATTCTTCAGTACATGAAAGTAGAGCGTGTAGAAAATACTACTATTTATAAATTGGTTTAAATAAAAAGTATAATTTTTGCCCTAAAAAGCTCTATTTTACTAAAAAGGCAGGCGAACTAAGATGGCAAATGAATACCGTTCGCGAGAGGAACGTAAACGGCTGGAAAAGCCTTCAAAAATTTCCGATAAGTCTGAAGGCTTATGGAAAAAAATTACTGTAACATTATTATCAATCGTAATTGTTTTCATACTGATTGGTGTTGGAATATTTTCATATTTAGTTAGTGGAGCACCCGCACTAGATGAATCAAAACTCAAAGTACCGCTATCTTCTACTATTGTTGATAAAGATGGTAAAGTTGTAGCCGAATTAGGAAGAGAACAACGAACAAAAGTGTCCTATAATGAAATTCCTAAGGTTGTAGAAGACGCATTTATTGCTACTGAAGATGTGCGATTTTATAAACATAAAGGCGTAGACATTCGACGGGTATTCGGTGCAGTTTTAGCGAATATAACTGGAGGTTTCGGTTCACAAGGCGGAAGTACAATCACACAGCAAGTAGTAAAAAACTCATTTTTATCTTCTCAAAAAACGATTAAGCGGAAAGTTCAAGAAATGTACTTAGCTTTTAAATTAGAACAAAGATACTCAAAACATCAAATATTAGAAATGTATTTAAATAAAGTATACTTTTCGAATGGTCTTAAAGGGCGAGGAGTTTATGGTGTAGCCAAAGCTTGTGAAACTTATTTTAGTAAAGATTTATCTAAAATTACACTACCAGAAGCAGCAACTTTAGCAGGTATGGTGAAAAGTCCAAATAACTATAATCCTGCAAGGCACCCTGTTGAGTCACAAAACCGTAGAAATACAGTTTTAAGTCAAATGAAAAAATATGGTTATATTACTGAGGAACAATATACAAATGCAAAAGCAATTTCAATGAAATCATTAGTAAAAGTTCATGAATCTGGTGGTACAAAATACAATTCATTTATCGATGTAGTCGTAAATGAAGTTGAAAAAAACAGTGATGCAAATGTTTATACCGATGGTCTAACAATTCAAACAACATTGGATCCTAAAGCTCAAGATACAGCAGATGAAATATTAAGTAGAGGAAAAAGCTTCTATCCTAGTGATGAATTTCAAACTGGATTTGTATTATTAGATACGAAAACGGGTGAAATTCGAGCAGTAGGCGCTGGTAGAAATACAAGTACTGGTGGTTTAAACTTCGCTACTGATATTAAAAGACAGCCGGGATCTTCAATTAAACCTATACTTGATTACGGTCCAGCTATTCAGTATTTAAAATGGTCGACTTATCATCAAATTCTTGACGAGCCTTATTCTTATTCCAATGGTACACCTATTAGAAACTGGGATCGAAAATATAAGGGGGATATTTCAATCCGTTTAGCATTAGTTGATTCACGAAATATTCCTGCATTAAAGACTTTCCAGGCAGTAGGCGCAGATCGTTCTAGAGAATTTGGGAATGGATTAGGATTTAATTTTTCGAAAAATACATATTATGAATCTTATTCCATAGGAGGATTCACGGGTGTATCAGCAATGGAGATGGCAGGGGCATATGCTGCCTTTGGAAATGGTGGAATCTATAATAAGCCTCACTCCGTTAAAAAAATTATTTATCCTGATAATACTGAAAAAGTATTTGCAACTGAACCTAAACAAGTAATGAGTGATTATACTGCATATATGATAACAGATATGCTTCGAGATGTAGTAAAAACACCACTTGGTACTGGTAAAAGAGCAAATGTACCAGGACTCGATATGGCAGGTAAAACAGGTACGACAAACTACTCTGATGAAGTAAAACAAAAATACGGATTTCCGAATAACGCAACTCGTGATAGTTGGTTTATAGGATATTCTTCTGATGTTACAATGGCCGTTTGGACAGGGTATGAAAAAAATGAAAAAAATAATTTTCTTGGTAAAGGCTCAACGAATATTGCAAAATTCATTGCAAGAGATATGTTAGCTGCCAATGGAGATCGAAACGCAATCTTTAGAAAACCTTCATCAGTCGAAGAAATTCGAAATGAATTATACATTCGAGGAGAAAAAGTAGATGATATTCCTAAAGATATTGTGATTGAGTCAGCAAAAAATGTTAAGGCAAACTATGACCCGGTTACAAGTAATATTTCATTAAATTGGACGTATCCAGCAAATCTGCTTCAAAAAACGTCTTTTGAAGTAAGTTATACTGTAAATGGTGCAGCGGGACAAACTCAAAAAATTCAGGGAACAGCAACAAGTATTAATGGAATTGTCCCTGGAGATATTGTGAAAATAACCATTATTGCTACGAATGCTGAAGGTAAGAGTGGACCTGTTACAGTTACCGTTGATTTATCTTCAACTGAGCAACCAACTACACCACCAGCAAATGAAGGTGGACAAGGAACTGGAACAGGAGGAAATGGACAGGGAACTGGAAATGAGCAAGGGAATGGAAACGGGACAGGAGAAGGTACGAAGCCTGGTGAACAAACACCGGGTACAGGAAACGAAAATGGAGATAATACTGTAAATCCAATCGTCCCTAATCCTACTAATCCACATTAAATATAAATTTAAAACGCATTGAGAATGTTATCAATGCGTTTTTTCAAGTGAATAGTGTTAAAGGAGTTTTAAAATGGAAGATAAAATAAGTATTAATATTTTTTTAAAAGAGTCGGATAATCCATTTGCAAGTTTTTATAGCCATGACAATTTACACTTAAGCGCTGAATTAGAAGATTTTATATTATCTAAATTACATAGTGCTAAAAGAAAAAATATAGAGCTACTTTTTGATGGTCAAACTGAATTTGATGAAAATTCATTAAAAACAGCGACTGTGAACTCTTTTACAAATCTTGTGAAAACTGATGAACGAATTTATGCTAGAAATATTAAAAAGTCCATTATTTTATTTGTGTTTGGTATTATCATTGGCTTGTTCTACTTAAAGCTTCAAAAAAGTCATGCCTATATCGGAGGCATATTAAGCATTGTATGTTGGGTTTTTATTTGGTCAGGTACGGAAGTATATTTCTTTGAAAACTTGCAAATCAAACAAAAGATTAAAAAATGTAAGAATATTCTTCATGCAAATATTTACAAAAAATGAGAATGCTAAAGCCCCCGGAAAATCGGGGGCATTAATTTGATTTGGTTATTTAATTGGATCTGCTTTTTGAAAAGTATCTTTCAAGATGTAGTATGATTTTTTTAGACGTTCATGATATCTAGGCTGATCCCATTTTTTCCAAGTATAAGAATAAAAATCATCCATTAAAAGTTTTCCATTTTTTTGTCTAACAGTTGAATAGGATAGTTCCTTATTTGATTCAGTTGGACGATAAGTAACAACAGCTACTTGAATTTTTTTTATATTTTTCTTGCTTTCTAATCCACCTTTCCACATATCCCCCATAATTTCACGTGTACTTGGATCTCTCACATTTAATAATTGCCAAGGGATACGGATTTCTAACACATGATCTTTCTTGTTGAGGGATACATCAGTTAAAGAGTTAAAATCTTTATTATATGGATTTCCATCTCCTAACATTAGTTTACCTGTTTCATAAGACTCCAAAGGTAAATTTAAAGATTTCCCGTTTAAATTTGGAATAACAAGTGGTCGATTTAATCCAAGCATGATTTTATGATAGATGCCATTATCTTTCATATTTACATTCGGTTCAATTGGCGCGTAATGTAAAAGATTGGCGTATTCATAATAAAATGGATCATAATAGCTATCCACAAGAACATGAGAATCATTAGGTCCATTTAAGTCAATTACAAAATCAATTCCACTTTCAGTTTTAACCGACTTGTTATTTGGAAGTTGATGCTGTCCTTGACCTGGAATAGTATCAAATAATAGCATAACTCCTGTTTTAGACCAATCAAAAGGTTGTTTAGTTTTTTCAAAATTTAAGAGGAAATTAATTGAGCGCTCGTCGCTAGACATTGACCAATCCTTTAATTTCCGTTCGTTGTCGTTTTGATCAAGAGAATTAATAAAATTAGCATTTTTCATATTTACTGATTTTATTTTATTTTTTTTCCAATCACTTGGATTCCCATCTACAGAAATGACATCTTTTGAAAGATTAGGATCAAATGATAATAAACCAAATTGCTGTTCACTCGTTTGTACATTTGACCAAAATGGTCGGCGTTCAGGATCATCTAATTGCATATTATTCCATGTTCGTTTAAACCATTCATCTTGCCATGAAAATACAATTCCTCCTGCCATTTGCTCCATTTGAATGTCTTCAAAAAGATTAGCATTAATTTGTCCTTGCTCAGTTTCATTATGAAACCCTTGATTCCATCCATAACGATTCCGATGAGTCATACCTCTAGATGAGGGTACGCCAAATTCTGAAATTAGAACTGGCATATTATGTACTTTCCTTAGAGCATGTAAATATCCAGCATAACTATTCTTCTTACCTCGGGAATCAGTATAATTCGTATAAGTTAGTTCATAATTTAAAAATTCCGGGTAATATGGGTATACATGATAGGAAGCAAAATACCCTGGATATAATGTTGACTTTGGTTTGACATGATTCGGATCTAATGAAACCATATCTTCTTTTTCCATCGGTTCATTTAGATGGTGAATTGGATCAGTAGTTACCCAATTTGCAAAGCTAATTGGACGCTGCCAAGCATATTTTTTTGTTTCATATTTCACGGTATTGTCTAATATACCTGCAAGCCAAGTTTCAAATGGAGTTGCATTGTTTGTTTGAAAGTAATGACCATTAAATTCAACATTAGCTTTATGCTTATCATTTGTTGTTTTCATCATATTTGGATCCCACTCTATACCTAAAATCCATCCAATAACGTATTTTGAAATATTTGAATGATATTTACCCGAAGCGTGACCTAATTTTTGAGGGATTTGTGCTTTCCCATGAATTACATCAACAGCTTGACGAATATCATGTTGAAACTCTTTTGTAAGGCTCTCGTTGTAAATATCCCCTAATGAATTCATCTTTTCCTCATTAATCCAAACACCGTGTATTAAATAGAGTGGGTGTTTAGTTTTTTGATTGTACTCAAATAGTGCATCATAAAATGCAGGAGGATGAAGGGTATATACTCGAATAACATTTGCGTGCATTTTTCCAATCGCTTTAAACCACCTTAAATATTCGGCTTTTGTTATAGCTGTTTCTCCTGGAAAGTGTCCTGGATTTGCAATTCCAAGATTTACACCTTTTAGTAGGAGATTGTGTGGAGTTTTTGTTTTATCAAAAAGTTGAAAATAATTTTTA
Source organism: Gottfriedia sp. NPDC057991 (assembly GCF_042886615.1). NCBI lineage: Bacteria > Bacillati > Bacillota > Bacilli > Caryophanales > Bacillaceae > Gottfriedia > Gottfriedia sp. NPDC057991. The sequence goes on from NZ_JBHVQN010000001.1 coordinate 1,331,978, forward strand.
CCGATTTGAGCGGGAATTGTAATGTTATTTGTTTTATATGTGTAAGTGTTAACTTTCCTAATTACTTTACTAGTCTTTGTCTGATGGAACATTATAAATGCCACACCAATCATTAGACAAAGCATCAGTAAAATTATCATTTTTTTATTTTCCTTCATCATTAGATCCTCCAAAACATTAAAAACTTACTTATTTTAGTATGCTGTAAGGTAATTTCCTATATTCGTTAGGAGTGAATTAAGTTCATCTCCGTTAGAATGATTGAATAGTTCAAATTAAGAACAAAATTATTATTAAAAATAAACTATGTATTTTATTGCAAATGCTGGTTAAAAAAAGTAAAACGCGGTTAAATTAACGTTAAGAAAAGTAACTTAATTAAAAATCGTTATCTTTTTAATAATGAGAGGAAAAAATTATGAATAGTAATGATGGAATCAAACCTTCACGGAAATATGCTAATGGTACTGTACATGAGACTGCTAGCGGTAAATTTAAGGTATTAGATCGCTATTTAAAAGATGGTGTAATCATGATTAAACTTCAATGGTTAGAAAGCAATGTAATTGAAGTAAACAAAGAAGTAAATGTGTCTGCTTCGATTTATAAATTCCAAAAAAGCAGAGGAATGAATGAAGGTAGCGCTTTATCACAGCCAGTTGAAGTACAATTACTACATGATATCAAAACTAGTTTGGATCGTTTATTTGAAATTTTAGATCTAAGAACCGAGCTTTTGAATCATGCACTAGAAAAAATAGATGAAAATAGAAAGAAAATTGACGAGAATAGAGAAACTTTAAATAAACAACAAACAATGATTGAGGAACAAAATAAGAGAATAAACACAATCGTAGATAAATTAATTGAAAAGATGTAATAATTTACTTAAAGATGACGATTTTTTTGATTTATTTAGGAATATTTTGTTGGAGTTAAGAATGGTTTGTTTATGGTTAAATTTAAAAATATTAAACCGCAATTCGAAAATAGCCGAATTGCGGTTTTTGTTTTATATTTGGCCATTATTTGATATTGGAAATGATGTCTTAAATTACCAATAAAGATACCGTTGATTGTATGTTAATTCAAAGTTAATATTAGATAAAGTAAACTTGATTTTGGAGTTTATTTTAGTTTTTAACGTTTAGTTTGAAGTTCATAGAAGAGTATTTTAAAGTTCACTGATTAAAACCAACTAGATTAAGCGAGCGGGTGATAGACGTGATTGATATTCAAACTGAATATCCAATTGTAATGTTTATAGGAAGTGAAGAGAAATTTAATTATCAAAACTTTTGTGATGTAAATAACTATCAATATAAATTAGGTAAGCTCAATCAGAATATTTTAGGTTTGTTTGAAAAAATAGATTTATTTAATCCTGATGTACTAATTATTTTTATCGAAGAAATAATAAACGCATTTAATATAGAGAGCTTCCATCAATTGAGAGACTTTTGTGAAAGAAGATATATTTCAACAATTTGTATATGTAATACGACTGATCAAATGACGATGAGTGCACTAATGCCTGATGCAGTTCTTAGTGAATCAGTTGCTGGTAGTGAACTTCAAAAATATATTAACAAATTCGTTCAGCGTAGAAATCAAATACAGGAACAAGTTTTAATTGACACAATAAGTGGTGTTTACAATTTTAGATTTTTAAAAAATGAGGTAAAAAAACAATTAGAGGATTTAAAACGTAGCTACGAATCATTTTCGATGGTATACGTAAAAATTGACCAAAAACAAGACTATTCTTTGAATAATTTAACCGAAAAAAGTTTTATTCAATTTTTAAAAAGAAGTTTAAGATCGTCCGATTTGCTAGCACATTATAAGAATAAAGGATTTGTATTATTGCTACCAAAAACTGTTAAAGAAGATGGCATTAAATTAATGAATCGTTTATCACAATCATTTTCGGAGGTACCGATCTCTTTTGATAATCGAATTCACTATATGTCATTTAATTTTAATGTGTTTGAATTTCCTGATCCAAGTATAAGCGCTGACGAATGTTTAACACTACTCACTTCTAATGAAATGGATTCAATGAATCAATTTGATTCTTCTGCTAGTAAGAATGAAAATATGATTCGTAGGCTAAAAGTAGCGATAATCAATGAAGATCGCCTTATACGTGAGATGTTAAAACATCAATTGTCAGATTTAGGTGGAAAATTATATGACGTTGAAATAAAAGTGTTTGTAGATGGAGAAGAATTTTTAAATGATCCTTGGCACAAGCAGAATGAAAGATATCTATTAATAATCGACCGTATTTTACCTCAAATGGGCGGCTTTGAAATAATACGAAAAATGCGGACTAGCTACGATCGTAGAAAATATTTATGCTTAATGATTGGTAGTAAAAGCTCTGAGAATGACGTTGCAATCGCTTTACAAAGCGGAGCGAATGATTACTTGGAAAAACCGTTTAGCTTAAAAGAACTTCGTCTTCGTTTAAATCGTATGTTAGGAATTACTCCAAAATGAACATATTCATTATCTTTTATATAACAGGAATATTTTTTCTATTAATACTTTTTATTTATATTTATTTAGTTTTGAGGAAAATCATTAGACAACAAAAAAATAAGCAAAAAGAAGAATGGCTAAATAAAAATATCTTATCTATTGAAAATTATTTAATAAAAGGAAAATTATCTGCTTCGTTTCTTCCAAGAAAGGAAATTGAGTTTGAAGCGTTAGAAAATATATTCAGCAGTTTTATGAGTATTATCAAATTTGAAGAAGGATTTGATCCAATTAGGCCAATTGTAAATTTGTATTTTATCCCTAGATATAAATATAAACTTAAACATGGTAATTGGAGCGAACGGATTAATTCTTTATTATTTATCAATCAATTTAAAATAAAAATGATGCAAGACGATTTAATTCAACATTTATCAAATAAAAAATGCTCTGTTGAAGAAAAATTTAATATTTTTTTAATATTGGCGAGTTTTAAATATGAGAAATTAATGGAATTGTTAATAAGCCAGAAAAAAATACCCTCATTTTTACTTACTGAAATATTGTATCAACATGTTAATGAGGAGAATATTCAGGAATTGATAAAAAACTTTTATGATTTGCCAGAGGACTATAAAAACCCGATTTTAGATTTAATCCGAATTAAAAATTTGCGTTCTGAGAAAATTCATTTATTTCTTGAGAAATTAATTACATCAGAAAATATTGAATTAAAAATACGTTCATTAAAAACAATCGCATCCATTGGGTATATATCTACCCCGAGCATAATTATCCAACTTGTGGAGTCTAATGAAAATGGTGGACAACTTCAAGTTCCACTAAGTAATGAGGAAAATCTAATGATTGTACGATTAATGGGAAACATTCGCCAAGATTTATTTTTGCCTTATCTAATTCAGTTTATATCTGACAAAGCTTATATAGTAAGATCGGAAGCTGCAAAATCAATTAAAAAGTATAAGAATGGAAGTGTAATTCTTAATCAAATTATTGAAGAGCATACCGATGCATATGCAAGAAATATAGCAAAAGAATGGTTGGAGAGGACTGGGGATTATGATTAATTTATTTTTTTTAATTCTCAATAAAGTGATTATCATTTACGTGGTTGTCCTTTGTACAACTTATTTAATCTTATTTTTATTAGCATTTATTCGATTAAAGAGAGAAAAAGGTCTACATCAAATTGAACAATATAAAAGATTAAAAGAGTCTGCCTTTACAGCACCTCTATCAATACTTGTACCTGCATATAATGAGGAAGTAGGTGTAATTAATACGATCTTATCTTTAGTGACTGGAAGTGGCAGGTTAGATTACCCTGAATTTGAAGTAATCGTCATAAATGATGGTTCAAAAGATTCTACACTCCAAAAAACTATTGACCGATTTGAGATGAGATTGTTAAAAAACAAGGTATTTCATAAACATTATGGTATTGAGACCAAACCTATTAAGAATGTGTATCAATCTGCAATTTATCCTGTTCTATTTCTAATTGATAAAGAAAATGGTGGAAAAGCTGATGCATTAAATGCCGGAATAAATTTTAGTAAATATCCTTACTTTGCTTCTATTGATGGCGATACAATCCTTGATTCTGATTCATTCCTTAAAATTATGAAGCCAATTATTGAAAATACAGATAACGAAGTACTCGCTACTGGAGGAAATGTATTAATTGCAAATGGTAGTAAAACCTCGCTTGGCAAAGTAAATGAAATGCTTCTCTCTAAAAATCCACTTGTTGTGATGCAGGTTATCGAATATATGCGTGCTTTTCTTATAGGAAGAATTGGGCTTAGTAATAAGAATTTATTACTAATAATTTCAGGAGCATTTGGCGTATTTAAAAAGTCAAGGGTCATTCAAGTAGGAGGCTATTTAACGGATACAATTGGTGAGGATATGGAACTCGTTGTTCGTCTTCACCGGAAAAATATAGAAGAAAATTGGGGAGCAAAAATTGAGTACGTAGCTGATCCAGTTTGTTATACGGAAGCTCCAGATAGTATAAAATATTTAAAAAATCAAAGAACAAGATGGCACCGCGGTTTATTTGAGAGTTTGTGGGCTCATCGTAAAATGATTTTCAATAAAAATTATCGCTCAATTGGTTTTATTGCGATGCCATATTTTTTCTTTGTTGAATTTTTAGGCCCGATTATTGAGTTTTTTGGTTATGTGTCTTTAATAATAAACGTTACTTTACACAATATAAATATTTTATATTCATTTGCATTTTTATTTCTTATGATTATATACGGCTCATTTTTCTCAGTTAGTGCAGTACTACTAGAAGAATGGAGATTAGAAAAATATAAAAAGGTAAGTGAATTAAATCGTTTATTTTTCTATTCATTAACAGAAGCGATATGGTACCGCCCAATGCTAACATATTGGCGTGTAGTAGCAACAATCAGCATTTTCCTAGGACAAAAAAAAGGTTGGGGAGAAATGAAGAGAAAAGGTGTTTAACTTTATTAATCGATCAAAAAGACCGTTTAGCGGTCTTTTTTTTTGTTTGTTGAAAACTATCAAAAGTAAAAATATTAAGCCAGGTCATTATTTCTGCAATTTTATAAACTAAAAACTCAGAATGATAAATATAAATGAGTAATAGAGCATAAATAGAGTATAGCGGAGGAGTGAAGGATGACAAAAGGATTAAAGTTAATGGGGCTAGTCGCTCTCATTACGATTTTGAATGTGATTGTATTCTCTCCAGGTTTAATTGGAATCCAATTAATTAATGCGAGTGCATTTCAAACTGCATTTGGGGTATCGTTCATAATAGCGAATTTGTTAGTACTTCTATTTAATCTGTTTCAACTTTATTTCAAGCCTGTTAAAGAAAAGTCAATTAAGCAGCTAAAAACAAATGAAGATTTCGTTCTTGCTTTAAGTCGATATAAAAATAGTAAAGTACTAAAAGAAGATATTATTACTTCAATTGAGCAAATCGAACGAATGAAAAAGAAAAAAGGTGTATTTTATAACTTATTAACAGAGCGATTTTCTCCAACAGAAATTACATACAACAAGTTTGCATCTGTTGTGGACGAGGTTGAAACATTATTTTATTTAAGAATAAGAAACATCATAAACAAAATCAGTACTTTTGATGAATTTGATTATAAAAAAATAAAGGGGAAAGACGGATTACGATACTCTAAGTCATTAATTCAAGAGAAAACTAATCTTTATAATGAATATTTCAAATTCGTAAAAAGAGCAATTGAAATGAATGAAGAGATTCTTGTTAATATTGATAAATTAATTTTAGAAATTTCAAGACTAGATGAAATAGGAATCGATGATATTGAAAAAATGGAATGTATGAAAGAAATCGATACGTTAATTCAACAAACAAAATATTATAGGCAATGAATGAAAGGATGATGAAAATGAGGAAGTTTCTTTTTGCATCTATTGCAGTGATCGTTGTAGTTTTTCTTCTTGTCTATATTGGAATCAATATGACTTCAGGGAATAAAGTTGTGAAAATTACTGATAAAAATAAAAATCAGCAATTAGCTAAAATGATTTCAAAAATAAATATATCGAAAGCAAAACCAATTAAAGGTCAAATTGACTTAAGTACAGCTGATGTCGCAAGTGAACTCCCTGATATTTCTAAATTTCCTGTATCTGTAGACAATACGACTGATAGTTTTGTTGAAATTTTTTCATCTACTGAAAAATCAAGTGACGGGAAAAATGGTTGGTTAAACGAAGTTGCAAATGAGTTTAATGATGCAAAATTCAATCTAAATGGTCAGCAAGTATCTGTAAAAATTAGAAACATTGCATCTGGTACTGCAACAGATTTTATTAAATCTGGTAAATATGTTCCTGATGCCTTTACACCTTCAAATGAACTTTGGGGTCAAATGATTACAGCAAGTGGTGTTAAAACAGAAACGGTATCGTCGCGATTAGTTGGGAATGTTCCTGGAATTGTCATTTCACGGTCAAAATATAATGAGTTAATGAAAAAGTATAGTAAAGTCGATCCGAAAACCGTAATTGAAGCAATGACTAAAAATGAACTATCAATGGGATATACTGACCCATTTACGAGTTCAACTGGATTAAATTTTTTAGTAACGACTTTACATTCATTCGATTCAAATGATGTACTTAGTGATACTGCTGTAAAAGGGTTTGAAAGCTTTCAAGCAAATGTCCCGTTCACAGCTTCTACGACTTTACAAATGAGTGATGCAGCGGAATCGGGCGTTCTAGATGCCTTTGTCCTAGAATATCAAACCTTTGTTAATTCACCTGATTTAAAAAATAGTTACGAATTTATTCCATTTGGAGTGCGTCACGACAGTCCACTTTATGCATTAGGGAATTTACCAAAAGAGAAAATAGATATTTTGAAAAAATTTGCTGAATTTACTAGTCAAAATAACCTTCAAACACTTGCGAAACAAGATGGGTTTAATGGGTTGAACAATTACAAATCAGAGCTTAAAACGATTGATGGAAATACTTTAAGTGCTGCACAGAAACTTTGGAAAGGAAAGAAAAATACTTCAAATCCTATTGCTGCGGTTTTTGTAGCAGATGTTTCAGGTAGTATGGATGGTAAACCATTAAATGAGCTAAAAGAATCATTACTTAAAGGTCAAAAGTATTTAGGAAGAGACAATAGTATTGGCTTAATTTCATACTCTGCGGATGTTACGATCAATCTTCCAATTGCAAAATATGATGCAAATCAACAGTCAAAATTTGTTGGTTCAGTATCTAGCCTCGATGCAAGCGGAGATACAGCAACAAATGATGGAATCCTAGTTGCAATTAATATGCTGAAAGATGAAATGAAAAAAAATCCAAATGTAAGACCGCTCATTTTTGTCCTTACCGATGGCGAGACCAATCATGGGAATTCATTGAAGAATGTAAAAGGAATCATAAAAGCATATAAAATTCCAATTTATACGATTGGTTATAACGCTAATATTAAAGCGCTCGAAAGTATCTCAAATATTAACGAAGCTGCAAATATTAATGCAGATTCAGACGACGTAATCTATAAAATTCGTAATCTCTTTAATGTTCAACTTTAATTAGTAGGAGGATTTAAGAATGTCATTTTCTATGCAAGTTGTAAATGAAGAGGAAATTAAGGCGGTAATAGAAGAGCAAGTAAAGCCGGTACCTGAGGAATTAATCAAATTAAAGGCAACAGCGGATGCAAATGTAGCGATGATTATGGAGTTAGACACTGTTTCAAAGGAAACGTACGAAAAACGAAAGGAAATTCTTCAATCAATTGAATCATTTGGACTACAGACGATGAAATCTTCTTCAAATAAAAATTCGCTTCTAAAGGTTTCACTTGGTCAACTTGCTAAAAGTGGAGACGAAGGTGGGCAAGTTGCAAAAGGCTTAGCAGACCTTCAAGTTCAATTAAAGGATTTAGATCCAAGTGTCATTAATTTTGCAAAGTCTGGTTTTTTAGGTAAGTTATTTAATCCTATTCGTTCATATTTTCAGAGATTTGAAAAAGCAGATGTAGCAATCGCAGATATCGTAAAGTCTCTTGATAAAGGGAAAAATATTCTTGAAAATGATAACACGACATTAGAGCATGAACAACTATCACTTCGTATGCTTTCAAAAACGCTAGAAAAGGAAATCCAACTTGGAACATTAATGGATGAGTCAATTGAAAATCAAATTGAAAAAGCAAAAATCGAAGGGGAAGATCAAGAAAAAATTAAATTCATCTCAGAGGAAGTACTTTATCCGTTACGACAACGAGTCATGGACCTACAACAAATGTTAGTTGTCAATCACCAAGGAGATATGTCTTATGAGGTAGTGATTCGGAATAATCGTGAATTAATTCGAGGTGTGGAACGTGCAAAAACGGTAACGATTTCAGCACTAAATACAGCAGTAACTGTAGCAAGTGCTCTATATAATCAAAAAATTGTTTTACAAAAAATCACTGCTTTAAATCAAACAACAAATACTATTATTGAGGGTACTTCTCGATTATTAAAGGAGCAAGGCGTTGCAATCCAAAAGCAAGCAATGCAGTCAGCGGTATCTGTTGAAACACTAAAAACCTCTTTCACAAACGTCATATCCGCGTTTGAATCGATTAGTACATTTAAACAAGAAGCTTTGCCAAAAATGCGTCAAACAATCCTACAATTTCAAGAATTAGCCGAAGTTGGTTCTAGGCAGATTCAAAGACTTGAAAAAGGGGATCGAATCGGATTATAGAGGATACTGTAAAAAGATATGTAGTAAGTGACATATCTTTTTTCAATTAGCCTTTCTCTACCATTCACACTACATGTAATTAGTTCTATTTATGTACAACGATTAATAGGATTCTATAGTGGTAAAAAGGAGGGGGAAAGTGTGAAGCATTATAGAGTTATTGGGAAAAGTGTTCCTAAAAAAGAAAGCTGGGATAAGGTATCTGGGAGAGTTAAGTATATTGATGATGTTCAAGAAGTTGGTACACTACATGCAAAACTCGTAACGAGTACCCATGCTCATGCAATTTTAGGTGATATTGATACAAAGGAAGCGTGGAAGGTCAAAGGAGTACGTATGATCATTACTGGAAAGGACTATCCGCTGCTTTTAGGTACAACAATAAAAGATCGACCATTGCTTGCATTTGAAAAAGTACGTTACTATGGAGAGCCAATTGCTATGGTCATAGCAGATACGGAAGCTATTGCTATTAAAGCATCTACTCTAATCTGTGTTCAATACGAACCCCTTCCTGTCGTTAATTCACCTGAAGCTGCATATGAAAAGGATGCTCCCCTCGTACATGAAAATGTTGAACAATATTTAATTGATGAGTCATCTGGATTAACAGGTACCTCTGGAGGGATTCAGCCTATACCTGGTACAAATATAGCAAACATACAAGGAATCCGAAAAGGGAATATTGATCGGGGCTTTGCTAATTGTGACATTATTGTAGAAGAAGAATTTTCATTTAATCAATCTGATCATACAGCAATCGAAACGAGATGTGCGGATGTAGAAATTAAAAAGACCGGAGAGGTTATTATTCACTCTGCTTCACAAGAACCATTTGAAATGAAAGAATTAATTAGTGAAACATTCAATATTGAAGATGGGAAAGTACTTGTAAATATCCCGTTAGTCGGAGGTTCGTTTGGTGCTAAAACAAGTGTGCAATTAGAACCGCTAGCATATGTAGCCTCTAAGGCAGTTGGTGGAAGAAGAGTTAGGCTTCGTAATAGTCGTGAGGAAGATATTGTTACATCTCCAGTTCATATCGGATTACATGCAACGGTTAAGATGGGATGTACAAATGACGGTAAATTACAAGCTCTAAAACTCTTTTTTTTATTTGACGGTGGTGCTTATGCTGAAAGGTCTGTTCCTATTACGAAGGCAGCAGCATTTGACAGTACTGGACCATATAAAATAGATAACGTTTGGTGTGATTCATTATGTATGTATACAAATCATCCGTATGTAACTGATTTTCGTGGATTTGGACGTACAGAAGCTGCTTTTGGTGTAGAACGAACGATGGATATAATGGCAAAAAAACTCGGGATGGATCCTTTAGAATTTCGTCTATTAAATGCGATTCAGCCAGGTGATACATCACCTACGCAAGTACTTTTGAACAGAAGTAATCTAGGTGATATTAAGGAATGCTTGTTGCAGTTAAAGGAACTGATGAATTGGGATAAAGGACAACGTATTGAAATTTCAGATCGGTTTGTTCGTACAAAAGGAATTAGTTGTGCTTGGAAGAATGGGGATCCACCTCCTGGTGTTGGAGCGGGGACAATTTTAACTTTTAACAAAGATGGAAGTATTAATATAATTAGCGCTGCTGTAGAAATTGGGCAAGGTACTAAAACTGTTTTAACTCAAATGGTTGCTGAAAAAATGAATATGGACGAAGACGAAGTGTTTATTCAAATGGAAGTAAAGACCCAGGATTCTCCTGATAATTGGGAAACTGCTGCCAGTCGTACAACATACATGTCTGGAAATGCTGTGCTTAAAGCATGTGATGATGCCATTAGACAATTAAAAAGGACTGCATCAACTGTACTTAAAGTTCCAAAAGATGAATTAGATGTGGCTAATAAAAAAGTATTTAAAAGAACGGACCCAACTGTTTCAATCGATTTTTCTGAAATTGCGCTTGGATATATTTATCCAAATGGTAAAGTAGCTGGTAATCAAGTTGTTGGAAGAGGGACATATATGATACCAGGATTAACAGAAATGAATCCGGTTACTGGAAAAGGTGTTCAAGGACCTGAGTGGGGTGTGGTAGCACAAGGTGTAGAGGTTGAATTTGACAAAAGGGATAATACATTTAAGTTATTAAGAGCAGTAACTGTTTCAGATGCAGGTCAAATTTTAAATTATAAAGGCGCGGAGACACAAATAACAGGCGCGATGAATATGGGACTTAGCTTTGCGACGAGAGAAGGATTTATTTTTGATGACGAAGGGAAAGTCTTAACGACACAATTTCGTTCTTATAAAGTTATGCATTTTGGAGAGCAACCAGAGTATATCGTTCGATTCGTTGAAAACCCAGTAAAAGGTGCTCCATTTGGGGCCCGAGGTCTTGGAGAGCACGGGTTAATGGGTATGCCTTCAGCTGTCGCAAATAGTTTATCTCTTGCTGCTAATGTTTCACTACAAAAGTTGCCCCTAACTCCAGAGTTTATATGGAGATCAAGGCTAGAAGCTGGGGAGGTGCATTAATGCTCCACTTCAATTTTGATTATTATCGACCTTCTTCAATCAAAGAAGCAGTAGATTTATTTGTTAAACTCGATAAGAAAGGAAAGAAACCTATTTATTTTAGCGGTGGAACGGAGGTTACTACTTTAGGAAGATTAAATTTGATTCATACGAAGGCAGTAATCGATGTAAAAGGAATTCCTGAATGTAATGCCTTAGAAATTAAGGAGAATTCCGTGGTCGTTGGTGCAGCCCATACATTAACAAGAGTATTTGAATCAAAAATTTTCCCTCTACTTGGTGAGGCGTGTGTACGAATCGCTGATCGAACTTCGAGGAATCAAATTACTTTTGGTGGTAATCTTGCTAGTGACATCATCTATCGTGAAGCAATTCTTCCATTGCTACTTTCTAATAGTACATTAGTGATTGCAGGTTGTGATGGAGTTAAAGAGTACCCTGTAGAAGAAGTTTTTAATGAAAAATTACGCTTAAAGCGTGGAGAATTTTTAGTTCAAACCAAATCTGATGGAATGTATAGAAAGTTTCCTTTCTTTATAGATAAAAAAAGGAAAAGTGAAAAGGTTGATTATCCTCTTATTACACTTGAATTATTAAAAGTTAATCGCGCATACCGGTTAGCAATTAGTGGATTATGTGCGTATCCATTTCGTTCATATGAGATGGAGCAAGCTTTAAATAACACGAATTTATCAGTTGAGGAGCGGATTAATCAGGCCATTCTTGCAATACCAGCTCCGGTCATAAGTGATATACGAGGTTCTAGGGATTATCGTATTTTTGTCTTAAGGAACTTACTTCTAGATGGATTAGTTTATTTGGGAGGAGTTAGAGCATGATACAGAAATTGAATCTTGATATAAACGGAGAACAACGAACGGCGACGATTAGAATGGCTGATACGCTTTTAGATGTTTTAAGGGAAAAACTCGATCTAACAGGAGCAAAACGTGGCTGTGAAAACGGTGATTGCGGGGCTTGTACGGTTATAGCGGACGGTTTACCAGTAAAAACATGTATGATGTTAGCGGTTGATGCTGTTGGAAAGAAACTTACTACAATTGAAGGCTTACATGATGATCCAATGCAGCGTGCTTTTGTAGAAAAATGGGCTTTTCAATGCGGGTATTGTACTTCGGGTTTTATCCTAAACGCTCATGCACTCGTAACCGAGCATCCTGACGCAACTGAAGAGGTTATCGAAGAATGGCTTAGTTCAAATATATGTCGTTGCACTAGTTACCAGGAAATAAAAGAAGCCGTATTATCGGTTTTAAACGAACAACGGGGTAGACCAAGAAATAGACGCTAGTAAAATACATTTTTCTTAAAATATTGCTTGCTTTATTTGGTATTTAAAGAATAATGAACTAGGTTTCATATTATAAAAGATACTTGGTGAATCAAAAAAGCCTACGTTAAAAACGCAGGCTTTTACATTTTTTTAGAATTACAGTAAAAAAAGAAAGTTAGGTACTCTTTGGGTATTTAACATTTTTTGAAATAAATTGGAATCGTACCAATTGGCGTAATTTGGTACGGAATAGGGTTTAAAACGACTGGTACTGGTGGCAGATTGGCATAAACACTTTTTCGATTCTTATGACGAGAACCGCTAACACTTACTTTTGCATGTTCACTATTTGATTCATTTTTATGAATATTTCTCTTATCATTCCGACCAAATAAAAAATCATCAAACTTATTATAAGCCATGTTATCACTCCTAAATTCAAACTTTCGTATGTATACCTAATATATACAAATTTAGGATTAATGAATGGGCACGTTAGGAGTACATCTTTAATTGAATTAATTTTGATAAACAATTAATTTACGAAACGTTTAACCTCTTTAGTAATCTATTTAAAGTTGGGGGGATATACCCTCTAATAATCTTGGTTTTAGTGAACCACTCCCACCACTTAGCTAACGCTTGAAGTGATTCATCTCCCACCTACCGTTGGACTAAAGTCCTTCACACGCTTGAGGAAGGAGACTTCTTGCCTCATTATGTTAAATTGTAAAAATATGAATCACGCTATTATTTCGCTCTCATTCGTTTAAGATCTTCTTTTGGTGGAAAACCAAATAAACGAGAGTATTCTCTACTGAACTGGGATGGACTTTCGTACCCTACTCGGAATGCTACTTCTGCTGCATCTGAAGACTCGGACAGTAATAAAAGCCGTGCTTCCTGCAATCTTAAATGTTTCTGAAATTGTAGAGGGCTCATTGCAGTTACATCTTTAAAGTGTCTATGTAGGGAAGAAACACTCATATTTGCTATTTCTGCAAGTTCTTCAATTCGTAAAGACTTGTAAAAATTCGCTTTAATTTGTTCAATAACTTCCCTTATTCGATTAGTAGTGCTACCTTCGATGGCGATTTGTTGCAATATACTCCCATTCTGTCCACGTAATACTCTGTAGAGAATTTCTTTTATAAAAATAGGTGCAAGAATTGGAATATCTTCAGGCGAATCTAATAAACGGACCAATCTAATCACTGCATCTAGTATCGAACGCTCTAATTCATTGACATAAATCGCTCGTTTTGCATTTTCCTTTGAATTAGTGGAAATTTCAGTATCAGTTAAAATTTCTAAAATTTGATTTGGATTAAATTCAAGTTTTAAAGCTAGATATGGAGTGTTTGGTGTAGCTTCAATAACTTGGCCTGTAACAGGTAAATCAACGGATGCAACTAAAAAATTTCCAGGGCCATACTTAAAACGTTCATTTCCTAGTAATAATTCCTTTACACCAGAAACAACAATACATAAAGATGGCTTATAGACCCTGTATTTTGGATCAGTAATATTTGACTCTCGTATGAAAAATAACGAGTTAATGGAGGTCTCGTTAACACCTTCATGACTAGTATTGAGATCAATAATTTGGATTAGTTCGCTTAGATAAGAAACGTTAATTTCAGACATATAGTCCTCCTTGCTTTCTTTATATTAAGAGAAACATAAAAATTTTTCATAGAATATGTAAAAGTGAGAGGATTAGGCAATTATTTAGGAGGAATAGATTAACGAACTCTGCTTATTTTAATGCATACTTAAGTATAACAAACATAACTTCAAAACTATAATATTATCAAAATTTAAAACCCATAAAGGGAGAGATTCGTATGAAACTAATTGCTTTAGATTTGGATGGTACTACACTCAACTCAAATAAGATAATAAGTGAAGAAACGTTATACTCGATTAAAAAAGCTCAGGCAGCAGGGCATATCGTTATGATTTTATCCGGGCGTTCACCAAGTTCAGTATATGATGAACTTTTAAAGTATGGTTTAAATTGTCCAGTTGGAGGCCATAACGGTACGGCATTATATGTGAACGGAAAATTAATTGAACTAAATTCAATAGGGCTACCTCAAATACAAAAAATCGCCTTAGAAGTTGAGAACGAAGACTTACCGTACAATATTTCTACAAATAAGGGAATATTTGCCCCAAGTAATTGGGATAAACGATTTGAACAGGTTGTTTCATCTGGGCGAGTTCCTAAAGAATACTTTGGAAACAGACACTTCAAAATGTTTACTACATCTCCAAATGTATATGGGCATTCGTTTTTTAACAAAGTTCAAGAAATAATTGATAATGAGGATTATACGATTCAAAAGTTTCTTATTTTAACCCTTGATCCAAAACAAATGGAGCGACTTGAAAAAAAACTAAGATTCATAGATGAGACTTTTGTTACTAGTTCTTCTCCTTTTAATCTCGAGATTACACATATGAATGGAAATAAAGGGTATGGGTTAAAAGCAATGGCATCCTACTTTCATTTACCATTAGAAAATACAGTAGCTATTGGAGATGAAAAAAATGATCTACCGATGTTTAATATAGCCGGATTATCAATAGCCATGGGGAATGCTGAAGAAGAAGTAAAGCTCTCATGTGATCTTGTCACATTAAGTAATGATGAAAATGGTGTTGCATATGCATTCGAAAAATATATTTTTAATAAGTCGAATGTACTATAATAGTAAAGAAATCTTAATACATCTAAATAAGCAACGTTTTCCTTGGTTAAATTAGTGGTCATCTTAATTTATCCAAGGGTGTTTTTATTTGTCTATTTTATCTAATCAATTAAAATATAGAATGGTAAGGGGGAGTGAATATTGGTTAGAAGGATAAAAGATCTATTTGCCATTAAAGGGTATAGTTTATTTGTCATATGTTTATTATTTGTAGGAATCGGACTTTCAATTACAACTCCTTATTTATCACTGTATAGTACAATATATATAGGGATGAGTTCTGGAGCATTTGGTATCTTCATGGCAGTGATTTCATTAAGTGGTGTTTTAGTTAATACATTTATTGCTGAACGTTCTGATCGCGGGATTGACAGAAAATGGATTATTATGATTGCGATGATTTCATCGGCAATAGGTTATGCATCTTATTTAATATTTCATAACTACTTTTTATTATTAGTGTTCGTTGCTTTATTTAATGGATTAGGTGCCGCGGCCATGCCACAAATTTTTGCATCCGCACAGGAATCAGCAAATGCAAGTTTATCTAAGGATAAGACTTTAGCCTTATCAACTTTACGTTCGCTTGTTTCTTTAGGATTTTTAATTGGACCTTTAATAGGTACTTTAATTTTAAGAGCAAAAGGTTATCATGGACTTTTTTGGGGAACATCTAGCATTTATGTAATGATTACAATTCTAGTATTCTTCTTTTTAGAAAAGAGAAAGCCAGTTCAGAACAATATAAATAAGAAAAGTAAGACAAAAGTCACATCAGATAAACGAAAACAGCTTAGACTACCAGTCATTGCTTTTATCTTATTATTTGCAGTTAGTACGATTAATTGGATCAACACACCTCTTTTTATCGTCAATGAGTTACATGGTACTAATACTGACGTTGGATTAGTCGTAAGTATATGTGCAGGCTTGGAAATTCCAATCATGCTTGTGTTGGGAGTACTTTCTAAAAAAATCTCGAATCATGCATTGATGATTTACGGTTGCTTTATTGGTTTGCTCTATTATTTAATCTTAAGCATATCAACCCATACATGGGAGTTAATCGTTGCACAGTTACTACAGGCAACATACATCGCGATCGTTATGGGTAATGGGATAAGCTATTTTAACGACCTACTACCTGATTCACCCGGCTTTTCTGCGTCAATTTATGCGAATTGCTCGACGATCGGAAGTTTAGTAGGAAATTTAGGCGGAGGTCTGTTTGCACAATTAGCAGGGTTTCGAAATGTTTATTTACTTTGTATATTGTTTGTAATTTGTTCACTCTTTATATTATGGAAATCAAAAAACAATGTGGAAATGGAAATATCGACAAATCATAGTCAGTCTGTGTAGTTGATGAGTTCACAAAATAAATAAAAAATTGTTTATTAACTGCTTGCAAAAACGAGCTATTACTTGAACATACCCCTGTCAAGTAGACCGTAGTTTCAAAAGAGCTCAAAAAAAGCTAAGCACAGACCGTAGTTCGATATTCAATCGGACTGCGGTTTTCTAATTTAGCTTGAAACCTTTCGTTATTATAAAAATACATATATTCGTTTACAGCTTGAATTACTTCTTTTTTAGTTATAAAGTTATTTAAATACATTAGTTCAGATTTTAAGTGTCCAAAGAAGTTTTCAATACAAGCATTATCCAAACAGTTACCTTTCCTAGATATATTTGGTTGGGTATTTTTACTTCTTAAAAAAGTGTTGTAAGCACGAGAGGTATATTGATGTCCCTGATCACTATGAAGAAGGATTCCATTTACATCTGTATTTTTAGTGGCGGCTTTTACTGTATTTAAAACTATATAAATATTCGCCTCGAAAAATTATGTAAATCTATTCAATTATCAATTAGTAATTCAGTTAACGAGTTTAATGAATCTGATTTACACCGTATGTTTGATCGTTTTTATAAAGCAGATCAAACTCGAACAGGAAAAGGTACTGGCCTTGGTTTACCGATTGCTAAAAGTTTAATGGGAAAAATGAATGGAAATATTACTGCAGAGTATAAAGAGAATCGATTATATATGAAATGTGAATGGTTTTAGAGGTAGAGTGAAATTTAGGTAAAGATTAAGGTACAATATATATTAGATTAGAGGTTAAGTCCCATATGAAGGTGGATTTAATATCATAATAGTGAAATTGAATTGTATTTCATTAAGTTTCGTAGGAATATATTCTAGCTGGTATATTCTTTTCTAACTTTACGAACAAATCAGTTTTTAGATTGAAGAATCTGGATTTGGTCATTAAGTAAGTGGAAATTCATATGAACAAAAATTAAAATTGCTTTTAAAAAATACAGACTTTAAGCGTCTTAGAGGTAATCTTTGTCGCTATTTATTCACATTCTAAGTTCATATTCTATGATCTAATTTTAATATGAAATTAGAAAGCGAATTGATGCTATGCTTAAAAAGGTTAGTAAGTTTGAAAAAGGATTTCCCGATGGAGTTTATGTGGACCCAAGTGCTAAGAAAGAACCTGCATTAAATGGTAGAGCAAAGTTAAAATATTGTGAAGAAAAGGATAAGGAACCCGAAGATCTAACTGAAAAAGAAATCGAGCAGTTTCTTATTTATGAATGAAAAAGAATATCTTTATTTAGAAACTGTATAGTTTGAGCGGGGATTTCTATATATATTTTAAATAAAAAGTCCCTAATATAGGGTCTTTTTATTTTGTTCAAAATAAATCTATCTAAATCTATATCGAGTAGACCCAACTATTTTTCATCTTTTTTCTATTTTCAGTCAAAGTTTATCTATTATAAAAGGATATTTCGAATATAAAATTGAATATTTAAATGGGACTTTAAGCTTAAAAATTAATGAAAAGGATGATCTAATTTGACTTTAAATTTAACACTGATGAATAATCAAGATTTTCAGAGGTTCCTAGAAATAGCAACCGTGAATTTTGCGAATGATAAAGTGAAAAATGGAAGTTGGAAAGAAGAAACAGCTTTAGAACAATCTAAGGCAGCTTTTCAATCTTTATTGCCAGAAGGTATAAATACTGAAAATAACTATTTGAAAAACATCGTTTTAAATGAAGAAAAGATTGGTTATATCTGGTATTCTATTAACATAAAACAAGAGCCAAATTATGCTTATTTATATGAAATTCTAATTTATCCAGAATATAGAGGTCAGGGATTCGGTAAAGAATCGATGAGAATGTGTATAAAAGAAATTAATGAATTAGGAGTAGATGACGTATGCCTACACGTTTTTGGTCATAATCAAGGTGCATTGAATCTCTATCAACAACTTGGATTTGAGATTACTGATTATAACTTAAAGGTTAGTTCTTCTCGTTTTTAATAAATTTAAAAGAATAAATTAATAGTCTGAAAGGAGCTGATCATCATTCAGCTCCTTTTTTCAAATACATTTGTTGTATCGCAATTATTTTATCTGTTTGTCGAGATATTGAGCTAGAACATTCAATCCAGAATCTAAATCATTTAGTGAATGAGTAGAAGAAAGTGCAATACGTAAAAATTTTTCAGAAGAAGATTGTCCACTTAGAAAACGATCAGAATGAAACACACGTACACCTAGTTTTTTCAAATCCGCTTCTAAGTTTACCCCATTACTATGTCCATGAATAGAAAGCCAACGGTAAAAACTAAGCGGATGACCAAACTTATTTGCAGGGAAATAGGATGTATAAATTTTGTTTACAGTTTCAGCTAATTGTTTCTTTTGTTGAACGATTTCATGCGCTTTTCCTGATAATATCAATTCAGTAATTACTTCAACATCAAGAGATGATGTTTTTACGTTAAGATTAAAAATAGCTTTTAGAATTTTTTCACGTAATGTATCCCCAAAAACGATGTAAGCAACTCTCAATCCAGAACAGATGGACTTTGATGTGCCACAAATATATACGCTTTGTTCTGGAAGTAGGTTATACATAGGTTGTTTGTAATCAGAAATTACTCCCGCAGTTATAAATGCATGTATATCATCTTCGATTAAAATTAAACGATGCTTCCTTATTACGGAAGCTAATTCAATTTTTCGAAAGTCAGATATCATAATAGTGGTTGGGTTACTACACGAAGGCATTAGGAATATGCCATGTATATTTAATTGGCTACATTGCTTTTCAAGTTCGTCTGGCAACATGCCAAATTGGTCGGAATGAATAGGGATTAATTGAATGTGAAGCGTTTTTGCTAACTCTATAAAATTCGAAAAGGTGTAAAAGTCTGTTGCAATACGGTTACCTGGCTCAAATAAACTAGCTAAAGCTATGACCAAAGCGTTTTGAGTACCAGATACAATCGCTAAATTATCTTGAGCAGCTTTAATACCGAAAGCTTCCATCCAGTTTAGTGCAGCTGCCTTGTGATGTGGGATTCCGGTTGGATCATTGTAATTTAATAATTGATCTAAATAACTTTTACTGACTACTTTCTGGATTGCTTCAGTCACAATACTATTCGTTTGTTCAAAGGAAGCCACAAAGCCAAGATCAATACTATTTGCTGTTTTATCTGTTGAAATGGTGATTGAATGAGCTGCATTTGGAGCAACAAAAGTTCCACTTCCAGTAATCGCATAGATTAAACCTTTTATTTCACATATTTTGTAGGCCCTAGTGATTGTCGTAAAATTTAAGTCAAGAAAATCGGCTAATTCTCGCTGCGGTGGTAACTTTGTACCGGGTGCTAAAAAACCATTAGTAATATCTAGTTCAAGTTGTAGCGCAATGGAATTATAAAAAGGACGTTTTAGAGTCTTTTTATCGGGTTTCCAAGACATCGGATAATTATCAAATGAATTTACTGGCATGCTAGCATAGTTCACCTCTAATCTTTAATTCCATACAATTATATCATTTTTGTATGGAAATCTAAAAATACAAATTTATTCATAATTGAGCAGATAGTTGGTAAACACTCTTAAAGTTGTACTTGATTTAATTTTTAGAAAATTGTAATCCATACAATTATTTCATTTTTTGTATGGATTCTGTATGTTAAATTATAATAAATTTAACGATACAGGATGTGAAAGTATGAAAAAAGGAAACAAACTTTGGATGGCATTTCGCTCTGCTTTTCCACACACTATTCCCATTTTTGCAGGATTTTTATTTTTAGGTATCGCATATGGGATTTTTATGAATTCATTAGGATTTAGTGCCATTTATCCGATCCTGATGGGGCTAACAATTTTTGCAGGATCCATGGAATTTATTGCAGCAAACTTATTACTGATCAGCTTTAATCCACTTAACGCACTATTACTAACTTTAATGGTGAACGCGCGTCATTTGTTTTACGGAATCTCAATGTTAGATAAATATAAAGGAACTGGTAAGAAAAAAATCTACTTAATTTTCGGACTATGTGATGAGACTTTTTCGATAAATTATAGCGCTGATATACCAGATAACGTGGATAAGAATTGGTTTATGTTTTTTGTTACATTCCTTAATCATTTGTATTGGGTAATTGGCGCAGCAATAGGAGGGATTTTTGGATCACTTGTAAAATTCAATACTAAAGGGCTTGAATTCGTAATGACTGCCCTTTTTGTTGTTATATTCATTGAGCAGTGGAAAAAGGAGACAAAACACATAAGTGCAATAACAGGGGTTGGTCTTTCAACCATTTGTCTTATTATTTTTGGTGGAAATAACTTCATTATTCCTGCGATGCTTTCAATTCTTATTACACTTAGCGTGCTTAGAAAACCATCTAAACCATCTAAGAAAGTCGAGGTATCAGTATGACGATGAATGTAACACAGCAAATAATCACAGTATCAATGGTTGTTTTAGGTACAATGCTTACAAGATTTCTTCCATTTATCATTTTTCCACCGGGGAAAGCTACACCGAAGTATGTGCAGTATCTAGGTAAAGTTCTACCGTCTGCAGTAATTGGACTATTGGTCATCTATTGTTTTAAAAATGTAAATATACTTTCTGGTACACACGGTATTCCAGAGTTTATTTCAGTATTTGTTGTTGCGATTCTCCATTTATGGAAGAGAATGATGCTTCTTTCGATAGCAGGTGGTACGATTGTTTATATGATTCTTGTGCAATTAGTTTTTTAATAAAATCGAGGTGAAATAATGAAAAATTATAGATGGAGTAATGAGCAAATTAGAAACCAAGTAAATGTTCTTGATGGAGTAATTAATCCGCATATCGTCTTAAAAAATGCAACGTATTTAAATTCATATTTGAACCAATGGTTACATGCGAATATATGGGTTTATCAAGATCGGATTGTTTATGTTGGAGAAAATCTTCCGGAAAATTTAAATGAAGTTGAAGTGGTAGAGTGTGAAGGGCAATATTTAGTACCAGGATATATTGAACCTCATGCTCATCCCTATCAACTCTATAATCCTCTAACATTAGCAAAACATGCTGGACAATTCGGTACAACAACATTAATAAACGATAATTTAAAATTTTTCCTAGAATTGCCTAGTCATGCTGCTTTTGACTTATTGAATGATTTTAAAAATATACCATCAAGCATGTATTGGTGGTGCCGTTTCGACGCACAAACTGAATTACCGAATAATGATGAGCTATTTAATTCGAAAGATGTTTTGTCTTGGCTCGAAAATGAATTAGTTTTACAAGGTGGAGAACTAACTGCGTGGCCAAAGCTCCTAAATGGTGACGATCAGATGCTTACCTGGATACAGGAAACTAAAAAATTAAATAAGAAAGTCGAAGGGCATTTTCCTGGAGCTTCAGAACGCACTTTAGCTAAATTAATGTTACTAGGTGCAGATTGCGATCATGAAGCAATGACAGGAAAAGAAGTAATTTCGCGGTTAATGCAGGGCTATATGGTTTCATTAAGACATTCTTCGATACGACCTGATTTAGAAGTGCTTTTAAAGGAAATTAAAGAGCTCGGCATTCAAAAATTTGATCGTTTTTTCTTTACGACTGACGGTTCACATCCTTATTTTTATGAAAAAGGAATGACGGATGAATTAATAAAAATAGCAATCCGTCACGATATACCATTAATTGATGCATATAATATGGCAAGTTATAATGTAGCTTGTTATTATAATTTGGAACATTTACATGGTTCAATCGCCACAGGAAGAATCGCGAATATTAATCTTCTAGAAAGTAAAGAAAACCCAACACCTCGAAGTGTTTTAGCAAAAGGTCAATGGATCAAGAAAGAAGGGAACCCTAACAATCGATATTTGCCGATCGATTGGGAGAAATATCAATTCTCTAAACTAGATTTAAAGTGGACTTTACAAAAAGAGGATCTGAGTCTTTCAAACTCATATGGTATAAACTTGATAAATAATGTTATTACAAAACCATATGAAAGTACGATTGATGTAGAAAGTGATGAATTATCATACGAACATGATGAATGTTTTCTTTTAATGGTTGGAAGAGATGGTTCTTGGAGATTAAACTCGCTAGTGAAAGGATTTGCTAGGCATATGGGTGGATTTGCAAGTTCTTATTCTGGTACTGGAGATATTTTAATTTTAGGCAAAAGAAAATCAGATATGTTGAAAGCTTTTGAAAGAATGAAAGAAATAGGTGGTGGAATGGTACTCGTAGAAGAGAACAAAGTTGTTCACGAAATAGCTTTAGCTTTAAAAGGTAGCATGTCTGAATTAGAAATGGACAGTTTAATTCAAATTGAGAAAAAAATGATCGAATTGTTAAAAGAAAAAGGATATAAATACGATGATCCTGCTTTTACGCTATTATTCTTTTCTGCAACCCATTTACCATTTATTCGATTAACTCCGAGTGGATTATATGATGTGAAAAATAAAGAAATTCTAGTTTCTCCAACAAAAAGGGAAACTCCATACAAAATGAAATAAGTCAAAAATTCTCACAAAGATAATTGTCTTATACATATCAAAATTTAAGAATATAAAAATTGGAAACAAATTGTTAGTTCTTAACCTAAAAAATAAATCATAAATATTTTGCTGCATCAAAGGCATGAATCCGATCATTTATCTGATTCATGCCTTTTTGTTGAGGTTAATTGTCTAATACTAATTTCCAATGCGCCAAACTATTGAACTCTTCGGATATATTAGTGAATAGTTTAATAAAACTAACTGGCTTAAATAATTAAATATTTATCTCTTTTTATTGCTATTTATTTTTTATGGTCGTAATTATAAATGGAAAAAATAAGCACATACTAATTGAGATATTTTATTAAGTAGACTCGGTAAGGGAATTCTTAGCATTTAGTGAAGGGATTTGAAAAGTGGAATATTCAAATGGAAGAAAAGAAAATAATAAGAAATATAATATCCATACTTTTACTATTAATCCTGAAGGAAATATTAATGAAAACTTAGAAATCATAGAATCAATATTTCCAACTTCTGACCTTGTAAAAAAAATTCTAATTATTGATAAAAAGCCTGCTCTTTTAATTTATCTAACTGGACTAATTGATGAACGGAAAATAGATTCATTTGTGCAAAACATTACTTCACAAAAAGAAGATATCGAACTATTCCTTAATAATAATACGGAAAGTACTATTCGAATTACTAAAATTGAAAAATCTATTTTAGATGGTAAGAGTATTTTATTTTTAGACGGCGTCTCAACTGCTTTTATTTATTCTACAGAGAATCCACCTCATAGGACATTCTTGCCACCAAATATCGATAATTCGCTGAAAGGTTCAAGAATTTCTTTTGTTGAAACATATAAAGATAACATTGCATTACTCCGTAGATTTATTCAAAATCGAGATTTTCGAACAAAGCAAACAGAAATTGGTAAAGATAATAGAAGCATAGTGTCAATTGCTTATTTAGATGGTGTAGTTGACGAGAAACTCCTTTTATCTGTAGAAAATAGAATTTCAGAAATAAAAGTAGATTCAGTACTAAATGCAAATCAATTGGCTCAATTAATGGAGAGAAATCAATTCTCACCATTCCCACAAATATTAACGACTGAAAGACCAGATGAAGCGGCTTCAGCTATCTTAAAAGGAAAAGTTGTTCTAATTTTAGATCGTTCATCTGAAGTAATTATTTTACCTTCGGAGTTTCTATCTTTTTTTACAAGTATTGATGATTATTCGTCTAGAACTTTAGTAGCCTCCTTTAATCGTCTACTTAGAATTGTAGCATTCTTTATTACACTCTATTTACCTGGAATTTATATTGCGATCGTTTCGTTCAACTTTGAAGTTGTACCATTAAAATTACTTTTTTCAATTGGTGAATCACGTGCGCAGGTCCCTTTTGATCCTCTATTTGAAGCAATTATTATGGAAATTACATTAGAAATGCTGAGAGAAGCTGCTATTAGATTACCTGCACCAATTAGTACAACTGTAGGAGTTGTAGGAGGGATTGTAATTGGTCAAGCTGCAGTTCAAGCAGGAATTGTAAGTAATATTATGGTTATTGTAGTTGCATTGACTGCTATTTCATCTTTTATCATCCCAAAATATGAAATGGCATCAAGTTTACGTATTTTAAGATTTCCTATAATGGTGATGGCATCATTCTTTGGTATATTCGGACTTGTTATAAGCACGATGATCTTAATCGTACACGGATTATCATTAAAGAGCTTCAATTCCTCGTATTCTTCACCACTATCACCAATTATTTTTAATCAATTAAAGGATACATTTATACGAATGCCATTAAACTATCTTTGGAAAAAAACAAAATAAAGCCATAAAAAAGGATAAGAGAATATTGGATGTGATTAGCAAATGAATGTCACCAAATTGAACATTTCATACTACCAATTTGTTCTTACAATTTTTGGAGTACAAATAGGAATTGGAATGGTAGCTCTACCTCATGATTTAGCTGAAAAATCAGGTACTAGCGGTTGGATTTCAATCTTAGTAGGAGGTTTAATCTCTACAATACTTAGTATTTTTTATATAAAATTAAGCCAAAAAGTTCCACACGAAAATTTTTCTTCTTTACTGACTATTTATTTAGGTAAAATTATTGGGAAAGCATGTTTATTATTACTGTCAATCTATTTTTTATATGCTGGTTATTTAGTATTAATGTTATCTGTATTATTTGTTCAAGGATATTTACTTCAACATACTGGTGCATATGTTATATTGTTCTTATTTCTGATCCCGACATACCAATTAATCACAGGTGGTATTCATTTAATTGCGAAATATGTTGAAACGATCTTTCCGATAGTTATTTTTTTCTTACTTATGTTATTTTTAACACTAAAAGAGCCGAACTTTAAAAATCTATTTCCTATTATTAAAGAAGGCTGGATGCCTATTTTAAAATCTATTCCTACAACGACAATGTCATTTTTAGGACTCGAAATAATATTCGTTATCTATCCATATTTAGATAAAAAGGAAAAAGCAGTTAATGCCGTAATTATTGCTAATTTGATGAGTACGTTTACATATTTATTTGTAACTATTATTTGTTTTGTGAATTATGGACCTTATGAAATATTATCTGTTTTTTCACCTGTTATTGATATGTTAAGTATTATCGAATTACAATTTTTAGAGCGAATGGATGTGATTCTATTATCATTACTATGTATGGTAATTTCAAAAACATGGGTTACATATTTTTGGGCAGGATTGGACGGATTTTTTGAGTTATATAAAATAAAAAGACTTCCACTTTTTGTTATAACTTTTTTTAGCATAATCTTCATTTGTTCTTATGTTTTCATTCCATCTTTTAACTTAATTCATATACAATTGAAAATTTTATTTTACATTGGTCTTTTTGTTATTTTAGGTTTACCTCTATTGTTATGGTTAGGTGGAATAGTAAAGAAAGATAAGTATAGGGTGACGATAAAGTGAAAAAGATTGCTCAATGTTTATTAATTGTTATGTTATTAACTGGATTAACAGGTTGTAAAGATAAAATTAATATTGAAGACATTACAATGGCACTTTTATATGGGATCGATATAGATGAGCAAGGTGAAGTTAATATTTATATGGCAAGCCCTGTTTTTAGTAAAGAAGTGAAAGAAAAAAATGAACAATTTAAAGTAAAAAGTTTGTCAATAAAAGAAGCTAGTGATTTTATAGATTCAAGAGCAACAGGAATTACAGCAGGTGGAAAAGTACAAACTGTATTAATCAGTAGAAAAGTAATTGAATATAAAGACTGGTATTCTATTTTAGATTTATTTTACCGTGATCCAAAAATGCGTCTTAATGCTGATATCGTATTTGTTAATGGTCCTGTTTCAGATGTAATTGAATTTAGTCCGAAAAATAAGCCAAGATTATCAATATTCATTCCTCAATTAATAAAAACAGCTAATTTTAGAAATGTCTCGGTGCGAACATCATTGCGAAATTATTACAGTATGAAAACGGAAAAAGGTATGACACCTTTTGCACCTGAATTAACTTTAAAAGATAATGTTTTGGAAATCAGTGGAACTACATTATTAAACAATCAAAACCAATATAAAAGGACTCTATCATTAAAGGAAACATTATTATTAAAAATTTTACGAGCTAATACAGAAGGTCAATTATCTATGTGGTTAAAAGCTAAACAACACACAAAAAATGAAAATACCATATCTAAAGAAAAAATCAGTTTTTATATTATGGATATAAAAAGGAATGTAAAAAAGAAATATAAAGATGGTAAATATGAATTTAATATAAATCTTAAATTACCGGTAGCAATAACTGAATCTCCAATAAAATTAAATGACAATTCGCAAGGGAAGTTAAAAAAAGAAATAGAAAAAGAATTACAAAAAGAACTAAATATTTTTGTTAAATCCCTTCAAAATGACAAGTTGGATCCGATTGGCTTCGGTCTTTTTGCAAGATCATTTAAATACTCAGAGTGGAAAAAAGTAGAAGATAATTGGGTTGGTGCATTTCAACAATCAAAAATTAATGTTAAGGTTAAAATTATTTTGATTGATAAAGGAATAACAATGTAAGCCATTACATTTGTATAATAAATAAATAAATAAAAGATTGATGAAGACATTCTAGGTGAAGAATTTAAGTAAAACAGGATTTTAGGCAATTTACAAATAAAAGTCTCAATTGTAGAATGGGCCATTTAGAGAAGAACTTAAGATTACGTTTAGTCTCAGATAGAAGATGATTTCTGTATTCTACAGGTTCATCTTTTTTATTTTACTTTGCTTCCATACAGGACCTCTAAGAATTTTGTCCAGCTAATAATTAATTTTTGGAAGTAAAATCAAATGCTAAACTTTACATATTTTATTTTTTAAAATCTCTTTACTTTTTAATAAACTTCTTGATACAATATCTTTCCGTCTGAAAATTCGGCTATTTACATACAAAAAGGGGGTAGAAAAATGTCTACACAACAATTTAAAGAAGAACTTCAGTATTTAAACACTATCTTATCCGAAATGGAACGGCAGCTAACGAAACTTGAAGGGATTCCAGTTTACACTGGAAGTGATGTAACAGAACAAGTACTTGAAGGAATACGAGAAACGAATCGAAGAAATCTTCGCTTAGCTAAAAACGAACCTTATTTTGGTCGAATGGATTTTCAAGAGGAGTATAAAGACTCGGTACCAGTTTACATAGGAAAAGTAGGAATATCAGAACAAGCTACAGAAAATCCATTGATAATTGATTGGCGTGCTCCAATTGCAAGCATGTTTTATTCGTTTACTGGAGGAGACGACCTTGCTTATTACGAATCTCCTGAAGGAATTATCGAAGGTATAATCTATTTAAAACGAAATATAGTAATCCGCAAAAAAAATCTCCAACGCGTTGTAGATACATATGTAAAAGGCGATCAAGATGTATCAACTACTGATGATTTTCTTCTATATCGATTAAGTGAAAATAAAGATAATCGCTTAAAGGATATTGTATCTACTATTCAATCTGAACAAAATGATATTATTCGTTCATCCAAAAATACACCTTTAGTCATTCAAGGAGTAGCAGGAAGCGGAAAAACCACTGTTGCTCTTCATCGACTTGCATTTCTGATCTACCAATACCGTGAAACATTAAGGGCAGATAAAATGATTATTTTTGCACCTAATAATATGTTTCTAGATTATATTTCAAACGTTCTTCCTGAGTTAGGAGTAGGTGGCATTCAACAAACAACATTTACTGATTGGGCATTAAATACTCTCGACTATGAAGTAAAACAAAAGGATTCATCAGAAAACCTAAACAAATGGTTCGCAACTGGTGCGAACCGCCTTGAAATTAATCAAAATAGTCCAGGTAAATGGAAAGGCTCAACTTATTTTATGTCATATATTGATCGATGTATGGATATATATGAATCCTCAGCTGTTCCTGAAAATGATTTCAAACCTTGGAAAAATAGAATGATTGATAAAGAAACACTTAAACATTGGTTTAGTTTTGAGTATAAACATTATCCACTTGCTAAACGGAGAGAGCGCATTGTTGCAAGGCTTAAGAAATGGATTGATAATGAGCTAAAGGTTATTGAAGAGACTAGCATAAGAAAAGAAAAAAAGAAAAAAGCAACTCAATATTTAAATTCATATATGAAACAATGGCCTAAGCACACTGCACTTACTTTCTATAAATCTCTATTCACTACAACGAAGGATGCATCTATTGAGCACGAAATACCAGCAGATATTATTAAATCTACAGCTTTAAATTGTAAAAAGAAAGAAATGGATCAGGAGGATTTAGCTCCGCTAGTCTATATACACAATCGACTTTTTGGAATTGAGTCAAATCAAAAGTTTCATCATGTAATCGTAGACGAAGCGCAGGATTTTTCACCTTTTCAAATTGCATTATTAAAGCAAATGACAATTGGAAATTCGTTCACCATTCTCGGAGATTTATCCCAAGCCATTCACGAGTATCAAGGGATTAATAATTGGGATGAATTTTTAGAGGTATTTAATGAAAAAGAAGTAACCTATTACGAGTTAAATAGAAGCTATCGTTCCACAATGGAAATCATTCATTTTGCAAATGAGATTATAAAAAAAGCAAATATACCTGTTAGTTTAGCAAATCCAGTATTTCGAAGTGGAGAAAAAGTTAAAATACAAGAAGTAGATCATACAAATCGGATTCAAGTCATAATTAATTCTATCCAACAATTAAAAAAGGATAAAATGGATACAATTGCAATTATTGGCCGTACTGAGGATGAGTGTGCAATTTTACATAGTGAATTATCCGCAGCTGGAGAAGAAGTATCCTTTATTCATTCAAAACAGAGAAAATACGAAGGTGGAATTTCGGTTGTACCGGTTTATCTTTCTAAAGGACTTGAATTTGATGCTGTACTACTTGTCGATGTAGATGATGTGCATTATGAAGAAAAGAAACAAGACGCTAAGTTACTTTATGTTGGATGTACTCGAGCACTTCATAATTTGACTGTATTATATTCTGGAAACAAATCTCCACTAATTGAAAAATCACCAATTCAGACTGTTTAATTACAATATTCATTATTTTAGCTAAGTGCTAAAAATAAAAAGCATTTTCAATTATTTAATAAATATTAAAAGGGCATTGATTTTACAAATCGATGCTTTTTTATATTGATTCAAATGAACTTTCTAAAACTTTTGAATCATTTTCAATTTCCTTAAAACAGACATATAATTCTTCTATTATTGTAAAAAATCACCTAAAATATGGTAAATCTTACTCTTTTCAACAAGATTAGTAGCCTATTAATATTGAAGTATTAAATAAAAAGTAGGTGACCATCATCGATACAAAACAAGAAGTCGTATTATGCTTAAAGGATCTAAAAAAAGATTATGGAGTAAAATCGGTATTAAAAGGAATTGATTTAACTGTTCATCGTGGACAAATAATTGGTTATATTGGACCAAATGGAGCAGGAAAAAGTACGACTATTAAAATTTTATTAGGACTAGAAGGGAATTACTCTGGGAATGTTGAAATTTTTGGAGAAGAAATTTCAGAACAAAATGTTGAATACAAGAAGAAAATTGGTTATGTTCCTGAAATTGCTGAACTATACGATAATCTTACAGCTAGAGAGTATTTAACATTCGTTGGCGAGTTATACGGGATGGATTTTGACGAAGCCGATGAGAAGGCCTCGAAGTTAATGAAGGTATTTGGTTTGGAGGAAGTTTATTTATCGCGAATTGCTTCTTTTTCAAAGGGAATGAGGCAAAAAGTCCTAATCATTTCAAGTTTAATACATAATCCTGACCTATTGTTTTTAGATGAACCACTTAGTGGGCTTGATGCAAATAGTGTAATGGTATTTAAAGAAATCCTAGACATTCTAGCTGCTAATGGAAAAACGATATTTTATTCATCACATATTATGGATGTAGTAGAGAAAATAAGTAATCGAATTATTTTGATCAATGATGGTAAAATCGTAGCGGATGGAAGTTTTAAAGAATTAAAGGAGCAAAATGAAGAAGGATCATTGGAACAGATTTTTAATCAGCTTACAGGGTTTAATGAACATCAAGCTTTAGCTGAAGAATTCGTATCCATTGTTAAGGGGGAATAATTATGAAGGATTTCCCTATGTTAAAAATCTTAGACTTTTTTCGACCACTATTTGAGTTGTTTGGTGTTGAATATCCAATCATGCGTAAAATTTTAGCAGTAAAATTAACAATGGATAGTCGTAGGACACCGACCATTTTTAATCAAAACAACAAGAAAACAAAGAAAGACGAAGAAAATGGAATCATAAAATCATTAGGAGTGTATGCTTTACTTAGTTTGATGCTCATTCCTTTAGTGCTTTTTGGAAAAAGTTATGTATATGAAATGAGCGCTTTTTTTGGCATTATTATGTTCCTCATCATGACATCAATGATCTCGGATTTTTCAAATGTCTTACTTGATGTGAAGGACAAAGGGATTCTTCATACAAAACCAATTGGAAAAAAGACGATTACTGCTGCAAAAATGGTACACATATCAATCTATCTTTTATTAATAACTACTTCAATTACAGCTTTGCCAGTAATAGTTGGGACATTTAGACACGGTTTATTATTCTTAATTTTGGCGATTGTAGAGCTTCTTCTCGTCAATTTATTTATAGTTGTCTTAACGTCGATTATCTATTATTTCATTTTAAGATTTTTTGATGGTGAAAAGTTAAAAGATATTATTAATTACGTCCAAATCGGACTTTCAATTTCAATTGCTGTAGGGTATCAACTTGTCGGTAGAGCTTTTAGCTTTGTAAATCTAGATATGTCATTTTCGCCAACTTGGTATCATTTTCTTATTCCCCCTATTTGGTTTGGGGCGCCATTTGAATTAATTTTAAATCGTAACACAAGTACATATCTTATTGGATTTTCTATTTTAGCAGTAATAATCCCTATTATTGCGATCATGTTCTATAGTTTATTGATCCCATCCTTTGAGAAAAATCTTCAAAAATTATCAAATAATAGTGGCATTAATAGAAAAAAAGACAGTAAGTGGAAGAATTGGCTGTCTAGAGTATTTTGCAGTAATAATGAAGAAAAGGTATTTTTTAAATTCGCAGATAATATGATGCGAAATGAGAGAGAATTTCGACTAAAGGTTTATCCATCATTAGGATTATCAATCGTTCTCCCATTCGTTTTCTTATTTAATCAACTACAAATTTATTCTTATCATCATTTAGTAATAAGCAAGAGTTATTTAACGATTTATATGTCTTGCTTAATCATTCCGAATGCAATCGCCATGCTAAAATATTCCGGGAAATATAAGGGTGCTTGGATCTATAAAACAGCGCCAGTATCAAATCTCGCACCATTATATAGTGCAACTTTAAAAGTATTTATCGCAAATCTATATTTTCCTGTCTATTTTATTTTAAGTATAATTTTTATCGGAATCTTTGGTATTAAAATAATTCCAGATATATTAGTTGTTTTTGTAAGCTCAATTTTATATACGGTTATTTGCTCAAATTATCTTAAAGGAACACTGCCATTTTCAGAGTCGTTTGAGGATGCTCAACAAAATTCTGGAATCAAAATAATAATTGCCTTAGTATTAGGGGGGATATTGGCCTTAATTCACTGGGGGATCACTTTTATTCCATTTGGTGTAATGATTTACTTAGTATTGTTAATTATTGTGACGTTCTTTTCATGGAAACATGCTTATAAAACGATTTGGAATTTTTGAAACGAAGAATTAGAGAATATTATTTAATACTAAAAAAGTAGAGGGCGCAATGCTTTCTACTTTTTATATTTTATTTCTTGGGTAAGATAAAGGAATGACTTGAGCAATTAAATAGAACTTTTTAATTGATTGGGATAATATGGGATTGTAGTTTAAATAAAAAGTTTGTGAGAGGACGTTGACTATGTCTAATTTATTCAAACCATTCAAATATAAAGGATTAGAATTAAAAAATCGTGTTGTAATGCCACCTATGTGTCAATATTCAGTCCATTTAAAAGATGGGATTCCAACAGATTGGCATTTCGTTCACTATACTAGCCGTGCTATCGGAGGTACGGGTTTAATCATTATCGAAATGACAAATGTTGAAGATCGAGGCCGCATTTCAGATTATTGTCTAGGAATTTGGAGTGATGATCATATACCGGCATTTAAGCACATTATCGATGAATGTCATAAATATGGTGCAAAAGTTGCGATTCAAATTGCTCATGCAGGACGTAAAGCCGAAGATGCTCCAAATCCAGTATCCTCTTCACCAAAACCTTTTAACGAGAAATCAAAAACTCCACATGAGTTAACAACTCTAGAAGTGAAAGAAATGGTTGAAAAGTTCAAAAAAGGTGTAGAGCGAGCGGTTCTTGCAGGAGTTGATACGATTGAGCTTCACGGAGCACATGGATATCTCATTCATCAATTTGCATCTGCTTATACGAATCAAAGGACAGATGAATATGGTCAAGATAAATTTTTATTTGGAAAAGAAGTCATTAAAGCAGCTAAAAGTGTAATGCCAGCTGACATGCCACTTATTATGCGAATTTCTGCGTTAGAATACGTGGATGGAGGCTACGGTCTAGATTATTCTGTAGAAATGGCTAAAGCATTCCGTGATGCAGGTGTCGATCTATTCCACATCTCATCTGGTGGTGAAGGTCCAATCGGTTCAGGAGGTAGACCTGGATCTCATCCTGGATATCAAGTCAAATTGGCTGAACAGATTAAAAAAGAAGTAGAAATCCCGGTAATTGCGGTTGGGAAATTAGATGATGCAAATCTTGCAGAATCTGTACTTGGCAATGAAGAAGCAGATTTAATCGCTGTTGGTCGTGGGATGTTAAGTAATCCTTATTGGGCGAATGAAGCTTCAATCCTTCTTGATGGGAAGCCTTTGACTCCAAAACCATATGAGAGAGCATATTAAGAAAAAATATTAAAAGTACGCTTATTGACCAGCGTACTTTTTGATTTAATGAAGATATAAAAATTTAGTTAGTTTTTAGTCGTGTAGACAAAGTACAAAATTTAGATCATTACAAGACCTTATTTTGAATTTACTTCATCAAAAAATGGTTTGTTAGCAAAATAATACATAACTGCCATCATAAATTCTCCGCCAATAAGATTCCCAATTGTAACGGGAATAAGATTTCGAATAATACCTGAAATAGAAATAGTGGAAGGATGATCAATTACAAGTGCTATTGCAAAGGAGCACATATTGGCAATACTATGCTCATAACCGGACATAAAGAAACAAAACACAAATAACATCATCGCAGTAATTTTTGTTAGATTTTCAGTTTCACCAAAAGACATTGGTATGAAAAAGGCAAGACAAACGAGCCAATTACACAAGATGCCCCTTGCGAATAAATGAAAAATAGAATTATCTATTTTATGTTCGACAACTGATAATAGAAATGCACTTGAGTCAGGAGCGTCAAAAAGTCCAGTAGTATAAATGATAAAAGCAAAAAGACAAGCCCCCAAAACATTTCCTATATAACTGTAGATTAGTAGCTCAAAAACCTTTGGCCACTCCATTCGCCCTCTTAATGCAGCATATGTATAATAAAAAGTATTTCCAGTAAAGAGATCACCACCGCCATACCAAATCAACACAATAGCTGCACCAAATGTTAATGCGGCAATAGGGTAAGCAACAGGAGAATTAACTAAGAAAAAGCCGTTTCCTGTCTTGAAAGCTACCATAACACCGAATCCAATAAACATACTTGCAAGCATACTTCTTAATACGTAGCGGAGATGGCTTTGTTCAAATATTTTTAATTTCTTTAAAGCCAATTTTTCAACTTCTAAAAGCGGTTTAGTTTCCATGGCATCACCCCTTTTTAATTTGCCCATTAATGTTTAAGAAATAACATTTTTGTAAATTTTTATGATAAAATTTAATTATTAAAAATTTTCATAATTAAATCTTCCCTTGATAAAAAGAGTGGATGGAAAACTAATAGTAGATATAGAAAAGTTTATTGGAGGGGTTTTTTTGAAAGAAATTATAGTACGCCCATATACACTTGAGGATGCAGAGGCTAAGTTACAATTACATGTAGAAAATAAAGAACATTTTGAAAAATGGTCTCCGACGTTAAGGAAAGAGGACTTTTACACTGTTGAAGGACAAATGAATAGTATAAAAGAGTTTATGGAAAAAAGTGCAGAAGATAGTAGATATGATTTTGCGATCTTTGTTAAAGAAGACCTTAATTTAACTTTAATAGGAGAAGTACAGTTCATTTTTGTTACACGAGGTCCTAAACAAAGTTGTATGGTTGGTTACCATATTGGAGAAAAATTTAATGGTCATGGATATATGACGAAAGCTTTGAAAATTGCTCTAAAAATTGCATTTGAAGATTTGAAATTCCACCGAGTGACTTCAGAAGTTAATCCTGAAAATTTAGGGTCTTTACGCGTCCTTGAAAAAGTTGGATTTGTGAAGGAAGGATACTATCGAAAAAACTTAAAAATTAGAGATCAGTGGTATGATCATGTTTGTTTGGCAATTTTAGAGGAAGAATTTGCAGAGAAGGTTGCACAAAGTTAATTTGTTAAATTAATATTTTGTTTAATTTAAGATAGACAGTTTACTGTTTATCTTTTTTTATTGAAAAATAATTTGAATATCTATAAAATAGTTCAATTTTACACTGGTTTGAAAATAATTTAGAAGCATTTACGACATGATTTTTACTTTGTCATAAAATTTTAACAATAAAATGAAGGAAAATTGGCAAATTTTATCTAATTAATAAGAAAGGGAGTTTTATATTCTCTTATCTTTTAAATGATCGATGCAGTATATCGATTTAATTGTAAGATGCTCAAAGTAAAAACTATGGTGAAAAAAAAGGAGTGGTAGGGATGAATTTCTACATTATATCGGAAGAGAAAGAAAACCAAAACATTCATTATTACTGTATCGCTGCAGGTAGCCATCGCTACGACTTTGCTGTTATCTTTTCGGGAAAATTTCTAGGGAAAGCAATGGTTGTCTCTATTCAAAGTGGAAGAATGGTATTACTTTGCAGAGAAGATATCGACCATCCAGAACACTGGGACCAAAAACTTGGAATTGCAGCTGAAGACATTAAAGAAATTGAATCGTTTTTTCATTCCATCTTGGATCAAAAAATTTTTAGTGATCAATATTAAAAAGCGAGAGTCTCCAAAATTTAGGAGACTCTTTTTAATTTGTATTTAAGTTAATTTCCTAAAAAATCTTGTAAACGAAATTACACCAACAAATCTATCATTCTATTACGGCGACACACTTACACAAACCGTTCCAGTAGGGACTTATTATTTAGAAGGATACAGTAAAGTTAAAATTGATGTAAATTCAGCAACCTATATTGAGTTTAATAAATAAGTAGAAGGTACTTAACTGTGGGATAAAATTAAGTGAGTTCTTATTTTTACTCCGCATTTTTTTATTTCCACAATTAAAGTAAAAAAAATGTTAAGGAAAATTTTTCTATTTATCTATAAAAATAATTAATTATATGTTAATTTTATTTTAAATAACTTACAATTAATAAGAGTTTGTTACAATTATATCTCTAATTCTATTATTAGTGAGTATAAGCGATTATTTTCTTAATCATGTTACAGGTAATTAGACCTTGAAAATTCCCAAAAACATCTATTATCAAATTCAAAAGTTCTGTTTTTGAATAAACAAAAAGGTATTATTAAGTGATTACTAGAAAATAATTCCAAGGGAAAGGAGGGGGTTGATCGTTTTGATTTGGAACTGATGTAACTACATATAAAATTAAATCCATCATTTAAACGAATGGATTAATATTTAATTGTTACAGATGTGTGTATAGTTTATTTTCTTTGAATCTATTAAATAAAGGGGCTCAACTATGAAGAAAAAAAATTATTTAGCTTTACCTGTATCAACAATTCTTTTATTTTCAAGTATTTATTCTGGGACAGTTCAAGCTGCTTCAGTAACAGGAGCTAATAGTACAGTTGCTAATCAGGTAAACTCTGGTAAAAACCTTAGAAAAAGCCAAATGAAGGAAGTACCAAAAGCAAGTGGTAAAGTACTCCCTAAGAAGGCAGAATCTAAAATTGAAACAAAATTAAGAGATAAATTAAAAAATAAACATTCAGTAACGAATCATAATGAACAACCAGGTGAATTAATCGTTAAATATAAAAAGAAAGTGACTTCAAGTGAAATCACTACACTTCAGAAAAAGTATTCTTTAAAGTCTTCAAAGAAATTAAAGAATTTAAACGCTGAAGTGGTACATATTCCAACTGGTGAAAGCACTAATGAGTACATAACGAAACTAAAAAAGGATCCAAACGTTGAATCTGTACAACCGAACTACAAATATTATGCTTCTGACTTTAATAATGCTCCTGACTATTATGATCAATTATGGGGACTTAATAATATCGGACAAACCATCAATGAGAGTGTAGGAAAAGAGAATATTGATGTAGACGCACCTGAAAGCTGGACGAATTTTAGTTCAAAGTTAGCGAAACCTGAAGCGCAAGTAGTAGTTGGTGTAATTGACACGGGCGTTGATATTAACCATCCAGATTTAAAAGGAAAAATTTGGACAAACACAAAGGAAATTCCTGGTAATGGTATTGATGATGACCATAACGGTTATGTTGATGATGTAAATGGCTGGGATTTTTATAATGATGATAACACTGTTTACGATGCACTTGATGGAGATGACCATGGTACTCATGTATCTGGCACAATTGCTGGAGCTTTAGAAGGTCCAAATCTAAAAGATAATAAAGGTGTAGTTGGTGTTGCTCCTAACGTAAAAATTATGCCGTTAAAGTTTATCGGTCCTGAGGGTGGAACATCTGCAGATGCGATTGAAGCAATCGAATACGCTAAAAGTATGGGCGTTAAAATCACCAATAATAGCTGGGGTGGTGGAGAATACGATCCATTACTTGAAGAAGCAATTGAAAATTCTAATAGCTTATTTGTAGCTGCTGCAGGTAATGATGGAATGGATAATGATGAAGAAGGCGCTTATCCTGCTAGCTTTGAAAGTGCTAATATCTTATCAGTTGCGGCGGTTGATAACAAAGGTAAATTAGCAGATTTCTCTAATTATGGCGCTGAATCTGTAGATGTTGCGGCTCCTGGAGTTGACATTCTAAGCTCAGTCCCTAAATACCCAATCGATGAAATTACAAAATTATTGAAAATTGATCAGGCTGGCGCATCAGCTGAAATTAATGGAGATAATTATAAAGCAATCTTTGATGGAATTGGATATGAAAAGATATCTGAAAAACAAAGACAAGATGCTTTTGATAAAGCATTAAATTATTTAGATTTAACGGATACGAATAAGAAAATTTTACTAGTTCAAGATGATGAAAATGATCTTGCAGAAATGTTAAAAGGTATTCCTGAACTTTCAAAAATCTTTAAAAACTATTTACCAACTTATCAAAAACTGTTGTCTAAGTATTCTTCGGTAAAAACGGTTACGATCAGTTCAGAATCGTCTTTATCAATGAATAGTACTGATTTATCACAATACGATGCTGTAGTTTGGTTTACAGGAAACGCTATTGGATTAAACTCTGATGAAGGTACTACTTTAACAAAATCAGATACAGAATTATTAAAAAATTATCTTACAAGTGGCGGTAAATTATTATTATCAGGTGTTAACGCTTTAATAGGCCAAGAAAAGTCATCATTTGTAAAAGATTCTTTACATTTAAATGTTTATTCAGATATGGGTCCAAGTTTGAATGTTGAAGGTTTATCTGGTGGAATCTATGAAAATACTAAATTTGACGTAAACCGATATGATTTACCTTATTACATTGCTGATTATATAACTTCGAATGATGATCAAAAAACAAAAATTAATTCTAAATATGTTTCTGATTATGCACAAGCATATGATTATTATAGTGGAACATCTATGGCGACTCCACATACTACGGGTGCTGCTGCAATTTTATTAGGTTTACATCCGAACATGTCACCAGAGATGCTTAAGTTATATACAAGTGCAAATGGAACAAAATTAGATTCACTAAAAGATCTTGTGGGCACTGGGAAAATTGTTAAATCATCAACTCTAGATAACTTTGACGACAATGATACACCAGGTATTCCATTAGATAAAAGTATATTAAATGGAAGTCTAGATTCTACAAAAGATAAAAACGATGTTTATGCAATTTCGTTAAAAGAGGGCCAAGGCATCACTTTCTCATTAAATGGGCAAGCAGGAACCGATTTTGACTTGTATGTTTACAATGAATCAACAGCTAGTGTAAATAATAAGAATGGTATGGTTGCATACTCAGAAAACATAAATTCATCTAAAGAAAAAATAAACTTTATTGCTCCTAGAACTGGAATCTATTTTGTAAATGTCTACGATTACAAAGGTTCAGGAAACTACAAGCTATATTCTGGCAATTTCGGTGGATCGTATGAAGATGATTCTGACTCAGTGACTTTAGATGGAGATTGGAATCCAGCATTTAATCCACAATTCTCCGAAGAAATGGCAGGAGTCCTTAATTCTAGAGGTGAAGTTAATTTCTCATTTGTTGGGTCTAGCATAGAATGGCAAGGGTTTAAAGATTCAACTCAAGGAATTGCTGATGTTTATATCGACGGCAATAAGATTGCATCTCCATCGCTTTATGATAGTACGTTGAAATCGAAGCAAAGTCTATTAAAATATGATTTTACAACTTATGGCAATCACTCTATCAGAATTGTATGGACTGGAAAAAGTGATTCAGCGGCAAGAAAATCTGCTACAGGGATCAATTTGGATAAATTTATCGTAAAAGATAATCCAATTTCATTAAAAACATCATTTGATACAGCAAAGAAATATCCAGTTATTTCATGGACTGCTCCAAAATGGGCTGCATCATATACTATTTATCGCAAAGAGTCGTCACAAACTGATTATGTACAATTAAATAAAACACCTATTACTACAACGTCTTATATGGATACAACTGCAATGTCGCCAGGAAAAACGTACAACTATGTTGTGGTAATTAATACACTGGATAAAACAGAAACACCTTATTCAGCTTCAATTAGTTACGTAAACGATGATGATATTAAAGGAAGAATCTATATAACAGGTACTGCAAAAGGAAGTCTTAATACTGACGCACAAGACTTTAAAGATGTTTGGGCTAAAAATTTAGACGCGGGCAAAACATATGAAATTACGTTAACTGGCCCTACTAATGCAA
Source organism: Gottfriedia sp. NPDC057991 (assembly GCF_042886615.1). Classification (NCBI taxonomy): domain Bacteria; kingdom Bacillati; phylum Bacillota; class Bacilli; order Caryophanales; family Bacillaceae; genus Gottfriedia; species Gottfriedia sp. NPDC057991. The sequence goes on from NZ_JBHVQN010000001.1 coordinate 1,372,004, forward strand.
ACTTTGATCTTTCATTATACAACATCGGTACATCAACTATTTATGGTACGAAAGAATTGAAAAAGTCTGCTAGTAGCACGTCTACTGAAAAAATAGTCTTTAAACCAACAAAAACTGGAATGTACTATATCGTTCCTTCTGCTGTAAAAGGCTCTGGCCAATATAGTATAAATATTTCAGTGCAAACAACGAAATCAGTAGAAAACAATGATTCCAATGTAAAATATTCTGGAACTTGGAGTAAGTTAAATTATACGAGCGCTTCTGGTGGAACGATTACTCAAACAAAAGGATCTACTGGATCACTTCAATACAATTTTAGTGGTACAGGTATTACTGTATATGCTTTAAAAGATAAGAATATGGGTAAAGCTGATATTTATATTGATGGTAAAAAAATAAAGCAAATTGACCTTTATTCTTCAAGCCGTAAATATAAAGTAAATGTTTTTGATTTACAAAATCTAGAAAATAAAGCTCACACGATTAAAATTGTTGCTACTGGTACAAAATCTAATGCTGCAACAAACAAGTTAATAAATGTTGATTCATTTAAATTAACTCAGTTTTCATTAGTTAAATAATAAGCATTAGCAAAATAAAAATCCTGATTGCTCTTTTGAGTATATCGGGATTTTTTTTTGAATTTTGACTTGTTTAATTACCTTTACTGAGGGAAATTAAAAGGCAACAAATTTTGTGAAATATTTTGAATAATATAGACGTTTTATCTTTGAATTTGGTAAAATTAAACAAAAATACGTTGGTCATTTCGTTGGCCAACCTATTTATTTTGTAATAATTAGTGATTGAAAAGTGGAGGATCTAGTATTTATGGTGAGGAAACCAAGAGTGTTTATTGGTTCTTCAGCGGAAGCTATTCATTATGTTGAAGCCGTATTTGAAGGACTAAAAAGAGATACGGAAGTCACAATGTGGATGAATGCTTTTGAAGAACTAGAGTACACAATGGATGATTTAGAAAGGCAACTAGATACAAATGATTTTGCAGTATTCATATTTACTCCAGACGATATTATGGAAATTCGAAATGAGAAATATTTAGCAACAAGAGATAATACAATGTTTGAAATGGGACTATTTTGGGGGCGTTTAAAAAGAGGACGAGTTTTTTACATTATGCCAAATGATACTAAGGGCATAGTACATAAAAACTCTATAGAACCGCTGAACTATCATTTGCTTTCGGATTTAACCGGTCTTAATTCATTAAAATATGATGTACGTGATGATAAGGATATCGTTCAAGAAGTGGCTGGAGCTTGTATAAAAATAAAGAGAAAGATTAAAGAAAAAGGCTTATTTCCTGATCTTCAAAATAAAATTGATGATTTAATCGTACAAAAAAAAGAAAGTGAAGTTGTTGCTAAATTTAGTACACTTCTAACATTAGAACTTTTAAAATCAGACCGAAATAAAGTTGCGATCTTCTTATCAGATAATCTAAAAAGGGCTCATAGTGTACCCGAAGGTTATGAAATTGCTGATGTAGGTGTATGGAAAGTAGAAGGGTCTGACGGTTTAAAACATGTTGCTGGTAAAAAATCCAGAATCGATTTTTATCATTTTGATTTCAATGAAGATATTGTTGATGATCGAATCTTTGTGATCGATAGTTATCTAAATAGCGAAATTATTTTTATTAAAAAAAGTGAATTTTACAATACATACTTAATATGCTATCCTATTGAAAATAGTATGGTACTAACTGTCACTTTTTCAAGTGAAGAGTATGAAGCAATCGATCTAACTGAAGATGAAAAAGACTTCCTACTAGGAAGAAATAAAAGATTAATGAAAACAATAAACGAACTGTTTGGAGGTGTTTCTGTATGACTAGGTATATAAACTTAAATGATGCTAAAAAGGAATCTAAGAAAGATTTCTATCCAAAAGTTGAAAAAGGTATTGGCCAAAAGGGACTTGCTGATTTTAATGGTAAAACTGAAAGAGCAATTGTTGTTCTTCGTCGCAAAGCAGAATACGGAACTCCAGATCAAATGAATGCATATTAAAGCAAAAGGGTGACTTAATTAGTTACCCTTTTTTTGTTTTTAAATTAACTTAATTACTATTTTCATGAGTAAGTAAAAAAGCAAAAAGATGAAAAGTAGTACCCATAAGAGCTTCATGAGTTAGTAAAAAAGCAAAAATTTGAAAAGTAGTACCTCATAAGAGCTTCATGAGTTAGTAAAAAAGCAAAAATTTGAAATGTAGTACCTCATATGGCCTTCATGAGAAAGAAAAAAGCAAAAATATATAAATAAAATAATCATTTCAGACCATGTTGGAACTCACCCAAAACCTACTTTACATAACAATGATCATGTGGACACTAATTGACAAACTCATGTTTTCAACAATCTGAAAAGCAGGGTGCCAAGCTTTTGCACTTATAAAATCTACTCATTACCCATCAGTTTTCTTAACTTAAATTCTGTATTTGTATCTTCAACAGGAGTATAAACACTACATCTTAAATCAATGTTTCCTTGAACTTGTAAAGATGTTAAGTTAAAAAGCATTTTACCTACTTTTGCGTGTCGAAACTCAATTAATACATCTGGTGCCGAACTTACTTCGCTCTCATTCCAGAGTTCATGAAATTCTGGGAAATTTTTTTCCATTTCATTAATAAAGGAAGTGTACCATTGATCCCCTACATATTGTCCGTAATATGTGCGGAAAATTGCTAAAAAGCCTTTCACAAAATGCTCCCAATTCACAGCTAAACTTTTAAATTCTTTTCTGGAGAAGAGCAATTGAATAAGATTTCGTTCCTCTTTTGGAATTTGTTCGAAATCTAAAAATACGTGAGCTGCTGCCGGATTCCATCCAACAATATGGCACCTTCGATCTGAAATAATGATCGGACAGTTTCGAAGTTCATTTAATATTTTAGTCAGGGCTGGACTAATGACTGTTTCTTCTTCATTTGAAAAAGAGCGTTTTTCAGCCTCCGGTAATGCAAGTGCATATAAATAATTTCGTTCATCTTTATTTAGTTGTAATGCATCTGAAATGGCGTCTAATACGGAATTCGATACTGTTATATCTCTTCCTTGTTCTAGCCAGGTATACCATGTGGTACTTACTCCTGCTAACCCGGCAACCTCTTCTCTACGAAGACCAGGGGTTCTTCTACGAGTGCCAACTGGTAATCCTACCATTTGCGGATTTATTTTTGACCGCTGAGTTTTTAGAAATTCTGACAGTGCTTCAAGTCGTGTTTCTCGATTCATTTCATAACTCCTTTCTGAACGTAGTATAAATTATACTAGGATAAACTACAACTTGTAATAGGATAAATAAACGTTAAAATAAAGAAAAAACGATTGGAGAACTTATGATGAGAAGAATTGTTATTACAGGAATGGGAGTTATCTCTCCTCTAGGAAATGATGTAGATACAGTTTGGAATAACTTAATTAACGGAAAATCAGGTATCACTACTATTGATACGATTGATGTATCAAATATAAAAACGAAAGTAGCAGGTATTGTCCGTGACTTTGATGCCGAAGAAAGATGGGGAAGAAAGGAAGCAAGAAAATTAGATCGTTTTTGTCAATTTGCCTTAGCAGCTGCTGAACAAGCTTTAGAAAGTTCACAACTACAATTAGAAAAAATGGACCTTGAACGTTTAGGAGTATATGTAGGATCAGGAATCGGTGGGATTAATACCTTTATCGAAAATGTAAATTTATTAAACGAAAGAGGACCTGCGAGAGTTAGTCCAAGTTTAGTACCGATGATGATATCAAACGCGGCAGCAGCTCAAATAAGTATTAGATTAGGTGCTCTTGGTCCATCTTTATCACCAGTAACTGCATGCTCTATAGGAAATTCATCTATTGGAGAAGCATTCAATACAATTCGGAATGGAGAAGCAGATGTTATTTTTGCGGGTGGAACAGAAGCTGCTATAGCTCAATTATCTTTAGCAAGTTTTGGAAACGCTAAGGCATTATCAATCAATCCTGAACCTACTTCATCAAGTCGACCTTTTGATGCCAATAGAGATGGATTTGTAATGAGTGAAGGTGCGGGGGTTTTAGTGTTAGAATCATTGGAACACGCAATAAATAGAAATGCCCCCATCTTATGTGAGGTAATTGGTTATGGAGCAAGTTCAGATGCATATCATATGGTTGCAACTCATCCAGAAGGACGAGGAGCGTTTTTAGCGATGAGAAATGCTTTAAATAGAGCAGAAATAGCATTACAAGATGTGGATGTCATTAGTGCACATGCAACAAGTACCCCACTCGGCGATCAATCTGAAACGATGGCTATAAAAAAACTGTTTGGCGAACATGCTTATAATATTCCAGTTACAGCAAATAAATCAATGCTTGGACATATGCTTGGCGCAGCAGGAGGAATAGAGGCAATCGCTTTAGTGAAAAGTCTTCAAGAAGGAATTATACCTCCAACAATCAACTTAAACCAACCAGATCCTGATTGTGATTTAGACTATGTATCAGAAGGGGCAAGGAAAAAAGAATTAAACATTGGTATTTCAAACTCTTTCGGCTTCGGTGGACATAATTCTGCCATTGTATTGAAAAAGTACGTTTAAGTGATATTGTAGTTGCTATATCTCAACAATCTAAAAGCCTCTTTTAAATAAGAGGCTTTATATTGAAAAAAAACCAACACTAAATTGTTGCTTTTATAATGGACCATAATTCGATGCCTACTTCATATAATGCTGCTCATTTAGTTTCTTTATTTGACTGTTTTTAAATAAATTCAAAAATAGATAGATTAAATAAAAGAAGAATACAACAAAAAGCCCAACTAGAAGTAGGAGCAATAAATACACTAGGTTATAGTGAAGTCCAAAAGTTGTTGTTTCTTTACCCAAATTGTAAAAATATTCTAATGGAGTTCCTTTTTCAGGAGCCATTGTGTAAAAGTAATTAGATGTAAAGGGCACCATCCATTTCATAAACAAATTATTTACAAAGATTGATAAAATGTACAATGCAATAATGAGCGTCATTGTTTTTCGTAATATCTTTAAATTAATTACAACCATATTATTGTAGAACGCCCACAAAACAATTCCTACGATTAGCATATGCCCCCAAAGATACGCCATTCCTTGCCATGTTAGGAGAGTATGATAGTTTGAAAGACCGTTAGCAAATATAATGCTTACTAAAGCAGCGGGAAGGTTGAAACAAAACGCAATTGAAAATAGCAATTCACTTTCATATAAAAAAGCAAAAAATAAAATAAAATTAGCAAAATGACAAATTTGTAATGGGATTTCTTCAGGTGAGATTTGATTCACTTTGTGATAAATTTCTATATTACGTCCAACTAAAAGAGCGATCCCAATAAGTGAGAACCCCATTCCAATCAAACGTAACGTCTGATGGTTAAAGCGTCTAAATTGAAAATAAAACAAAATTACAAATAGAAAGGGACTCGACATAAATAAAAAATGGAATGGACTCCACATTTGAAAGGTCATTGAACTATACTTTCCTTCATGTAGTAAAATACACTTGTTTTCAACGCGATTTACCCCCATTACTTTTTAATGTAATTCGTTCGGCAAAAAACGTATCATTAAGCGATCAGACTAAAGACTTCAAGTAATCAACACCTATTATTGATTTATTCAAAAAAATTTTAGAAAGAACCTGAAATGTTCACAGTAATCTTGTACAGAAATAAGGAATGTATATATTCCACGATTTTTAAATTTAAGGAAATTATTAAAAAATGGGATTTCCAATATGTATGAGATCATTGTATTAGGAAATGAATTAAGAATTACATAACTAAAAATAGGTAAACTTGAATTCATTTCATTAATTAAATTAATTTCTATAGTTCAATTAGATTAATCAGATTGACAATCAAGTTTATACGTATTATTATTATCTCAAGTTAAAGATATTTTAATTCGAAATAATTTTCAGGAGGTGAATAAATAAATAATGACAAAGAGGTTTATTATAAGAAATTACTGTTTTTAAAGACCTTTGTGTAATACATGTGACATTAACATCTGAAGGGATTGTAATGAAAATATACTGTTCAAAAATTGTTTGATTCACCATATTCTGATGAGTTAGAGATTAATAGTACAACTTAAAAAAGTAAGTAATAATGTGTTTAAGTTATCATTTTTTTTAATATAATATCTCGGATTAAAGATAAAAAAATTAGGAGGATTTTAAGATGATAAATATTGGTTTATTAATTATTCGTTTAGTAGTCGGTTTACTTTTTGTGGGTCATGGTGCTCAAAAATTATTTGGCTGGTTCGGTGGTCATGGTTTAAAAGGTACAGGTGGATGGTTTGAATCAATTGGCATGAAACCGGGTGTAATGATTGCACTTTTCGCCGGTTTAGCAGAACTAATTGGGGGAATTTTGTTTGCTTTAGGTCTATTAACACCACTTGCAGGAATCATGATTGCTGGAACAATGGTGATGGCAATTATTAAAGTTCATGGGCCAAATGGTTTATGGGTAACAGCTAACGGATATGAATACAACTTAACATTGCTATCAGTTGCGATTGGGATAGCTTTAATAGGTCCTGGTAAATATGCATTAGATGCATTTTTATTCTAATTTATCTCCGTAGAATTGATTTTACAAAAAAATTCAAATTAATTTATATGTGTTGTTTAAAAATGAATCTAGATTATAAAAAAGAGAAATAATAGGTGGTGTACTAAATGGGATTTTTATCCAAATTATTTGGTAAGGAGACGGAAAAGATGACAAATGTAAAATTAGCAGTGATTTATTATAGTATGGGTGGAACAAATTATCAGCTTTCAAAATGGGCTGAAGATGGAGCGAAAGAACTTGGAGCAGAAGTAAAAGTGCTTAAAGTACCAGAACATGCACCACAATCCGTGATCGAAGGGAATCCGGTTTGGAAAGGGCATTTAGAAGCTACAAAGGAAGTTCCGGAAGTAACTTTAGCAGATTTAGAATGGGCAGATGCAATTATTTTTAGTGTACCTACACGATTTGGTGGTATGCCAGCACAAATGAAACAGTTTTTAGACACAACTGGTGGGTTATGGTTCAATGGGAAACTTGTAAATAAAGTTGTTAGTGCAATGACTTCTGCTCAAAATCCTCATGGAGGCCAAGAAGCAACAATTTTATCGATTTATACAACAATGTATCATTGGGGTGCAATTGTTGCTACTCCTGGATATACAGATCCTGTAACATTTGGAGCAGGTGGAAATCCATATGGAACTAGTGTTACTGTTGGTCAGGATGGAAAAATGATTGAAAATGTAGAAGCCGCTGTAAAACATCAGGCAAAGCGTACAGTTACGATCGCTGAAATGGTAAAAAAAGCAAATCAATAAATATGAGTAAGCTAATCGAGATTTTTTCGATTAGCTTACTTATATTTTAAAATACATAAATTAGTTAATTAAATTTTAAATGGCACTAAACTTTAAAAGATTTTACAATTTATTCGTTAACTAAAGTTTCAAAATTTACATCAAATTTGCATCTTAATACTTTCGAATGATAGTAGAAATCATTCGATTCTTACATAACATTACTGTAACCATTGTCAAAATTAATAATTGGAATCCATCTTTTTACATATGATTTACTGATTATAAACTAGGAGGTAAAAAATTGGATTATCGAATTGAAAAAGATTCAATTGGTGAGATAAAAGTACCCGTAAATAAACTATGGGGAGCTCAAACACAACGAAGTTTTGAGAATTTTAAAATTGGTACTGAAAAAATGCCTATTCAATTAATTTATGCTTTAGCTCTAATTAAAAAGAGTGCAGCAATTACAAATAAAAAACTAGGAAAATTAGATACTGAAAAAGCAGATGCAATCATTGGTGCCGCAGATGACATATTAGAAGGTAAGCTTGACAATCACTTTCCGCTTGTTGTTTGGCAAACGGGAAGTGGTACACAAACAAATATGAATGTTAATGAAGTAATCGCTCACCGTGGGAATGAGTTCTTAGCAGAAAAAGGAAACAATAAAAAAATTCATCCAAATGATGATGTTAATATGTCTCAAAGCTCGAATGATACATTCCCAACAGCAATGCATATTTCAAGTGCTCTTGCAGTAAATAAGCAACTGCTCCCTGCATTAAAAAACTTAAAAATTACATTAAGTGAAAAGATGAATGCATTTAAACAGATTATTAAAATTGGACGAACACATTTGCAAGATGCAACACCTATAACGCTAGGTCAAGAAATAAGTGGTTGGCATCGTATGCTTGAAAAAAGTGAAAAAATGATAGTAGATAGTTTGAAATTTATTGCCGAGTTAGCTATTGGTGGGACTGCTGTCGGTACAGGAATCAATGCACATCCGAGTTTTGGAACGATGATGGCTGAAGAAATTAGTTCGTTAACTGGACTTCAATTTATTTCTGCTGAAAATAAATTCCAAGCATTAACTAGTCATGATGAGATTGTTTTTACGCATGGTGCTTTAAAAGCATTAGCGGCAGATTTAATGAAAATCGCGAATGATGTCCGCTGGATGGCAAGTGGTCCTAGAAGTGGTATAGGTGAAATAACTATTCCATCAAATGAACCAGGAAGTTCAATCATGCCAGGGAAAGTAAATCCAACCCAATCTGAAGCACTGACAATGGTTGTAACTCAAATTATGGGAAATGATATGACAATAGGCTTTGCTGCTAGTCAAGGAAACTTTGAATTGAATGTGTTCAAACCAGTCATTATTTATAATTTTCTTCAGTCAGTTAGATTACTTTCAGACGCAATTAATTCATTTGACGATCATTGTGCAAAAGGCATAGAAGCAAATATAGAAGTGATTGAACAAAATCTAAATCGATCACTTATGCTCGTAACTGCATTAAATCCTCATATTGGTTATGAAAAAGCAGCAACAATAGCGAAGTTAGCATTTAACGAAAATTTGACACTTAAGGAAGCTGCATTAAAAACCGGTTATTTATCGGAAGAAGAATTCGATCGAATTGTTAGACCTGAAAACATGATTTAGTCATATCACTAAACAGAATCAAAAAAAATCCTGATGGCCACTATATAGGCATCAGGATTTTTTTTAATACTCACATACCATCATCTAAATTTCTATCAACTTTTCAATACTTATTTCCGACTTTAGGAAAATGAGCGGCTAAAAATCAGTTTAATCTTGGATTTTGGAGCTTTATTGGATGAACAATATTAAAAAAATATCGTAAAATTCACATTAAGTTCACATCAATACATTATAATCACCTTATCCTTAAATATTACTTAAACAGAAAGAAGGCGGATTAATTGAAGCCCATTAAAACAATTTCAGCAGATGAGATGCAAAAATTTGAAGATAAACTAAAAAAACACAATTGGATTTTAATGTTAATAACAGTAATCACTATCCCATTTATAGTAAGTAACTTGTAAAAAAAGAAAAGTACTAATACTGTTTTCTTTTTTACATATGCCACCCAAAAGAATAGGTCAATAAAAAAGCCAAGAATTTTTTCTTGGCTTTTTTATTTTTAATTCATTTAGGTTAAAAGCGAAATGTTTACAACTTTGAAACAACCGATGACAAAGATTGATACATTTAAAAACTATGATACATATATAAGTTTTCAGGAGTGTGATCCATGAATAATAGCAATTGCTGAAATATAACGTTACAAGACTTAACAAAAATGAATTTTGGAATCTTCAAAGCTTTTAGTTAAGTTATTTAATATAAATAAGGAGAGAGCCAATGTCTAATAAAATTATATGGATACTTCTGGTAATGTTAGTAATCCTAGTGCTCATACCGAAAGCGAATGCCACTACATTTAAGTTTAATTTTAACAATAATGAGTTCTCTAATTATATAGATCATATGAACTTAAATACGAAAAAGTCTACTTATGGTCAGACAATTGAGATCAGTTTAAAAACGAAAAAAAGTGGTGAAAATGTTTCCTTAACATTTGCAAATGGTACGAATCGAAAAGATATTTCTTTAATAAAAACCTCTAACAACTCTTTTTCTGGAAAAATGAAGATTACAAGTTCATTTACAAAAGGAGAATATAAACTTGATTCAATTAAATTTGATTATCAAAATCTAGTAATCCCTGATAAAAAAATCAATTTTACAATTTTAGATTTACCGACACCTATCATTAATCAAGTGACAAATCAATCAACTGCTATTAAAGGGTTATTTCTTTCAAATAGTCAGGTAGAAGTGTATGAAGATTCTAAATTAATAAATACCGTGAAAACAAACGATAAGGGTGAATTTAATGATGCTATAAAATCATTGAAAGAATTTACTAAAATAAGCATCATTGGGGTTAGTGAAGGAATAAAAAGTAAACCGATTACTGTAATTGTAAAAGATTCGATTGCACCATCCATTACTTCTCTTTCTACTATAAATGATCAATCAAAGAATGTTACTGGAATATCTGAGCCTTTCGCAACTGTAAAAGTATATATGAACGGAAATCCAATCGGTGATATTACAGTTAGCTCAACAGGAAAGTTTACTGTTAAAATTGGTAAACAAAAAGCGAATTCAATCCTCAAAGTAATCGTTCTAGATCAGAGTAATAATCAAAGTAAACCATATACATTGCGCGTATCACATTCTATTTCACCAGTAGTTAATACAGTTAAAAATAGCTCTTCGTTATCAAATGGTCAATTAATGATTATCAATACAAAGACGAATAAACTAACTTTTTATCGTAATGGTAACCTTCTAAAAACTTTTACTGTTGCAACAGGTAAGTCGTCAACACCTACACCTACTGGAAAATTTGTAATCTCAAACAAAGTGAAGAACCGCCCATGGTACAAGGGAAATATTCCTGGAGGCGATCCTAGGAATCCACTTGGTAACCGCTGGCTAGGATTAAGTGTTGGTACTGCATATGGTATCCACGGAAACAATAAAGAAAGTTCCATTGGACAATCAGTAAGTTCAGGCTGTGTTCGAATGCATAATAGTGAAATACAATGGCTTTTTGAGCAAGTTAACGTAGGAACAACAGTCATTATTGCTAATTCTTTAAATTCAAATGGAAAAATTGCCCGTTCTTATGGTATTCCAATCGCGTAAATAAAAAAAGGGGTGTCTCATAGTCGAATTTTGACAATGAGACACCTCTTTTTTATGTTTAAACGTCCGAAAGTGAACCCAGTATTATTCTGGTTTCTCTTTTTGAGCTTATTCTAGTATTGTCTGTTGGAGAAATTCAATCATCTGTTTTAATGCATCTTGTACGATTGGGAGATGGAATTCCTTTTCAAATACGTGTTCTCCGTTTGGAATCGTAATGAGCTTTGTTTTCACTCCATTTTTTATTAGGGCAGCTCTCATGAATACAGATTGTTCGTACGGAACATCTTTGTCATTCGTGCCGTGTAAAAATAAAGTAGGTGGGTAATCTTTTGTGATGTGAGTAATGGGACAAAAATTAAGAAGTTGATTTTTATTTGTCTTTGGATCAACTGCTGTTAATTTTTGAACCCATACTCCTTGCTGTCTTGCATGTAAATAGATTAAAAAGCGCTTTTCAATTGATCCTTCTGAAATGACACCAGTAGTTTGAAGCATTGCAGCAATTTCATTCGGAACTAAGTCATATTGCAAATAATAAGAGCTTGGATTTGTCGCCCAACTAGCACTAATATCTCCATACCCATAGAAGGAAACGATTGCACGCGGCTTTAGCTTAAATATTCCAGAGCAAAGAGCAAGAAAACCGCCAGCAGAACCTCCTATTATAACGGTTTTTCTTGGATCGATCGAAAAATGATTTGGTCCTTCAGTTGCAATCCAAAGAAGTGCATCTTGAATATCTTCAAGTATGTCTGGTAGCTTGGATTCGGGGGCAAGCCTATAATCAATCGAAAACACCGAATAACCGTTGCTTGTGTATAGCTGTATCATTTCATTTGTAATGTCTTCTCTCGTTCCCCAAATAAGGCCGCCTCCATGGATATAAATAACGACAGGAGCGTTCTCACGATTCGTTTCATAAAAGTCTGCCTTAAGTGAAAATTGATCATTTTTTTTGTAAATAACTGTTTTTTTCATACGTTCACGCCCAACTAAAAGGTTTAAAATATTTATATGTCATTGTTGATATGTGGAAGATTTTTTTGTAAAAGTCGATAAATCTTTAAGGCTAACTGGATTTGTAGCAAATCATCTGGATTCTTTAAATCTGTATTTAATATTTCCTTAATTTTTTCAATTCTGTAAATAAGAGTGTTTCTATGCAAAAACATTGCCTTTGCTGTTTCACTTAAATTTTGGTTGTGATTGAAATAGTTTTCTAGCGTTTGAATATAACCTGTTTCGTGAAGATTATCATGTTCTAATATCTTTCCAAGTGATTTCATAAAAAAGTTTTCTAACTGCAAATCTTTTATATTTGAATCTAGAAAGTGATAAACAGCATAATCCTCAAAATGAGATATTCCTTCATTTTTATCAAATTTTTGCATCAGTCTAATGGCTTCATGAGCTTCAGAAAAACTTTTGTGAAGTGAACTAATCGTCTTAAACTGGCGACCTATTCCAATTAAAAAAGTCGTTTTGTTAATGTTTTTATGAAGGACTTCTAAAATGGTATTGGAATATAATTTTGCTTCATTTAAGGAAATAGAAGGTTTGTTTTCACTTTGTCCAATCAAAATAATGATTCGGTTATTTCGATGAAAGCATGTAATTTCTCCATATGTATGACTCGAATTCTCATAAACAAGATCCACACATTTTCTTGCTTTATTTTCTAGTTTATATCTTCTGTCAACCATGTCTTCAATTTTTATGAGTTCATCAGATTCTATATTAATTACCACACAGTAATACATATAGTTTGGATTTAGTCCATGTAAGTCGCTAAGAGTTTTAATCGACTCTTTTGATGTTATTTTTCCATTTAATAAATCATCAAAGAAATCATTTCTAATTTTTTGTTTCACACCCTCTATTTCCCTTTGCTTGATCATCTCAAGCGCTATAATCGTAGATGCCTGCTCTAAAGCAATATAGTCAAATTCCGTTAATTCATGTACAGTTTGCCATACAACGATATATCCAAAAATATCATTCGCAACCCCAATAGGCAGGATTCTACATTTAATTTCTAAATCCTCTAGATAATAGATGCGTTTTATTAGCTTTTTCATTTGGCTAATACTATGCGGAATTGAATCGATAAACTCTTTATGGAACACTTGTCGATCTTTTACGAGATTAAGACAATAGTCTAAATAGATCGGATTATCTTTGTGCTCTGAGGAGTGAATCAAATCCCAATTTTCGTCTACAATCAGAATGGGATTGTTTACAGTTTCCGACAATGTAGAAGCTATTCTGTTAATTCCCCCACCTTCTAATGCAATACTAAAGAGTGTATTATGCATGTCTAACGTTTTTCGATTCAACAAATCATATCTACCTGATGCTTTTTCATTAATAATCGATATTACATTTGATAATGTATATTCGAATGGTAGCTCTAAAAGAGGTAAACCATACTTATTTGCTTGATCAATCATATTTTGGGGAATTTGATCAAAGTATCGTTTCATTTTAATAATGAGCCCAGAACAGTTTATTTCTGATAACTCTTTAATAATTTTATTTTGAAGTTCTTCTTGATCTTTAAATATATAACCAGTTGATAGAAGTAATTCATTCGACGACAACCAGTCAAACGCATCAGGGTTTTCCATAATATTAACGAGAGAAATAACGTTATTAATGCCCTTTTCTCCTCCAACAATTTTAATTCCAGCAAGTGCTTTAATCTCTAATAGATTTTTTATTGTCAACATCTTTTCTCAACTCCTTCGACAAAATTTACTCACATATATTTGTGCAATATGCCTAAATGACATCCTTGTTTTTTGGTTTTTCTAAACGATGACGATATGAGGTTTGCATACTAAAATAATCACGTAAGGTTAGCTAATCGTCAATTATTTTGTAGAAAATCTTTGTTTTTTTTACTAAAAAGCAAAGAAGGTTAATAATCAAATTACTACAAATTGACTAAAAGATGTTTTTTTCTAGCTTATTTTGTAACAATTTAGCAAATTTTATCATATGCAAGCTGCTAATGGATTTTACAAGAAATTAAGTGTGGTGTACAGGATTGAAAATTAGATTTCTTCCAGAATGATGGGGTGACTTCAATGATATTTACAGCAAAATCTGGCGATGTCGATTTTATCCAAAAAATTAAAAATTCAAATATGAGTGGTTTTGTTCACAGCTTATTTAAACGGACATTTAATATTCAATGCCTAGAAGATGGTGAATTGTACACTGTTGCCTGCTGCGAAATTGATAACGGGCCCAATACACTTGTTATTGATGTCGAATGTTTTGACAAGCTGGATCTAGAAGTAAACGCCACTGTTTATGTAGAAGATCAGATTCTCCACATCGCTAATAAATTATCAATCCACATTGTGAACGTTGAACAATGGGAGAGCAACCTTCCTTTATTGCCAAATAATATCGAAGGTTTGAAAGGTAATCTCGCATTCATGAAGAATTTCATCGACCACCATGGTAAAAGCGGCGGAATAATAGAAGCCTCTATTTTTCAGACTTCTTTTGAAAAGCATATGTCGAAACTGCTTCATGAAAGAACGGGTTTGCTATTGAATGATTTAGTAAACAACCAGACGACTAGTGCCTTACAGCATGCCGTTTCACTAATAGGCCTCGGTCCTGGATTAACTCCATCTGGTGATGATTTTCTAGTTGGATTATTAACCATTTTTAATACGAGTTCATGCTTTTCACATAAAGTATTTTGTGAAGAAGTGGTTAAAAAAGCGAAAAGCTTAACAAATGAAATAAGCTATATGGCTATTAAAAAAGCATCAATCGGTAAAGTGAGAGAGTCTATTATTCTTTTAATTCATTCCTTACTAAACGGAACAGAAAAGGACTTGATTTTCTCAATAACAAAAGTATTAAATATCGGGTCTTCATCCGGAACAGATCTAGCCTTAGGACTTGTCTGTGGGTTGGAAGCAAAAATGAATGTTGGAGGTAAAGTATGAATGTACAAGTTGTGGTAAAGCCAAATACATTTTTTGATTCAGTATCTTTAATGTCTTTATCAACGAAAGCGAACCAAATAGAAGGTATTGACCAAGCGATCATTGCAATGGGAACTGAAATGAATAAAGGAGTAATTAAAAATGTAGGTCTGAGTACTCCTGAGGTTGAAGAAGCAAAAAACAGTGATTTGATCATTGTTGTTAAAGCTGAAACTAATGAATTGTGTGAAAACGCTTTCGTAGAAATTGATGAATTATTAACGAGTAAAAATACATCTAAAGCGAAAAGCGAGATCGTTTATTCAACGATTACTTCCGCTGCAACGAGTATTCCAGAAGCAAATCTAGCTGTTATTTCAGTTAATGGTGCATTTGCTGCTAGAGAAGCAAGAAAAGCACTTGAAAATGATCTACATGTCATGCTATTTAGCGATAATGTAAGCGTTGTAGAAGAAATCGAATTGAAAAAGCTAGCCCATGAAAAAGGTTTATTAATGATGGGACCAGATTGTGGAACAGCGATTATTAGTAACGTAGGATTAGCATTCTCAAATGCTGTAAGAAAAGGAAATATTGGAATCGTCGGTGCATCTGGAACTGGTAGTCAAGAGGTTAGTGTTCGAATCCATGACTTTGGTGGTGGAATTACCCAATTAATCGGAACCGGCGGTCGTGATTTAAGTGAAGAAGTTGGCGGTATCATGATGTTAGATGCGATTAAAGCGTTAGACGAAGATGAGGCTACTAAGGTAATCGTACTAGTTTCTAAGCCACCAGCACCAAGTGTAGAAGAGAAAGTACTAGCCCAAATTAAGCAATGCAAAAAACCAGTTGTTGTTTGGTTCATTGGTGGAGATGAAGAAAAAGTAGATCAAGCTGGAGGACATTTTGCGAAAATGTCAAAAGAAGCTGCGCTTAAGGCAGTACTTTTAGCGGGAGCTGATGAAGGCAGTATAAACAAACGTGCTTTGAATATTCCTCTAATTGAAGAAGTTCGTGCAAAATTAACGCCAGATCAAAAATATATTCGTGGATTATTTTGTGGCGGTACATTATGTGACGAAGCGATGTATGCAGCGATTGATAAATTTGACAATGTATATAGCAATATCCAGAAAAATCCTGATTACCTTTTAAAAGACATTAATGTTAGTCAGGAACATACTTTCATTGACTTAGGTGATGATGATTTTACACAAGGAAAACCTCATCCAATGATTGATCCGTCCACTCGAATCGCTAGATTTTTACAAGAAGCGAAGGATCCATCAGTTGGTGTTATCGTTATGGACTTTGTTTTAGGCTATGGTTCTCACGAGGATCCAGTTGGCGTAATGCTTCCTGCAATAATCGAAGCGAAGGACTTAGCTGAAAAAAAAGGAAGACACTTAGAGATTATTGGATACGTTCTTGGAACAGACTTAGACCCTCAAAACTTCGATGAACAAGTGAACAAGTTATTAGCTGCAGGGGTTACACACGCTAGTAGTAGTACTAACGCTGGTCTGTTAGCAAGAGAATTCGTAGTGAAAGGAGAATAGTCATGAACAAAATTAACGAACTTTTTAATAGTAAAATTTCTGCTATAAACGTAGGAATTGAATTTTTTAAAGATGATATTTTAAAGCAAAATGCAAGTGCAACTCATTTAGAATGGACACCACCAGGTGGAGGAAATCCTGAATTAATTGCAGCTCTAGATCAGTTGGAAGCCTCAAGCGTAATAGAAAAGATTGAAGCGGCAAATAAATTAGCTGTAGAACGTATTATTAATTCGCAACCAGTATTAATTGGCTTCGACCAGGCAATTAATTGTGTGCCAGGTATGACGAAGCATACGATTCTTCATGCTGGTCCACCGATTACTTGGGATAAGATGAGCGGCCCTATGAAAGGTGCGGTTACAGGAGCTATTGTGTTTGAAGGATTAGCAAAAGATTTAGAGGAAGCTTACGAAGTTGCAGCTTCTGGCGCAATTACTCTCTCACCATGTCATGAACACAATTGTGTAGGCTCTATGGCCGGTGTAACATCTGCTTCCATGTTCATGCACATTGTTGAGAATAAAACATACGGAAATATCGCTTATACAAACTTAAGTGAACAGATGGCAAAAATCTTAAGAATGGGTGCAAATGATCAAAGTGTTGTTGATCGTTTAATCTGGATGTGCGATGTATTTGGTCCTATTTTAAGAGATGCGATGAAATTAAATAAAAACGGAATTGATTTACGATTAATGCTTGCACAAGCTCTTCATATGGGAGATGAGTGTCATAATCGAAATAATGCAGGTACGGCTTTGTTAATTCAAGCTTTGACGCCATACATTTTGGAAACAGATTTTACAACAGAACAAAAGCGTGAAGTATTTGATTTCGTAGCTAGCAGCGATTATTTCTCAGGTCCAACTTGGATGGCACTTTGTAAATGTGCTCTTGATGCTGCTCACGGTATTGAAAATAGTACGATTGTCACAACGATGGCACGTAATGGGGTAGAATTCGGTATTCGTGTAAGTGGTATGCCTGGAAACACTTGGTTTACCGGACCAGCACAAAAGGTTGTAGGACCAATGTTTGCAGGATACAAACCAGAAGATTCAGGTTTAGATATTGGAGATAGTGCGATTACAGAAACATACGGAATCGGTGGATTTGCGATGGCGACAGCTCCAGCAATTGTCGCTCTAGTAGGTGGAACAGTTGATGAAGCAATTGGCTTTTCTACAAAAATGAAAGAGATCACAACGGATGAAAATCCAAATGTCACGATTCCTTTATTAGATTTCATGGGTATCTCAACAGGAATTGATGTAAGAAAAGTAATTCAAACAGGTATCATGCCAGTCATCAACACGGCTATTGCGCATAAAGAAGCAGGTATTGGCATGATCGGTGCAGGGATCACTTATCCACCAGTTGAAGCGTTTGAAAAGGCTTTATTAACTTTAAGTGAAAACATCCAATAATAACCCGTTACTCGAGTGATTTTACGAAAACGTACTTTGAATCATTCGAATTATAAACCACTCTCCAACTGTTGTCTTTGTAGGGGAGTAGTCCATGCAGATTGTCTTAGTTAATTCTTAGGGTCTGACCAAAAAAAGTGTCAGGCCCTAAAATTCAATCCTTGGATTTTTTAAATGAGACCAGCCATTTCATATAAGAAAACAACAGAGGAGAAATGTTATGGAAAATCAATCCTTAAATTCAGAATTAATTCTCGCAAGTCAACGAGGAGATTTAGAGGAAGTTGAACTGCTTTTATCCAAAGGAGCAAGTGTTGAGTATAAGGATTCTGATGGTCGTACAGCATTAATGGCGGCTACCCAAAAAAATCAAATTGTTATTGTAAAACGGTTATTGGAAGCTGGTAGTGACGTTAATACGAGAGATATCACCCAATTAACACCTTTTATTTGTTCTGGAGCAAATGGATTTCATGAAATAGTAAGCATGATGTTAAAGTATGGTGCAGATTTAAATAGCGTGAATCGATTTGGTGGAACTTCTTTACTACCATCCAGTGAAAAAGGCTACTTAAAGACTGTACAAATTTGCTTAGAGGCAGGAGTTCCTGTTAATCATGCCAATAAATTAGGCTGGTCGGCATTACTTGAGGCAGTTATTTTAGGTAATGGAGGTCGTTTATATTCTGATGTAATCGAACTACTTGTTGATGCTGGAGCAGATAGTAGTTTAGAAGATCGAGATGGAAAATCATCTTTACAACATGCTATTGACCTGAATCAGCAAAAGGTTGTAAAAATTCTTAATAAAGAGTACCTCGAAATGAATGAGTCGGTTAAGAAGGCAAAAATACTGGCAAAGGCAAATCGTTATGAGGAAGCCATTTTAGAAATAAATAGTGCGCTTGAATTAGACAGTAAAAACTTTGATTTACTCTACTACAAAGGGTATTTCTTACAAGAATTAAAACGATACGAAGAAGCACTTGAACAATACAACCATGTCCTAGCTCTTGATCCAAAAAATCTTGATTTTTATTTTTACACTGCAAATTGCTTAAGATTAATGAATAAACCAAATGAAGCTCTAGGCGAATATGATAAAGCTGTCCTACTTGATCCTAATGAAACTTTTTATCTTTACCATAAATCAAATTATTTAAGAGAACTTGGAAGACATAAAGAAGCTGTGCAAGCAATGAATAAACTTCTAGCACTTCAGCCAAATCGATATGATTTTTCGTTTCATAAAGCGAATAGTCTTAGATCGCTAGAGAAACATGAAGAAGCTGTAGAAGCAATTGAAAATGCTATTGAAAATGATCCAACTAATTCATTATATCAACTTCATAAAGAGCAATCTCTCAATTTGCTAAGTATTAAAGAATTTAAACATTTAGGGGGTAAATAATGGGGAAATTAGTGATCGTTGCAATCGGAGGCAATGCTCTAGTTAGAGAAAATGGCCGCAACACTACCCAAGACCAATATGAAGCCGTTCAAGAAACGGTTGTCAACATCGCAGACATGGTACAAGAAGGCTATGAAATTGTCGTAACTCATGGTAATGGTCCACAAGTTGGATTTGCTTTACAAAGATCTGAGATTGCTAGTGAAGTAGCAGGTATGCCGACGGTTCCTCTCGTTAACAACGTGGCAGATACACAAGGTGGTATTGGATACCAAATACAACAGGCGTTAACGAATGAATTCGCAAAAAGAGGAATCAACAAGAAAGTAGCTACTGTTATAACTCAAGTTGAAGTTAGTGCAGATGATCCTAATTTCAAAAATCCTACGAAACCTGTTGGCTCATTCTTTACATTAGAACAATCTGAAGAAATGAAAAAAGATCACCCAAACTGGGTTTTCATTGAAGATTCTGGACGTGGATATCGAAGAGTAGTTCCATCACCGAGACCAACTGATATTGTTGAAAAAGAGGTAATTTATTCATTAATTGAAGATGGTTACGTGGTAATTGCAGTAGGTGGCGGTGGAATTCCGGTCGTAAAAAAGGATGATAAAACATACGAAGGTATTGACGCAGTGATTGATAAAGATTTTGCTACAAGTCTTTTAGCAGAACAAATTCATGCGGAGACGTTAATTGTCACAACGGGTGTTCCTAGAGTATGTATCAATTTTGGTAAACCGAATCAAAAAGCACTTGAAAAAATTACAGTAGAAGAGACGAAACAATATGTCCTTGAAAATCATTTTCCTCCAGGAAGTATGTTACCAAAAATTGAGGCTAGTTTAAGTTTCTTACAAAATAAGGGAAAAAGAGTAATTATTACGAATCCTGAAAGCTTGAAAGAAGCAATGAATGAGCAAGCAGGTACACATATTGTGAATTAATGCATTAACCAATGTTGATTACAAAATAGCAAGGAAAATTTCCTTACTATTTAAAAGAGTAAGGGGTGTTAATGATGGAAGAAGCTAGATTAGCAACCAGTGAACAAGATCTATATAAATCTTATGGCTATTCGGAAGAACTTTTACCCAAAATGCCAAATCAAAGAGATTGGGGAATGTCCAACTATATTACCGTTTGGATGGGTGCAGTTCATAATATCATGTCTTATATGACAGTAGCAGGATTTTTTATCCTGGGCCTCAACACGAAGCAAGTTATTTTAGCTGTGATGGTTTCAGCAAGTATTGTCGCAGCGTTTTATTGCCTTAATGGTTATGCTGCTTCCAAATATGGCTTGCCATTTGCAATGTTACTCCGTGATACGTTTGGAGTAAAAGGAGCCATTATCCCAGCATTATGTCGTGGTCTAATTGCTGGTTTAGTATTCTTTGGTACCACAACCGTTGTCGGAGCCGAATCATTGAATATCATTTTTGCGAGATTTATCCCGAATTATTTGTCCCTAGGTGGTGATTTTAATCTACTTGGATTAACAGTCCCAACTATGATTTCATACGTAATACTCTGGACAGTTACAGTTTTACTTTTTTTAGGTGGAATGAATGTACTTAACAAATTCGGTAGTTGGTCTTCACCAGTTGTTTACGTCTTTATCGTTGGTGCAGCTGTTTGGGCGATTAATATGGCTGGAGGTTTTGGTCCAATTTTTGATTATGTTCCAAAGACTCCAACTAGTAGCCCACTAGTATTTATTGCTTGTGTGAGTGCGTTAGTATCTAACTGGGCAGGCCCAGTCGTAAATATTTCGGATTTTACCCATCGAGCGAAAAGTCCAAAGGATTTCATAATTGGATTACCTATAGGGTTTATATTATCCTATATTCTTTTTGCGATCACTTGTGTCTCATTAATTGCAGGAACTGAAATTGCTTTTGGTGAACCAATCTTTAATATAGTTCATGCGATAGATAAAATTGAAAATACTATCTCAGTTATTGTCTTGATACTTGCATTAAACGTTGGTGCTACAGCGTTTTGTGTATTTGCTAACCTATTGCCAGCAGGATTACAGATGACTGCTCTTTTCCCAAAGCTGTTTACAGTAAAATCTGCAGGAATTTTAACGGCAATTATTGGAACGTTAATTTTACCATGGAAGCTTGTAGAAAGCGCAACGACATTATTTTATTTCTATAGTTTTATTGGTTCAATTTTCGGACCAATTGCAGGTATTATGCTTTCTAGTTTTTATATTCACCGCAAAAGAAAGATCAATCTAGATCATATTTATGTTCCAGAGGGCAGTAATGGAGAGTATAAGAACGGTTATAATCCAATTGCTATGATTGTTTTGGGCATCAGCTTTATTCTTCCGATGTCAGGTGCTTTCCTTAAGAGTGTACCGTTTTTAGTGAAGATGAATGAATTTGCTTTCTTTAGTGGATTGATCGTTTCATTCATTTTATATTCATTTTTTGGAAAACTAAGCAAATCAAATTAAAAAAGCTTTATAGATTAATAGGTTAACGGGTAACATAACTACACAACAATATCCATTTTATATTAGGAGGGATTTAATAATGGATTACATGAAAATGGCAGCAGAAGCAACAATCAAAGGAATGAATAATAAAGTTGGCGGACCGTTTGGTGCAACAATTGTTAGAGGCGATGAAATTATCGCAGTTGTTAGTAACACGATGATGAGAGATACTGACCCATCTGCACACGCAGAAATGGTTGCAATCAGAGAAGCTTGCAAGAAGTTAGATACTATGGACTTATCTGATTGTGAAATTTATGCAACATGTGAGCCATGCCCAATGTGTGTAGCTGCAATTATTTGGTCTGGCATTAAGAAAGTTTACTATTGCAACACTTCAGAAGACGCTGATGTTCACGGCTTCTCTGATTTACATCTTCGCAAATATTTAACTGGAGAAGATAAAAGTGTTCTTGACATGATTAAAGTTGAGAAAAGAGAAGAATGTGATAATTTATTTGAACATTTTCACAAAATAAATAAATAATCTTTTTATACACTACTTGTTTAAGTAAAGCTGGCATAATCGAAAGCTTTACTACTAGTTCATTTGCAAAAAAACACGGTCCGGCTCTTTCGATATTGGAGTCGGATTTTAACATTTCAAAATTAAACTTTTCATGAGGGACATCTTGCAACCAATATGGTCAAAGAAGTGTTTTCTCTTCCCTTTAATAAAATGAAATTTCTATTAGTGGAGGGTAACTTCCCGTTAAGTGTAGGAAAAAAGATAAATAACAGGACAGGAGATATCTCATGGATCGTAAAGAAAGATATTTAACACTTTTTAATAAAATTAGTCAATATAACACTGGGGAAAAAGGAATTACAAGACTAGCTTATTCGAATATGGAACAAACTTGTACACACGCATTTATTCGTATGTGTAAAGCAGAAAAATTAGATATCCGAATGGATCAATGTGGAAATGTTATAGCAAGAAGAGAAGGAAAAGTAGAGGGTCTGGCTCCGGTTGCTATGGGATCTCATTTAGATTCGGTGTACGAAGGTGGGAAATATGACGGAGTGGTAGGCGTCATTGCGGCACTTGAAGTTATTAGTCGATTAAATGAAAAAAATATTGAAACTGATCATCCAATTGAAATTATCTCATTTGCCTGTGAAGAATCATCTCGTTTTGGGGTTTCAACTGTAGGGAGCAAAGCGATGGCAGGTTTAATTGA
Source organism: Gottfriedia sp. NPDC057991 (assembly GCF_042886615.1). Classification (NCBI taxonomy): domain Bacteria; kingdom Bacillati; phylum Bacillota; class Bacilli; order Caryophanales; family Bacillaceae; genus Gottfriedia; species Gottfriedia sp. NPDC057991. Next base: position 1,395,186 of record NZ_JBHVQN010000001.1, read on the forward strand.
AAAAGAAAAATACCGTCATTTAGAAGATCGTAATGGCATTACGATGGAAAAAGCATTTGCTCATTGTGCTCTTGACTTTAATAGTATTGATGAAGCAAGCAGAGTAGATGAAGAATTTAAAGCGTTTTTTGAACTTCATGTTGAGCAAGGTCCAATATTGATCAATAATCAAAAAAAAATTGGGGTTGTTACTGGTATTGCAGCACCTATTAGACTTCTTGTAAAAATAAATGGAAAAGCGTCTCATTCTGGTACGACACCAATGAATATGAGAAAAGATGCTCTTCTTGGAGCTTCTGAGATCGCATTAGAGCTAGAGAAAGTTGCAATTCATGAACAAGAACATGGTACTGTTGCTACAGTTGGTGTTTTGGATATCCACTCTGGTGCAATGAACGTAGTTCCAGGAGAAGTACTAATGAAAATCGACATTCGATCTTCCTCGGTACAATCAAGAAAGTTCGTTTTGGATCATTTATTAAAAACAATTGAAAATGTTGAAAAAAATAGAATGTTAGAAATAGAAAGGAACATTATCAGTTCCGAAGAGCCTGTATTGCTTTCGCCTGAACTGATTAATGGTCTACAATCCATTTGTGTTAAGAAGGATCTTCCTTTTCAAGTGATGCAAAGTGGTGCAGGACATGATGCAATGAATATGACAAGACTTGCCCCAGTATGTCTCATTTTTGTTCCATCTGAGGATGGTCTAAGCCATCATCCTGATGAATTTACTGATATTGATGATATTTTAATTGGAATTGATGTTTTAGAAGAAGCAGTTTTACATTATGCAAAAGCCGGTATTTCTGTTTCAAATTAAATAGGTCAAACCAATATAGCTGAATTCGGAATTCTTCACCAAGACAATTACATTTGATTTTTTAGTAACACAAGTAAAAGAGGGAAAAATCCATGTCAACAAAATCTGCGTTACCGTTTTTACTAACATATATGTTTCTTGCAATGCTTGGGATTGGTCTTGTAATCCCAATCCTTCCTGAGCTTCTAATAGATTTTGGAGCAGGCGGAAAAGCAGCAGGATACTTAGTATCTGCTTTTGGCTTAACACAGTTTTTGTTCTCGCCAATTGCTGGCGATTTCTCGGACAAATACGGACGGAAGCCGATGATTGTCGTTGGACTGTGCCTATTCGTTATTTCAAACATATTGGCTGCTACTGCAGATCATTTTTCAATTTTTCTTGTTTCAAGATTAATTGGTGGGATGGGCGCAGCTGCATTGATTCCATCCATCATGGCTTATGTCGTTGATATCACGACAGAAGAACAGAGGCCAAGAGCCATGTCATTTTTAGGTGCTTCCATGTCGTCTGGTTTTATTGTTGGTCCGGGTTTAGGGGGATTACTTGCTGAGTTTGGCACGAGGACTCCTTTCTTCGCGTCTGCAACAATTGGTTCTTTAGCGGTTATCAGTTGCTTACGATTATTATCGGAATCCAAAACTGCAGAGGAACGTCTCATGCATTTAAAATCAAAAACGAAGAAAGAAAATATTTTTCGTCAACTTGCACAATCGGTTAAATCTCGTTATTTTATCTTATTATTATTGATATTCGCTCTTAGTTTCGGACTAACTCACTTTGAAGCAATCTATCCATTGTTCGTAACTCAAAGCTATGGATTTACGACTAGAGAAATATCCATCTTGTTTATGGTTTGTTCATTGATCGGTACATTCAACCAATTGGTATTGACGAACCGTCTTTCACGAAGGTTTGGAGAAAAGACGATAATTAGCAGCATGCTCTTGTTATCGGGCATTTCACTTGTGTGCTTGCTATTTTCGGGAAATTTCTTTTATGTAATGGTCATTACAATGTTGTATTTCACATTTAATAACATTTTACGTCCAACGATTAACACATTACTTTCGAGGGAAGCTGGAAATGAACAAGGATTTGTAGCAGGATTGAACAATGCCTATATGAGTCTCGGTCAAATTTTCGGGCCAATTCTTGCGGGTTTTTTATTCGATATACATATCAATCTTCCATATCTGTTTGGAGCATTCGTACTACTAATAAGTAGTTTTGTTGCTTATAGGTGGGTAGGTAATAAGAATAGAAAAATCAATCAAGATATTAGTAGAGTAAAGGATCAGGCATTATAATTGAAAGAATAGGTGAGGCAAGAAAGGGGAGAATTTCCCCTTTTATTTATTTGGAATTTTTTTTCATTTGGTAGATAAGCATACAAATTTCTTTGAAGAAAGTAGGGATTGAGCCTACTGGGAGGCCGCTGATGCATGTCGGTCAGCATCAACTCCTACATTTGTAATACTAACTTCCTTTTAGTGCAAAAACTATGTAAATAGATTTTTCGTTGTTTCTTTTGCTTGAATGAATGTTACATAAGTGATTTGAATGAATGCCTAATAACATCTCCACGGCTAATAATCCCAACTAAAAGTCCATTACGTTCTACTGGCAATTTTTTTATTCGTTTTTCCCCTAAAATAGCCGCAATATTCTCAATTTCTTCGTCCCATGAAACTTTGATAACCTTTTTTTTAGCGATTTCAAGAACATTCATATTTAACAATGTTTGTACTCTATCCTCAAATTCCTCATTATCTCCTTGAACATATGCCATGTAGGCGAAAACATTAATAATACGATCTTCATGCTTTCCAATATATCTAAGTATATCACCATCACTTACATACCCTATAATTTCGTTCCGATCATTGACTACAGGAAGGCCGCTAATACGGTTGTTAATAAGTATTTCAATGATTGATCTAACTGTGTCATTTCCATTTACTTTAAAAACATCTTCAATCATGATTTCATATGCTTTCATTAACATTCTCCTAATAAGCTTTTGCTTCATTTTAAAAGTTTTGTTATTTATAATTACCTAATTTTTACAGAATATGTTTTAGTGATTCGTAAAAACGTTTGAGAATATTGAATTGTTTCTCTTCTGCACTTAATGATAAAAAAGGATAAGTAAAAAAATTGACCATTAGAATTAAAAAGGGAAGTCATGAAGTATCATTTTTTGTGCGATGCTTACTTTTAAAAAGATTTTATTATGTTTAATAATAAATAATTGATTAAATACCCTACGGGGTATATAATCATTTTTGTAATATATTTTTTTGAAAATGAGGTATCAAATTGATTGTTATTTTTACATTAATAATTGGTCTAATCTTAAGAAAACTATATATTAGGTATTTTCCAATTTGGCATATTAAATGTACAAATTTATCATCTATTTTAAGTAAAAAGTCAACTCAAATTATAGATGTAAGAGATTATAATGAATCTAATAAAATGCCTATTATTAATGCATTGAATATTCCTATCGGCTATTTAAAAAGATCATATGTAGATATTTCAAATAATGAAATTCATATTGTCGCTTCAAATAAACTTGAAAAAAATATAAGTATTCGATTTCTTAGAAAAAAAGGCTTTAAAATTATAGGGTATTCATTGACTACATGTGATTGTAAGTAATTCAATTAGGAAGGAGGAAATATATGAGATATGACGATAAGATGAAAAATAGAATTAAGCGAATTTACGAGGAATATTGAGGATGTTAGAAGAAAATAAAGACTGTAATGAAGTCGTAACTCAATTATCAAGTCGATTGTACGGTTGGAGTAATAGTAAGTTCTAACTTGGTTGACTGTGTGTTAGTCGCAGGAAAAAATGGTGATAAGACGAAAGAAGTTATTACAGAAGCAGTCAACATGCTAGTAAAAAGTAGATAAAAAATAGTTATTGACTTTAAATTTTTTTAGCTTATATTATACCTATAGGGGTATACGGTATATATTTTTTTAAAAAATTAATACCCCTATGGGTATGTAAATATTTTTGGAGGTAATCAAATGTCAGCAAAGAAAAAAACAACAATTGTATTATTTAGTGGAGATTACGATAAAGCAATGGCAGCTTATATTATTGCAAATGGAGCAGCTGCTTATGACCATGAGGTAACGATTTTCCATACCTTTTGGGGATTAAATGCTTTGCGAAAGGATGAAAATATTGCAGTAGAAAAAGGATTCATGGAAAAATTTTTCAGTAAAATGATGCCAAAAGGTGCAGATAAAATGGGACTTTCTAAAATGCATTTTTCTGGAATCGGTCCAAAGCTAATAAAAAATGTAATGAAAAAACATAATGCCCTATCTCTTCCTCAGTTAATTGAAATGGCACAAGAACAAGATGTAAAGCTTGTAGCTTGTACGATGACAATGGATTTGTTAGGGCTACAACAAAAAGAACTATTAGATCATATTGAGTATGCAGGTGTAGCAGCTTATTTGGCTGATGCAGAAGAAGGAAATGTTAATTTATTTATTTAAAAAGGTGGGATTTAGATGGAATATTTAAAATATATCATCCCAAGTCTTCTAATTGTATTTATCGTTAGAAGTTTTCTATCGGTAAAAGGGGTTAGACAAATTTCTACAGCTGAGTTAAGAAAAGAATTAAATGATAAAAACAAACAATTTATTGATGTACGAACACCTGCTGAGTATCGTGCGAAAAGTATTCGTGGATTTAAAAACATACCCCTGCATGTATTAGATGAAAAACTAAATGAACTTTCAAAAGAAAAAGAAGTTGTATTGATCTGTCAAAGTGGTATGAGAAGTAGTAAGGCAAGTAAAAAGCTTAAAAAACAAGGATTTAATCAAGTTACAAATGTAAAAGGCGGCATGAGTCTTTGGAAATAAAAGATTTCATTATAATTTTATTAAATCAAGGAGATTACATGATGAATATTAAAGTGAATATGTTATTAGATGCAAAGGGATTAGCATGTCCTATGCCGATTGTTATGACAAAGAAAGCGATGAACGAGATTGAGGATGGTTTAGTATTAGAAATTCAAGCAACAGATAAAGGATCAAAAGCTGATTTAAAAGCATGGGCTGAAAGTGTAGGACATCAATATCTAGGTACAATTGAAGAAGAGGGAGTTCTAAAGCATTATTTAAGAAAGTCAACGAGTACTGAAACGATTGAAAAACAGCATCAAAATGTTGTTACGAATGATGAATTAGATAAGAGATTAAAAAGTAATAAAAACATGATCATTTTAGATGTAAGAGAAGCAGCGGAATATGCTTTTAATCATATTCTTAATGCTATTTCAATTCCATTAGGTGAATTAGAGGAAAGATTACATGAATTAAAGAAAGAAACTGAAATTTATGTTATTTGTCGAACTGGAAGCCGTAGTGATTTAGCAGCACAAAAGCTAACAGAAAGTGGTTTTACAAATGTATGGAATGTAGTACCAGGTATGAGTCTTTGGACTGATGAGACAAATTCAATCACAAATTAATTACTATTTAGCATAAGAAGCTTACTTTTATTTTTTTAAAATAAAATATACCATGGGGGGTAATGAAATGACTGTAAATCCAATGACAGCAAAAGAAGTAACGAAAAAAGTTTTTAATAAGGAAGAACTATTTATACTTGATGTGCGAAATGAAACAGATTTTCATGACTGGAAAATTGAAGGAGAGAATTTTGACTATTTAAATGTACCATACTTTGATTTACTAGATGGTGTTGAAGAAATTTTGAATAAAATTCCTTCTAATAAAGATGTTTTAGTTGTATGCGCAAAAGAAGGTTCATCAATTATGGTTGCAGATATGCTATCAGATACAGGTTTAACTGTTTCATATTTAAAGGGTGGTATGAAAGAGTGGAGTGAGTATTTAGAGCCTGTAAAAATAGGGAACTTAAATGATGGTGGTGAAATATATCAGTTTGTTCGAATCGGAAAAGGATGTCTTTCTTATATGGTTATCTCAAATGGAGAGGCAGCTATTATTGACTCAACAAGAATGGCTGATGTTTATCTAAATTTTGCTGAAAACAAAGGTGTAAAAATTACACATGTTTTTGATACTCATCTACATGCGGATCACATCTCAGGTGGCCGTGTTATTTCAGAAAAAACAAATGCAACATATTGGTTACCGCCAAAAGATGCAACAGAAGTTACATTCGAATACTCACCATTAGAAGGTGGTAACAATGTGATGATAGGTAATACATCAATTAACATCCATGCAATCTACTCACCAGGTCATACTATTGGGTCAACTTCATTTGTAGTAGATGAAAAGTTCTTATTATCTGGAGATATTTTATTCATTGATTCAATTGGACGCCCTGATTTAGCTGGTATGGCTGAAGATTGGGTTGGTGATTTAAGAGAAAGCTTATATACACGTTATAGAGAATTATCAGAGGAATTAATTGTACTTCCTGCTCACTTTATGATTATTGATGAGCTAAATGACGATGGAAGTGTTTCAGAAAAATTAGGTACTTTGTTTGCAAAAAATCACGGTTTAAACATTGAAGATGAAAATGAATTTAGAAAAATTGTAACTGAAAACTTACCACCACAACCAAATGCATATCAAGAAATTCGTGAAACGAATATGGGGAAAATTACTCCAGATGTTGAGAAACAACGTGAAATGGAAATTGGACCAAATCGTTGTGCAGTTCGATAATAATAATTTTTAGGAGGATATAGAAAATGAAAATTACAAAAGTATTAGATGCAAAAGGCTTAGCATGTCCTATGCCAATCGTAAAAACAAAAAAGGCGATGAATGTAATTGAATCTGGTGAGGTAATAGAAATTCATGCTACGGATAAAGGAGCGAAAAATGATCTTTCAGCATGGGCAAAATCTGGAGGTCATGAATTGCTTAAATATGAAGAAGATAATGATATTTTTAAGTTTTGGATTAAAAAGTTTTAATTAAAATAATGAAAAAGGCGCAGAGATAAAGGCGCCTTTCTTTCTTTATTAAGGGAGGTTAAAAAATGGAGTGGACTTTTGTTCTTTTATTATTACTCATTGGTTTAATCGGTTCATTCATTTCGGGGATGGTTGGAATTGGAGGAGCCATAATAAACTTCCCTATGCTATTATATGTTCCGCCATTATTAGGTTTTTCACCCTTTACAGCGCATCAAGTATCAGGAATTGTTGCTATTCAAGTTTTTTTTGCTACGATTGGTGGCGTTTTAAGTTATCGTAAAAGTGGATATCTAAATAAAACAATTATTTTATATATGGGAATTAGTGTATTAGTCGGAAGTTTTATAGGAGGATTTGGATCAAACCTACTTTCTGAAGAAGGGATTAATTTAGTTTATGGTTTTCTAGCATTGATTGCTGTTGTATTGATGTTTGTACCAAAAAAGGAAATTGACATAAATATTGAAAAAGATCTTACTTTTAATAAATGGATTGCAGCTTCACTAGCATTCATTGTTGGAGGAAGTGCTGGTGTTGTTGGCGCTGGCGGAGCATTCTTATTAGTTCCAATTATGTTGACCATATTAAAAATTCCAACACGTGTAACGATCGCATCATCACTTGCGATTACGTTAATTTCGTCTATAGGAGTAACGATTGGTAAGGTCACAACAGGTCAGGTAGATATAATCCCAACGATTATAGTTGTGATTGCAAGTATTGTTGCTTCTCCTCTTGGAGCAAAAATTGGAAAAAAAATGAACGTAAAAATGTTGCAATTAATCCTTGCTATATTAATTGGGATAACAGCTTTAAAGATTTGGATTACTATTATAGAAACGTGGATTTAAATGAAAATACAAAAGAAAGATCTTCTAAATTTTAGAAGATCTTTATCATTTTATTCCATAAATGTTGCATATACACGATCAATTAGCAATACTTACAAGTTGGCTTGTGACAATTGTTGTAGCATTTCGAATTTATTCTACTTATTTCAAAAAAAAAGAACTATTTAGTAAGCTTAAGTTTTTATATTTAATCTTTTCACTGGCTTCACTTATACTAGTATTATCGGTAGGATATTATGGTGGGAAAATGGTTTATACTGATGGTATCAATGTTAAATTTCATAATAAATTAGTAAATCCACCTAAATAATTTTATCTCTTGATCTATATCGTAGTATGAAATTGATTAAGAAGCAGAAAAACATACAAATTGTTAACCAATTAATATTGTTTGAAGACTACTGCAACAGTTACTGATTATTGAATTTATATTCTATGAGCCTTAATTGGCTCATTTTTATTTGAACTCTATTCAATAATCGTATCAAAAAATTAATAGCTCATTCTTGATCAATGGGAGAAGCAATCTGATCTTTATAAGTATCGATATAAATATTTCCATTTGCTGCCATCACAGCATATACTACTTCTTTCATTTGAAGATTACGTTTTTTTAGCTCTTCTTGTACCATTAATTCTGACAGATTATTTTCTCTTAAATTTTTTGAGATAATTTCCCCATCCATAATCAACTCAATAGGTAATTTACTTTCCTGTTGTGTCGGTATATTTAAATCTTGTTTCGTAACGTTTCGGTATTGAGGTTTTTGTAAAAAAGATACTTTACCATTTGTTTCAACTACTACATAAAGAACTTCTTCTATGTTAAAAATTCCTTTTTCTCTTAATTGTTGATTTAAATAGTCTAGTGAATATCGCATTTTTCTCATATTGGCCTCTAAAATTTTACCATCTTCAATGATGACAGTTGGATTCCCTGCAAGTAAATTTCTACCTATTCTACTTTTCAAGGAGATATAACTAACGAGTAAAATGACTAAAACCAAAATTAAAAAAGCTAAGACTGCATGGTGGATTTTTATATTTAAATTAAAAGCTAAATTAGCAATAATACTTCCAATTGAAATAGCTCCAATAAAATCAAAGGTATTCATCTCAGCAATGATTTGTTTTCCTAATAGTTTAGCACCAATGAACAATATCAAAAATGCTAGCATTGTTCTTGTAATAATTTCAAAATGTTCAGGCATGGGCACTTTCTCCTTTACCATTAACCTTAATATATTTTTTTTATTATTATCAATAAAGAATTTATGTAATCTCCTGATTAAAGAGGTTTGAATTGATAAACAAATTGAATTGCATAGAAAATTAGTTTATGTAATTTAGAAGTTAAACTTAATAAAGACAATGTGCTACTTATTAAAATAAATAGCATTTATTAAAATCTTACAAACTTGTTTTTTCATATGTTTTGCAATTTTTTTTAAAAGCACATAATTTTCATTAAGTTTTCACTTTTAAGGTTTAATTTTTAAAAGAAACAAAATTTAAATGGGTGCCTTTATATAAATAAATTAACTTTGAATAAAAAAGAAAAGAGTAATCTAAATTTATCTTAAAATGTTAATTCAGCTTATTAAAATGGAACTATCTAAAAAGAAGTGTGTTCAAAAAATTCTAAAAATTTTAGATTAAATATACTAAGCAATTAAAAGAATTTTAAGATTTACTCATTATAAAACAAAGATGCTATTAAGAACTGGAGGTATTTAAATGGGCAAAATGAATAAAAAATGGGTCACTATCTGTTCAACTGCAATTGGAGCGATTTATGCTACTGGCTATTTTACAACTGATATTCAAGATTCGAATGCAGCATCGCCAAAAACTGAACAGGTCAATGTTACTTTTTAAAAAAATAATATTGTAAAAAAAAGTTTTTATAAAAATGGAACTTTTTATGGGATGGGTTCTAATCGTCGTGGATCGATTCAAATCGCCTTAAAGATAAATGAAGATAAAATTATAGATGTAGAGATAAGTAATTATGGTATGCATTATTCCGAGAATGACATTTTAAATTTACCAAATGAAGTAGTAAATGTCCAAAGTTCACAAGTTCGGAATGTGTCAGGAGCGACATATAGTACACAGGCCTTTAAAGATGCCGTTCAAGATGCTCTATTAAAGGCAAGAAATATATAATGAAGAAAATCATAAGAAAAACGAAATTATTTATGGATACAGTAGTTGATATTAAAGTAGTCACGACAAAATCGTTTGATGAAACGGAAGCTTCAATTAATCGTGCATTTGATTTTTTTCGAGAAGTTGAAAAGACTTGTAGCCGATTTAGTTTGGAAAGTGAATTAATGAAGGTGTGTAAACAAATTAATACGCCAGTACCTGTTAGTCCATTATTATTTGAACCATTAAAATTCGTGTTAGAGGTGGCTAAATGGACAAATGGAATATTTGATCCAACGGTTGGTCAAATAATAGAAAATGCTGGTTTCAATCAACACTATTTAACAGAAGAGGTCATACAAAATAATACATCTGAAATAGTTACTTACTCTGATATTTCCTTAAATGAAGAAGATAAAACAGTACTATTAAAAAAGCCATTAGTGATTGATTTAGGTGCTGTTGCTAAAGGCTTTGCCATTGATCTTGCTGTAAATGAATTGAGACAATTTGATGGATTCATTGTTAATGCTGGTGGGGATCTTTATGCAGGAGGATTAGATGAATTAGGAGATAAATGGAAAATAGGAATTCAGCACCCACAAAATAAGGAAAAAATCATACACACATTAGAAATATCTAGCATGGCGGTATGTACTTCTGGAAGTTATGAACGTAAAAGTGATTTAAACCCAGGAATTCATCATATTATTAATCCGAAAAATAAAAAATCACCAACTGAATTGATTAGTTGTAGCATCATCGCACCGTATGCAATGATGGCGGACGCATTTTCAACTACATGTTTTTTAATGGGTAGAAAAAAGGGACTAGCTCTATTAGAAGAAGTTGGATTAGAAAGTATTTTAATTTCATCTGATTTACAAATTTATCATAAAGGAGTGGATAATATTGACTATTAAACAATGGATGAAATCACCAAAAGGATATGTAATTCTGTCCTTAATGATTTTACTCCTAATTGCTACAATTGATTATCAAAATAGCAGAGGAATAATTAACTGTATGATTGCCGTTTTTGTGGCAACAATCACAGATATATTATGTTTGTTAATTTTAAAAAGGAAAAATATTAAGCCATACGGAGCAGTTATTACTGGAATGATTGTCGCGATGATTTTAAGTACAACGACTGCATGGTATGTGATTGTTTTCACTACAATCATTTCAATTTTATCAAAATATTTAATTGTTTTTAAAAAGAAACAAATATTTAATCCATCAGTTTTTGGTCTTTTAATGTCTATCATCATTTTTCATACTGAACAAAGTTGGTGGGGAGCATTTGGAGATCTTCAAGGTTGGACAAATATATTTTTATTAATCGCTGGGTATATAGTTGTAAGTCGTGTAAATAAATTTCCAATGGTATCTTCATTTTTAGGAACCTATTTCATTCTCTTAATACTGACTGAACTTTTTCATATTGGAGATGCATCAGATGCTTTTCGTAGTCCATTTATAAATGCTTCTCTTTTCTTTGCATTTTTTATGCTCACTGATCCTCCCACATCACCAGCCAAAGACAAACAACAAGTTATTTTCGGTTTTATTTGTGCACTAATAGGAGTAACGATTTATAGTTTATTTGGAGGATTAACTTATTTATTTACAGGCTTGATCGTCGGCAATTTATTTAATTTATTGAAATCAAAACCTTCAATTCAAAAAGTCAAACAAAGAAGTCAGACCTTTCATAATGTATGATTTTAGTAAAAAATGAAAAGTGTTAGTTAATGTTATTTTTCCAGTACAAGTAAAGATAAATTTCAGGGGAATTTAAACCGAATCGTTTTTTTGAAATCGATAGTAATCAAGACTTTTAAATATGGTATGTTCATTAATCAGTACATTCAACCGATTGGTACTGACGCATATTTAAATGAATAGTAGTATTTTTTATTGTATTAATTAGTTTTACTAAATTTAAAAGGCTGTTTTCGTAAAGATTGTGGCTTTTATAAAATAATGTATAAGTAAAGGAAAAATATTGTTAGTTGTAGAATAATTATAATTGGTCCTTGTTCAACTAAATGGCAGATTAGTTGAACAAGGAAATCAATCATATTTATAGAAGAGTTAGTCTTATATGCTATATTCATTGATAGTTAAGGAGGGACATAATGTACAACTTTTTTCAATTACATACTGAAAACTTTAATGAATGCAGGGAAACTATAAAAAATATTTTCTGGATGTATCAAGATATGATTAGAAGCTATGGAGGATTTGGGCATAATATTGACTTTGAAACAGTTAATTATGAAAAATTCATATTAGTTGAGATAATCGACGAACGAATGAGTGGTTTTAATGAAGAAGTTGAAATGTTAAGACAAGGTTCTTTAGTAGCCTTATGTTGTGAAGTCCAAAATTTGCTTGATGAAATGCAAAGAGATGACAAGGTATATAACTTTATTAAAGAATTAACTACAATTCCTGAAATTAAAAAAATGTCATTTGAAAATGATGTATTATCTTCTATGTTGTTGGCATTAGAAGAAAAACCTGGTGATTGGTGGGAAACTTTAAAATATGGTTCAATTTTTTCAAAAAAACTAGAAAAAGTTTATAAAAAATTTGTAATTAATTATTTTAAGCGTTTGTTAGTAGAAGGTGAAAGTGGGTTCTAAATACAAAATACTTTAATTCTTATTCAACTAAATGATGCGTTAGTTGCTTAAGATTCCTTTAAAAGACATATCAATTGATATGTCGTTTTTGTTCTAATTCAACTATATTTAAACTTCTCGCAAATAATTAACTGTAATGTAATTAGGATTTTGACACGAACCTAACATCATACTCTTTACTCTGTCCTTAGTAGCTAACTTCTTATTTTGTTGTAAGAATTTGAACCAGTATAGGTAGTTGTCGAGATATTTAGTGGCTACTCCTTGAAATCTATCCATCCAATCCCTAAGACGTTTATGGAAGCTATTGACATGCTGAACATGGTATATGCCTTTTTTCACATACCCTTCTTTACTGACATTAATTGTTTCGTGTTTTAGACCTTTATCTAATGCAAACTTTTTATAGTTTGTAGCAGTATCAGTGCATAACAAAGCAGAGGGGTCTATATACTCCCCAATTACCGCATCTATTTCTTCTGCTCGGACACGACCACGACCAGCTGTTCTAACAACTACTTGACCATTACGGTCTTGTGCAACTACAACTGCAATTTTTAGACTACTTATACCTCTTTTTCGGTCTCTTCCACCACGTTTTTTTGGGTCTCTGCCTTCTACTTTACGTCCTTTAAATGACTCTTTGTAAAAGGTATCGTCGCTTTCAACGATTCCCTTCAAACCTTGAAATCCTAACGAACGCAAAGCAAATAAAATCTTGTGCCTCCAATAAAAACAAGTTGATATGTGGATTTTAAGTTCTTCAGCAATTTTTGGTAAGGTGAATCCTTCAATCATCATACGAAAATATTTAGCCCATTTCCCAAGATATCGTGAACCTGAAATCGGGGTATTTGTTAAGTCATTAAATGACTTGCAGCAATCATGGCAGAAGTAACGCTGTCTCCCGCGATATTTTCCGTTTCGCTTAACCTTTACACTTCCACAATGAACACAACCAAGACCTTCGCTAAAGCGAGTTTCTCTAATTGCAGTGTACGTATCTACTATTTCATCTTCATCATTAGAGAAGAACTCTGATTTCAAACGATTAAATAGCTTGATTTGGTCTTGTTTTGATAAATCAGTAAAATCAGCATAAACATGTTCCATCATTGAAAAAACACCTCCCAAACAAGTATTTTAGCACCCTTTAGGAGTATGGTCAAAATAGCAACAATCTATGCGAAAACAGCCATTTAAAAAGAAGTTGATGACAAGGTAAAACTATTGGGGAGACCATACTAAAAATAGCAATTAATCACTTTTATAATTTAATAGAAAACAGCAGCTTTAACCAATCTATCAAGCTGGTTAAAGCTGCTGTTTTTTATGAATAGGTTAATGTTTAAATGGAAAATATATACATGTTCATGAAATATATTACAAGTAGAAAAAGGAGAGATTGCTTGGGAAATGAATAAAGATACAATTTTTATTAGTGCAGCATTAATCCTCGTCTTGCTTTCCAGTATATTTATGAACCATTTTATGTTGATGTCACCATTACTTGACATAGCAGGTCGAGATGCATGGATATCGGTAGTTATCGCTTTTCCAGCTCTATTGGTCTGGCTATGTATTTTATACTACATCATGAAAAAAACAGAACAAAAATCCATCACCTATCTTATAAAACAGCGATATGGAAATTTAGCATATTTTATAATAGTAATTCCCATATTAGCTTTTTTATTGATTAATTCATATATTACTTTAAAAAGTACCTCTGATTGGATCACATTAATGTATTTACCAAAAACGCCAATAATTGTTATTGAAGTAAGTTTATTATTGATCTGCACTTATTGTGCTCAAGCGGGTATAACATCCATTGCTTTCATTTCAGTATTTCTTTTACCTATTATAATTTTATTCGAGCTTTTTCTAGATGTTGCAAATATCCAATTTATGCACATTAATTGGGTAAAACCGATGTTACAAAATGGATGGAATCCAATTTTTAAAGGGAGCTTTTTTATTGCAGGAGGATATATCGAAATCTTGTTTTTACTACTAATTCAACAACATATTAAAAAGCGAGTTAAATTTAAGCATTTATTTAGTTTAGGGATATTAATCTTATCATCATCACTTTTTCCATTATTTTATTCAATCACCTTATTTGGTCCTCAATTATCAGAAAAAATGCGTTATCCTGTTTTTGAGCAATGGAGACTTCTCGGCATTGGTCAATTTATTCAACATGTAGACTTTATCTCTGTTTATCAATTTATGTCATCAGCTTTTATTAGAATTTCCTTATGTATGTATTTATGTGTAGATATTTTAAACATTAGAACAAAAAATACGCAAAATAAATTGTTATGGTCTTTAAGTTTTGTATTATTAGTAGTCGTATGTATACCAGTTACGGATATAGGTTTTCATACTATTTTGAAAAAAAATTATATCCCTATTTTTGTACCAGTTATTTTTTGTATTTCAATTTTACTAGTTCTTTTTGTTATAAAATTTAAGGCGAAACTAAAGGGGGATGAATCCCATATTTAAAATAAGTGAACAAAAAATAAGAAAACTATTTTACAATTGTGCTGATGTTCAAATAAAAGTTCATCTCTTAAATAATGGTTCTAAAATTGAACGAGTCCTTTTTGCATATTCTAATGGAATGATTGATACCATTCATATGAACCAGTTTGTTTTACCTAATCTCAAAAAAAATACTTTAGAATTTATCCCAATCATTCGTAGTGAAAAAAATTCTGAACAACAAATCATAATGAAGGTTTTCTCTGGTGAATTAATATTATTTTTTGAAGAAACTGGAGAACTTTGTTCATTAAATATATCAAAAATTCCTCAGCGTCAAACTGAGGAATCTAGTTATGAGGTTTCAATTAAAGGTGCTCGTGATGGATTTACAGAATCTCTAGAAACAAATGTAGCATTAATTCGAAAACGAATACCTAGTACTACTTTATGTAATGAATTATTCACGATAGGTAAAAGAAGTAATACTAGCGTTTCGTTACTTTATCTAACGGATGTAATAAATGAAGATATTATTGAGGAAGCAAGAAAAAGACTAAATTCAATAGAAGTAGATATTCTAAATGGAGTTTCTCCTCTTGAGGAATTTCTATCAGAATCTCCATATTCGATTATCCCATCATTAAATTATAATACTAGGCCAGATATGGTAGTCGAGTCACTGCAAAGAGGACGCTTTTGTATATTAATTGATGGTGCTCCGGCGGCATTAATTGCACCCACTAATATACATTTATTACTAAAATCTGCTGAAGATATGTACATGCCTTATTATTTTGTGACACTTGAAAGAGTTTTAAGATATATAGGTTTATTAATTTCGACCTTACTTCCCGGTTTTTACATAGCAATGGCAACTTATCATCAAGACCAAATTCCTTTTCCAGCACTTGCTACAATTTCACTTAATTGTAAAGGTATACCATTTTCTGCAGGGATGGAGTTAATATTATTAATTATTCTATTTGAAATACTGCGCGAGGCAGGTATGAGATTGCCGAAATCGACGGGTCAAACTGTGACTGTGGTAGGAGGATTAATAGTAGGAGAAACGATGATTCGATCGGGACTTTCTTCTCCAAATGGAGTTGTTATTGTTGCAATTACATTAATGTCTCAGTTCTTAATTGTAAACCAGTCTTTTGGAAGTGCTGTTATTTTAATGAGAGCAATCTGTATTATAATGGCTTGTATCTTAGGTTTGCCTGGTTTAATTCTAGCTCTATTTCTAATATTAATCTATATCTCAACTTTAAAATCTTTTGGAGTGCCATTCATGGCTTCATTTATTAATCCATTTAATAGTGACTACATAAAAGGTTTTATTCAGCTTCCAAAGCCATTTATGAGAAAGACTCCAACATTTTTAAATACGAAACTTAGGCGACAACAGGGAGATGAGACAAATTGAAATGGAGGTTACTAGTACTTTTTGTTCCAATTTTACTTTTAACAGGATGTTGGGATCAAAAACAGTTAAGTCAACTAACATATGTTTCAGCTCTAGGAGTGGATTATGTAAATAATGAATTTGTTTTATATTTTCAAGTATTGGATTTTACAACTATTGGTAAATCTGAACAAGGAAGTAGTGGAGCAGAAGGTCCTAACATTTGGATTGGAAAAGGAAAGGGTTCAACATTTGCAATGGCCTGGGACGCAATATACAATAGCACCCAACAAAAGACATTATTTGGTCAAATTAGTTCGGTTGTGTTTAGTGAAGGAGCTTTGGGTAAAAAACAAGTAGCGGAATCCTTGGATACAATGGAGCGGTTTATAGAAGCCAGAATAACTCCTTGGATTTATACTACAAAAGAACCAATTGATAAAATTTTTGCTGTAGAACCTGTGCTTCCTAATTCTCCGATTATGACTTTATTACATTTACCGAATGGAAACTATGAACAACATTCACTAATTTCACCAATGAAAGTCGTTGAATTCGCTGCCCTTATAAATGAATCGAGTGCATCAATTATCGTTCCAACAATCGGTTTACAGGATGAACTTTGGAAAAAAGATGATAAAAATATGCCAATGATGAATATAAATGGAGCTTATTTATTTTATAAAGGGAAAGAACCTCAGTGGTTATCAAAAGACGATTTAATAGGATTGCGGTGGGTTGATCAGAATACCAAGATTACACCACTTTCGCTTAACGAAAAAAACGGAAAGTTAAAAGCATTGCTTCCTATTAAAAACCCAAATATTAAAATTCAAACTAAGATTAGCAAAGCTGGTGTTCCAAAATTTAATATGAATATAAAAGTAAAGGCATCAGCAGAACAGTTAAATTCCCAATTCAGCAATAAAGAATTAAAAAATGAAGTTGAAAAAAAGATAAAAAAGGAAATTCTTGAGACATATTCGATCGGAATTAGTAAAAAGTTAGATGTATTCCATTTAGAAGAAGAATTGTATAGAAATAATTATAAATCTTGGAAGGCAATGACTAAAAAAAATAATTTTCCACTAACATCCCATTCACTTGGTACTATAAAAGTCAAGGTTACACTTAAAGATAGGGGGGAATTAGAATAAGGAAAATTATTTAGTAATCAACCAAATACTAATACAATAAGCAAAATATATTAAAATTGGATCATTATTGAATTTATTATCCTAAAATTGCTAATAACAAATTAAGTAAATAAAACGGTAAATTGACTTATGAAAATAACAATCTTCAAACTTGTTCTCAAATCGGAACAGGTTTTTTAATTTTATTGGAGTTATTATCAAAAGGTTCTAAATCTAATCTTAATTACTGTGGTTTTAGTATTTAAATAAAATTGTTTGATAAAGTTTTATTAAAGTCATCCTATTCTTCCTTAATAAAGAATTATTCAATTCAAATAGAGCTATATTTATTTTCCTGATATAGTTCTGTGCTTGATTACTTTCTATTAATAACTAAAATGAATCATTATGATAACAAGAAGGTCATTTACCAGAAAAATAGATCACCATATAATAGCCTTAACATTTAGAATAGTACAATTTTTCTGTTTTTAAACGGGATAATTCAGCTGTCCTGAAATGTAATTTGTGATAAAGGTGATGCAAAGATGAAAAAACGAACTAAGTGGTATAAAGGTAGGACTGCGACTAGTATTGTTGCTTCAGCCCTAGTATTCTCTAATGCTAAATTTATTTTTAATGCTCCATTAAGTAAGGCACAAGGACTTAGTTCCGATGATGCGATGACACGTGTTGTGGTCGAAATGGAAGGAGCTCCTGCCATTCAAGCCATGCCTCATTTAGAACAAATTGGATCCTTTTCAAAAACGATAGAAAGAAAGATAAAAGATCAAACTGATAATTTGAAAAAAACTCACGGGAAAGTAATTGAAGAAATAAAAGAAAAGAAGATTCCATTCAACAAATCAAACGAATATACTTTCACATTTAACGGAGTTGCATTACAAGTACCAAAAAACAAATTGGATGAACTACGATCCCTTCCAGGTGTTAAGGCTATCTATCCCGATCAAGAATATCACGCTGAATTAGACAAGAGCGTTCCTTTGATAGGTGCTCCTGATGTCTGGTCTATGCATGACCATGAAAATCAGGTAGTTACTGGAAAAGGAGTCACAGTCGCAGTGATTGACACTGGTGTGGACTATGATCACCCTGACCTTGGCGGGGCGTTTGGTTCAGGGCATAAAGTAGTTGGAGGATATGATTTTGTCAATAATGATGATAATCCTATGGACGACAATGGACATGGTACCCATGTTGCGGGAATTATTGCTGCACATGGAAAATTGACGGGTGTGGCTCCTGACGCCTCCATTACAGCTTATAAAGTCTTAAACGAAAACGGTATAGGAAATACATCCGATATCATTGCAGGAATTGAAGCATCTATTTCTCCAGACAATCCATACCCGGCTGATATTATTAATATGAGCATAGGTGGTCCAGGGGATGGCAGTGATCCTATCTCCCAAGCTGCCCAAAATGCCGTTGATGCTGGTGTAGTTGTTGTCGCGGCAGCAGGGAATGCAGGACCTAATTATGGTACAATTGGTGCTCCAGCTATTGCTGAGGGGGTACTTGCTGTTGGTGCAAGTGTAAGTGGTATTAAAGTACCTGATGCGAAGATGGTTGCACCACTTGAAGAGAATTTATCTGTTACTCGCCTTGGGTTTTCTGCTAATCCCCCTAATACAGCAATTACTCGCGATCTGGTAGATGTTGGAGATGGTGGAATGGAAAGCTATAATGGGTTAGATGTAAAAGGGAAGATTGTCCTAATTCAATTACCATTAGGTTCAGATGGACGTACTGAGGCGATTACAGCACAAGAAAATGGGGCAGATGCTGCGATTTTTTTCACGCCTGAGCAAACTGGACCTGTTTTTAAGTTAGGAGATACTATTCCATCTCAATATACAACTAGCTCTTTTGATGAGTTACAGTCACAACATCAATTCCTGACAGGTTCAACTTTAGACAGCCAGTTAGATTCGTTAGTCGCTATGCAAATTAATGGAACAAAAGCTGGGGATTTAAAGTCTTATTTAGCTAAAGGACCTGTTAAAATTTCGATTGCAGGAAAAGACATAACGGATCAAATTGCAAACTTTAGTTCGCGTGGTCATTCCGAATCTCGAGCAAAGCCAGATTTAGTCGCTCCAGGTGTTGAAATCAACTCAACATTTATTAACACAGAAAGTAATGATTCAGGTTATACAAGATTAAGTGGGACAAGCATGGCTGCTCCTCATGTAGCGGGTGCAGCTGCACTTCTGAAACAACTTAAGCCGTCTTGGAATGCTAGCGAAATTTCTAGTGCTTTAAAGGAAACAGCAAAACCGCTGGCATCATATGATGTACTTACACAAGGAACAGGAAGGCTGGATGTAAAGGCTGCAGCAAATACCAATGTTATAGCCTCTCCCAATGTATTAAATTTAGGAATAGCTGATTTAAAAGATTCTGAGATTCATAGAAATGCTTCCTTATCTTTAAATAATCAAGGCGATGTACCAGTTGATATGGATTTTACTATTAAAGACGATACAAAATCCGGAGCAATCGTTAATGTGAATCCTTCGCATATTCATATTGAGCCAGGTAAACATGTTAATGTTGAAGTGAATATTAACATGAATAGACCGGAACAAGATATGGATATCACGGGCTGGGTAGAAGGAAATATACAATCTGAAAAAGAGTCTCAGCATTTACGCGTTCCATACAAGTTAATTGCGAGGCATTTTCGAATTACAGCATCACCTGATCCAGTAGGATCAACCGTAAGTGAAACAACTGCCTATATTTACAGCCCGGTTGATTTGACACAAGCACCTAAAGTAACAGTAAGAACTCCAAGTGGTAAAACAAATGAAGTGACTGCTGTCTTAGATCATGATCGTTGGTGGAAAGTGCCAGTTAAGACAAATGAAGTAGGAATATATAGGATTGATGCTAGTTCCACTGTCAAAAATTCATCTAATGAAGAATCTACAATAATAGGTTCTAGTTTTCTGGAAAAATTACCTACAGATAATAAACACGCTTCAACTTGGAAATCTATTGGGCCAAACTCTAATGCAGGACTGATGAATTTTGACTTAAAAAATTCTAAGGACATAACAGTTTTACCGTCATCGACTCTATCATTGTTCCGTACTGAAGATAAGGCAGAAACTTGGCACGAGTATCGAAATTTCCCTGTAGCAGGAGGAGTAGCTGCTGATTTAGTGACTGATCCTACCGATGAAAAAAACCTTTATATGGCTATTAATTCTAAATATAATGATCCAACTTATATTGGTAAGATATTAACTAGCAAAGACGGGGGAAAAACATGGAACACTTTATCTTTTCCTAACATAGAGATATCTGATTTAGAAATTGATAAAAGTGGGCAAAAACTGGTTGCTATTTCGAGTAACGAAGTTTATGTCAGCTTGGACAGAGGAATGAATTGGGAGAAGCTACCTGGATGGTGGGGATTTCTCAATAATGCATTTCTTTTGAATAACGACCTATATATTTCAGCTGGTTATGAAGGTGTTTACTTATTTAAAGATGTATTCTCTGAATCAACTAATTCTAAACTATTGTATCAGCCACCTTTTCCTTATAGAAGTACAAAAGAGATTGTAGGAAATGAAAGTATGCTAGTTGTTGGCACTTTTGGTGGCGGGTTGTACGCTTCATATAACAAAGGTACAGACTGGAAAGAACTAACTCACTCTCAAATACCATTTAATAATGTATCTCACTTAGAGATTCTAGAAGGGGATATTTATGTAGGTACTGGGTATGATGGAATAATGGTGAGTCATGATAAAGGAAAAACATGGGAAACGTGGAAAAAACCGCTTCCTGGGTCTAACTCCTATGAAGTCGATTTCGCCATTGAACCAAAATCTTCTCCTAAGGGGATGCGACAAATTTATGTATCTTCTGAACAGGCAGGGATTTATGGAACTCAAGATAAGGGAGAATCATATAAACGAATCGGTATTCCAGGAGCAACAGTTTACGGATTGGCTATTTCGCGGAACTCTAAAGGATATCAGTTACTTGCTGGTACTGACTCCAACATGTACATGACAGCGCTACCAATTCAAAACAAGATTGATTCCTCAACATTAGAATGGGGAGCGGCAGAAGGAGAAGGAAGAGCTGGTGAACAAGTGTATCAGGTTGCTACTTCCCCAACTGAAGCTAATGTCGTTTATAAGATACGCTATAGTGCCTTCGGGAATATGAATGTATACCGAAGTAATGATGGTGGAGAAAAATGGGATTTGAAATTTGAAGATAGTGGGGTCCCACTTGCCATGCTGATTAACCCAGCAGATTCCAAACAAATCATGATCTCATATGTGATACCAGCTACTTTAGAAACAGGTATTTATATCAGTAAAGATGCTGGCGAGAATTGGGGAAAAATAAAGCAAGACCACCGATTTAGAGCTCTTGCAGCCGCTAATCCTAACAATCCAAACTGGATATGGGCAGGCGGAAATGACGGACTATTTCTGTCTAAAGACATGGGCCAATCTTTCCAAAAAATTCAAAACATTCCTGTAAGCAGTATTGCGATCGACTCACATAATCCAAACCATTTAGTGTTCGGAGGCAACCATTTGTATGTCAGCACAGATAGTGGGAAAACATTAGAAAAGGCAAAGGGTACTGATGAGCTCAATGTATTTGTTAATGATATTATCGTGTCCTCTATAAACCCTAAAATCATTTATGCAGCTACTGGTTCTTATTATGAAGCTGGACTTCTTAAGGGAGGTCGCGGTGTAATAATGAGTGTGGATGGAGGAAAAACATGGACCAATTTATCTGAGGGACTTGAGAATAGAAATACTACAGCAATTGAACTTGCTCCAGACGAAGAATATTTGTTTGTCGGCACACAGGGTGGCAGTGTTCACAGAATAAAATTGTCTAATAAACGTTAAAGTAAATAAAATTGAAAAAACTCTCCTTTCATTTAATGAAAGGGGAGTTTTTTTATGAAACTTTATGAATTAATCAAAATATTTTCAGTTCCTCCTACATCAAGACTTGTCAAATTCACATATGCAACTAACAAGTCTATAAAATTTCTAGCAGCAGACCCAATATACTTTTCTTTATGATGTACAATAGCAATTTCCTTCGTAATTCCAGGATTCACTATTTTAATTACTTTAAGGGTTTTAGAATTCTCCGAAGTGAGAAGAGTATTAGGAAGTATGGTAGCTCCAATACCTGCTTTTACTATACTCAAAATGGAATTAACATCAGTTAATTCTATGACTGGCTTGAAGACAAATCCCATAGATATAGCGGCATCATCAATTAATTTCCGGCAATTGTGGTTCTTGGGACTTAGAACAAGTTTGATGTCCTTAATCTCTTCAAAATCCACTTTTTCTCTTTCAGCTAAATGATGGTCAAAAGGAACAACTAAATAAAATTCTTCATTATATAAAGGGATATTTGTTAACTGTTCATTCTCTAAAGGCAAGTGTGTCAATGCTATGTCGATTTCATTTTGAATAACTCTATCCTCAATATTATCTGACATAATGATCTTCATTTGTAAATAGGGATGCATTCGATGAATCTCTAGGAAAATTACAGACGCAAGCTGACTTAACTCTTCAGACATTGCACCAATGATCAGTTTACCCCTTTTTACTTTTTGAAGTTCTCCAATTTGTTCATAGATATATTTTATATTAGTGAATATTTTTTCGGATTCTTCTTGTAGAATTTTGCCAGCTTCTGTAATGGCGATTTTTTTACCTAAGCGATCAAATAAACGTACTCCTAATTTATCTTCAAGAGCTATTATTTGACGGCTTAAAGCAGGTTGTGAAATTCCTAATTTTTCTGCTGCCCTCGTAAAATGTAATTCCTCGCAAATGGCTATAAAGAATTCTAATTCTCTTAGTTCCATAATTTCACTTCTCTCTATTCTAGATGATATTATTTAATATACTAATTTATTTTTACTTAAATGATGTTATCAAAACATCCTAAATTAGCTTATTACTATTAATTAAGAGAAAAACCGAATAAAATAAAAAACCGCTCATTCCCATAATGAACTATTGAATACAGAAATAACAACTCAGGGTTTCTATTAAGGAACATGGTAATTTTTCTCAACTCTCTTATATTGCGATACATTGAGATACTATAGAATTTTAATTGTGAATATCGCATATTTCTTTTATTGGCTTAATAATTTTTATTTGACCAAAAAATATAAAAGATTATTGACAAAGAAAATAATACGTATTAATATTATCTCGTATTCAAGATATTCAAATTAGAGATAAATTTTAAGGGGGTGAAATTAATGGAGAAGAGATGCAAAAATCTATCTTTTCTGCTATTAATGCAAACATCTAAAGCGATTCATGATCGAATAAAGGACGAAATGGCAAAATACAAGTTAAGCATAACTGAGTTTTCTGTTTTAGAAGTACTATATCAAAAAGAGAAACAAACAATACAACAAATTGGAAATTCAATATTGGTCTCAAGTGGTTCGATGACTTATGTTATTGATAAGCTTGAACAAAGAGATTTATTATGCAGAATTCCATGTCCAGATGATCGCAGAGTAATACATGTGATATTAACTGATGAAGGAAATGAATTGATGAACGAAATTATGCCGAAATACAATGATTTCATTAGTAATATGTTTGATTCATTAGATTTTGATGAGTCTGATACTTTTGCTAAGCTTTTGAAAAAAGTAAGAAATAAAGTTTATTCTTAAAATTTTTTTTATAATTTTATCTCTATTTAAAGATATATATATATTTTAGGAGGAGTTTATATGATAAATATTGGTTTATTAATGATTCGATTGGTAGTTGGTATATTGTTCATCGGGCACGGTGCTCAAAAATTATTTGGTTGGTTCGGTGGATACGGATTGAAAGGTACTGGTGGATGGTTTGAATCAATTGGCATGAAACCAGGAGTAACAATTGCCCTAATCGCGGGGCTAGCAGAATTTATTGGTGGAATACTGTTTGCTTTTGGATTTTTAACGCCTGTAGCAGGAATTTTGATTGCTGGAACTATGGCAATGGCAATTATTAAAGTTCATGCGCCAAACGGAATATGGGCGACGTCAAATGGATATGAATATAACTTAACTTTGCTAGTAGTGGCTATTAGTATAGTTTTAACCGGTCCTGGTAAATATGCTTTAGATACATTTTTATTCTAAAATATCTCGAATTAATAATTCTGAATGGATTAAAAAAGCAAATCAATAATTATAAAAGAGCTATTCGACAATTGTTCGAATAGCTCTTTTTATTTCCTGAAAGATATAGCAATTATTATAAATTCCCCCCATCAAGATTGAAAGCGATACTAAAAGAATAGGTTTTCAAATCGTGACAATATAACTATTTTATATTAAATAGCTAACTATATAAGTTATACAATACCATTGTACAAATTAAATTTTTTGTCATCAAAGAAACTATAAAAACACAGACTTATCTTGATTTTCCTTCTATAATCTTGCCTCGCTCATCGTTATTGATAACTGAAATGAATCATTATGATAACGAGAATGTCATTTCCAAAAAAAAAATATAACCATATAATAACCTTAACATTTTGAATAGTCTAAATTTTACCGGTTTTTTTATTAATGGTTAAATTCCACTATCCTAAAATGCAATTTATGTTAGAGGTGGTGTATAAGAAAACATTGAATTTTCTGGAAAAACAAACGGTATCAATACTAAGTTAATGATTTATGGAGGTTAACAAATGAGAACAAAAATGACAAAACGTATTACATCTTTAACACTGGTACTAACCCTATTTATGACTCTATTCAATAGTTTGGTTTTTGCCTCAACTGAAAAGGTAACTGGAGCAACTAATCGCCCACCAACGAAGGAGATTGTTAAACTTATTCCAAGTGAATCAACGGTCTCGCTTTCTCTTTCTCAAGGTCAACACGATTTAAAGGTAGAAGCAGAGTATAAAGATGGTAGTAAAACAGATGTTACAGCTGAAGGAAAATGGACATCACTAGATGAAAAAGTTGTAACTCTTGAAACTGGGAGACTAACAGCAGTAAATGTTGGGTCTACAAATGTACAATTCAGTCTTGGTAATGCAGTTTTAAACGTAGAAGTAAATGTTACGAAAAACGCACAAGTTTTAAGTCAATTGTCAAATCCTTCAGAAAGTAAAAAAATTGTATCGCTTGTTTTAGAGGCGAATCAAGTTACATACATAGATGAAGGGAAAGAGCGCCCTATTGCTTTGAAAGCGCTTTATAGCGATGGCTCGATGGAAGACGTAACGAAATTAGCTAAATGGGAATCAAAAGATCCTTCAATTGCATTTTTTGAAAAAGGTGTAATAAAAGGGATAGCACCAGGTAATGTTTCAATGAAAGTAACTTACGCAAATTTTCCACAAATAAATTTCTTTGCTTCGATAAGAGATCTTCCTGAAAATGTAACGGGGCTGTACCTAACGGCTGACATGTTGAGGTTAGAAACCTCTGATAAGTCGGTTCAAGTAAGTGCCTATACAAAGAACCCCTGGGTGGGGAGTAAAGAAGTTACTTCTTCAGGAAGTTGGACAACGACAGATCGAAATGTAGCTACGGTAAGTAAAGATGGTCAAATAACCCCAGTTGGAATCGGCCAAGCATATATTTATTTTAAATATGATAAGTTGGTTGGTGCTGTACTTGTTAATGTTGTTAAGCCTACAAAGCTTGTAACAGATAAACCTACAGTAGAATTATTGCCAGGTGGAAATTGGCCTGTTAATTTAACCGAAGTATTTACTAATGGAATATCAGAAGGTGGTATGACTTTAGTTGAAAATGTAAATCCGAATGATGTCAAATGGACAGTCGAAGATAACAGCATTGCAACGATTACTGATTCAGGATATATCATTGGAGGTAAGACAGGTAAAACGATTGTGACAGCTTCCTATCGTTCAGATGTTCTTCCTCCGGTAAAGATTGAGGTTACTGTTACCAATAAGCTTACAACTCCTAGAGTTATTGGTTTGTCAGCTTCTCAACCAAACCTCTCTTTAGGAATAGGTGAAGAAACGACTATTAAAATAAATGCGATTTATAGTGATGGGAGTACTGAGGATGTAACAGATAATGTTGAATTGTACTTCGACAATCCCAACGTAGCTTCAGTTTCCCGAGTATATGGTGGTGAATCGAAGGTTATTGGTCAATTGAGTGGCACAACTGTTTTGCATGCTATCTATAATAATGGTCGTTCCAACTTAGCTATCCCCGTAGCAGTCAAAGGTGGTGACGAACAGAAGATAGCTCCAATTCCTGAATCAATTTCTGTTACACCAGATATGAAAAATATGGTAGTAAATCAACAGCAGCAATTAGAGGTAAAAACGACCTATTCAGACAGATCAAATTCGACTTCATATGCGGTATATAAATCATCTAATCCTGATATTGTTAAAGTAAATAAGGATGGCCTGCTTACAGCTGTAGGCACTGGTACAACAATTATTACCGTAGATAGCTCTGGATACTCAAAGCAGGTTTCAATTGTCGTTTCAAATGAACCTTCTAAAGATTTTTCAAATAAAATTGTTGATCTGATTCCTAGCGAAAATGATATCACCTTTAGTTTATCTGAGCACACGCATTCGTTCTCTGTAAAAGCAAAATATAAGGATGGTTCAACTGCTGATGTCACATCAGACTCAAGATTCACAACATTAGACCCGGACAAAGTTACAGTTAAGAATGGGGTCCTTACAGCAGTAGCAGCAGGAACAACACAGGTACTTATCGATTACGGAACAAGCACAAAAATCTTGAATGTTTCAATTCTTTCTGGGAATGATGCGTCAATAAAAGGTTTAAAAATTGAGTCCTTGCTTGCTTCCTCATTGGATGTTGTTGTTCAAAAAGATAAGCTTTATCCAGTACATGTTTTTGCTCAATACAATGATGGAACTCAAAGAGAAATAACGAAGTCAATTCAATGGACAACTGAGGATCCTACAATTGTAAGTGTTAAAGACGGGAAATTTATTGGAATGGATACTGGAAAAACGACGGTTAGTGCAACAATTTCAGGTTTCTCTTCTATAAAAATTCCAGTAAAAGTACAAGATCAACCTGGACCAGTAAATTTAGTAGGAATTGTTGGTGCGGGGATGGTATTACAGCCAGAAGCAGGAAATATAGTAGCAGCGATAACTAATACTAGCAATGGGATGATATTACACCCGGAAGAAGGAACTATCGATGCGAACGCGTTTGCTGAATATACAGATCATAATATCGTTCAGGTTGATACAGAAGGGAAATGGGAATCTTCCGACGAAAGTGTAGCAACTGTTGACCAGAACGGAGTCATTACTTGGGTCGGCTCTGGTGAAGCATACATTTATTTCAATTATTATGGATTGAGAGATGCTGTTTGGGTAAGAAACACTAAGCCTGTAGATTTATATTGGGCTGAAAACGATGTACCGACAGGTAGCAATGTAATGTTAGAACCTAATAAGTCCACTGACATCTCAATTAATGGATTCTTTGGACATCATGGCAGAGATGGAAATTGTGATTGTTATAATCTTAATAGCAAAGCAAAATTGACGGTGGCGGACGAATCCGTTGCAACGATTTCTGCTGATGGACATATCATCGCTCACTCTGTTGGAAAAACAACAATAACTGCTTCTGTTTTTGGAATGTCAAAGACAATTGATGTTGAAGTTGTAGCAAAGTATCCTACGTTTACTAGGGGTATAAGTTCCTCCCCTGGTTATATCATAAATTCAGCAGGTTCCTCAAATGATATAGTCATTAATGCTATGTCAAGCGATGGAACGATAAAAGACGTTACAACTGATGTTAAATGGACTAGTTCCAATTCGGAAGTAGCAGAAATGACCACTGATCATAAAATCCTAACGAAGTCAGAAGGAACCGCTGTTCTCATTGCGGAATATGATGGATTTAAAATAATTATACCTGTTATTGTAAAACCATAAAGATTACTTTGTATAATTAGTTAATCGTGTCAGATACAAAATAGTTATGTTTTTAAGGTCTCCCCCGTAAGTTAGTTTCAATCTAACATTACGGGGGATTTTTATATTGATTAAAAGCAATAAGAATTAAATATCCCTCTATTTAAATAAACTAAAAAACTATTTGTAGATAATAAATAAAAAATAGTTACGGTACTATTATTAGCCCGAATTATAGATAGATTAAAAAATGCTTGTTATTTATTCTCTATTGATTAAGAACGAATGAGAATTATGCTAGATGGCAAATTATTATTCGCTGCGGCTTGTTCATTCCATTTACCCATTAATATCACCTCGCTAGGTTTTGTATTGGAATTTGTCCTTGTAATTATTTAAAATCATGGTTTATGCGTAAAATTAGAGGTAGTATTTAAAAATAGTGTCTTAATGTATACTCAATGTTTATTTATAAATATGCTATAATCTTTCAAAAGGAGGTACGAACGTGGCCAGACATAAAGAATATGATGAAAAAGAAGTATTGCAAAAAGCAATGGAGTTATTTAGGTATCAAGGTTACGAAAAAACCTCATTGCAAGATCTTGTTTCTCATATGGGGATCCATAGAAGAAGTTTATATGATACTTTTGGTGACAAACATACTTTGTTTATTAAGACATTAGAACTTTATGATAACAATATGAAGAAAAAAATGAATTTACAAGTTAAGAATTCATTATCTGTGAAAGATGCTATTAGAAGTATTTTAGAATCGGTAATTAGCCAAGATAATGAAAAATCGATTGGATGTTTAACAGTGAATACTGCCATTGAGTTGGCTTTACATGATCAAGAAGTGGCAGAAAAAGTTGAACAAAATTTTTCTAAGACAGAAGAAATTATTCATGAATTACTAGTGCGTGGTCAAAACACAGATGAAATTTCGAACGACCATGATATTGAAAAATTGTCACAGTTTATTCATAATTCTTTTGTAGGATTACGCGTATTAACAAAAACAACTAACGATAAAAATAAACTAAAAAATATTGTTGATATGACAATATCGATATTAGAAAAATAATTTTATTGTAGATCAAAAGAGTTAGCTATTACCAGTTAATTCTTTTTTGTATTAAATCTTGAATAATCATTTGAGAACGAATGGTAAAAAATAATTATTTACCGTTCGTTCTCAACATGTTATAAATAGATACATGAGGTGGTGAGGAAGAAATATAATATACTTAAGAATAGACTTGAATAAACATTTAAGTATTTAAAGTATAATGTATATTTTTTTTTGATTTTTGAGAACGAACAGTAAAAAAAGAGAGGAATATAAATATGAAAAGAATGTTATTCATTATATTATTGATGTCATGTGGGGCAACTTTTGTTACTCCAATGTTTTCTTTGTATAGCGAATACTATGAATTAAGTAGTCTCCAGATTACCATTTTATTTGCGATTTATGCAGTTTTTCTATTGCCAACTTTACTTATAGTAGGAGCTAAAGGGAACGGATGGGGGTTAAGAAGAGTAGTCCGTGTTAGTATCTTGTTTTCCATTGCTTCTACCTTATTCTTCCTTGGCAACACTGAAGTGTGGATGCTATTTGCTGGAAGAATTTTAGAAGGAATTGCGTATGGTGCTTTTACAGGTACTGCAGTTGCATTATTAATGAAACAAACTTCTCCAAATGAAACGAGTACCGCAATTAAATTATCTGGAGTTACTGTACTTGTTGGCTTTGGGGTTGGACCATTAATTGCTGCTTTCATGTTGCAATATATACCTGTTCAACCTCTTAGATTACCATTTTGGATGCTGCTCTTTATCTTAATTATTTCGATTGTCTTACTTGAGACGATATCCAAAGATATTGTAACGCCTAAGCAAAAGCGTGCAAATAACAAAATATCACTAGGTGTTCCGAAAAAAATACGCACACAATTTTGGGCTATATCAGCACTTCCTATTTTCACTGTGTTCACGTTACAAGGAATTGCATTGGCCCTAATTCCTACATTTGTCAAAAATGTAATCCAGACGTCTAATCATTTTATTTCAGGCTTGATCATTTTCGTGCTTTTATGTGGATCAGCAGCAGCTCAGTTCATACCTAGGCCGACTCATCCAGTTACTCGTATTCGATTAGGAATTTTGTTTCTAGTTATTGCTACATGGCTCATTGTCATTTCAGGTTTAACTTCAAGTTTATCATTGTTATGGATAGGTGTATTTATACAAGCTCTAGGAGGAGGATGGACTTTTCAAAACGCGTTATTTTTTGCAGGAAAACTTCCAGAACCTGAATACAGATCTCGTGTAATTTCAGCTTTTTATTTTGTTGCATATATCGGATTTATCGTTCCGGTTATAGGAGTTGGAGTACTTACGAAATTTTTCAATTTAAATTTTGCACTTGTATTTCTTAACTTGTTTGCAACAAGTATTGTCATCTATATTTTGCTGTATTCAATCAGATTTAAACGTGAGACATATGGTCATCAGTCTCGAAACAAGTAGCAACAATAAAGAATTTAGAGGGAAATACAATCAATTCATTAATTCATTTTGACTATTTGAGAATGATTGTTCTCAAATAGAACGTAAAAATTATTAATACAAATTATTTCAGAAAAGTTTACAACTTTACCTCATTTGTTTATCGTTTTGAAACATCTAAAAACTATTATTAATACGTAATTAAGTAAGTGATAAATAAAAAATCGAGGTAGATTAAATGTGTGGATTCTTAGGAATATTATCATCAAAGAAAAAGGATGAATTAAAGAAAAATCAATCAATATTTGGAAAGGTGCTGTTATTTGTTAAAGCTAATTTTCTTTGGAGGAAATTTCAATTATGAAATATTTAATAACTTTACTTTTCGTATTTACATTAATTGATCTGACTGGATGCAGCAAAAATCATATGCAACCATCAAATCATAATTATAAAGAACAAAGTCAAAAAAATTCGATCAAACCGCTTCAACATTCAAATGATTCATCATATAACTCGCAAAACTTTAAAATACGACAAATTGATTCTAATATTAACAAAGCTAAAGCAATTAAAACTGTTTCACAACCAACAGCGATTTCAGTTCTCGTTGACAAAGAATATTTTTTACCTAAGAATTACGTACCAAAAGATTTAGTGTATCCAAATGTTTCTTTTATTTTTAAAGAAAAAATCGAAAAACGAAAAATGAGAAAAGAAGCGGCAAGGGCATTAGAGAGACTATTTGCCGGGGCTAAAAAGGATAAAATCTATTTAAGTGGTGTATCAGCATATCGTTCTTACAAAACTCAAAAAGCAATTTTTAATCGATATGTAAAAGTGGATGGTTACACTAATGCTCGAAAATATAGTGCTATTCCGGGATCGAGTGAACACCAAACTGGTTTAGCTATAGACGTTAGTAGTAGTACAGGTAAATGTGCTGCTACTAGCTGTTTTAGTAATACGAAAGAAGCTAAATGGCTTGAGAATAAAAGCACAATATACGGTTTTATTATTCGGTATCCAAAAGGAAAAGAATCCATAACAGGTTATAAATACGAACCTTGGCACATTCGATATGTTGGTGTAGCAATCGCAAAAGAGATTAAAAAACGTAATATTACACTAGAAGAATATTTAAAGGTATATCCTGTTTCTAAATAAGTTAAAAGGAAAGTGAGATTTATTCACTTTCCTTTCTAATTGAAACTAAAGAGGTTTGGAATAATGCCGTTCCTAATCCTTTTTGTCGACAATTTATGGCTAGTCAATTGACTAGCCTTTTTATATTAAGATTTCTAGGTTACAATTATTTATCATTTTTATCATCATAAACATTTTTAATATTTATTTCATCAACTTTATGTTTTACTCCATATCCTTTATTTACTGTAACAACAAAAGCACCGAATACAACAATCAGAGGGATTACGTGAACTTCATTTTTAACTGATAATCTAATTAAATATCATCGCAAATTCTCGACTTATGTAAATGACTTAATTAGTGCTGGTTTTAGAATTAGAACAATCAAAAAACCTGTTCCTTCTGATGAAATGTTAGAGAGTGTACCTGGAATAAAAAATGAAACTCGAAGAACTATGTTTTTAATGATTTCTGCAGAAAAGGGAATTAAATAAATTTTAGTTGATCGTTCCAAAATTACGCGTTCCTACAATATTAAGCATTATTGTTATGAATAAAGAAGGAAAACCAGTTAAGGATTTCGAACTTGAGCACGAGAAATTAATGCATTTGATCGTAATAAGTAAAGGTTTATCATTTTTTGAACATATTCATCCTGAGTATAAAGGCGATGGAAAATTTGAGATTTCACCTAATTTTCCATCAGGTGGCGAATATAAATTGTATGCAGATTTTGTCCCAAAAGGTGAATCAAAGATCGTAAAATGTTCAGTTGTGAATGTTGAAGGGCAGCTATCTCAGCCGGTACAATTAGTCGCTGATCAAAAGTTAACAAAAGTAATAGATGGAAAAGAAGTTACGCTTACGTTTGATCATCTTATGACAAATATGGAATTGCCGATGACATTTACGATAAAAGATGCAAAAACGAAGAAACCAATAACGAATTTACAACCTTATTTAGGTGCAATAGGTCATGTAGTAGCAATTAGTGGTGATACAGAAACCTATTTACATGTTCATCCTATGGAAGAAAATACTACAGGTCCTGATGCGAAGTTCATGACTTCTTTTCCGAAAAAAGGACTATATAAAATTTGGGGACAATTTCAACAAAATGGAAAAGTATTTATCGTTCCATTTTCTGTGAATGTTCCATAATAATAATGAAGGATCGCATTTAAATGGAACCTCCAATTTCATTTTAGCAAGTATGAGCGAGAACAATTTATCTTTTGAAGAAGCGCTAAGAATTGCACAGGAAAAAGGAATAGCGGAAGCAAACCCTGCTTTAGATGTGCAAGGATTTGATACGGCTTGCAAAATTCTCCTCCTCGGAAATGGATTTTTCGGAAGTAACTTATCAATAGACGATGTAAAAATTAAAGGAATTGAACAAGTCACTAAGGAAGACATTCAGGAAGCTAAACAAAATGGCTGTACGCTTAAACTTTTAGCTAGTGCTTACAAAGAAGCTGAGAATGTAATCATTGAAGTTAAACCATGTAACCTGGTAAGCGAGCATCCTTTAGCTCATGTCAATGGAACAAATAAGGGTGTCGTTTTTGAAACAATCGAAATGGGGGCCGTTTGTGCAATTGGAGGCGCATCTCACCCAAGAGGAGCAGCAGCGGCAGCATTAAAGAATGTTATTAATCTATATAGGATGTAGAGTGAAGAAATAAAAAGAGCCCTTGAGCTAGGGTTCTTTTTAAATTGACATCACGATAATAGATATAAGAAATAACATCATATGAATAACAGAGTATCTAAACATCCGTTTCGCCCAAAGTGCTTCGTTTTGTGTAGCAAATCCACTGATCGATAAAATTATCCATCCAATATTTAAAAGTGTCATAAATCCGATGAAAAACAAACCAAGGGATTTCATGAAGAATGGCATTGGAATCAAACAGATAAGATAAAATAGTAGATGGATTTTTGTTTTCTTGACGCCGGATACAACAGGTAACATGGCGAATCCTGCCCGTTTGTAATCATCAAATCTTCGTATAGCGATGGAATAAGTATGAGGCATTTGCCAAACGAATACGATGAGCGCCATCATCATAGGAATAAGTTGAAAACTACTAGATAACACAGACCAACCGATTAACGGTGTTACACATCCTGATACGGCACCAATAATCGTGTTCCATGAGTATTTTTGTTTGCTCCAAAAAGTGTACAAGACCACATAAAAAAACCAACCAATGAATGAAAATAGTAACACTTCGGCATTAGTAAAAAGCAATATAAAAAATCCCATTATGCTTGTTGTAACTCCTAAAGTTAAAACAAACTTCTTGCTGAACTCTCCAGTAGCACTCGGTCTATTTTTAGTTCGCTCCATTTGTTTATCTAAATCGGCTTCGTACCAATTATTCAACATTAAAGCACCAGCAATGACAAAGGCACTCCCTATTAATGTAACAAAGAAAGAGGCAATATGTGCAGCAAGTGGAAGATGATTGATATGCGAAGATAAAAAATATCCTGCCAACACAGGAAGCACATTGATAACAAAGATTTTCCCTTTAATGAGGCTGATTAGGTTTTTAAAGAAATTTTTAGGTGTTTTTGTTTGCATTTGATTCATATATATTCCTCTCTCTTTTTATCCAAAAGACTATTCATTCTAGCACAAATATTCTTCGAAAGCTTATGGTTTATTTTTGAATTTCTAATACCACCGCCTGGAACATGTTTATACAAGTAGGGGGGTGAACAGTTTAGCTGACTGAATCGAGTTCCACGGGTGTAACATTCTACCCCGACTAATGTAATAATAAGACCATAAAGCATTCATGTCACAATATTTGCCTATTCAACCACTTAGACTACAATTTTGGATCTTATTTGGATTATTAATTATCTCGATTGCACATAGGAGAAGTATAGGAGATTAAAGATGTGGTCTACATAATTATTTAAGATTTTGATGAAACTTTAATTAACAAAAGAAAAAGGTTTGAAATAATCTTAGTCAATCAAACCTTTCCTTTTTAAAAGCATTTATTCAATTATTTATCATTTTTATCATCATAAACGTTTTTAATTTCATCAATTTTATCAACTTTATGTTTTACTCCATATCCTTTATTTACTGTAACAACAAAAGCACCGAATACAACAAAAATTATGATGCCACCTATGACATATACAGCTGTCATTGACATAAAAACACCTCCAAATTTAAATTAAATCTCTAGAATAATAATCATTTATTAAGATCTTAGACATATCCCCAAATCATACTGAGTAAGGTACCGAAAACGGTAACTAGTGCGATTGATAATGCATAAAAAATATTAGTATAAATAGATCCTTTATCTGTTGTTTCACCTGCATGCATAAACACTACTAATTGAAGAGCCGCCTGTAAAAATGCTGTTAAAAGCAATATTGTCATCCCAACTGTAAATGACAAGTTAAAGAAGTAGACTACAAGCGCGATCCCAGTTAGAATCATTGAAAAAGTAAAGCCTTTAACTTGTTTAATAGGAAATAATTCTTTCATTCTTACATCAATCCTTTCAGATAAACAAAGCTAAAAATGAAGATCCATACTACGTCTAAAAAATGCCAGTAGAGTGAAAAAATAAATGTTTTATTAGCAATTTCTGGAGTGATTCCTCTTTTTCGAATTTGTAACATGATAAATAATCCCCAAAAAAATCCAAGTGTAACATGAGCTCCATGTGTACCTAGAGTTGTTAATAGAATTGCAGTAAATGCGCTTGTTTGTAATTCTGCACCCATATGCATATAATGTACGAATTCTGATATCTCAAAACTTACAAATACTAAACCAAGAATTAGTGTAATCGCAAAAAATGAAATTACTGCAGTTTTTCGACCAATACGCATAGCATGGATTGCTAATCCTATAACAAAGCTACTCGCTAATAAAACAATCGTTTCAATTAATACCGGTGTAATTTCAAAAATTTCTGCCCCAGTAGGACCATGTCCAGTTCGATTGACTAATGTAAAATAAGAGGCAAAAAGAGTTCCGAAAAGCATGATTTCTGCACCTATAAATATCCAAAACCCTAATATGTTTAGTTGATTTTGTTCTGTACTATATTCTAATGGGAGTGAATTTATTAATTTCATCGATTAGGCACCTCTAAATTCATTTTCATTTTCTCTAATTTTTTCTACAGGAATATAGTGGCCTTTATCAATTTCAAAAGAACGAAGCCCCATTAAAACAAAGATTCCTATTGCAGAAATAATTACAGGAATCCACATTGAAAAGACAAATGAGAATCCAAAAACAAATATAATGCAACCCATGATAAAAGGTGCGCCACTATTATTTGGCATATGAATTTTATCATAATGCCCTTTAAAGATCGGTATTCCTAATTTCTTCGCATCCCAAAATGCTTCAATCGAATGTATTTCAGGGGTAATAGCGAAATTATAAGAAGGAACTGGACTATGAGTAGCCCATTCTAAAGTACGAGCATCCCATGGGTCTGAGCTAATATTCCTAGATGCATAACGAATACTATAATAAATGTTAAAGACTAGTAAGATAAACCCTACTGCCAATCCAATTGCTCCAATAAAAGATAATAAATTCAATGGACCAAATCCAGTAGATTCTGAATAAGTATACATACGACGAGCTTGCCCATTTAATCCAGTAAAGAACATTGGGAAAAATGTTACGTTAAAGCTAATTGCGATAAACCAGAATGCCCATTTTCCAATTCGTTCATTTAACATAAAACCAAACATTTTAGGCCACCAGTAGGTAAGTCCAGCTATCATGGCAAAAACGACACCTGGAATGATTGTGTAATGGAAATGGGCTACTAAAAACATCGTATTATGGTATTGATAATCAGCGGCAGACATCCCAAGCATCACGCCAGTTACACCGCCAATCGTAAAGATTGGAATGAAACCTACAGAATATAACATCGGAACGGTAAAAACGATTTTACCTCTCCAAAGCGTGAACAGCCAATTAAAGATTTTAATTCCAGTTGGAATGGCGATTGCCATTGTTGTAATTGAGAATATACTATTCGTTAATGCACCTTGACCCATTGTAAAGAAGTGATGAGTCCAAACTAAGAATGATAGAAAAGAGATAATTAACATTGAGTAAACCATTGATTTATATCCATATAAGTTTCGACGTGCAAATGTGGAGATGATCTCACTATAGACACCGAAAGCGGGTAAAACCAGGATATATACTTCTGGGTGTCCCCATACCCAAAAGAGATTTGCCCAAAGCATATCCATCCCACCATTTGTCGTTGTAAAGAAATTTGTACCGAAAAGTCTGTCCATCGTACCCATCAAAAGTGCCACTGTTAAAACTGGAAATGCAAATACTACAATTACATTTGCCGTAAGAGCAGACCAAGTGAAAATTGGCATTTTAAAAAGTGTAATACCCGGTGCCCTCATTTTTAAAATCGTTGTGACAAAATTAATTCCAGAAAGCAAAGTACCAAGTCCAGCAATTTGGAGTGCAATCATATAATAGTTTGAGCCAACTGAATTACTCAGTTCGTTACCAGCAAGTGGGAAATATGAGGTCCATCCAGCATCTGGAGATCCTCCAATTACAAATGAGATATTTAATAACATCGCTCCCATAAAAAACAACCAAAAGCTAAGTGCATTTAAACGTGGGAATGCTACATCACGTGCACCAATTTGAAGAGGTACAACAAAGTTCATGAGAGCATAGATAAATGGCATAGCCATAAAAATAATCATGACAAGCCCATGAGTCGTAAATATTTCGTTATAATGCTGTGCATCTAACAACGTATTTTCAGGAACGGCCGTCTGAGCCCGCATCAAAATGGCATCTACACCACCACGGAAAAGCATTAGCAATGCAGATAATAGATACATAATTCCAATTCGTTTATGATCAACGGTTGTTAACCATTCTCTCCATAAATAACCCCATTTTTTGAAATAGGTTAAACCAGCTACAATAGCAATTACAGTTATTCCAATAGCGATCATCGATGCATAAATAGCAGGGTTTGGATGTGGAATCGCAAATCGCTCAAAAAATTCCATAATACATTAACTCCTTTAACTACATTTATATTTGAAAATTACCGAAAGATTAATGACTAGAGTGTTTTGAATGCTGTTCCATTTCAGAGTCCATTTCATTTTCACTAGAGTGATGACTATGACCTTCTTCATTTGGAGGTAAGTACTCCAAGTGAGTTCCAGTAAACGTTAATTCTCCAAGATGCCCTGGTTTTAACAACTGTGTGAACTTTTCTTTTGTTAGAAGTGGAGCGGTTTTCTTAACATCTTTAACCCAATTATTAAATTTGTTTACAGGGACCGCTTCAACATTAAAAGTATTTTCAGCAAATCCTTTCCCACTGAAATTTGCATTACGTCCCATATATTCACCTGGAACATCAGCTGCTAAGTATAATGTAGTGACCATGTCTGACATAGCGTATTTTTGCCCCCCCAATTGTGGAATCCAAAAACTTGTGATTGGACCGTCTGAATATAATTTAAATTCTAGTGGTCTATTTGTTGGAATATATAAGTAATTTACCGTCTCAATATTTTCTTCTGGATAACTGAAATGCCATTTCCAATTAGATGAAGTTGCGTAAATTATTAATGGTTTCTTATTTGCATATCCAGTCGGGGCAGACTCGACCTTATTGTTGCTTTGTACCGAAACGATTGAAAGAAAAATGATGATCAATACTGGAATCCCAACACAAATCATTTCAACCATTACACTACCTTTAATTTTAAGAGGTTCATAATCGTTACTTTGCTTAGATGAACGATATTTAAATAGCATATAACCTAAAATAAGGAAGACGACCAAGACAATTAAAGACATAATCCAAATGGATAACATAATATCTTTCGCTTGAGTCTGAGCTTGAGGTCCTTTAGGATCCAACACCTTTACTCGTTCGCAACCAGATAACAAAATGAGAATAGAAATAAAAAAAGTTTGTAAGGTCCATTTATTCTTCATGAACAAACTCCTTTTCGATTATTTTCATTTCATAACGTAATTATCGAGTTGATTTGATTCACAATTGGTTAAAATATAGAACCAAAAATATTGAAAGTCAACGTAATCGGAATTTCTGTCAATAAATGTTCACATTAAAAAAAAAGTGATTTTACAAGTATTTGAAGTGATATTTGATTTCAAAATCAAGTATCAATAGTTGATAATTCTGGTTTTCTTCAGATTGTCTACTTAACAATTTTTGATGGAAATATTGTTTTTTTGTAAAGTGGATGGTAAAACTATTGGATAATTGGATGAGTAGGAATCAAGGAAATTAAACTATAATAGATGAATTATTTTATTAATACTAAGTCGTTAAAAATAGGTTTCATAGTAGGTTGAAAATAAGAATTAAATATACATTTATGTGAGAAAGAATAATGAATTGCGAGGAATATTGTCAATGGAATGGAAACCCAATCGTGAAGCGAAAAAAGCTATCTATAAACAACTTGCGGAGTACATCGAAGAAGGAATAGTTAACGGTACTTTTCCACTAGATAAACCTCTTCCTTCAGAAAGGCATTTAGCAAAAGAATTTAACATTAATCGAAGCACAGTAGTTGCAGCTTATGATGAATTGGAATCAAATGGACTTATTGAAAGAAATAGAGGAAGCGGAACAACTATAAGTAAAGATATTTGGGGGATTACTAAGAAGCGAATACCCAGTTGGAACAGATATGTTGAAGCTGGCTCTTTTCTACCAAATTTGCCTGTAACTCAAAGAATTCGTCAAAAGACAGCAGACGATAAGTTAATTAATTTAGCTAGTGGTGAGTTGTCAGAAGATTTATTTCCCATGAAATCATTAAGAGAAATTACCTCCACTCGATCATTCATTGGGAGTCTTGGATATGATCATCCACAGGGTTACAAATTATTAAGAGAGACAATAGTAAAGCATGTTAAACAGTATCGAAAAATTGAAACGAATTCTTCATCAATTTTAATTACATCAGGTGCTCAACAAGCATTATATTTAGTTGTTCAATGTTTGCTAAACCCTGGAGATTCAGTAGCTATTGAAAATCCTTCATATGCATTCAATCTACCGATTTTTAAATCAGCTGGGGTTAAAACTTATTTACTACCGGTAGATCATAATGGGGTAAACCCAAAAGATATAATCGAATTACATAAAAAACACAGAATCAGAATGCTGTTCTTAAATCCAACCTATCAAAATCCGACCGGAACTAATCTAAGCCATGACCGGCGTAAGTCCATATTAGATATATCTTCAGAACTTGGTATTCCTGTGATTGAAGACGATCCATATAGTTTAACGTCTTTTAATGGAGAAACTGTCTCTACATTAAAATCAATGGATGAAAATGGAAATGTATTATATATAAGCTCCTTGTCAAAGATTGTAGCTTCTGGATTAAGGATTGGGTGGATAATTGGTCCAAAAGCTGTAATTGAAAGATTATCGGATGCTAAACAACAAATAGATTTTGGTCATTCTGGATTTACACAATGGATTGCAAATGACTTTTTAGAAGCTGAAAATTTTCATTTACATATTAAAAATTTAGTGAAGCAGCTAGAAAAAAGAAGAAATCAAATTGTCAAAAGCCTCCTGTTTTATTTAAAGGATCAGGTAGAATTTACTGAGCCTCAGGGTGGTATCCATATTTGGTGTAAATTAAAAAAGGAAGTTAATGAAGTACAATTACTAGAAGAATCAATCAAAAAAGGGGTAATCTTTGCACCGGGTTCAACAATGGGATCCGAAAAAGGGTTTGTCCGTTTTACATTTGCAAGAGAGGATGAAAAGTCAATTGATGAAGGGATAAAAAGATTTTCTAAAGCACTCAAATCTATTTGAACTAGGAATCATGTAATTATCATGGTTCTTTTTTTTATTCATTATTTTGTAAGTGGATGGGCTAAAAAGTGCTACATTGGACGGTTTAAATTTTTACAGATTTTTTATAATGAAACTGTGGAAACAATCCACGAATTCATAACGTTACATGATAGTTTATAGAGTGAATTGATTCACAATTATCTTTCACTTTTCCAATTGCTATTAAACTATGTAAATATATATTTTTAGAAATATAGCAGATTCAGTGGAATCAACACAGAGTTCAAAACACAAAATTGATAAGGGGAGTAAACCATGGAATATACAAATATTATTGATCACACATTATTATCGCCAGATACTGATGAAGTAGGCATTATAAAGTTATGTTATGAAGCGATGGAATTCGGATTTGCTTCAGTAGTTGTAAATCCTACTTGGGTAAAATTAGCCTCAAAACTCGTAAGTCAATCTGATGTTAACGTATGTACTGTAATCGGATTTCCATTAGGTGCTAATACAATAGAAACCAAAGTATTTGAAACTAAAAATGCGATTGAAAATGGGGCTACAGAAATAGATATGGTCATAAATATAGGTGCTTTGAAAAGTGAAAATTATGATCTAGTGGAAAAAGATATTAACGCTGTAGTAGAAGCTGTGAATGGAAAAGCTTTAGTTAAAGTTATTATAGAGGCGTGTCTTTTAATAGATGAAGAAATACAAGTAGCATGTGAATTATCAGTAAAAGCAGGGGCTGACTTTGTAAAGACATCGACTGGCTTCTCTTTACATGGAGCAACACTTAAAGATGTAGCCCTAATGAGAGAAACGGTTGGAAAATCTGTTGGCGTTAAAGCGTCTGGCGGTGTTCGTAGTATTGAGGATATAAAAGCAATGGTTGAAGCAGGGGCAACAAGAATAGGTAGTAGTTCAGCTATTCAAATTTTTTCTGAAAATACAAATCTTAATTCAATTAAATATTAATGTATACTTTTCAAAAAAATCTAATGTAACTATCAATTTCTCATGTATTGCGGATTACAAACTGTTGTAATATCTAATTCCTTTTGTTTTTGAAGCTATAATTCAGTGATTTTGTTGAAAAGGTATAAATAAGTGTAATAAACTGAAATGTACTTAAGGAGGGAAATTAATCCCTCTTTTTTTGTGAATTAGGTACAAACGATAGAAAGAATAAAGATTAAGTACAGAAAAATTTAAAATTCCAATGATTGTGATAATAGTAAGATAAAATTCTTTCCCGTTCTTTCTAGCAAATAAACAAGAGGAAAAAAACTATGACACAGACATCCGCATAAAAACAATCCAAAGTCGTTATGGAGAACGCTCAACGGCAAATTGAAGTTTAGAAAATACCAATTTAATAAAATTCTACACCAAAGCAAAAAGGCACAGATTTTATTCTGAGCCTTTTTGCTGATTGCTGATTTAGGCTTTACTCCTATTCACTGAACTTGTTAGAATTACATTTTTACACTTTATAAAAAACATTAAATCGCAAATGTTTCTTTTGATTTAAGAAGATAAAGTTCTATAAATTCAGCTAATCCATCATTTTCATGATGACCAGTTACAAAGTCAGATGCTGCTTTAACTTTTTCGCTAGCGTTCCCCATAGCCACACCTGTACCAACTTGACGAAGCATTTCAATATCATTTGGTCCGTCTCCTATAGCTACAACTTCATTTGGATTAATTCGATATGCATGAAGTAATTTTTTGATAGCAGACCATTTTGAAACATTTGGAGCAACCATTTCAAAACCGTCATTCCAATCTATGACTTCAGCTTCCTTTTTAAACAAAGTAGATAATTCATTATTTTGTGTATCAGTTCGAACACTATATTTAAGAACATCGTTATAATTAGCTTGTCTTAAGTCACCAATGTATCGTGGTGGAATTTGCCCAACTTTTGTCCAATAATCAATTTCTTCATTCGTTTCCTTACAGTAAAGTCCATTAGCTGTATGGATAATAACATTACAAGGGGTTTCTGCAGTCAGATGATGGAGTAGTTCTTCATTCACATTGACTGTTTCCATTTGTATCATTCTTCCTGTTTCTCCATCATGAATGGCGGCACCGTTCAAACAGATCATCGGAGTTTGTAATCCAATTTCTTTATGATAGGGAGCGGTTACTTCATAATGTCGACCAGTTGCTAGAAAAACCATGACTCCCTGATCAATGAGCTTATTAATGGCTTCCATATTTCGGCGAGAAATGTAGTTAGAGACTGTTAAGAGTGTACCATCCATATCAATAAATAATGCACGTATATTCATTTATTCTGCCCCCTCATTTGAAGTTAAACCCATCATATCATCTGAATATTAAAACCTAGTAAACTCAGTGTATAGATTTCTTGAAGATTGATGAGTAGCAGGGAACAGAACAGAATAACATTAATTGTAATCACATTTGATTAAAAAAAGTAATCATTAAATGAAAAACAATTCTTTGTAATTCAACCTGATTTACTAAAGTGGATTCAAATAAATAATTTTATATATACAAAAATCTATGGAATTTAGGGTTTAAAGCATTGGAAGGATGTATTAGAGAATTTATTAAAATATAAATTGAATACTTTTGTTGTATATAAATTGGTAAGAACGAAAAGATAAAGTAGAGAACAGATGGAAATTCTAGGCAGAATATATTTCAAATATATTTGTCAAAGCCTCACTTATATAGAAACTCTAAGTAAAATCAAAATAAAACAATCTATTGGGTGGTCTAAATGCGTTTAAAATCTAATGAACAAAAGTCCGAGAAAGAAAAGAAGTCAATAACGTCCATCTTTCAACAGGCTGCTAAAAAAATTCTCAAGCCTATACAATCATTTTATACTTATTTATTAC
Organism: Gottfriedia sp. NPDC057991; assembly: GCF_042886615.1. Classification (NCBI taxonomy): domain Bacteria; kingdom Bacillati; phylum Bacillota; class Bacilli; order Caryophanales; family Bacillaceae; genus Gottfriedia; species Gottfriedia sp. NPDC057991. Next base: position 1,439,083 of record NZ_JBHVQN010000001.1, read on the forward strand.
ATTCGTTTCATTTGCTTATTTTAGTCATGGACAACTTAGACATATAACTTGGCCAACCCTTATGATGTCAAAAATTATTCGATATCCTTTTATAGAAAGATTTGAATATGTATATATATTTTTATGGCTCTTAGTAATACTTCCTCCTTGCTGTATGGGATTGTGGGGAGCGTTCCGAATTTTAAAAGAATCGTTTAAATTTAAATCTAAAAAGTCGTTATGGTTCTCAATCATTATTGTTCATTTCATGGTGATCGGTGTCAAAAGTAAATTAGATGTGGAGAAACTAGGGACATTCATGACATATGTCACTTCTAGTTTTCTTTATTTTTATATACCAATATTGTTTTTGATTGTTCTCATTTTTCAAGTCTTTAAAAAAACTGATCAAATAAAATAGCAGAGCTAATTCATATGTGAATTGCTCTGCTATTTTATTTGCTTTTAAATGTGGTTTTTAGATTTTAGAGATCCATTTACCATTATAGAAAGAATTAATGATTCGATTTTAAATGTTAGTGTTTTGTTACCAATGTGATATTGAGTAAGAAAGCATTAAGTTATACCTTTACATGAGTACATAAATTTTTTATAGACGACTTTGATTTAATTTGATTAATGTGAAAAAGGGTGAATTGCAATGTTTTATTTATTATTAGTTGTTGGAACTATATTAGGGTGCATTCTATTTATTCTACCTGTATATGTATGCGCAATAATTCTTTTTGTGGTTTCATTATGTTCTTTTGTTGTAATTTATATTGAATTAACTATTTTAGAGAAAAAAGTAAGATCTAATTTATTATAAGCTATATAATTAATTGAAAAATAAATAAATGTTTTTAGTTAATTATTATAACTAAAAAGGAAATACAATTATTTACAAAAAAGAGTGTAGAATTTCTAAAAAATTCTACACTCTTTTTCATGCGTTTTTATATCTTTAATCTATTACATATCATCTAAATCAAACATATAACCATATCGAGGAACAGAAACAATCTTATGACCGTATTTACCTAATTTCTTACGTAATCGATATAAAAGGGTATTAATTTCTTCGCGTCCTACATCAGGCTGCTCAATATCTTTCGTAATTCGTTCTGGCCAAACATTTATTTTAATTTCGTTATAGCTAACTGCGCTATTGGCTCTTTGATATAACAACAAAAATAATTCTGTATCTTTACTAGTTAGATGGATTCTTACACCATCAATTAAAATTTCTCTCTTAACTACATTCACAGTTAGACCATTGAAATCGTTTATGTGTTTGTCTAACACTAATGGTATATCAAGTGTGTCTCCAAGATTCTGCTCTGATAGATTATGAAAAATAAGTACAGCGGCACCACTTGCAAGACTTATACAATCGCCATCACGAAGGAAAAATGGTTTATTTTTTTCTATTAAAATATGATTTACTTGTGTTCCATGTTTACTCATGAGATCAACAATGGTGTAATTTCCTTCTTTATCGAAGCTAATTAAAGCATGTTTTCTTGAAATATATTGACTTGTAAAAGGAATATCTGGGAAATCATCACCCCACGTACGCCCTAGCAACGTTTCATTAAAGGAAATAGGAATTCTATTCTGATTTGTGGCTGTTTCTCCTTGTTTTATAGAAAGATACACGTTTTGAATACTCATGAAGTTACTCCTTTGAAAACTAATCTAGTTAAACCAAAAACGAGTATATCATATGCAACTAATTTGTAAAGATAATTCATTATTTATTGTGTCTTCTATTAAGGAAAAAAGCAGGAACTAGATTATTAGCTTTTAAAAATATAAAGAGTAATTCAAATTCATTACTAAATAAACTTTAAATTGATGTGTTACAGTTTTGTTATCAATTTGTTATTGAGTCAAAAATAAAGAAAATATATCATTGCAAGAGTAAATGATTTGTAGGTAGATGGAATGATAAAATCCAAACAATTATAACTGAAGAATCAAAATCTTATTTTAATGGTCAGAAATCTGCAAAGAGTGTCGCTAAAATTATACAGAATAGAGTAATGACTTATTTAAATGAATAGTTGTTTTTATCATTAATAGTTCGTTCTCAACCGGTTATCTAAATATTCATAAGTGGGGAATAATTGTACTTATTTATAGCATATCATGGTGTGATGTAGTGTTTCTTTTTTAAACATTTCAAGAGCAAAGATTATATTTGAATTAAATCGTTGAATTGTTACAAAAAATTTATAATTTAGAAACATTTATTTGCTATGATTTGATATAGGTCAATATTGACTTATATATCATATTGAATTTAGAGGTGAAAATATGAAAAGCAATATTAAAAAATTATCAATGATTGCAATTACTAGTTTCATAGTATTAACTGGTTGTATAGAAGCAAAGGCTCAGAAAAATGAAAGTGTTGCAAAAACTGACCCAATCCTTGTTGAACTAAATAAACTAACGCTTAAAGAAAAAATTGGGCAAATGATTATCGCAGGTTTTGATGGAACAACATCAAGTAATGCAGATACTCTTTTAAAAAATTATAAATTAGGTGGCGTTATACTCTTTGGAACAAATATAAAAAGTCCAAATCAATTAGTAAATTTAACAAATGACATAAAAACATACAATAAAAATAACAAGGTACCTTTGTTTATTTCTGTTGATCAAGAAGGCGGTAGAGTAAATCGAATGCCTTCAGCGGTATTAAATACACCTTCTGCCAGAACAATTGGAAATAAAAACAATATGCAATACGCATATAATATAGGGAATATGATTTCAAAAGAGCTATCATCCTTTGGATTCAATACTGATTTTTCACCAGTATTCGATATACAAAGTAATCCTAAAAATACTGTAATTGGAGATCGTTCATTTGGTACAAATGCAAGTATCGTTTCAAATATTGGTGTGGGAATGATGGATGGAATTCATAAAGGAAAAACTATTCCTGTTATTAAACATTTCCCCGGGCATGGGGATACTTCAGTAGATTCTCATTTAGAACTTCCTATAGTGAATAAAGACCTATCAAGTTTAAAAAAATTTGAGTTAGTACCATTTAACAATGCAATCAAAAATCATGCGGATATGGTGATGGTAGCTCATATATTAGTAAAGAAGGTAGATTCTAAGTATCCAGCTTCTATGTCAAAATCGGTGATAACTGATCTGTTGCGAAAACAATATGGTTATAATGGAGTCGTAATAACTGATGATATGTCAATGGGAGCTATTGCTAAACACTATAACTTAAGTAATGCAGCAGTAACTTCAATCAATGCTGGAAGTAATATTATTTTGATAGGACATGGAAATGAAAATGTTAAAACCATTTACAATAGCATATACACAGCCGTTCAAAATCACAAAATTTCAGAAGACACAATAAATAAAAGTGTCTATAAGATACTTTCTTTAAAACAAAAATATAAACTTAATAATAATAAAGTTCAACCTGTAAATGTTACAAATTTAAATCAACAAATTAAGAAAGCTGTTACTTATAACAATGAAACTAGTAATAAACAGTACTTACTTTTAAAAAATATCTCAACAAAGGCAAATGAAGGAAAAATAATCAATGCAGAATTTAATGTAATGAATTCGACAATTGACTCAATAAAGGGAAAATGGGGAAAAGAAGACAGTAGTGTATATGTGGCCGCTGCTAAAGGAACATATAACACATACTCTAAGAGAAACGTAGTAGTTGGCTATCAAAAAAGCCATTTAATATTTGAATTACGCTCTTTTGATCCTCAGTTAAAATCTTTAACGATTAATAATATAAAAAATTATTTTGGTTCACCTAGCTCAGAAGTTACTACCTCAAATAACGAAAAAATAGTAACTTATTCAATTGGATCAAATAAACTTAAATTTGTTTTTCCTTTAAAGAATAAAAATTTAATTTTAGACCATTATTCGATTTATAATCCTAACAATGTTAAAAACTAATTAAAGCGATAATTTGTCAACTGAATATTACTTCCTAAAAATGTAAAATGTAAAGAGCTAATCGACAATTATTCGATTAGCTCTTTTTTTGTTAATTAAGGCATACTAACAATTACTGCTTAATCTTTTTATTTAGCGTCTCAATATTTTTATTTCTTTCTCCGCCATCAGAAAGGTCTTCTGAAAATTCATGGTCGGCTTTTTTACCTAACATAAGTTCAGATGTACGAATTGTGCTAGATGGCAAATTATTGTTCGCTGCGGCTTGTTCATTCCACTTAGTCATTATTATCACCTCTTGAGCTTAGTATTATAATTTATGCATTTATTTATTTAAAATGATGTAAAGTAATGTGTTTGCTAGAAGAAACTTGGGATTATGCAGGAGTTAGAAGCATGGAAATGATTAATCATTGTGGAGTCCTTTCATTACAACTTGATGATGCTCCAGCGGGACAGCCTATCTCTTGGTTAAATTTGAACGAATGGGAAGCATCTCAATCAGTAGAATCAGCGAAATCATTTGGTGATAGTTGAGGATCATGTTTTTTTATAATGATTGTACATCTATTTGTTAGAATACTTTACCAGTTGCCTCATATCGTTTAATAGACGGACACGTGATGAATGATTAGTGTCATATGGGAGAGAGGAAGCAGGATGATGAAACGATTTGCAACGTATTATCCGTATGAAAAAAAATTATTGATCGAGGGTGATCACAAACTCATTCAAGGGGATACGAAAAATGTACGGTCCAAAGAAATAGGAAAGAAAGTGGTACTTGTCGGGTTAGGAATAAGTGTAGTCGGATTACTGATTCCAACGAGTAAACTTTTCCTGTATCCAGAACACATGTTAATCGGGAAAGTTTACTATCATGCAATTGATTGGGTGCATCATTTTATTGCGCAACAAATTCACTACGTATCATCAACGAATTTCAGTTCGGGACACTATATTGCTTCAATTGATCCACATCCAAAACCAAATAGTTCGTTTGCAAAAGACAGTCATTTTATCCTCGAAAAAATCGATGGAAAAATGAAGAATCATTTCGAAGGGGTTAAAGATTTTTTGGAACGAAATAAATGAAGAAAAAACTCCTTGCCTTGTTGGGGAGTTTTTATGTTTGTCTTTGAGCAAATAGATTTTGACAAGATTTTCGAAAAGTAATACATATTCCTTGGAAATGACTAGTTCCTGTTTAATAGGTGTACACTTACTCAAATCTGTTTACTCCTATTTAATTATCTAATAACATTGGTATATAAGCGATAGGTAATATATTTTATATGATGGAGATTTGCGGAAACGAGGATATTACAGGCGTTAATCTCCCCATAAAAACATAATATCGAGTGAAAGGAGTACGATAATGGATTTTTTCTTTGATCACCTTGTTTGGTTCTTTAAGAAACCAGAGAAAGCAATATTACCCTTAAAACAAAGAGGAATTCATGTTGTGAAGGGGGGCCGTCATGAGTCTTGGGGAACATATAATACCTTAACTTATTTTGGCTTAAGTTATATTGAATTTTTAGGAATAGAAAATTTATCAATAGCTAAAAAACATGATGAAAATCGATTGATTACGCAAATCGTTGAACAACTAGCAAAAAAAAGTCGGGAAGGTCCTGCAACACTAGCGATCCGAACAAATCAAATTGAAGAACTAGCAAGTAAACTTAAAGCAGAAGGACTTACAGTTTATGGACCGCTTACTGGAGAGAGAGTTCGTGCTGATGGTCACGTAATCAGGTGGTCATTGTTATTCCCTGAATACCCGGAAAAAAAGATTAAGTTACCATTTTTTATTGAATGGGAAAAATCAGATGAAGAACGGTATTCGGAACTGGATGACCAAGGACTTATAGGATCACATATAAAAGGCGAACCAAAATTGGAAAGTGTTGGTTTTGTCGTAAAAAATTTGGATGAGACATTAGAAATTTGGAAGAACTTATTTGGCCTTCAACAAGGAGAACAGTATATCGATATGGAAATCAATGCTCGGTGTGAAATATTAAAATTAAACGGAACTAATTTATTATTTTGTACACCAATGGGAGATGGTCCCGCTGCTAAGGTATTAAAAGAAAAAGGGGATACTCCTTTTTTAGTAAATCTTACTGACACGAATCAAAGTAACTTTTTTGAACTGTTTGATGGTTTTTGGAAGTTCCAATAATCTATTCAAATGTTAGCCCATCACATTTTAGCGTCAAATTCATGGTACGATACCAGTTTTGCGCTTTTGCAATCAAAAAAGACACCCCGTTATCGAGTGCCTTTATTGTCTGTTACTGTGACGATACACAGCTAAGAAAGTTGAAATGAAAAATGTTCACATATTTTTCTATTCATGCCCGAAATACCACGGGTACAAGTTTAAAATACCCATCAAATAAATTTTTATACAGAAAAAAATTTATGAACAAAATAAAAGACATTGTAATTGTATAACAATGCCTTTTTCATTTAGTTCATATTACATATTTACTAGCTTTTTAAGTCTTGTTCTCCGACTAATTTAATTGATTCTGATTCTGTATTTCGCGTAAGAAAAGCGATGTGTAAACTGACGAAAAGTGCAGGGAGAAAGAAGACTAACCAATAGCAAACTGTTCTAAGTAATCTCCCTTGATCAACTTCACCAATTGGATAGTATGTCCACAAATCAATTACGTAAAATGCAGCAAATTTGATGACAATAGCGAACGGGATCAGGGCGATGATGCGTTTTTTTTCACTCCAGTTTTGGAGAATCATAAATAAACCGAAACATAAAATTGATACTTGTAAGATCAAATCAGCGATAAAAATATCGTTGTAACCGTTTATAAAATAAAGCAGGAAAATATTTAACGAGCAGATTGTGATCAAAGTTGTACTACTAAAAAAAACAGTTGCAATTAGAAGACTGATCGATTTAATTTGAATAGCAATGTTATCATTTGTGATGAAAGGGAATTTTAACAATAGAAAAGTTAACCCACTTAATAGTATACCAATGAAAATGTTTCGAAAGGTTAGATTGTTTTTAGATAATTTTTGACCACCCCATAAATAGGGGGATGCAAAATAAAAAAAAGCGACTATGGTGCATAGGTTGATAAAAATATTTTTAAGGAGCATTTTTTCCTCCATTTGTTTACAATAGTAAGGTTTAATTCGTTCATTTAAAAAAGTCATGATTAGTTTAGTGGAATATTAACGATTTTATTCTACCCCTTTTAGGACGGAAACGGTATAGCGTAAATAATGGAAAAAACGTTTAGATAACGAAATATAACGTTAACTTTGGTTGGGTCGAGGATAGAGGAAGGTGTAAAAACAATATGATATTGAGGTATTCGAAAAGGCACTATTAATACTACAAGTTCTAAATTTGAGTATGACAGGTGTATCAATTATGATTTGTTTATATATCCAAATTACTAGCAACCAATATAATAAAAATGAAAATTACGGGACGTAAGATGTATTCATCATCATAACCGAAATCGAATCACTTTTCCTCGGCATATAATAGTTGATCTTCTACTGCTCCACCGTCAATGGAGCCCGAATTAGAGCGAATTTTGGGACAGAATCAAACAAAATTGTGACGAACGGTTAGCGATGATATGTATGCATTAGAGAGTGAAATCATCCAGTGTATGAAACGTTCGATATTGAAAAACAGATTCAGACTGACTGTTTAGTAAAATGAAAAACACCCTGTTCGAGTACAGGGTGTTTTTTTGACATTTAGCAAGTGTTGGTTTCTTATTGTGAAATTGTACACAAAGTGTACACATATCTTAAGACCTGCACGATGTTTAATGTAGTATATTTGACCTATAAGAAAACGCTTCACAAAAAGGAGGGAAAAAGCTAAAACCGTTTTACGGTCTGTTTGAGCCCAAATTCGAGTGTTAATTCATAAAATCATTAGGAGGAAAAACCAATGGTGAATATCATGTTAGTTTGTTCAGCAGGAATGTCAACAAGTTTACTGGTTAACAAAATGAAAGATCATGCAGCTAAGGAAGGAATAGAAGTGAATATTTGGGCAAATGCGGAAGCAGAAGCAAAATCCGTGTGGGAAAAAGCAGATATTATTCTTCTTGGACCACAAGTGAAATACCTTGAAAGAAAAATTAACGAAATGGTTCAACACAAAATCCCTGTATCCGTGATCGATATGATGTCTTATGGCACGATGAATGGAAAAAAAGTATTGGACGATGCACTTGCCAAATTAAGTTAATGGATTCATTAAAAGTAAATAAATCAAATTAGGGAGGATTTCAAAATGAATCGTTTCATTAAATGGATGGAAGAGCACTTTGTACCAATTGCCGCTAAGATTGGTGCACAGCGTCACTTAGTCGCAATTCGGGATGGATTCGTCGCCTTAATGCCACTAGTCATGGCTGGTTCATTAGCCGTCTTATTAAACAACGTTTTATTTACACCAGCTTCATTGATAGCAGACTGGTTCAACTTAAAGCCAGAAACAAGTGGGTATCTTCAATTTACTACAAAATACCTTCAGCCTCTGATGGGGAATATTTGGTGGGGAACATTCGCTGTTCTAGCACTAGTATTAGTATTTACAGTCGCTTATAGTTTAGCAAAATCTTATGATGTGAACCCGTTATCAGCGGCCGTAGTTGCTGTAGCAGGTTTTCTAGCATTAACTCCTCAAGGTGTAACAGTTACCTTAGCAGATGGCAAAACGACACAAGGAACATGGGGTAACTTCGGTTGGCAATACTTTAACTTTGGAGCCTTATTAACGGCTATTATCGTCACATTAGTAATCACTCAAATTTTCGTCTTTTTAATGAAGAGAAATCTTACAATTAAATTACCAGAAAATGTACCACCAGCAGTTGGACGTGCATTCGCGGCAATCATCCCTGGTTTAGTAGCGATTATGGTTGGTGCGCTTGTACCAGTATTATTCTCAATCTTAAATGAAGCAAAAATCGTAGTTGAAACAAATCTTTTTGACTTAATCACAAAATTCATTACCGATCCATTTATGCATTTATCACAAAATCCATTCTCAGCTATTATCTACGTCTTAATGATTCAAGTACTATGGTTCTTCGGTTTACATGGCGGCAATATGATGGGCGCGATTACAAACGCGATTTATCTGCCACAAGTTGCAGCCAATGCAAGCGGGGGACACAACGTCTTCACATCTGTTTTCTTTGATTCATTTGTTCACCTAGGCGGTGCCGGTGCGACTTTATCACTAGTCATCGCGATCTTTATCGCTTCAAAGCGTCGAGATTATCGCGAAATTTCGAAAATTGGTGGAGCGGCTTCAATCTTCCAAATTAACGAACCAATCATGTTTGGATTACCAGTTGTGTTAAGCCCGATTTTAATCATTCCGTTCATGATCGTTCCGGTTGTCTTAACTCTTACAGCATATGTAGCAACTATAACAGGTTTCATTGGGTATACGAACGTTGTTGTACCATGGGTAACACCAGTTGGACTAAGTGCATTCTTGTCAACATCTGGTGACATCAAAGCTGCTTTAGTAGCGATTATCAACCTAGTGATTGCGGTTGTCATTTATTACCCATTCATTAAATTAGCGAACCGTCACGATTCAGAAAAAGTTTCATAACAACAAACAAAATAGAGAAAAGAAGGAAGTCTTCTTTTCTCTATCTATTAAAAACAAGTGGGAGGAATGGAAATTGGAAAATAACGAATTAATTTGTTTTCAAATCATTTCAGCAGTTGGTTCTGCAAAATCCATGTATTTAGAAGCGATGGTCGAAGCAAAAAATGGAGATTTTGAAAAAGCTGCTTCCTTAATAGAAGAAGGACTCGATATGTTTAAAAATGGACATCACTATCACGCAAAATTAATCCAACAAGAAGCAAGTGGTGAAAAAACGGACATTAACTTATTATTGGTTCATGCTGAAGATCAAATGATGAGCGCAGAGACGATCAAAATTATGGCAGAAGAGTTTATTAGTTTATACAAGAAACTAGCTGCTTTTGAATGTGCGAAATAATGGAATTAAACGTACAGTTGCAAGTTCGCGCAGAAGAGGTTTTCGAGCAATTGCTTCGTTCCATTCTACAAGATATCAAACAGAGTACAGGTCAGACGATTCCGAAAGAACAATTAGCGAAAGATTTTTCCTATCAAAAGAACATCAAAAACCGCATGGGTTATGATACACCTGTGAAAGTTCAAATTGATGAGTTGATTCCATCGAAAGAATATCGTGCATCGATTGAACATTCAAAAGGAATCAATACAATGGCATATACCCTAACTGATACCGAAAAAGGCGTCGAGATCCACTATAAAGAGCGTTACCAAACTTCATCAACACTGCAAAATTGGAATTACAGTATAGCCTCCATTTTTTTCGCTCGAAAAAGCAAAAAGAATATGAAAAAGCAATTTGCTTATCTTGAGGAAATAATCCTAAACGAAAACAAATCCTGTCAAAAAGAGGTGATATGATGCCAAGATTGGGTGTCTCAATTTATCCAGAACACTCTACAAAAGAAAAAGATCTGGCGTATTTATCGTTGGCTGCAAAGTATGGATTTAAACGAGTGTTCACTTGTTTGTTAAGTGTTGAAGGGAAAGATGTAGACGAAATCAAAGAAGAATTCAAAGAAATTATAGGTCATGCGTATTCATTAGGCATGGAAGTTATTTTGGATGTCGCACCAAGTATTTTTTCAAAACTTGGGATCACATACGAGGACTTAAGCTTCTTTGCTGAACTAGGTGCAGCAGGTATTCGATTGGATGAAGGTTTTGACGGTGCAAAAGAAGCATTCATGACGTTTAACCCATATAATCTTAAAATTGAAATTAATGCCAGTATTGGTACGAAATATATAGATAATATTTTAAGTTTTAAAGCTAATAAAGAAAATATTATTACTTGCCATAATTTTTACCCACAAATGTACTCAGGACTAAGCTTCAAGCATTTTGAAAAATGCAGTAAGGATGTAAAAGACCTTGGTTTAAAGGTCGCTGCATTTGTTTCTAGTCAAAATGACTCAACTTTTGGACCTTGGCCAGTGAATGAGGGACTTTGTACGTTAGAGGAGCATCGTTTTCTTCCAATTGATGTAGCTGCACGTCACCTATTCGCAACTGGTTTGGTAGATGATGTTATCGTAGCCAATGCCTATGCAAGTGAAGAAGAATTAAAATCACTTAGTAAGGTGAATCCAGCGAAGTTATCTTTCAAGATCGATTTAACGGACAAAGTGAGCGATGTGGAAAAAGAAATTATTTTTAATTTCCCTCATTTTGTGCGTGGAGACATGAGTGAATACATGGCAAGATCAACCATGCCACGGATTTCATATAAAGATGCAAACATTGAGCCGCATCATACTCATGAATTAAAACGTGGAGACATCGTTATTATCAATAATGAATATGGTCGTTATAAAGGAGAACTCCATATTATTTTAAAGGACATGCCAAATGATGGTCGAAAAAATATAGTTGGCCGGATACCGGAAAATGAGTTAAAACTTTTAGATTACATTGATCCTTGGAGAGTATTTGAAATAATTTCCTGAGGAATGTCTCAAATTAAATAGGTAACGGATAATGGGTGGAAATTCTTCTACTAGTTCTATATAAGTAGAAAAGAAAAGTTTTCACCCTTTTTACATTTACAGATCATACTTGAGACCTTGATTTTGCTACTTTGGAGAAGGAAAACATTAACGGAAGAATTATTTCTTGTCAATGTATAATAGATGTCTACCGACACAAATGTATTACTACCCAATTGAAGTTAATTTTATGCTTTTGATTTTTATATCTTTATTGTTTTTTTAGTTGTATCTCAATTCTTTTTGCCAAGTCAGATGATACCTTATTTAAATACTCCATAACTTTCATTCTTATATCATCGGATATGACGATCAAGTCGCTAGCTAAATTTTCTACAAGATGTTCTTTTTATAATGGAGATAACTTCATATAGAATTCACCAGCTTGCACAAAATCATCATGATTTGTTATTGAAGTTCTTTCTAATTGTCCTTCAACATAACTTCCTTCACCACTTGTAACTTGGTTAGCTGGAGTCCAGTCTTGCTGTTGATTGATTGGTACTTTACGAAATTCTGGTCCAATTCTTCTTCTTTGAGAATCGAAATAAATATTGGCTCGGCCCTGCAGTATTTTATCATTAGATAATTCTGCACCATCAAGTAAATTTGAAGGGGAGAAAGCGACTTTTTCTACTTGTTCCATATAATTATCAGGATTAGTACTTAATACCATTTTCCCTACTGGTATAATAGGATATTCTTTCTCATCCCATAGTTTTGTATCGTCTAAGGGATCATAAGAAAGATGGGCTCCATCTGCAGGATCCATGAGTTGAACGTAAAAGCCATATTCTACTGCTTTACCAACCTCAATAGCGTCGAATAGATCTTTACCAACATAATCAGGGTTTTCAGCTGCAAGTCTATTTGCTTCCTCTCGATTAATGTATTGTACACCTTCTAATGGATACCACAGGTATTTAACATACTTTCTAATACCCTGAGCATTTCTCCAAACATATGTACTAACACTATGTCCTAGAATGTGACGAAGACTTTTTACCAAGTAAATAAAAATGGTACGCTTACAGGTCCAATCGTTAACGATTCTTACGGGAAAGGACCATTAGGTGCATATTTTTTATCCTCTGGAATCTTGTTAGTTACGGAGGCACAATCAAATTCACTGTCATCTTATTCATTGAGCAATGATGGAATTCTTCATGTAATCAGTGGATCTGTTCCAAACGGCTATAGAACTGCATGTTGGGTTGTAACAACTAAGGATGAACGTTTTGCGTACACTACCAACACCTTAAGTGGCACCATCTCCACCTACCAAATTGATTCTAATGGAGTACTGTCGGTGGTAAGGCATATTACCAGTACATCGCCAGGTACAGTACCAGGTCTTCCTATGGATGTTGGAATAAGTAAAGATGGTCGACATTTTTACACCCTTAACGGAAATCAGGGTACAGTGTCAGTATTTAATATCCAAGATGATGGTAGTTTAGTTAGAATTCAGGTTGCTGCTTGGACTAACTTTCCTTACTTTGGGTCGCAAGGTTTAGCTGTACTTTAATTCTATCAAGTTCTAGAAAATTACAGGAGTTGATTAAAATGATGCTACCGATATACTGGTGGCTTTTTTTGGTTTTGAGACAACACATTTTCCAGGGTATGATACTACGATAATAGGGGAATCTAACTATTATTTATAGGTTTGTAGAATTAACCAAGAAGTAAAGATGAAAGTAATTAAAATTAATTTAGTAAAAAATAGGGTAGATTTAGTGACTGGAGGCGATTTGAAAATACAGGATTGGAGTAAAAAACGTGTTTTGTTCGTGATTAAACTTCAAAATAGAAAGGTATAGAAATAAATGACTAAAACAATGATTAAAGAAAAACATGAAAAAAATATGATCGATGAGCAGTCTGATTTTAAAAAATCAATTGTTTATGATACACAGAATTTATCACTTTGGTACGGTCAAGATAAAGCGTTAAAAGATATCAATTTAAGTATTTATGAAAATGAAGTGACAGCAATCATCGGACCAAGTGGTTGTGGGAAATCCACCTATTTAAAAACTTTAAATAGAATGGTTGAATTAGTACCAATCGTTAGAACTGAGGGTAGAATTTTATATCGTGATCAAAATATTTTTGATAAAAATTATCCCGTTGAAGAATTAAGAACCCAAGTTGGTATGGTATTTCAAAAACCAAATGTATTTCCTAAATCGATATGGGAAAATGTAGCTTATGGACCAAAAATTCAAGGTATTAAAGATAAAAAGGAGCTAAATCAAATAGTTGAAAAAAGCTTAAAGGGTGCTGCGATTTGGGAAGAGGTGAAGGATCGTATCCATGAAAATGCTTTTGGTCTTTCAGGAGGTCAGCAACAACGATTGTGTATAGCACGTTGTTTAGCAATTGAACCAGACGTTATTTTAATGGATGAGCCCACATCTGCATTAGATCCTATATCTACGCTAAAAGTAGAAGAGCTTATTCATGAATTGAAAAAAGAATTCAGTATTATTATCGTTACTCACAATATGCAACAGGCAGCTCGCGTATCTGATCGAACTGCGTTTTTCTTAAGTGGAGAAGTAGTTGAATACTTGGATACGAATAAATTATTTTCTACTCCAAAAGATAAACGTACTGAGGATTATATCACTGGACGTTTCGGTTAATGGAAGGATTAAGAGGTGATCATTGATGAGAAATAAATTTGAAGAAGATTTAAGAACCTTACAAGAATTAATCATCGAATTAGCTGAGAAAACGAAAAAGGCAGTTATTAAAAGTATGGATGCATTTCGAACCGAAAATATTGAAAAAGCATTAGAAGTAATTGATGAAGATCATCGTATTAATAAACTAGAAGAAGAGATAAATGAACTAATAGTTGTAATAATTACAAGACAGCAACCTGTAGCCGTAGATTTAAGAAGGAATTTAACGGCAATAAAAATTTCACATGACCTTGAACGAGTTGCCGATTACGCCGTAAATATCGCGAAGTCGACGATTAGGATACGTGATCGGCAAGAAAATTTACCATTAGAAAATATTGAAAAAATGCATGAATTAGGAATTGATATGTTATCTAGAGCAGTAGACGCATATCGCACAGAGGATTTATATGCGGCTAAAGAAATTGGGGAAATCGATGATCAAGTAGATGATTTATATGGAGCAACAGTTCAATTTTTAATGAATAGTATCGCCGATTCACCTGATCACGTTACAAATTTAATGCAGATGGCATTTATTTGCAGATATCTTGAAAGAATTGCAGACTATGCAACAAATATTGCTGAGAATATTTATTATCTTGTAAAAGGTAAACATTATTTCTTAAACCAATAAAAATGTAACTATAAAATTTATGAAAAGTTACATTCGCACTTTCGTTAATTTCTAAAATATTGAATAGGCAAAGTTAATCTAGAATGAATCTATATTGCATAGTAGATTTTTTTAAACACAAACTATTTAGGTAAATTCAACGTGCAATAGTTTGAAGATTAACTAATTTTACTTTGGAGGAATCTTATGAAACGTAGTATTAAATTGATATTTGCATTTATGTTAGTAGCAATCATGTTGGTAGGATGTAATACTCAAAAAAATACGAATAAAAAGAATCAAACTAGTGGTGGAAAATTAAGTGGTACGATTACAGCTGCTGGTTCCACTGCATTGCAGCCTTTAGCTGAAGAAGCCGCTACAGAATTCATGAGTAATAATCCTAGTGTTTCGATTACTATTCAAGGTGGTGGAAGTGGAACTGGAGTGAACCAAGTAACATCAGGAGCGGTTCAAATTGGGAATTCTGATGTGCCAGCTACTGATAAACTTAGCGACCCTGCTCTTGCAAAGGATTTAGTTGAAACAAAAGTTGCAGGTATCGGTTATTCGATTATTGTTAATAAGGAAGTTACTGTTACCTCATTAACGTTAAAACAAATTCAAGATATCTTCTCTGGGACAATTACGAATTGGAAAGATGTTGGAGGCAAGGACGGGAAAATAAATGTAATAAATCGTCCAGCTGCTTCTGGGACAAGAGCAGCATTCGAAAAAACAGTTATGAGTGGTGTGAAAATAAACGATTCAGTCGGTACAGTTCAAGATTCAAATGGAGCTGTTGAGCAAGCAATAAATAGTACTCCAGGGACGATTTCTTATTTAGCAAATTCATATCTGGTTGGAGATAAAAAGAATGCTTTAACAATTGTTCAAATAGATGGAAATGATTCTTCAATTGAAAATATAACAAGTGGAAAATATCCATTTTACTCATATGAGTACATGATTACAAAAGGTGATTTAAAGGACCCTGTAAAAAGTTATATAGATTTTGTTCAAGGCGATGATTTTGCAGCAAAAGTTAAAGAAATGGGTTATATACCGATGTCCAAAATGGGCAATTTAAAATAATGATGTAACTTTAAAGGGTGTTCTATTTCAAATTAAGTTTGATTAGGCACCCTTAATTAGCACTAAATTTTTATTAGGAGTTATTTATGAAAATAAGAAAAAAAAATTACTTTGCAAGTGAATACTTAGGAAGAACATTGGTAACCTTCTGCGGTATTTTAATGGTTCTTACCACGATTTTAATAATAATTTTTATTGTTAGTAAAGGAATTCAATCATTTACTCAGAGTAATATTTCATTATTTGAAATGATATTTTCTCCTGATTGGAGCCCCAATGACGCACAAAATCCGAGTTACGGTGCACTAAAATTTATTACTGGTTCAATCGTTGTATCAATTGGGGCAGTGATTATTGCAGCTCCAATTGCAATTGCATTAGCTATTTTTATGAATTATATTTCACCTATCTTTGGAGATAAAATACTAAAACCTGTATTAGAAATACTTGTAGGTATTCCTTCAGTTGTTTATGGTTTTCTAGGTGTAACAATTCTGGTTCCGATTATTCGCAATCATATTGGTGGAGTTGGTTTTAGTTTAATTGCAGGAATAATAGTATTGAGTATCATGATACTTCCAACAATTGCAAGTATAGCATCAGATGCCATCAGAGCAGTTCCAAAAGATTATTTAGAGGCTTCTTACGGATTAGGTTCTACTCAATGGCAAGCAATTAGTAAAGCAATTGTTCCGGCTGCGACCATTAATATATTGACTGGTGTAGTACTTGGTTTAGCTAGAGCTTTTGGTGAAGCTTTAGCAGTTCAGATGGTTATTGGTAACACACTTCAATTTCCTAAGAGCATTTTTGATCCCACAGTCACATTAACTGGTATATTAACAATGGATATGGCTAATACGATGAATGGAACCCCATGGAACAATGCATTATGGTCATTAGCAATGATTTTACTACTCATTTCATTTTTCTTTATTTTAGTTATACGATTAATAGGTAAAAGATAGGGGGGACAAGTATCATGAATGCCCGAAGTATTGATAAATTATGGACAATCATTCTCTATGTCGTTTCATTTCTAGTTGTTTTACTACTTATTTATCTACTATGGAAAATTATTTCAAAAGGATGGGGATTTTGGGATCCAAACTTTTTATTTGGAAAACCTAGTAATACTCAAGCTGGGGGTGGAATTGGTCCTCAATTATTTAATTCATTTTATATTTTAGTATTAACATTGGCGATTTCTATACCTCTAGGATTAGGATCAGGAATTTATTTGGCAGAATATGCAAAGCCAGGTAAAATTCTAGGTTTTGTAAGACTTTGTATTGAAACTTTAGCTTCTTTACCATCAATTGTAGTTGGATTATTCGGATTACTTGTATTTGTTACTATGACTGGTTGGGGCTATTCTTTATTTGGAGGTTCGCTCGCGATTACAATATTAAATCTCCCAAGTCTTACACGTGTATCAGAAACCGCATTACTAGATGTTCCGAAAAATATTAAAGAAGGTAGTTTTGGTTTAGGGGCTACAAAATGGCAAACAATCGTTAAAATTAGCATTCCTACAGCTATTCCACAACTCATCACAGGGATTATACTATCAGCGGGCAGAATATTTGGAGAAGCCGCAGCTCTAATCTATACTGCTGGGTTAACAACACCAGTTTTAAATTCGGTTGCTCCAATTAATAGCCCAATGAATCCATTAAATATTTTTCGTCCTGCAGAAACATTAGCAGTTCATATTTGGAAACTGAATTCTGAAGGTATTGTCCCAGATGCTCAAGAAATTGCAGCAAAGTCGGCTGCAGTTTTGATCGTTATGGTCCTATTATTTAATCTATTCGCTCGATTAATTGCAACTTTTATTCATAGAAGATACACAGGTACTAAAAAAAAAGTAAAGGTAATTACGTGAATTAGATGAATATTGTGTATAGACAACAGGATTTCATAAAAACGAAATCAATTAAAGTTGTCGAGTTACATAAATTAAATAACTATTTTGGCCCCTGATAAGTTGAAATCGGGGGCTTTTTAAAACTCTTATGTAGTATATAATTCGAATTTTCATTGATTTTTAATGTAACTTTAAGTGGAATTTTAGTTTATAGGTGTAAGGTTTGAAGTACCAGAATGATACAGCAAATTGCAAAAAAATATTTTTTGGAGGGATAAATGTGAATATTCATAAAGTTTATATTGATGGTTCAGAAATTCCATTTCAAAATGGATCATTTACATTCTTTAATTTTGGTAATAATTTAAAACTTGAACTTGAACTGTTTGTTCATCTTACAGTATTAAACTATATAAATACATTAAATTATAATAAGGAACGTGTAAATATCATTTTAAATAACAATAAACATATCAATGGAGAATTTGAAATTCACACAGGGAGATCGAGCATACACCTAGTAAGTAATGTCAAGGAATTAGAAGGAGCTGAAAATTTGTCGACAATATCTTATGGAAAAACAAAACTTCAAACTCATATAGATGAGAGTATTCCATTAGACAACGAGTTAAAAAGAAAGCCTTCTTTACTCATAAATATTTTACGATCCATACTGGAAAATGAAATAAAAGATAAGGGAAATCACATTTTTGTCAGTTCACTTTTAAATAAACTTAAAAAGGGAGAACAACTAAATTCTTTTGACTTATATATTAAAGATGAATTGTGCTATTTAATTGAGGAAAATTTAACTAAAGTAAAATAAAAAGTATTTAGTGAACAATCTGAAGAAAATAATAAATTTTTGGAATTTAATTTGTATGAGAAGAAAGGTGATGATAGCCATGAAACCAGTGAAAAAGGCTATAATTCCTGCTGCAGGATTAGGTACCCGTTTTTTGCCGGCTACAAAAGCTATGCCAAAGGAAATGCTTCCAATCGTAGACAAACCAACTATTCAGTACATTGTAGAGGAAGCTATTGAATCAGGAATAGAGGATATTATTGTAGTTACAGGAAAAGGGAAGAGGGCAATTGAAGATCATTTTGACTACGCTGTTGAATTAGAACAAGAACTTAATAATAAGGGGAAGTTCGAACTTCTTCAACTTGTTCAAAATGTTTCAGAAATGGTTAATATTCATTATATACGACAAAAGGAGGCAAAAGGGTTGGGTCATGCGATCTGGTGTGCCAGAAAATTCATTGGAGATGAACCGTTTGCTGTTTTACTTGGTGACGATCTAGTAGATGCCGAGGTACCTTGTATTAAGCAACTAATAAATGTATATGAAAAAAAAGGTTCATCTATAGTTGGTGTCCAACAAGTGCCATTTGAAGATACATCCAGATATGGAATTATCAGCCCCTTAAATAAAATTGGACAAATTTACGAAGTGGAAGATTTAGTGGAAAAGCCGTTTAAGGGAAAATCACCTTCTAATCTAGCAATAATGGGTCGATATATTTTAACCCCTGAAATTTTTCCTATTTTAGAAAAACAAAAATGCGAAATTAATGGTGAAATACAATTAACAGATAGCATAAGGGAATTAAATAAGTTTCAGAGTGTATTTGCGTTAAACTTTGAGGGGAAAAGATTTGATGTAGGGGAAAAACTAGGATTCTTAGTGACAAATATTGAGTATGCTTTAAAGAATAGTGATCTAAAGATCCCTTTACTTAATCATTTACATCAAATTTTAATAAGAGAAAATATAACGCTGTAATATTAATCAATAAATCTGGAAGTACTCAATGGTAAGATATTAATCGTTCCATTTACTGTGAATGTGCCAGAATAATAATGGAGGATCTTCCTTAAAGAAGATCCTTTTTTTTGTTAAATGATTATGAATAGTCTTGGTCGGAAGAGAAATAAACATCTAGTTCCTGCATTAAAAGAAATGATATTACATTTACAAATTAGATTTCTCATCATGCCAAATTTTATGACACCTTAACAAGCGTGAAAAGTCAGACCCTTTTTTCTTTTGGTTTACTGAATATTTTTTATAGTGTTGCAAAGAGCTTGTAAAAAACTTGTAAAAAGAGTGTAGTCTAATTTGCATAAAATTGTTACATTTCTAAGTTAACATATATAAGTATATGTCAAGCTTAGGGAGAAAACGATGAAACGAATTATTAATAAACTAATATTAGTAGCTGCTAGTTTATCATTTACTATACTTCCAAATGGTGTACTTGCAGAGAATATAGGAAATTCAAAGATTAAGAGTATTCAAGATAAACGAGTAAAAGTTCAAGAAGAAGCACAAAAAGCAAAAAATGAGATGGATCAATTAAAAGATCAGAAAAAATTGTTATTAAACTCTTTAGATACAATAAATACATCAATTGAGAATTCAAAAATAAAGAAGAGCCAAAAAGAGGCAGAATTAATAAATGGCAAAAAAGAAATAGAAAAATTACAAGCTGAAATAAAAGAATTTCAAAAACGTTTAGATCAACGTCAAGTAATCATAAATAATCGTTTAGTTACAATACAAAAATCTGGTGGAAATAACTCATATTTAGACGTTATTTTTGATGCAAAAAGTATTGGTGATTTAGTTCAACGAATGAACGCAATTGGTAAATTTATGAATGTTGATCAAGACAAAGTTAAGGAACAACAGAACGATATTGAAAAAGTTGAATTTAAAAAGAAAGACATAATGTTAACTCAATATAAGTTGGAAAATGATAAAAAAGATCTTCAAAATTTAGAACGTTCACTTGTTAATCAAGAAACTCAAATGAATGCTATTCTAAGCAAACTTAAGGATGATGTTTCTGCAAAGGAACAGGATATTTTGAGTTTAGAAGAACAGGAAGAACTATTAAAAGAACAGGAAAAAGCAATAAAAGTGGCTTCAAGTATTTCAGGTGGTAATTTTACTCGACCAGCGGAAGGGGATTTATCTTCAGGTTTTGGATATCGATCATTTGATCATGAAACGCATTTTGGCGTAGATATTGTTAAAAAAGGAAATACACCGATTGTCTCTATAGCTAATGGTGTTGTAATACGAGCTTACCATTCATCTAGTTACGGTAATGTTGTCTTTATTACACATAATATTAATGGAAAAGTATTTACATCAGTTTATGCTCATATGCAAAATTATCAAGTCTCAGCAGGTCAAACTGTTTCAAAAGGACAAAAAATTGGAACGATGGGAAATACGGGACATTCTTTTGGTAAGCATCTTCACTTTGAATTGCATGATGGACAATGGAATGAAGCAAAATCAAACGCAGTTAATCCAGCAAAGTATATTAACTTTTAAGCTTTTATAACACTATTCGATCCAGATTTATCTATTATCAAGCCAAGATCACAAACTGTCCGTATTTTTATGTAGTGATTCATCAATATTTCAACAATCAAAAAACAGCCTATTTTTAGCTAGGCTGTTTTTTGATTTTGGAAAGATATTTGAGTGATGTTTATCTCATAAATGTCCACCCACACAAATCTGTTTACTCTTAATTATCTAATAACGTTGATATATCAAGGGGTGGTAACATATTTTTGTATTTGATTTGCGAGGTATTGCTCTTTAGCAATGCCTTTTTCTCTAATGATATTGTCAATTGAATTAAAGTAATTTAAAAAATATCAATTATTCTCAGTTTAGAGTCTGATTTGAAAGAGACATTTCTTTAACTTTTTCTTCTGTAAGATCATAAAACTTGATGAAAATTACTAACGCAAGTAAACTTCCAACTGTTCCAACGAGATTAAAGGTTGCCCACAGTGCATTAAGTGTGTTAGCAGATTGCTTAACCATGTGCCAACTTGTAGCTGCTTCAAAACGTGTAGCATTTTGAAGCAATCATACTCGATCGCATCAGCAAAGAATATTGGATAAATGACAAGTTGAGTAGCAAGCAAAATTGCTTTTAATAAAGAGATACTGATCAAGACTCCAAAACTTTCATGTGCCACAAATATCTACTCGATTTATTTATACCCATTAAATTTTTAATTATATGTTTTGCGATTGGATAAACTTATTTAAAATATAAAATTAATGTTCAATTCAGTATAAATGTGTGAGATACTAGAATTGCTAATGGAAATGATTGAGAGGACGCGATTCAATGCAGTATCACTTTCCCGTTATTTTAATACCAGCTCTTAGTCCAGATGATCGATTGATCTATTTGGTTAAGGAATTGAAGTCTAAATTTAATCCTCATATTATAGTCGTTAACGATGGTAGTGATGCCCAGTACAATGGAATTTTTCAGAATTTACGTCAAGTAGAACGATGTACCGTTCTTGAGCACCCGCACAACCTAGGAAAAGGGATGGCGCTTAAGACAGGGATTTCATATTTTTTAAAAAATTTCTCGAATTCGGCTGGTCTTGTGACAGCAGACTGTGACGGACAGCATACACCGAAGGATATAGATCAAGTGGCAAGAGCTTTGATGGCATCGCCAGATAATTTAATCTTAGGAGTGCGAAATTTTTCTGAAGAAAACATACCGTTCCGTAGTCGATTTGGAAACACACTAACTCGCTCAATTTTTAAATATTTAACAGGTTTGTCTATTACGGATACACAAACGGGCTTACGTGGAATTCCCGTTTCATATATGAAATTTTTACTTAATTTGTCTGGTGCTCGGTTTGAATATGAGTTGAATATGCTCCTGGGCTGTAAACAGCAGGGGATTGACATCAAGGAGACACAGATTGAAACAATCTATTTAGATAAAAACAGCAGTTCACACTTTAATCCTCTTGTGGATTCTATCAAAATTTATTTTGTATTCTTTAAGTTTTTATCATCATCTCTTATTTCCTTTGTCGTTGACTATGGGTTATTTGTGCTATTTATTTTTTTATTAGAACATAGGATTGGTACAAGCGCGGCTGTGTTATGGGCTGGCATTATCTCACGGGTCATTTCATCAATCGTTAATTACATATTAAATGCAAAAACCGTTTTTAAACATTCTTCTGCAAGGTCTGTCGTACGCTACTATATTTTATCAGGGATTCAAATGATCGTTTCAGCGTATGGTGTTACTTTCCTACAAGATGCCTTCCACGGCGGAGCGAGTATATTAAAAATTGTTGTGGACTTATTGCTTTCTTTCAGTAGTTTCAAAATTCAAAACGAGTGGGTATTTGAAAAAACAAAGAAACGTCAAAAAGTTAGCGAATCGTAAAATTATTCAGAATACTATGATTAGAATTTTTTATGAATTAGGCGAATCAAGCTAGACGATTCGCTTATTTCTTTGGAAAAGTACGCTGAATTAATTTTTCAAAGTCGAAAGAAAGGTAACAGTTATATGGTAAATAAATTCATTGGACGGATTTTGATTGTGTTGTTCACTATTTTAATAATACTGACTGTCGGACTCGGGTTCGTACATAACCTAATTTTAGATAAAAAAGCAGTTGTGACAAATTCTCTGATTCCGAAAGATTCACCAAAACGAATGATGCTTATCTTTCCGCATCCAGATGACGAGATTACCGTTTCTGGAGAAGTTTTTCGTGAGATTCACGAAGAAAACGCCAAGGTAACGATGGTTGTTTTGACGGAAGGAGAAGCGGGAAAAACAGGCGGTGTAGTCTCGAAAGATGAGCTTGGAAAAGCACGCGAGAAAGAAGGAGAGCTTGCAGCAAAAACGCTAGGCGTAACACCTGTTCAAGCAACTTTCCCAGATTCCAAGCTTTCTGAAGTCAATCCAATCGAGTTGAAAAACTACATTTATCAACAAATAAAAAAATATAAACCTACGACGATTCTCACTTACGATGATGTTGTGGGGTATTATGGGCACCCAGATCATATTTTTGCGGCAAAAATGGTTCGAGAAGTGTTTCGTGAGCATAAGGACGATTCGTCTTTTTCTGCTAAAAGATTATACATGGTGACACTGCCCCCGAAAGTCTGGGATGGTCTTTCGAAGTTTGGAAAGAAACTTCGGGAAAAATATCCGCTTAGGGAGAATCAAAGTCCACCGACACCAACTAATGCTGTGATTGTTAAAGACTATGGTAAGCGGATAGATGAGTTAGCAAGAGGATACAAAACGCAGCAGCAGGCTGTAGATGCTTTGCTTCCAGGGCATCGGCAGATTCCTTATTGGATTTATTTTAAGGTGCTAGATCGGGAGTATTTTTATTTAGCTGAAGAGAATTAAACCTTTGGGTTGTGTTGTTTGTAAAGTTGACGTGAAAAATTTTTGTTGTTTAGTAAAGCTCCCAAAGTTGATTTCGGGAGCTTTTTTCATGATTTGAGAGTTATATTTCATCAATTGTAAATGATCTATTAAATCAAATATATGTAGACTTTAGTAATTTAAAAAATAATCAAGTAATGTACATCAGTTTTAATAAAAGAATTCAAAAGCCTAAATTGTGGTGTAGAAAGGGGAATATGTAAAAATAGCAAGTAGTTTACTTGCTATTTTTTTAAAACTTGGTAGTAATTAAATTCGTGTCGTATATATTTGTGTCTAAGTTACCTTTAAAGTATTCTTATTTTTAACATTTAATATTTTCAGGTAATCAAATTTGTGTCCTAATAAGGTGAATAGCTTAAATAAAATAAAAATTTAGAAAAACGTAAGTAAATAATATTTGTATAATTGTTCGGTTTTAAACGGGGTCACTATTTAAATAACCAATATTTGTATACGGTCGTTATAAATGCGAGCTACATCTTATTTTAAAATACATGCCAAATGACGGGCGTAAAAATATTGTTGGTCGGATACCGGAAAATGAGGTAAAACTCTAAGATTACATTGAACCATGGAAGGTATTTGAATTGATTCAATAAGAGATGAAACAAATTCAATATCATATTGGGTAGTAAACAGGAGTTGATCGACTGATCAACTCCTGTTTCAATGATTTTACGTTTTCAATTGTTCTTAGGAAACAAACTTAGTAAATGGGGAGGGGAGTTAATTAAGAAAAAATAATCTCTACATAAACGTAACTAAAATGCTCACAAATCACATCTTAGTCACGTTTAATTTTTTAGATGACAGTCACTTTTCGTTTTTTATAATGTGCAGTTATATTTTTTAATGCAGACTCAACTCTATCATCAGATGGTGTCTCAATGCCTTCTAATGGATATTCAAGCCCAAGTGCTTTCCATTTATAAACCCCAAGTTTATGATACGGAAGGATTTCAACTCGCTCTACATTTTTTAGCGTACCAATAAACTCCCCAAGCTTTATTAAATCTTCGTCATTATCTGTTATTGTAGGAATCAGAACATGTCTTATCCAAACTGGTATATCCCGCTCAGATAAAAGTTGAGCAAAGTCGATAATGTGATCATTTGGCATTCCTGTTAATTTAATATGCTTTTTGCGGTTAATGTGCTTTAAGTCCAATAAGATAAGATCCGTATAACCTAATAGTTCGTCTAGATTTTTCATATACGTTTCTGATTCTGCATTAAAAGAACCACCGGAAGAATCAATTGTCGTATGAATCCCTTTTTTCTTACACTCCTTAAATAATTCAATCAGAAATGGCATTTGTAATAAAGGCTCACCACCACTTACTGTTATACCCCCGCCTGAAGGTTGGATAAATGGTAGATAACTTTCCAACTCATTTATGATTTCAGATACGGACATTTTCTTACCCGTACCGATTTCCCACGTATCTGCGTTATGACAAAACTGACATCTTAAAAGACACCCTTGCGTAAAAACTACATAACGTATCCCCGGTCCATCTACAGTACCTAATGATTCAATCGAATGAATATTTCCATCCACCATTTAACACCTCCGGAATTTATAGTGATTCGTGGAATGTACGATTAATGACATCTAGCTGCTGTTCTTTTGTTAATTTAATAAAGTTAACTGCGTAGCCTGATACACGAATCGTTAACTGTGGATATTCTTCAGGATGTTCCATTGCCTTCATTAATGTTTCTCGATTTAATACGTTAACATTTAAATGGTGACCAGACTTGATTGCATAGCCATCTAAAATGGATACAAGGTTGCCAATTTGGTCTTCCTGTTCTTTTCCTAGCGCTTTTGGAACAATTGAGAATGTATTTGAAATCCCATCCATTGCGTCGGCATATGGAAGTTTCGCTACAGATGCAAGTGAAGCGAGTGTCCCTTTTACATCTCGACCATGCATTGGATTCGCACCAGGAGCAAATGGTTCACCAGCTCGACGAGTATCTGGTGTATTACCTGTTTTCTTTCCATAAACAACATTTGACGTAATCGTGAGAACAGATAACGTATGAAGTGAATTACGATAGGTTGGATGTTTACGTAATTTCTGCATAAATGTTTCCACAAGTTCGACGGCGATACTATCTACTCGATCATCATTGTTACCATATTTCGGATAGTCACCAATTGTTTCGAAATCAACTGCTAGACCATTCTCATCACGGATAACTTTTACTTGTCCATACTTAATTGCACTTAATGAGTCAGCTACTACGCTTAAACCTGCGATACCAGTGGCCATTGTACGTAGAATTTTGGTATCGTGTAATGCCATCTCAATGCGTTCATAACTGTACTTGTCGTGCATAAAATGAATGATATTTAGTGTATTAATGTAAAGGCCTGCAAGCCAGTCCATTACGTTGTTGAATTTTTCCATGACCTCATCATAATTTAAAAGTTCTGAGGTGATCGATTGGAATTGTGGTCCAGCCTGTATCTTTAGCTTTTCATCGACACACCCATTGATTGCGTACAGAAGTGCTTTTGCAAGATTTGCACGAGCACCAAAGAATTGCATTTGTTTTCCAATTTCCATTGCTGAAACGCAACAAGCGATACCGTAATCATCGCCATATTCAGGACGCATAATATCATCGTTTTCATATTGAATTGAACTCGTATTAATCGATGTTTTTGAACAGAATCGTTTAAAGTTTTCCGGTAGTTGCGGTGACCATAGAACCGTTAAGTTTGGTTCTGGAGCTGGACCTAAATTTTCTAGGGTATGCAAGAAACGGAAAGATGATTTTGTGACAAGTGAACGTCCATCACTTGACATACCGCCAATTGATTCAGTTACCCAGGTTGGATCACCACTAAACAATTCGTTGTAGTCAGGTGTTCGGGCAAACTTTACAATACGAAGTTTCATGACAAAATGGTCAACGATCTCTTGAACCTCTTCCTCTGTAATAGTCCCATTCTGTAAATCACGCTCAACATAAATATCTAAGAATGTAGAGATACGTCCTATGCTCATAGCCGCTCCGTTTTGCTCTTTAATCGCTGCAAGATATGCTAAATACACCCATTGAAATGCTTCAAGTGTATTCGCTGCAGGTCGTGATAAATCAAAACCATAAATCGTACCAAGTTCTTTTAGTTCTTTTAATGCACGGTATTGTTCAGACATTTCTTCGCGTAATCGAATCAAATCTTCTGACATGACATTACTTGTATTGTGAAATTCTTTTAGCTTTTCTGCCATTAAAAAATCAATCCCATATAAAGCGACACGTCGATAGTCTCCAATAATTCGTCCACGACCATAGGCATCAGGAAGTCCTGTAATAATACCCGTTTTTCGAGCAAGAATCATTTCTTTTGTATAAGCATCGAACACCCCTTGGTTATGTGTTTTACGATAATCTGTAAAGAAATGTTCTGTTTCGGCATCGAGTTCATAACCATAAGCTTCACAAGCGGCTTTTGCCATACGTATTCCACCAAATGGTTGCATCGAACGTTTAAATGGTTCGTCAGTTTGAACACCAACCACTTTTTCAAGTTCCTTGTTTAAATAACCAGCTCCATGTGATGTGATCGTGGATACCGTTTTTGTATCCATATCGTACATTCCGCCTCGTTCTCTTTCCTGCTTTGTTAGTTCCATTACTTGTGTCCATAATGACTTCGTCGCTTCTGTAGGTGCTGATAAAAATTCGTCATTTCCTTTGTATTCAACGTAATTTAAATGAATAAATTCGCGTACATTGACTTTTCTTGTCCATGAACCTTCTTTGAAGCCTTGCCATTGTTCCATAAACCCACCTCTTATGTATTAAATTCAAACTACCTTTGATAGTTTGCTCATTTTTCTGTAAAGATGTAATAACAATATTTCTCAATAATGAAACCTTTTTATCTTCACATAATAAAAGTGCCCGTGCGAAAAAGGGGTTAAATTAAGTGATTTTTGAGGAGGTACATCATGGCAGTTGATAAGAAACAAGTAACGGCAGATACATCAGAAGTTACTCAAACAATCAATGAAATGGTTGGAAAGGGCCGACAAGCTTTAGCTAAATTCGAAAGTTACACACAAGAGCAAGTTGATAAAATTTGTCATGCGATGGTATTAGCAGGATTAGATAATCATATGCGATTAGCAAAAATGGCGGTTGAAGAAACTGGCCGAGGTGTGTATGAAGATAAAATTATTAAAAATATTTTTGCAACTGAATATATTTGGAATAGCATCAAGGATAACAAAACCGTTGGTGTCGTTCGAGAAGATAAACAAGCAGGGATCATTGAGATTGCAGAACCAGTTGGGGTAATCGCAGGTGTAACGCCAACAACGAATCCAACATCAACAACGATGTTTAAATCCATTATCTCGATTAAAACTAGAAATCCAATTATTTTTGCGTTTCATCCATCTGCTCAAAACTGTAGTTTAGAAGCTGCTCGCATCCTTTTAGAAGCTGCAGTTGCTGCAGGTGCACCAGAAGACTGTATTCAATGGATCAAAGTCCCTTCAATTGAAGCGACGAAGCAGTTGATGAACCATGAAGGTGTCTCACTTGTCTTAGCAACTGGTGGTTCAGGCATGGTGAAGTCAGCATACAGTACAGGAAAACCAGCGTTAGGTGTTGGTCCTGGTAACGTTCCTTGTTATATTGAAAAGTCAGCAAATATTAAACAAGCGTGTAATGATTTAATGCTTTCGAAAACATTTGATAATGGAATGATTTGTGCATCTGAGCAAACCATTGTTGTTGATGAAGCGATCTATGACCAAGTAAAACAGGAGCTTCTTGATAATAAATGTTATTTTGCAAGCCCAGAAGAGAAAAAGAAATTAGAAGGTCTTGTAATCAACGAAAATACATGTGCGGTTAATGCAGACATTGTTGGTAAGTCACCTTATGAAATAGCAACAAAAGCTGGTGTCGATGTTCCACAAGATACAAAAATATTGATTGTTGAATGTGAACGAGTTGGTGAACCGTTAACGCGTGAAAAATTAAGTCCAGTGCTTGCAGCCATTAAAGTAAAAGGCAAAGACGAAGGTATTAAAACGTGTGACGAAATCTTACATTTCGGCGGTTTAGGTCATTCTGCAGTCATCCATACAGGTTGTGAGGAAATCCAAAAGGAATTTGGATTAAAAATGAGAGCATATCGTATTATTTTCAATTCGCCTTCTACTCATGGTGGAATTGGAGATATTTACAATGCGTTTATTCCATCACTAACACTAGGTTGTGGTTCGTATGGCAAGAACTCAGTTTCTGCAAACGTAACATCTACTCACTTGCTAAATTTCAAAAAACTAGGGAGAAGAAATACGAATATGCAATGGTTCAAACTACCGCCTAAAATTTACTTTGAAAAGTATTCAACTCAATACTTAGAAGTGATGCAAGGCATTAAGAAAGCCTTCATCGTGACAGACGCAGCAATGGTGAAGCTTGGCTATGTTGATGTCATCAAATACCATTTAGAAAAACAAGAAGAGAAAATTCAAATTGAAATCTTCTCTGATGTTGAGCCGGATCCATCAGACTTAACCGTCTATCGAGGCGCAGAACGTATGCGTTCATTTGAACCAGATACAATTATTGCCTTTGGTGGCGGTTCTGCAATGGATGCAGCAAAAGGTATGTGGCTGTTCTATGAGTACCCAGAGACTGATTTAGAAGGACCAAAATTGAAGTTCTTAGATATTCGCAAGCGTGCTTACAAGTATCCGCATTTGGGGCGAAAAGCGAAATTTGTTGCAATCCCGACTACTTCAGGAACTGGTTCAGAAGTAACGCCATTTACGGTTATCACCGATAAAGCGAAAAATGTTAAATACCCACTAGCTGATTATGAGTTAACACCAGATGTTGCGATAATTGATCCACAATTCGTTGCAACGATACCAAAATCGATTACGGCAGATACTGGTATGGACGTATTAACCCATGCAATTGAAGCGTATGTCAGTGTATTAGCGAATGATTATACGGATGGTCTTGCCATGCAAGCAATCAAAATGGTATTTACTTATTTACCAAGAGCATACCATGATGGCAGTGACCTAGAAGCACGTGAAAAAATGCATAACGCTTCAGCGATTGCAGGGATGGCATTTGCCAATGCATTCCTCGGAATCAATCATAGTTTGGCTCACAAAATTGGAGCGGAATTCCATATTCCACATGGACGCGCGAATACCATTTTAATGCCACATGTCATCCGTTATAATTCACAAAAACCGACTAAGTTTGTGTCGTTCCCTAAATATAAGTTTTTCATCGCTGACCAACGTTATGCTGAGATTGCTCGTATGCTAGGGCTACCAGCATCAACTACGGAAGAAGGCGTTGATAACTTAATTAAGGCAATCGTAAAATTAGGAAAAGAATTAGGGATTGAAATGAGTATTCGAGGTCAAGGCATTGATGAAAATGAGTTCTTAGAGAAGGTTTCCTATTTAGCGGACAAAGCTTTTGAGGACCAATGTACAACAGCAAATCCACGTTTACCGCTTGTCAAAGAGCTTGAAGAAGTCTATTTAAATGCATATCGAGGATTTTAAGTAAAATGAATAAGCAGATGGTTATTAAGCCATCTGCTTTTTTTATTCACAACCTGGATTTCTAGGGATTTTTTTGAACTCTACTTCTTCTATATGTTTAACTCTTTTAGTAACAATGACGACATGATTTGCTGTCCATATAAATTGAGGGAAATCATTTTCATCTATCATCATAGCTTGAAATGTTTCGCCCATCATTTCTTCAAATTCCTCTTCGGTTAAAGGATCATTCCG
This sequence comes from Gottfriedia sp. NPDC057991, assembly GCF_042886615.1. Classification (NCBI taxonomy): domain Bacteria; kingdom Bacillati; phylum Bacillota; class Bacilli; order Caryophanales; family Bacillaceae; genus Gottfriedia; species Gottfriedia sp. NPDC057991. The sequence goes on from NZ_JBHVQN010000001.1 coordinate 1,470,013, forward strand.
ATAGATAAATTCAACCCATTCGCACTTAATCATGATTCACACTCCATACTCTTATTATTATTTTTGTCGTTCAAAAAGAAAAGCAGGAGAGGAATTACCCCTGCAGTTCATGACTCTTATGTTTGGATTCACATTTTTCTATTGTTTGTTAAATTTCTTTTTGCTGTTACTTAGCTTAGCAGCTAATGATGAATGCGTATGTAATTACATGACAACTAGGTCCAGGTCATAAAATAAAAAATCCTCCTTAGAAAGATATTTCTATTATGTCCTGTGTGAATTGGATTATTAATTCATTCTTTGTTCACACTTTTACAACCTTTTTATCATTCGTATGATTATAATGTGCTCTTAGATAGAGCAAAATAGCTATAAGGGGAGTGTGGAAAATGGAAAAAGATAGTGTTTCCTATTGTATAGAACTAGCTCTTAAGAAGAAAAAAACGCTTGATACTAGTCCTATAAAATACTTAATTAGAGCAGCGTTAGCTTCTGTTTATATGGGCTTTGTATTTATAGTATGTATAAAGTTAGCAGAAGTGTTTAGGTTACAAGATTCTCCGTTTGTATCAATCGCCTATCCATTCGTTTTCGCTACAGCACTCATCATGATTATCTATGGGGGCGCAGAGCTGTTTACTAGTAATACAATGTATTTAACGTTTTCTACATTGGACAAGAAAACAACTAAGTTTGACCTATTAAAAAACTGGATTGCATGTTATTCAGGGAATGTACTTGGTGCATTACTTTTCGCACTTTTATTTTATTCAACTGGTTTAGCAAATGCTTTTCCGAAAGATAATTTTTTAAATGCAGTGATTGACCACAAAACGCATGTTTCATACTTCCATTTATTTTTTAAAGGAGTGCTTTGTAACTGGCTTGTCTGCCTTGCGTGCTTCATTCCAATGCGATTTAAAGATGACTTAGCGAAATTGCTTCTTATTTATTTACTAGTATTTGCTTTCTTCTTTTCAGGTTATGAGCACAGCATTGCAAATATTGCGGTATTTGCGATCTTTTCAATCATACCTCACGAAATGGCGTTTACACTTGGTGATGTTTTGCACAACTTGATTCCTGTGACGCTTGGTAATATTGTAGGTGGTTCGGTTGGCGTTGGAATGACATATTATTATTTAAGTCGAGAAGAAAAACAACCAGTACGTAATAAAAGTAATCTAAAACGAATTTCATAACTGTTTATGAAGACCTGTCTTTGCAAATTAGAAGACAGGTCTATTTCGAGCAAAGATAGAAAAAAATTAAAACCCATTGGGAAGAAGGGTAAAATAGGATGAATGGGTACTATAGTGTACTTGTAGAGAGGAATATATCAGTTTTTTCAGTTTTTTTTCTTGGAATTCTTTTTATCAGATTTCTAAAGGAATCTTATTAATTAGGTTTAATGATTTAACTGAAGATATTGTGGAGGTGTAATAAATGGAGAAGACTTTTAAGAAGATTATTAATGAAATAATCGCACCGGTATTCATTTTAAATGGATTTAAAAAACAAGGTGATACATTTGCAAAAGAAAACGATGACTTTGCATTTGTTGTAAAAATTTATGATCACTGGTTAGATTATGATGTAGTTTCTTTTACTTTAAGGACAGGGATTTTTACTAAAGAATTATTTGGTACCTATTTGAAGAGAGTGCTTAGAGTTTAGAACAGATTCTCAACCTGTTAAAAGAAGTAAATACAAACGTTCAATTCGATTACACGAACAGTTCAAGATTGAGTGAGGGCATAATCAGAGCGACACGCTTGACCGAACAAATCGAAGAAATCGTTCTCCAAACAACGAAACGAAAACGAGCATAGGATTGAATGGTGAAGCATGTCACAATGAGTGACATGTTTTTTTGTTCCAGTTGGATGGTTGTTCTTGCATCCGTTTCCAACATTTGATGGATACAATTTGCATTCAAAAAGAGTAGAATGAATTTGCTATCCTAGTATACCAATTCATGCAATAGATGATGAAACGAACGAAAAGAGGGAATAAAATGCCGAAATCAATGAGCACACAAACAAAACGAATTTGGACACTCATGATTGGATACCTTTGTTTTAGCGTTATTTGGATTTATTCAACAGACCCTATTATCCGAAATTATTTGGGTGGCACCCAAGAATACTTCGTAATGAAACGAATCATTTTTAACACCTTAAGTGCCATCTTTTTTCTAGTTTATCTGATCCGAAAAAACCGTGCATCACAAAAAATCGAAGACCGCTTCCGACTGTTTATTCAACATTCGTCCGACATCGTCGTCGTGATTTACCTAAACGGAATCATCGACTATGCCTCTCCATCGGTCGAACCATTATTAGGATATAAACCGGACGAATACAAAGGTGAAAGTATCTTTCAATTTTTACAAGTAAGTGAACACGATCAGATGAAAAACCGATTTGCCCTTCGAGACAAAAAAGCATCAGAAGAGTCCTTTGAAGTTGTGTTTTTGCATAAAAATGGAAACCACGTGCTACTGAACAGCAAATGCATACCGATTCTAAACGATGACGGAAAACTGCAACAATTCGCTTATATTTCACAAGACATTACCGAAAAAACGGTAGCTGTTCAAAAGCAACAAGAAACAGAAGACCGCTACCAAAAACTGGTCGAACACTCTCCGGAAACGACGCTGATTTATAACCAAAAAGGAGAAGTCGTTTATATGAACCAAGCAGGTGTCGAACAAGTAGGCGCAACATCCATCGATGAAGTCATCGGTCTGAATGTGATGACGTTTATCGCACCTGAATCAGTCGATCAGGCAAAAAAACGATTAAGCGAAATCACTCAGGGAGGGGAAACCGTTCTCAGCGAATACTTCATTAACCGGTTAGACGGAAAGAAAATCATCGCTGAAATTTTATCCTTTCAAACGACTTACAACAACGAATCAGTCATCCAAGTGATTTTACGTGATGTTACCGAACGAAAAAAAGTAGCCAAACAACTCGAAACAATTGCGTATGTCGATCCATTAACAGGATTCGGTAATCGAAACGCGCTATATAAAGACTTAGACCCATCATTAATCAAGCATGCGGAACAAAACCAATTATTAGCCGTTTACTTTATCGATTTGGATCGCTTCAAGACAATTAACGATACATTTGGGCATACATTTGGTGATGTCGTTCTCCAACAAGTGAGCGAACGCCTCAAAGAACACGTATGTGATTGTTGTCAGTTGTATCGACTGGGTGGTGACGGCTATGTTGTGGTCCATCCCCAAACAGATGAACAAAAAGCAGAAGCGTTTGCCAAGAAACTGTCTAAAGCGTTCGAACAACCTTTCACACTAAACGAGCGCACCCTCTATTTAACGATTAGTATCGGCATCAGTGTCTTCCCAACTGATGGGGAAACGATCGAAGAATTGATCCAACAAGCTGACACAGCCCTATATACCGTGAAAGCGAATGGAAAGAATCATTATAGCTTCTATTCAAACGAAATCAAAACAGCAAATGACCGAAAAATGGAACTTGAAATGGGGATTCGGAATGGACTGACAAACAACGAATTTTCCTTACACTACCAGCCACAAATTGATTTAACGACTCAGAAAATGGTAGGCGTTGAAGCCTTAATCCGTTGGACCCATCCAACGATTGGGTTTGTTTCTCCAATGGAGTTTATCCCAATCGCGGAAGAAACGGGGCTGATCACACTCATTGGGGAGTGGGTGCTTAAAACAGCCTGTCGACAATTCAAAGATTGGTTAGACGCAGGGATCGGTTTAACGAGTATCGCGGTCAACGTGTCAGGTGTGCAGTTCAAAGAAAAAGACTTCGCCAATACCGTACAACAAGTGTTGCACGAAACAAATTTAGCTCCTCACTACCTAGACCTTGAAATCACAGAAAGTGTCACACAAGATCCAGATGAAATCATTCGAATCATGAATGAACTGAAAACGTTAGGTGTCAGATTGTCAATGGATGATTTTGGAACGGGCTATTCATCGTTTAGTTATTTGCGTCAATTCCCTATTGATAAGCTAAAAATTGATAAATCATTCGTGGATGAAATTGAAAAGGATAACAATGCGGAAGCAATTGTTGCCGCGATTATTGAACTTGGCAATCAACTTCGTTACGACATAGTCGCTGAAGGGGTTGAAACAAAAGAGCAAGGGCAATTTTTACAAAGCAAAAACTGCCAGTACGCACAAGGCTATTATTTTAGTCGACCATTACCAGCAGATGAATTGTTCAGTGTCATGAAAAAAGATGTCGGATAATCGAAGGGGAAGAGCAAGTGAAAACACTCCGAATGATGCTCGTTACGTTGACAGCGATTGTATTTGTTGGTCTATCATTCATCTATTTTAACGAAACCAACAACTCACGATTTCAGACTAATTTCCAAAACGATGCGTTAAAAATTAACGGGTATACAAAAGATAGTGCGGAGTTTGTCAACATGTTGCGTTTGATTGCCGAAAAAACATTAAAAAACGGAGCAAAAACCCCTGCAGACATCCGCTACTTAACGTATGATCGAAAAACGAATCAGTTCTCGGCAGACCGAATCGAAGCAACGAATCAACAATCAGAAAAAGGGAACATCACTGGAATCGGCCCGATTGATGAAACAGCACGAAAAAAACAAGAAATCGAGATGGCAGATGAATTGAACTCATATTTCAAGGAAACCTACAATGCGTTCCCTAATATCGCTTGGATTTATTACACGAGTTTGAGCGGGTTTAATAATCTCTATCCGTTTGTGCCATCAAGTGAATTTCAATTTTCAAAGAATTTGTTAAACGAAGAAAGAATGAAAGGTGGGTCATTCAACCAAAATCCAAACCGAAGCGTGTATTGGAGTAAACCGTATGTCGATCATGCTGGAAAAGGCATGATGGTGAGCGTTTCTGCGCCAGTGGATTTAAACGGTCGATATGTTGGTTCTATCACAATTGATCTAACTTTTGAATCGCTTAGCAAACAGTTAACAAAAGGGATTACCAGTATCTTAGCCAATGCAAAGGGTCAAATAATCGCTTCGTCCGACAAATCATTTTTACCAGCAAACAAAATCGCAACGATCCGTGAACTTGATCCATATCATACAACTGAATTCCAACAAGCGATTGAACGAATACCAAACAATGACATCAAAACAATACACGGTGTACAAATACTCAAAAAAGAGGTACCTGGAACGGATTGGTCCTTTTATTATGTGTTAACCATTCAAGAAAAAATACATCAAATCGCAGGGAAATGTTTTGTTGTTGTGTTAATTGCAACGCTTGTCGTTTGGATTTTCTGGATTGCTGAAAAACGAAAAATCGCCGAGAACCAATTAAAAGTCGTCGTGTCTGACTTAGCTGATAACAATAGCGAATTAAAAGAGTTGTCAGTGAAAGACGCATTAACCGGTGCACTCAACCGAAGAGGCATCGAACAGCATATTCAGTCTGAAGTCTTGCAGGCAAAAAAAGAACATCACGACCTTTCGTTCATTCTGTTCGACATCGACTCCTTCAAACAGGTCAACGATTATTACGGTCACACCATCGGCGATTATGTGTTGAAAGAAAGTGCGAACGTCATCGAACGTTCCATCCGTGGTCATGATGCGATTGGTCGATGGGGCGGCGAAGAATTCATTTTGATTCTTCCTCGTACAGGGTACGAACAAGGAATGGAGCTAGCAGAACGATTACGAAAGAAAATCGCCTCTCATCCGTTTGAAATTGGAGGGTACCATATTCCAGTTTCCATCACGTTTGGCGTCTCCGTCTACAATCCAGCAAACGGTATAACCGGAAGCATTGACCGAGCCGACCAAGCGATGTATAAAGGAAAACAAAACGGAAAAAATCAAGTGGTCGGAGAAAAAGACCTGTAACGAGCTAGTCATTCGACTAGCTTTTTTTGTTTTTTTCACGGTCGGTGGAATTTTTTCGTACAATAGAACCGTTAGTTGTAAAATCATCAAAAACGAGAGGGTGAAGTGAGTTAAAAAAAACAGTAAATGAAATCAATGTTAACTTAAAAAGTACCGAAGTGGTAGAAGGTTCTTCTTGATACTTAGGTTAGCTTGCGGTTGACGAAAATAAGTGTTTAAGAGTTTACACAAATGTTAAGAGATGTGTGTTAATGAAAGCGTTTTATCACTCTAACAAGAAGAAAACTCGGAAGTGGAAAAGGCACAAGAAGATAGAAAGATGGAAACGATTAAGAAATATAAATGACTTTTATGTTAATCAACTGAACTACGCGTGCGATAGATTAATAGTACTTTGGAGCTGATGATCGAGGAATCAGCTCCTATTTCACTATTAGGCAGTTTAAAAGGATATAACTTTACCTAAGTTTAGAAACAAGAACAAACCTGGCACTATACATAATAAGGTAGCAGGTTTGTTCCTACTAATTTTCAACAAATTTGTTTTTATCAAACAAATTTAAAATTAATGATTAAATAACTTGTGTAGAACTATAATTTTTTCTATTTAGTTAAAGTGTAAAAGTAGCCTGTTCGGTGTGGCTGCTTTTTTTATTAATAAAACATATGATTAAAATCTATTACAACTTTTGTTCTAATTAAAATGACTTTTTTATATAAAATAACACTTTTTTTCAAACTAACTTTTGAAAATACCCCAAATCATTTTCGGATTTCACTCAAGATACGACAATTAATTTAATAGCTATCTACTGAAATCGAGTTTATTTTATATGAAAATTAAATATAATTTGTTTTTTTGTAGATGTTTGTCTAAAAAATAACAAGAAAACGATGCTGGATTCCCCCAATTTACAAATTTCACGAAAATTCTTAATATTAAAACATATAGAAAACATCAAATAAAGGGAGAGAAGTAGAATTGAATAAGTGGAAGAATGTACCTTTCAAAGTAATGTCAACTGCAGTGCTTAGTATGATGCTGTTATCTACGACTATGGTATCGGCGGAAACGCAAGACGAAAGTTCAAATGAAACAATTAGCTTGCAAGATATCTTAAAAACAGGTCACGAGATCTTACTAGCTGAACAGCAACAAGGTTCCGAAGAAGTAAGCAATGATCCAATGGATTACCAAAACGTACTTAAAAACAAAAGTAATCAATTCTTGCCAGACCAAGACGTACGCGTGATTGTTGAGTTAGATACTCCATCCGATGAAACAAGCACGTCTTATGAAAAGATCCAAGATCAAGTAATCGATAAATTACCAAAAAGTCAGTCTAAAGCCGTTCGACACCGTTTCAATAAAGGTTTTAACGGATTCTCTATGGAAGCAAAATTCAAAGACTTAAAAGACATCCAAAAAATTGAAGGAGTCAAGCGCGTTCATATCGCACGTACTTTCACAGAAACAGCAGATGAAAGCAAAGGCTTAGTGCAAGCGCAAAAAGTATGGCAATCTATGGGTTATGAAGGTGAAGGAATGCTAGTGGCAGTTGTTGACTCCGGTGTCGACTACAAGCACCAAGACATGACCTTAACTGACAAAGGAAGGGCTGCAGAAAAACTTACGTCTTCAAATATTGAAGCAAAGCTTGCTTCAACTCAAGCAAACGATGTTTGGTACTCTGACAAGGTCCCAACAGGTTATGACTGGGCGGATAACGATAACGATGTATTCCCGGCTGGGAGTCCACACGGTATGCACGTTTCTGGTATTATTTCAGCAAATGGAAATGAAGCAACTAACGGCGTAAAAGGAATCGCTCCAGGCGTGCAGATTTTGGCTGAGAAAGTATTCTCTAATAAAGGCGGCGGCGCTCAAGAAGATGATATCATTGCGGGAATCCAGCACGCAGTACAAATGGGCGCAGATGTTATTAACATGAGCTTAGGTACTGATGCAGGTCCTGTAAGCGAAAGTGAAGACCCGGTTCAACAAACAATCCGTGAAGCAACTGAGCAAGGTGTATTAGTGGTAGTAGCAGGCGGTAATGGATCTTACTCTTCAAAGAACAATATCATGATGAGTTCATTAATGCCATATGCGGATAATCCAGATATCGGTGTGGTTGGATCGCCTGGCGTTAGCCCATTTGCGTTGTCAGTTGCAAGTTATGAAAATAACAACATTCAAATGAATTCGCTTCACCTTTCAGATGGAAGTGAACTTGCCTACCAAGACCAAACATATTCTGGGTTTGTACTAGGGGACAAGCTTGATCCAAGTAAAGAGTACGAAGTGGTGAACGGTGTGGAAGGAAAAAGCACCGACATCGCAAACATGGATTTAACGGGTAAAATCATGATTTGCCAGCCGAAGACTACTTACGCTAATTATTTATATGTGCAGAGTGAAGCGAAGAAGAAAGGCGCAGTGGCAACGATTTTTGTTCCACCTACTACCATGACAGATTACCCGCAAATCCAGTTAGTATCGACGTCGATACCTGTTATTACGACAAGCAAGACGGACGGACAAAAGCTTATTGCTAAACTACAATCAGGACAAAAAGTAAACTTTAAATTATCCAAAGGGACTTGGATTGACAATCCACTAAAGAACACTGTTTCATACTTTTCTTCATGGGGAACGCCTGAAAATCTTGATTTCAAGCCGGAAATTACTGGTGTTGGGGGACAAATTTATTCAACGATTCCAAACAATAAATACCAAGTTATGAGCGGAACATCAATGGCAACTCCTCAAGTAGCAGGAGGAGCGGCGTTATTGATGGAATCTATGCGTAAAAAGGGTATTGCGAAAAATGAAGATTCAGCTTTATTAGCAAAACTTGCACTGATGAATACAGCAAACATCATTGCAGACCCAAGAACAAATAACGCACTTCCATATTCTCCACGTATGCAAGGTTCTGGCTTAATGGAGATTCAAAATGCGATTGATACGCCAGTATTGATACGTAACAAGCGCTCTCCGCTTGAGCAAGCCGGAAGTGTAGCTCTTCACGAAATCGGTGACACTCATTTCAATATGAAGCTTGAAATGCAAGCACTAGATGGCAAAGCTGTTCCAGATTCGATGGAATATAAAGTCGTGGTCGACGTGTTAACCGACGAAAGAACACATGCGTCCTATGATTTGGCGCCGTTCGGTTTCAGCCAACGCGAAAATGATTATAACACAACCAAAATGACGCGTATCGAAGGAGCAGACGTTCATGTGAACGGCGGAGAAGCGATTACGATCAAGCGTGGCAAGCAAAAAGAAGTAAGTATAGATGTACAGCTTCCAGATAATATGAAGAAAAATACCTTCGTCGAAGGATTCGTACGCTTGGTGCCAACATCTAATAATAAGAGCGACAAAGTTGTTCCGTTATCGATGCCATACATGGGCTTTTACGGGAAATGGGATGAGCCGAAAAATATCGACCCGTCTCCTGAGAATAACGATGCGTTCTTAGGTTACACGACTCTTTGGGATGATATCACTGATTCACCGCTAGCACTGGATCCAGTGACACATAAATATACCGCAGGCCGTGTTGGTGTTTCGCCATATTCTATTAATAATGGAGTCATTCCAACTTTCACGGTGCTACGTAACTTATCAAAGCTTGAAGCATATATCGTCGACAAAGACGGTAAACAAGTGCAATACTTAGGAAACTATAGTGAATTCACAGGCGAGCCGTGGAAATTCCAGAAAAATATTATGAGTACGGGCAATACGTACTACCCAATTATTGACATGGATCAATATTATTGGAAGGCGACAGATGAAAATGGAAATACTGTCCCGGACGGTGATTATAAATACGTGTTACGTTCAACTCTTGATTATCCTGGTGCAAGAGCGCAAACAACAGAGATTCCAGTAAAAGTGGACTCAAAAGCGCCACACGCATCAAATATTCAAGTGACTCCAACAGCTGATGGAAAGTTCCAAATCTCGTTCAATGTGGCAGACAACGAAGGTGGAGTTGGATTCGCTCAAGCCGTGGTATACCTAGATGGCAGTTATAACGTCCTAAAGCCAGGTTTAACTAGCATGATCGTAAAGAAAGCACCAAAGAGCATTGTTGTGATGGCAGAAGACGCTGCATACAATGAAGGCTATAAGGTATGGGGGGACACTTCGTACATTAGTTCGGGTATGTTGATACAGTTCTTAAATGTTCAAAACTATACGAAGGTAAACGAAAACAGTCCAGCAAAAATTACTGCATTCTCAGATAATAAACTCCACTGGAAATTCTATATCAAGAATGCAAACGGAAATGTTGTATTCACCCAAGAATTTCCGCGTGAAGATCAAATCCGATTCTCATGGGCGCCAGGTCCGGATGTACCAAATGGAACTTATACGCTTTATGCGGATGGAGAGAATGTGGAAGGATTTAAAGTTACAGCAGTTGCTTCACAAAAGATCAACGTCGTACATTAATACGTAGAAGAAAAAGCAACCAAAAGCGATTTTTATTGAAAGTCGAGCAAATGAGTATAAATATTTATATTTAAGTGTTTTTATTAAATGTCACACATTATTATACAAAAAAAAGAAGGATAGAAAAGCGGAAATGATATCTGCTATTTCTATCCTATTTTTGTACTACAAATGACCTCATTTACTACAACAACATTTTTAATATCTTATTGAACTATCGCATGCGATTATTCAATAACAAAGGATCGTTTTTCTCTTGCAGCTAAATGGCAGGTTTGTTGCATAAGGAATGTATGAAATTCTATGTAAAAAAGACGAAATTCCCCCAAATTACAAAATTCGGTAGGTTAGATATAATCGGCTTATAGAACATACAAAGAAGGAGACTAATATATGAACTTTTTATTAGCTAGTAGAACGAGAAGGTTGTTTGCATCATTGATTGCAATTAGCTAAGCTGTTTAACATTAACTAATCAACCTTTACCGTATCCACCAAAGACGACACTTCGGTGTAACAACTGGATGAAAAATAAAATTGCAATAATAAGTCGTGTAAATTAATCTTGGAATGTTCGGTTTTTAGTATACAACCAATCATTAATAACCAATATTTACCAAAAGTAACAGATTTGTGTCGAAGAACAAATGTACAATGGGGTACTGTCCACCGACACAAATCTGTTTACTTTTTTTTCATATAAACGTTGATTTATCAAGGTGAAGTAACATATTCTTGTCCGTGGGCTACGACACAAATGCGTTTACTTGAAGCACTGCTCTTTAAAAAATTAATATACGACACAAATGTGTTACTTTTATATTAATGGACGAAAATTGGGACAGACAAATTAAGTCAACTCCAATCGGAAATTAATTCAAATTAAATAAAAAAGAAGTGAAGATGTTGTTGATCTTCACTTCTCTAGGTTAATTGACTAGCGTTAAAGTCATTAGTAATCATTTACATGAATTAGTACCATACAGCGTTAAATCGAAATGTAAATTCTATTTTATTACAGATCCTTTACTGGCTATTACTAGACCTTTTCTTATGGTTTTAGAATTGGTTAGAGCATCAATCATCACTTTCGATACATCAACTCGTAACTTTAGGGAAACCCAGTACTTATTTTACTTGTTCGAGTGGGACTACCTCAATATTACCTCGAACGATATCATCCCTAAGGAAAATAGGATAAACACAGGTCCAATCTAGGCCTGATTGTGCAAGTATTTGTTCTGATATTAATTTGTCCTTATAGACATGTGCTATCATCGTTTTAATTGCAAAACGCAAGAATGGATAGCCAATTTTTTCACCTTCATCGACACCAAAGGCAAAAAGTAAAACAAGTTGCTATACATTTGCCTGTTTCTTAGCATGTACGATGTTTGGTATATTGGTCTGCATAAGACTTTGTGGTACTAAAATACCTTTTAAACTAACTTCTGGACCTATACAACAAAGTACAGTACCTGTTCCATGAAGAGCAGTTCGCAGTTTAGGTACATCGTGTAACTGACCTTTAACAATTTCTAAACCAGTTTGTGGCTGTAAAGTTTCTGGTCTCCTTACATATGCCTTCACTTGATATCCTAATGCTAATGCTTGAGTTATGGCACGTCGACCTTGATTTTTGACACGTGAGGCTTGTTTTATATGAAAAAAACTGGAAATACTAAAGATAATACGATTTGGAAGTGTCGCTTTATGGGGTTAAAGAGAATCGGGAAATGGATTGAAATAGTATGCATCCTAGGGTGCTTCACATTCAGCATCTCAATTATGGCATTTGGTTCAACCATAAAGAAAGAACAAACAGATTTTGGGGAACGAACAATCATTGAAAGTACGGTTGGTGAGTTGTCACACATGGATGGTCTCGATGTGCGAGTCGAACAAATTGTAGTCGAATCCTTTGATTTTGACCATATTTTTAAAAGCACGAAACACGAAGGGTTAAAGAACACTAGTCACTATGTATATGTCAAAGTGTGGTTTAAAAATACATTTGATGAACCGAAGCGAATCGATGACGACTTAATCAATATCACGGATGTACAGGGGTATCGATATAATGCGGTTACGTGGTCTGCAACAGATGGATTAACATTAGATGGTGCCCGAACATTTGAAAACGAACTGATTAATCCTGGGATCGACGTCACAGGCTATGTGCTTTGTGAAGTTCCAAGTAATATCAACCCAAAAGATGTCATCGTAACGGTGAGAAACAAAAGTTGGTTCGCCGATACGTTTGTCGTTGTTAGCGGGAAATAACCTGCAACGAAATGAACTTAACGCAAAAAAGAAGAAGCCCAGCCAATTAAAGATATATAAGACATTTAGTTATTGAAAAATAAAGCCCGTTTCATAGATTACCAAGTAATCATTGATACAGACTATTTTAGTCCTAATGTAACTATCGCATGCTCTCGTATAAAGTCTAAGTCTAGAATTATAATTCTAGACTTTTTTTCTTTATCACATTTCGAAGTAAAAAAATGCAAACCTAGTATGAATAAATAAGCAAATAAAAATGCGAAGGTAAAAGAAGTAAAAACTTTGTTAAAGAAAAAGAAAAACGAACTGACTGGGAATAACACCAGTAAATTTTTGTTTAATTCCTTAATACACTTGATCCTTTCAAATGTCTAATCTTTGAGCGAAAGGATTTAAACATTTAGCCCAGTTGTGAGAAAAATCGCAAAACATAAAATAACAGTATCAGGTTCGTTCGTAAAAAAACTATACCTATCAGATAATTCTAGCACTAGTCCAATAAAAAAATACCGTCGAATGATAGTACAATATATGAAAGCTGTTCCTGGACGAAAAACTGACGTAAAAGTTGCGGAATGGATCGCCCAACTTCTCCGCTATGGGTTGATATTTAGCTGTATCCAACAAACGGCAAAATGATGCCCACAAAAATGAAAGGAATGTGAAAAAAGATGAAACGGAGGAAATAAAGGTAGAGCAGAAGAAAGTTGAATTGGAACCAACTCCTGCTCCGACACCAGAAGAAAATGAACCACCTGAAGAAAGGGAAACAGAAGTCTAATATAAAAGTTGTAAAGAAGTAAAAGCAGCCGGACATGCACCACTCTATAAAAGCGATCCTTGTTATAGTACGAGATTAGACAGAGAAGATGGGAAAACGGGTGTCAAATTAACGTGGTCAAGTGTATCAGGTGCAACAGGATATGAAATCGCGAAATCAACTTCAAAAACTGCCACTTACACTCACTTAGCAGATGTCACACAACCAGTTTACACAACCAGTGGCCTAACGAAAGGGAAAACGACCTACTACAAAGTTCGTTCGTTCAAAATCGTTGGTTCGAAAAAAATCTAAAGAAACTGGACAAGTGTCATCGCGTTCGTTCGTTAAACTAGCATGAACGAGTTGTACACGTAACAAAAAAAAGGTGCTTACTTCATCGCATGATGGGTAAGCACCTTTTTTCATTCGCTAATGAAGAACAGAAGTCTCCGTAGAGGGCTAAAACAACCCTTTTAGACAAATCTGACATGGAAGAAAGGCACAAACAAATCGATGCTTTGTGCCTTTTCTTGTCCTGGAGTAGATGAAAAAGATTAATTGGTCGATTAAATTTGGCTAGAGATATATAGGAATCAATAAATATGGGTAAAATAAGGAAAATTTTTAGGGGGAGGTTGACTTGTGAAAACTAATCAGTTATTAGAAAATACAGAAAAAACACTTCGTGAAATGTTCTTTAATAGTTCTGATTTTAAGTCGACCCAATTTCAATGTGGGGGGCGACAACACAATTTATTCTACTTGGATACAATGATTGAGTCGAAATTGGTACAAGAATATATTATTCAACCGTTACTTCATAAAGAATTTGGTAATGTGCGAGAAAGGGTATCCATCCTTGATTATAGTGAAACAAAAGTTCTTACAGATGTAGCAAATGCAATGGTCGGTGGGAGTACGGTACTTCAAATTGAAGGTGAGTCTATCTTCTATTTGCTGAATACTGAATCGACTAAACAACGTCAAATAAGCATACCACTGAATGAACGGTCACTTAGAGGGTCAAACGAAGCGTTAAACGAAAACCTTAATACTAACCTCAATATTTTGCGTCGGCTAGTGGCAACACCGGACTTAGTGGTCAAAAGCCTTCAAATTGGAAAAAAATCGAATACGAATGTATCTGTTTTGTATTTGCAATCTCTTGCAAATGATGTTGTTATCATGGAATTTGAACGAAGAATTGCAAGTATAGACATTGACTATCTTGAGGCTCCAGGATTTGTACAAGAGTTAATCAATGAAAAGAAATTTAGTCTCTTTCCGAAATATCTTGTATCTGAACGTCCTGACCGTGTTAGATCGTACTTAATGGATGGGAAAATAGCGATTTTGACAGATGGTTCGCCAGATTGTTTGATCCTTCCCGTTTCTTTTTGGGCATTTTTCCAAACACCAGATGATTATCATATTGGCTGGTTAATGGGAAGTGGGTTGCGACTTTTAAGAATTATATCGTTTCTTGTTGGTATTAGTTTACCTGGGTTATATGTTGCGCTGGTTACATTTGATCCGAGAATTATTCCGTTTGAAATTGTATTAACGCTTCAAAATTCAATGTACTATGTCCCGATGCCACCGATTCTTGAAGCCATCACGATGCTTCTTATACTTGAGGTTTTGCGAGAAGCGACGGTTCGTCTCCCAAGTCCGATTGGTCAAACAATAGGGGTTGTAGGTGGGATTGTGATTGGTACGGTAGTTGTGCAGACGAATTTGATTTCAAATATGATGGTAGTTGTCGTTGCACTAACAGCAATTGCGTCGTTTAATATTCCATCGTATGAAATGAGTAGTGCAACAAGATTTCTAACCTACTTTTTTATTATTTTGGCAGCTTGTTTTGGTTTAATTGGGGTTGAAATT
Source organism: Gottfriedia sp. NPDC057991 (assembly GCF_042886615.1). Classification (NCBI taxonomy): domain Bacteria; kingdom Bacillati; phylum Bacillota; class Bacilli; order Caryophanales; family Bacillaceae; genus Gottfriedia; species Gottfriedia sp. NPDC057991. Next base: position 1,485,315 of record NZ_JBHVQN010000001.1, read on the forward strand.
GCATTTTTGATTTTAATCATCCATTTATCAAGCTTGGATACGATGGGTATTCCGTATTTTTATGTATGGAATACATGGGGAGCGATTAAGGATACACTTTTTAGGGGTCCGATAGGATGGTTAAAAAAACGTTCGCTGGAAAGTATGGCGAAAGATGAGACAAGAATGAAAACGACAAGTGGGTCAAACAAATGATCCAATTGAAAAAAATTACACTCAATCAGTTAGTTTGTCTACTTGTTATGAATCAAGTTGGTGCATATGTTTTAAGTGTTGCCTATGTGGGTTCTAAACACTCAGGGAGTGACTCATGGATCGTTATACTCCTTGATGGTTTATTTGTACAAATGATGATTTTTATCATCTATCTATTAGCGAAAAGATATCCTGATCAATCGTTACCACAATACATTTTTTTGATTGTTGGGAAACCACTTGGTTCTCTTTTTAATTTATTGTTTGGACTTTATTTTATGTTTGTCAGTTTAATGGTTGTTGTTAGTTATTCTGACATTCTATCCCGTTGGGTCTTAATCGAGACGCCTTGGTTTGTGTTAGTGGGAATGATCTTACTCATCTCGGCGTATGCAGCAACAACACCACTTCGAAGTATAGCAACCACAACACAAGTGATTGCGGGATTGTTTTTGGTGTGTGTTGTCATCATTTTTATCAGTGGATTTGGGAAAGGGGAATGGGATTATTTTCTGCCAATTGGCAGACATGGTATTCAAGGGATTATGGAGGATGCTTATCAAGTTTTGTGGGCATTTGCTGGATACGAACTATTATTTCATCTATTTCCTTATGTAAAAAGAAAAAAAGAAAGTCATATTTTAGTTGCGGCAACATTAACGAATGCAATCACAACATCATTTTATTTGATGATTATCCTCATCGTAAATTATAACTTCAGTGAAAAAAAGTTAGCTACAGTTAGTGAGCCGATTGTATACATTCTCAGAAAATTTTCTTGGGCAATTGTGCAAAGTTTAGACATCGTATTTATGACGATTTGGCTAGCGGTTATTGTATCTACGGTTTATCTAAATTTGTATATGAGTGCACGTCACTTATCATTTTTACGAAAAAAAGAAATACCTAAATACCGATTGTTTGTATGGATTGCAACGATTGTGAGTTTTACAGGAGGCGTATTGGTAGATGATCGACAAATCTTATTTAAGTTGACAACGATTCAAAATCGAAATTCTGCTATCTTCATTGTGATTGTCCCAATTTTGCTTTTTATCATATCAAGTATAAGGAAAAGAGTGGTGTGATAATGAGGAGAGTATTTGTGTTGCTATTATACCTACCGCTTTTAACAGGTTGTTGGGATCGTTTGCCACTAAGAAAATTAAATATGGTCGATATCGCAGCATTTGATATCGACAAAGAAAATAAGGGGTATAGTGCCTATTTTATTAATACAGCACTGAAAGGTGCGGATCAAGGTGGTGTGGAAACTGTACTAAGTGTCAATCAGTTAAAAGCACCTAGTTTGGTCCGAGCGATTGGTCAAGGTCAATATTCCGAAAAAGCACCGTTTTTAGGCATTACGACAAGAACTTATCTATTGAGTCAGGATTTTGTTTTGGCGAACCCAATTGAACAACTTGAATTTCTGCTTCATACTCCATACTCGATCATTAATTGTCCGGTCGTCGTTTTTGATGGTGACTTGAAAAAATTTACGAAAACAGCTGTCAAAGAGAACAAAGAATTAACAGAAGAAATTCAAAATTTTAATAAAGGGTTGAACGTGAACAATATTGTTCCTGAAACAACCATGATGAATTTTTTACAATCAAAAGAAGACCCGTTGGATAATTTAATGTTACCCGTCTTCAAACAACAAGAAGATGAAGGGTTAGAGTTAGGTGGAGCTTTGTTGTTTCGACATGGGGCGAATACAGGAGTGGAACTTAATAAGGAACAAATTCAAATGGTCATGACAATGTTAGGGGAGTTTAAAGGTAGGCAACGATACACGGGCAGTTTATTAGAAGAATCGAAGGGTGCTAAACAAACGGACGAAATGAGCGATAAAAATTATGCTTTTTCGGTTCTACGAGGTAAATCGAGCACTCAGATTACTCCTAATGGTAAAGAATTGCCGAAAATCAAAGTGATTGTACAAATGGATGTAGATGTATATGAGTTAGGAAAAAGTTATCATAAACTGACTGCAAAGTATGTGAATAAAATCGAAAAAGAGTTAAATAAAAAATTTGAAAAAGATGCGTTGTCTGCAATTGAAACAATGCAAAAAGCAAATTGCGACCTACTAAAAATTGCAACAAAAATAAAAGCACACCATCCGAATTCGTGGAAAAAGATGGACTGGAAAAAAGATTATTCTAAATTAAAAATTGTGCCAAAATTCGATATACAAATAATCAATGCGAGCTCGAATTAAAGTAGAAGAAAATTATTTTCTTGAAGAAATCATCGAATGTTTAAAGGGGCTTAACGAAAGGGAAAACGACCTACTACAAAGTTCGTTCGTTCAAAATCGTTGGTTCAAAAAAATCTACAGCAACTAGACAAGAGTCATCGCGTTCGTTCGTTAAACTAGCATGAACGAGTTGTACACGTAACAAAAAAGGGTGCTTTCTCCATCACGTGATGGGGGAACACCCTTTTTAATTTGCGAATTGGTCAATTAAGGTTCACCAACTACATCCACAATGGAGTCAAAGGGATAAATTTGATATGCTTTTAATTGGTGAAAGGATTAAGGCGTTTCACCCGAAAATTTGGAGAAAGTTAAATTGGAAGCGGACTATCCTAATGCAGGATGTTTTTCACATAATAATCGAAGGAGCCTTGCATTGTATCCAAAATACTCAATTATTATAACGGTAGTTTACTATGTTATTTCACAAGCATTGAATTTACAATATTCAAACCAGTTATTTCGCAGTCATTTCTTTAATCTTCTATTCCATCAGATGTCACTAAAAATAAAAATTACATAAAGAAAAATAGAAATAAAATTAATTCAAATGGGGGATGAAAGGAAAATTAAAATAATTTTTTTAGCCTATTAAAAGCTAGTTAACTATGAAAAAAAATTGCAAAAATTATTGTCATTTATGACGACTATACTATAAAATTGTAGATTTCTCGTATAAAAAATAGAAAAGATTAATTTATTAATGTACAGCGACACAAATGTGTTTACTCTTAATTATCTATATACGTTGGTATATCAATTAAAAGTAACATATTTTTGTCGTTGTTTTGCGACACAAATGTGTTTACTCGAGAAAAGTGCGACACAAGTGTGTTTACTTGAAGCACTGTTCTTTCTTTTCCGAAACGACACAAATATGTTACCTCAGAAAATATTTCCTATAATTTTATATTTGATTTGAAGTTTCGTTTAATAAATAATTTTTAGGTGATAAGTAGTAAATTTGAAGGATTCACTTTAAAAAGCAAGAAAGTAATAAAAAAACTTTAATATAAAATAAGAAGAATTAAATAATCGAACTTATGTTTCTGAAAAATGGTATAATTTAGTAGATATTTATTTTATTGTAGATATGTAAGTGAGAAAGCTTGTATTACGGATATGCTATCTCCAATGTGAAAAAAGAATTTATAATACTAATCATTTTTTGAACTTATCGAATACTGTTTATCAATTAAGTTTTTAAGAAAAAAGGAGGGTAAACACTTTGAAAAGTCATGAGGAGTTGTAAAAAAACGAATCAAGGAGCTACTTGAAAGTTATGAGACCTTGTTCGATAGTGTATCGGATCTTATTTTCCAATAATCGGTCCGCTATAAGCATCTCCCAAAATAACCTGGTAGTTCAGAGCAATGTTTGCTACTTAGGTGCTCTGCTTCATGAATCGCAGTCACATAGTCTAGAAGCAAAAGTGTTCCAGCTGATGATCGCAAAAATGAGCAACGTCACACCCAATAGAAAAATTTTTCAGTACAAGTCTGCAATATATAAGTATAGTTAGAATTTTCAAGTATGGTTTTATATACCAAAAGGGGGAAATGCAATGAACAATACAATAGCCTATTTGGAGAACACAATTTTAAAGTATAATGCATTAGACATGCTTAAAGCAATTTTATATGAATCATTTTGGAATCCAGAAAATTTAGTAAACGTTGAAATTTTAGGGAATACTATTATAAATAAAGGATTAGTTAGGGGGAAATACGATTATTCTGAGTCTGGACATAATCGTCTAATAAGATATTCTAGAGAAATAAAGTTAAATCATCTTAAACATTTTAGGGATACAATTGAAAATAATGAATTTTCAGAAAAAGAGTTTAGTAAATTTTATATAGAAATGGTAGCAGTTTTAAAACATCAGCTTTTGAGGGGCGAAGTATATATACAGCAATCTATTGAGGTAGCAAAGGAACTATATTCAGCTTTAGATGAAGAATTTAGAATAATTTACGGCTTTTGTTTTCAAGATGTTTTAAGAATTTTCATTTGGCTTTATAGACATTACAAAAATTTATGCGAAGACTATCCTTTAGATAACACAGAAAAAAAGGACATTCCACAAATCCCCTTTGAAATTGATATAAATAGATTAAAAGCACGTTTTGGCGAGGATATTGTTGAAAAAATCATATCGAAATTTGGTACTACGTTGGATAGTGAAAATGAGCAACAAAATTCTAGTCAAATAGCAAATTTGCTATTAATGTTTCCAATAGTTAAAATTAAAGACAAGATTATTATCCCGACAATTCGCACATTCATACATAATTTATTTAAATTTTTTCATTTTGATTTTGTTTCTGATGTTCCTTTAGTAGCTGACAAAGATCAGAACAAATTGATAAAAGAAAAGTACAATAAATTAAGAGGCGAGCTTCTCGAAAAATTAACTATGCGCTATTTGGGAAGGTTGTTTAAAGAAGAAAATATCTATCAATCCCTGAAGTATGGACGGGACAATGAAGCTGATATTACAGTAGCTGAAAAACAAAACATAATTTTAGCAGAGTGTAAAGGGAAAATATTGACATTGCAAGCAAATCAAGGAAACTACGCAAAAATAGAAAGGGATTTTTGTATGGCAATACAGGATGCATATAAACAAGCCAGTCGTACCGAAAGAGCTATACTAGACGAAGAAACCTTTAGAGATGAAACGGGATATGCTTTTCAATTTTCTAAACCACAAAATATTTACAAATTGTGTATCACATTAGACACATTTGGAAATTTATCTACTCAATTGCAGTTCCTATTGAAGAAGGATCAAGAACACTATCCTTTAGCATGTAATATTTTTGATCTTGATATTATTACTAGGGAATGTATAAATAAAGATGAGTTCTTTGAATATTTAGAAATGCGTTCTAAGGAACATGATTCAAATAATAGTGTAGATGAATTAGATTATTTTATGCAATTTAAAATGAGAAAAAGAATGGAGGAAAATCAGTTTAGCGAAACGGATCTGATTGTAGATACATTTTGTAAAATGGTCTCCTCTAATGGAAATAAACCAATTGTAGTTGGTTATGCTAATGAACTAGATAAAAAGTATGAAACTGTTTCCATGGACTATTTGTTAAGTTGTGATTTATAATCATATAATTAAATACATTATTAATTAATTAATTAATTAATTAATTTGTTGAAAGATAATAAAAATGTAATACCTTTTAGTTAGAATCCAAAAAAAGTATAACAGACATATATTGCAGCTGTTGCCAGATATTCTAGCATGTACCAAGAATTTTCGGAATGATTTGAACCAAAAGGGTTTAAACTGTTACATTTGTGCGGTCGATATAATGCGGAGTATAAAAAAATCTTCGTAAACAAGTCAAAGAATACAATGAAGAACGTTCGATAAAACTGATCCATGTCACAACCAAAACAGTGGAATGTGGGATGGATTTTGATTTTCATGTAGTCGGAAAAGAGTTCAATCGATTTGACGCCGTTGAACAACTTGGTGGAAGTGTCAATCGACATGGACATCAATCTGAACCTGCGCCAGTCTTTTTGTATCGAATAAAGCGTCCTTTAAACCAAGACGAAAAATATTGCGATACCCAACCAGACACCCTTCCATTAGTGAATGAGAAAAAGTATGTCACTTTAACAAGTCGATTATTCGAAAAAAATAAGATTGAATACGGGTTGGAATCGGATCGAATGATGAATGAATGTCACTTTCCGTTAACATTTGAAACATATCGAAAAAAAAATCACGATTATTCAAGCAGATCAATATATGCTTTCGTTTTATATACGTTGACATAAATCAAGAAGCCACGTTAACCGTAGCTAAACATCTTATAGTGATACCGTAACCTGTAGCAAAGTAACTTATAGTAAAGATGAAAATACAAACGGACTTTCCGTATTCAAAACCTTCACGAAGCAAAGCATCTTATAGTAAAGATGAAAATCATGGTGATTTTAACTTAGGTATCTTCACTACACCTGTAGCCAAGGATCTTATAGTAAAGATGAAAAAATGGTGCAATTTGAAGGTATCAACCAACATAACGAAGAATCTTAAAGTATAGATAAAATTCCGTTACCGATAATCATTCATTCGTGTGTGCCTGCAGCAAAGCAACTTATAGTAAAGATGAAAAACAGAGCCTATTTTTTTTAAAGGTTGTATTTTGACTCATTCTATTTGCATAAATTTTAACTGTTTCCAATAAAAGAGTTGTAATCAGTTTAGTTGAAAATAAAAGCCTCTCATTTTTGAGAGGTTTTTATACTTCATTAATGGGTTATCAATGTTTTTAGTATTCATGTTTAGTATAATAAGATTAATCACTTCAGATTCTCGATCATCAATCATATTTATATGGGGGAAACGGAATGGATGAGCAAATAAAAATAGAAATAATTGAAGAGTACGAAAAAGACTTAAAGATTTATGAAGCATTTTGTAATAAAGTAAAAACAAAACTAGAAAATTTACTTTCAAAACATTCGATTCATTATCTTACGACTAGTTCCAGAGTTAAAAAAATCGATTCAATCATTCAAAAATTACAATTGATTAAAATAGAAGAGAATCAAAGTATAATGAAAATTGATGATTTGATAGGGTGTAGAGTTATCTTTTATCTAGATAGTGAGATAACTAGATTTTTCCAATTCTTACATAATGAATTTGATATAGTCAAAAGTAATATTCGTCACTCCGAAGATGGGTACAATGCTCATCATTTAGTAGTTAAATTAAAAAATGAACAATTGAGCGTTACTGAATGGACTTTTTTTGAAGGTATTTTATGCGAAATTCAGTTAACAACAGTCTTATTTCATGCATGGTCGGAAATTTCACATAAAATTACATATAAATCACCCGCTGAACTGAAACAATTTAATCCTGAAACACTTAATTCTATTGATGATCAGTTAAAAGATATTATGAAAAGTTTTATTAAACCTGCTAATTATCGCTTTGAATTTATCAATAGCGAATATGTTAATTTGCAAAACGGAGTAAAAATATTCGATATCAAATTTTTAAATCTAATTTTAGAATCAAAAGACCTGAATGAAATGTATGAACGTTTATCTTTATTAGCACAAAATGTTTCAAAGTATGGTGATAAATTCCCATCAGAAATAAAATCCATTGATTTTTTGAAATCCGTAATAGTGAGATCGAAAAAGTTAAAATCAAAGATTGATCGCACGTTCGGATTTGGATATGAGCATCATCATATTATTAACGAATGTATAGAAATGACCAATTATATTAAATACAAATATCCTCAACAAGTTTTTGCTTTGTTAGTGGATTTAGCATTAAATAAAAATAAACAAATAAAAGATAAAGCTGAAAATCATTTAAGAAATATGTGTAAATATTACTTAAAGGTTCTACAGCAGGTAGGAATTTCAGTTCAATGCCTCATTTTAGATGAAGTGAAAAAGTGGAGCAAAGGTAAAAAGCTAAAAAGACTAAGATTACTTAAAATTATTCTTAGTGAAATTTTAAAACTAGAATACGAAGTTACATCCATGAACGATTACAATTCAATCAGTTATGGACATGGTTTATTAAAAGTGCAAGATCAATTAAAAAAAATTAGAGATGAAGTAATTCAATTTTTAATGGATTTGTATAGTGAAACAATAGATGTAAATGAAATGGTATTCATTATTGAATCTCTAAATGAATCAACAAATACTCCGTACCGAGGAAATTATGGTGATGAAATCGAAGAAATGGTTAAGAACAATACCAGATGTATCATTCAATGGTATCTTTCCCTCCTTGACCAATACAATTTACCGTTTGAAGTAATGAAGGAAATCGATAAACAGGTAAAATGGTTTAAAAAAAGACATGGAACTATTAAAGAAATATTTGAATTAGAAAGAAATTTACATTCAAATGGCAATTATAAAGTGTTTAGGGTATTAGTTGGATACGATCATGATTATTCTGAAGTATTGGAGTGGAACGAGGCTAAAATAGATAGAATCAATCAAATTGAAAAATTTTCAAAAAACATTACAAAAGAAAACCAAAAAGACTGGATGGAAATTATTATTCGAGTAATGAAAAGTTGGAATATAAGTAACCAAGGAGAGTATGTATACTTTCATAAATTCTTATATTCTACCGCATTAGTAAATCCAGAATTTGCGAAATTGTTAATTGGAAATATGGAGAATATATTAAAAAATGTACTACATCACCTTATGGCTGGATTATGGGATTCTGATATTAATTATGTTAAATCTAAAGTAAATCAGTGGATTAATGTAGGAGAGAACTTGTTGGATTGTGTGGGTATTTATTTTTATTCAGATGTTATAGAATTACCTATTACAATTTTAAGTGAAATAAGTGTAAAGGCAATCGAAATAAAAAACACTGCTATTTTAAACGAAATAGTTAGGATTGCTACAAAGTCAAAATCAAATTTAAGTGAAAATAAGCAAATTTTCCTAAATACGATTACATCATTGTCAAATCTAAAAAACTATTGGTGGACAAATTATTTATGGCTTGAAAAGGGCTCAATATTAAACACATTTGATGAATCTGAGGAACAATTGGTTCTGATTTCGCTTTTAAACTGCCCTCAGATTGATTATCATGTGGAACAGATTTTAATTCCTATTGCTGATTCTAACCCAATTAAAATATTGCAGTTTTTTGAGAAACGAGTACAAATTGAAAATAGAAAGAAAAACGTCTGGAAAAAAAACTATGATGCATTGCCTTATAAATTTGAAGCGATTGGTGAAATCTTAAGGAAAAAAGGAGATATTGTTATCCCAGTAATCTTTTTATGGTTTAAGAAAAAACATTGGAAATTTCAATGGATAGCAAGTAACTTATTGCAAAAAATCTTCCCATCTTTTGATGAAAAATTAGAAAACTATATTCTAAATGTTCTTTCATCAAAAAAAGTTAAAGATGCTAAAATCATATTAAATATCTTAAAACACTATAATGGAGATCGTTCCACTCATAAAGTTTGTCAAGAGTTTGTAGTAGTTTTTAATAGTAATTCTGAGTTACTACATGAACTTATGATAATTATGTCAGGTACTGGGATTTTGTTAGGGGAATATGGTTCCGTTGATGCATATAGTCACAAGAGAAAAGAAATTGGAAAATGGAAAAAATCGAAAAATGTACACATTAAGGCTTTTGTAAAAGAATATTACGATTTCTTAAATAAACGGATTAATTCGGATAAGAAAAGAATAGATGCGGAAGTACATTTAAGAAAATTAGAATTTGATTTTGAAACACATTAACAATGATTAAAAACTGAGAGAAGTGATTTTCTCCTTTCGCTGTACATACATAGATTAAGAAAGATTCTTCAAAACGATACAAATCTGTTACTTAAGAAATTGTTTTTATTAATTATGAATGGCGTTTATGAAGAGGAAGAGTCCAAAAATTTATAAAAAATGAAGTAATTAGTTTATACTATATTTAGAGAAAATCGCAAAAAGGAACATCAATTGATGTTCCTTTTTGCGATTTTTATTATTTTCCTCTGAATCCTTTTTTTGTTGATAATATATAATTGCCGCAAGTCCAATCGTAAGAAGTGAACTACTAGCAATAGGCAAGAAGGCCTAAAAATTACCTTGTATAGTATATGCAATCATTCCCAATATGAAACCCAAAAAGTATAGAAAAATTGCTCTTCCAAAACAATTCTGTCAAGATTTTTGAACTTATTACTTCGTGGAACAAAAAGATCCAAAAAAATCTTTAATACTGCTAATAACATTAGCAACATTAATCCCTCAAAAAAAAATTGAACATGAAAAACATCCTATATCGTATTTGAAAATCGACTTTGAAGAAGTCTAACTAAATATCCTTAAATTTTTGTTAATAAAGTAAAAACTGAACCATATTTAGGAGTATAAATGGAGCTTTCATAAAGTAAATTGTTTTCATCTGTGTTCTTTAACCATGTTTTTGAAGGAACTAAGCCTTCACTTCTCACTTGCTCAGTAGTAGAAGATGATAAAAGTTCAAATGCTTTACTTTGCTGATCTAACTCTTGATTTTTATCGATCATCATCTTACCAGAAAATACTTGTTCAACTTTAAAATTACTTGACTTTACAACGGCAAAACGGTCCTTATCATATTCCACAAGTCGATTACAAAGCACATTTAATGATATTTCGTATTTTTCTTTGGCTAACTGCTCTAATACTTTTAAGCTAACATTCCCTGCACTAAATTTTGATAAATCTTTTTCTAAAATCTCAGGTGGAGCAATTAAACTAGTAGCAAAGGACATTGCTTCTATTTCTACAACTTCATCTGTTGTGACAGTAGATTTCCCATCTTTTCGATAATAATATGATGTTTGGGTATGCCATGGAATTAAATAATTACCAATTAAATTAGTAATAGCTAATTTTACTCGTGCGTCCTTGTCTTGATTTTTTTTATCTTTTTGCTCAAGAATGATCGTATGACTATTCTTTAATAAAAGCCCTTCTGCTTTACCCTCCAAGTTACTCCAAATAATAGTTAATTTTAGTTTTTTAGCAAGATCATAGATATCTACAGGGAATTGTTTATCTAAAATTACATCAAACACATGTTGTGCATATTGTTTTGGCTCCGCTGCAAAAATTCCTAAAGTATTTTGATAACCTGAAGTCAAAAAAACATAATCTAGTATCCGTTGTCTTTTTTCATGATTTAAACTATTAAATACTTTTTGAAGAACTTTACTCATTGGCTCATTGACTTGTTCTTCTGGTCCATTACCTGACACTAAGTAGTCAACAGTAACGTGTAAAGCATGGGAGAGTTTGACTAATGCATCATATGAAGGATTTCTAAGACCGGATTCATACTGGCTTATAGCTGGTGCTCGTAATCCAGCCCTTTTAGCTAATTCGGTTTGATTTAGATTTAACTCCTTCCTCTTTTTAATAATTCTCTCCATTATTGACATTTGAATTATCCTCTCTTTAATAAAACTGTTATTTTTAAAATAACATATGTAATTTTGTATTGACAAGAAATATAACGCTTGTTATTCTAATTTTAACAAATGTTATTCTATTTGTAGTCAGTGTTATTCTTTTATAACTTTAGATTCTTAATTGAGAACGTAATGCTAACATATTTGTAACATTTTAGTAATTTGAATTTTTAGACAAATTGGATAAGTGTAAAAAAATTATTATAATACCTAACTATTTAAAGCTTATAAGAATGGAGAAAAAAATGACGAATCAATTTTACGATCATTGTGAGCAGCTTAGCCCGGTAACGTTTGAAATATTATATAAAAAAATTATAGAAAAAATCCCACAACTTAGCATGATTAATAACTACAAAACCATCCTATTCGGACATAATTTACTCGCAATTTGTCGAGAAATCGCTGAAGAGATTGGTTCTCAAACCAACACGATCCATCAGCTATTTAAACTGAATGAAAATGTGCAGTTAACGACACTAAATTTTTTGGATAAAGAATACGAGCATAAAAAGATTAAACAATTAGATTCAGCTATGAAGGACTTTGTAGACAAAAAGTTATTCGAAAAAGCAAACCAAACTACCACTGAAAAACCAATCATCCACAACTTACCATTTGTTGCATTAGAAAGATTGATAATCGAACGAGGAAATATCAATGACAACGAGCTGGATGTATCGATGAAAAATATTAACATGCCTGTTCAGCTGTCAAAGCTTGCATACAATAAACTCGATAATATTTCATCAAGTAATGTGCTTCGTCATGATGACGTCAGTATTCGTTATCAGACGAAAGAATTGTTGATGCAAATAAAACAGTCGTTAATACGTTACATAGAACAACATCTTGATTATGAGGATGATCACAAAGAACTGATCATTGATGAAATTCAAAGCGAAGATGCAATCGCAAAAGAACTGTATGAGTTTATTGAAACGAGCCATTTTGCATCAATCAAACGAACCTCTACTTTTTTGTACCTATCTTATTTACTTGACTCGATGAATAGTGAGTTTATACAAAAACACACAGAAGCTTATGAACTATTGAGTGCATATGTTAACCGATATGAACAGTTTGAAAGTGTGTGTACGAAATTATTAAAAGAAGCAAGATGTCAGCCATTAGAAATAGTAGGAGAAAAGCGAGATTTATTAAATGACTTTCGTCACCAAGATGTCTATAGTTTTTTACCGTTTATCGGGAAATTGTCACAAGTAATGGCTAGGACTCGTTCAGAAAAGAACCAAACGGAACAATATGGAATAGCGTTGAAATTAAACGGTTCGGTCATGAAAGCTGACGGAATTGGTCGTTCAAATCAAAAGTCGTTTACGTATCAAAAAAACAAGATTGAAAAAATCGCAAAATACGGTGCGTCTTACGGAAAAACAATCGCGACCTGCGGGAATTTGGAAAAGCTCGTTTTAGGAACAGAGCGTCAGGGGAAAAATGACTTTTGGTTTTCATCGATCAATATCATCTTGTTCAAATTCTTTCTTGTACGATTGAATGACCCAACATATAATCCTGAAAAAGAGTTCATGAAGGATATTGAACAAGTTCAGCAACTTGATGGGACGATGAAAATGGAGAAGGTTCATCAATGTTATCAAGCATTAGCAGGTTCGTTTTTAGGAAAAAATGAAAGCCAAAAAATCGAAAAAAAGTTGGACCTAATTCGTACGATGTTTGTAGAGTTTTTAAATCCGAAATTAAACCAAATACAAGAATCGGTCAAAAAAACAACCTATAAAAGAAGAATGGTGTTTTTTAAAAGTATTTTAGGTGAAAAATTGTTTTCACCTGATCGAAAGACGAATTTAAAGAACGAACTTCAAACACATAATTATAAATATACTGCGTTAATGAACGAAGAAATAGAAGACTCATTATTTAGTTTTGAGTATGAATTGGAATTTCGGAATAAATTTTTAACATCGACAAACGAAACGCTCAAAACGAATGTTACGTATGATGTTGGGGAAGAAGATGCAGCAACAGTCATGTTGATCCCATATATCTATGACCGAGAAGCAAAAAAATATGGGATGACAAATGAATGTTTAGCGTTCTTGACCAATATGAGGTCCCCGCAAAGGATTTGTATTCCTTATTTGAGGGAATGGGAATATGAAGGTAGAAAAGAAACAGCATCAGAATTTATGTTCTATTTTGTTTATAAGATGGTGGTCATGTTATTTTTAAAAAACCTTTTAAGTCAATATCCAAAAGAGAAACAAAAGCTATTTGTTGGATTGTGGCATTTCTATCAAAATCAAACAGAAGATTGGAATGAAAATGAAAACATCATCCATCAATTTGTAAAAGAGTTAGAATTCATTTTTGGGATGGATTTTCAAACCGGTTCTCAAGGGTTGAATTTTGTTGCGATGAATCCATACAAAACGAGAAATGCAAAAACGTCAATGTATAGCCGATTGAAAAAAGAATTTCACTTAGAGGAGCCAATTACCACACAAAAAATTGCCATCCTAACACTCACTTCAATGAAATGTGATAGTGTATGGAAAGGCGATGCATATAAAGCTGGGCTGTTTGGTGAAATCTATACGGTTGATTCAGAAGGGAATAAGAGTCAAATCCGAAGAAGGAAAACCTTTTTTGATCATAACAACGAGCAAATGTATCAAAATCCAAAACTATTAGTTGATGTCGTGCGAGAGTTGTACGAAAAAGGTTACAAGGACATTTTGTATGTTGCAAAAACGCCTTATACAACAAAATTCATCGACAAAAAAGAGGGACAAAAAGAATTGTATTTTATGAGTCAAGAAATCATGAAGGCTCTTAATTTTGCAAGTGATTTATCTGTCTATCCGGTTCACTACAATCTCACAAGTGCGTATGAGTCTCGACAAGAAAAGGGGACCAAAAATATCGCGTTATATGTCGATGATACATCGCACATCCAACAGTATTTATATGGGCAACATGAAGGAATCGTGCCGATTGCACAATTTTATACCGGAAACGGATTAAAAGGTCAACAAGGACGAAATGTCTATAATTCGATGATAACATATCAAACGTGGGCTCACATATACGACGATAAAGTCTTAAATAACAAAATTCAAAACGCTTTAATTAATCCAAAAGGCGAAAAACCAGATTTAATCAAAGCGTTAGTTTTGTTACACACAAGCCATTTTGAAGCCTCTCAAAATGTAACGATTAAAATTGATCCATATAAAGAATTAATCGGTGATGAAGGGGTAGCAAAGAGAAGTTTATGGGAAGTTAATCAGGGGAGAAACCGAATGAAAATGAACCAGCTAACTTATTTTTCATACGTCTACAATCAAGTTATGAAGGAGGAGGTGGAGGGTGCGAAATAGCACCATTTTTATGAGCTTTCGAAATGATTATGGATTGATCTACGAATTTGGTTATAACATTGGGCTGTACTTCGCTCTGTGTAATCACCCAGAGGTCAGAATAAACGAAGGGGTGAAAAAGGTATACGATTCATTACTGATGGATCCAAAACGTAATTTAGCAAATTTGGTCATTCAGTTTCGGAAAAAACACCAAATAACAGATGAAGGAATCGCAGAAGACATAAGACGAAACATTGAAAATATATTCTTTTTCGGGTATTTATCAGGTGATTTTACGATCCGCAATTATCTCAAATCAATTGAACGTCATCAAGGCATAAAGATTCATGTCACGTATTTTCAAGCCAATTTTTTCGATCCGATTGGATTGTTTGATTTTGAGGAGAGCAATATGCTGTGGCATAGTCTGGTGAAAGAATCATTTAAACTTGATTTAACACCTGAAGAAATGGATCAATACGGGAGAAAAGGTCGATTTCTACGGGCTGACTCAATTGTTCTGTTCAAACAGGGAAAAAAACAATACGGATTCGTAACAGATAATGGGATGCACCTGCATCACTTAGTTGGAATTGATGGAGTAGACGAATTTCAAAAAAGTCTAAAACGTATTCGAAGTGAATTAGGGAAAAAAACAAAGTTTGCAAATTTAAGTATCGACACAAGAGGCTTCGAAGGGTTTCACTTACATCAAACGGTATTAAAATATGCTTCACTCGTTCGAGATAAAACACTAGTGAAATCAGTACAAAGTGGTTCGTATGCATATTCATTTATCCAATTTTTACTGGAAAATGATTTACTGCAAAGTAAAACAATAGAACTATCTTTAATGGCTCAAAATGATTACGACTATTCCATCATTAATTTGACGCTCCCTTGTGAAAGCATCCAACAAACAGAACAATGGTTATTATTAAAGGAATGTTACCAACAGTACACTAACGGTTCAACCACTAACTTCGATGAGGAAGAAGAGTTTGTATCGAGCGAAGCGCTAACGATTCTATTTGAGAACTTGATTCGGAATTCCAATCTGAACAAAGATGAATTAAAAACGTTTTTAGTTAAAGGAATAGGCGAATTTCAACTCACCGATTACATGACAGGGTTTCAAAATACTGCTTCAAAATATGGTGAAGGTAAGACGCTTAGGGATGATCATGCGGAAGAAACTAAAAAATTATTAAAGGACCCGAAACGAAATTTATTGTTTTTGACAGGAAACCCTGGGATAGGAAAAACAACATCGATTGCAAACGAATTAAAGAAACAACCAGCCTTTTTATTGTTATACACAAGTTGTAGGCGAACAGTAAATGATGACATATTGAGTAAATTTAAAGAAAACGAACTATTGTTTAGCAATAAGGCCATCGCTTTAAGTACGACGTCTAACGACGAAGACCTTTTAAGTGGAAAACCAGTGAAAGTCGTGAATTATGTAGTAAATCAAAAGGAACGAATCGAGCGGCAAAAAAGTTCATCAATCACTTACTTAGAAAAAGAACGCGAAATCAATTATGAAAAGGGGAGTCACCATTTCAAAGAAATTGGAGACGATGAATTTGTTGAAGTTGAAAAACGAAAAACAAGCGGCGTTCTTTCACGCCTTTGTGAAGGAATACGGGAACAAATTGAACACGAAGAATTCAACCAGATCATTGGAACATTTTCAATTCAGGCACTGAAAAAGACAAAAGGGAAAGAAACAACGGATCATTTAAAGAAAATTTTCCCTTTTTTACGGTATAGCGAAGAAAGAGACCGCTACATCGTTGAACCTAGATTGTTTGATCAATTTGTTGAAAAAGTGCCTGTTTGTTGGGTCATGATTGATGAAATTACCGGAGCAGAAGAAGGAGTAAAGTTATACCAGAACATGAAGAAATTGTTGTTTGAACAGATTTACTTGCAATTAACCGAAGAACAACAAAAAAAGTGGAATGTTAAGTTGATCGTGGCGGATGCGTCCATTACGAATGAAAAAATTATTAACCAATTTTTAGAAAAGAAGACAAGGTACGATTATCCGAAAATTTACATTAGTCAAGGGGAACAAGAGAGTGAAGCTTTGGAATTGAAGGAGTTCAACATACCGATTAAAGATGAAAAGTTCACTGGTGTGATGTTAAATACGAATTCATATCCTGCTCGAAAATTAATTATAAACTATTATCTTAATGTTATTGGAATCCCGAAAGATGAATACGATGCAACAAAGCAAGCTGGGAAAGAACGAGTCGATCGTGAACGAAAAGTAAGTGAAATAGAAGATCAAAAAATCATTCACCGCGTCATGGAACATCTTCTAAAGCGACAAGGCGAACAAGTCATCGTTTATGTTCAAAATATCAAACGCATTCATACAATGGTTGAACTATTTCGATATGAATATGAAAGAGAATTTGCTAAGACACCAGAAATATATCAAGATTATTTAGCGATTTCGTCGCAATTAACTACAAAGGAACGAAAAAAGGCTTTAGAGGCTATTGAAAATGATGGTGTACCGATTGTGTTTATGACAAGTTCTGCATCAAGAGGCATCTCATTTCCAAAGACAACAAAAATCATGGCCGTTTTACAAACGTTCCAAGTTGAAAAAGAGTTGATGGAACAAATTCAATTGCATTATCGGATGCGGGGGAATACAGAATGGGATCAATCAAAAGAAAAAACAATCGATTTTTACCTGGTTGATAGTTTTATCTACGGTCAAAATGATTTTGAATGGAATAAACGAAAGATGCAAGTACACTTGTTGTCGTTTTTGACGCTCGTACGTACATGTTTGATGAGTCGAATGTATGGAGAAGCAAAAGTGGGAGCACAACGGTTGAGTGTCGTACCATTAGGTGGACAAGGCGTTAGCCCAGTAAAGCATTCGCTCGTACAAAATGTAGCGGATTCATTAAAATTAATCAAGAAAGAATTAACGATGAAGAAAAAATTTAAATTACTCGAAGACCTGAAAGAAGAACTAATAAAGACGTTTGGACAATTGGAAATGTTCACAAATGATCAGGTGTTTAAAATGAAAAAAAGAGAAGAGATTTTCCGAGAATTCAACATTCGTGCTAAAACAAATTTGTATCAATTACAGTCTTATCAACCATTTCACGAATTTATGTTTTTGCATGGGATGCTCGTTTTCCGAATTCCTGATCGTGTAAGTGATCACGTGAAATTCCTGATCCATAACAGAGAACGAAGTGAACAGTTAATTCAAAAAATAATCGAAGTAAAACAAAAAGATTTAACAAATGACCTGAAGAAAAAATTATCGCACATCCAAGAAATGTTAGAATTTGAGCAAAAACAGCAGGGACGAATGCCAAATAAGTATGTGGAGGAGTCAAAGGACGAAAAGCGGTACATTGTATTTCCGTTATTAAGTTTTACAATTTTTCAAGAATTGAAAGATCACAAGCAATCGCCTGACGAAGAGTCATTTCTAGAATTGTTGTCCTTGTTTGTTAGAGGATTTGCGGATATTTCCTCTGTTACGCCAATCGTGGGGGAGTATCAAGATCTTCCATATATTTCGTTTAAAAGCGACGCGCTAGAAGAAGTAGTGGATAGTCGATTTAAGCAAAACCATTTATTGGTTTCTACTGAAACGAATGTACTTAATTTACTTCTTTTGGAGCATTGACAAACAAATCACTCAATCCTATTGAGTTATCTGAGATATTAATCAAAAATTTTCAATTCCCAAATGGACTCGAAATATCATTTAAAAAAAATTTATAATTTCTAAAAAGAAAATGCAAAATTTAATAAATCTTCTTCAACTTCGAAAAATATAATAAGTATGAAAATAGGAGCGGAAGTTATATGAGAGTCTGGGGAGATATGATTTTAGAATACATGAAAAATTATAATAAAAAACAAGTTTATGCAATCGATATTGAAGATTATTTGCGGAATCGAATAATGCAACAGTATGAGTATAATGGGGGTTATTTTGGGTTTGCAGAGGTTATGAACAAACTCGTCGAAAAAGGAAATATTACACCTATAAAATCACGAGGTCATAATCATCAGAATCCGCCTGTCTATATCCAATACAAATTGGTAAAAAAAGAAAAAGAGAAAAATCTCCAGCATATCAAAAGAATAATGACCGAATATCCTGGGATAAACATGTCCGCATTCTTTGAAGAAGATATATATTTAAAATGGAAGTACTATATAGACCCCATCCACTCCTTTTTGCATATAGAAAGTGATACGAAGAGGTTCGAATTGAAAGCGAATGAACGTTCATTTGAACTTTTTAAAGAAGAAAAATTCTTACTTAGCAAAGAAGGAGATTGGCTATTATCTAGATTAGGGATTACACTAAATGATTTAAATTGTCGAAAAAGTTATGAACCGTTCTTTGAATACCGAAATAGCACAGAAAAACCTAAAAATATACTAATTGTCGAGAACAAAGATACATTCGACTCTGTTAAGGATTTGATGAAAAAAGGGGTCAACACCTGGAATGGTGTCAAATTTGAGATGATCATCTACGGCGAAGGTGATAAAATCCAGCGTAGTTACGAGTTTTTAACGGAATATCATCTTGGCGAATACAATGTCCATTATTTTGGAGATCTGGATGCAAAAGGAATTTGGATTTGTTCGGAACTGATGAAAATGGACGAAAATGTAAGACCGTTTGTTCCATTTTATATTGAAATGTTGGATCGATATGGAGATGAACCGAGTAAGCGTAAATTAATAAAACCTTTAAAGGAAAGCAATATCAAAGAATCACTACAAATTTTCTTGTCGCATTTCGAACATGAATATCATGAAAAAATAAAGAACTGCGTAAAAATTATTCAGTCCACCCAATATTACATTCCACAAGAGGGATTGAATCTAGCTATCTTATATTATTTATCGAAGGGAAAATAACATATATCGAAGGGAAAATAACATATGGAAAAAAACATAGCCATCATGTTGGAGGGGTTTACCGAGCGAATGAAACATGTAGGGATGTTTGCCCCGATATTAAGAGTGGAAAATCCGTCAAAGTTCAAAGAACTACCTATTTCGTCGATTGTATTATACGTCTTACTATATATGTTGGAAAACAAGTTATCTTTAAATACCAGCACAACCAAAGAGGAACTTCAATTTGAAATCTATGAATTAGTCAAACACAACTGGTGTCCAACTTTCACAACGAAAGAAGCGATTGAGTTAGAGGAATGGCTCGTTTCCAAACATCTGAGAAATCACGGTAAAGCACATGAATTTACCTATTTTGACTTCGAAAAAGGAGAAGAGAGGAAACATTTCTTTCATTTGATTGAATACGGGGAAAGAATGAATGTTTTTGCCGATCATTCGAGTGAAACAACTGATTTTGCTCTGACATCGACAGGTCTTGAATTACTTTTTAAAACTAAAGAAGTGTTTGGAGAGTTGCGAATCACAATGTCGCAACTCTTCTTTCGAAAACAATTTGAAAAAGGGTTATTTACAGATGCATTACGGCGCATTCAGGAAATGCATACTTTGATCGAAGACGAAAAAAAACGAATCAAAAAATTACAATCTTCCATTATTAAAGATGCATTAGGTGTATCCCAAAGAAACGATTTGGCAAATATGTTGAAGCAGATCCATGATACCTTGAAATTGGAACGGGATCAGTTCCGTGAATTACAAAACCTTGTTGAAGAAAAAATAAATGAGTATCACGAAGGGCGTTTAACAGAGAGAGAAGCGGAAGGTATACATGTCATCCAAGAGATAGGTAGTAAGTTAAATGAGGCCATAAATCTCCACGAATCATTGTTTACGGAAAAACAAAAAACTCAAAACATCATGAGTGACTCGCTTGAATCGTCCATCGTTCATGCCTTTTCAGTTTACCTTGATTTCGAACAGGAAATTCTAAATGAAATCGTAGAAAGTCCCGTAAATGAAGAAACGCTCAACATCATATCAAAACCGCTTTTGCCATTCAGACATAAAAAGATATTCAACCCACTGGTTGTATTCACCCCGCAGTCGCGAATTAAAAGAAAAGAATCAAAAGCTGAGGCAATCATTGAAATAGACGAAGAAACAATACTTATGCTGGAAGAAAAAGAAGAGTTAGAAAGACAGGAACAAGAATCACGTGAATTTGGGTATGTCTATGCAATACTAAGTCCGCTCACAAAAAAAGAGTCATATACCCTAAAGGATGTATTGACGGAGACAGAAGTAAGGCATCCCGAAATCTATCATACGATTATTGAAAGACAAGATGACTTTTTGGGCTTTGTCACTGAACTTCACCAGGCCGAATATAACCAATTTGAGCAAGTGCCTCCTGATATATGGCAAAAATTGTCGGGTGATAAAAAAGTAAATCGGTTGTTAATCAAATTAACAAATGAATTACCATTATTGGAATCGGTCAATAATTTCAGTTTAATGGAAACTGACCAATATTATTATCTCGGTACAATGCGCTATCGAAATTTAACGATTATTAGAGGAGACTTTTATGGAGTGGGAACAAGAAATCGTTGAAAAAGGATTCAGTTTATATTTGGAATTAAGTAAGAAAGGTTATGTTACTGACAAACAAGGAGAATTCGTACAGTGGTATGAAAACAGACATGTCGAAGAATTCATCCGCAAGGTCATCGAACCAAAAGGGAAAGTAATGATTTTCATGGACGAGGAGACTCGCACGCTTCAGATGGTACCCGATATTGAAAATGAAACAATATCTTTTACAAATGAAGAATTGAAAAAAGAACTGAGATTTCAAGATAATAAGGACGTTCACCTCTTTTATTTCATTCTGTATTTGCTTATTAATGAACTCAGCCAATCACAGGATCGTGAACTTGCCAAGAGATTATATATGCCGATGGAGGAACTTCTTGAAAAACTCGACCAATACATCGATAAGTATCGTATGCTAGGAAACGAGAAATTGGAAAAAATCAGTGATAAGTACCAAGTTGATGTGATCGGTATTGTAAATGCATGGGATCGAATGTCAGTATTCAAAGAGGGTGCAATAAACCATGTACAGACGAAAGAAAATCATAGAATGTATATCGAAAGGTCGCTTCGATTTTTAGAAAATGAAAAATTGGTGAAAATCAAAGGCAAAAATGAAATCACTGTGACAAACAAAATGGAAAATATAATCAGCCATTACTACCACCAAATCACTAGCAAAAACAAAATCCATCAGCTGCTTCACGTGGATCTGGAAATGGATAATGTTGAGGGAGGAGAATAACAGTGCCAAAAATGAATCGATACCGTTTAACGAACATCCAACTGGATGAGGGGAAAAAATTGATTTCAGATAGTATTTGGGAAATGAACGGAAAAGATGCGTTGTTCATTCTGGAAAATGGAGGGGGCAAAACCAGCATAATCCAGCTGATTACACAAACCATCCTACCGAATTCAACGCTTAGCAAGAGAGAGTTGAAAAACACGGTAAACAAAGGAACAACTGGTCACATAATGACAGAATGGAAACTAGACGGAGACAACCTTCCGTATGAATATCTCTGCCTCGGATTTACCTTCATGAATGGAGAGTCATCCAAAGAGAATTTAGCCTACTTTACCTACTGCTTTGCGTATAACAAAACGGATTCCGTACAAATTGGCACACTTCCCGTCCAGCAAAATGGAAAAGTGACCCGTTTTGCGGAATACAAAAAACATCTAAGACAGAACGAGATCCGAATTTTCGATGTAAACCGTGAATATAAAAAGGAACTAAAGCGATACAATATTTTGTCGGAAGAATGGGAAATGATTCAAAAGATCAATGGGGATGAAGGTGGCGTCGACAAGTTTTTTAAAAACGCAACGAGCACAAAGGATTTATTAGTCAAACTCCTCATTCCAGAGGTCGAGAAGACGATATTCGATACCGTGGAAAAGAAAAAGGAAATCCAAAATTATTTTAAGGAATACAGCAAAAATCTACTCAGGATACCTGATATGAAAAGGGACCTACAGGATTTTTTTGTCATCAAGGATCGCGCGGAAGTTGTTGTTAGTTCCGTTAGTACGTACGAAGCGAAAAAAATGCTCTTTTTGCAAACTCAAAAAGAAGTCATCATCCTAAAGAAGAGTGTTGAAACGGAGATTAAACAGAAAACAGAACAAATGGGTCACCTTTCAGAGGAACAAGAGAACATTGAAAGTGAAATGAAGGAAATCAAATGGAAGTTGGAAAGCCACAAAGTACACCTTTTAGAAGCCCAATTGAATGAAATAAAAAGGAAAATGAAAGAGACCGAAACGTCTCTTGAAAGAAAAGAAGGCGCATTAGAAAAATGTAAAGCTCTTTTGAAAAAATGGGAAGCGACAAAAGAATATGAGGAATACTTGAAAATTGAACAGGACGTCATAAACTTAAAGGCAGAAATTGCAGCGTTATCTGCAAGTGATGCGGAACTTGAAGTAGAAAGAAATGAATCAAAACGTCTGTTAAATGAAGCGTGGAAATACTTGCTGGAAGTAGAAGAAGCGCGCCTGTCTCTGCAACAAAGTGAAGTCCGAGAAATGGAGGAACAAATCGCAAAACAAAAAGCGGAGCACAAGCGATTGCAAAATGAAAAAGAGACAGCTGGAGCGAACTACCAAAAAGCCGTTCACATACAGGAAAGCCATCAAAAGGAAAAACAACTCATCGAAAAAGACGTCCACATTGATGCGGGAGATCGTCCCCATGATTTTTTGGATACCTTTGGAAAAGAGCAAGAAGAATCAACTTTCATCATCAAAGAAAAAGAATCGGAAAATACGAAGCTAATAGAGTCGATAAAAGAAAAAAGAAAGTGGCTTACTCAATCTGCACTGATTGAACAGGAAAAGAAGGCGAAAGTCAATCAATTGAAGGAAAAGCGGAAACAATACGACGAAGTAGTAAAAATGATTAGTGGGTACCTTGAATACGATGGGAAAATGGTGACTAATTTACAAGATGAGTCATCCGAGATTCTTTCGGATTATATGCGAGGGATGGAAAATGCAGAGAGAACTGTGGACGAGTATAAGCAGGTCCTCCATGATATTTTGCAAAAAATGAATCTGTTAGATTCCTATGATTTCTTCGTACCAAACGAAACACTTCTCGATATCCAAGCACATCTCGAAGAAAAAGGTGTCGTCGTAATGCTTGGTAGTGAGTGGTTGTCTGAACTATCAAACGAGGATCTCAAAAAAGAGTACTTGCAATCATTCCCGCTTCTTCCGTATTCCCTATTAGTTGAAGAAAATCAATTAAGTGATGTGAAGAAGAAAATGGCGCCTCTGCAAGAAACCATTTTTAACACACCCATTTTATTTTATGTGAAAAATCAATTAAAAACGGGACAAACGAACACCTATCGAACCGGTGAATTTAGCCGAGTCGAAGGTGGGCTATGGCTTTATCAACAACTCGATATTGGATGGTTTGATTCGAAAGAAAATTTTGAAGAAAGTCTCAAAAAACTATCGGATGATAAAGCACAAACATACGAACAAATCGACTTCGCAAAAAAAGAATACGAACAGAAGAAAATGGTGGCGGAATCGATACAGTCTTTCAAAGAAAACTATTCAATCTGCTTCCCTGAGGAAAATGAAAACGAACAAAAAGAGCTGGAAGAAGAAATCAACGGTATAAATGAAGAGATGGAACGTGAAAACCAGAAGATTTTGGAGATGGAAAATGAAATCAATATAAATCAACTGTCCATCCATGAACAAGGGCGTAAGTATGAAGAAAGAAAAGGGCTCATAAAGAAAATCCAATATTACGTGGAGACTTTTCCTAATCCAGAAGAAATCACTCGTGCCGTAGAAGATCGCCGAGTCCTACATGAGCAAATCAAAACGAAGATATTTCTTTGTGAGGACGAACAGGTAGTGTTAGAAAAAAAACTGAATGAGGGAAATAAAAGAACGTACGTCATTGAATTACAAATCACGCAGTTTCAAAACGATAAGGAACGACATCAGTTGGATGATAACGTTGAACCGAATGATTTGTACACAAGTGTAGAAAAGGTAGAGTTCGAGGCTAGATATTTGGCAGCGCAAAAAGAGTACGAAAAAAAGGAACAAGTGAAAATACTGAAGGAAAGTAACTTGTTTGACAAGAACGCGCAAATGAAAAAATCCGAAACAGCTATTGATGACATTGGTTCTTCTCTGGAAGAGATGAAAAGTAGCTATCAAAAGCAACTTGGGCTGAATGAATTAATCAAGGAAGAGAAAGTAAACCACGCTAAACTTAATCAACAAGTGAATAGTTTGAAGGTGATGGTTGGAACGGAGCAAGGTTTAAAAGAAGGAAAAGAAAAGGAAATTGCCACTCAAATTGAGGCAATCGAGGATGCGTTCAAACACGGAATCTACGAGTATGATCCAGAAGATCATGAAAGAGAACATCAAACATTTAAAAAGAATAAAGAACGTCTCTTCAGCAGAGGGAAAGAAATCAAACAGGAAGTGGAAGCACTTCGAGCGCGTAAAAATGATATGGAGTATAGCTTACGATTGTTCAGCAGTATTGGACAACTTCCTCCTTATAAGACAGAACACGAACTTCTGACAGAAGGTTTCATATTGAACGCATCTATTTCGTATGAAGAACACGTGGACAAACAAGTGAAATTGTTTAAGAAATATCAAACCGAACGTAAAAATTCTGAAGGGAATGTGCTCGTTGCATTTGACACATACATCGACAAAATCAATGGTTCGAAGAATGAAAAAGTCGAACGATTTAGCCACGGATTGTCGAAATTACGCGAAAGCGAAAAACTGTTTGATTCGGAATACATCTTTGAGACCTTCAGTCGCATCTTCGACACGATCGATGCATATGAACAAGATTTGAACAGAAAAATCGAAGAATGTGAAAAAGACAAAGAGAAACTTGTAGAACTTTGTTACCAGCGGGTAGATTTAATTCACAAGAACATAATGGAAATTCCTAAATATTCCCGCATTGAACTATTCGGACATGAGATTCAATTGATCAAAATACGCTGGGATCGGAACATAGAAGATGAGGCGAAATCAAACGTCCATCACCATGTAGACATCCTTTTGAAGAACATGCAAAAAATGAAGAATGAGAATAATACCGAGAAAGAAATGAACGAGTATATGAATTCACAATTGGAAAATGTAGTGATTTTAGAAAAAATCGCGCCGATCCACAAGTGTCATGTGACAATTTACAAACCACGTAAACAATCATTGATGTCAGCTTCGTCAGATAATTGGAAATTGTGGGATGAAGTTTCAGATTGGTCTGGTGGGGAAGAATTTAGTTCGTATATGTCCATGTTCATGGTATTGGTTAGTTATCTACGTAAAAAAGTGAATGCAAAGGATGATTCTTGGAAAATGATTATTGCCGATAATCCATTTGGAAAAGCGTCTTCGGAACATGTGGTTGCGCCGATCATGGAACTTTCGAGAAAAAGTAAAATTCAGATGCTTTGCCTGACAGCGCACAATATTGGAGAAATTAGATCTCATTTTGAATGTGTCATGAGTAATCGGTATTACAGCGTGGCAGGTATAGAATTGCTCCAAACTCAGGTGGAACTTGGGAGTTTCGCTTATGAATTAGATTAAATGGACTAAACCAAATGATTGAAGGGTATTAATACTCGCAGTATTAAAAAACCAACCAAAAATCATTCTACCCTTTGAAAATGATTTTGAAGTGCACCCCAAATGTTAGACACATCTAACATTTGGAGGTGTTTGCTAAACTTTATTCAACATAATGGCAGATTTATGTATTTCTTTTAAATCTGTTCGTCTTTTTTACCTTGCATATTTTCAGTATCGTTAGCTTGATTACCTAATTCCAGTTGATTTCTTAAGTGTTGCTCTAATTGGTTTAATTCATTTTTATGTTGTTCTTTCAGTTGATTAATAAATTCTTCGTGGTTCTTTTTTATAGCTACAATTAAAGAAAGTTCATGCTGTTTTTGCAATTCTAATCTTTCATTCTTTGATGCCTCGACTTGAATTTTTAAGAAATCGTATTGACTTTTCAATTCAGTTTTTTCTTTTATGTATTGAACATTCAACTCATTCATTTTTGAATTTAATTCTTCCATTTTTATTTTTACTTCTAAAAAAGAAGAATTAGTTTTATTAACTAGATTGTTTGTTTCAATAAATTTTCCATTTAGAGTCGTATCTTCCTTTTTACTAGAAAAATAACTATCAACACCAACTAGCCCAGTTACAGCAACTGAATTGAATAAAGCTATTATAGTTGTATAAAATGTAAATTTATTGCCATTATAATTATTTGTAAAAAAAGTATTTGAATTATATGCTAAATACCCTAAAGCAAAAATGCTAATTCCGAAAAGTATAATAGGAAAAACGTACTTAGATTTATCGCCTAATTTCTTTGTAGATATATAAAAGATAATAATTACTAGTAGAGTAGTACAAACTAGGGCAATAATGAAACTTAAAAAATTACTCATTCCAAACTCCTTATAAAAATTTTTTTGTAAATATTTTAGCAAAAACCTCCTTATTCAAGACTTGTTGAATTTTCAATTTTCTCATAATACAAATATTATTGTACCAAAAAATGAACTTTCATCAAACAATTTCAACAGCTGGTAGTGAAGTTCTTTTTCACTAGTTGTGCATAATGCACCATTTGATCGAAAATTTTTAGTATTAATGGATTTCTTTAGTAGACATTCCCGTAAATGATTTAATCCAGATCATCCGCTCATTTCACCAAGGTCTTCCATTCCATTGTTATAACTCCCAGACCCACTTCAAAAATGTTTTTTTGTCAGAAACTGTGGGATTTTTCCTTCATCAAAATTGTGTATTGTAATTAATTACATTTACAAGAAAAGCATAGCGAAAATCTGGCCCATCAATTAGCTATAAGAATTTGTGAACTATTGACAGCACATATTTTTCTCGTGTAAATGTCACTCAAAATAATTAGTCTGGCATATTGGAGAAATTAAGGAAAGTAACAAGTGTATTGAAAGTAAACTAGAAGGAATTGAAAATTTAGATAGATATCAAGAAAAAA
Organism: Gottfriedia sp. NPDC057991; assembly: GCF_042886615.1. Taxonomy (NCBI): domain Bacteria; kingdom Bacillati; phylum Bacillota; class Bacilli; order Caryophanales; family Bacillaceae; genus Gottfriedia; species Gottfriedia sp. NPDC057991. The sequence goes on from NZ_JBHVQN010000001.1 coordinate 1,513,230, forward strand.
CTAAACATTGGTGCACTGGGAAAAAATAATATTAACAGACATCATTTTTATAATCATTATTACGTTTTATTCGTTCACAAAATGGCATAATAAAAGAAAAATCCATTACCTGTTTAGGTATGGGTCCTTTTTGCTTTAAGTTGTCAAATACTTTTTGCATTGTATCTTCTATTTTTAGGATTTCGTTTGAACCTTCTATCTTAAAATATTCCACACAAGTTTCAATAATATTTTCATGAATTTGTTCTTGAGAAAAAACAATTATGGCATGTGAAATATATTCAACTTCGTGGTTTTCTAATTCAATTGAGAACACAAGGAAGCTGAAAAGCATTTAAAATTAATCTTTGAATGAATTGAGATAAAACGCAGGGTAAAATTAATCGGAAATCGACTCATTTTCATAATAAAATATACTCTTTCGAACATTTACACAGCTGTAATGTAGCAAAACTCTGCGTTAGTTAAACAACAAATAGAGGTTGATCTTTAAAGGGGCTGTTGACAAAATGGAAAAGAAGGCCGTATCTAACCGGAACCGACTACGTGTAATAATATAAACCAGTTTCAACTTGTGACCATTCCATTTCAGTCAAACATTATGAATACTTGGGTTATTTGCGAAAAAGAAGGTCTAACATTAAGTAGACCTTCTAATTTTTATAGTTTTTAGACAAACGATTCCGTTTCAAGTTGTTTCCAAAAATCATTTTCATGAACGATCATAACCTGTGTGCCAGCTTTACGGAGTTGAACTGCTAATCTAATTCAATTTTCTAAAAATGGAGGGTTTGCCATGGATCTAAAATTATTACTAATTAGTTATGAAAGTCAATGTGAGTACATTGATAGGGAAAAACACTTAATGGAAATTTTAACTCAATTGAAATATGGGAAGGAGATGGAAAGAAGTAGAGCTGAAGTCGATTTGGAGTTGGCTAAAATTAAAATTGCATATAGTAGGGCTGTTAATTTTATAACCAATGTAACTGGAATGACAGATACAGAAATTAAGTCTATAATTGAAAAATAAGAGATGATAATCTTTGTGAATATATACGGTACTTTTAAATTAAGATGTTGAAGTTTTGTGATTGAAAAAAGGATTTTCTGTATTAGAAAGTTGCAGACTGTAGACAAACTCGATGAAAATCAAGTTTACCTACAGTCTTTTTTGTTTTAAATAGATTTAGTAAAGTTTCCTTGAAGTGAGATAGAGATCATGCTTAATTAAGTTGATTTTATTAAAATACATTATGGTTCTTCATTAACAATTGGGGGAAATAATGTTTTTATGGTGATAATAAATGAGATATAAAAAAAAATACACATGTATGAACAACTGACTGCTCACCCTGGATCATAAACAATTCCATTAATCCAAAACCCTAACATTTTATTGGGATTACAGACGATTCCATAGAAAAAGTTGTGAACAATTACTAGTTCACAACTTCCTCACTGATCATTGTTCTACTCCAATAGTCAGACAAAAACATAAGTGAAAATGAGTAAAATCAGTAAGCGTCAAACTATCTCCACATGGTTTAGCACTTTTTCTATGGGATAATCTCTTCAAGAATTAAAATGGAAGTTTGCTCTCGTCCTGGAGCACCGATTCGGTCGTGTTCTGCTTCAATTGGGAAACCAATGCTACTGTTTTCCCATCCGCTTCTCGACCGACAGTCACGGATCTCGCCATAGACTTCGTGTACCCCATTCGGGAGTCCAGTAAATAGAAGCTTCAGGCTTACCAGTAAGATGGAGAGAACGAAAATGGTTATAACGACCAATTCCATAAGGAGTGGTGGATATTCATCGGTAATAGGATACCGTACTTTTCTCAACCAATCGCTCTCCACCGAGCACAAATGTCTCCAAGAATAGCATGTGTTCCAGTTTCAGGATGCCACGTAAGGACCCCGCCTTGGAAGGATTGAGTGAATCCCTTCCCATCAAAAGATGCTTCTCCGACATTAAATGATAGCTGAGTTTCGACCTTTCACAACCCAGTTCAACCCATTTCATTCGGAAAGCGCCATGGATTTCATAAGCGCCTGTGGTAGGCGTCCAATAATGAATTATTGAAAACATTTGTTCTTATTTTTGGAATAACAAAATATATGTTCGGTTATTCTAAGGGTAAAGAAAAGGAGGTTAATCCTTATGATAATAAATGCAGAACATATCGCTATACAATTACTTGAACAGGGTATATATCAGGAATACAAGGAAGCTGAAAAGCATTTAAAAATAATTAAGGAGGAATTCCGTAATCGATTACATTCTTACGAGGGGAGCAGAATTGAATTTCTCAAACATAATTTGGTGGCTAAGTTTACTCGAAGAAAAAAATATTATTATACAGATCAAGCTCTTAACGATTATTTACATAGCATAGGTCTCCTTCCTGCTGTAGTAAAGATATCTCATAACAGTATCAAAGATAAACCGGATATAATTAAACGGCTAGAACCTTTCCAGCTACAAGATAAATTTTATGTAAGACCTACTTTTAAGATTGAGGGAATGAAAGATTTAATCGCACCTTGTGTAGCTCCTTTGGAAAATTTGGATATCGATAGTCTTGCCGTTTTGTTTAACAGGTTCTATGAAATCCACAAGAAAATGCAAGAATTATATGATATGGCCAAGCAAAGAATGTTACATTGCCCAATTCTTCAAAAGGAAAAAAAAATCAACTTTAAGTACGGGAGCCTTTCTCTCGTTAAATGCAAGCCTGCATATGACTCCTATGAGATTTTTAATGATTTGGGTGCTGAATTTCTCATAAATTACGGACAGGTTTCCCTTGAAAAGGTGCAGGAGTATATGTTAAGGGGAATTTTGTCTGAACGAGATATTGATCAATACAGGATTGTCATTGACATTCTTCTTTCTTTTCAATTACTTCCTTTAGATGTTGAGCAACAAATGCTAGAAAGATTTCATAACAAGCGTATTACCACTTCTTTAAATTCCTATCTATCAAAACGGAGAGTAGACTCTTAAAAAAGAACATTTATATTAAATATGGGGGTATTTTTTTATGGATGATAAGAATAAAAATTACTTGCAGAACTCTTTTCAATCCGGTTATCAACAAGGGTTTACTGATGGTTACCGTCAAGGTCAGGAGCTATTAAAACTACAAATTTTAGAGCGTATGAGAGATCAGGAATTAATCATTAAACTGCTATCATCAATTAAAACTCAGGAGAAATTATAGGTTTCTTCGAGAGTTTTGAGTACGTAAGGGTTGATTTTTTCTGATAATTGTTTTTTCTATATAAGAAAGTACGGACTGACCAAGCATTCCGTAGCTAAGGGGTGTCTGCTTTTGCAGCCATCCTTTTCGAATGAGTTGGGATAAAACGCGGGGGAAAATTAAATTACTTGGATTATTGCGAAAAAGAAGGTCTAACATAAAGTAGACCTTCTAATTTTTTTTAGTTTTTTAGACAAACGCTTTTTTTTCAAGCTGTTTCCAAAAATCGTTTTCATGAACAATCACAACTTGTGTACCAGCTTTTCTGAGTTGAACAGCTTTTTCGACTTTGCGGCCGTAGCACGAAAACGCCCAACATGGATTGCCTTCACCACCAACAATTAAAAAGTTTGTTTTTTTGGTGACGGAATTGGTGAATTGCCCACCATGTTGCGTGATGAGTTCCGCAAAGTCATTCCGTTTAGCGCGGTAAGATGCTCCGGTAAAACAAAACGTTTTGTTGCTGAATGAGATCGACGGATTCGCAGCACAAATACCTTCCACTGAATACTTTGCTTGCAATGTTTTCATTTCTTCTTCATTTAAATTGTAAGATTGTTTTGCATCGATAAAATTCGAAAAGAACGCAACAAGTGATTGACGTTCGTCTTCAGTGATCACTCCGTCTTCTAATACGCTCATAATCAAACTATCAATTTCATCAAATGGATACGTTCCTTTTAAGAAGGCGCGTTCGTCTAACCAAGCTTTTAATTGCTTGATTTCTAAATCGGACAATTCGTTGTCTGAAAGCACCCCGTGCAAGATCCCTTCAAGTTGTTGAATGGAAGAGGTAACCAAGTCGTAAAACTCATTAAAATCATCGGTTTGCATGACTTGGTGGCATAACCAAAGAATGTCATCCATTTCTTCAGGTTCTAGTACACCATCCTCGAGGGCTTGGTCAATCACTGGAATGATGTCTGAAAAAGGCGGTTTGTTTGCTAAAAAACGATGCAAATTGCACCAATGTACCAATTCAGATACTTCATCATCATTCACAATCGCATCAAATTTCATCCCATTGATAATCCCGATTAACGAATTGATGGCTTTGTGAAGCTCAGCTTTTGGCATGAAACGACGAACACCTTCTGGGTTATCACGTTGCGTTTTCTTTTTTGTTTTTTTCGCTTTTAGAGGCGGATTGTTGCTTGATGGATACCATTCAGGGTCATAAGCACGCTGAAGGATCGCAAATAATTGACGAACATCATCGATTGCAGTGTGCGTTTGTTCGGTTCCCATCTCAAAAAACTGAAGACAGGTTTCAAGTGAATAAGATGGAAGGTCCGGATAAATCGCACGAATCAGGTCAATGGAATCGACAGTTGGATGGTCGGGCGAAATCCAACCGTAATGCACTAAGAACTTACGGTCAAACGGTACATTGTGTGCAATGATTGGGAATGGAAAGCGTTTTGTTAATCGTTGAAATTGCTCAATAAACGGAACGTGTGACGAAATCGTCGCATAGCCTTTCCCGTAACCTTCTTGAATGCGATTTGCGTCTTCGATGAGATAGAAGTGCTCGCTGTGAACGATTTCATTTAGTTGAAGCACTAAACAGGCAACTTCTTTGATGCCGCTTTCGACTTGGAAGTCACCAGTTTCTATATCGACTAAAATGTACTCGTTCATACAAGACACTCGCTTTCTAGGATTTGTACATTTGAGCCAAACCGTTCCGCTAAAAAGTCGTTACATTCGTCAAGGGTAGCAAAAATACGAGCTTCATCCATTGCGAAATAATTGTATTGGTTGGAAAAATCACATTTTCGAATTGAAACAACTTTTGTGCGGGGTTTGCCTGTTTGATCTTTGTATTTTTGTGTGTACGTTTTAATAACGTTAAATTGGATTCGTTGTTGTTCGATTCCGTTTTGTAAGATCACAAATAAAGCGTTGGTTTTTACTTTGCTAAAGTCCAGTGGTTGGTCTGGGAGTGGATACAAACCTTTTGATGAAAAACAATCACTTCCGTCGATATAGTAATTCAGTAAACGTTCAGGAAAAAGGAATCCGGTTACGCTAACTGTATTTTCATTGATATCTAGAATAGCGCTCGCTAACTCTTCAATTCGTTCTTGTAACATTGAAAGCACCTCTTTTTACGTAGTGGGTGAATCGTCATGGTGTAATTTTAATCTGCACTTTCAGTATAGAATGAAATGGAGACGCACACAATAAACAATTCGTGAACAGAGTGAAATGTCCTTAAAATTTAAAAAATGGATGTGGATTTCAAAAAAAGAAAGAGTTTAAGTAAGTTCATGTGAGGTATGAAACGTAAACAACTACCCTATAATAGAAATAAATTAAAAGTGATCGTTTAAACTAATTCGAAAAACTATTGATATTGAAAGTGCAAACGAGAAGTGAACATAAAATATACGGAGGTTCGCACCTTATTTTGATGCATTTTCATAGAATCGTCTAATAAGGTTCTATGATTTCAAGAACCGTTCAAGATTTTTTATTAAAAAATCTATCTTTTGGCGTTTTTTTGCCAAAGAATAGCTGTCACATTCTATGTGAGTGCGTGGATTGAAATCACGTTGCACCAAATTTAGCAATGAAGTGAGTAGTCGCACTCTATGTGGGTGCGAGGATTGAAATAAAAAGTACGCTACTGCAACAGTTGGTACAATTACGTCGCACTTTATGAGAGTGCGTGGATTGAAATAAGAACGGATGGGAGTTAACCGGTAAAAAAGATCGTCGCACTCTATACGAGCGCGTAGATTAATAATGGAGTGGACCTACATAAAGTAGGTTCTTTTTTATGGGGAAAATCAACATCAAAAAAAATTTTAAAAAAAAGTTTATGGCCGTGTATAAACCAATTCCAACTTGTTTAGAATGTATTCTTGTTAAGAACAACTGAGGTGAAAAAATGAATAAACGAATGCAGGAACTAATGAATAGCGCAACATCCATCGCTCATATTCGAAAACACGATGAAGCCATTCAAACGGTTGAAACACATTCGTTTGAAACAAAAACCTTCGCAGAAGTAAGAGGTTAAAAACTAGGGATTAAGCATCTTGCTGGTCTCTCTGGTGTGCTTCATGATGTCGGAAAGTTTAGTAAAGAATCCAAAGCCTAAATCATTGCAGCGGTATTTGATCCAGAGAATGCACCAAAACGAGGAAGCGTGGTTCACTCTACAGCTGGTGGGAAAATGTTATTTGAGTATTTCCACTCGATAGATGCAATCAAGCAGTCAAAAACAAAATAAGAGCAAATTTCCATATTATGATTTAAATGACAAACGTTTAATAGTGTGAATATTCTTTTTTTAAAGTTTGATAGAAGATGCAAGGCAGCGTAGTCGACCTTATTGGTTATCTATATTTTCATGCTCAGTTAAATCCGTAGATATAGCTTATGGAGATAACCATGCTTCAGGTAATAAAAAATCATGTTGAAAGTAGGTTTTAAGATATATCACTTGTTGAAGTAGTAGGACAATTAGTATGTAATAAAAAAATTTTAAAAAAGCTTCAATCATATGGTTACAAAAATTTAGCGATTGGTACAAAAGTTGAAGTAGCAATTAATCATTTAGATAATACTTTTTCTGGTACAACATACGACAAAACTTATAAGGTAGGAAAAATTCACATTAAACCAAAAGATTTATCACCAGGTTCAAGACAAAGTGTGATGTGCTTATGTGACATCTGTGGAAAAATAATTTATTGTCTTTTTTCAAAATATAAAATAGCCGAAGAATTAAATGAAGAATTAACGTGTTGTCTCACAAATGGTGTGCGCCCATTTATTAAAAGACTTAATATACTTAGAAAGTCCTATGAAAAAGGTTTTTTTATTAGAGAAAATAATCAAATAAAAGTTCAAACTGCTAAAGGCAATTACGTTTTACCCACAATAAATAAAAATGGTATGATTATGATTCGTAAACTTAAGGAATGGTTTAGTGAAGAGATAATAAAGTTTGTAATAACGTACCCAAATGAAAACTATTCTACAAAATTTATAGCTAAATGCTGGTTTAATGGTACATTCTCACACAAAAAAATAGACTCATTTTGGAATTGGGAACAAGCCAAAGAATGCTTGGAATTTATTGTAAAGAATAACGAATTTGATTTAAAAGAATTTAGAGAGAAATTTGGTGATCTAAATTATGCTATATCAAAATTTGTTAATGAAGAAACAGGTGGTAAACATACACTACTTACATTTTCAAGAAATTGTAACATTGGTTATTATGTAATTAAAAAAGCTTTTGAAATAGCATATAAATCGGCTCAGGACAGGAGAATTAAGGGGACACTATTAGAACAATTAATTAAAGATATTATATTAAAGTACAGCAAAAAAGGGGCATTTATATCAACATTTACATATAAGAATTGTGAATTTGACATGGGAGTAGTTAAGGAAGATATAATTATAGACTTCAAATTGGACATTGATACAAAAATTATAAAAGAAGTCGAAAAATATACACCATTAGTTGGATCTGATAAGGTAGTCTGTGTGTATTTTTTTGGACCAGTAATAGAATTATATGAATTTGGAATAAAAAAAATAAGTATATTTAAATGGTTAGAAGAAAACAAAAATCTTTTTATCAACTTTGATTCTGTAACTAGTGAGATAAAAAGTATCATTAATAAATTGAAAGATGTTCAAGTTGACTCATTTGAAAGCTACTTTTATGCAAGTAGAAACGAACAAATTTTTGCACTTAGTCAAAAAAAAGGATACTCTCAAGAACAAATTGCTAAAAAATTAAACATCTCTAGAAGACAAGTTGGCAGAATACTGAATGGTAAATCGGGATCTAGGTTTTCAAATAACTCAAAGATTGAGAAATATCACTCAGATAATGAACAAAGAGATCTTGAAATTCAAAAAAGAGATGATTTAATAATGTCACTGTACAATGACAAATGTAATATAAGCTTCATAAGAGAGAGTTTAATTAAGAAAGGAATTAAAATTTCAATTTCAAGAATCAAAGAAATTATTAGAGAATTTAAAGTAAGTGAAATGTTTGAAAAATATGGCAGAAGTAAAGAGTTTTTCGCAATTAGAATAGATGGAACTAAAGTAATAAAATTTTCATCTACAAATGAAGCAGTTAAGGAACTTGGTATCAAAAATTATAGAACAGTATTAAAATGTATTAAAAGTACGCTTATTCAGCATGAAGGGTTTCTATTTATTCCTGTCTCAATATTAAAAAAAGATTACCTAGAAGAGAGACTTTTTGAATGTGATACAAGAATAGAAAAAGAAAACCTTACAACATTAGTTGAAAAAATCATTAAAGAAATAGCTAAACTAAGTAAAAAACAGTAGCATTTTAATTTGGCATTCCATTTCTATATAAAAAGTCTACCTTTAAACACATCGGGTTCAGTTTATAAGTACAAAAATATAAATATCATATTAATTAGTAGATAAATTCGAAATTATATCCTCATTCTACTAGCTATATGATCAAGAGCGGCAAAAGAGCAATAAATAATCACTAATTAGTTCGGTTTAAGGCTAGAAAATTTGTAATAGTATTAGTTTTGAGTGTGAAATCATAATGGTTTTCGCACTTAATTTTTTATTGAATTATTAATGATTTACTAAAAAAAACAAGTTGCTAAATTAGTGCGTGAGTTGTCTGGGCTAGATCCACAAGCTGCAAGCGAAGCCTTTTCCGAATTTATAACAAATCAAAGTTTAAATAGTAATCAAATCAGATTTGTACAACTTATCATTGATTATGTTGTAAAGAATGGGATTATGGATAAAAGCGTTTTAAAGTAAGAGCCATTGAAAACGGTTGGAAGCGTTGTTGATTTATTTAGTAATAATATTGAGTGTGTAAAAAAAATACTAAGCGTTATTGACGAAATTAATCGAAATACAGAAGAAATAACTGGAGCTTAAAGTAGATTTATGTTTTCTTAATAGTAATTAACTACCTATTTAATATAAGGTAGTTAATTATTTTTGTTAATTCAGTACAAATGAATGAATCGCCTGTTATTCATGATCTTTCTGTTCGTGAAAACAAACCGATATACTTTCATCCCGATTTGCGAAGAAATAAACCGCTTATCGAGAAGAAAAAATTTAAAGGTGTAGGATGGATTGCAGAATTCACTTTTGGTTACGCCCCTACTGATGAGGAGTACCAAGAGATGGGAATAGATAAACCTAAACAATATGACCCATACAATGTATCTTTGCAAAAACAAGGATTTGATATCATTCAACATGATCGTGTTATTAATTTTGCTCAATTAAGCGAATTAGATTTAGTACCTACCAAACACAACAAATATAACTATATTCGTGGTGAAATTGACTTGATAAAAGGTTTTAACACTTCAATCAACAAGAATTTTATTATGCAAGATGCTCATTTTAAAGACCTTTTAAATCAAATACAACATTTTAATATTTATTGTTTGACTTTGTTATACCGTTTAAATTAAAAGGTATTTTACCTTAATAAGGAGAATATGTAATCATTCTAATAAGAAGGAATGATTAATATGTATTTTGATAAGCTAAGAACTAGATTAAATTTTTTGGATGAACAAGATAAATATAATCTTGCATTAGATGTTAAAGAAATATTAAAATCAAAAAAAATTAATGATAAAGTACGCCCAGTTGAAGTTTTAAAGAGTTTACAAAACTTTATTGAAAATAAAGACACGTCTGTAAAATATCTTGAAGTATTTTTACAAGCAATAGATGAAAAGTATTATAATGACTATGCAATCTTAATGATAAAAGGAGAAAAAAATTATATAAGTGATCCGTCGTGGCGTGATATCATAATAATGATTACTAGCGATTCCGAGGTTCCTAAATTAAGGAAGCATAATAACAATTCGGCAGTATTATTGCAATTTAAAAATCTCTTCTCTACATTAGCTGAAAAATGCATTGTAGATGATGAAGCTGAAACATTAGAAAATTTAGAAGCTTTAAATAGAATATTTAGATAAGAAGAATTTTAAGATACATTATAAAATGTATCTTTTTTTGTGTTTAAAAACAACAATTTTTAGGTATTATATACAAGAATGTTGTTTTGAAACAACGATAAATTTTTAAAATATATTAGTTTATTTATAAAAATAGCTTTATAGAATCGTTTTTATATTCAATTTTTAATAAAAAATTTGAATATTCTGTTAAATAACCTGAAGTACTCTAGCTTAAATTATCAATGATAAATATTTTTAATTTCGATATACTTTCTACTTGTAGGGGGAATTTTGACAGAAAGGATGATGCAATTTGTATTAGAAGGAAGAGGAAAAGAGGGTGGGGAAGTTAGTTCAACTCATATATTAAAAATTAATCTAACCGTTCAAAATGGAAGGGAGATTACTATGTATTCACCTATTAAAATGCCCAGAGCTACAAAATACGGAAATAACTATTGGGTAAGTAATAGTTACAAAATAAAACGACCGGTAGAGTTATATAGTGATCTTGAAAATGACCATCATTTATTTGTTGAGTGTGATCCAGATATTGCTGACTTTTGTGAACAGCCATTAAAAATGGAATTTGAAGTCGACGGAAAAATAAGAACATCTATAATTGATATGTGGGTAAAATATCGAGATGGTCGTGAGGAATTTCGTGAAATAAAATACGAAAGCTTATTACAAGAAGATGATCCAAAATACTTTGATACAATGCGTCAAATTCAAATTCAAAAAAGTTGGTGTGAAGAAAGAGGTATTATACATCGCGTAATTACAGATAAAGATTTACGAGACAATCAAACATTGCTAGACAACTATCGCTTGATAGCAGCATTTGCACGTTCGTTTGATACGTTACAATCCGATGTAATAGAAGCTGTCACTAAAAAACTATTGGAAAAGGAATCTATGACAGTAGGTGAGCTAATTATATACTTTAATAACTTAGAACCATCAGAAGTTCAAACTACGGTTGCATACCTTGTATATCATGGTATAGCAACCGCCAATCTTGAAAAGTATTTCTTTGGCAATCGAACGGAGCTGGATATTAATGAATCGTATTTTTTTTGAAAAACACAATATTGATCCAGAACTACTAAATACTCACGATTGGCCAATAGTAGATGACTTTGGTTTATCAGAGGAAATACGTGAACTTTTTTGGAAAAGGAAATATGCTATAGATGATTTTATCTATACTGATAAATCATTAGCTGAAATTCAAAATGAACATGGTGTACATAAAGTTTTGTTATACCGATTAATAAATGCATGCTTACAAACAGATAGAGAGGGGGTAATACTGGGCTACAAAGCTCTTATTCCATATACGATGAAAAAACAGGAATATACTCGAAAATCAATGCCGAAATTTTCAACTAATTCTACTGGTGGATTCCAAAAGTTATTACGAGAGCATCCTGAACTGAAGGAATTTATTATAGATAAGTATCGTAACAAAAGAAACCAAAATATTATAGATTCAAAGATTAAAATAAAATTTTTGCATAAACAATTTTTAGACCAATGTAGGTTGTTAGGTTTAACTGATAACGACTATCCTTTCAATACTGAAAATGCTGCACGACGTTCACTCGAACGATATGTAAAAAAAATTCAAAACGAACGATTTCTTATTGCTGCTGCACGTAACGGATCACAAGCTTATCAGCATGCCAAATCAACTGGTAGTGGAAAGCGAAACCAACCGATGGTCATCAAACCTTACCAACGTGTACAGTTTGATGGACATAAAATTGATGCATGTATTGCAATCGAATTCACAACACCTGAGGGAGACGTAATCGTAGAAGTAATGAATCGTATTTGGATCCTAGTGATTATAGATGAAGCTGATCGTGCTATTCTTGGTTATCATCTATGTTTAAATAAAGAATACAATTCTGATGATGTAATGAAATGCATTCGTAATGCAGTTATTCCAAAAGAAAGGATGAATTTTACGGTTCCTGCACTGGAATATCATTCAACAGCTGGATTTCCTGATTGGGGTTTTAAAGAGTGTCAGTGGGCTGTTTGGGAGGAATTCTCTTATGATAATGCTAAAGCAAACCTAGCGCAAATTGTAAAAGATCGACTAACAAATTTAATCGGTTGTTCAGTAAATGCAGGTCCCGTAGATACTCCTGAACGAAGAGGTATTATTGAACGTTTTTTCGGAGTACTTGAGGAGAACAGTTTTCATCGTTTACCAAATACCACTGGAAGTCATTCACACGATCCACGACGAAAGGATCCAGAAAAAAATGCAAAAAAATATTGCATTACGGAAAGTGAAATACATCAACTAATTGAAGTTGTGATTGCTAACTATAATGGTACACCACACGAAGGTCTTAATAATCTTAGTCCACTTAATATATTGAAACAACGCCTTGACCGCGATTTAACTGTTCGTACATTACCAAAACAACATCGAAATGAAATCTTATTTTTTACTAAACGCGTAGAGCGTAAAGTATGCGGTAACGTACAAAAAGGAATTAGACCCTATATTAAATATGAAGGAGTTAGATATCGAAGTGAAAAGCTCGCGAATTCATCAGCACTAATTGGTAAAACAATTAGTTTGTATGTTAATGTCGATGATTTACGTACAATACGTGCATTTTTACCAAATGGTGAAGATTTAGGTGAATTAACGGCTGTTGGAAAATGGGCAGAAGTAAAACACGATTTACGAACAAGAAAAGCCATTTTAAAACTAAAAAAACAAAAAGAAATACATTTCTTGAGTCATGAGGATCCAGTTGAAGTTTATGGCGAGTACTTGAGAAAGAAAGCAAGAACCAATAAAAATGCCAGAAATAAACTCGCACATTTAGAAAAAAGTAAAAAGGAAAGTAACGAAAACAAGGTAACAAAGCTGCCTAGTACAGTTAATCCTAACGAAGTTGAGGAACTAATGAAGTCAAATGGGGATATTCAAAATACACCTCAGCGACCTGTACCACGTATTTTTACGAAACCCATTATTAATAATGGCTATTAATGGTTAGGAGGAAATTATAATGGCAATTACTGATCATAACAAAGAAAACCACTTGTTTGCACTTCGGCCTGATTTACCAAAAGGTACACATCCTGTTTATTCCAAATCATATTTATTACCAACAAATGAGATTGCTCGGATGTATGATACAGTTTGCAAATGGATACGTAATCATTCTCCTGGAGGGATTATTTATGGGAGACAGCGTATTGGAAAAACACAAGCGATTAAATATTTAATCAATTTCTTACCAGATGAATTCGGGAAAGATTTACCTACTTTTTTATACCTTAGTCAACGTACGGTTAATCCTAATGAGTTAACTTTTTTCAATGATATGTTAAGAGGCTTAGGTCATCCTCTTTGGGATTCAGGTCCGAATAAACCTATTTTCAAACGAGACAAATTATATAAATTTCTTATTCAAAAAGGACAAGCCTCCTCTGCTAAACGTATTATTCTTATCATTGATGATGCCCAACGATTAATGGAGGATCATTATGAATGGTTAATGGATATTTATAACGAACTAGATCGTGTGGGCTTAGATTTAACCGCAATATTAGTCGGACAAAAGGAACTAAAGTATACACGAGACGATTTTCTAAGCGACGGTAAAATGCAAATTGTCGGTCGTTTTATGTCTCATGAGTATGTATTTACTGGGATAACATGCGTGGAAGATCTTCACCATTGTTTACTCGGTTATGATGAATATACTACCTATCCAGTAAACGCTCCTTGGACATTTACACGATATTTTTTCCCAACTCTATATGATAATGGATTTCGGCTTTCTTCAATGTCATCGGATATTTGGGAAGTCTACCATAATTTTTATCTTGAAAATAACATTCAAAAAGCAATTGAAGTTCCAATGGTTTACTTTACCCTTGCGATTAATTATTTGTTAACTAATTATGGGATAGATGGTGAAAATACCGACATGGTAACTAAAAATATGATAAAAAAATCAATAGAATTCAGCGGATTTATCGAAGCTGAAAAGTATATAAATGGAATTTTTTGAATGGTTTTTAATACTGAAAGCATCATCATAGATATCCAGAATGAAGAATGGTCAAAATCAACCTTAGTTTGGAATATAAACTGGATAAGGGAATTTGAGTCAATTTGGTCAATTCTTCAAAAAATGAATTATGCGAATGGAGCACAACAAATTGAAATGTTTGCGATGTTAAGCAAGAACAAGTCGAGTAATTGGAAAACATTTTTGTCTTTTAAAAAAGGAAGTCTAACCACTCAATTACACTTTGATAAGATAAAGCTTGAACAATATGAATTGGATAAATTGTTTCATGAAAGCAAATTGTTCATAAATCAGATGGCATCTGGTGTTGGCATTGCTGCACGTCATGTTTTTGAGCATGATGTGCTACGCTTTTGTGAAAGTTGTTTGGAATTGGGATATCATAGTAATTTTCATCAACTGAGATTCTTAACAATTTGCCCGATTCACAATAAAGATTTAACCGAAAGTTGTCCCGTTTGTTTTCGTCGATATGCTTTTAATTTAACAAATCCGAACTTAGCAAAACCATATGTTTGTATATGCGGACATTGCTACATGGATGTAAATCATCCTATAAAGATGTTTAAAATGTTTCAAAGGGAATTAAAGGGGAAGGAGACTATGATACCTGAAATGAATCTAATCACCGAAGACTCTTTTATGAGTCGAGTTGTATTTTCTGAAATAGGTCCTCCACAGAAGTTAAAAAATCACGTTCAACGTGTTCTTCAGTTAAAACAAACAGGGAAAATAGAGGCTGGATCTGAAACCTCAATATTAATTAGTCGGTCACTATTTAAACCGAATCATAATGCAATAAAAAAACAAGTAAATCCTTTTCTTGAGTCAAGTGAAATGTATAACGATCAAAGAGCAATATATAAAAGTATTGCTCGAATGCTCCGTAATACCATCATGAAGTTCCATCGAGGCTGTGTTCGAAATCTATCTATAAAAGGAAGTTTTAGCAATGTATGTCACTATGCACATGCTTATGTATGCTGGAGAAAGTTTATTGAAGGGCTTAATGGATATCATAATGTACAAAATGGGTTTACTACGAAAAATCGATTCGCTACAACTCCTAAATCTTATTATTCACCAATATTTGATGATGCATTACGCTCATTTATGAGGCAATATGAAAAGGCAATAATGAGACTAATCGAAGAGATAGGTGATGGTCTTGTTCATGAAGTAGAGTGGCTATCTACATGTATACGTAATCGTCTATTTGCGGACCTTGTTCTAAATAACTTTTATCAGTGGGTAGGGATTTATAAGAACGCAAAAACATATGAAGTTACTTATTATCACGAAATCCCATTTGATCCACTTTTACCGTTACAAGAGGTGTATATTAATATAAATAATTTTGTAAACAATCGCCAACTAATATATATTCGTTGCAAAGATAAGTTTCAAAAATCAAGATTATGGTGCGATCTGGTTGGAAGATATATTTAGCAAGTTTATACTTGCTTTTTTTATTTAAAAACAATGTTTTCCTCGAGTAAACAGGTTTGTGTCGCAAAAAAGCCTCAAGTAAACACATTTGTGTCGCTACTGTTCCGAGAGTAAATAGATTTGTGTCGCGAAAAAACCCCGAGTATACAGATTTGTGTCGTTTAGGTATAAATACTACAAAATAGTGAATAAAAAGCTATAAAAAGAGGTGTAAATTAAACTTGAATGTTCGGATTTAATATACAATCAATCACCAATAACCAAAATTTACCAAAAGTAACAGATTTGTGTCGCTAGAGTAAACAGATTTGTGTCGGAGAACAATTAATTGTGTATTTTCTAGCTTGTCCTAAAAGATTTTTATTTGAAAGGGGATATGATTTTGGGAAAACGCAGAGTTCATCATCTTACTGAAAAAAGATCAATCGAAAGTTTAACGAAGGAAAAGGGGAGAACATGAAACCTATCGACCCTTCATTTATAATCATGTTTTGCTATCAAAAGGTTTTGTTTCAAGTATAAAAGGAATAAAAAGTAATTATGTATTCACCTATTAAAATGCCTCAAGGTATGGAAACAACTATTGGCTAAGCACTAGCTACAAAATTAAACGAACTGTAGAATTATTTAGTGATCTCGAACATGATAATTTCTTATTTGTCGAGTGTAATCCTGATGTAGTGGAATTCTGCGAGCAACCATTAAAAATCGAATATGAATATGAAGGGAAAAAGAGAGCATCTATATTTGAAATGTGGGTTAAATTTCGTGACGGTAGTGAAGAGTTCCGTGAAATAAAGTATAAAAGTATGCTTCAAAATGATCACGAAAATTACGATGATACGATGAGACAAATACAACTTCAAAAAAATGGTGTTGATTTTTTCTAGTTTACATAATATATATTATAGGAAGTTGAAGTAAAATCACTATATTCCATCTCATTTCATAAGTATTCTTAGTGTTTTGAGATGAAACGAAAAAAATCATCAATTTAGTTAATTCAGCTCAAAAATTCAAATCTGATAAAAACTAACTAATTTAGTAAAACTCAAATTTACATAGTAATTAAATCATTTTTAATCATTTATAACTTAAGAAAAAACATTAATAAAAAATTCTTCAATAAAAAAAATTGAGTTAGTTAATTTAAGTTTCTACAACAATTCAATCTTTTTATTGTTTATTTGCTCTTACTGATTGTGTTAATTTTTTTATTTGATTTCAATTACCGATCCATCATCAATAAATGTTTGAAACAATCATTTTTTTCTATTTTTAAAATCATAAATCCTTAATTTAAACTAATACTTTCCTCTAAAAATTCTTCATGTGATTTCCCTCACAATATGTGTTTCAATAAAAAACATCACAATTTAAGCGATGTTTTTTAAAGTTAGTTACTTATCGATCCGTTTCAGTATATGTAATTCCTAAGTATCTTTCTGTTCTTAATTCAAATTCTACATTTACATATACGCCGAATTCCCTGCTTCCATCTTTTAATCTTAACCATAATTTGAATTTTTCTACTGAGACTGTCGGTGTTTTTTGTTCTCTTCCTATGTGTAAATAATCTATTACATCCGATTGCGGGTATCTTTGGATTGTTTTTTCAACTGCAATTTTCCCCCATTTAGCATATGGAGGCTCATAAACTGGTTCGGCAGCAGCTGGGTTTACTTTGCAAAAAATACAAAATAAGAATGAGAAAATAAAAATGGCTCTGTATGTTCTTTTCATAATACCTCCTCCTTCTTGCTCCTATCCTTACTATTCGACCCATCTACTCTATCTATCCGTTTCTTGTTTGTGCAATTTATATCAGTTTTTACGCTTTTTACTAATAAAAAGAAATTTTTTACAAATAGTAATCCTATATGTATTTGATTAAGGAGGATTTATTTTGCAAAAGAATTTTCATTTTAAAACGGCATTTATTATCTTATGCATAATATGTATTTCACTGATTACTTTAAATATTTACTTACCAAAAAAAGAAGTTGATGCCTTTAGTAGTCAAGTACTCAGCCGTGGTTCAACTGGCGATGATGTTAAGGAGCTTCAAGAGCGACTTATATTTATAGGGTTTCTGGACGATAAAGCTGATGGAGTTTTTGGATGGAATACATACTGGGCTCTTCGTAATTTTCAAAAGGAATTTGGTATGAAGGTTGATGGTGTGGCAGGAACAAAATTAAAAGAAAAGCTGACAAAAGCAACTAAAAATTATAAAGGGAGTACAGCAAATAATAATACTTCCAATAATAACGGTTCAAACAATACGCCGGCTAAACCGAATACAAATAAACCTAATAATTCGAATGCAAAACCAAATAATAAACCAATTGCGAATGCACCAAACGGTTATACAGATAATGACATTAAATTAATGGCAAATGCTGTATATGGTGAATCACGTGGTGAGCCATATATTGGGCAAGTTGCTGTTGCTGCAGTTATCTTAAACCGTTTAACAAATGCATCTTTTCCTAATTCAATAGCAGGTGTTATTTATCAACCAGGTGCTTTTACGGCAGTAGCTGATGGTCAAATTAATTTAACACCTAATGCTCAGGCTAAAAAAGCAGTAATTGATGCAATAAATGGCTGGGATCCAACGACGGGTTGTATTTATTATTACAATCCTAAAACAGCAACAAACCAATGGATTCGTGGCCGCCCTATTATTCTTACAATTGGTCAACATATTTTTTGTAAATAATTGTAGTGAGGTGTAATTATGAAAGGTAGTTGGATTGTAGCAGGTGCTTTAGCAGCCGCTCTAATCGGAACTGGTTATTGGGGATATACTCAAAATCGAGATCTGAAAGAAATGAATTTAAAAGCCGAAAATAATTATCAAAGAGCTTTTAATGAACTAACATTTGATATGGATTTATTACATGATAAAATCGGTACGACATTAGCAATGAATTCAAGAACGTCTCTCTCCCCTGCTTTAGCAGATGTATGGCGTCTTTCGATTCAGGCTAAATCTGACATTGCACAACTTCCGCTAAAGTTTGTACCTTTTGATAAAACGCAGGCCTTTTTAACTGGAGTAGGAAATTTTAGCTATAAAACAGCCGTTCGAGATTTAAATAAAGAACCTTTAACTGCAAAGGAATATTCTTCTTTACGTAATATATATTCAACAGCTGAAAAAATTCAAGATGGACTACGGAATGTACAAACTAACATCATGAATAAAAACTTAACTTGGATGGATGTTGGCCAAATGTCCGAAGAAAGAAAAGCACCACGAGACAATAGTATCGTGGATGGTTTTAAACATATTGAACAAGTAAAAGCAACTACGGACAATGATTTTGGACCTACGTTTTCGAATGGCCAAGAAGAATCTAAAGGCTTAAAGAAGTTAACTGGTAAAAAAATTGATGAAAATGAAGCTAAAAAAATTGCTGAAGACGCTGTACCGCTCAAAAATGTTACTAAAATTCAAGTGACTAGAAGTAAAAGCGATAATGATCGATTTGAACCTTTTTACTCAGTTTCTATGGCTCACAATAACCCAGTAGCTGATACGTATATGGAAATAACTGAAACTGCTGGTTTGCCAATCTTCTTTATTACAAATAGACCAATTGCAAAACAGCAAATCAGTTTAGATGATGCAGTGAAAAAAGGTTTAAGTTATTTAAATTCAAAAAACTATAAGAACATGGAATTATATGATAGTTCACAATACGATACGATTGGCGTACTTCAAATGGTTAAGTCAATTGATGACGTGCGGATCTATCCAGAAGCAATTCAATTAAAAGTTGCACTAGATAACGGGCAAATTATCGGATTTAATGCTAAAAACTATATTACGTCAAACCATGTACGTAAAATCCCTACTCCTAAGCTTACACTTGAGCAAGCAAAAGCAAAGCTTAATAAAAATGTTAAAGTTGAAGAAGAACGATTAGCTGTCATCTTAAATGATTTTAATAAAGAAGTTCTCACTTATGAATTTTTAGGTACATATAATCACGATACATATGATATCTTTATAAACGCAACGACTGGTGATGAAGAAAAAGTTAAAAAACTTTGAGTAATAGCATAAAAAGCACAGGTTTATTACTTCCTGTGCTTTTTTGTGTACTAGTCGATAACCTACCATTTACATTAAAATATCTTCAAATACTGAAGCACTACGATACTAACCCCTAAAAAAATAACATAATAACCAAAAATATTCAGTGATTGTTTTTTTAATAAATTGATCATCCAACTGATGGCTAAATAACCGAATAGGCTTGCGGCTAATGTTCCAAGAAATAGTGGGAAAAACGGTATTTGCTCCGCGTTTCCGCCAAGAAGATCTTTTCCTTGGAATACGATTCCACCTAAAATTGCAGGAGTTGATAGTAAGAACGAAAAATAGGCTGCGCTTTTACGTTCCATTCCTTTAAATAATGCTGCAGCGATCGTTAATCCTGAACGAGAAACTGCTGGAAATATAGCAAGTGCTTGAAATGAGCCGATGAATAATGCATCAACCCATGTTAGGTCCTCCATTGTTTTCTTCCCTTTTCTCCTTTTATCAGCAATAAATAAAATAATACCAGTAAAAATAAACTCCCACCCGATCGTTTTACCTGAAACAGATATTTCATCAAAAAAATCTTTAAATAATAGGCCTACAATTACAGCGGGTAATGTTCCTACAAAAAGTAATAAAGTTAATTTTGAAAAAGGTTTTTTTATCAAACCTTTCCATTCTTTACTGTAAAAAACAAACACCGCTAATAAAGTACCAATATGCATTAGCGTATCTAATAATAAGCCTGCCTCATCTAACCCGAATAAATGTCTACCAATATATAAATGACCGGTACTACTGATAGGGAGAAATTCAGTTAGCCCTTGAATGATGCCTAATATAATTGCTTCAATGTTAGACATAATCAATTCTCCTTTCATTCAAATTAGTAAATTATATGCAAAAATAATTCAATTCTTGTCCAAATTATTAAAAACAATATAAAAAAGCATCATGTTAGATGCTTTTTGGATGGTAATCTTGAAAATAACTTACTAGTAGGCTTTTCATTTAACTGGTTTGAAATATAGTTTGTAGCGTCTAGTAGTTTTACTTCGTTAACATTAGTCGTAATCTCGAGTCGATGTAAAAATGAAATTAAATCTTCCGTTTCAATCATTCTATTTTGTTCATTAGATGGAAAACAACCTCCGAACCCTCCATTTGCTGATTCAAACCGCTGAATCCCATACGAAAGTGAGGTATAGATGTTAGAAATGCCATTCCCTAAAGTATTATAAAATTGTATTGAACAACGCTCTTTAGGTATTTTGATTAATAAATCCTCCAAAAATAACTTAACTTCAAGAGGTGTTACTTTGCCTACAGTATCAACAAACGATAACTCCTCCACTCCATCATCTAATAATTGCAATGCCAAGTCGATTGCTTTTTGATGGCTTACTTTTTCATCGTGACAGCCAAATACCGTTGTAATATAAGCGCGAGTAAGTTTTTCATAATCATTGGTTACTTTTGTCATCACTTTTATATCTTTCAGTGATTGATTGATCGAGCAGTTTTTAATTTTAAAATTATATGACTCACTTGTTGAAATAAAAAAGTTTATTTCATCTGCATCTACAACAAATGCTCGCATTAAACTTCTTTTATTTGGTACTAATACTCCATATGTTATGTGATGATCTCTTTTTAGCTTCAATACTAATTCAGTAGCTTCATTAAACTGTTGTTTATTTGGAAAATTCATTAGAGTGGATACTTCGATGTGATTTAATCCACTATCAATAAGATGGTTAATCCATTGTAATTTTTGGTCAATAGATAATCGTGATCCATATTGAAAATTAATACGAGGTCCAATTTCTTTTATAAATACAGACTGTGGTAGGTTCAATATGATCGACTCCTATTCTACTTTTTATTTTTAAAACAAGTTCCTCTGTAAATGTCCTTGTATAAATTCTATTGAGTCGAAAGTTATTTATGATAGATCAAGTAGAATCTTTAAAATAAAAAAAGCTCTCGATAAAAATATCAAGAGCTTTTTTTTGAAACCATTATCTTAAATTAATAACCAAAACAAAATCGTGGAACTTCCATTTTTTGCATAAATACCCAATTTTAAATCTATAAACTCGGTATTTTTTGGAAGAATATACATTTATTTGGAAGTTTATACTTCTAAATCTTCGCCTTCTTCAATTACATGGAATAATAGATGAACTAAATGATGAATTGAACTAGAAGCATCCAGTTCAACTTCCTCTTCTTCAGAAGTTTCATCAACGAATTCTAAATCATTTAAATATAAAGCCATGAATTCGTAAAAATCTTTCATTGCAAAAGAATAACAAGCAACTGGTTCTTCATCTTCTTCATTATATTGAAGGACTATATGAGATACATTTCCTTCATTATCCTCTGAATCTAGAAACACAAAAAAGCCTATATTCGTATCGATTTCGAATAAATGTCTAGTTCCACCTTCAGTAGACTTATGGTATTCCTCGTCATTCAATTTTTGGATCAACATATTATCTACATTATCTTCTTTGTGAAAAGTTACATTAAAAGATTTCATCATCATTCTCCTTTTATATCGATTAATTAACGCATGTCTTCATTATGTAACATTCCCTATTTTATAGCAATTATTTCCATAATTAAAAAAATCAATAAACGGGAAATCTACAACTAAAAGGAGTGGGTTTGATGAGTAGAAAAAATAAAATCTTAGTTCCTGAATCTAGAAAAGCACTAGATGCTTTAAAAGCTAAAGTGATGCATACATCTAATCCTGAAGATGCTAAGTTCGAAGCTGCTGAAGAAGTAGGAGTTCCATTAACGAAAGGATATAATGGTAATTTATCTTCTCACGAAAACGGTAAAGTTGGTGGGCGTATCGGTGGGAGTATGGTGAAGGAATTAGTTAGAATGGCGCAGGAGAATTTGAATAAACGGTAATTTAACAGGGTTTAATAATAGTATTTACATTTTGTTCTTCACCCATGGTATATAGTTTTCTTTCCCATATTCAACCATAAATTGTACTATTAGACTTTTCCTTATTGGTATTTTTGATAATAATAATAGGTATTAAAATAAGAAATAAATTGATTTGTATAATAGTTAGTATTTAATTATCTCTAGGACATGTCTAACAATTTTATATAAAAAACACAGTAAATAATAAAAAGCATAAACAATTGTTGTTTATGCTTTTTATTAGATTTGAACTGCTCATATTATTTAGTTTAATTTTTCATACTTTTCATCATTTGATTAAGATTCATTTAAGAAAGTTTTGACCTATTTGAGTCATTCTATTTGTTTATAACATGTTCATTTTGATAATTAGGCTGATTTTCCGTAAGTGATTACAGTTAGTTACATCCCCTGATACTACAATTTTGCTTGCACTAATACTTCTTCCACAGCCTAGAGGTTCTGTATTTGGAAGAGATAGTCATATTTTCGAAGAACTTTATTAATAAATAGGCTCATATGATTGGTGTATTTTCACCTAATCTTGCTTTTCAAGATCGAGTCTTGTCTTTGTTTCTTAAGAAATTAGGTCTCGAATTTGACATATCTCGTCTAAAGAAAAACAAATTTCTGAGATCTTTCCAATTAAAAGGTGACAGGGGTGAAAAATAGGGTACTCCAAATGAGTTCGTTGATACTAGGTTTGTAAGCACGATTGTTAACGCTAATGTAAACCCGATCAAACCAAATGTAGCAGATGCAAATAAAAAGAAAAATCTTAAAAGTCTTAAAGGGTGACTGAGTGTATAATCCGGTATCGCAAATGTCGTAACCAGTCCAACTGCTACGATAATCAGTAATAATGGGTTAAAAATATTTGCTATAATTGCAGCTTGTCCAATCACAATACTTACTAGTACACCTACTGCAGAACCAATCTGCTTTGGAACTCTAATCATTGCTTCTCTTAGGATCACAACGAGTAGTTCTAAAATGAACGCCTCTACAAATATCGAAAATGGTATTTGTTGAGAATAATTACTAATGGAATTAATAAAATCGATTGGAAGTGCATCAATATGGAAGCTCAATATGGCTACATACAGAGAAGTAATCGAAACAGAAATAAAGCCTGATAATAATCGTATCCATTTTAAAAAAACAGCCATAAATGAATTGTCAAATAAGTCATCACCTGATGCAAAGAATTCTAAAAATACTTTTGGTGCAATTATGCCAAGTCCGCTTCCATCTGCTAAAACAAGTACTTTTCCTTCAAGAAGAACTGCTCCCGCAAGGTCTGATGACTCCACGATCCCGGTCTGAGGAAATAGATGAAACCATCGATTTAACATTAGATTTTGCAATTCTCCTGAACTTACAATTCCATCAACATCAATTTTTTTAATCCTATTAGTTACCTCTGTTATTACTTTTTTATTTGCAATATCATCTATGTAAATAATGGCGACTTTTGTTTTTGTTCTTCTCCCAACTTCCAGATATATAATCCTTAGCTTAGGGTCCTTAATCCTGTACCTAATTAATGACAAATTATCATCCAAATTTTCGTTAAAGCAATCCCGTGCCCCTCTTACTGTATAGGTTATTTCAGGTCCTGAAATAGCTCTTTTCTCGTTTTTTTTTGTATTTAGGACGATATATTGCAAATCATTAGAAAATATCACCACCGTCATACCTTGAAGTATATATTCAATGATTTTGCTTTTTTGATCATCAATGCTCAAATCAATGGTATATAAAAACAAGTCAAAAACTTCCTGAGCTTTTAAAATATCATACTTTTTTTCTGATATGAGCAAACTCAAAGGTTTTATAGCATCATCTGATAGGATCGTTGTATCTGTTAATTGATTTACAAATAAGAAAGTAATTTTTCCTGTTCGATTCTGTAGTTCTCTCTTTTTAATATCATGCTTTGACAATTCATTATCATTGATGATCTCAGCGTAATAGTTTCTGTTTATCAATTCACACACCTACTTTACTCTCGATTAGAAAGTTTGCTGGCTCAATTTTACCTTTACATCAACATTGAATTTAGCCTGCTTATATTTCTTATCCCAATTCATATTTTTAAATTCACTATTATATTTTGCTCTAAAGACTTTATATAATTGCAAATAGTCACACTCATATTTTTCCTGTGATGTTTTTATGGTTTCTACTATTTCTTGTTTTATCACTTTTGAAATTTCATTCTCCATTTCTTTTCTATCCTCATTATTTAATTCTTTCGAAACGGATTCATAATTTACATCGCAGTGAAGGACTATTCGAATCTTAAAATTAATAGTTTGACCATTATAATAGGAAGTGATTTTTTTGTTTTTTACTTTTGTATAAATTTCTAAGCTTTCATCTTTAAAGCCAAGGTTGTATTCATTAGCAGGCTTTTTTAAAATGAAGTAATTAGCACCTTTCATTTTACTTTCAGAAATGAAACCAACTTTTTTGTTGTCTTTAAATACTGAATACCCGTTAATTTCAATTCTATCGTTGACTTTATCGATATTATTCAGTAGATATCCAGTATGTTTAACAAGTGCATTTTCCATTACATTCGTCAAAATGCTATCATTCAACATTTTTTTTTTAACCAATGCATTATTTAAATGCTCAACATTTTGACCGATCTTCGTTCCGTTACTTTGAGTAGGATCTAATAATTTATCTAATTCAGTATTTGTAGTGAATAAGAGGATACTTTTAGGGTATTCCTTTATTCCCCTTATTCGATTAAAATACTCCGATAAACCACCTTTAGAAAAATGATCGGAAATAACGATCGCTCTCATTGCACCAAGAAATATCCCTTTCTCGGCCCTCCTTAAATAGGAATTTCTTGCCTCTGTAAAGTTTTTTCCTTCCGAAACTAAAATTTCCGATGGTTCTCCGGTACTGCTTTGAGTATTAGAGGAACTATTTGATGACGAATTAACTTCCAAGAAAAGTCTTATTTTTTCATCAACTCTATCTATACCAAGGAGAGAAACTAGCGAATAACCTTTTACTTCATTCGCATCCCAACATCCGACCATCATAAAACAACACATTACGTTAAGGTAAAGAAGTAATATTTTAGCTCTCATATTTTTTTACCTTTGCTACTATAAATAGTAAAATTGGAATAATGAAACCAGTAATTATTCCGCCAATCGGCAATATTTTAAGAAATAAATAGGTTACCGGTTGCGAATTATCTAAAAACAAACATGAAATATAAATAATAATCCCAACAACAACTAATAAAAAATTTCTTTTTATTCTGGAAAATAGCTTGACCGTATTTTCAACAGCTGCAAACGATGTTGTCATTAGGCCGGACGATAAACAGATTGTTCCAATAATCAGAAATGCGATATCAAACCTTACAATAAAAAAAACTTCCGGGAGCTTTGTTTCACGAAGTGCCTCAACAAGAGAAGCCTTGTATAAGACAATTTGGTTAATCCCTAAAATCATTACTGAAGTTTCTGCAGCAAAAGCATAATAAACCCCCACATACAGAACTGAAATCATTGAAAACAGTACTCCTCTTTTGAGATTGTTTTGGCCAAAAGGAATAATGGTTAGAATCTCAATTCCTATAAATGCAGGTATTAAATCCTTAGCTCCCAAAACATATTCTTTCACAAGTTTTGGTTCAAAAAAAGGTTTTATATAGTCTATATCTCCCACTAAAAACTCACCTATATGGGTAGCTAATGGAATAAAAACAAAAAGAAACCCATAAATCCCAAATAATCTACCTATTGTCGTTAATCCTTTGTAAACAGTGTAGAATGTAACAACTATAAATATAAGCAAAATTGTCCATATTGGCGTTAATGGTAAGGAAGTTTGTTTAATAAAATTTACGGATTGTGTAAATAGGATAATTGATAAAAAAACAAAATAGATTGTATAAATAAAACCAATTATCTTTGCCATAAATTTCCCAACAAGGAGAATTGAGTATTCATGGATTGTTTTTCCTTCGAACATTTTACTTAGGCTTGCAATAATAAAGACCCCAAATGAAAATAAAATAGCGACAATACAAATAGCAAACCATGCACCAGTGCCAGCGGCTTTAACAGCGTCCCCTGGCATAGAGATAAATGAGAGTGAAACTAATGAGAACATTATTATAAAGAAAATCTGCATGTTATTTACAAGTCCCATCAGTTTATCCCCCCTTACAAATCTTTTTTTAATATATCCCCATTTAGTATTATTAATTCAAAAATGAAGAAGTTAGGGAAAAACGAGCCAGATATTGAAACACTTATTAACTTAAGTCAATTATTTAAGTGCAGAATCGATCATATTGTTTGTAATGAAAAAACACATTTATTAGATACTTCCAGAGAGATAAGAACAATCCAACACTGCATGGATATATTATCTTCATCCGATAGATTGAAAGCATTAGAACTTTAATCATTCTCCAATCAAAAAAATTTAATAATTGAAGAACAAAATATAAAACTGTTTAACTTGCCTATATGAGTAGATATTCTTTCTCCTTTATTCTTAACAAACCCATTAATACCAACGATTTATCACCTTTCCTAACCTCTCATCAAAACGCTAAAGTAGGTGGACGTATCAGTGGGAGTATGGAGAAAGAATTAGTTAGAATGGCGCAGGAGAATTTGAATAAACGCTGACGTAACGTGGTTTATTATTAGTTAGACTTTTGTTATTGGTAGTTTTGAAAATAATATTTAGTACTGTATTTAATTATCTCTAGAACATGTCTCACAATTTCATATAAAATGCACAGTAAATAATAAAAGCATAAACAATTGTTGTTTATGCTTTTATTAGATCTGAACTACTCATATTATTTGATTGATTTTTCATAGTTTCATCATATTGGACAATTCCAAAAAGCTAAATATTAATTATCGTAGATTCTTTTTAATCCAAAATAGAATTTTATAATTGAAGACCAAAATATAAAACTGTTTAACTTGGTTATATTTTAGTTATTCAAAATTACTTTCTCAAATGTAAATTAGTGCAAGTTGGTTAACGCTAGTAAGATTATTGTTGTTTAATCGATTAAATGAAAAATGACCCTGATCCAATTATGAATTCAGGGTTATTATTATTAAATAATCTTATACTCTTTTTGATTTATTTCCTTTAACTTTCTCAATAGCCATTTTGCCCATATAAGATCTATTCCGAATCTTGGTGAGAGGTCTATAAGTTTATATTCTACTTCGTTATGAATCAACTTGTCATAGACTTCTCGAGTAAAAAGAGATTTATCTATGTAGTTATTTAATTTGCAGAAATCCTCATCTTCTGCATTTTTATGAACATCTTCAGGTACAGTAACTTTTGAAAATATATTTCCGAAATCCCTTTCTTCAAAACCGCTCTCTCTAAAAAAATCGTCATACAGATTGGACATATCAAACACTCCTTTTATTTCTGAATAAAGAGTTTAGCTTGTAGTGCATAAGGCTATTGTATATCCATTGTACACAATATTAAAGTGTAGATTGTGACAACTTTTTAAAATCTTAGGTTAAATTTTGTCCAACAAATAAAAAGTTCTATACTTAATTATTGAAACTCGATTTATGATCCATTTAATTTTATCAATACTTTTTTAATAAAATTTTTATAATTAAGGTAAATAAAATAATGAGAAACAAGAGCCCTTATTGATACGAGCAAGTACAATAGGGCTAAATAAAAGGGAAAAGACTTGAACGAGGTCCTTTCATTTGTATCATAACATTGTTTTTTTTGGACTTCCAAAAATGTTACAAATTTAGAACAGAACAACTAAATATAAAAAAATATCCCTGTATCCATTAAGGAGACAGGGAATTTATTTACTATTATTAATATAGAATAACTACTAGAAAAGTCCATGCACTAAATATTTAACAAAATCAGTAAAACCTTCTCCTACTCCTGAATAGATCATTTCGTGATAAGCATTATTCATACTTAAACCGATTGATATTGTTATAAGGATGGGGACAATGATCATTACTCCCTTTTTCACTGTATAACACTCCTTAAAGTAACTTTTGAATTTTTCATTAAATATAAGTCAGAAAGTTTTAGAAAATACTTATGTTAATAATGTATACAATTTGTACAGAGTAATCAATTGTGAATTATTTCCAGTTAATAATTTTATGTTGAATTTCATTAAAAACATAAAAACTGCAAAAAATCAGATTGAAAAAAGTAACTTGTAATAGCTACCTCTTACAATCTGATTTTATATTAATCTTCGTCTTTTACATCTGGGTCTTCAGGAATTGGTTCGTTATAGTAATCAGCAATCATTTTTTTTGCTTTTACCATTTGTTCTAGATGATTATTAAATTGCTCTTTGTAGATTAAATATTGCTCACCATCATGGACTGCTCTTATTTTTCGTTCTTGAATTAATTGGTTTATATAGGATTCTTCAAGATCTAAGTATTCCGCTGTTTCTTTAATTGTTAAATACATTTTGTTCTCCTTAGTAAATATTCTTACATTATCTTACCATAAATTTGAAAATGAATTGAAACTGATATAAAAGTCGGTAATTATATTATCTTTATAAAAAAGAACACAAATCGTGGGATTCGTGTTCTACTTATAAACTTACTTAAAACTCTGTTGGTGTGCCTTGGTGAAAATACATTTTCCATTGACCATCTTTAAACTTCCAAATTGAACTACGTAAGGAATCTTGTTTTTTTACTTCATTAAATATTCGATAAGTCACTAAGGTAATTTCGTCTGATAATGGATGAATTTCAAAATCACTTAATGTCATTTTTACGGTTCCAATGCCATTTTCTAATTGATCTTTATATAAAACTCTACCTGAACTCCCGAATTCAAAAAATTCATTGGCTAGTAGTTTTTTTAGTTCAACTTGAGATGTACGAATTTCTGGTTTAAGTAATCTTTCTTCTAACATACAGAGATGTTCTTTTAAAGAATGTAAACTTTCCATCGTTCATTCACCTTCCTAGTTATTATTGAAAGATTTAGTATGCTTTACCCCAATAAACCATTACATCCGTTTTCTTCCCACAGCATACACATGTATCAGCAATTTGTTCTTGTTCAAATGGAATACATCTTGAGGTTAACCCAATTTCTTCTTTAATTTGTTCTTCACAAGCTAGATCCTTGCACCACATTGCCTTAATAAAGCCTTGTTTTTCTTCACTGATTTGTTTTAACTCATCCATTGATGTTGCTTCATATGTTTTTTCTGTACGATTGTTTAATGCTTTTTCGTAAAGAGATGTTTGGATTTCTTCAAGTAATTTTGTAATATTTTCTTCTAAAGCCTCAAATGAAACGATCGTTTTTTCTCGCGTGTCACGTCTTACTAATACTGCTTGATTCTTTTCGATATCTTTTGGCCCAATTTCAACACGAACTGGAATTCCTTTCATTTCATATTCGTTAAATTTCCAACCTGGCATTTTGTCAGAAGTATCAATTTTTACTCGAGCAATTTTTGAAATACGATTTTTTAATTCAGTTGCTTTTTCAATAACGCCTTCTTTATGTTGAGCAATCGGAATGACCATTACTTGAGTTGGAGCAACTTTTGGTGGTAATACTAATCCGCTGTTATCACCGTGAACCATAATTAATGCGCCAATTACTCTTGTTGTCATACCCCAAGAAGTTTGGTGTACATATTGTCTTTTAGAGTTTTTATCTGTGTATTGAATATCAAATGCTTTTGCAAATCCATCTCCAAAGTTATGAGAAGTACCACTTTGTAATGCTTTCCCATCGTGCATTAAGCTTTCAATTGTATAAGTAGCCTTTGCACCTGCGAATTTTTCTTTTTCTGTTTTTTGACCTTTAATAACAGGAATTGCTAAGAAGTCTTCTAAGAAAGTAGCATAAACATTTAGCATTTGAATTGTTTCTGCTTGTGCTTCTTCAGCGGTAGCATGTGCTGTATGACCTTCTTGCCATAAGAATTCTGTCGTTCTTAAAAATGGTCTTGTTGTTTTTTCCCAACGAACAACTGAGCACCATTGATTATATAATTTTGGTAGGTCATTATAGCTTTCAACTGTTTTTGAAAAATGCTCACAAAATAGTGTTTCTGATGTTGGACGAACTGCTAATGGTTCAGCCAATTCATCATGACCACCATGCGTTACCCAAGCTACTTCAGGTGCAAATCCTTCCACATGATCAGCTTCTTTTTGTAATAAAGATTTAGGGATAAATAATGGCATATATACATTTTCATGATCTGTTTGTTTAAATTGAAAATCTAATTCTTTTTGGATATTTTCCCATAGTGCATAACCATAAGGTCTTATAATCATACATCCTTTAACACTTGAGTAATCGACTAATTCTGCTTTTTTTACGATATCTGTGTACCATTGTGCAAAATCAACATCCATATCTGTAATTGCTTCAACAAATTTTTTTGTAGTCATTTTCTCTACTCCTAATCAATTTTTAGAAAATAAAAAACGCGCGAGAATAATCTATAAGGGACCATTCTCGGCGTTACCACCCTAATTACTATATAGAAAATACGAAATAAGCCGATGATAAACAAAAAACGCCATGAATGATCAAAAGGGACCATTCATGGCGTTACCACCCTACTTATTATGTAAAAGCTCTACATAATCTCTTAACATCTTTAACGGGAAAACCGCTGTAGCCTACTTTTATTTCGGTACAGTGACTCCAAGGCTGGTTCAGTTTACTTGCTTTAGGAATTTGCACCGACCATTCCCTCTCTAAAAAGCTTATAAACTTACTATTCCTTTTCTAAGTCGTTTATTAATTTAAAGTTATAATACGTGAACAAATTATATCTGTCAATGTGTATTATACCCATTTTTTTAAAATTTCTTACATTTCTTACTATATTGCCTCATTTTTTACTTCTTTTGTTCGTTTCTTTGGTAAAGGAACTTCAGATAGCAGCATGCCACCTACAATAAAAGTCCCACCAATAATTGTTTGGATTGATAATGTTTCATTTGCAAAAAGTACTGCTGTAAATGCGGCAAAAACAGGTTCGAAAATAAAAATTAGTGCTGCTTTCGTAGAAGAAATATGTTGTTGAGCAAACATTTGAACCCAAAACGCGATACTCGTACAGAATACTGCAGTGACAGCCACTGCAAAAATGAATGTCGGATTGACCCAAAGTTCTTTTGAAAATGAAACGGAAGTATCTTCAAAAATTAGAGAGAAAATCGTACTACTAATACCAACTGTAGCTAGTTGAATCGTTGTAAAGGTGAGCGGATCCATTTGCTTCGTATATTTTCCTGATAAAATAATATGGAATGCAAACGCAATCGACCCAATTAGTGTTAGTACATCTCCAAGATTAATAGAAAATGAATCACCTAAAGTTAAGAAACTTAGTCCTAGTAATGCAATTAAACATGCAATTACAGTAGACCAGTTTGACCGTTCTTTATAGACTAAGTATAAAAGAACAGGTACTAATACAACACATAGACCAGTAATAAAACCTGATTTTGATGAAGCTGTATACTTCAATCCAAATGTTTGAAGTAAATACCCTAAAAACAACATGAATCCAATACCACTCGTAATAACGATTTGTTTAACCGTTAATTTAGTCTTTTGTTTTCTTTTAACTAAAAATGGCAAAAGGACTAAAGTTGCGAGGATAAATCGAAATGCGTTAAATGCAAACGGTTCAACGTATGCAATCGCATTTTGGACTACTACAAATGTTGTGCCCCAAAGTAATGTTACGATAATTAATGATATGGTAGCTATTCTATCTATTCTCAGGTCTCTCATCCCCTCTCCAAATAGTTGGTACCATAAAATTGCAAGTAAAGAAAACTCGTTGATTGACGAGCTTAATTGGCGACTATGTTGAAATCACTTGGTTGCTGCCAATTTATTCCCACTTAACGTAAAAAAAGATGTGAAATCACCACATCAAAGTACTTTAAATTTTATTGGTTCCACATTTAATTATATCTTTATTTTATCATAGTGTGTAATGAATTTGTCTCATAACTGTAAAATTTCTCTATCTTATGATAGTTTTTATGGAAATTTTGTCCAAAACTTGATTTGTTTATGATTGACTCTATGAATCCTCATCCATATACTTAAATACAGAAAAATAGGAAAAGGTGATTGGATGGATTTTGAAATTACATATTTATCGTTTTATGTTGTTACTGTTGAAGGTAAAGGTGAACAATCCGATAAACGATATAAACATTTTCAAACATTAGACGAATCAATGTTTGAAGAAAGCGCATTGAAAGGCTTTTTAGAAGGTGAACTTGAACGAATTGTAAATCGAAAAGTTGAAAGACATCCAAAATCCGATTCTGTACCTACGAAATTAGGTCACTTTATCGTCGAAGAAGGCCACTCTTTAGACTCAAATCCAAATTATAATTTATTCCAGCGAATACGTGATGCAAAATCGATTGAAGAGTTTAAAGCAGAAAATGAGACTTTAGTCATTAATTACATTGATACAAGTGCAGTTCGCGGAGGAGCATTTTTAGTTATTCAAGCGAAACTAAGAAAATATTTTGATGATCCATTCTTATTTGTACTAAAATGTGATTTTGAACCAAAAGTTGCATCTATTGCAGATGAATCTACTCTCATTAAAACAGTTGAAATGGCGATTACAACGAAAAATATGAAATCGATACAATATCCTTATATGGAAGAATTAGGGATGATCTCAGAGAGTGAATTAAAAATCCATCAAGCATCTCACGCAAGATATTTTGAAGACTTTTTAAAATTTGTTTCCTATTCCGAATCAATGCCTGCAATTGTAAAATCTCAAGTAATGGAAATGGTTTACGACAAAATTGAAGACGTTTTTGAAGAGGAAAGTGTTGAAAGACAACAATTCGATGCAGCAATGGAAGTTTGGGCAGCAAGTCCTAAACGTGAAATTCAAGAGCATTTTACACCCAATGAAGTCATCGAAGCAGCGGCACAAATCGTGGAACATACACCAGAAATTGAATTATCATTTAAAGCTGATCACTTTTCTGTAAAAGGATTACTAGCTGATTTTGGTGATAACCTCCATATTGCCAAAGTAAACGGTCGATATGTCGTTATTTTAGAAGCTGATACATTGCAATTTGAGAAGGGATTTTCTCCGATTGAGTTTTTGAAGCCGGACGAATTGGATGATGTAATTGAGCGAATTGGTCAGAAAGTAAATATTCCAGGATATTGAACGATAGAATAACTCAATTAAAAAATAATGAATGTAATAAAAAATTAAAAGACAGTTGGCTAATACTAAGAATTTTAGATAATTACATAAATTGTTTGTGAATCCAACGAAATAAAAAAACTTACTCATTGAGTAGGTTTTTTTCGTATCAAGAGATTATTAGTTAAAACTCCACTTTCTTCTAAAAATCGTATAACTTCTTTAGGAGATTTTAAAATAACTACAACTTACTTTCTGATAGTTGTTAAAGTCTTCTTCATATTTATGATTTCTTGTGGCGTCTAGGTGAAATCTATCTATTTTTAGCCTGTTTCCTAAATTTCTAGAAAAGTAGATTTACCCGCTCCACCTAAACCAATTACTACGATTTTCTTCATGAATTTCCTCCATCATTAACTCATAATTTTATTAAATTAAACCTAGTCCACCAATTTATAAAATCTTATCATTCCTTCTATCGTCTTTAAATCTTTCCTCTTAGATTTTTCTAGTTTTTTATCTTAATATAATATATGTTAACTAAAATAAATATTTAGTTGACATATAATTTAAGTTTCATTAATATGATAATTGTTATGAGAAAATTGACATTAGGAGAATTAAAATGAAGATCAAAGAAATTACATTTGTAGCAATGTTTGCAGCAGTTATGGGTGTCCTTGGACAAGTTCCTCCGATTATGTTATCCTTTACACCAGTTCCTATTACATTACAAACACTTGGCGTTATTCTTACTGGTGGTGTTTTAGGTGCTAGATTAGGTGCACTAAGTCAAACCATCTTTTTATTATTAGTTGCAGTTGGAATGCCGCTTCTATCCGGTGGTCGTGGTGGTTTTAGTGTATTTACTGGACCAAGTGTTGGTTATTTAATTTCATGGCCAATTACGGCTTTTGTAATTGGGTATTTATTATCTCGATTTAAAACGTTAAAATTAAAACATGTCTTATTGATTAACTTGACTGTTGGAATTCTATTAATCTACTTAATCGGTATCCCAATTCAAGCGGTTATTATGGGAATTCCAGTTATGACAGCGGTTAAATTAAGTTTAGTTTATATTCCAGGAGATGTATTAAAAGCGATTCTTGCTTCAATTTTAGTATTCAAACTAAGACAGCAACCAGTTTTTTCAAGCTCATTGACAACAAACCATTCAAATCAATCAGCTAAAAATATGTAAATCTTTTGGGACACTCTTGTTGTGTCTCTTTTTTATAGGGGTGATTTTAAATGGCAAATATTACAGAATCTTATCAGAAAAACGCTATATTGTCGCCTGACAAAACTGCGATCCATACGAGTAATCAACAAATCAGTTATAAGGAATGGAATCAATTAATTAATCAAACGGCTAATTGGCTACACTCTCACCAATCAACTACAAAAACAATAGGTATCCTTTTACCAAATGGTATTTCGTTTTTGCAGATGTTTGCAGGAGCTTCTAAAGCGGGTTGGATCGCTGTTCCCTATGATATGAAATGGAATCTAGCGGATTTAGAAAAGCGAGTAAAGCTTTCGAATCCTTCTATTATTGTTACAACAAAAGAAATGTACAATAAGATCAATTCGATCATGCCAAATGTTAAGGTTTTAGATGATATCTTACTAGAAATTGCTCAATTTGATTCCTTATCTTCAATCGAAATAAATGAGAACCTACCTTTCTATGTGGGATTTACTTCAGGTACGACCGGTAGTCCGAAAGCATTTATTCGTTCACAAGATTCATGGGTTGCTAGTTTTGATTGCAATCGCTTTGACTTTGGATTAGATGAAGCAGATCAAACTCTTATTCCTGGAGCTTTAATCCATTCTCATTTTCTATATGGTGCGATTAGTACCTTATATTTAGGAGGAACTGTTATTCTTTTAGAAAAATTTTCTCCTTTAAATGTAATATCAAGAATCAATTCTTTTCCTATTACGACAATTTATGTTGTTCCGACAATGATTGAAGCATTAATAAAAGAAGGTATTCAAGTTGATCAAGCGATGAAAATCCTGTCGTCCGGTGCAAAGTGGACTGAAAAATCCAAAATTGAATTTCGTCAATTGTTTCCTGCTATGACGATCTACGAATTTTTTGGCGCAAGTGAATTAAGCTTCATTACCGTTTTATCTGATCGAGATGGTGTTCAAAAGGCAAAAAGCGTCGGAAAACCTTGTTATGGTGTGGAAATCCAAATCCGTCGACCAGATCAGGAGATAGCTAAACCGAATGAAACTGGAAAAATATATGTGAGAAGTAAGTATTTAATCGATAGGTACTTTGAAGAAAATGAAAGAACTATTCATTCAATTCAAGATGATGACGGTTGGGCTACTGTTCATGATATGGGATTTATTGATGAAGACGGGTTTTTAACAATTAATGGGCGGGAAAAAAATATGATTCTATACGGAGGTATTAATATATTTCCTGAAGAAATTGAAAAAGTTATTTCTCTTCATCCGAATGTTGAGGAAGTCGCAGTCGTTGGTCTTTCAAATCCGTATTGGGGTCAGATTGTTGCTGCAGTTATCAAAGGTAATAGTAATTCTTTTGAGTTAAAAAGATTTTGTAAGACATACTTATCAGCTTATAAAATACCTCGTAAATGGTTTTTTCAAAATGAAATGCCGTATACGACTAGCGGGAAAATCGCACGCGCAGAGCTAATTAAACAAATCGAAATGCAGGTGACTAAAAATTAAAAGAGCTGTCATTGTCAAAGCAAAGCGAACACCTATCGGAAAAAAAGGTGGAATTTTACGAGATTTTCAACCTCATGAGCTTGCTGCCCCATTGCTCAAGCATTTGGCAAATGGGTTAGAAGACGAAATTAAGGACACCATTTTAGGGAATGTTGTAGGACCCGGTGGAAATGTCGCTCGAGTTTCTGCATTAGAAGCGGAACTTCCTCTTACAGTTCCAGGAATCACAATTGATCGACAATGTAGCGCGGGATTAGAAGCGATTCGAATGGCTTGTTACTTAGTCCAAGGTGGTGCCGGAAATTGCTATCTTGCTGGAGGAGTTGAAAGTACTAGTACCTCCCCATTTCCTGCTAGAGCGAGATTTGCACCTGACAAAATTGGTGATCCAGATATGGGAATTGCAGCGGAAAATGTAGCTGAAAAATACAGTATCTCAAAAGAAGCTCAAGATCAATATGCATTATTAAGTTATACACGAAGCTGGGAATCTTATCATCATGGATACTTCAATGAGGAGATTATTCCAATTGGTGATTACGACAAAGATGAAATATTTTTCAAAAAAAGGAAAATGGAAGAACTTTTAATAAGAGCAAAACCTGTATTTAAAATGAACGGTACAGTCACTGCTGCAAATAGTTGTGGAATTCATGATGGAGCATCCGCTGTTCTAATCATGGAAGAAAATGAAGCGCTAAAAAACGGTTTAAAACCAGTTTTACGATTTGTTGATAGTCAAGTTTCTGGTGTTCATCCTAATTATCCAGGTGCAGCACCGATCCCTGCTATTCAAGAATTATTAATTAGAAACAAACTAAAAGTTGCAGATATTGAACTTTTTGAAATAAATGAGGCTTTTTCTTCAAAAGTATTAGCCTGTTCTAAGGAACTTTCCATCCCTACTTCCAAGTTAAATAGTTGTGGTGGAGCATTAACGATCGGCCATCCATATGGAGCATCTGGAAGTATCATGGTCACGAGACTTTTTTATGAAGTACAAAGAAGACATAACTTAGAATCAAATTATGTTGTGGCTGCAATTGGAAGTGGTGGTGGAATCGGATTAGCTGTCTTATTCGAAATCGTAAAACAAAATTAAAGAATCATAAAGTAGTAAGAAGTATAAAGAGAGGTAAAAATATGAAAGTAATCGGTTCAATCGACCTGCATACACGCTGTAAACATTACCATACAGCAAGAGATATCATTGCCATCAAATTCAAGTGCTGTGACACATACTATGGATGTTATTTTTGCCATGAGGAAAGTACAAACCATGAACCAATGGTCTGGGGCAAAGATGAATGGCAAACAAAAGCAATTCTTTGTGGTAACTGTCTTGAGGAGTTAACGATTCAAGAATATCAAGATTGTAACTACAAATGTCCTAAATGTGAAACTGACTTTAATCCAGGGTGTAAAAACCATTACCATTTGTATTTTGAGTGAATATGTAAGTGGAGCTGAATATACAGCTCCTAATTTTTTCTAATCTTTGTTTCTTTCCCTTAATATTGAAGCTTCAAATTCAGTTATCTCACCGCTTTTTACTTTTTCATCTATTATTTGTAAAATTGATTGTTTAAAATTTTGTTCCATTTTTAATCGTAGTTTTCTTCTTTCTCCCCATTCTTTTTTAGTACGGTATTTTAAAATAACATTTTGAACGAATTGATTAAATTTCTCTTGTGCTTCAGTTCGCAATTTGGCTGAAAATAGTATTATGCCTTTAGGATGTTCAGGAAGTTTCTTATACGAAGAATCGAAATATAGTTCTTCCTCAAACTTAGAATAATCTTCAAATAGGATATCCCATAGACCTTGATTATTTTTATAGGCTATCGCCTCAATTTCCTCTTCATGTTCTTCAATGAAAAAAGTAATATGCCAATGGCGACCAAATAGTTGCTGCTTTATATTATCGTAATATGGTTGAAACGAGGTTTCTACTTCAATTAACTCCATACCATTTGAAATTGACTTAATTTGAATTGGTATTGGCTTCGGTAGGGTTTCATTATCATCTAAGATTCCTGCTAAGCTAAATGCCAATTCTTTCTTTGCTTCTTTGATTGCTTCAGATTTTGTTCTGCCATTTGATAAGGATATTTCCCAACCATTTTTAGGAAAGAGAGTCGGAAAATAAACACCAAAATCTCCATCTACTTCTTGTTTAATTATTGCTGGATATACAAATTTTTCAAAATTAATCATTAGAACACACCTTTTTTCCAAAAAAATTGATAAAACAAATATCCCGTGCGAAAGAAAAAGGATGCCAGTCGGCCTCCTTTTTATATTGAATATTAATAAACTGTTATGATTGTGTTTGAAGAGCAACTCTTAAACCTAGTCCAATATAGACTAAACCAATCGCTTTTCCCATCCATTTTGGTCCTTTTGTTTTTTTACTAAAGATTTTTTTACCGATTACACTTGATAACAGCACTAGTAAAGTTGTGTACAAAATACTAAGTAATACAAATGTCAAACCAAGAGTTAAAAGTTGAATGAATACCGGATGCCCATTATGTTGAACAAATTGAGGTAAAAGGGCTAAGAAAAATAGGGCAGTTTTAGGGTTTAATACTTCTATAAGAATTGCTTGACGAAAGGAAAGTTTAGTATTTACTACTTTTGGTTGATTTGTTTTTTTACTAGACTTAGATTTTTTAATGATTGCAGTGATCCCCAAATAAAATAAATAGGCTGCTCCTAAATATTTAACGACTTCAAAAGCAAATGCAGAAGTCATTAAAATTGCAGAAAGTCCAAATACGGATGCACATGTGTGAATTAAGTCGCCGACAGCAATACCAACGCCTGTTAAGATGCCATTCCATTTCCCACCTTTCATTGTTTGGGATAATGTTAAAAGTACAGCCGGTCCTGGTATTAAAAATAGCGTTAATACAACTAAAATAAATGAAAGCATGATGATCATTTCCTCTCTCGTTATTTTATATTTAGACTATTATACAACATTATTTTGCAGTAATTGCCTAAACTGTTAGTTATTTCAATAAAAAATAAGCCGTTTTCCACATTTGGAAAAACGGCCTATGCTTTCAACAATTATAATATTTCAATATACCCATCAGTTCCGTGTACACGAATTCTTTGTCCGTCTTTTATCAATTTGGTAGCATTCTCTACTCCGACAACTGCTGGTAAACCATATTCTCTCGCGATAACCGCTCCATGTGTCATTAGTCCACCAACTTCAGTGACCAGTCCTTTTATTGCAACAAATAATGGTGTCCAGCTTGGGTCAGTAAATGAAGTAACTAATATGTCACCTTCTTCTAGATTTGCATCTTCCATATTTAAAATAACACGTGCTCTTCCTTCGATTACACCTGAAGAAACAGCTAAACCTATAATCGCTTCAGAGGGAAGATTTTCCCGTTTGTATTCACCCACAATGATTTCACCATCAGATGTTATAACTCGTGGAGGTGTTAGTTTAGTATATAATTTGTACTCGTCTTTTCGTTTGTTAATGATTTGGTAATCTAGTTTTTTTGTACGAACGACTTCGTGAAGTTCTTCAAATGTGAGATAGAATAGATCTTCTACTTCAGAAATGACATTCATTTTAACGAGTTGTTCAGCTTCTTTCAATAAAGCTAGCTTATACACAAAATAGCGACTAATCATTCCATACTTTGGATATTCACGATATCCAATGAAATTCCTGATTAGACTAATAACTTCTTTTACCTCTTCCGCTTTTTGTTTACCATCGGGTAATTCCAACAATCGTTCTACAAGTTCTTTTTCTTTTTGCAATGCTTTATCTAGCCCTTGTTCAAATTTCCGTCTACTTGCATGCGGCTCAAAGTTTTTGATGTTACTAAGAATCATTGGTAAGAGTGTAGATGGTTTTTCGCTCCAACGAGTTCTCGTAAGATCAATTTCACCAGTACATCGCATTCCATATTTTTTCAGATAATCAACAATTGCGTCTTTAGTTTCCTGTCCACCCTCAAATTTAATCAATTTATCCAAAAAGTTATCATCTTCTACATCTTGCAAATAATCGATTACTTCTGGATAAGGACGAATTACATCCGCGACATCCATGAGTTCTAGTCCCATTTCTGAAGTGATATTATTTGGTACAGATTGGGTAATGGTATCTCCTACATTCTTTTCATCTAACCACTCGTATATTTTTTCATTGATCCATTCTGTAGCATTCATTGCAGACATAAACACTGCCGAACTTCGTGGGTCAAATAATAACGCTCGTAATTTCTGAAGATCTTCTAAAATAAAATCCATTAAATCTGATCCTGATTTCATTTGTATGTTTTGTTTTAACTCTTCGATTGATGTTTGGCTTTTCTTAATCAATTCAGATACAATTGTTGGATCGTTTTCGATTAGTGCTTTAAAACTCGACGACGAATGTTCTTGAACATTTCTAGTTGAGGTTGGTGCTGTATTCTCAGGTAATGATTCTATAAAATCTTCTCCTGAAACAACCTTTAATAAAGCGTCTTTTAAGAGCGGATCGGATTTTCCTATGGCCTCAATAAACATTGTTCTTCTGTCAGGTGAAGCAAGATTTTGTGAGATATCAACAAATAATCTACCTCCAGCTTTACGCATAGGTGCCCTAGATGTTAACATCCAAAACGACAATCCCAATGGTTTTATTGGATCGGTCATCATTTGTTGATGGCCAACAGATAGATAGACGTGTTTTTCTTGATCATCTACTTCGGGAATCGGAAAAAGAGTTGTGATTGGACGACTTTGGACAATATAAAATGTATCTTCTACTAAACACCATTCGATATCTTGTGGAAAACCGAAATAAGCTTCTATTTGTCTACCTATTTGTGCTAGTTGTAAAATTTGTTGTTCAGTAAGTGTTTGTGTGAATTGTTTTTTGGGATCAAGTTGCTGTGACTCTGTTCCGCCTTCTTTTCGACCATAAATAGCCATTTTTTTTGTTGCGATTCTCTTATCGACGATTTCATGATCTTGTACCTTATAACAATCGGCGGATACGATACCAGAAACTAGAGCTTCTCCAAGTCCAAAACTCGCATCGATTGATAATACCTTACGATTAGAAGTAACAGGATCAGCAGTAAATAATATCCCTGAAGCTTGTGGGAAAACCATTTTTTGAATAACAACGGATAAATATACTTGACTGTGATCAAAATCATTTTGCATACGGTAGATAACCGCGCGATCCGTAAATAAAGAAGCCCAACATTTACTAATATGTTGCAAGATGTTTTCTTTACCAATAATATTTAAATAAGTGTCTTGTTGGCCAGCAAAAGAGGCGTGTGGCAAATCTTCAGCAGTTGCACTAGAACGCACAGCGTATGCAAGTTCCTCGCCGAATTTGGAGAGATAGTTAGAAACTTCATTTACAACATCTGAAGGGATTGCTACTTCCAAAATAATGTCTCGAATCTTTGTGCTAATCTTACTAATTTGCTCTCGATCTTTTACATTTAGCATTGTTAGTTGATCCAATAAAGCATGATAGGATTCGTTTTGTTTAATGGCTTTTTGAAAACCCACTGTTGTAATACAAAATCCTTCTGGTACTTTTATATCTTGAATTTTTGACAATTCACCTAAATTTAACCCTTTTCCGCCAACGAGTAAAAGTTGGTTTTTATCAATCTCCTGGAAATCGAGAACTAAAGAATTCATTCAACATCTCTCCTAACCGTTAATGTCTATTGATTTTATCAGTAGAAAATAGGAATATAAAGTCTATTTTGACCAATTTTTTTATGGTATAATTAAAGTAGGAAGAGTTCGTAAAAAATTAGTAATTAAATTTACTACAATACATAATGAAAAAAGCACAGAAATTAATCTGTGCTTTTTTTCTATTCAATTGATGCGATTGCTTTTCTACCAAATTGTTTATTGTATAACTCTTTATATAATCCATTTTGCATTAACAACTCTTCATTTTTGCCTTCTTCAACAATTTGACCATCTTTTAAAACAATGATGTGATCCGCGGCCATAATAGTTGAAAGTCGGTGAGCAATAACAATAGACGTTTTATTTTTTAATAATCCTTGTATCGCACTTTGAATATAAAATTCAGATAAAGTATCTAACGATGAAGTTGCTTCATCAAGAATAATGATTTCAGGATTTTTCAATAATACACGAGCGATTGAAATTCTTTGTTTTTCGCCTCCTGAAAGTTTGATTCCTCGATTTCCAACAACTGTCTCATAACCATTTGGTAAATCCATTATGAAATCATGAATATATGCTGCCTTACAAGCATTCGTAATTTCTTCGTCAGATGCATCAGGGCTTGCATATAATAAATTTTCTTTAATCGTTCCATTAAATAAATAGCTATCCTGTGTGACAAGTCCAATATGAGACCGTAATGATTCTAACGTGAATTCTCTAATATCACGACCGCCAATTTTGATTGTACCTGATGTGAAATCATACAAACGAGGAATTAAATTGGTAATGGTTGTTTTACCAGCGCCACTAGGTCCAACTAAAGCAGTCATTGTACCAGATGGAGCAATAAAGGAAATATTTTGCAATGCAGTTTTATTTTGCTGATAAGAAAATGATACATCGCTAAATTCAATATCTAAATGATTAACATTCATTTCAGTCGCATCATCACGATCTTTGATCGTTAGTTTCATATCAAAATATTCAAAAATACGTTCGAATAACGCGATCGAACTAGTAATATTTACATAAAGATTTGTTAATTGTCCAACTGGCCCATATAAACGACCAAGTAAAGCAACGAAGCTGATAATAGCTCCAATCGTAATCTGACCGTGAATAAATAAATATCCACCATATAAATAGATAAGCATTGGGCCGATGCTAGT
Organism: Gottfriedia sp. NPDC057991; assembly: GCF_042886615.1. NCBI lineage: Bacteria > Bacillati > Bacillota > Bacilli > Caryophanales > Bacillaceae > Gottfriedia > Gottfriedia sp. NPDC057991. The sequence continues at coordinate 1,556,823 of NZ_JBHVQN010000001.1, forward strand.
AAAAGTTGATAAAATCATCATAAACCAGCGACCCGCCATAGATTCCTTTATTTTAAGATTAGTAGCCTGTACATTAATGTCATCAAAATTTTTAAATTCCCTTTGTTCCTTTGTAAAAAGCTTCATTAATAAATAACCACTAATATTTAATGTTTCTTGTATAATATGATTTTGCTCACTTGTTTTTTCCTGTGTCTGCTTTGCAATACTCCAACGAACATTCCCCATTTTACGAGTCGGTAGAATAAATAATGGTACAATGATTAATCCTAGTATTCCAAGCCTCCAGTTCACTATTAACAATGTGGTAGCGGTAGAAATAAGAATGAATAGATTATTAGCGAAACTCACAATCGTACTATCAAAAACAGCTTTAACACCAGAAATATCAGCCGTCATTCGGGTGATCACTTCACCTTGCTTTACGTTTGAATAAAATTGGTATGGCATTTGTTGTAAATGAAGATACATTTGGTTTCTCATATCGTAAATAATTTTTTGGGCAACATATGCATTTAAATAATTTTGCCACACACCCAATAACTCTGAAATAATCGTAGTACTAAGTGAGGCAAGTACGAGATAGATTAGGAGATTTAAATCTTTATTTGGTAAGGCTGTATCAACAATATGTTGAATGATGATAGGCGGTAAAATGCCTAGTACTGAAGTAACTAATAAAATAAACACGACAAGTGTTGTTTGCTTCCAATACGGAATAAAATATTTTGCAATTCTAAGTAGTATTGCCTTTGTTATATTTGGTTTTTGTGCGTTTTGATCAAATTTCATTCGCCCAAAACCATGGGGACCCATTGGAGGTCCACCACCCCATCCTGACATAATTAAACGTCCTCCTTATTTCGAACAATTTGTTTGTTCATTTAACAAATCAGTTAAAATTTTTTTTTGCATGTCTATAAGTATATTAAGCTCATCCTGTGAAAATTGTTCCAGTGAATTTGCTAAACTCTTATAAGCTTCTGATTCTTCACGATAGCGTTGACATAATCGTTCACCATCAGGTGTTAAAAATAATTGAGTTTCGCGACGGTCATAAGCTGACGTTTCTCTTTTTACATAATTTTTTTTCTCTAACTCATCAATACTAAGGCTAACTCTGCTTTTAGCAGTTCTTAAGCGTTCAGTTAGTTCTTTTTGTGTTAGGCCTTCGTTATTTCGAATTGAATTTAGGATAATTAATTGTTGGAATGTTAGACCAAGTTTAGTAGCGGTTAGTAAGCTTATTTTTTTAAGTTGGCGCGCAATTGAAACAAATGAATTTGTTAAATCAATTGCTTGTTGAAAATCTGACATCATATCACCCATTACATTAGTTTACTTTATAAACTGTTTACATTGTAAACTAATAATAAAACTTTATTGTTCATTTGTACAATTAAAAATTATTAATAAAAAATAAGATAGGATATTTTCTACTGTATTTCTTAAATTATTCAGTAATTTGATTTATCTTAAATAGTGAAGTGTATTCAAAGGTGATTTGTGAAATAATTGAAGGTAAAGATCTTCAGAATCAATGGAGGTAAATTAAGAATGGCAGATAACACACCAATTAATGATTCAGTAAAGATGCACTTTATGCTAAAATCTATACCCCCAAGGACAACCTTTCAACAGGACATGACAGATGTAGAACGGAATATCATGGGAAAACATATTGCTTATTGGACTGACAAACAAAACCAGGGTATTGCTCTAGTGTTCGGACCGGTTCGAAATCCTTCATCACCTCATGGGATTGCAATAATTGAAGTTGAAAATGAAGCTCAAGTCCCGAAACTTATCGAAGAAGATCCAGCCGTGATTGCTGGGATCATGACAACGGAATTTTATCCGATGCTCGCAGTACTACCTAAACAAAACTCGTGACTATTTTTTGAAAAAAGAGAATTATTAAAAAAAGCTAACGGATCAGAAGTAAACTGTCCATTTGCTTTTTTTTAAATCATTTATTGTTTTTTAAACTATGCAATTTTAGTCACTCAATTTCAAGTAAGTATACTTAAAAAAGGCCTGCTTCTTTTGTTGCTTTAAAACTAATTCTAGTAAAGTCAACCGGATCCATATCAACATTTTCCCAATGCTTATACATTAATCGTGGTTTATCAAACAGCCAATGGTTATGAACTGCAGTCACGATAATTCCTCTTTTTCGTAAAGCTGTCATTAATGGGTTAATTTCTTTCTGACAGATAACAGATTCGCCAAAGTTTAAACCATTATCTTCAAAAGATAACATGAATTGAAGTGCTAAAGGAGAACGAGTCCTACGCCCTAAAATAGTTGCATTAATATCGCGAAGACGCATAATAACATATACAGGTGTTGCTTGAACAACTTCTCCTCCAATCATATCCGCAAGTCTTTGACAAGTTGACATATTAATCAATCTCTTCATATTTTTTATTTTTTACAAAGTATCTTATGAAGAAAATGATGGGCTCGTGTCTATCTTTATCCTTAATTAATTATCGTAAATAGCTTCTATAATCCAATGATTTCTAAAAAAAGTGCAATAAAATCCTTTAATTTCCAATTAAGTAAGTGAAAAGTCCTGTTTTTTTACAAGACAATTTGATTATCTAACATTAAATTGTTATTATATAAACATTAAATGTGTTCAAGCACATAAGGAGGAAACAAGAATGGAACATGGTAAAGTAAAATGGTTTAATGCAGAAAAAGGTTTTGGATTCATCGAGCGTGAAAATGGTGATGATGTATTTGTTCACTTCTCAGCAATTCAATCTGAAGGATTCAAATCATTAGATGAAGGTCAAGCTGTTACATTTGATGTAGAACAAGGACAACGCGGACCACAAGCAACTAACGTTAAAAAAGCATAATTAAAAAAGTCGGATTCTATTTGTAGAATCTGACTTTTTTTTTCTGTTAAAAATATAAACCCCCTATTCATTGAATAGAGGGAATTTTAACGTTGAGCTCGGGTAAAGAAATGGTTTAAAGTATTATAGCTTATAAAAAATGAATACACAACATTCGTTTTATACCTTCATTAAGTTAATTTTATTCACAATACTATGTGTATTTGTATATTGAAAGTGTATGAGAACTATTAATGTTATACTCTGAAGATAAATTTGTAACTTAATTGAATTTACAGGATAACACCACTTCTGTGTCGAATTATATAATTTAGAAGGGAGCTGTGAAAATGAGTAAGGAAAATCTATTAAAGAACCTTCGACTTGCAACAAGAGGAAATTTCTTTATAATCGACATTAAAAATTCCTTGGAAAATGATACAAATTTGATTGAAAAACTAGCTAAGGATCTAGAACTAGATGGATTAATCAAACTAAAAGAGTGCACACAGTTAGAAGATTCACTCTTTTTAAGCGGAATACTTAAATATGCATCCAAATAAATTGGATGTTTTTTTATCGTTGAACAAGTTAAATATGAAATGGATACTCGATTTCAGTTATTCAATATATAATGGATTAATTTTTAAATTAGCAACATTATATTCTAAATGGAATTTAAAAGTAGGAACATTAGCATAAATTGAACGGGGCTAATGTCTTATATAAGGGGTTTCGTTTCATACACGATTTAAAAATTTGAAATTCTGTAATCTTCCTTTGTAAGTTGAGTTAAAGAATTTTTACCCGTATAATAGTTCTTTGGCTTTACTTTCTGATATCCCTTTAACTAATTCAAGTTCGCTTATAAAAATTTTACTTGCGTTACCTAACATTTGTTTTTCACTTGAATTAAGAGATTTTTCTTTATCTATACGCATTAAATCACGTACTACTTCTGCGCCTTCTTCAATATTACCTGTTTTCATTTTCTCAGTATTTAGCTTAAATCTTTGTTTGTATGATAGAGAACAATCAGATTCTCCATTATGAAAATTTATTAATATATTGTCGAGTGTATTTGAATCAACGACCATTCGAATTCTTGAATTACTCATTTTTGAAATTGGAATCATTACTTCCATCTTTTTAATTAGTAATTTTATAATAAAATACTGCTGTATTTCACCTTGTACTTCTTTTTCTTGAATAGATTCGATTACACCTGCACCTTGCATTGGATAAAAGATGTTATCACCAACTTCAAACATTATCTACACCCCCATTTAATTATGAACCTATATAAGCATAACATTTATTATTTTTTTGTCAAAATAAATATTCTACCAGTAATAAATAAGACATGTCAATAAGTAAATGATTTTTTTTAGTTAGTGTTTTTATTTTTAAAATTAATGACTAAGAATTAAGTGAAAATTGTTTATAAAAAATATGTAAATTCACCAATATTTTGGTGAATTTGATTATCTTTACATTTAATGTTAAGATATAATTATTACAACGTGTGTAAAGCGCACTAGGAGGAAACAAAAATGGAACAAGGTAAAGTAAAATGGTTTAATGCAGAAAAAGGTTTTGGATTCATCGAGCGTGAAAATGGTGATGATGTGTTCGTTCACTTCTCAGCAATTCAAACTGACGGATTTAAATCATTAGATGAAGGTCAAGCAGTTACATTTGATGTAGAAAAAGGACAACGCGGACCACAAGCAACTAACGTTAAAAAAGCATAATTTAAACATTAAAAAGTCGGATTCTAATAATAGAATCTGACTTTTTTTATCTAATAAAAAATAAAAACCCCCTATCCATTTAAGAATAGGGGGAAATTCAAACGTGGAGCTCAGGTAAAGAAATGGTTTAAAGTAGTATAGCCTATAAAAAATGGATATACAAATTTCTACTAAAAGAAAAACATTAGTAAACTATTAAGATTATTCATTTTTTAAATCATTATCTAATGTCTTCCTGTATTCTAACATGATATTAAGAGTAACAAGCATTTGATCATATTCATTTCTCATCCGTTCGATTTCAGTTAATTTTTGAGAAATCCATTCAATTACCTGTTGATTAGAACGGGTATTTTTGTCTTTGTCCTCTAATATATCCTTTAATTCAATTAAAGAACATCCTATAACCTGAAATTTTTTGATGAGTTTCAGGCGTTCAACCGCTTCGTCTGAATAGTTACGATAGTTATTTTCCTCTCTTTGAACATGACGACTATGACGACTGTCCAACAAGCCTTCTTTTTCATAAAACCGAATAGTGTGGACTGATAAACCCAACTTTTTCGCTAACTCAGGAAAAAGCATTCGAGCACTTTGGTTTTCTAGGTACAATCGCTTCGCAAGACATCCCAAGGTCAAGCGTACAAACTCAAGAACTATTAGGATGGCATCCAACACACTCAAGTTTAATTTCGGATCTTGATATGGGTCACTATTTCAAAAATTGATCGGTTGAAATTTTGTGTTCTTAGAGATTAAGTTGAAAAAAATATCTCTTAACCATTTTGGTTAATGGTTTGGGGGATTTTCAACCTTTTTAATAGAATTTCCCTACACTAACTAACTTACCAAATAAAGAAATAGAGGATAATCGTTTAATAATTATCCTCTATTCGTTGTTATACTAATTATGTTGAAATTCCAGGATCAATACTTTTCAAACTACAATTTTACGGAATTAGATATTTTCGACTCCATTTCCAAATTATTTTGTTTTCCTATAGGTTTCGCAGCTTTTGAGAGCAGTCCAGAGATCGTTACAGCAATAAGGACGAAAATTAGAGCACGAAGTAACCCTATATGTTCACCGATAATTCCTAAAAATGGTGGTCCTACTAGGAATGCTAGGTAACCAGCGGTCGATACTGCACTTACTCTTGCAGCTACTCTGTTTGGATCGTCTCCTGCAGCAGACAGTCCAACTGGAAAACCAAATGCTGCCCCTAGTCCCCAAAATACAATACCAATAGTTGCTACCTCAAAGCTTTGGCTCAATATAACAATTATCAGTCCTATAAAAGCCAAAAGTGCTGAGGCACGCAAAACGATCACTCTACCGAAACGGTCTAATATTTTATCTCCTATTGCACGTCCAATCGTCATTGAACCGACAAATATCCCATATGCAACCGAACCCATTGCTGGCGTAACATTATAGCCATCAACCATAATAAGTGGTAGCCAGTCATTTGCTGATCCTTCAACGAAAGCCATTCCAAGAACAATGATTCCGATCATGATTGTACGTTGCTCTTTCCATACAGCCATATATTCCTTCGTTCTATTTACTTTAACAGCGTCACTAGCAACTTCTTTACCTGTGTCAGCAGTTATGAAACGGTATAAAGATAAAACAGTCAGAACGATAACCAAGGCTGTAAGTGACAAGTGAATCGTTACAGAGATACCCGACTTAGTCATTGTCGAACCAACCAATGCTCCAAGAAGCGTACCCAAGCTAAATGCTGCATGAAAACCGGTTAAGAGCGACTTTTGTGCAGCTCTCTCAACAGCGGTTCCCTCTACATTTATTGCTACATCGCATATTCCTTGCCCGAAACCAAAAACGATAAGCCCTAAAAATACCATCATACTATTTGTCAGCCATGAACCACTGATTCCAACAATTAAGAGTCCAATAGAAACTACAGCTAGCCCAAAAACCATGACAAAACGTCCGCCCCTTTGAGCAATAAGGATACTGGCACTTATCAGTCCAATTATCGATCCTACGGAAAGCCCAAATATGATTATACCCATCTCTGCTGTTGTAGATCCTAGTGAATCCCTAATTGCAGGCGTACGAGATACCCATGATGCGAATGCAAATCCAGTCAGTGCAAAAATGAAATATATGGCGACCCGCCATAATTGAATTTGGCGGGTATTTAATGAAGTATCCATACTTAACCTCCTAGTTATAGAGTTATAATACTTTTTAAACACGTTTAAAAAGTATAAAAAAAGCGAACTTATTTAAAAAGTGCGGAATCAAATACTTATTTAACATCTTTAATAAGTATATGTTAAACAGTCAACTCAATAAGATTCCCTTCAGGATCTTCTATGACACTCTCATAGTACCCATCACCAGTAAAACGAGGACCATTGATGAGCGAATAACCGCTATCTATAAATTTGGCACTCATTTGATTGACGGCATCTTCACTTCCTAAAGAGATTGCAATATGAGCCCAACCAATTGGAACATCAGGATTTGTTTTATTAATTCCCTCTTTACGCATAATCTCTAATCGTGCACCAGATTCAAAAGTAAGAAAATAAGATTCAAATTTCTTTTTACTATTATGATATTTATTGTTTGACTTACAATTAAAAAAAGTTTCGTAAAATTTCCTTATACCTTCCAGATCATTAACCCATATCGCAACATGTTCAATTTTCATTTATTTATCACTCCCAAGTATTATTTTTTTCTATATTTTAGAATTGAATGCGACTCACCACCTTATATGACTACCTTTTAAATATTCAATCGATCATAAGTTTAAGACAAAGACTTTGTAATCCATATAAGTAATCTTGTTTCCAATCACTCGTCGTAAGCACTGGAAGATGTTCGGACGGAATATATTTTGAGCTAGCAATTCTAATTTTATCTAATATTACGTTTTCAACTTCATCATTACAAAAAATGATGATATGAGGGTTAATGATCGCTACAAATGAGGCGACTAACCTGCTGATTGCATCAATTTCATAGTCCTCACTTATTATTAGGTTTTTAAGTCCTTTTCTATTTTCTAATGCCTGCCCAAAATTTCTTTCATTATATTGAGGTACGAATGAAACCTCACCCGAGAAAAAAGTACTTCCTCTTACAACATCACCATTTACCATTATTCCCGCACCAGGACCGTTTTGCCCTGAATACAAATAAACAAGGGATTGTTTATCCTTTATACCTCTATTATTGTGAAAACCTAAAACAGCTGCATTCATATCGTTCTCTACTATGACAGGGATTGAAAAATGCTCTTCATAATATTCTTTTAAATTAATGTTTTGAAACTGTTCGTATCCCGGGATATAAAAGATTTTTCCATTATCAACCGCCGCTGGAACTCCAATCGACATTGAACTGATTTTTGGATATTTAGTTATGATACTTTCAATGGTCATCGTTAAAAAATGCAAACTATTATCTATTAATGCACTCGGCGCTTTGCCTTGTTCCTTGATTTCGCCAACACAATTAAAAATGATATAGTTCGTTTCAGTTCCCTCTAAAAATATTACTAAACCTAACATATGTTCAGGATTGTAAGAATATCTTTTAGCCCTTCTTCCACCACTAGAATGATCTAATCCGACTAAAAGAACTTCTCCTTCTTTTTCCATTTCTGTTAGAAACTTACTAATTGTAGGAAAACTAATTTCTAGCCTTTGACTTAATTCAACTTTAGTTGCACTACCTAGTTTTAAGAGTATGGTACGAATACCACGAAGTACCATTTTCTTCATATTGCTTGGAGTTGCTAAAAATTCATTCACTAAATTCACCACCTTAAAAAACTTATTAAACAGCTTTAATAAGTTAATGACCTTAATTTACCATATACTCTTTATTAAAACAATTGAAATTGCATTAAATGAAATTTTTAGATTTATTTTTTTGAGTAGTACAAATCATAATAAAATATCGCTGATCAAACCTTTTTATCACAGTTTGATCGTATAGAATGTTGAAGTTTATACTATGAAATGATTGGTTATTGGAACTTTTAATGTATCCCCAAAACCTTCTTCGTCATAATCTATTTTTAAAATTTTACCTGTCGTTCCATCAACCATAACATCTGCTTCGCCTTTTTTGGTCTCCATTTCGATTTCATATTTTATTCCTTCTTCTTTTTCCACTTTTATTACATTACCTTTAACAGCATTTTTTGCAATGGAAACTACTTTGCTTTGAGAAATAACAGATTGTTTTTTTGTATTATCATAATATTTTATATCTTTATCATTGTGTTCTAAACAAACGTACCATGTAGACATTTAATCAATGAAAAAGTAAAATTATGACATATAAGTAAAACGGAATGGAAAAGATATTATCTTAACTCAATCCAATAACAACTTTGTAAATTTGAGGTATTTTTAAATGAATTTAAAGTATTTTTTGTCGATTGCTTTTTTAATTAGTCTTTTGTCACTTTTTGGTTTCGGACTCATGGCATTACTTGTGAGCAATCATAGTATATATCATTTTGATAGCACAGTTATTAACTTTATACAAGGACTTGAATCACCGGACATGACATCTTTTATGAAAATAATAACTTTTTTAGGTTCAAGCGTATTTATTATTCTACTTTCTATAAGTATTCTATATTTTCTTTATAAAGTTTTAGATCACCGTTCTGAGTTAATATTATTTATTGCAGCTCTTATTGGCTCAAATATTCTTTGTGTTTTATTAAAACTCTTCTTTCATAGGGCGAGACCTGATTTACACCGTTTAATTGAAATAAGTGGATATAGTTTTCCGAGTGGGCATGCAACTAACGCTATGACAGTTTATGGAATCTTAGCATTTATATTGTGGAGAAATATTCGTACAAAATCTGGGCGTTCTCTATTGATCATAATAAGTTTAATAATGATTCTTTTAATTGGCATAAGCAGAATTTATTTAGGTGTTCATTTTCCAAGTGATGTAATTGCTGGTTACTTTATTGGAGGATTTTGGATTAGTACTGCAATCTGGTATTATCAGCGTTATAAAGAAAAGCAATATGAACGAAAACAATGCGCATGAAGGTTTTATTACTTATTTTGTAAAAAAAGGAATTTTAAATTTGTTCGTATTGATGAGGGAAGCCTTTCATTATCCAAACAAAAAAGAGAGGTGTGCATAAAACTCACATCTTTATCAAAAATATTCAAAGCGTTGAACTTAGAGCATATAAAAAAGGACCGCCCTTTAATCAGTTACTCTGACTTATTGGACACCCCTTTACAAATTATGAATTTAGTTCTTCCTTTAATTTCAATATATAATCAGTTATCATACTTGAACAATGCCTTTTACTAGACATGATCCATACATATTGTAGATTGACAGCATCGTAATCTACAATATCGAGTAATATTACACCATCACTCAAATTATAATTAACTCCGTTAAAAGCAGGTACAAATGACACGCCTAAGTTTTCTTCGACCGCTTTTTTTAAAGTATCAGTACTTGTTGTAGTAAATAACTCATTCATGATGCCAAACTCCCTATAGAAAAGTTTTTTAAACCAATGAATGAATTCCCCATCATAGGTAATCAGTGTTTCATTGACGATTTGTTGCGGTGTAACAAATATTTTTTCTGCTAATGGAGAGTTTTTATTTACCATTAATTTCATTTTTGCTTCAAATAAATTATGATAAACTAGGCGATCATTATTTTCCAGTAAATGTTTTATAAAAGGTAATACACCGATATCACTTCGTTCTTCCAAAATATCTTCAATAATAACTTGTCCTGGCTTTTCAAAAATCTCGATATTAATTTTAGGATAGTCATCTCTGATCGATGAAATTGGGTTTAAAAGGACTGCAAAAAAACCTGGTGCGGTAGATATTTTTAACTTACCATTCACATTATTATTAATAATTTGTACTTTTTCGATAAGTTCTTGATATTTTATAAAAATGTCTTTCACATTCTTAATAATTTCTTCTCCATCACTCGTTAGAATAGCACGATTACCTTTTTTACGATCGAACAATTTTATACCAAATTTCTTTTCGATACTAATAATCGATTGACTAATTGCAGACTGACTCACAAAAAGATTTTGTGAAGCAATCGAAAAGGAACCTGTTTTGGCGACTTCGACAAGATATACTAATTTTTCAATATTCATATTCTTCTCCTTCTATCAACGTTATTAGTATACTACAAACTATATTTTCTATATTAGTTATTTTAACAATTTACAAAACGATAGGTATAAATTGAAAAAGCCTGTTCTCGAGTATTGAGAACAGGCTTACATTGTGAAGACAAAGTCCTAAAAATATGTTTTTTCAGGGCTTACGATTATTGTAATCCTAATTGACTCTTAACTGATTCTAAAGTTGCACCTTTATAGTTCTTAACTGCTTTAGGTGGTGCTACGACCCAAGGATTTTGCATTAAGTAATTCTTTTCAACAAATGCAAAGTCTTTTGCATCGACAGTTCCATCAAAGTTAATATCTGCGCTGCGCTTATTTGTTCCCCAATATGTTTGGATTGCTAATGCGTCCATTATATCGATTACATCATCTTTGTTAACGTCTCCAGCAGTTGCTGTAGGTACTATATCTGAACCTAAATTATAATAAACTCCAAATGGTCCACCTTCAAGGGTACCATAATTATTATCATAAATATTAAAGTTCTTATAAGTAGTAAAGTGACCAGGAATGTCTTGAATAATCGTATAATCTTCTTTAGACGGTTCATTTCCTAAAATATCAAACTGTCCACTTTTATTAACGACATTCGTTTTTACTTCTTTTCCATTATGATCTACAATCGTGATTGTAGGAGAAATCTTAGAGTAATCTTTAGTATAATCAACTTGACCATTCGCAGCTAAAAATGCTTCTCCATAAACTGATCCTTTAATCTCCGTTTGATTATTTAATACACCTATAGTAGAAACGTTAGTAAATGGGGTAGTTGTTACATTATCTACATTCGTAAAAGTTGATGTTACTCGATTAAACGTGTTATTCAGACTTGGTACGATTGTTGTTGGAATTTGAATTGTTAAATCAAGCATAGGAATATCACCATTTACTCCTGTAGTTCCATTAAAGTTTACAGTTACGTCAGATGAGATTGTACTTCCTGAAGTAGTTTGTTTAACATCTAGCGTTCCGCCAAGTTTTTGTGCTTCAGGATTTAATGCAATATTTGTAATTTTTGTAGAAGGTGCATCAGAAAACTTATAGTTCGCTTTCATTAGTTTACTTACATTGTTTGCATTTAATGTCATAGTAAAAGTATCACCTGGTTTTACGATAGTAGCATTATATAGTGTTGAATGATTCGCCTCCACAGAAACATATGGAGTATGTTCATTTACAAAATAATATTGCTTTTGCATGCCACCATTTGTAGCTTCGTCCATCCCTTCAAATTTAACGCTTAAAATACCGTTAGGCAACATCGCGATGTCATCAGACGCATTACCATCTTTATCGAGCGTCATGTTACCATTTGGTAACCAAGAGTTGTAAGAATAGTAAATTTGATTTTGTGTTTGATCAGCAGTCATGCCAGCTGCTCGTTTTACGTCAACATTATCATCAGTAATATGACCCGTTACACCGACAGAAGTTTGTCCATCTTTAAATTCGACAATTTGTTTTCCTGGTACTTCGCCATCCACATGTAGATCAAATTTAGGGTTTGTATTATCAACAAAGAAATCTTGTGTGACTGTATAAATTTTCCCATTATCATCTTGCCCAATCAGTTTAAATTGGTATTGACCTGCTTTTGGCATGACGATTTGATCTGTTCTTAATCCAATTGGGTTGTTTGGATCATTCGTAAATGGGAAGTAATATCCTTTGTAGAAGTAATACATCGCATATTGTACACCTTCGTCCATTGTTGTTCCATCAAATGTACCAATAACGCCAAGATCTTTACCAGTTTTCGGATCAGAAATAACTGCATCAATTATCTTCATATGCGATTTTAAGCTCATATAAGCAGCATCTCCACGATTCCACTTTTGGCTGCTCATTCTTACTGATTCTGGAACTGAGCGTTTATATAATGTAAAGCTATCAAATCCTTGTTCTACATAGTGAACACCAAACGGTACTTTATAACTTTCCGATGGATTATCTTTGTTCGTATAAACGATATAACCTTCATAAATCCCTTTTTCAGCTTCTTTAGGTATCGTTAATGTCACATTTGTTTTCTTTTGAGAAATTCCTTTTAACGTAATCGTCGAATCTGTCTGTAGTGTTACACCATTTGCTCCAGCATCTTTTGAACCACGTAAATTCGTATTGAATTTTACGCTTACATTAAATGTTTTTGCTTTTTCACCTTTATTAAACAATGTAACTGAACGAGTATCTACAATATCTTTTCCTTCAAAGGCTTCATTTCCGAAGCTAATCGCTCCTGAATTTTCTTTCACTAATTTTTCTTTATTGTTAATAATTGTTGGGAACTTCTCTTCTACTTTAATTTCAAAATTTGAGTGAATTGCATTGTACGGATCAACTCGTCCTGCACCTACTTCAAATACGCTATAAGGTTTACTTAAAGGATCAGCTGTATTCATTAAGATTGCTTTTACATCTTCTGGTTGTAAATCTGGTTTCGCTTGTAAAAGTAATGCAGAGATACCCGCAACATTTGGTGTTGCCATTGATGTACCAGACAATCTTTCATAGGCATATTTATAATCTGAAGGATTATCATGGTTGTGTACAAATCCTGGTACAGTTGATAATACAGCTACACCCGGTGCAGTAACTTCAGGTTTAATGTCATATGTTACACGTGATGGCCCACGAGAACTAAAATCCGCTAAGTTATCTCCTGGTAATTTAATTTTTCCTAGGTCACTAAGTGAAATTGAACCCGTTGAGCCTAATGGAATTTTTTGCGCTAATGCTACACCATCTGCGTTCGTCATTGAGAATGATGGAACAAAATCTGTACCCTCACCTAAGTTAAAAGGTAAATGCCCTTCAGCTGCATTGTTGTTGTAAATAATAACTCCAACAGCACCACGGTTTTTAGCTTGTAAGATTTTATCGTTGATCGTATTGCCTCCTCTTTGAATTAGGACGACTTTACCATCAACTCTAGCGTTCGCTCCATTATAGTTATAGCTATTACCTTGTCCAATATTAACGATTTGAAGTGGTTGACTAGGTGTGATTAACGTATTTAAATCACTAGTAAAACCTGTTGCAATTAATCGTAAATCTGAAGTTTGATTTGCTACTGTTGCTTTCATCGTAGCGATTTCACTTGGAACATCACTAGCGCCAACTGTTAGAGCTAAAGAAGCATTTCCTGGATTACCTACTGTATACATGCCGCTTCCTGAATTTCCAGCTGCAACGACTGCAGTTACACCACTTAATACCGCATTATTAATTGCAATGGACTCTACTGTTAAAGGATCATTATAATTTGCTCCTAAAGATAAGTTCATAACGTCCACGCCATCTGAAACTGCTTTTTCGATTCCTGCAACGACGACATCTGATGCTCCACTTCCACCAGGACCTAGAACTCGGTAAACATAAAGATCCGCATCTGGCGCAACTCCATTTGTTGCATAATCACTATCATTTTTACCTTGTCCAATAATTGTTCCAGATACATGTGTTCCATGTTCTGTATAATAATCTGAACCATTGTTAGTTGGATTTGGTTTACCAGCTTTTACCCAATCAGCATAAGTTGTTTCCATTGGATCAGCATCATTATCAACGAAGTCCCAACCTTTTACAGAATTCGGATCAATCGTTTTAGGATCAACTCCTGCTTGTGCTCGATAGCCTTTATAAGCAGGTGAGATATCAGGATGATTATAGTCAACCCCAGTATCAATTACAGCGACCTTAATGCCCTTACCTGTATAACCTTCATCATGTAACTTATTTATGTTTAAAAATTCATTTTCTGCAGCCATACCTTTTCCTCTTGCTTCATTGGAAGGTGCCGCCTCTGCAACAGGTTGTTCGGCTTTTACAACTGCATTACTATAAATTGCTTTAACCGCTTTTGATTTTAAAAGTGAATTAATTTTATTTGCAGGTATCTTAATTGAGACACCGTTGAATGTATTTTTATATTCATGACTAATTTTATAATTCTTATCATCTTCACTTGATAAAGTGTTTAAATCTTTATTAAATGTAGTATGATCAGCATCTACTAAGTTTTTAGCCTCACTATCTGATAAACTATTTCCTTTTAATGCTGCTTCAAGTACTGCTACTTTATGAGGTTTTTGATTGAATTGAACAATTACCGACACATTTTCAGTACTATTTAAGTCGACTTCTGGACTTACAAATAGGCCTGATTGATCATCATTTTTAGAAATCTGATTTAATGCTTGTCTTTGAGCCGGCGTTAAATTTGCTAAAATTGACTCTGCCTTCGTATTAAGCGAAGCTGCTTTTACTTTAGATGTTCCATTAAAGTTAAATGTGTGAAAACTACTAGAAATTAAACCTACACCTAAAGTTAGAGCTGTAGCATTTTTGACAATTTTCTTTTTTAAATACTTCTTCCCCATTTCTCCAGTCCTCCTGCAAACTATATATAATATTATGATAGAATCGCTCAGTTTCCATTAGATATATGTATTTACTGAACTCATAATCTATCAGATTTCGACCGTATTCGTTCTCCTTCCCCATTTGCTATTTACAGTATACTTAATCAGAATTTTCTAATCCAATTCGAAATATTGATAGGTTAATAAGATTTTCTTATACCATTAGTATGAATCGCAATTCTTAACTGTTACATTCTTAATAAAATAGTAAAACGCCTTGAATTAAATGGGAATCTTAGAGATCTTTCAATTGGTCAATATGGTGTTTTCGTTAGGTCTTATCATGTAAAAGAAAAGAGTTAAACTATTAATAAAATTGACAAAAAGTCAGACACTGTCATACCAATCAAGATCGAATCTGCTGTTATCACTGGAGATTTATATGTTATGAACATGTCTAATAAAGGCCGAACTGTCCCTATTGATCAAGTGACACATATGAGCTACCGAACGATTGGGGAAGAGTTTTGAATCAAAAGCAATAGTCAGTATGCGTCTGAATTATTTTATCTTCTTGAATTTATGAGTGTCGAAGATTTCACATTAAAATTTAGAAAAGTATATCCACTACTACAATCACAAACGAATTAAGACAAAATTAAAAGGATTGAGCCCTGTACAATACAGGGTCCAATCCTCACTAGCAGTATAATTTAATTACGTGTCTAACTTTTTGGGCTCACTTCATTAATAACCTTGTGAGTTCATTTATTTATTTATTTATTGAGGTTTTTGAGATACACTGATTATAAACCTAGTTCACTCTTTACAATTTCTAACGTTTTCGTTTTATATTTACTTTTGGGTTTAGATGCATCTTGTACTGAAGGATTTTGCATTAAATAGTTCTTTTCAACGAATACAAGGTCTTTTGCATCCACTGTTCCATCAAAATTAATATCTGCACTTCGTTTGTTTGTTCCCCAATATGTTTGAATATATAGCGCATCCATTACGTCAATTACATCATCACCATTTACGTCTCCACCAAGTAATGTTGGAAGTATTATCTTTTTAAATTGACCCATCAATTCTCCTGTATCACTTAGCATCCCAATTTTAAAATCATATATACTTTTAAAATGTCCTGGAACTTTTACAGTCATTCGGAGTGGTTTGTCAGTAAGCGCTAAATGTAAAGCTTCAATTTTTCCATACTGAGTAAAGATTTGATTATACGTATTCCCCTCAGCATCTTGTAGTGATACATCTGCCCCTATCTTACTGTAATCTCTCCTACTATCAAACGCTCCACCACTCGTTAATAAACCTTGAGCATATAAAACAGATGTCATTTTCGAATAAGTCGGAACTAAATCAACAAAAGGCGCATTTGCGATAAGAGAATTTGTCTTACCTGATCGATTTACATATGAGCCAGATGTATATACAAGGGAGCTATCAGGTCTTATGTCGAATTTATAATCCTTTACTTTGTAAGTAACTTCCACCAATGGGATATCTCCATTTAAAGTTTGCGTATTAGTATCAGCTGCTTCAACCGTTACACTACTTGCTGAAGTTTTGGTTAGTTTCATTTCTCCTAGTTTACTAGAATCTGGATGCAAACCAATATTTTCAATATTTAAATAATCTGAAGCAACACTTAAATTTATCGTACCCTTTTTAAAATCTACTGCATTTTTCAAGACAATTTTTGCATGAATTAATTCATCTGGTTTTGCAGTGTCTTTATCTACAACCGCAGTCAAGTACGGTGTACCCTTTTTCACGATTTTAATTGTCTTAGGTATAATACTGCCGTTACCTGCAGGGTCGGTTACAACTAATTGAACCACTTTAGCACCTGTTCCAATCGGTACATCATATTTAAATGTACCATCTTTATTTACAGGTATTTCTAGTGGTACTTCTCCTTGTGCTAGATCATAGACTTTGTTTGCAGACTGCTCACTCTTCATTCCAGCTGCTTTATAATTATCAATATCTTGATCAAATACTGAGCCAGTTATTGTAACTGATTTTTGCCCTTCCTCATATTCAATTATATCTCCTACTGGTCCATCGATTGTATACTTAGGCTTTCTATTATCAACTACTACTTCGCGAATTTCTGTAAACAGTTTTCCAGTATCAGTTGTAGCAAGCATTTTAATCTTATAAAACCCATCCTCTGCAACGACACTTTTAGAACTTATTCCAGAGTTAGCAAGCGGACTATACGTACCATTAAAGAGATACATATTAACTAAATCACCTTCGTTTAAACTAAATCCATCTACTGTTCCAATATACCCTATTTCCTGATTCGTTTTTCCATCCTCCAAAATGAAATCAATATTTCTTACATTGGATTTCATTTGAACTTGAGCAGTTATAGCCTTAATTGTGTTAGGACTTGAAGATCCATCTCTATAACGATCTTCTGATAACCCTAGTGATGATGTTTCGAATAATCCTATACCTTCTTCAACAGCATGTACAGCAAAAGGAATTTTATAAGTTTCCCCGGAATCATTCTGATTTGTATAAACGATATATCCTTCATAATTACCTTTCTCTGCTGTTTTCGGTATGAAGATGGACGCCCTCGTATTTTTTTGTGAATTTGCAGCTAGTTTAATAGTTGGTTCATTCGAAACTTTTACTCCATTTTTGTCAGCATCTTTAGATCCTCTTAAACCTGTTTGAAATTTAACTGCTACATCAAATGTTTTTGTTTCATCACCTGTATTTTTAATTACAATTTTACGCTCTTCATTAACATCATCGCTTAAATCGACTGAACCAAAACTAAGAGCACCTGTTTCATCTTTAATTGTTTTTTCTTTTCCATTTTTTAAAATTGGTGTTTCATTTTGAACTTTCATTTCAATCGACGAATGAACCGCTTTATATATATCCGCTCGCCCTGCTCCCGATTCAAATACACTATAGTCCTTACTTAATGGATCAGCTGTATTCATAAGAATGGCTTTAACATCACTTGGTTGCAGACTTGGTTTTGCTTGGAGTAAAAGTGCAGCCATACCTGCAACATTTGGTGTTGCCATCGATGTACCTGATAGACGTTCATACGCGTATTTATAATCGTTTGGCGTATTTTTATTAATCATATAAGCTGGAACAGTAGAGAATACGCCAACACCTGGAGCAGTAATTTCCGGTTTAATATCGTACGTAACACGGGCCGGCCCACGAGAACTAAAATCTGCTAACTCGTCCGCTTTTGTTTGGATTTGTCCAAGTTCATTAAAAGTAAATGTACTTGTTGTATTGATTTTTGATTTCAAAGCTAGGCCTTGGGCATTCGTTAATGTGAATGTTGAAATATAATTTAATCCTTCACCTAAATAAGAAGGGATTAAACCTTCATCTGGATTATTATTGAAAAGTAAGGCTGCTGTTGCACCGTTTTGTTTCGCAAATTTTACTTTATCGCCCAAAGTAATATTATTTCCGCGACTTATTAATACAACTTTACCTTTTACATCTTTGTTTTTATAATCAGTCGATGCGCCATATCCAACATCAATGATAGAAAAAGTTTGGCCATTCAATTGCTCAACATGATCTGTGTATCCCCTAGCCATTTCTTGCAAGTCAGCAGAAGTTGTTTCTGTACCTGATTGAAGTACACTCTTATATGTATGTAAATTATTTGGTGCATTACTTGCACCTACAGTCAAGGCAAGTGCTGCAGTACCTGGAGAACCTAATGTGTACAGATCATTTCCGCTGTTTCCTGCAGCGATTACTGCTGTAACACCGCTTAGAACCGCTTGATTAATTGCTATACTTGTAGAATAAAGAGGATTATTAATTCCTGCACCTAAAGATAGATTAATAACGTCCATTCCATCTGCTACAGCCTTATCGATACCTGCCAAAATATTAGCATCTGTACCAGAGCCGTAAGGCCCTAATACACGATAAGCATATAAGTCTACATCAGGGGCAATACCTTCCATTTTATAATCGCTATCATTCTTTCCTTGACCAGCAATAATTCCTGCGACATGAGTTCCATGTTCAGTATAATACGATGCTCCATTTGCCCAGAAAAATTCGGCTACACCAGATTTTTTCCAATCCTCATATGTAGTTTCCATCGGGTCATTATCATTACCGACAAAATCGTACCCACCTTTATATACATCCTTTAAATCTGGATGATTATAATCAATACCTGTATCAATTACTCCTACTTTAACTCCTTTACCAGTAATTCCTTCCTGATGAAGTTTATCTACCCCTAGAAAAGAAAGAGCTGTTTGATTGCTCGATCCCCCAGTTTGCATATCTTCTTTAGAGTTATCGACTTCTGCATGAACTTCTTCATTACTCCATACTGCTTTAACAGCTTTCGATTTTAATAGGTTTTTAATTTGATTTGCTGGTAGACTCATCGAAACACCATTAAAAGCATACTTAAATGAACGATTTACTTTAAAATCTACTTTTTCATTATTGTCTTCAGTTAATACTTGTCCTAAATCCTTTGAAAAAGTTGCATGATCTTGATCAACCAAGTTTGATGCTTCAGTGTTTGTTAGCTGTTGACCATTTAAACTTGATTCAAGTTGTGCGACTTTTGCTGGTTTATTATTAAATTCAACAATTACACTCGTTTGGGTAGTAGAATCTAAATCGATATCAGGATTAACTTGAAGTCCTGTCTCATTACTCGTTGAGAGTTGGTGAAGTGATGCTCTTTGAGCTGGTGATAGGTTGGCTAGCATTTCATCTACTTTCGAATAAGTTGCAGCTTTTGATACGGTTGTTATATGACTTAGGGAGCCAAGAATAAAGCTGGACGATAATGCTAATACTGAAAAACTTTTGACGAACTTACTTCTAGAAATATTTTTCCCCATTTTCAACCTCCAAATTTTCAAAAATAAAAGTCTTTTTTATTATTAATTATTCTAAATATTCAGTCAATTGGGTTATTCGTTTCCCTATTAAATCAACTTTTAAATGTTTTCCGACATATTTCATCAAGAAATTCAAGGATAGTTGTTAAACTTCGTTCCTTTTTATCTAGATTCATTTTAAAAAAATTTGCTTATTTCCAATAAAATCCACTCCTTTTCCAAAGACGACTTCAACGTTTTTAACACACTTAAAATAAAAAAGAGATTTCATAATATAAAAATCTCTTATTGTAGAGAAAACTCTAAAATTTCTCTACACTCTTTTTTATTTCATATTTTTTTATTGGATTGAGTGAAAAAATAGTGTTTAAAACATAAAAAATACACCTATGTTGTACGTTTAGGTGCATTGCTTGATTTTCTTAATGTTTTGAATTACAGCTGTAAGCCTATTCCCATCTCAAGCCAAAAAGAAGGTTTATGTTCCCAATATTAGCTAACTGTTTCAATGATTTTACTGTCTATACCGTTTATCTCGATATTTTTACCAATCTATTTCAATCTCAAATTCTTTTACCATATCTTTAAATCTTCAAAATGCTCCTTTTCCCCCGAGGTGATTAGTAGCATTTTTTGTATTTTCTCATCATGAATAGTCGAACAAAAGTCTTCTATAATTTCATATTTAGTTGGTAGTTCCTTATAATCCTCAAAATTGTCAACAATGTCATTGTTATAACAAGTAAATATAACATTTATTATTGATACAGATAGGTAAGGGTTTGAAGTTATCGCTCCCTTTTCCCCCTGTTCACACCGTACGTGCGACTTTCACCGCATACGGCGTTCCAAC
>NZ_JBHVQN010000002.1:0-769402 GCF_042886615.1 Gottfriedia sp. NPDC057991
ATATTATAAAAATATAAAATTAGAACATTATAATAATTATTTTGTGTTCTTATTTTTTTGACAAAAAAATGATAATTCCCCCAAATAAAAAATGTTTGAAAATTAAGTTTTATAGGGCTTTAAAAAAATAATTTTACAAATTGTACCTATTTTCTGATTTTTTTATAGTTTATTTGGTCAAATTCCCCCAATTTACGATAACGATTGCTAACGTTAAAATAAAAAAAAGAAAGAAAATTGTCAAAAAATTTCAAAAATGGGGGAAAACAGTGTGAGTAAAAGAAACTTCAAAGAGCGTTTAGCTAAAACAACGATCAGTGCTCTGGTCGTGGGCTCGATGATTCCATTTAATGTACTAGCAGCTACACCAAATGCTAGCACAGAAAATACTGTCGTGGGTTCACATACACAAAAAACAAGCACACCAGACTTAACAGCTGATCAAATCGACGCTTTAAAGAAAATATCAACAGAAAGTGATGTAAAGATTTCGCCAAAGATTGATACGAAAAGCTCAAAACCGGTCAAGGTTATTGTCGAATTTACACAAGAACCAGCAAAAATAAGTGTCCTACAAAAAGAAGTGGCTGGTGAAAAAACGACATTAAGCGCAGAAAATAGCGCAGTTAATTCATCACACGCTACATTCAAGTCATTTGTAAATGGGTTAAATAATAGTGCAAGTAAAACTAACTCAGTAAATGCAGTATCAGCATTAAGTATCGCACCAAATGAAGTATCTAATGAAACAACAGACACAGCTGGGGAGGATACCGTTCAAATTACGCGTGAATACACACATGCATTAAACGGGGTGGCAATGACACTACCAGGTAACTTAGTTGAGAAATTATTTGATTCTGGTGTAGTAAGTCGTGTATTAAACGATGACATAGTAAAGCTTGACCCAAGTGAACTGAAAGCTTCTGCGCAAAGTGAACAAGGTGAGAATAATTTACCAGAAAATTACATTCCATTACCAGGTATTGAAGATTTGCATAAAGAAGGTACTACTGGAAAAGGAATCAATGTAGGGGTTATTGATACAGGGATTGACTACAATCACCCGGATTTAACAGACGTATATAAAGGCTACCGTGCAAAAAGTGGAGAAGATGCAAGCAAAATCGATCCAGCAACAGTTAAAGGATGGGATTTTGTTGACAACGATGCTGATCCAATGGAAACAACAGTTGATGATTGGGTAAAAGCTGGCAAACCTGAAGGTGATGGTGGGGAACCGTATTATACGTTCCACGGTACACACGTTTCAGGTACGATTGCAGCTCAATCGAAAAATAATGTAGATTTACCAGCACAAGGGGTTGCACCTGGTGTTAACTTGTATACTTATCGTGTTCTTGGTCCTTATGGTACAGGGGCTCAAGATGCAATTATTGGTGCGATTGACAAATCTATAAAAGATGGTATGAAAGTTATCAACTTATCTCTTGGGGCAAATAATAATGATCCGTTATCAGCTGAAGCTGTGGCAATTAATAACGCAACTCTTGCAGGTGTAACATGTGTAATTGCAGCTGGAAACGCAGGTCCCGGTGCAGGCTCAGTAGGTACGCCGGGTGCATCAGCGCTTGCGATTACGGTTGGTGCAAGTGATTTCCCGGTAAGTATCCCGACTGCATCAGCAAAAGTAGGGAATGAAACATTTACTAACTTCAAGTTACTTGGAAAAGGTTATACCGATAATGTATCAGATCTTGAGAATAAAACTTATCAATTCGTTGATGTTGGTTTAGCTCAAGCTGCTGATTTTAAAGATGCGAACGGTAATCCAATCGATTTAACTGGAAAAGTTGCACTGATTACACGTGGTACAATCACGTTAGCTGAAAAAATAACAAACGCAGCGAAAGCAGGCGCGGTTGCAGCGATTATGACTAACAATATTGACGGTGACATTGATAGTTACTTAGCAAGTGACGATGGGTTTATCCCAACATTCCGTATGACTAAAGCTGATGGTGAACGTTTACGTAGTGCAGGCAAAAATACAATCACTTTTACGAATGTAAGTTCAACGAATACACAAGGGAACCACTTGGCAAGCTTTAGTTCTAGAGGACCAGTCGCTTCGACATATGATATTAAACCAGATGTTGTTGCACCAGGTGTATCGGTGTACTCAACTTATCCATATTTCGTTCATAGCCCAGATAAAGTAGACTATAGTAACGCGTACGCTCGTATATCAGGTACATCGATGGCGACGCCACATGTCGCAGGAATTGCTGCGCTAATCTTACAAGCACATCCAGACTACACACCAGCTGACGTGAAAGCAGCGTTGTCGAACACTTCTGGAAATCTAGACGGAGATTACTCTGTATACGAACAAGGTGCTGGTTTAGTCAATGTAGTGAAAGCAGTAAAACGTGATGTGAGCTTTAAAGCACAAGACACAACTGCAAACATTGATAGTAGTGGTAATACTGTGAACATGAATTACGAAAAAGGTTCATTAACGTTTGGCGCAGTGTATAGAAAAGACGGTGCGGTCAATACGAGTAATCGAACAGTGAAAGTAAAAAATCGAGGAAACTCTGACAAAACGTTTGATATATCTGCTACTTTTATTAAACCAAATGCATCGGTAAGTGATGCAACTAAAAACGGCATTACAGTGACAACAAGTTCACCATCACTAACAGTAAAAGCAGGTGAATCTACAAGCTTTACAACAACCGTGAACATACCAAGTAGTGCAGATTATGGTCGATACGAAGGATATTTGAACATTGTAAATCATGATGATCCAAGTGAAACGTATCGCATGCCATTGGCTGTTCGTTCGGTGGAAAAAGGAATCAGCAACTTGATAATGGACGACAATGCAGCCACTACTAGAAAGCCGGTCATCCCTTCATTTTTTAATCTTGGCAGTGCTCGGAATATCGGCTTCCAATTAAACAGCCCGATGAAATATGTCTGGGCGGTCATTTATGACAAAAACGGCAACGCACTTGGAGCTACATATCCATCGCCACTTAGTGCAAGTACAGCGCCAACGGATCAGTTTTTAGTTATGCCTTCTTTTGACGCAGCTAATTACTATCCATTTATCGGCGATCCGTCGAAAGAATTGACAAGCCAGTTCACAAAAGCATCATTGCCAGAAGGTCAGTACACAATTAAATTACGCGCAACAGATACGACAAATATGTATGCGAAAACGTATGAGAAGTCGATGCCATTTATAGTGGACAACCAATTGCCGAAATTAACATATAAAGACCATGCTCCAGGCGTGTACGAGCTGAGTGATTCAGACTTTACGGATGAAAAACAAGAGGGTAATACCTATCATGCGTTTTGGGTTCATGCCAACTTATACGATGAAGGAACTGCTCAGTTGGCTCCTCTAGGCATCACCCAATCGAATAACACGTTGTACTATTACTATAATCGCATTGACGATCCGGAAGCAGCATTCCCAACCGATGCAAATGGGGATACGAAATTCGGGATTGAAAAAACGGACATTGAAAACGGTCCTGCAGTAGTCACACTTTTCCCTAACGATGTAGCAGGAAACGCGGAACTTGTCAACGATTTCCATCAATATGCATTTGTTAAAAAAGGCACGCCGTATATGGTGCCGACGTATGACAAACAAAAAGTGACCCTGAATGATACAGTCACGATGACACTGAACTTACACAATGTTCAGCAAATGATGTCAGGGACATATAATGCAACGTACTTCAAAGATGTGTACGATTTGCAAGGGGTGACGGTAGCGCCGGAATTCCAAAAATGGGCTGATGATCATGGCGTGAAGGTAAATGTGGATACGCCTGTTGGAACGCCTGACCCTCTTTATGGAAGCAAAACCATGATCAATGTGGGCGCACATTTAAGCGGCGGAGAAGACTTCAAAGGATTCAGCGGCGATAATATGCCATTTTTGAAGGTAACTCTAAAAGTGAAGAACGATGACCCGCAAGGGCCGGCTTCGATTTTATATGGGAATATGGTTGAGGATGATGTAATGACCAACTTCAGCATGATGCAGTATGGTCAAACGCAGTCGACCAACGTTACAGCGTTTAGTCGAGTGAACAGCTTCCAAGTTCTTCCGACGCATAATTCAGTTCAATCCTTTGTTAGACTTCAAGCGTTTGCGAACAACGTAACGATGGACTATACAAAACTAAATGCGAAAGCATATGCACTACTTTCGGATGGTTCTAAGTACCCAGGAACGATTGATGCGAAAGGGTATGTCAATATTTTAAACATTCCGGTTTCAAAAGACCCATTCAAAGTAATCATCGAAGCACCAGGGCACTTAAAGAGCGTTCAGACCATCACAATGAATACGCAGACTCCATGGGGCGACAATGTCGGTACGTTTAGCGGCTATATTGGAGCTACATCGAGACAACCGAATGGTCTAGCTGGTGATGTGAACGGCGACGGCGTGATTGACGTCTTAGACGTGAAACAAGTTGCGAAAATGTTTGGAGTTCAAAATACAACAAAATTCAATATCGAAGATCTAAATCAAGATGGGATTGTAGATAAGAAAGATATGAATTTCTTAGTAAGTAACTTGTATAAATCAAACTTTGATGCTTTAATCACACCAAAAGAGATGGTAGATGGAAAATACGCAACTGACTACTTTAATGTGCTTGGCATCGCATCAAGCGTAAACACATTCAAAAACGTAGATAGCAGTGCACATAAAGCAACATTCACATGGGACCCAGCAGTGGATGCAACAGCGATCAAAATCCAGCAGTCTTCAAATAATGGATCAAGCTGGCAAACAGCAACAACAGACGGCACATTGTCTGTGACGGATGGCAAAGTAACTGTAAATGGTTTAACTGAAAACACGAATTATCAATTCCGAGTATCGATTACAGGCGGCTTAAACGCTGGTGTATCAAACGCTGTGAGTTTAACAACAAAAGTGGTGCCAATTCCAAACGCACCAGTTGTCAAAGGCTTAGGTGACAGTGATACAACAATTTCTGGAAAAGCAGACCCTAATGTTACTATTACTGTAAAAGCGGGAGATACTGTTGTAGCAAGCGGTAAGGCAAATGAAGCAGGTGACTTTACGCTTCCAATTGCAAAACAAAAAGCAGGTACTGTTTTAGTAATTACTGCTTCAAATGAAGATGGTAAAGTAAGTAGTGGAACAACCATCACTGTAGTGGATATTACAGCACCAGATGCACCAATCGTTAATACTGTAACGAAAAAAGATCAAACGATCACAGGTAAAACCGAAGCAAATGCAACGGTTATGATAAAAATCAACAATGTAGTAAGTGAAGTAAAAGCTGATAATAATGGGTACTTCAGTTTAGAAATACCTCATAACGCGAATGGCACATTCACTGGAACTGTCATCTATGTTACGGCAAAAGATGCTGCAGGAAATGTGAGTGCTACAACTCAAACAGTCGTATTAAACAAATAGTAATAAAAATGGAGAGCCTCTGATCATTATATTGGGGCTCTCTTTTTGATTGAGTATGTCCAAATCGCAAAAACAGCCATATAGAAAAACTAATTTGGTAAAAGAGGTTTCTTATATAAAAAGGTGTTTAGTAGTTTTATAGCTTTCGAAATGGTTACAAGTTCTGTTTGGAGGGGGATTAAAATCTACTAAATAAAATTAGGGGTGTCTTAAAAGCCAATTGGCTTTTAAGACGCCCCCTTTTCTTATGTAAAATAAATTTTAAATTATGAGGTGTTTCTTTTGTGAAATACGAACACTAAGTGAACAATATTAATAAAGTTATGAACTTAGTTGATATATCGCTATAATTCGTTGATATTCCTCCAACACTCGTTGATATATTGTAAAAACTATTAG
Source organism: Gottfriedia sp. NPDC057991 (assembly GCF_042886615.1). NCBI lineage: Bacteria > Bacillati > Bacillota > Bacilli > Caryophanales > Bacillaceae > Gottfriedia > Gottfriedia sp. NPDC057991. The sequence continues at coordinate 5,855 of NZ_JBHVQN010000002.1, forward strand.
TAATCATTTAAAAACAGATTGCGTTCGTTGAGTCAGCCTTCTTTTAATGATAAAAATACTATTTTCAAGTCTATTAGAATAATTTTAATAATATTGTTACCTATTTAAAAAGGTGATTTGTAGTATTATGGCGAATTATTAATATGGGTATTTTTTCTTTGGAGGGTCAAAAAATGAAAAAGGTTTTAGTATTAGGTGGTACGAGATTTTTCGGAAAACGACTTGTTCATAAACTAATCGAAAAAGGCTATGATGTTTCAATCGCAACAAGAGGACTTACAGAAGATGACTTCGGAGATCAAGTTAGTCGATATATCATTGACCGACGAAATTCTGAGACTTTAACGAATTTAAGTCATCATAATTGGGACCTTGTCTATGATAATATTTGTTATACTCCAAATGAAGCAAAAGAAATTATTAAACTATTAACTAATCAAGTTAAAAAATATATTTTCACTTCATCTTTAGCCGTTTATGATACGGGATTAAACCATGTGGAAACTGACTTTGATCCTTATAATTATCCTATTGAGTATAACAATGATAATGAATATTCTTATGCGGAAGGGAAGCGCCTTGGTGAGGCTGTTTTATTTCAAGAAGCAAATTTTCCAGTGTTTGCGGCTAGATTTCCAATCGTATTAGGGCCAGATGATTATACGAAGAGATTACTCTTCCATGTTGATAAAATTTCAAGAAATGAAGAAATCATTATATCTGATATAAACAAAGAGATGACATTTATCGATTCTGATGAAACGGCTGAGTTTTTACTTTGGTTAGGTGAGAATGAATCGATTAAAAGTGGTCCTTTTAATGCGTGCTCTAATGGTGTAATAACATTTAAAGAAATAATAAATATTTGTGAAATGGAAACTGGTAAAAAGGCTATTATTAAATCTCATGGTGCAAATGAAAAACAATCTCCATTTGACGCTTATAGCGATCAATCCTTGAGTAATGAGAAAGCTAAAAAAGCAGGGTTTCAATTTTTAGAAGTACATAAATGGATGAAAGAATTAATTCATCATTATTGTTCGCTATAAAAAATTCACAAAATGTTCAAAAAACAAAATTCCGAATTTTTGGAATTTCCAGGTTTTCGGAATTTTATTGGAGAGAAATTCCGAAATTTCGGAAAAAATTACTTTTAAAATATTGAAAATTACAAATTAACTTAATATTATTAGAATTATAAAATAAAATATTTATTGTGCAGACAAAGTCCCAGAAATAATAAATACAGTCTTACTAAAAACTCATAATAACTTGGCACACTATTTGCTTGTATTAAAAGCAGAAGAGCATTCTGTTGAAAGGAGCAAAATACAGTAAATAGTGGAATTTAAACTAATACATAGTTTGAATGAAAGCGTTATCAAAAAGTGCCAATACGTAAAGATAACAAGGAGGTTATTATGGAAATCTTAATTATTTTATTAGCATTAGGACTTTTAATGTTTGTTGCTTATCGTGGGTTTTCTGTTATTTTATTTGCACCAATTTGTGCTTTATTTGCAGTACTTTTAACTGAACCAAGTTATATTCTTCCATTCTTTAGTAATATTTTTATGGAAAAAATGGTTGGTTTCATTAAGCTATATTTCCCTGTATTTTTACTTGGTGCAATTTTTGGTAAAGTTGTTGAAATGTCTGGAATTGCTGAATCAATCGCAAAAACAATTATTCAATTAGTTGGAGCAAAAAGAGCTATTTTAGCGATTGTATTAATGGGGGCAATTTTAACATATAGTGGAGTAAGCTTGTTTGTTGTTGTATTTGCTATTTATCCATTTGCTGCAAACTTATTCCGTGAAGGTAATATTCCTAAACGATTAATTCCTGGGACGATCGCACTTGGTGCGTTTACGTTTACGATGGATGCATTACCTGGTACACCGCAAATTCAAAATGTAATTCCAACTACATTTTTCAAAACAGATATTTATGCGGCACCATTTCTAGGTATTTTAGCTGCTGTTTTTGTACTTGCAGTTGGTCTTTGGTACTTAGAATCAAGACGTAAAAAAGCAGAAAAAGCGGGTGAAGGTTATTTAGGATTTAATGGAGAACTAGCTGCTACACAGGAAACTCAAACAGAAGTCCCTTCATTAAACACAAATACTTCTACACCAGTTTTGAAACAGATTTTAGCATTTGTTCCACTATTATTAGTTGGATTTTCTAATAAATTTTTTGTTGTTTCATTCCCAAAATGGTATCCAAATGGATTTGATTTTAAATCGATTGGACTGGAATCTTTTGGGGTTGTTGATATAACTGCAGTTGTTGGTATTTGGTCAGTTGAATGTGCTCTAGTTATTGGGATTCTTTCAGCGATGATTTATGGCTATAAGAATATGCGTACAAATCTAAAGACAGGTATTAATGCAAGCATTGGTGGAGCACTACTTGCTTCTATGAATACTGGTGCCGAGTATGGTTTTGGTGGAGTAATCTCTGCTTTACCTGGATTTGGAATGGTAAGTAAAGGAATCTCTCATACATTTACGGATCCATTAGTAAATGGAGCTGTGACAACTACAACTTTGGCAGGTATTACTGGTTCTGCATCAGGTGGTATGGGTATTGCACTTAGTGCAATGTCTGAAAAGTATATCGAGGCTATTAATAAATATAATATCCCGCCGGAAGTGATGCATCGTGTCATTTCGATGGCATCAGGTGGTATGGATACTTTGCCTCATAATGGTGCAGTCATCACATTATTAGCTGTAACTGGTTTAACACATCGCCAGTCATATAAAGATATTTTTGCAATAACAATTATTAAAACAGTTGCAGTATTCTTAATCATTGCAGTATTTAAACTTACAGGACTTGTTTAAGAATGTTACTACTAATCTTACTTTTGAAGGGAGCAAAATAATGGGCAAGAATAAGGTAATTACTTCAGTTGAAGAGGTTGTTTCACAAATTCATGATGGAGCTACGATTATTGTCGGTGGCTTTGGTCTTTGCGGTATTCCTGAAAAAATGATTTTAGCATTACGAGATAAAGGGACAAAGGATTTAACAATCGTAAGTAATAACTGTGGAGTAGACGATTGGGGTCTTGGTCTTTTATTAGCAAATAAACAAATTAAAAAGATGGTTTCTTCATATGTTGGAGAAAATAAAATTTTTGAAAAGCAGTTCTTAAGTGGAGAACTTGAAGTAGAGCTTGTTCCTCAGGGGACTCTAGCTGAACGTATTCGTGCAGGCGGTGCTGGAATCCCAGGATTCTACACAGCAACAGGTGTAGGTACACCAATCGCAGAAGGAAAAGAACATAAAGTATTTAATGGAAGAACTTATTTATTAGAAGAAGGAATCGTAGGAGACTTTGCATTTGTTAAAGCGTGGAAAGCTGATAAGCAAGGGAATCTAATTTTTAGAAAAACTGCTCGTAACTTTAACCCACTTGCAGCGATGGCTGGAAAAATTACAATTGCAGAAGTCGAAGAAGTAGTAGAAGTTGGAGAACTTGATGCTGATGCAATTCATACGCCAAGCATTTATGTACAACATGTATTCCACGGTGAAACATACGAAAAACGAATTGAACGTAGAATGACTACAGGAGTATAGGAGGCTAATAACATGAAAGATATTCGTCAATTAATTATTCAAACTGCGGTTAAAGAAATTCAAGATGGTATGTATGTAAACCTTGGAATTGGACTACCTACTTTATTAGCAAACTATCTTCCAGAAGGTATTGAGGTAATGCTACAATCTGAAAATGGTTTACTAGGTATTGGACCATACCCAACAGAAGCTGAAATAGATGCTGACTTAATCAACGCTGGTAAAGAAACAGTAACTGCGGCTAAAGGAGCTTCTTATTTTGATAGCGCTGAATCTTTTGCGATGATTAGAGGAGGCCATATTGATTTAGCTATTTTAGGTGGTATGGAAGTCTCAGAAACTGGTGATCTTGCTAACTGGATGATTCCAGGAAAAATGGTAAAAGGTATGGGCGGTGCGATGGACTTAGTAAATGGTGCTAAGAAAATCGTTGTTGTCATGGAACATGCAAATAAATACGGTGAAAGTAAAGTTAAAAAAGCATGTACTTTACCTTTAACTGGAAAAGGCGTAGTCCATAGACTGATTACTGAATTAGCAGTTTTTGATTTTACAGAAAATGGAATGGTTTTAGTAGAATGCGTTGGTGGAGCAACGATTCAAGAAATTACTGAAAAAACAGAGGCTACATTTACAATTAGTCCTAAGTTATTAAATAACGTGAACTAATCTTTTAAAGGAGGCAATCAAATGCAGCAAATGCTTTCTGAGAAGGTTGCACTGATAACTGGTGCTGGTAGTGGAATTGGTTTTGAAATTGCTAAAACCTTTGCAGAGCAAGGAGCAACAGTTGTCTTAACCGACTTAAATGAGGAAAATGTTCAAAAGTCAGCTACTTCATTGCAAGAGCTAGGGTTTAATGCGATGGGTTATGCATGTGATGTTACAAATGAAGAACAAGTAGTTGACACGTTTCATAAAGTAATCGATCAATTTGGTGAATTACATATTTTAATAAACAATGCAGGATTACAATACGTTTCATCAATTGAAGATTTCCCTACTGAAAAATTTGAATTACTTATTAAGGTCATGTTAACTGCACCTTTTATTAGTATCAAACATGTATTTCCTATTATGAAAAAGCAAAAGTATGGTCGAATTATTAATATGGCTTCGATCAATGGGTTAATAGGATTCGCTGGTAAAGCTGCTTATAATTCTGCGAAGCATGGCGTTATTGGTTTAACAAAGGTTGCTGCATTAGAAGGTGCAAATGATGGTATTACAGTCAATGCAATCTGCCCGGGCTATGTTGATACACCTTTAGTTCAAAACCAGTTGGCTGACTTAGCAAAATCGAGAAATGTACCAATTGAAAGTGTAATTGAAGAAGTAATTTATCCATTAGTACCTCAAAAAAGATTACTTACAGTAAAAGAAATTGCAAATTATACAGTATTTCTTGCTAGTGAATATACTAGCGGGGTTACAGGTCAAGCAAATGTAATAGATGCAGGATATACAGTTCAGTAGGATAAGAATGAAAGGTTTGTTTTGAGCAGGGGGAGATTCCTGCTCTTATCCTTTCTAGTTACCTACTACTTTAAGTGAGGTATGGTATGAATAGTATGTTAGAGAGTCTTCCTTTTGATTGGATTTCCGAGATTATTAATCTTGCAACTGAGTGGATTGTTGTCGTTAATCGAGATGGAAAAGTTTTGTATATGAATGAATCGTATTGTGAGTTTGTTGGGCGTTCTGCTGATGAAGTGATCGGTATGGATGTAAGCGATGTTATTGAAAATTCTAGAATGCATATAGTCGCTAAAACTGGTCAGGCAGAGGTGGCGGAGATCCATCCAATAAAAAATACTGAAATGGTAGCAAATCGTTATCCGCTGTATGTAGGTGATGAATTAGTAGGTGCTGTCGGAACTGTAATATTCCGTAATGCGCAAGAGTGGCTTGAGTATTCCAAAAAAGTAGAACCTTTAGTAGAAGAATTAAACTATTATAAAAGAAAATTTGAGAAAGAGTTAAGTAGTAAATATAGCTTCCATCAAATAATTGGTGATACTCCAATCTTTAACTCTGCAAAAAACTTGGCAGAGCAAGTATCTGCAAGTACTTCTGCAATCTTACTTTTTGGGGAATCTGGTACCGGTAAGGAATTATTTGCACATGCAATTCACGATGCTAGTCCAAGAAGAAACTTTCCGTTTGTACGAGTAAATTGTGCTTCAATTCCAGAGCATTTACTAGAATCAGAGCTTTTTGGTTATGAAGAAGGTGCTTTTACAGGTGCAAAAAGAGGCGGGAAAAAAGGAAAATTTGAGATTGCGAACCGAGGAACGATTTTCTTAGACGAAATTGGTGATATGTCTTTGCATATGCAAAGTAAATTACTGCGAGTACTTCAAGAAAGAGAGATTGAAAGAGTTGGTGGAAGTTCTCCTATCTCCATTGATGTAAGAGTCATTGCAGCTACGCATCGAAATCTTGAGAAGATGGTCGTATTAAAAGAATTCCGCCAAGATTTGTATTACCGCTTAAATGTAATTAAAATAGACATTCCTCCACTTAGATCAAGGATAAATGATATACCTCTCATAGCAGATTCATTAATAAAAAAACTCGAAAGGAAATTTCATCGAAACGGAATTCAAATTTCAAATGAAGTTTTTCAAATTCTTAAGTCACATCATTGGCCAGGAAATATTCGAGAACTAGAAAACGTACTTGAGAGATGCATAAATGTCCTAAATGGTAAAGTGATTACACCTAAGCAATTACCTCTTTATTTATATGAAAATCCAACCAATCAAAAAAATACAGTTGAATTCGAAAAAAATGCATCTCAATTAAACAATCATAATTCTTTAAAATCGTTAAAAGAAATGATCGAGGAGACTGAAAAGGAAGCAATTAAAAGAGCTCTTATAGAAGCTCAAGGTAATAAAATTGAAGCTGCAAAATTATTAGAAATAAGCAAATCAACTTTATATGAAAAATGTAAAGCTTATAACATAAAAAGTTAAAAGATTTCATGTGGTTTGGTTAATTTAGGATGAAATAAAAAGGGGGAAATAAAATGAGTGAGAACGTTGTAATTGTTAGTGCTGTTAGAACTGCGATCGGAAATTTTAGTGGTACATTGAAAGATGTAAGTGCAGTAGAATTAGGCGCTAAAGTTATTAAAGAAGCGATTAATAGAGCGGGTATTCAAGAAAGTCAGGTTGATGAAGTCATAATGGGAAATGTACTTCAAGCTGGTTTAGGTCAAAATCCAGCTAGACAATCAGCATTAAAGGCAGGACTTCCAAATACTGTCTCTGCAATGACGATAAATAAGGTTTGTGGTTCGGGATTAAAATCAGTCCATTTGGCGACTCAAGCAATTATAGCAGGAGATGCTGAAATTATAATTGCTGGTGGGATGGAAAATATGAGTCAAGCTCCTTATTTACTTAAAGGAGCAAGAGATGGATATAGATTGGGCAATCAACAAATTGTTGATAGCATGATTGCAGATGGACTATGGTGTGCGTTTAATGATTATCACATGGGAAACACCGCTGAAAACTTAGCAGTTCGTTATGAAGTTTCTAGGGAAAAACAAGATGAGTTTGCGGTAAATAGCCAACAAAAAGCTGAGAGTGCAATTAAGGTCGGTAAATTTGAAGATGAAATTGTTGCGATTGAAATTCCACAACGAAAGAAGGATCCAATCATCTTTAAAGAGGATGAGTATCCAAAATTTGGTGCTACAGTAGAGAAGATATCATCACTACGACCAGCCTTCGAAAAAAATGGAACTGTTACAGCAGCAAATGCCTCAGGTATAAATGATGGCGCAGCAGCGGTTGTATTAATGAGTGAAAGTAAAGCAAGAGAACTGGGTATTAAACCATTAGTAAAAATTAATGCAAATAGTAGTGCAGGCGTTGATCCGAGCATAATGGGAATTGGAGCAGCATTTGCAGCTAAAAAAGCACTTGAAAAATCATCGATTGAATTAAGTGAAATAGGCTTAATTGAAGCTAACGAAGCATTTGCAGTGCAATCGCTTTCTGTATTGAAGGAATGCGGTTTTGATGAAAATCTTGTTAATGTAAATGGAGGTTCGATTGCACTGGGACATCCAATTGGTGCGAGCGGAACAAGAATACTAGTTACATTGATTCATGAAATGAAGAGAAGAGAGACACAATACGGTCTTGCAACACTATGTATTGGTGGCGGAGAAGGCGTTGCGACAATTATTGAAAATTGTTTTGAATAAATAATAAGTAAAAGGCGGTAGGACTCTTATAATGAGACCTACCGCTTTATTGTGAAGACAAAACCAAAAAACAAAACCAAAACCTGGGTTTCAGACTGATTGCAAGCGCTTGTCTTTCGAGGCGCGAAGCCTGGTGAGGAGCGGAGTTACCTTAAACGGTAATGAGCACCGCAGACAGGCGAAGCAACGAAGAAAGCGAGCGGTTGTCAACAGTCTGAAGGTTAGATAACTCTTACTGAAATAACACCCTCAATCTCTTTTAACAACTGTTCAACTGGGCCATTGATTGTTTCATCAAGGTCAATCATTGTATAAGCAAAAGCACCTTTACTTCGGTTAAGCATATCAGCAATATTTACTTGATAGTTTGCTAGTAATCCTGTAATTTGACCGACCATATTAGGAATGTTTTTATGTGCAATCGTAATACGTTTTTTCCCTGTATAAGGTAATTCTACATTTGGAAAATTAACGGAGTTTTTAATATTACCTGTTTGTAAATAATTTTTTAATTGTTTTGCAGCCATACGGGCACAGTTTTCTTCTGATTCAGTTGTTGATGCTCCTAAATGAGGGATTGGAATGACATTCTTCATACCTATCACTTTTTCATTTGGGAAATCCGTCACATAAACACCTACAGTCCCGTTATTCAACGCATATTCTAGCGCAACATCATCTACTAATTCAGAGCGTGAAAAATTAAGTAATCTTGATCCCTTTTTCATTCCTGATAAAAGTTTATCATTCACAAATCCTTTTGTTTCAGGTGTTAAAGGCACATGGATTGTTATATAATCGCATGTTGAAAAAATTTGCTCTAAATTATCGATTCGTTGCACATTCCTAGATAATCGCCATGCAGTTTCGACTGAAATATAAGGATCATAACCATATACTTCCATATCTAACGCAAGAGCGTCATTTGCTACAAGTGCACCGATTGCTCCTAAACCAATAATACCTAATTTCTTTCCTGCGATTTCTGCTCCTGCAAATTCTTTTTTACCAGCTTCTACAATTTTAGAAACATTTTCTTCACCAAATAATGAACGAGTCCACTCAATTCCTTCAATAATTCGTCGTGAAGAAAGGAATAAACTTGTCAGAACTAGTTCTTTAACTGCATTTGCATTTGCACCAGGCGTATTAAATACAACAATTCCTCTTGAAGTACATTCATCAATTGGAATATTATTTATACCAGCACCAGCCCTTGCGATTGCTTTTACGCTGCTTGGTATGCGCATTTCATGCATACTATGGCTTCTTAAAAGAATTCCATCTGGTTCATTTAATTGATTGTTAACGCAAAAGCTTTCCAAAGGAAACTCTTTAATTCCGTGCTCAGAAATATTATTCAATGTTTGAATTTTTATCATCTTACAATCTCCTCTACTATTTTCTTTTCAAATTGACTCATAAACTGAACTAATTTCTCAACGCCTTCTAATGGCATCGCATTATAAATACTAGCCCGCATTCCTCCAACTGATCGATGACCCTCAAGATTCACCAAGCCAGCTGAATTTGCCTGAGCAAGAAATTGCTTATTTAATTCATCAGAAGTTGATGTAAATGGAATATTCATAAGTGATCTGTTCTCTTTCTTAACTGGTGAAGAGAACAAGTCAGATTGATCGATAAAATCATATAATAATTGAGCTTTTAAAAGATTGGTTTGATAAATACTATTTAAGCCACCTGATTCTTTAATCCATTCCAAAACTAGCATCGCTACATAAATGCTGAATGTAGGAGGTGTATTATAAAGGGAAGAAGCTTCTACATGTGTTTTGTAGTCGAGCATTGCTGGGCAATTTTTATCAGCACTTCCAATAAGATCATCTCTAATGATGACAATTGTTAACCCTGCTGGACCGATGTTTTTTTGAGCTCCAGCATAAATTAAACCGAATTTTGAGACATCAATTGGTTCAGAAAGAATATTTGAAGAAAAGTCTGCAACTAATGGAGAATTTGTTTTAGGGTAAGTAGAGTATTTTGTCCCCTCAATCGTGTTATTCGTTGTAATATGTAAATAATCGTATGGTTCAAAAAGGGCTAAATCTTCTAAATTAGGAATATATGAAAAATTTTCATCCTCAGATGAAGCGATAACATGAACATCTCCATATTTTTTTGCCTCAGAGATTGCTTTCTTTGACCAAGTTCCTGTATTAATATAAGCAGCTTTTTTGTACTTACTTAATAAGTTCAATGGAATCATTGAAAATTGAGTTGATGCTCCACCTTGTAAAAATAACACTTTATAATTTGATGGAATTTCTAAAAGTTCACGTAATAAGCTTTCACATTTCTTAATAATTCCTTCAAATTCAGCCGAACGATGACTCATTTCCATAACTGACATACCAGAAGTACCGTAAGAAACAAGTTCTTTTTGTACTTTTTCCAATACTGGAACAGGCAAGACAGATGGACCAGCGGAGAAATTAAAAACGCGTTCCATAATAATCATCCTCACTCGTTATTTTTTTAATATTCTAACTTTAAACTACTGATATACGTTGGTCAATAAAAGATGAAATAAAATCATAAAAATTTCACAAAAATATTAATTTTCTAATTAATGAAAAGGGAATATTAGTAATTTTTTATTTAAATATAAACAAAAAATTAAGTTGGTTAATAATTTGATTGATAAATAAAATGCATAGTTTTAGAAGAAAATGGAAAATTTAAGCGTTATATTGTATTAAGGGAGTTTAAATGTTTTCTAAATGGTTTAATAATCCAGTTTACTTTCGTAATATTTTTTACATTACTTTTGCTGTTAGTGTATTATTTAATCTAATTTGTTCTGAAAAAAGTGATAGCTTTTACTTTCTGTACATGCTTGATACAATAATATTTGGTCTTGGTTTTTACAACCGTCCTAATTGGTTTATCATTTTAATTTCTACAATAATAGTCGTTTCTAGATACTATTTGGTTCCCCAGGCAGGGCATATTATTAGTTACTTAATTACATATTATTTAATCACGTACATATCAGTCGGTTTAATGAAACAATATCATAGAGTAAAAACGGGATCGATCGAGTTAATATAAAAAACATCCTGTGATTGGATATGACATTATTAAGCATATTGCTATTTTTAATGAAAATGGCATCTTTGATATAGTTTTATACCACCATGAACCATACGATGGAAAAGGATATCCAGAAGGTCTAAAGGGTGATCAAATTCCTTTAACTGCTAGAATTGTAGCAATAGCCGATAGCTATGATGCGATGATTTCAAATCGATTATATCGTAAGGGGATGGCTTTAGAAGACTGCTTAAACGAAATAGAAAATAATAAAGGAATCCAATTTGATCCTGAGATTACTGATGTTTTCCTTAGTTTATTTGATTTTAGAGAATGAAATAATTCATAAAAATAGAGGGTGTCCCAAAAGGATAGTGGGGATCCTCTTTTTTGTATATAGATTAGATTTGAAAAAAACTTAAAAAAGGATCATACGAATTAAAGTCCTGTGCTGCAAATAAGTATTATAGAATAGCAAATAAAGAGTTCATTTGTGCAAATAAATGATGAAAAGGTACATAAGAACAGGGGACTGCAATTAAAATCTGAGAATCGCAATTAAGTTAAGGAAAACTGCAATTAAAATTAGAAAACCGCAAATAAAATTAGCAAAACCGCAATTAAATTCCAAAGAATCGCAAATAAATTAAAAAATTACCCATACCAGTTAAGGTATTATGAAATGGAAATTGTCCACTTAGTAGATACTTTCAAATGGAATTAGCAAATATACCTTTTTTTCGAATATTAATTTGATAAAAATCTGCTGAATATCAATAAAAAAGATTGATCATAACAGCTACAAATGAAAAAATACCCCGATAAAGAGACTAGCCTTATTTAATTTGGCTACTCTTTTTTTTATACCAACTTGGTATTATTTGATGAAAATTACTATGGTCATCTAATATCGTTCGAACTTTTTTCCACATGGAATCGATTAAATGTGGTGTAGTTTTATAAGACCAAATTATATCTGATGGAATAACCATCGCAGCGTATAATGCATAAGGGCCCAAAAATCATCAGGGGGATTGTTTGAAAAATAGCCGTCCATTTGCCCGATTGCAAATGGAATACTAATATATTTTGTAAAAAGAGCAACCTTGTGAAAATCATGGTATGGATCTCCCCATTCAAATCGATCAAAATCAATAACAGCTTTTAGTTGTGCATCTTTAAAAAGTAAATTTGATGGATGAAAATCATCATGTAAAAATGTAATTGGTCGATTGGATAAAAGGTGTTTGTTTTCCTCAACAAAGTTAAGAATAAATTCAAGTTCTGGAAATGAAATAGAAGATTCCATTAGTAACTCTATGTATCGATTGTATTTAGTAAGTCTCATTTCTTTCCAAGGTTGATGTTGCTCTGGATTTGTTAAAGAATGAATTTTAAGCAATTCAATTCCAGCTTGAGTACCTAATTGATATTGCTGTTCTTTAGAAATCGTTGGCAAATATTCCTCACCATCAATTCCAATAATTGACTAAGACAGCATGTATAGTGAGAGCTTCATCCGGCAATTCAATTAAATGAATTGGTTTAGGGACAAGTGCTCCGATTTCATAAAAATGTTCCAGATAAGTATTAATAAAATTTGCATGATTTGTACGATCAAAATCATAAATTTTAATAAACAAATCCTCATCCAAATTACTTTTAACAATCCATTTCTCTTCAAATGAAAATCCTTTTTTTACTTGCGAAATAGAAATAGCTGACTGTAAAAATGGAACTTTTTGAATTACGTTATCGTTTAATTTCAAAATTACACCACCAAATATATTTCTTAATTTATAGGATTTTGTTGTAAAGTTAGGAGTTTTAGCTAGGATCTTAGCAAAAATCAAAAAAGATAAAAACTAGGAGGCTCAACAGAAATTTTTTTACCTCTTTTATATAAATGTTAATGTTGTTTTTCATCGGTTTAGTACAAACAACAAAACATAGTGAAAAAGATTGGAGCGTAAGGTGCTCGACTCCTATGGGAAATGCGGGAAGCCTGAGACCCCGCAGGAACGAGGAGGCTCAAGAATCTCGCCCCATGGAAAGCGAGCATCCTGAAGCGGAAATCAACACACCAACTTCTTAAAAAACAACAAAGATTACACAAAAACCAATAATTATATTTAATCCGTTTATACTTTGAAGACGAAATTTATGTAGAACTGTAACGTTTGACTGTATAGTTTCTAAATTATATAATGGTAATATTACTTAAAATAGGGGAGGGTTGTCACTTGGGATCGAGTATCGCATTGGTGAGTTAGCTGAAATAGCTCAAGTTTCAAAAAGAACAATTGATTATTATACAAAATTAGGGTTACTAGAAGCAAAACGATCTGAATCAAACTATCGATATTATTCCACAGAGGCAATTGAGACTCTCAGATTTATTGAACATTGTAAAAAAATGAGAATATCCTTAGAAGAGATAAAAGATTTACTGCAAACTAATTATAATCAAAAAAATTGTGTTTTTGAACAAATTCAACAAATATCAAATCAAATTATTGAGCTTGAAGCTAAATTAGCTCAATTAGTACCAGTAATATCGGGTATGAATGATTGTGAAAAAAATGCTTTAGTAGATTCGTTGTCACATCATACATTTCCGTTATTTGAAACATTGAAACATTTTGTAAAATAATGACTAAATTAAATTTAAAACATAACAATTTATTAAAGTTATAAAATATGTATGTTTTACTAAATTATGGTAATCTATTAAGTAAGTAAAATAGTAATTTTATATTTTTGTAGATTGAAATTCTCAGGAGGTGAATACTCGAGTAATATACTCGAGTTCGTCATTGGACATAGTTAACTTGTTTATGATTGCAGTTTTAATCGCACTTACAGCTTTTTTCGTAGCAGCAGAATTTGCGATAGTGAAAGTTAGATCAAGTAGAATTGATCAACTAGTAGCCGAAAAAAAGCGAGGTGCAGTAGCTGCTAAAAAGGTTACGACGAGTTTGGATGAATATTTATCAGCTTGTCAATTAGGTATTACGGTTACAGCTTTAGGATTAGGTTATTTAGGTGAGCCAACATTTGAGCATCTTATACACCCAGTCGTAGAATTTCTTGGCTTAAACGGAACAATCTCTACAACTATTTCGTTTATTTTAGCTTTCTCATTTATGACATTTATTCACGTTGTAATTGGTGAGCTAGCACCTAAAACGGTTGCTATTCAAAAAGCTGAATCAATCACAATAATACTTTCTACTCCACTTATTGTTTTCTATAAAATAGCTTATCCATTTATTTGGGCATTAAATAATTCAGCAAGATTTTTTACTGGATTATTTGGAGTTAAGCCAGCATCTGAATCAGAAGAAGTTCATACTGAGGAAGAATTGAGAATTATTTTATCAGAAAGCTTTGAAAGCGGAGAAATTAATCAGGCTGAGTATAAATATTTAAATAATATTTTTGAATTCGATAACCGACTTGCAAAAGAAATTATGGTCCCTCGTACTGAAATTATCGGTTTATATGCAGAAGACCCAATTGAAGAACAAATTGAAATAATTAAAAATGAAAAATATACACGTTACCCAGTTTTTGGGGAAGATAAAGATGATATTTTAGGTATGGTAAATGTGAAAGACTTTTTTATTCGCTATCTGGATGGAAAAGTTGAAAAAACATACGATTTCGCAAACTATACTCGCCCAGTTATTCAGGTAATTGAAACAATCGCAATCCATGATTTATTATTGTTAATGCAAAAGAAACGTATTCCACTTGCAATATTGTATGATGAATATGGTGGAACAGCGGGATTATTAACAATGGAAGATATTCTTGAGGAGATTGTTGGGGAAATACGTGATGAATATGATGATGATGAAAAACCAGCTGTTCAACATATTTCAGAATCACATAAGATTGTAGACGGAAAAGTATTAATTACCGAAATTAATGACTTATTCGGTTTGTATGTTGAAGAAGATGATGTTGATACAATTGGTGGGTGGATTTTAACGCAAAATCATGACATAAAGCAAGGTGAATCTATCATATTTGAGGACTTTGAATTCAAAGTTGTTGAATTAGATTCACACCAAGTTAAATTAGTTGAAATAAAAAAAAATGAGTTAATTCAGGCAGTAAAATCATAAAGATACGATGAAAAAGAAGGATAAGGGCATAAGTCTTTATACCTTCTTTTTTTGATTCTTAAACAAAATAATACTAAAACCTTATACTGTTATACTTTGTACAATCATTCACAAAACGTTAACAAATTACAACTCCAATTCAATTCCTTTTATTATAAAATAAGGTTGTAAGATTGATTCGAGCAGAAGTTCTAATTCTTCTACTAGTTATATTATTAACTATTTCAATCAGCTTATTTTTTAATCGTTTCGTTCAATACCTCATTTTTCCCCCTCTACTTTTGTAAAGTTAGAGGCTTTTTTTTGCATAATTTTTCCTTTATTGAATACATATAAATTAAATATTTGTAAAGGATTGTCGATAGTTAATAATTTAAAAATTTGTTATAGGAGTGTGAAGTGCTTGTCAGATGCTCCCTCGGGTAATGGGATAAAAAATTTTTTAAACATTATTAACCGAATTTTTTCTAAGAAATCAAAAGATCGAAAAAAAGTAGATTCAAAAGAAAAACATCTCTTAATTCATAATGAATTATTTGATGTTGTTGATGAGGAACAATTTAATTTGTACGAAGATGAATTGTTTTTGAGAACAATCACTTTTAAAGAAAAAAAAGTAAATGACATTTTGACACCCCGAACAAATGTTGTAGCGATTGATATTAATGAATCTGTGGACTTTATATGTAATTTATTTTTAGAAGAACGGTACTCTAGAATCCCAGTTTATGAGCAGGATATAGATCATATAATCGGTGTAATTTCTGAAAGGGAATTTTTAACTCAACTAATACAAAAACAAACAGTTAATATTCATGATCTGATTAGAGAGCCGATTTTTGTTATAGAAACGATGAAAATTTCTACAGTGCTAAAAATTCTTCAAAAACAAAATGCACATCTTGCTATTGTGATGGATGAATTTGGAGGAACTTCCGGAATCGTTACGCTTGAAGACATAATAGAAGAACTTGTTGGCGAAATTAGGGATGAATTTGACGAGTTAGAGGATGATTTTTTCCAAATAAATGAGAATGAATACCAATTCCAAGCCTCAATTGACTTATCGAGTTTTTTTAATCGGTTTAACATAAAAAAGCCTAGTAGTAGATATTTAACATTAGGTGGATGGTTATTCGAAAGTTTTAAACATATACCAAAAAATGGAGAATTACTTCAATATAAAAATTTAACCTTCATCATTAAAGAAGTTCAAAATAGAAGAATACAAAGTGTAATTGTAAAAATAAACCACCAAAATTTGCAAAGTAAACTCGGTTCTTAGGAGCCGAGTTTTTTATGTGTTGAAATACCTAGTCATTATTATAAATAGAACAATGAGTGAAATTTGATCAAGTTTTGAACTTTATTGGTATAAATATTTTTGACCTCAATTTTAATGAGTCTAATGTTTATTAATTTTTAAAGTAATTTCTTTTTTTTATTCTTTTACTCTATTTCATCATGATTCGGGAAAATTTATTTGGACAGTGTAAATACACTTCCTCTTAATGGAATTTTTAAACGTTTTAAATTTTATACTTGTTTTGATGAATAAGTTGATTGGAACGAAGGGATGCTCGACTCCTATGGGATATGCGGGAAGGCTGAGACCCCGCAGGCTCGCCGAGGAAACTCAGGTCTCGCCCCATGGAAAGCGAGCATCCTGTAGTGGAAATCAACCACATATACATTTTTTGTAATTGATTAATTTTTTTCCACCTAAAACAAAGTGAAATAATCGGTTTTTAGAAATTGAGCTTTTCAATCATAAAAATAGAATTAAAAAGACAAAAAGAAAAATAATAAAAATATAAGATTTTTTTGTTGTAATTTTTTAATACATGCAATATATTTAAGACACACATTTCAAAACAAACAATTCCGATAAGGTTAAGGGAGATTAAAGAATGAATATTAAGAAAATTGGTTTAACATTAGGTTCGTTATTTTTAGCAGCAGGTGTTATGGCAGGCTGCAATACAAATAAAAAAGAAGAAACTGCAAAAGGAAAAGATTTATTAACTCAAGTGAAAGATAGCGGAGAGTTAAAAATTGGTACTGAAGGTACATATGCACCTTTCACGTTCCATGATAAATCTGGTAAATTAACAGGTTTTGATGTTGATTTATCAAATGAAGTTGCTAAACGTTTAGGCGTAAAACCAAAATATTTTGAAACTCAATGGGATGCAATGTTTGCAGGTTTAGATGCAAAACGTTTTGACATCATTGCAAATGAAGTTGGTATTAGAGCAGATCGTGAGAAAAAATATTATTTCTCTGACCCATATATCACATCATCAGGTGCATTAGTTGTAAAATCAGATTCAAAAGTTAAATCATTTGATGATATTAAAGGTTTAAATGCTGCTCAATCTTTAACAAGTAATTATGGCGACTTAGCTAAAAAATATGGAGCTAAATTAGTTGGAGTAGAAGGATTTAGCCAAGCAATTCAATTAATTGAATCTGGCCGTGCTGATGCTACAATAAACGATAAATTATCAATTCAAAACTATTTAAAACAAACAGGTGACAATAAAGTTAAAATTGCAGCTTTAGAAAATGATGCTTCTAACAGTGGATTTATGTTCCGTAAAGATGATGATTCTTTAGTAAAAGCTGTGAACAAAGCGCTTGAAGATATGAAAAAAGACGGAAAGTATGATGAAATAGTACAAAAATGGTTCGGTAAAGATGGACTTAAATAGTATATTCAGCCAAGAAAATTTAACCATTGTGAAGGATTCTTTCCTTCCAATGGTTAAAACTGCTTTAATCGGTACTATTCCATTAACAATTATTACTTTTATAGTTGGTATAGTTTTAGCATTTATTACCGCTCTTTTCCGTCTATCAGGTAATAAATTCTTAAATGGTGTAGCCAGATTTTATGTTTCAATTATTAGAGGAACACCTCTTTTAGTACAATTATTTATTATTTTTTATGGATTACCTTCAATAAATGTAACAATATCACCTTATATTTCTGCTATTATTGGTTTTTCATTAAGTGTTGGTGCATATGCATCTGAAATTATTAGAGGATCAATCCAGTCGATTGATAAGGGGCAGTGGGAAGCTGCTTCATCAATAGGCATGACATATAATCAAACATTAAAACGAATTATTATTCCTCAAGCGGCGAGGGTTTCATTACCGCCACTATCAAATACCTTTATAAGTTTAGTAAAAGATACTTCTTTGGCTTCCTTAATATTAGTAACTGAGATGTTTAGAACAGCTCAGGAGATAGCTGCAACTAACTATAAATTCTTAGTTGTTTATACGGAAGCTGGAATCATTTATTGGATAATCTGCTTCTTCCTTTCAATCATTCAAGGTCGATTAGAAGCACGAGTTGCACGCTATGTTGCTAAGTAAGGGAGGAAGAACTTATGATAAAACTAGAAAACATTAAAAAAAGTTTTGGTGAATTAGAAGTATTAAAAGATGTAAGCTTAAATGTAGAAAAAGGTACTGTTACAGCTATTATTGGCCCTTCTGGTTCTGGGAAAACTACATTTTTAAGATGTATTAATATTTTAGAGCAACCGACAGATGGAAAAATAACAATTGATGAACAGACAATTGATTTTTCAAATAAGGTGTCAAAAAAAGAAATTATTTCATTAAGAAGTAAAACAGGTATGGTTTTTCAACAACATCATTTATTTCCTCACTTAACAGCGTTAGAAAACGTTATGGAAGGTTTAGTAACAGTACAAAAAGTAAAAAAAGATGTTGCAAAAAAGAAAGCAATTGACTTACTTACAAAAGTAGGATTAGAAGAGAAAATAAATTTATTACCACATCAACTTTCAGGTGGTCAGCAACAGCGTGTAGGGATTGCTAGAGCGTTAGCATTAGAGCCAACAGTCATCTTATTTGATGAACCAACTTCAGCGTTAGATCCAGAGCTTGTACAAGAAGTTCTAAAGGTAATGAAAGAGTTAGCTGAAGAGGGAATGACAATGATTGTCGTTACACATGAAATGAAATTTGCTCGTGATGTTGCTGATGAAGTCATTTTTATGGACGGTGGTTATATTGTTGAACAAGGTCATCCTAAAGATGTTTTAGAGCATCCTAAACATGCAAGAACAAAACAATTTTTACAATTAATCCAGTAATTCAAGATTAAATAATTTACAAATTCGTGTAGAAAACTAGTACTAGATGTTGATCTAGTGCTTTTTTTTATGGGAAAAAGGAAGAAGAACGAATTAAATTGTTTTTTCCAAAATTTACATTAGCTAAACATACATATGTTAATCGATTAGAGTCATACTATCATTACACTACTTAAGGAGGTGAGACAACATGGCAAACAACAACAGCTTAGTAGTAAATGGTGCACAACAAGCATTAGATTCTATGAAGTATGAAATCGCTTCTGAGTTTGGAGTAACTTTAGGTCCTGATTCTACAGCTCGTGCTAACGGTTCTGTAGGTGGGGAAATCACTAAACGTTTAGTTCAAATGGCTGAACAAAGCTTAGGTGGTTATTCAAAATAATAGCTATGGCTAATAAGGGTGGAGATTATTCTCCATCCTTTCTTAATGAAGGCCAATGAAAATGGAGTGAGCTTTATATGGATGGTATATGTCCACTGTGCAATGGAATTGAGCATTATAAACTAAAATGTCCTATATGTGAAAATCATTGTGAAGATAAAGGCAGAGCTGTTGATTATGAAGATAAATATAGTCCATATTTAGATTATGACATTTCAGCAAAAGCTGATGGATTAACTGAACATAATTCAAATCAGTATTGTACTCATATGTTTAATTGTCGAGATTGTAATGAAGGTTTTCTTAAAATAATTGAGAAAATAAAATAACGCAGTACCAATTAAGATGGTACCGCGTTATTTTATGTTTAATTCATTACCTAATTATCGAATACGATATTCAGTTTCTTTATCAAAGAAATGAACTTTGTTCATATCTACTGCTAATTTAATCACTTGTCCATGTGTAAATGTTGAACGTGCATCTAATCTTGCTACTAATGTATTTCCTTCAAAATTAGTGTAAAGCATTGATTCTGCTCCTAAAAGCTCAGCAACTTCAATTTTTAAATCAAGAACTGTACCTTGAGATGCTTCGATAAATACCGGTTCATCATGTAAATCCTCAGGACGCACTCCTAAAATAACTTCTTTTCCAACATATCCATTATCGCGTAATGTTTTCATTTTTCCTTCAGGTATAGCAACTTTTTTGCTGCCAAAGTTAAAGTGACCATCTTCAACTTTCCCTGAAACAAAGTTCATTGCAGGTGATCCAATAAATCCACCAACGAATACGTTTTCTGGGCGATCATAAACTTCCTTTGGTGTACCTACTTGTTGAATAATACCATCTTTCATTACGACTAAACGTGTAGCCATTGTCATTGCTTCTGTTTGATCGTGTGTTACATAAATAGTTGTCGTTTGAAGACGTTGATGTAATTTTGAAATCTCAGAACGCATTGCAACACGTAATTTAGCATCTAAGTTTGATAATGGCTCATCCATTAAGAATACTTTTGCATCACGTACAATTGCACGACCAAGAGCTACACGTTGGCGTTGTCCACCAGATAAAGCCTTTGGTTTACGATTTAAATATTCCTCAAGACCTAAAATACGAGCAGCATCTTTTACACGACGATCAATTTCTGCTTTGTCAAACTTACGTAATTTTAATCCGAAAGCCATGTTATCATATACAGTCATATGTGGGTAAAGTGCGTAGTTTTGGAAAACCATTGCGATGTCACGATCTTTTGGTTGAACATCATTTACACGCTTGCCATCAATCAAGAAGTCACCTTTTGAAATATCTTCTAAACCAGCGATCATTCGAAGTGTTGTTGATTTACCGCATCCAGAAGGACCAACGAATACGATAAATTCTTTGTCTTCAATATGAAGATTAAAATCTTTTACAGCTGTTACGTTATTGTCATAAATTTTATAAATGTGATCTAATTTTAATTCTGCCATTATTACTACCTCCAACTATTTGTAATCGGTTTCATTGATTAAATTGTAAACATTTAAAAGTTTATAAACAATGGCAAAGGTTCACAAAAAAAATAGCCTACTTTGTACAAGGTGCACAAAAAAGGCTTTTATTACTATTCATTCACGATCTCAAGTAGATGAATTGCTAAAAATATAACTAGTCCATCCTCAAAATGCTTTAAATCTATACCAGTTTGTTCCGAAAACTTATCAAGACGATATTGGACAGTATTTCGATGTAAAAAAGCTTTTTTTGAAGTAGCAGTAACATTTAAATTTTGTTGAAGAAAGATTTTTACCGTTGAAAGAATTGGATCATTAATTTTCATATCATTCAAAAATAAATTAGGTAATTCCCTTTGTAAATCATCTGGTAAAAAGGAAAGGATGTAATAAAGCATTTCTTTTGAAAACCAAAGAATATTTTTTTGCTTTTTTACGGATAATGCTTTTTTAAAACATTGATGTTCAATATCAAAATAAAGGCTTAGATTTGCTAATGGTGAATAACGTTTTCCTACAAAAAAGGTAACATCATGGTACAAGTCAGCTGCAATGATTTCTTGCATATGCTCTAAAAACTCTTTGTTAAATGGTTGATCGATTATTTTTTCAATAATGACGCCTTCCTTAGCAGAATTCCAAACCACTATTACTTCTTTATGAAAGAATGCGTTGATTGCTTCTTCAAACTCATTTTTACTCGAGAATAACTGATTGCTATAAAAATGAATAAAACGAATTGAAGTAGGGAGAGAAACTTCGCTTTCGAAAGCGAAAGGATTATGTCCTTTACTGAAAAATAAATAGTGAAACCATTCACTTTGTGCTGATGGCATCAAAATTGCATCTGATTCTATTTTTGTAAAAAGACATTCCAGTAGGTTATTTTGTTCCTCTGATATTGAAACTTTTTTAATCCCGAAAATTTCTTGATTCTCAGTAGAAAACCAAGAATAATCCATATATGTACTCTGATCAGGTGTGACTGAAACAGACTCACTCCCAAATAATGTCTTAATTTTTTCAATCATATTCTATACCTTCCGAAGCATTATTTCATATTAGTTTATCATTGTTAACTAAAATAAAAAAGCTCAGACTGTTGACAAACGCTCGCTTTCTTGTTGCTTCACCTGACTACGGTGCTCATTACCGTCAAAGGTAACTCCGCTCCTCACCAGCCTTCGCGTCTCGAAAGACAAACGCTTGCAATCAGTCTGAGACTCAAGTTTTTTGTATTTTGATACAATAGCCTGTAAACTACTGTTTAAAATTTGAAAGTTCATAAAATAGTCGTATTAAGTTTTCAAGTCCTTGTTCTTTGATCGCAATCTCGTCAAAGACCATTGGTTTAGAGTTAATTTCAAAAATATAGTAATGATTGTTTTGAATTCCGATATCCATTGAGAATTCAAAAAAATGTGCATCGTCCATATTTAATGCATTTCCAGTTTGTCTGACTAATTCTTGTAATAAAGAATAATTTAATTCAATCGGTAGTTCTTCAATAGCAATAATGCTGCCACCTCTAGGTACATGAGTTGTAATTCCATTAAATGTACCTACTCTTACACCGACACCGGAAAGGATATAATTATTTTCATTTTTATGTGCAAGAATTCGTAGATCAAACTTTCTTCCATCTGGTAATTCACTCACTATACCTTGTTGACAAATAAAATCCTCGCTTAATGAACTAAGAAATTTCCAACAATCACTAATTGATTTCACCAATTCTACATGAAATGCATTACGGATTATGACTTCTTTGTCACTTTTCAAGGAGAGCTTAAACACGCCAAATCCCTTTGAAGAATTATGTTTCTTTATATATAGAAATTTCCATTTTTTTAAATAGAAATATAAATCTTTTTCGTTAGTTAATTCGATTGTCTTTGGAATATAACTTTTTAAAAAATCGTTTGAAGATAATATTGACGTTGTTTGTATTTTTGAGAGATATGATTCGTTAAAAAAAGGAATGTTTAGTTCTGAGATTTTTTCTCGGAAATTTTTATAATCAGCGTTCGATTCGTACTGTACAGATGGGATGCGATTATAAATTACGTCTGGTAAAGGGGAAAATAGTTTAAGCCATTTTTTTGTTTTAAAACAAAACGTATAACATGTAACCGAATTACTAGAGAGGGCGGTGGGGGTTAATATGATAGGTATACCGCCATCAGTTAATATCTTCTTACAAATTCTTTTAAAGGTCTTAATATTTCCACTAAAAGGTAGCCGATCATCATTTGTTAATATACCGATAATAGGGCCTAAATGTGTTCCAATTTTTTTCACCTGAAATTGAATGGAATTTGAACAATCGTCTTGAAATGGTAATATAGGAAGCCGATTATGACCTATGGAATATCTTGATTCACTATGGTCATGTGACCAAGTATTTTTATCAAGATGATAAAAAACAGAGATCATTTCATTGAAACCTCGAGTTCATTACCCTTTTTGGAAAGATGAGTAGCATATTCCAAAAATAGTTTTTTGATCTGTTTGTCATTTTCTTGGAAACTAGGATTTGAAAAGATTGATCTTCCAGGTTTAGAATTCGCTTCGAAAAGCCAAATTTTTTCATCTTTATCAACACCTATATCAAATCCAATTTCTCCGATATGTCCATCTACTTGACGATCTAAAGATTCACTAATTTTTAATGCTGCAGTAGATAATTTATCATGTATTCTTTTCGCTTTTTCTTGATCAAATAATTCTTCAAGCGTCTTCACTCGACCACCGTTATTTAAGTGAGTAGTTGTGCTACCTTTTCCTGCTACTTTTGCGGCAATAACCGTTACATGCCACTTTCCTAAAGCATCCTTGTTTGTATGAACTCGAAAATCGACAGGCTGATGCTCGTAACGAATTAGTGAAATACCTTGTTGTACAATGAAGTCGTGTAACTTTGAGCTACGAAAAACATGATTAATTAAAGATTGGAGTGATGAGAATTTTTGAAGTTTATTTGTTTCAAAATCACGATATCTACAATAATAAATTCCTTCTTCTCGATGGTATCGAATTAAAATGACTTTTGAACCGAGGCTACCATTTTCAGGTTTAACATATACAAATTGGTATTGTGATAATAATTCTTCAATCGTGTCAAAATTATGGAACTTTACTGTTTTCGGGAGATAATGAGCAACTGATTCCTCATTTTTTAATTTTAAATATAAGTCCCATTTATTAAAGAATCCAGGATTAAACCATGGGATTTTGTATTCTTTTTCTAGTTTTTGACGTACACGTTTAATTGATTTATGAACCTCAACTTTTCGATTTGGTAACCTATTATAAATAACCGTTGGAAAAGGAACGACCTCTTTGGTCCATCTTTTATTTGTAAAGAAATACCCTTGAATTGTTTCAGATTCCCAATCGATTCCATGAGTACCAAATAAAAATATAAAGCTATTTTTTTGATTATTTTCAGCTATTAAGTTTGCAAACATAAAGCTACGATCACCGATAGGGCGAAGTAGTGACTCAGTAAAGCCGGCGGTGAAAATTCCGACTAATGGTCCAAGTTGTAAAGTATTTCCGATAATAATTGGCTCAATAGAACCTTCAAAAGGTATACAGAGCATTTCGGCTAAATGCTCTGATATCGAAATAATATTGTGAAGTGTATTCATCGTAACTAGTTGACAAGGGTATTTTTTTTGACCAAAAGCAAGATATTCAATATTTCTAGAAGTAGTAAGCTCTTCAGGTATACATACTAGGTTCTTACTCTGTCGATGAGTAACGATTTTATAAACTTCATTCATTATTTAATTTCACTTCTTTCGCTTTTAGATTTCGATTGTAAATGTAAACAATACTGAATTGGTGCTGAGTAAAGCTTTTGTTGGATAGAAGGGTCGGTTTGAAGAAGAACTTTTCTACCAGGCTTTGAATTCACATCTAAAATCCAAATGGCTTGATTTGAATCGATGCCTAAATCTAAACCAATTTCAAATAAAGGAAGAAAATTCTTTTCAAGGGTGATTGGTAATTGTTTACAAATTGTCTCAATATCTTGCTGTAATATTAAAGCAGTTCTTTGATTGAATTGAGTGATCCATTCCTCAAATGGAACTGCATTACTTCCTGCACTTAAATTTGCAACAATTGAATTAGGCTGACCGATGCGAACACCTTTTCCAACTGCTTGCCACTCACCATTTTCATTTTTTTGTAAAAGGATCCTTAAATCAAATGCTTCACGTGATTTTGTTTGGAGGTCTAAATAATTTTGATAAACATAACCTTTTGATTCAACAATCGGTTGTAGCCACTCAAAAAATTCATCTCTTGTTTCGTAAACAGTTTCAATTACTTCCTTTTGTTTTTGAGTTGAAACACTAATTGAATATGCACTTAACGTAATAAAATAAATATTGATTCCTCTTGAGCCATGGATGGGTTTAATGACGAGCTTGCGCGTTTTTCTAAGTTCTTCAAAAAATACAGCTAGGTGTAATAGTTTCTTTGTTTTAGGGATATATGGATTTAAACTTTCATCATTTGCTAGAGCCTGATAAGTTTCCCATTTTCCAGGTAATCCATATCCTAAAAAAGTGATGTCTTTACGTTTTTTTAGCCAGTCAACAATAGGCTTTGCCTGCTTACTTTTAATGCTTGGGGAATAGAAGCATCGATCATAAATATAATTCGGTATTTCAAATGTTGTTTTCTCCCATTGTTCTGTTTCTGCTATATACTTCCAGCCCATAATTTCTTCAGAACCTGGTTGAATATTAAAAGGGGTAAATTGAACGAATTCATAACCAAGTTTACTTGCTTCTTTCGCCATATGTTGAACGTATTCACCTTCTTGTCTTTCTTTAAGAGATAAATAACCTATTCTCATTCTTTTCACTCCTTGTACTTATAAATATGATTGAACAAGAGAAAAAATAGCTTTTGTTGAAGGTCTAATTTTTTGAGTAGGGTCTGAAACTTGTAATTCCTTAGATGGTTTTGAATTTATTTCGATAACCCAAGGGTTAAATTGATTGTCTATAGCGAGATCCACACCAAACTCAGCGAATAATCCATCAAAGGAGGAGTCTATACATATACAGCATTCGATGGCTAACTCAATCAATAACTTTTTAAAGTGAATTCGCTCTTTCTTTGGTAAATATTGACCTAAAAATTCATCAATTTTTTGAATGTCTCCCCCGCGGGCCAAATTGCTCACAAACTGTGTAGGATGACCAATCCTTGCTACAGTTGAAGTTACTTCCCATTTATTAAATTTATTTTTATGACATAAAAATCTAAAATCAACGAGTCGATCATCCTTACTGATTAAAGGTAAGCCTTCTTGGATGATAAAAGTCCGCTTATTTAATTGCTGTTTAATTGGATGAAATAGTTGAGAAATTGATTTATATTCAACTTCTACTTCAGAATTTTGACTATTTTTTAAACGATACAAATCTGTATCTTTTGTAACTTTAAAAATGTTTCTTCCTTGACTACCGTGAATTGGTTTAATAAAAACCGTTTCATATTTTTGGATAAAATTTTCTAATTGTTCGACTGAGCAGCATTCCTCAGTGTATGGAACGTATGGCTTTATATAGGCTGTATCAATTAGTGCTTTAAAAACTTCAAGCTTATTTAAGAAGCGAGCATTAAAAAAAGGTACTTGTTGACTTGTTAGCGAAGAATTAAGTAATTTAAACTCTTTCGTTCGTTCAAGTCTTCTCGAATGAATTCGATTATGGATGATTGAAGGGGCAGATACATTCATTAAAGTCCAGCCATTTTCTGAACGCTTATATCCTTTTAATTCATTCGTTAGTAGTTTTTTAAATGTAGTTACATAGAAATCAATTTCAGAGTCTCCGCATAACTCTGATAGTTCCTCACAAAGTGTCGATATTGAACCGAGTGGATTTAATGACTCCTCATTGATTGAATCAGTTACTACAACAAAAGATTGGGGTTCTTGATTTTTAGGAAAAGATTGCAATGATTCTCCTCCTTTCCAAAATAATTGTCGTTGTATACTATGTGATATTCGCCTAGTTGGTGAATGCCTTTAGGAAATTTTTAGGGAAGAAAGTTTGATTTGTTTTAGAAAAACTGACATATAATAGAATGTTTGCTATAGTGGAGATACAAAAGTTTATAGGAGGTAGTAACATGTCTGTAAATATTTATGATATTGCATACTCACTACAAAACGCTTTTAAGGAGCAACCAGAATTTAAAAACTTACAATCACTATACTCACAAGTATTAGCTGATCCAAATGCGAAACCATTATTTATGGAATTTCAAAATTTCCAAAAAGTGATGCAACAAAAAATGTATTCAGGTGAAGCGGTTACACCTGAAGAAAATGCAAAAGGTCAAGAAATTGTTGCAAGAGTGTCTCAAAATCCTTTAATTGCAAACTTAATGCAAGTGGAACAAAGACTTAATTTAGTCATCCAAGATGTAAATAAAATTGTCATGAGTCCATTAGAAGAATTTTATAAATCTTTACTTGAACTTTAATATTTAAAAGGCAGGATAAGAAAAGGATCTTTTAATTCTTTTTCTTTTTCCTGCCTTACTTAAAATCCTTGTTTATAAATAAGAGAGACTTCATTGATTTGGAGTCTTTTTTAATATAAGTATGGATATAATAACAGCCTACATTGTTCTAATTAAATGAAGCATGTCATATATTCTAGTAAGGTATTTCTTCGCGAAATGGGGGAGATTAAGTGATTTATAAGTTACTTGCAATTAATATAGATGGTACTTTATTGCAATCCAATGGAAAACTCTCAAAAGAATCGAAAGAAGCGGTTGAATACGTTCAAGACAAAGGGATTTATGTAACCTTATATACAAGTAGAAATTTCCAAGCTACAAAAAAAATCGCAAAAGCTCTTAAGGTTAATAACCTTTTGGTCTCTCACTCAGGTGCCTTTATCTCTTCAAAGCTTGATGAACCATTATTTGAAAAGAGAATTGAAGAGGAAGAAGCTTATGAAATCGTTAAAAAACTAGAAAAATATGATTGTAATATTCGTTTGTCACATGAACATTTTTCAATTGGAAATCGAAAAAAATTACAATCTAACTTAGTGGCAAAAGCAGTTTTATCAAATGCTGATCCTGTCTTTTATCCAATCCAATTTGTTGAATCACTTTCAGATAGCATTCTGGAAAATTCAATATCTCCGTTAAAAATTGAATGTTATTTCTCCGATGAAGTAGAGAAAAATAATGTGAAAAAAGAATTGAATGCAAAGTATCCACATCTTGATTGCTTATGTGATGAAGATCGCAAAATTGAAATCGTTCGAAAAGGAATTTCAAAATATTCAGGCTTAAAACGATTAGGTGAACATCTCGGAATTTCTTATCACGAGATGGTTGTAATCGGAGATAATTATAGTGATTTACCATTAATCGAGCATGCAGGTTTAGGAGTTGCTATGTCAAATGCTCCTGTAGAGATTAAAAAAGTTGCAGACTGGATTACAAGATCAAATGATCAAAATGGTGTTCCATATATGATCAAGGAGCATTTCAGGAAACAATTCCCACTACCATTCTTAAAAACACATTTAAAAATCGAAAAATAAATATAAGCCTGGCTTTCAAGAGAATCCTCTTCGAAAACCAGGCTTTTTTACACTTTAAGAAAGTATAGATTGGCAACAAGGAAGTTAATTCGACGTGGGGGCCAATTTTAGGAATAAAGTATAAGTGCAACTACTCCTCTGTTTTTACCTAAAAGACTTGCCAATCGGCGAGTTTTCTTTGCCTTATTTTAAATAATTGACCTCGTTACTCTTTAATTTTATACTTAAGTGATAACTTAAAAAGGTGATAAAAAATGAAAATATATATTAATGGGTTAGAGGATATTCGTTTTCAAAGACCGTTAGAGCTTTTAGCTCAACTGTTTTTTGAAGACTGTGATGTATCGTTAGAAAAAATAGATGTAGATATAGAAGTAAGTTTTGAGTTAGATGAAATAAATAAACAAGTATCCGGTAAATTAGGTACGCAATTCCAAGCAAATACAAGCTATGTAGATGGTAAAGATGCTAGAGAATCATTTAAATTTAAAAAGAAAGCAGTTAACTTTGTCTTTTTATCATTACTACAAGAGCATACTGGAATTCAGCAAAAGTGGGGAATCTTAACTGGTATTCGACCAACGAAGCTCCTTCATTCCAAACTTAAAGCTGGTGTATCAAAGGAAATGGCTCATGAAGAGCTAAGAAATGACTATTTAATACATGACGAAAAAATTGAATTAATGCAATCAATCGTTGATCGTCAATTAAAAGTAATACCAGATTTATATAACTTGCAGAATGAAGTTAGTCTTTATATAGGGATCCCTTATTGCCCTACTAAGTGTGCTTATTGCACATTCCCTGCTTATGCTATTCAAGGGAAACAAGGTGCAGTCGATTCATTTTTATATGGATTACATTATGAAATGGAAAAAGTCGGCGAATTTCTAAAGGAACGTGGAATTAATATTACTACGATTTATTATGGCGGAGGGACACCTACTAGTATTACAGCAGAAGAAATGGACTTACTGTATGCTAAAATGCACGAATCATTTCCAAATATGAAGCAGGTTCGTGAAATTACGGTGGAGGCCGGTAGACCTGATACAATTACACCCGAAAAATTAGATGTTTTAAATAAATGGAATATTGATCGAATTAGTATTAATCCACAGTCTTATATTCAAGAAACTTTAAAAGCGATTGGAAGACATCATACTGTAGATGAAACAATAACAAAGTATCATTTAGCCCGTGAAATGGGGATGAATAATATAAATATGGATTTGATTATTGGTTTACCTGGAGAAGGTTTAAAAGAATTCCAATATACATTAGATGAAACGGAAAAGTTAATGCCTGAATCCTTGACTGTTCACACACTTTCATTTAAAAGAGCTTCAGAAATGACACAAAACAAACAAAAATATAAAGTTGCAGATCGAGATGAAGTGCAGCAAATGATGAATGAAGCAACGGTTTGGACAAAAAATCATAACTATCATCCATACTATTTATATCGTCAAAAAAATATATTAGGTAATCTTGAGAATATTGGATACTCTGTTGATGGTCAAGAAAGCTTGTATAATATATTAATTATGGAAGAAGAACAAACAATTATTGGTTTAGGCTGTGGTGCATCTAGTAAATTTGTAAATCCAGAAACTCGCCAAATAACACGTTTTGCTAATGCGAAAGATCCTAAATCATATAATGAGGGTTATGAGCATTATACAAATGCAAAAATCAAGATTTTAGATGAGTTATTTTCGAAAAGTAATCAATCAAATTAATGAAAAATAAAGGAAAATCCCCTTGTGATGTTTAATGTTTAAATTAACCATGAAATTAAGGGGGATTTTTTTATGTCAATTTCGAACACGGCAGAACATGTTTTATTAAGAAAAGAGGGACGAGTTGCAACTGTTGTATTTAATCGTCCTGAAGTATTGAATGCAATGAATGAAGATACATTCAGACAATTTCGAGATGTATTGGATGAAATCGCTAGCTCAGATGTTGATGTGGTCGTTCTATGTGGAAATGGCAAAGGTTTCTCTTCAGGTGGGGATTTAAAATCGATGCTAAGTAATACAGATGAGTCTGCTTTTGGTCCAGTAATGGATTTAATTACAGATGTGGTAGTTAAATTATATACTTTACCTAAAATCGTTATTAGTGCGATTCATGGACCAGCTGCTGGTATAGGTCTAAGTTTTGCTCTTGCTAGTGATTTTGTTCTTGCTCACGAATCAGGTGTATTGGCAATGAACTTTATTGGAATTGGCTTAATACCTGATGGTGGTGCACATTACTTTTTAGAAAAAAGACTAGGTGAAGCAAAAGCTAAACAACTGATCTGGGAAGGTAAAAAACTAAATGGAACTCAAGCGCTTGAAATCGGTTTAATTGATGAAGTAATTAGTGGTGACTTTGAACAAAAAATTAATGAAAGAGTGAAGTCTATACTTCAAAAACCTGTAAGTGCGATGATTCAAACAAAACAAATATACTGTAACGGTAACTTAGAGTCTTTAAAAAATGTACTTTTATTTGAAAAAGAAGGACAAAGTGCAATGAGAAGAACAGCAGATCATCAGGAAGGTGTACAGGCATTTTTACAAAAGAGACTGCCGGTTTTTACTGGTAAATAAGGATCGTAAAATCGACTGGTTTCGGTCGATTTTTTTGGTGTAGAAGGAAAGAAAAGATGTACAAATAAAATCAACAAAAGTAAAATTTAATAACCCGAAATAGTAATTAACAATAAATTTGTTATAATCTTTTAATGACTATTTACTATCACACCACTATTTTCTTTCTGTAATTCTATGTTTTTAATATAAATAAGATTAAATCAATAAAAATTAGATTGTCTATTTTCTATTATGCACTAGTCTTTGTTAGTTAAATTTTGTCTAAAAATGAAAAATAAACTTAACAGTTGTTTTACGAAATGGTTAATTTTAAAATACAAGACTACAAGTTTTTCTCCACACATGGTAGAATGTTGACATTCTCAGTTTTGGGAGAGTGGTTAGATTGAAAAAGATTCAAAGCAATTCACGTACTACGTCAAGAGCGAAAAGAAAAAAAACTAAAGTCATTTTATTTGGATCAATTGGAATCGTACTGATCCTAATAGCATTTATTTCGTATTCCATTTTTTCGTCGAATGATAATAAGGCAGGAACTCAAAAAAGTGCTTATGCATCGGCAAAAAACAGCGAAAAGAATGATGATAATGGTGTGAAAGAAACATCAACAACTGTTCAAACAGTTGATGATGACGATTCAGATGGCACGGCACCGGAAACACCGGAACAAACGGGTGGGCAAAATGGTGCGAAGCATGTTACAAGCTATGATCGAAATTCCCAAGACTGGCAGGCAATGTTACAGACAATCTCTTCTGCTGCTGGAATAGATTCAAGCAATATGACTGTATGGTTTTTAGGAAGTGACAAAAGTAATCCAGGCGGCTCAGTCGGGACTGTATCAGCAAAGACAAGAGGATCGCAAAAATATCGAGTATATCTTATATGGGATGGCTCCGGCTATAAAGCTACAAAAGTTGAACCTACTTCATAAAATGTAAATAGGATGCACTTAAAGCTAATCCAAAGGGCTGTCGAGAAATTCTCGACAGTCTATTTTTAAATGATTATTAATTGTCTTCAGAAGCAGAAGTTCAAAGAGTGGTCACTTGGATTGGTACTTTAAACTAATTTTGATAAAAAACAAAAAAGCTGCGATAAATGTTCGCAGCTTCTTTTTTATTATGGATGAAATAAAAGAAGTTTACCAGTTTGACTAATGCAACGGTGGGTTTTATCAAGTGCACCGATTGTAGTAAGTTTTTCTGTACCAATATTTTTTGCTTCTAAGTCAGAATTAGCTTCAAATTGTTCATCGACAATTGATTCGCCACTTTTTTCAAAAGCAGTAATTCGATAAGTTGCCATGTCCTAGACCTCCCTAAAGTAGTTACGATATTACTATTTTGGCATAAATTGAAAAGCTGTGTAAAGTAATAATTTGAATTATAAAAAAATTCAGTGCAGATTTGAAATTTTGGCATTTGGAGGTTTTAACAGATTTTAAGAATTGTTAGATTATGTCTTAATTTTTTGTATGAACATTGTTGGGCTAAGTATCTATTTTAACGTATAATAGGATAAGTAAAACGACTAATACATAAATTGATTTTCCTATTTTTATTTTGTGAAATTGATTTTCCAAAATATTTTAAGCTAATTACTTAAGTAGAGCTTTAGGAAGCATATACAAAATGGAGGTACTTATGGATAAAAAAGTATATGATTATGAAGTTGGCGAACGTTTTGTAACATTTTTATTTGTCAAAGCTGTTACGAAAGGTGTAGCAAGTAATCAAAAAACATTCTTATCTTTAACTTTACAAGATCAAAGTGGAGATATTGAGGCGAAGCTTTGGGATATTTCTTCAGAGCAAGAAGAAGCGTATGTAGAAGGAACTGTTGTAAAAGTTGAAGGGGAGCTACACGATTATAGAGGAAAACTTCAACTTAAGCTACGCCAAATTCGTCCAACTAAAGATACGGACGAAGTTAATCCAGAAGATTTTTTCGCAAGAGCACCAGTTTCTAAAGAAGAATTATATGAGAAAATTACTTCATACATTAATAATATGACCAATGAAAAACTTAAAAAGCTTACTGAATATCTAGTATTAAAAAATCAGGAGGATTTTCTTGATTTTCCAGCGGCAACTAAGAATCACCATGAATTTGTTTCTGGTTTAGCATACCATGTATTTTGTATGTTGAAATTAGGTGAATCAATTGCGAATTTATATCCTTCGATTAATAAAGATTTACTATATGCCGGAATCATACTACATGATTTAGGAAAAGTAAGAGAATTATCTGGTCCAGTTTCAACAAAGTATACTGTCGAAGGTAATTTGTTAGGCCATATCTCACTTATGGCAATTGAAATTGGAAATGCCTCAATCGAACTAGGTATTGAGGGAGAAGAGGTTACTGTTCTGCAGCATCTTATTTTAAGTCATCACGGCAAGTATGAGTACGGTAGTCCCAAACTACCTTTAATTAAAGAAGCTGAAATATTACATTATATTGATAATATTGATGCAAAAATGAATATGTTAGACCGCGCACTTGAAAGAGTTGAACCGGGAGAATATACAGAGCGTATTTTCCCATTAGAAAATCGTAGTTTTTACAAACCAAAATTTTAAATTAATCATACTTCCTCTTTATTAGCCATATAATGAAGCAAATGCTTGTCTACTAAGGAGGAAAATCAATGCCAATATTACCATTTTGGATGTATATCGTGATCTTAGGAATTTTTGTAAGTGGATTTATGGTGCTTTACACCTCTAAACAAGAAAGAGATGCAGATGAAGCTTTCATTGAAAAAGAGGGAGAAATTTACTTACAAAGAATTAAAGAAGAAAGAGAACGAAGAGAGCAATTACTTATTAACTCTGAGATTTCATCTAATTAAAAAACCTGCCAATTAGGCAGGTTTCAGACTGTTGACAAACGCTCGCTTTCTTCGTTGCTTCGCCTGTCTGCGGTGCTCATTACCGTCTAAGGTAACTCCGCTCCTCACCAGGCTTCGCGCCTCGAAAGACAAGCGCTTGCAATCAGTCTGAAAATCAAGTTTTTAGTATACTTTGTCTACACACTAAAAAACCTGCCAATTAGGCAGGTTTTTTTTTATGATTTTTTCACTTGGCTTTCTAAGTCTTTATCTTTTACTTTAAATTTAGCTTTTTTAAGAAGTTCATCAGAGAATGCTGAGAAGTTTTCTTGGCTTAGCTTAGACTCAGCAATTTTTTTGCGAGCATCTTTTTCGTTAGCAGTCTTTTTACCAGTTAATTTAATAACATGGTATCCAAATTGAGATTTAACTGGTTGGCTAATTTCCCCAACTTTTAATTTATAAGCAGCTGCTTCGAATTCAGGTACCATAGCACCTTCTCCAAAATAGCCTAAATCTCCACCTTTATCTTTTGAACCAGTGTCAGTAGAATATTTTTTTGCTTCTGCAGCAAAATCTGCGCCTTTAGCTAATTCTTCTTCGACTTTTTTAGCTGTAGCTTCATCTTTTACTAAAATATGACTAGCTCTAATTTCTGGTTTATATTTTGCAAGGTCAGCTTTTGTTACTGAAGCTTCAGCAGCTTTTTCAGTTAATAAATCAATTTTAACACGATCTTTAAATGCTGCTTCATCTTTAAATCCGTACTGAGCTAAGAAAGCTTTAAATTGGTCACCATTTTGTGTTTTATACTCATTGAACTTTGCGTCAACATCTTTATCACTAACTTTGTAGTTTTTCTTTAAATAATCTTCAATAGCCATTTGCTTAATCATTGCTAATCCTGCTGTATCCTTCATCTTATTATATAAATCTTTAGATGTGATATCTCCCGCATTAGATGTAGCAACAACATCGTTACTAATACCAGCAGATCCACATGCTGCTAGTCCGAATACTGAGGTAGCTAAAACTGCAGATACGATTAACTTTTTCATTTAAACATCTCCTAAAAAAAATTTTGCTTATTAAAGTATAGAGCGTAAACCTTAATTTTTCCTTTATTTAGACATACCTTTGACTGGAAATTACTTCACTTAATATAACATATTTTTCCTCAATGTGACAAAGTTTATCCAAAAAAAGAATAATTTGGTATACTTTTTAATTAAAAATTAGTCAATTTTAAGGAATCTTGAACTAGTTTTAAATGAAATATAGGCAATATGAGAGTAAGGTTAATAAATAATTGTAGATTTCAATTTTATTTAGATCGAATTTTATATTTTATCTCCTGACTTTGCCTAAAAATCATGCTTATCCTCTAAATTAAAAACTTGTCAATCGTGACATTCGCCCAATCAATTAAGGCATTCGTCTATATATTATTATGGATTACTTTTAGGAGGGTGGAAAAATGGAGGGGAAAACATCGCATGAATTTGTATTAATCGTGATCCTGTTTATTTTATTAATCATTATTGGGTGTTCATTTTTATAAGTAGTATGAATCTTCAAAAATGAAGGTTATTTATACATTTGCCCAGACCATTTTTTACTACACGCATAAGATAAGATATGTAGCAAAAGGAGGTGTGAATGATGGGCGTAGGATTCCATGGTGGAGGATTTGCGTTAATCGTTGTATTGTTCATCTTATTAATTATCGTAGGAGCAGCTTGCATCTAATTCGTAAATAAGACAAATATTCGACCGGAGGTATTGTACCTCCGGTTGAGTTTTTATTCCAGAATTAAAATTAGTTAATGATCTACATATTCTTTGTTTATAGAAATTTAGAAATTGAAATGGTAATGGGTTGAGGGTTTCAAAGAGGTATTTATGTGAAATTTTGAACAAAAGTGGCCGAAATAAAAAGCGGAAGGATTTAATTAATCTTACCCCGCTTCTATTTGATTGTACAATTTCAATGAAATATAAACTGAAATTGTAACTTTAAAGAAGATATTAAGGTTTCTTAATTAAACGATTATCTTCTTCAATAAATTCTTTATCTATATTACCTAACGTTGTTTCAAATATATCCATAAAATCTTTTCCATAAATATTACGTAAAATAGCCATAATTTCCATATTTTCTGGAAATTTACCATAAAATTCTTTTAATGGTAAAGTACCTTGAAAAACTGAATTTGTCTCTGGATCAAATTCTCCTAGGATCTCTAATAGCATATCTTTACCTTTTTCTGTTAATTCAATATACGTATTACGTTTATCTTCTACTTTCTTAGAAAACACTAATAAACCACGTTCTTCTAGCTTTTTAGAGAAGTTAAAAGCAGTCGATACGTGCATTACACCAAATTTAGCAATTTCAGAAATAGACGCACCCTTTAAGTGGAAGGCGATCATTAAAATATGATGTTCATTGATATTTAAATCATAGGGCTTGATCCATTGTTGCCAGTCCTTTTCAACTGACTTCCATAATGCTTTAGAAATTTGGGCAATTCTTTGACTAAAAATCAAAGCTTCTTTCATTGTGTATAATTTTTGTTCAGTTTTCATCAATTCACCTTCTTTTCTATTTAACTATCTATTTATTATTATGCCAATAATATGTGAAGAAATAAAGAACTTTTAGTTAGAATTTTTAAAAATTTTCACAAAGTAGTTGATAAAATTCTACATTTTTATATTATAATTAAGTGTTATGGGTTTTAAAAATTATGTTTATATAATAATTTTAGTGAAACTATAGAGTGATTGCCGATAAAATATTATTGGTAATATAGTAAATATATAATATAAATCTTTAAAAATATAGTATAAAATGCAGAATTTAGATGGAATTTAAATGAAAAAAACAAAAACAGGAGATATTCACTCTCCTGTTTTTGTTTTTAAATGGGACTATTTTATTATTTTTTAATAATGTTATTTTCGATAGATTTTGCAATCTCTTGAAGCGTTTCATTTGTGTATTGATTTTGATTTGAAAGCCATTTTACATCAAAGCCATCATAATTTCCGTATCGTGGTAAAATATGCATATGATAATGAAATACAGTTTGACCTGAAACTTCACCGCTATTATTTAAAATATTTACACCTTGAACATTAAAAGTTTCTTTCATTGCATTAGCAATATGAGGTACTTTTCGGAAGTATGTACTAGCTGTCTCTTCACTCATTTCGAATATGTTTTCAACATGATCCTTTGGAATGACTAATGTGTGTCCTTTTGTAACTTGACTTAAATCTAAAAAAGCTAAAACATCATCATCCTCGTATACTTTTGAAGCTGGAATGCTACCTTCAACAATTTTGCAGAAAATACAATTAGCGTCATGTGCCATTTTTTATACTTCCTTTCACTTTTTTCCTTATTTTAACATAGGGGTAGGTCAAAGTGGAAATAGGTCAGGGGAAAATAAACAAGAAGCAACCTATGTTGCTTCTTGATGAAGGGGAAAGATTATTGGAGTAATTATAAATTGTCTTTAATAGACACCTCATTTGCTTAAATGTTCAATAAATTGGTACACCTTATAATAAATTTATATGCTCTGGTCGAGACACCTCATTTACAAATTGGTATACTAAAACCTTTGTTTATAAGTGATAATGTTCAAGCTAACCATCTCCTTTGATGTTTTCACTGCTGTTTTGTACAACGATGTTTTATCTTTGGAGACACTTCACTTCAACGAAATATCCTTGCATAGGTTTGAACGCAAATTAAATTACCTTTAACACACACCTCATTTCAAATTTTGAACTGGAAAGTGTGTTGCTTTCCCTTCAAGAATTATGATGCCCTGTAATAAAGAAAGTATGCAAAAACAATGAAAAACTTTTAAAAGTCGTGAAAGTAGGGAGAACCAAGAAGGAATGAAGCATCCTGAAGTGGAAATCAACATGACTTTATTTATTTAATTTACAGCTTCTTTTCAACAACATAAAACAAGAAGCAACCTAGGTTGCTCCTTGATGAAGGGGAAAGATTATTGGAGTAATTATAAATTGTCTTTAACAGACACCTCATTTGCTTAAATGTTCAATAAATTGGTACACCTTAAAATAAATTTATATGCTCTGCTCGAGACACCTCATTTACAAATTGGTATACTAAAACCTTTGTTTTTAAGTGATAATGTTCAAGCTAACCATCTCCTTTGATATTTTCACTGCTGTTTATACAACGATGTTTTATCTTGGGAGACATTTCACTTTAACGAACTATCCTTGCACAGGTTTGAACGCAAATTA
Source organism: Gottfriedia sp. NPDC057991 (assembly GCF_042886615.1). Taxonomy (NCBI): domain Bacteria; kingdom Bacillati; phylum Bacillota; class Bacilli; order Caryophanales; family Bacillaceae; genus Gottfriedia; species Gottfriedia sp. NPDC057991. The sequence continues at coordinate 44,223 of NZ_JBHVQN010000002.1, forward strand.
AATTTCCTTTAACACACACCTCATTTCAATTTTTTGAATTAGAAAGTGTGTTGCTTTCCCTTCAAGAATTATGATGCCCTGCAGTAAAGAAAGTATTCTCAAAAGCAGAAGAAAATTTCAAAGTCATCGAAGGATAAGGTGAATGGCTAGAAAACCGAGTGGGACTTGAAAAGAAGACATGATTTAAAGAAATATACCTTTAAGTTAATTATTAGTTAATCGGATCAATAAGAGTATAGATAATAGAAGGAAGTAGCTTAATGTAAACATCTTTTTATAAATAAGTTGATTAGAACGAAAGAATATTCGACTCCTTTGGGAAATGCGGGAAGTCTGAGACCCCGCAGGCTCGCCGAGGAGGCTAAAGAATCACGCCCCATGGAAAGCGAGAATCATCCTGTAGTGGAAATCAACATCACTCTACTCCTTTTACGAATATTTGGTAATTTAAATGAGGTTCTTTTTAATCAACATAAAACAAGGAGCAACCAATAGTTGCTCCTTGATGAAGGGGAAAGATGATAGAAAAGATTTTAGGTTAATAAGTTAAATTGTCTTTAACAGACACCTCATTTGCTTTAATGTTCAATAAATTGGTACACCTATAAATAAATTATATGTTCTGCTCGAGACACCTCATTTACAAATTGGTATACTAATGACCTTTGTTTTTATAGATCATGTTCAAGCGCACCATCTCCTTAGATTTTTGCATTGCTGAATATGACAACGATGTTAATCTTTGGAGATACCTCATTTCACTTAAACAATTATCTGACTTAGGTTTGAACGCAAATTAAATTTCCTTTAACACACACCTCATTTCAAATTTTGAACTGGAAAGTGTGTTGCTTTCCCTTCAAGAATTATAATACCCTTAACCTAAAATAGTATTCAAAAAAAGAAGGATTTTTTTTTACTATTCCATAAATATGATAATAAGGAAGTTAAGATTATTATTTGATACAATAAAATTTAGAGGAAAAGTACATTTGAAAGGATTTGTAAAGAATGACTTTATTACATGTAAAAGATGTCACAGGTGGATACACTAGACAGCCTGTCATTAAAGATGTTTCATTTACGATAAATAGGAATGAGCTAGTTGGATTAATCGGGTTAAATGGTGCCGGTAAGAGTACGACAATAAAACATATTTTAGGCCTTTTGAAGCCATCTAAAGGTGACATATTAATTAATGGTGAATCATTTGATAAAGATCCAACTGCATATCGTGCCAGCATATCATATGTTCCTGAAACACCGATGATTTATGATGAATTAACTTTACAGGAACATCTTGAAATTACAGCCTTGGCATATAATATTCCTGAAAAGGATTTTAAAAAACGTAGTGAAGAGTTATTAAAAACATTTAGGTTATATGATAAAAGAAAATATTTTCCTTCGACATTCTCTAAAGGGATGAAACAAAAAGTAATGATCATTTGTGCCCTTATTGTCCAACCACAGTTATACATAATAGATGAACCTTTTTTAGGGCTTGATCCAATCGCGATTAATGATTTACTTGAGATTTTAAACAATGAAAAAGAAAAAGGAGCAGGCATTTTAATGTCTACTCATATTTTATCGACTGCTCAAATTTATTGTGATTCATTTATTATTTTGCATGAAGGAGTAATTATTGCAAAAGGTACATTAAACGAATTACAAACTCAATATAATATGCCAAATGCCTCATTGGACGAAATTTATATTTTTGCAACGAAGGAAAAAGAAATATGAATACGATAAAAGAATTATGGTTGGCACGGTTTAGGAGCTTCATAAAGGAAATGAGTAAATATGGTCGTTATATTTTTAATGATCATATAAAATTTGTGATTGTTTTTGGGTTTGGAGGAGGAGCATATTATTATCAACAAATGCTAAAAACAATTTCTCCAGACTTTCCGGTTATTATATTAATCTCTATCCTTTTCAGTATTCTTGTTGTAACAGGTCAAGTAACTACTTTTTTTAAAGGACCTGATTTACATTATTTACTACCTTTAGAAAAAAAGATGAAAAATTATTTTGTCCGATCTTTTTTAATTACGTACGTCGTTCAAGTTTATTTAATGTTAATGATGTTAGGTGTGATTTATCCAATTTATAAGAAATTTTCGCTAGGACAAACAACAAGTTTTATCGTCTTTATGGTAATAATTTTGTTATTAAAAGGATATAATCTTTTTGTTTCATTCTTACATCTTACAAATAGTGGTGTATTAAACCGAGCTTTTGATTATTGTTTAAGGTTTCTAGGTACTTTCTTATTTATTTATGGATTATTAAGTAAATGGAGCAGTTTTTTCCTTTTAATAATGATCGTAATTTTAGCTGTTTATGCATTAACGATTCAAATAGGTAGTAAAAATAAAAGAGTACAATGGGAAAGAAATGTTAAACTTGATACTTCAAGATTATCGACTTTCTATCGGTTTGCGAATATGTTTACTGATGTACCGTCTATTCAACAACAAGTTAAGCGAAGAAAATGGGCCGATCCAATCATTAATAAAATTAAAATGAGAAATGCTGCGAATTATTTACTAGTTCGTACATTTATCAGAAATGGTAACTATTTAAGTATGTTTTTAAGACAACTTTTCGTAGGTGGGTTTGTAGTTTACTTGGTGCCAACTACAATTGGTAAAATATTGATGGGCATTTTATTTCTTTACGTAATCTCCCTACAGAATATGTCAATTTTAAAACAGTATAACTACCATTTGTTGTGGAAAATTTATCCTTATACAAATGAAGAAAATAAAAAATCTATTTCGACACTTTTGTATATACTACTAATAATATGTAGTCTAGTTTTTAGTATCATTGGTTTAATAAAGGGCTTATCAATTTTAAACTTTATTATTGCAATCGTTGTGTATACTTTATTTTCAATGTGGTTAATTAAATTTTATGTGCATAAAAGGTTAAGTAAGCCACAAAAATTGTAAAGGGTGGACAAAATGGATTCTTATGAACTTCGTATTCAGTACGAACTATCTAGATGGAAACAAAAAGTAATGTCCGATTCAAATATTTTTCAAACATCTGCAAAAAAAGTTCAGTTAAAGCTTCAATCATTATTGCCAGAACAAATCCAAGAACTGCTTACAAAAACCGTTAAAAATATGATGGTTTTATTTATGGGAGGATCTACTGTTTTTAATGGCAGTGGTGAAGAGTATGAAGCATTAACACTTAGAGAAAGAGATTTAATCTTAGATAAAAAGTTAAACGAGTACAAAAAGATTTCAGCTGTAGAAGGTGCTGGTACTGGAGCTGGTGGAATATTACTCGGACTTGCCGATTTTCCGTTATTACTAGGAATAAAAATTAGGTTTTTAGTTGAGGCAGCAAAAATATATGGCTACTCGCCTAAAGATGAGCTTGAACGACAATTCATGCTGTATATTTTTCAACTTGCTTTTTCAAGTGATAGCCACCGGAAAAAAGTATTTCAGGTTATTGAAAAGTGGGAAGATAAAGTGGATGAAAATCCCCAAGTCAATTGGGAGCAATTGCAACTAGAATATCGAGATCATATCGATTTAGCAAAACTTCTACAATTAGTACCGATAATTGGAGCCCCGGTTGGAGCTTATGTAAATTATCAACTTCTTGAACAATTAGGTGAAACTGCTAAAAATGCTTATCGATTAAGGTATATGAAGAAGAAGGAAGATCTTATCTAGAGAGTTACATACTAAAAGGAGAACTAAAAAGTTCTCCTTTTTTTTATTTTTGCTCAACTAATTTTTGTGATTGTTTTAATGAAGCTAATGTCACAGACCCTAGTGTTTTTGCTGCAATTAGCATAGCTTTTTCGTCAAAATCAAATTTTGGATGGTGATGTGGATATGCTTCTGTAGCCTGTGGAGGTTTTGCTCCTGTGAAGAAGAAAGTTCCTGGTACTTTTTGTAAGTAGTATGCGAAATCTTCTCCGCCCATTTTAGGGTCCATTTCTTTTAAGTGACTAACTTCATCAATTGATTCGGCTACTTTAACTAGCAAATCAGTTTCTATTTCATGATTTACTACTGGAGGATATCCATCATCGTACTTATATTCGTATGTAACATCATTTGCTAGACAAATTCCTTTAATAATTCTAGCTATTTGTTTTTTTACTTTTTCTTGTGTTTCCTTTTTGAACGTACGAACCGTTCCTATTAATGTTGCTCGATCGGCGATTACATTAAAAGCATTTTTTGCTTCGAAACTTCCAATCGATAAGACTACTGTGTCAATTGGATTTGTTTCTCGACTAACAACTTGTTGAAGTGCCATTACAAGTTGACTAGCAATTACAATACTGTCTTTTGTTCGATGGGGTTCCGCACCATGACCACCTTGACCTTGGATTGTGATTGAAAAACGATCAGCTGCCGCCATGATTGGTCCTTTTCGATAACCAATTGTTCCTAATTCTTCAATTGCCCACAAATGAGTTCCATAAACTTCATCAACACCGTCTAAACATCCATCAGCAATCATAGAAATTGCTCCACCTGGTGCATATTCTTCTGCATGTTGGTGAAGTAACACAACTTTACCGTCCCATGACTCTTTTTGCTCATGAATTGCTTTTGCTAAATATAATAGTGTAGCAGTGTGACCATCATGACCACATGCATGCATAACGCCAGGTACTTTTGAGGAATAAGGAACATTTTTCTCATCTTGAATCGGTAGTGCGTCAAAATCAGCTCGTAAAGCGATTGTTTTCCCAGGGTTTCGACCATTAATTGTAGCAACAACACCATTTCCACCGACATTTGATTTAAATGGAATATTTAATTGTTGATAAAAGTTTTGAATGAATTTTGCTGTCTCGTATTCTTTAAATGAAAGCTCAGGATTTTCATGTAGGTATCTTCGTGTAGATACCATTTCCGGATAATATGAATCTAATAAAGAAAATAAATCTGACATTATTTCACCCTCCTACTTACTATCTATATAACCTATTCAAGAAATGTAATTGATATCCTTCAAAATTATCTTCAAGTAGGAAATGACGAAAAATGTATTTCCAAGGAAATATACATCGAAAAAAAGGAAATAATGACTTATTCATGGGAATAAATGGATATACTATTTGTTATATGGTAAGAGAAATGAAGGTGAAATAATTGAAAAAATGGGGATATTTAGCAATAGGACTGTTAAGTGTCCTGTTAATTAGCTTTGTAGGATTTTTACTAATCGTTTTCTTAGGTAATTATGTTATAGATGAAGATAAGTTAGTCGTCCATTCATCATCGGAAATGGTAGATTTAGAGGGGAATTTTGTATCAAGGCTATATAATGAAAATCATCAAATCGTTTCAATTAGTGATATACCTGATTATACTAAACAAGCAGTAGTTTCAATTGAAGATGAACGTTTCTATAAGCACCATGGAATTGATACTCAATCAATCTTTCGGGCTATAGTAAATGATATAAAAGCATTTAGTAAAGTACAAGGTGCGAGTACACTTACTCAACAACTTGCAAAGAATGTATTTTTGACGAACGACAAAACATTTATGAGAAAAACAAAGGAAGTAATTATAGCAATTAATCTAGAAAGAAAGTATACAAAAGATCAAATACTAGAAATGTATTTAAATCAGGTTTATTTCGGTCACGGGGTATATGGTATTGGCGGAGCTGCAAAATATTATTTCGGGAAAGATGTTAAAAATTTGACTATTGAGGAAAGTGCTTCTTTAGCAGCCTTATTAAAGGCTCCATCACATTATGATCCAGTCACTCAACCAGTGCGATCTTTAGAACGTAGGAATCTTGTTCTTTATAAAATGCTAGATACGCATTATATAACTGAATCTGAGTATCAGAAAGCCAAAATAAAACCAACAGTATTGCATATTACGGAACAAAAATTTGAAAACGGATATGCTACATATATTGATATGGTTATTAAAGAAGCAAAAGAGAAATATGGAATTTCTTATGACCAACTTTTAAATGGTGGATACAAAGTTGTCGTTCCAATTCATAAAAAAACACAATTAACCGCCTATAAATATTTTAAAAATGGAAACTATTTTCCGGGAACTGATCAAAATGCTGAAGGAGCCTTTGTATTAATAAACTCCGAAACAGGCGGTGTAGAGGCGGCAATTGGAGGTAGAAATTACTATTTTCAAGGATTAAATCGTATTAACGTGAAAAGACAACCTGGTTCAACAATGAAGCCTTTACTTGTTTATTCGCCAGCGCTTGAAACAGGAAACTACAATCCGTATTCTTTATTACCTAATGAACAGAGTGCGTTAGGAGACTATAAACCGAAAAATTATAATGGAGTTTATACGAAAACGATTTCGATGTTTAATGCATTAATTCAGTCAGCAAATGTACCAGCAGTTTGGTTATTAAATGATATTGGAATTGATAATGCAAAAGAGTATCTAGAAAAAATGGATTTGAATATTCCCGATAAAGGTTTAAGTATGGCGCTTGGAGGGCTTAAGATTGGTTTAACACCATTAGAGCTAGTAAAAGCATATAGTTCCTTTGATCATGATGGAGATGCATTAGAGCCTTTTGTTATTAATGCAATTTATGATCGGAACAATGAATTAGTAGCCGAAGCGAAAATTAAGGAATATAAAGTGTTTTCATCACAAACCTCTTGGTATATGACAAAAATGCTAAAAGGTGTTGTAAATGAAGGGACAGCTAGCAGAGGAAGTTTCAATGGTGATTTAGCGGGTAAAACGGGATCTACAAATATACCTGGCCAAACAAATGGAAACAAAGATGCTTGGTTTGTAGGCTATACACCAGACGTTGTAGGCGCAATTTGGATGGGATATGATAAAACAGATTCAAAACATTTTTTAAGAAATGGTAGTACATATCCAACCATATTATTTAAAAAGATTTTAAGGGAAGCAGGAAGAGAACCATCAACAAAATTTAAAAAGCCAAAAAATATAGACGATTTAGAATCACCGATAAATTTAGAGCCTATTTCTAATGTTCAATCGAAAGTATCATTCTCTCCATTTGGATTATTCACTGTCGTCATTAATTGGAATGCACCAACTGATCACAGACAACAATATCGAATCTATCGAGTGAAGAATGGCAAAGAGAAATTAATAGATACTGTTACTGGTTTAGATGAGTACAAAGATTCCTTTGTAAATGTATTTAATGTACCTTCTTATTATGTAGTACCGTACAATCCGCAAACAAAAGAAGAAGGTGAGAGGTCTAAACTTGTCAAACCCAACATAAGAAATAAGGAATAAACATTTTAAGGCTCTCCTTCTTATCAAATGATTTGAAGGGGAGTTTTTTATTTCCTATTACTACTAAAACTATGTTCCTAAAAATAGTATCTGTTTAAAAAGATTAGTTAAGAGATTAAGAAGATTGAACAATGAAATAACGCTTGATTGAATAGTTAAAAAAGATTTATTTATTATTATTGTTTTACCTGTCACCTTATTAAAAACAAGTGATTTTGGTTGATAGATAAATGCTTTAATAACTTGCAAAAATTAAACTATCTTTTTTAAACGATCAATATTTGTAAAGATGTGTAAGTCGTCATCATAAGTTACAATTTTATTATTAAAGGGTAATTCATTCGTTCAATTGACTATTCTATTTTTTTAAGATTATTCTTTTTTTTTTTTTTTTTAAAGAGCTTGATTGGAACGAAAGGGTGCCAGGCTTCTATGGGATAAGCGGGAAGGCTGAGACCCCACAGGCGGCGACGAGGCCGCTAAAGAATCTCGCCCCATGGAAAGCGAGCAAACTGTAGTGGAAATCATAACACACAACTTACTTATCAATGATCAATCAACAATTTAATTGACAAATTCTTTTTTCAACAGCATGAGTTAATAACGAATTTTTAAACGCCTTTATTTTATAAAAAGTATTATTAAATAAAGATTATTAATTCGATATTTTAGACATATTTTGATATAATTTTTAATGGGAAAAGTCTGGTAGTGAAATAGACCTATTAATTGAGAAAAATTGTAAAATCAGTGAACATTATGTGTCAAAATTCGAGTTTTCTATACAATTAATGGTTCAATCAGTATATTTAATAGTAGAGTTTGGAAAAGTGAAAGGGAGACTTTGAAGGATGAAAAAAGATTTTAACGATACATTTCTTAAAGCGATTAGAGGAGAAGAAGTAACGCATACACCAGTTTGGTATATGAGACAAGCAGGGCGTTCTCAGCCAGAATACCGAAAAATTAAAGAAAAATATTCTTTATTTGAAATTACTCATCAACCTGAATTATGCGCTTACGTAACAGCGCTACCAGTGGACCAATATAATGTTGATGCAGCTATTTTATATAAAGATATTATGTCTCCACTTCCTGCAATTGGAGTAGACGTAGAAATTCAATCAGGAGTAGGACCGGTAATAAGCAATCCTATTCGTTCATTAGCAGATGTAAAAAAGTTAACTGATCTTCATCCGGAAGAGCAACTACCTTATATCTATGAGACGATTAAATTATTAACAACAGAGGTTCTTTCTGTTCCATTAATTGGATTTGCAGGGGCACCTTTTACAGTTGCTAGCTATATGATCGAAGGTAGACCGTCAAGAAACTATAATAAAACAAAATCATTTATGTACGCAGAGCCAGAAGCATGGTTTGCTTTAATGGATCATTTAGCAGATATGACAATAAAATACGTAAAGGCACAAGTTAAAGCAGGGGCAAGTGCAATTCAATTATTTGATTCATGGGTTGGCGCTTTGAATGCTAATGATTATCGCATTTATATTAAACCATGCATGGAAAAGATTTTTGCAGCACTTAAAACAGACAATATTCCAACTACTATGTTTGGAATTGGAGCAAGCCATTTAATTCATGAATGGAATGAACTGCCTGTAGATGTAATTGGTCTAGATTGGAGAACTTCTATTACGGAAGCTCGCTCTTTAGGGATTACGAAAACACTTCAAGGTAATTTAGATCCTGCGTTTTTATTAGCACCATGGGAACAAATTGAGAAACGTGCGAAGGAAATATTAGATGAAGGTATGGCAAATCCAGGTCATATTTTCAATTTAGGTCATGGGGTATTCCCTGAAGTAAATCCTGATACTCTTAAACGATTAACAAGTTTTGTACATGAGTATTCATCAAGGGTTAAAGCTTAATATAAAAGGACTATGGTGATGACATGAAAGAAAAAATCGGTTTATTAGTTATGGCTTACGGCACGCCATATAAAGAATCAGATATAGAGCGTTATTATACAGATATTCGTAGAGGTAGAAAGCCTTCACAAGAGGCGCTAGAAGAACTGACTGAACGATATCGTGCAATTGGAGGAATCTCTCCTTTAGCAAAAATAACAATCGAACAAGCAAAAGCATTAGAAGAAGATTTAAATAAGATCCAAGACAAAGTAGAATTCAAAATGTACATTGGACTGAAGCATATTGAACCATTCATTGAAGATGCAGTAGATGAAATGAAAAAAGATGGTATAACGAAAGCAGTTAGTATCGTGCTTGCACCACATTATTCTACGTTTAGTGTAAAATCGTATAACGAACGTGCTACAAGTCATTCTGAAAAAGTTGACGGACCTAAAATACTACATGTAGATGATTGGTATAAAGAAGAACGATTTATTCAATATTGGGTACGTGAAGTAGAAGCAATTCTTGAACCAATGAATGAAGAGCAACGTGTGAAAACGGCGTTTATTTTTTCAGCGCACAGTTTACCTGAAAAAATTCTTACTTATGGAGATCCATATCCGGAGCAACTTAAGGAAACTGCCGAGTTAGTCGTTCAGCAATCTGATATTCGTCATTATTTTCTAGGATGGCAAAGTGCTGGTAATACACCAGACCCTTGGCTTGGACCTGATGTACAAGATTTAACACGTGAATTGAATGATAATTATGATTTTGAAACATACGTTTATCTACCATTAGGCTTTGTAAGTGAGCATTTAGAAGTACTTTATGATAATGACATAGAATGTAAACATGTAACAGATGAAATTCAAAAAGCATATGTTCGTCCACCGATGCCTAATACGGATTCATTATTTATTAGTGGACTTAGTACGGTTGTATTAAGAAAATTAAACGAACAATAATATGGTTTTGAAATAGGAGGTTAAGAAGTGAATAAGAAGGTTGTCATTATTGGTGGCGGTATTACTGGATTGACATCTGCCTACTATTTAAAACAAGAAAAATTAAAAAATAACCTTCCAATTGATATTCAATTAATTGAAGGTTCATCAAGACTTGGCGGAAAAATCCAAACAATTAGAAAAGATGGATTTGTTATTGAACGTGGTCCTGACTCATTTTTGGCAAGGAAAAAGAGTGCATATCGATTAGCTGAAAACTTAGGAATTCAAGACCAAATCGTATTTAATTCTTCTGGAAAATCCTATGTTTTAGCTCATAATAAATTACATGGTATGCCAGAAGGTTCAAACATGGGGATTCCTACACAAATCAAGCCTTTTATTTTTTCAGGTCTATTTTCACCAGCTGGAAAGATCCGTGCAGGTTTAGATTTTGTTTTACCAAAAACGCACGTCCAAGGGGATATGTCTTTAGGTAAATTTTTTAGAAGAAGACTTGGTAATGAAGTAGTTGAGAATCTAATTGAGCCTCTTTTATCTGGTATTTATTCAGGCGACATTGACCAAATGAGTTTAATGGCAACATTTCCTCAATTTTTCCAAATTGAACAAAAACATCAAAGTATTGTTTTAGGTATGAAAAAAGAGATGCCTATGAAGAAATCAAAAGGTCCGAGAAAAGGAATTTTCCAGACTGTAAGTACAGGTCTTCAAACAATCGTTGAACGAATTGAAGAAGAGTTAGATCCAGAAGAAGTTTTAAAAGGTGTACAAGTAGTTAATATAAATAAAGTTGGAAAAAAATATGAGATTGTACTTAGCAATAATGAAAAGATTGAATCAGATTCAATTATCGTTACTGTACCTCATCGTTTCATTCCACAATTATTTAACAATAAACCTGTATTTGAGCCTTTCAAAAAAGTTCCTTCTACATCAGTTGCGAATGTTGCAATTGCATTTCCTGAGCATGCAATTAAGAAGGATATAAATGGTACAGGCTTTGTTGTTTCACGTAACAATGATTATAATATAACAGCGTGTACATGGACTCATAAAAAATGGGCACATGCTTGTCCAAAAGGTAAGGTCCTATTACGTTGTTACGTTGGACGTCCTTACAATAAAGAAATAGTCGATAAAACAGATGAAGAACTTGTTGAAATTGTTTTAGAAGATTTAAGAAAAACGATGGATATAACTGAAAAACCAGAGTTTTATATTGTTTCAAGATGGAAAGATGCTATGCCTCAATATACGATTAATCATAAAGAGCGTACGAAAAATATGGAACAATATTTACAAAAAGAAATGCCTGGTGTATCGGTGATCGGTTGCTCATTTTATGGGTCTGGCTTACCAGACTGCATAGATCAAGGTGAAAAAGCAGTTTCAGATACCATTGAATACTTGTTCTCACGTGAAAAACAAGCTGTTCCAAATTATTAAGGCCTATTTAATACAATCTAGTAAAGAATAGAGCAACCAAAAAAGTATATCGATACTTTTAGGTTGCTCTTTTTATTATGCCTCTGTACTAATAATATGTTTAATCATTCCGGCAAGAAAATTGATGCTCCTAAAAGAAGTTTAACTTAAAAACTATCTTTTAAGCAATTTGAGCAAGTGTTATTGTAGCAATCATGTTGTTCTTCAATCGTCGAATTACATTGTTTACATAATTTCTTTGGTAATAGTTTTAAAAATTCGGACATTTTTACAAGCATGTTACCCTCTCCTTTAGTTAACTTATTAGTATTGTATTACTACAACTTATTTTATGTCAATCTGTATTAGTACAATTTTTGAAAAATAATCTAAACGCCTATTTTTTATAAACAGTAAGGACAAGCTTATAAATTTAAATTTTCATAGAAATAATAAGTACAAAGGAGTGTGTTTGTTTTATGAAAGTAACCGTTATTGGTTATTGGGGCGGCTACCCAGGTAAAGGTGAGGCAACTTCATGTTATTTATTTAAATCAAAAAATTTTAATCTATTGGTTGATTGTGGTTCAGGTGCATTAGCTACTTTACAAAATTACATAGATCCTAATTGCTTAAATGCTGTAATCCTGTCACATTATCATCATGATCATATTGCAGATATAGGAGTACTACAATACTTCCAACTTGTAAATTCAGGTAAGCTTAAGTTTGCCTTACCTATTTATGGACATAACTTTGATCACGAAAAATTTAATTCATTAACATATAAAGAAGCAACTAAGGGATATGAATATAAACCAAATGAGGCCCTCGATCTAGGTCCATTTACAATACGTTTTCTTAAGACTGTTCATCCGGTTGATTGTTTCGCGATGCGAATTGAAACTGCAAATCATTCGGTCGTATATACAGCGGATTCAAGCTTTACGGAAGAGTTCATACCGTTTTCTTCCAACGCGGATTTACTTATAAGTGACTGTAATATGTATGAAAACCAAGATGGAGCTAAAGTGGGACATATGAGCAGTAAAGATGCTGCGACAATAGCTAATGAAGCAAATGTAAAAGAATTACTTTTATCACATCTTCCTCATAAAGGAGATACAAAAGATTTAAAAGTTGAGGCCAAAAAGTATTATAATGGACTTGTTCATTTAGCTTATACAGGATATGAATGGAAATCAAAACTCTAGGAGGACACACATGCTATTTTTAGATAATAGGGGAATAACGGATCCAACATTGAATTTAGCGATGGAAGAATATGCGCTAAAAAATCTAGATCCTGAAAATACATATTTTTTATTTTATATTAATGAACCATCAATCATTATTGGTAAAAATCAAAATACTGCCGAGGAGATTAATGCTTCATATGTAAATGATCATAACATCCATGTAGTTCGAAGATTATCTGGCGGTGGAGCGGTATATCATGATTTAGGGAATCTTAATTTTAGTTTTATTACAAAAGATGATGGAGACAGCTTTCATAATTTTAGAAAGTTTACTGAACCAGTAATCGAGGCATTAAAAGAACTAGGTGTAAATGCTGAACTTAGTGGAAGAAATGATATATTAGCAGAAGGTAGAAAAATTTCAGGTAATGCACAATTTTCTACTAAAGGTAGAATGTTTAGCCACGGTACATTGTTGTTTGATAGTGATATAGATGAAGTTGTAAATGCATTAAATGTAAAGTTGGAAAAAATTCAATCTAAAGGAATTAAATCAGTCCGAAGTAGAGTTGCAAACATTAAGGAATTTTTAAAAGACGATTTAACAATCCTAGAATTTAAGGATTTAATTTTACAATCTATTTTTAAAGAACATGGGAAAATAGAACGTTACGAATGGACAGAAGAGGATATAAAAAATATTAAAGAACTTGCTGAGAATAGATACCGTAATTGGGATTGGAATTTTGGGAAATCTCCTAAATGCAATATTCAACAAAGTAAAAGATTTGCAGCTGGTTCGATTGATCTTCGTTTAGATGTAAACAAAGGAATCATTGAGAATGTTAAAGTTTATGGTGACTTCTTTGGGGTAGGAGATGTATCTGATATAGAACAGCTACTGATTGGCAGTAAATTTGATCAACAAGAGATTGAAAATAAGCTAAATGAAGTTGATTTTAAACATTATTTTGGTAATGTAACGAAAGAAGAATTTATGAGTTTATTATTTTAAAAAAAGAGTAGGAAACTACTCTTTTTTTGTTTGTTAAATAATTAGAAGTCTAAAAAGTGCTAGTTTTCTCACTTGTCAGAATTGTATTCTAGCAATATAATATATTTAGAATATTTTAAATTTTTGTATTTAAAGGGGGTAGTTTTTCTTGAATTTAGTTGAAACACTGTCACAATCAGCTTTTAGGCATCCAAATCATTCTGCTATTATCTTTGAAGGGCAGACATTTTCATACTCAACACTAGAGACTTATATTACGAAATTTGCGAGTGGCCTCTCAAAATTAGGAATTGAAAAGGGAGATAAAGTAGCTCTAGTTGTTGGTAATTCTCCTCATTTTATTATAGCACTATATGGTGCGCTGAAGGTTGGAGCGGCTGTAATACCGGTTAATCCTCTTTATGCACCAGATGAATTAGTATACATATTAACAAACGGCGACGCAAAAGCAGTAATCACCTTAGACTTATTTCTTCCACTAGTAGAAAAAGCTTCACCGATTCTTCCTAATATCGATCACTTCATTATTTGTGAAACAAAACAAGAAAATCCTTATGAATTTAAGAACAATAAATTGAAATCGTTTACAAATGTAGTTGGACTTGGAGATATAGATTTCAAAGGACCTGAATTACATGATGATGATTTAGCAGTCATTTTATATACTTCTGGTACAACAGGAAAACCAAAAGGAGCTATGTTAACGCATAAAAACCTATATTCGAATGCTATGGATGCTGGGCACTTCTTAAGCTTTTCAAGTACAGAAAAGGTAATTGCAACTTTACCTGCATTCCATGTATTTTGTTTAACTGTAGCTTTAAACGCGCCTTTAATGTATGGAGCTACTGTTATTTTAGTGCCTAAATTTAGCCCAAAAGAAATATTTGACATTATTCGTACATACAAAGCAACTGTATTTGCAGGTGTGCCAACAATGTATAATTTCTTATATCAATTCCCTGAAGGAAAGACAGAAGACTTTGAGTCAATTCGACTATGCATTTCGGGTGGTTCATCATTGCCGGTTGCACTTTTAGAGAATTTTGAAAAGAAATTTAAAGTTATTATTTCAGAAGGTTATGGATTGTCAGAAGCCTCACCAGTTACTACATTTAATCCGTTAGATCGCCCAAGAAAAGCAGGATCAATTGGGACAAATATTAGCAATGTTGAAAATAAAATTGTTAATGAACTTGGGGAAGAAGTTCCAGTAGGTGAAGTTGGTGAATTAATCGCCCGCGGACCTAATATTATGAAAGGCTATTATAATATGCCAGAAGAAACAGCAATGACGATTCGAGATGGCTGGTTATATACAGGTGACCTAGCAAGAAAAGATGAAGATGGTTATTTCTATATTGTCGATCGTAAAAAAGAATTGATTCTTGTTGGCGGCTATAATGTATACCCTCGTGAGGTCGAAGAGGTAATTTATAATCATCCAGATGTTATGGAATGTGCGGTTATCGGATTACCAGACGATAATTTTGGAGAAAGTGTAAAAGCCTATGTTGTTTCAAAAAATCCTTCATTAAGTGTGGAGACCTTGTCAGAATATTGCAAGGCGCACTTAGCAAAATATAAAGTACCAAGATCAATAGAGTTCATTCCAGAGCTACCAAAAAATGCAACTGGTAAAATACTTAGAAGAGCATTGAAAGATTCAGTTAGACAATAGCACGTGGTAACAGAGGAGAGAGCTCTTTTAGGGGATCTCTCCTTTTTAATTGGGATATAAAGTTGTAATACTAATCTTTTAAAAACTGATAGTGCAGTTAATGTCTGATCTGCAAATAAATCCTAGTGCACTGCAAATAAGAGCCTCAACTGTGCAAATAAACGTGGAAAAGCTGCAATTAAAAATATTAAAACTGCAAATAAAAATAACAAATCTGCAAATAAGATAAAAGATTACCCATACCAGTTAAGGTATTACACACTAAAAAATGGACAGTAGTTGATCCTTTCAAATGGAAAACATGCAAATCTGTTCTAATTCTTCAAATTTAAATAGAAAATTGATTCAAGTCTGTTAATTTTCTATAAAATAAAACTAATTTTTACTAGAAATGAAAAGTACTTCCGATATACCCACCTCGCATTTTATATTCTACTCCACTAAAATAGATTACTAATTCCTGATCATTTATAAAAATTGTTTACGGTCTACTCAATTTATTCTATAAGGGACGGAACTTTTTACGTTTGATAAAGGTTGTATCTTTATTTTCCTAAAAATCCCTTTAAAATAGAAAAAAGTATTAAAAAATATAACAGGTTGAAGTTCTAAAAAATTGGACAAAGTTGATAATATAGAATGGGGGGAGATTTTATGAAAAAAGCAACTAAATCTAAATTAACCAAATTTATCTGTCTAGGCTATCTCATTTATATCATTTTAGTCCTGTTATACTTTTATGTTTTTACGACTTCTGACCTACCTTCAAAATATAAAGGAACATTTGTTGATCCACATACATTTATGAATCATAAGGAAGCTAATCTAAGTTCTAGTTATAGCACTTTAAAGAATGTTCTTTACTTTATTACCTTACCGATTGATTGGATTGTATTATCACTTTTATTATTAAGTGGATCAATTGAAAGATTAGGTGACTCATTATCTAAGTTGACTAGGTTTAAGTTTATACAAGTTCTTTTATATTTCTTCTTTGTCTCGGTCGTTACATATATCGTTTCATTTCCAATTGATTTCTATCGATTTAAATTATCGACGAAATACGGATTGTCTGTTCAAACATTTAATGCGTGGATGAAGGATGAAATGATTGGTTTTTGGATAAACTTTGCCATGATGTTTTTTGTGATGTATGTTGTGTATTTATTAATCAAAAAACAACCAAAAAAATGGTGGTTAACTGCATGGCTATTAAGTATTCCTTTTACGATTTTCTTAACATTTATTCAGCCTGTAGTAATTGATCCCTTATATAATGATTTTTACCCATTAAAAGATAAAAATTTAGAAAAGAAAATTATTACCCTAGCTAAAGAAGCAAATATTCCTGCACATCGAGTATATGAAGTAAATATGTCCACTAAGACAACTACTTATAATGCATATGTTACAGGTATAGGTAAAAACGCTAGAATTGTATTATGGGATACAACTCTTAAAGGATTAACTGAAGATGAGATTATGTTCATCATGGCTCATGAAATGTCACATTACGTCCATAAAGATATCTATAAATCAATGTTTGGTATGTTAGCAGGTAGTTTAGTCGGTCTGTATATCATTCACTTATTAATGAAGTATGTACGATCAAAGAATAGGAGCAGTAATTCTACTGAAAAAATGGCCGTCATCCTAACGTTATTTTTAATCATTAGTGGAATTGTAAGCTCTATTTCTGATCCGGTATCAAATGCATTTTCAAGAAGTGCTGAGAAAAGAGCAGATTTATATGCAGTTAAGCTAACACATGATCCGGAGTCAGGGATTATAGCGTTTCAAAAGTTATCCGAAAACAGTTTGTCTCAAGTAAATCCACCATTTTTAGTGAAATTGTTTAGATATGATCATCCGACTATGTTGGAAAGAATGAATTATTTAGAGGCAGCTGAAAAAAGAAACAACAATAAATAGATTAAATTTTTTGTTGAATGTTCGGCTTGTAGAGATTGGTTTTGTACCAATTTCTACAAGTTTTTTTTGTGTTATGAAAAATATAGAAGCCCTTCAAATGTCTTAATAGTACATAGTATTAAATTCTTTAAGTGTGTCAAATGATCAAAAGTTATAAATTCTATTAAAAGTTTCACATTTATTCTATTGGATAAATTACGTTTCGGTCGTTAAATTTAGTAAAAGTTAATTTTTCATTACTAAAGATGAATAACGAAAATTATAATCTAATTCTAAAGACTGAGGCGATCTTATTAAAAGAATACTGTTTATATGTATACTAATTGTTTCGTGTGTTCCCTTTATTATTCTTTTACTAAACTTTATCAAAGATAATGGAACACAAATTAAAGATTTTCACTTAGGCTATGTAATTAATGCAGAATCACAGAAAATGGAAAAATATGAGGGACCTCTCGATCTAAATAAAAAAATTTGGGTATCAGTGGACTACCAAGATAGTAAAGTTTAGTCCGATCTAATGAAAGAAACTAGTTCCAGATGTATCTTGTACTTCTGTCCATATTTTTTGGAACAGTACTTCATTTTTATTATTTTTTATTACTAATTCTTGCAATAGATGACATTCGTCTAAAAACATCCTTAAGGGTCTTTTTTATTTAATTGAAATAAAATTCCATTCTTTAAAAGGTTAAACTGTCGAAAATTCTTTTGGAAATATTTTCAGAATTTAATATCAAATCCGAATATATTGTTATATAATAACGTAAGTAATCAATATCTGTTATATAACTGAATGGAGGGATCATATGACAACTGAACTTTCAAAAATTAAAGTTCTCGGTAATCATGTAGAGGGTTCAACTGACATTCTTACGACCGAAGCATTAAGTTTTTTAGAGCAATTACATCTGAAATTTGATCAACGTAGACAACAGCTGTTATTAAACAGAAAAGAAAGAATGTATTTGTTACAAAATGGAGGTAAGCTTCAATTTTTAGAGGAAACAAAACACATTCGTGATAGTGAATGGACAATTGCACCTATTCCAGAAGATTTACAAGATCGAAGAGTAGAGATAACGGGACCAGTTGATCGAAAAATGATTATCAATGCATTGAATTCTGATGCGTTTGTTTTCATGGCTGATTTTGAAGATGCTACTTCTCCAACTTGGGAAAATATAATTACGGGTCAGGTTAATTTAAGAGATGCTGTGAATCGAACAATTTCACTTCATTCAAAAGGAAAAACATATAAGTTAAAAGAGAAGCCAGCTGTCCTATTAGTTCGACCAAGAGGCTGGCATTTAGAAGAAAAACATATCACTGTAAATGGTGAAAATATGTCTGGGAGCTTAGTAGATTTTGGACTTTATTTCTTTCATAATGCGAAACAAGCAATTAAAAATGGCTCAGGACCTTATTTTTATTTACCAAAAATGGAAAGTTATTTGGAAGCAAGATTATGGAATGATGTTTTTTTATTTGCTCAAAATGAATTGAATATACCTGTTGGAACGATTAAAGCAACTGTATTAATCGAAACAATTGCAGCTTCATTCGAAATGGATGAAATACTATATGAATTAAAGGATCATTCAGCCGGATTTAATTGCGGAAGATGGGATTATATTTTTAGTTTTATAAAAATGATGCGTTACGATAAATCAATTATTTTACCTGATCGATCTGTTGTGACGATGGAAGTACCTTTTATGCGTTCATATTCTCAAAAAGTTATTCAAACTTGTCATCGTAGAAATGCTCCGGCAATTGGAGGAATGGCAGCTCAAATTCCAATTAAAGATGATAAAGAGCGAAATGAAGTTGCGTTTGAAAAGGTAAGAAAAGATAAAGAGCGTGAAGCAAAGGATGGACACGATGGTACATGGGTAGCGCATCCTGGTTTAGTAGCTGTTGCTCTTGAACAATTTAATCAATATATGCCTACACCAAACCAGATTCATAGAAAACGTGAGGATGTTAATGTAACTGAAGCTGATCTTTTAGAGATTCCTAGTGGTGTTATTACTGAACAAGGTCTCAGAACAAATATAACAGTTGCAATTCAATATATTGAAGCATGGATAAGTGGTCGAGGCGCGGTGCCGCTATACAACTTAATGGAGGATGCTGCGACTGCTGAAATTTCGCGTGCGCAAATTTGGCAATGGGTGCGTCATGAAAAAGGTGTTTTAGAGGATGGTACAAACATTACTTTACAAGTAGTGGATTCATTAAAAAATGAAGAAATGATGAAGCTTCAACTAGAAACAGGGAAAGAACAATTTGAAGCAAAACGGTTTAATGAAGCAATTGAATTATTTGATGAGTTAATTAGCAACGATGAATTTGCTGACTTTCTGACTTTAAAAGGATATAACTTTTTATAAAATTAGGAGGAAATGAATATGACGAAAAATCGTGAAAAGCGCATTGCTGAATTACAAGAAAGCTGGGAACTTGATTCTAGATGGAATGGTATTACAAGAACATACACTGCTGAAGATGTGATTAAGTTAAGAGGATCAATCGATATTGAACAAACATTAGCAAAAAAAGGTGCAGAAAAATTATGGAAGCTTTTAAATGAAGAAAGCTATGTTAATGCACTAGGAGCATTAACTGGAAATCAGGCAATTCAACAAGTAAAAGCAGGTTTGAAAGCTATATATTTAAGTGGTTGGCAAGTAGCTGCTGATGCAAATCTTTCTGGTCAAATGTATCCAGATCAAAGTTTATATCCAGCAAATTCTGTACCAGCAGTTGTAAAACGAATTAACCAGGCTTTCCAACGTGCAGATCAAATTCAATTTGTTGAAGGTGGAGAAGAAATCGACTACTTCGCACCGATTATGGCAGATGCAGAGGCTGGCTTCGGTGGACAATTAAATGTATTTGAATTAATGAAAAGTATGATCGAAGCGGGAGCGGCAGGTGTACATTTTGAAGATCAATTGTCTTCGGAGAAAAAATGTGGCCATTTAGGTGGGAAAGTATTATTACCAACACAAACGGCGGTTCGCAACTTAATCTCTGCTCGTTTAGCAGCGGATGTAATGGGAGTTCCAACCCTTATTGTTGCACGAACTGATGCAGATGCAGCAGATTTAATTACAAGTGATATTGATCCAGTCGACCAACAATTTATTACAGGTGAAAGAACACCTGAAGGTTTTTATCGTACGAAAGCAGGGTTAGATCAAGCAATTGCTCGTGGTCTTGCTTATGCACCGTATGCAGACTTAGTTTGGTGTGAGACGTCAGAGCCAAACTTAGAAGATGCTAAACGTTTTGCAGATGCTATTCATGCAAAATTCCCAGGAAAATTACTAGCTTATAACTGCTCACCTTCATTTAACTGGAAGAAGAAACTAGATGACGAAACAATCGAGACATTCCAACAACAAATTGCAGCAATGGGTTATAAATTCCAATTCGTTACCCTTGCTGGTTTCCATGCATTAAACTTTGGCATGTTTGAATTAGCTAGAAACTACAAAGATCGTGGAATGGGAGCATATTCAGAACTTCAACAAGCTGAATTTGCAAGTGAACAATATGGTTATACTGCAACAAGACACCAACGCGAAGTTGGAACAGGATATTTTGATCAAGTAGCTCAAATTATTACTGGAGGAACTTCTTCAACAACAGCTCTTAAAGGCTCTACTGAAGAACAACAATTTTCATCTAATTAATTAGTAAAAAACCACTTTTTTCAATTGTGAGATAGGTGGTTTTTCTATTGTTTTTTATCCTAAAATTTAGTAAACAATGACACTTTTGTTAAAGTATTTAAAAAATGATTTTACAAATAAAGATTTGTGATATTATTTCTCTAACATCAATGTTGCTACTATACTTCATGTTAAAAATTTTTTATCTGAACTTGTTAAACTTAATTGTTGGCCTTTAATTTTAATTATTTAATTAAGGAAGAGAGAGACTGTATTGAAGCCAACAAGATTTAACATTTCATAATACTAATAACAGAAGGAGTTGTAAGGATGAATCATGTGAAAGGACAAGTTAAAGTATTAAATGAGTACGAGATTAATAAGTCGACAATGGCAATCATCCCAGAATTTACGGTCGATTTAGTTGTGATTTCAAAGGTATATGAAACAGATGATAGTTTTTATGTTTTAATGAAACCGATTGAAATTATTGAAAGAAGCTGTGCTTATTTCGGGAGTAGTTACCGGGGTAGGCGTGAAGGAACTAAACAAATGATTTCCATCACTCATAAACCACCAATAGCGATCAGCTCAATGAATCAAATTTTCTTTTTCCCCACTTCATCTTCTTTAAAAGTAGAATGTTCTTGGATCTCCTACAATCATGTTGCTAATTTCAGAGGCGGTAAATATAATCGATCAGTTGTTGAATTTTTTAACGGTGTTGAACTTCCATTAGAAATATCTCGTGGTTCATTTGAAAACCAATTATACCGAACTGCACATTTAAGGGCTATTTATGAAGACCGGCTCAACCCTGAAAATACCCAACAAAAAACTTACAAATTAATCCCTGATAACGAAATTACTTCATATATAAAAGGAATATCAATACACGAAAAATAAAAGTGTAAGATTAAACTTTTGACTACTTAACATTTAGTGAAGTAGTTTTTTTATGGGGATTATTTGAACAAGTGTGTAGAAGAAAAGATTATTGAGAAATTCCGAAATTTAGTCCTTTTAATTCTTAATAAGAAGGCTCTGTTAAAGTAGATTGTTGATTTCTTATTCAACAAAAGAATGATTAGTTGAATAAAGATAATTGTAAAATGATGTAAAAATAGGCAAAATAAATGGTAATACAGTCTTCTGTGGTAAGAAGAAATAAGGAGATGACAATATGTCAGAAGATGAATTATTCTCAAATAAGGCATCTAATGTTTATGAAATATATTCAAAGATCCTCGATTTATTGAAAGAAATAGGTGCATTTGAAATTGAGTTTAAAAAGACTTCTATTCATCTTTTGAATAAATCTTCCTTTGGAGGAGTTCATCCAAAAAAGAAATGGTTAGATTTTAATTTAGTAACAAACCATCAAATTGAACACGAAAAGATTACTAAAATTGAACAAGTTTCCAAAAACCGATTTCACAATAATTTTAGATTCCATAGTGTAGACGAGCTAGATCAAGAGTTTTTAGTTCTTTTAAAAGAATCATATCAATTGATGTGTTAGTTAGAGAAAGGATATTTATTACCAATGAATATCAGTTTCTTAGGATTTATATCTGGTCTAATATTTGGTCTATATCTGTAACATTAATGCTCCCGACGAAATTTGAAGATAAGCTCATTGCTATGATCGGTTTTCATTTATTGATCGTTTTACAATTGGTTTCTTAATATCAATAACTGTTCTTCCAATGTATGGTTGGACAAAAGGAATTTTGTTAGGGGTGTTAATTAGCCTCCCAGACGCACTGATTACAAAATCCTATATACTAATAATTGGCTTAGGAGTAATCGGAGGAGCTATTATTATTGGAGGTTTTATTGGCAAAGGTTGTTGGAAGGGTCGTTTCGGTAATCTAAATTTAACTTACGCAGTGCTTTATTAGAACAACTCGATCGGCTGAATAGTCGATTTATAAAATGTGATATGAGTGTAATAAAACCACTAGCAGAGCGTACTTTCTTTTTACCAGAAAAAACTTAAACTTATCCTTGGGTAAAAATGTGGGATTATAGTGAAAAAAGCTTATTAAGAAACATGCACTAGAAAAAATATAAATCATATATAGGAGATATCCCGTTTGAATACTAGAGGAGGATATTATGAAACCTATATTACCTAGTGAAAAATATTTCGGTAATTTAGAACTAGTTTATGAATTTTATGGGGCTATGCCTACAGGTGTTACTGTTACAGAAACCGGTCGTATTTTTATTTGCTTTCCGAAATGGGGAGACGATGTTAAATTTACAGTGGGGGAAATTGTTGGCGATAAATTGCAGCCTTATCCTAATTTACAAACCAATTTGGTTAACCCCGAGAATATCACAATGACTTTCATCAGCGTCCAAAGTGTAGTTGCTGATGGAAGGGGAACGCTTTGGATATTAGATACAGCGGCACCCAATTTTTCTGAACCTATTAAAGGGGGAGCAAAATTAGTCGCTGTTGATTTAGAAACTAATACAATAATAAAAGTATATACCTTTACAGAAGAGGTTGTCCTACCTACAACTTATCTGAATGATGTCCGTTTTGATTTTCGTGTTGGAAAAGCAGGTTATGCCTATATAACGGATTCTTCTTCAAGAGGACCAGGAGCTATTATCGTCGTAGATTTATCAAATGGAAACGCCTTTAGACGATTAAATGGGGCAAATTCAACTTCACCCGATCCCTATTTTTTACCGAAAGTAGAAGGTCAAATTTTAATGAATCGAAACAAAGACGGTTCAACTTCTCCATTTAGATTGGCGTCTGATAGTCTTGCAATTTCTCCCGATGGAAAGATATTATTTTTTGCTCCACTAACCAGTCGTCACTTGTTCTCGATTTCAACAGAAGCCCTGAGAGACAGAACGATATCGGACATGGATGTACCTTATCATGTGAAGTATTGGGGAGAAAAAGGTGCGTCTGATGGAATGATCACCGATGCAAAGGGAACTGTTTATGCTGGAGATTATGAAAACAACTGTATCCGTAAGATATTTCCAAATGGTATAATGGAAACTATTGTACATGATCCGAGAATTTTGTGGCCAGATACTTTTTCAATTGGTCCGGATCAATATTTGTATGTCATTGTGAATCAATTACATCGACAGCCTAGATTTCATTATGGAAAAGACTTACGACAGAAACCTTATAGTTTACTTCGTATCAAAATTAATGAATTCCCTTCTCCGACCTTTTCATAATAAAAATAGTCAATTAATTGGTTTCATTATATAGTGTAAAACAAACACGAGTAAGCAAGAAGTATTAACATTATTTACTTCTGCCAAATAAACTCAAAATACTTTAATAGGAACAGTTTATTTGGTGAGTGTTAAACTGTTCCTGGAAATTTTTTATAGTGTCGGTAAGTTCAATGCTGTATTGATATTATTTAAATCCAAACTGATCTGTTCGTTTGTATCCCAAGGATGGTACCATCCTTTTTCTGCCATATATGTGGATATTTGTTCATGCATATCAAGAGCTTCTACTAAATGGCGAGTGAGCATTTCTTTAATTTCCGGTGTTCCTGCCTCCGTAACTGCCATGGCATAATTTCTAATTCCACTTTTAGCTGAAATAAGTAGATCCATTGCAACCACTTGATCTGATAGTGCGTTCATGCCAGTTAAAGTTTCAATGATTGGATTCATGTTTATTCATCTCCTAATTTACTGCTTAGCGTTGGATAGGATAGAAGCATATTCTTGTAATTGTCTCGTAGATATATCAATGTCTTGCTGCATAATATCTTTTAATAGCTGATCTGTAACTAATGCTTTCATCGTTTTGGATTTAGTTAAACAAGTTGTCTTAAATGCAGCCATCTCATGGACCTCAAGAACTTCATGTAAGGCGTAGTTCATTTTTTATACCTCCTTCCTCAAGGTTTCAACAGGACTTTTATACAATTATCCATTTTTGTGTCAAAAATCTCATAGCCACGCTTTGCTTCACTAAGTGGAAGTACATGACTTACGACATCTCCTGGGTCAATTTTCCCGGTCGACACTAATTCAAACATATATGGCATATAATGAATCACAGGTGCTTGTCCAGATCGAATATTGACGTTTCGGTTCATAATATCTCCCATTGGGAATCCATTATATCTGCCACCGTAAACACCTGTAACTTGAATTGTCCCGCCTTTACGCACTGCTTGTGAAGCCATGATAAACGCACTGAATGCTCCACCTTGAAGTTTCATTCCGCTCGCCAGGAACTCTAAATCAGTCATTTTACCGTCCATTCCAACTGCATCAATGACAACATCAGCGCCGCCCTTCGTTATTTCTTTCAAATGCATTCCCACATTTTCAAAGTGTTCGAAATTTACAATTTCAACTTTGTTGGTACGTTTGGCATGTTGCAAACGATAGTCTACATAATCTACGGCAATGACACGCTTTGCTCCTTTTAGCCAACAAAATTTTTGAGCAAAAAGACCAACCGGACCACAGCCAAGAACAATAACTGTATCTCCACCCTTTACGCCTGCATTGTCAACACTCCAAAAACCAGTAGTCATCGCATCGGCAATAACTGCTAACTTTTCATCTGGTTCTTCACAAGTCTCTGGAATTTTGAAATGAGTAAAGTTGGCAAATGGCACTCTTAAATATTCGGCTTGCCCACCTGGATAGCCACCCGTATTACCAGAATATCCAAAATAGGCACCCATATCACCATTATCATTAGAATTATCACATTGACTTTCCAAATTTGTTTTACAGTAATGGCATTCACCGCATGCTATATTAAAGGGGATAATTACTCGATCTCCCTTTTTTAGCTTAGTCACACCTGGACCTACTTCTTCTACGATTCCCATTGGTTCATGGCCAATAATATAGTTTTCCTGCAGGTTAGGAATCATGCCATGAATTAGATGAAGATCAGACCCACAAATAGCTGTACTCGTTACTTTAATAATCATGTCATCTGGTTTTTCAATCTTTGGATCTGGAACTTCTTTGACTTCAACATTTTTAATACCTTGATACGTTACTGCCTTCATGCTATACAGCCTCCAGTGTTAATGTTCATCAGGTGTCCGGTCAAACATACCTTTTCTATTGTTATCAACAGGAAATAGATTCATTTTGCCAATCATCAATGTATTGTTAGCAGAGAGTTGGTCTAATTGATATTGTTCACTTAGTTCGTATGGATGGAACCATTTTTTACTAATCATTAGTTCTGTAATTTCTTGGTGCATGGCAATTCCTTGCATCAAATGGTTTCGTAAGAGCGTTCTAACATCAGGTGATGCTGACTCCGTTAATGCGACCGCAATATTGCGAACACCTTCTTTAGCACGAAGAAGTAAATCCATCGCAAATGTGGTATCTGCTAGCTCTGGTACGTGTAACGAGTTTATAGGGTCTAAATAGTCATGGTTCAATGCATTTGACTCCTTTTCAATTAATTATTGGCGTTGGCCGGTTTTGAGGAACTGGAGCTTCAAAAGGTGCACGTTGATAAATTGCCTGTAATTCTCCAAGCGCTTGCATAGATTGTTCAACATCTTTTTGCATTAATGCTCTCAAATCATCATCAAATACCAGTCCTTGCATTAGTTTTGATTTCGCTAAGCAAAGGGTTTTGAAATTAATAACTTCATGTAGATCCAATGATTCATGATCGGCTAATTTTTGAATATCCATTTTGGTCCCCTCCTATTTGTCTAACTATACAAATACATAGGTATTGTTCCAAATATACAATGAATCATTCTTTAATAGTTTTTTTAAGAGGGTAATTGATAGCAAATTTAGATGACAAAATAACGTATCATTTGTAATAAATAGTTCCTTATCCTTATTTAACTAACGAGAGCGTTAGTTGAACAAGATCACGAGTCGCTATCGCGGCTTTATTTAATGGAGTAACTGGCAGATTAGTTGAATTAGAAATGATAAAATATATGTAGTTAAAATTACTAATAGTAGGTGGAGAATAATGTTAAAGAGAAACAAAGGAAAGATTAACGAAATAATATACAATAGTACTGCCTACTATAAAGGGAAGTACCGATACTATCCGACCATAACGGATTTAAATTGTATATTAGATAAAATCATTAGTTCTGATTCAACTACTGATTACATTAGAATTACGCCATTCTATATAAATGAACAATTGAATATGCAAATTGAATTCGGAGAATATATGTTTTATTTAGAATGTCTTGATTCAGTAGATAAACAGAGAGCACTTACTGATTTGAGGCTAGGTGCAATATTATATCCATTATGTAGAAAAAACGATGTAAATTCTTATAAAAATGCACTTGAGAAATATAAAGATTTAAAAGAAATTCTGCCCAAAATGATGGTCATTGCAAAATTAGAAATGGTATTAAAAGAAGAAGATATAGCATTTGGATATTTTTGTTTTGAAATTCAGCATATGCACGAAAATGTGCAATTAATGAAAGGTCTTATAACAAACCCACTCCATACCTTTAGATGTGTTTATGAGTAATTGGCTATATGGTTGAAACATTGGCTTCATTGCCTTCAATCGTAGTATAAAGGGCCATTTTATTAAAAAAGGATATACTTTTATCAATTAAAATAGAGTTAAAGAAATTAACTAAATATAGCCACAAGCAGGTGTACAAAATTGGATATCAAACATTTACAATATTTTATTGAGGTGTCTAAATTTAATAGTTTTTCCCGAGCAGCAGACCATTTATTTATCACTCAACCGACAATTAGTAAAATGATTAAGAACCTTGAGACAGAGTTAGGAGTTGCTTTAATTGATCGCTCTAGTAAGCAATTAACATTGACCGATGCAGGGGAAATTATATTAGAGCAAGCAACATTAATTGACAAAGCATTTAATAATTTAAAAACGGAATTGGACAATCTTACAGGATTAAAAAAGGGACATATTCGTATTGGGTTGCCACCAATTTTTAATGCTCATTTTTTTCTAAAGATTGTTGGGAATTTTCATGAAAAGTATCCAGGGATTACGTTTCAATTAGTAGAAGATGGTTCAAAGAAAATAGAAGAAGATGTAGGCAACAAGTTACTTGATGTTGGTATCATTGTTCTTCCTACTAAAAATGACATTTTCGACCATTATTCTTTTATGGAAGAGGACCTAAAGCTTATCCTTCACCCATCACACCCATTAGCAATAAGAGATGAAGTTGAATTATCAGAATTAGCTAATGAATCTTTTATCTTGTTTAATAAGGACTTTGTTTTAAATGATCGAATTATACTTTCTTGTAACAACGTAGGTTTTAATCCACACATAATATCTGAAAGTTCTCAGCAATCTTTTATTGAAGAAATGGTGGCTTCCAAACTTGGAATTTCACTTTTGCCTGAAAGTATTTGCAATAATTTAAACGAAAATGTTAAATCTGTTAAAGTAACTAATCCTTCAATTAGTTGGAACTTAGGAATTATTTGGGGGAATAATCAGTATTTCTCCTATGCTGCAAAAGAATGGTTGAAGTTCACGATCGAGCAACTCAAAAAAGGAATTTTAAAAAACTAATTTATATGACCTATACTTAAAAAGACGGTTCATTTTAATTGAACCGTCTTTTTTTCTAACTATTCAATTATTTACAAACGGCATAATTGAAAGCATTTACATAGATAAAAGTTATAATAATGATGAAAACTAACCATTTTACTTCCACTACATCCAGACGTAAACTTTGTATATGGAACAACAACCTTTAAATGATGTGGAAGGTATTTTTACATTTAGATTCCAAACATGAAAGGAAGTTAAAAATGGAAGCAAAAAAAGTGAAAGAGAGTCGTATTATTAATACCGCACAAGTATTATCATGCGATTTAAATAACTATAATACTCTGTTCGGTGGAGTTTTAATGAAAAAGCTTGATGACGCGGCAACTCTATCTGCCCGTAGACATTCTCGTGTAAAGGAATGCGTCACTGCTTCTACTGACCATATCGATTTCTTGTGCCCAATTCATCAAACTGACTCAGTCTGTGTCGAATCGTTTGTAACATATACAGGTAAAAGCTCAATGGAAATTTTTTGTAAAGTTATCGCAGAAGATATGATAAATGGTGAGCGACTAATTGCTGCTACTGCATTTCTGACTTTTGTAGCTTTAGATGAAAATAAACGACCAGTTGAAGTTCCAAGTATTATACCAGAGACAGAAGAAGAAAAATTCCTCTACAAAACAGGCAAAGAAAGAGCAGAAATGCGTAAATTAAGAAGACAAAAAAGTAAAGAATTAGCTGAGTATATTTCTTTAGATAAACCTTGGGACAAATAAGAGGAGGAACAATTAATGATTACTTTATCTAGTATAGATGAATTAAAAACCACTAAAGAAACCCTTGAAAAATTAAAATTTGAATACCCTAACCTTTTTGAAAAACTATTATATATGGTTAATCTTACTCGTGCATTTCAATTTAAATACCATTTTCTAGGATGTTTAATTATGGATGAAGATCCAAGTCAATATACGCCAAAATTCGTGGAAGATTCAGTTCTAAAATTGTATAAAAAAGAATTAAAAAACTTATTAAATGATCCTAATTTCCAAGAATTGAAACGTACTTTTTCTGAAAATAAAAATACAGGTTACTCAAAAATTAGCCTTTTAGCACTGGATATGAAACCTGAATCATTATTAGGTTCTTCCAGCATTAAATAAATTTAGACTTCTAAGCTTTTACTATACAACTATTATGTTGTATTTTAAAATAAATTTTGCATCTCTCCTATTTAAAGAAGTAGGAATCATTTTCATGATTTTTGCTTCTTTTTTTTTGCTTTAATAATATGAAAATCGATTCAAGGCATCTTTGACTTACCTTCTTTACTATCTTAAGTTTAAAAATGGACTTTATAGGCTTTTTTGAGTGTCACTATAAGGGGATAATATCATAAGGTAGTCTATTTTTTATTGCACTAATGGCATTCGCTTGTTATGCGGAATCCCTGTCCCAACCAGCCCAAAGCATGTTTCTATAAGTAGGGGGTGAACTGTTTAGTTGACGGGGTCTAAGCCCCACGCAAGCTTCGTTCTGCCCCGACTACTTTAATCATAAAACCATATAAAAAATGGTCAACCAGAAATTTAACTGGTTGACCTTATAATACGAACGCGTGCTTTAGTTGAAGAACGTGAGCCAATATTTTATTTGCATTTTTTTGAAACTTCTTCTAAATTTTTCAAGAAATTACTTATTTATTTGACAACTTCAGTCTGGAAATCAAGCTTTTAGGACTTTGTAATACACGAAACTACTTTGCCACTCAATGAAGTAGTTTTTTATTTATTTAAAAACAGTTTATTAGAATTTCATTAAGCATCATTAGGAACAAATTAGTAAAAAAATATTTATAAGATCAACAGTCAAATTATTACAAAAAATACTAGAGAGAATCATTTATTATTATTGAATAAATAGTTATATGTGATAATGTTAACAGTAAGGATATCTATTTAGAAATATGGCTTAAGGAGAGATTCATATTTAAATGAACGTTTTTGACTTAAAGGCTTTTTTTACAGAAGAACATTTTTTACATCTCATTCAACAGTACAAAGACTATGGTCCATTAGTTGGAATATCAATCCCTTTTATTGAAGCAATCTGTCCAATTTTACCTTTAGTCATTTTTGTATTTGCTAATGCTGCAGCATTTGGGCCTTTATTAGGTTTTTTATATTCATGGATTGGTTCTTGCTTAGGTTCCATTTTACTATTCTATGTTGTTAGAAAATTTGGTCAGAAACGATTTTTTTCATTTGTAAGTAAGCATAAGAAAGTAGAATCATCAATAGGGTGGATTGAAAAAAGGGGATTTGGCCCAATTTTTATTATGTTTGCATTTCCGTTTTCACCATCTTTTTTAATAAATATTGTAGCTGGTTTGTCACGCATTAAAATATCGCAATTTCTAATCGCATTAGTACTTGGGAAGTTTACTATGATTGCGATGATTAGTTATTTAGGGAAAGATTTAACTTCAGTGTTTCAAAACCCAATTAAAGCATTGTACATAGGAATTTTTATATTCGTATTATGGATTGTTGGAAAAGTGATTGAGAAACGTATGGACATCAAAGAAAATACAACAGAGAAAAAGAGTGCGCCTCAATCATCTGATGAGCAATAAAGCATTATTACTCAAAAGGGAGAGAGCAACTTTATGCTAAGAAAAGAAGTATTTGACTGGGGAAAAGCGATCATTATTGGGATTGCAATTGCTTTTATTGTAAGAACGTTCTTATTTTCTACATATGTAGTTGATGGGGAATCTATGATGCCAACATTAAAGGATGGAAACTTACTAGTTATAAATAAATTTGGATATGAAATTGGTGATATTAACAGATTTGACGTAATTGTATTTCATGCAAATAAGAAAGAAGATTATGTTAAGCGTGTGATTGGTTTACCTGGAGATTCAATTGAATATAAAGATGATCAGCTTTATGTTAACGATAAAAAATGGAATGAACCATATTTAAATGATTACAAGAGTTCTTTAAAAGGAACAGCTTTTACACCTGATTTTAATTTAAACGAAGTTACAGGTAAAACGAAAGTTCCACCAGGTTATGTTTTTGTTGAAGGGGACAATCGACCAAAAAGTTATGACAGTCGTTTGTTTGGATTTGTAAAAATTGATAAAATTGTAGGGAAGGTCGACCTACTTTATTGGCCACTTTCAAGTTTGAATACGAATTTTAACAAATAAGCTCCTTATGGGGGCTTTTCTTATTAATTAAACATTTAAACACTGTTAGATTGTAATATAAAACGAGTCCGTGAAGTGAAAAACAACAAAACACTTATTACCAAAAACAATATTCTAATACATTAAGGAGGGAGTTAGTTTATGTCGTTTCAATTTATATTAGGACGTGCAGGAAGTGGAAAAACGCATTATATTTTAAATGAAATTACAGATAGATTAAAGAATGAAGCAAAAAACATCATCTTTATTGTACCTGATCAAATGACCTTTCAGATGGAATATGAATTAGTTAGAAGGCAGGAAAAGAAGGCAATTATTAATTCCCAAGTTTTTAGTTTTACTCGATTAGCTTGGAAGGTTTTACAAGAAACGGGTGGAATCAGTCGGATTCATATTGGTGAAATTGGGATTTCTATGATTCTTCGAAAGATTATTGAAGAAAAGAAAGAAGAATTGAAAGTATTTCATCACGTTGCTGATCGACAAGGATTTTATAAGGAACTAACAGGTCTTATTGCTGAGTTTAAAGGTTTTCAAGTTTCTTCAGATGAATTATCTTCCGTTATTTTACAAATGGAGCAAAATTCATCAAAGGATCATATCTTTATCCAACAAAAGATAAATGATATTCAAATAGTGTTTGATGCTTTTAATACATATATGAAAGATAAGTATCTTGATTCGGAAGACTATTTAAATTTGTTGATTCAAGAATTACCTAAAAGTGATTATATAAAAGACAGTATTATTTATATAGATGGATATTATGACTTGGCACCTCAAGAGCGAAATGTAGTTGAGGAGCTAATAAGATACTGTAGTGAGGTGAATTTCTCTTTAACAATCGACCGACCATATGATGATTTTTTACCACATGAATTAAATCTATTTTATAAACCAGCGCTTCTATATCAACAAATTAAAGAGATTGCTTTAAATACAAAGCAAACAATAGAGCAACCTGCTATTTGTCATCATAACTTTAGAAATCAATCGAATGATTTGAAGTATTTCGAAACGAATTTTGATAACAGACCAGTTAAGCCTTCGTTTGAATCAGATGGAATTAAGATTATGTCGGCATCTAATCGTCGAGCTGAAGTTAATGGGATTGCGAAAGACATTATTAATAAGGTACGTGATCAAGGATACCGATATCGTGATATAGCAATTTTCTTAAGAAATGGAGATTCATATTCACATTTGATTTCAACTATTTTTCATGCGTATGAAATACCCATTTTCATAGAAGAAAAGCGTTCAATGCTAACGCATCCATTATTTACGTTTTTACAAGCTACTTTCGATATCATTCAAAAAAATTGGAGATATGAATCAGTTTTCAATGCATATAAAACGGAATTAGTTTACCCATTTGAAAGTAATCGTGATCAGAATCGTGAACAGCTTGAGTTATTTGAGAATTATTGTATAGCGTATGGAAAGCAAGGGAAAAGGTGGACGATTGAAGAGCCATGGAAGTATCGAAAGTATCGCTCAACTGATGGTATTGATAGAGGGATAACAAACGAAGAGTTAGAATTCGAGGCATTAATCAATTCAGTAAGAGATTTATTAGTAAAGCCAATTCTTACATTCCAAAGCAATCTAAAGCAAGCAAAAAATGCGAGAGAAATGTGTGTAGCATTATATGAATTTGTTGAATCACTGGATATTTCAAGGAAGCTCCAACGTTTAAAGGATGATGCTGAAAATCGATCCAATTTAATTGAAAGCAAAGATCATGAGCAAGTTTGGAAAGGGTTTATTCAACTTTTAGATGAATGCGTTGAATTAATTGGAGAAGAAAAGCTTTCACGTAAAACATTTTTTGAAATTCTTCAAACTGGTTTTCAATCACTTCAATTTGCGAATGTTCCTGCATCATTAGATCAAGTAAACATAGCTGATTTTGATCATTCGAGATTACAAAATGTAAAGTGTGCTTATATCATTGGTGTAACTGAAGGCGTTATTCCAAGGAAGGCTAATGAAGACGGTTTATTAGGTGATACTGCCCGAGAGTTTTTACAATCATTTGGAGTGGAAGTAGCACCAACAAGTAAGCACCAATTATTTGTAGAAAATTTTAATATCTATACTGGAATTAACCGAGCAAGTCATGAGTTAATTATTAGTTATCCGTTAGCAAGTGATGATGGGAAAAGTCTTGCCCCATCAAGTCTCATCCAAAGGATAAAATCGATTTTTCCAAATATACAACAACGATTTGAAAGTGGAGACTTAACATTTAGTTCCGTAGAAGAACAGCTAACATCTATTACAAATTATGGTACAGCATTAACGAATTTAGTGTCTCAGCTTCAAGTTTGGTCGACTAGGGAAACTGAAACGAATATGGATTTATGGTGGGTGCTATATAATGTTTTACGAGAAAATCCTGATTCAAAAGATAAACTGTATAAAGTGATAAGTAGCGTAATGTATAACAATATTGCGAAAGATCTTGGAGAAGATTTAAGTACAGAATTATATGGGGAAGAATTGAGTGGATCGGTATCACGAATTGAGCTTTTCCATCAATGCGCATATGCCCATTTTGCACGTTATGGACTAAAGCTACAAGAACGTGAAATCTATAAGTTTGAATCATTTGATATGGGTCAATTATTCCATAGTGCTTTAACAATTATTGGAGAGAATCTTTTACAGGCAGGGAAAAGCTGGAGTAGTTTAACGAATTCAGAATGTGATGAATTAGCAGCAAAAGTAGTAGATGAAATCTCTCCAAAGTTTCAACGTGAGATTTTACTAAGTACGAATCGATATATGTTTTTAAAGAAAAAAATGAAGGATGTTATTGCTAAAGTATCCTCAATTTTAAGTCAACAAGAACATGCAGGTAAATTCGTCCCTGTTGCTTTAGAAGTACCATTTGGTATGGGTAAACAGTTGAATTCTTATGAACTTCCGATTGATGGAAAGAGAAGAATGGTATTAAATGGCCGAATTGACCGAATTGATAAAGCAACAAGTGAAAAAGGCGATTACTTACGAATTTTGGATTATAAATCAACGAAAAAGGAATTAAAGTTATCAGATGTTTACTATGGACTTGCTTTACAGTTATTAACTTATTTAGATATAGCTGTAGCAAATTCAACAACTTTACTTGGAAAACACGCCGACCCGGCTGGTATTCTTTATTTCCATGTTCAAAATCCGATTGTTAAAGTTAAAAATAATATCGAATTCGATGAAATTCAGGATGAAATCTTTAAAAAGTTTAAAATGAATGGATTACTATTAGAAGATCGTGAAAGTAATACGTTAATGGATGAAGCATTAATTCAAGACGGAAGCTCTTCAAAAATTGTGCCAATTAGGCTTAAAAAAACCGGAGAGTACATGGCAAAATATTCAAAAACGGTAAAGCCTGAACAATACCCAATGATGACGAATTATATAAAGCAAAAATTTACTGAAGCTGGTCAGCAAATATACAACGGTTTTGTAGAAGCAAATCCATATCAGCAAAAGGATAAAATACCATGTACATATTGCTCGTACCAATCAGTATGTCAATTTGATGCAAATGTAAAAGGAAATGAATATCGTGTTCTACCTCCTTTAGAAGATATCGAAGCATTGCAAAAAATGATAGAGGTGGTGAATAAAGATGAGTAAAGAAGAAAATAACGCAAGTAAAACAACATGGACTGTCGACCAGCAAAAAGCGATCGATTTTGAAGGGTCAGATATTCTTGTAGCCGCTGCCGCTGGTTCTGGAAAGACGGCTGTTCTTGTTGAACGAATTATTCAAAAAATCATTCGCGATGAAAATCCAATAAATGTTGATGAATTACTAGTTGTTACTTTTACAAAAGCAAGTGCCCAGGAAATGAAAGAAAGGATAGGGATTGCATTAGAGAAACAACTTGTAAATAATCCTGAATCTGATCATTTAAGGAAACAAGCTTCTTTGTTAAATAAAGCTTCAATCTCAACTATTCACTCTTTTTGTACTGAGGTCATTCGATCAAATTACTATATGGTAGAACTAGATCCGAACTTCCGTACTGCAGAAGAAATTGAGATTCAATTACTGATGGATGAAGTGTTAGAAGAGTTGATGGAGTCAGAATACAGTGATGAATCTAATATAGTCTTCTTTGATTTAGTTGATCGATATACTAGCGATCGAGATGATAATGATTTACCAAAATTAATATTAAAGCTATATCGTCATGCAATTTCTAACCCAAACCCAAGTGAGTTTTTAAATGCGTTCATTCATCAATATAATGTAGTGGGTAAACCAGTTGATGAGATTCCTTTTATTCAAGAGCTTAAGAAATTTATTCAAAATGATATGATTGCTTGTATAAACACTTATAAACAAGCATTAGAAATAATAGAAAGTCCTGATGGCCCAATTAAGTATGCTGATGTGTTTAAAGAGGAATATTGTAATTTAGAATGTTTATTCCATGCTTCAGAAAAATCATGGGAAGAAATTAATGTTGGTCTACAAAAAATAGGATTTAATCGATTGCCAACGATTAAAAAGACAGAGGGAGATCAACAGAAAAAGGAATTAGTAGCGAATTTCCGTAAAGATGTTAAAAAGAAGATTGATGATATAAGAGATAAGTATTTTAGTCGAAGTATTGACCTTCAATTAAAACAAATAAGTGAATTAAAGCCTTTAGTTGAAAAGTTAATTGAACTTGTTAATCGTTTTATCGTGTTATTTAAACAAGCAAAATTAGAAGATGGAATTTTAGATTTCAATGATTTAGAACATTATGCACTTGAAATTTTAAAGGAAAAAAACGAAGAAGATTTATTACCTTCGTCAGTTGCGAGAGTTTACCAAGAAAAGTTTAGTGAAGTGTTAGTTGATGAATACCAAGATACGAACTATGTACAAGAATCGATTTTAAGATTAATCACAAAAGGCACGGGAGCTTCTGGTAATCTTTTTATGGTTGGAGACGTTAAGCAATCAATCTATCGCTTTCGATTAGCAGAACCACAGCTATTTATAAATAAATACAATTTATATGAAAAAGAGAAAAATGAAAGAACTGGCTTGAGAATCGATTTATCTAAAAACTTTAGAAGTAGAGCGGAAGTATTAGATGCAACCAATTTTATTTTTCAACAAATCATGGGAAGAGAAATTGGTGGAATTGAGTATGATGAAGATGCGATGTTAAAGCTAGGTGCGAGCTATCCTGAATACTCAGATTGCGCTGCTGAATTAATCTTACTAACGAATTCGGATGAAGATGAAAATGAGCCTGGGTACAGTGAACAAGAAGATGATGATCTTGTTGAAGAAAAGCTTGAACAAATAGAGGCAAGGTACGTAGCGAGAAGAATAAAGGATTTAGTTGAAAGTGAATATTTAGTAACGGAAAAGTCTGGAGAAATGAGACCAGTAAAATATAATGATATTGCTATTTTAGGTCGTTCATTATCGAATGCTGATTTGTATATAGAAGAATGCAAAGCGTTAGGTATACCGCTATATGCTGAGAAATCAAAGGACTTATTTCAAACAATTGAAGTTGCCGTCTTTTTAAATTTATTAAAGCTAATCGATAATACGATTCAAGATATTCCGCTTGCATCTGTCTTACGTTCTCCAATTGTAGGTCTTTCGGAACCGGAATTAACGATGATTAGACTAAATCATAAAAATGGATCCTTTTATGATGCATGCCAAGATTATCTAAATAATTATGAAAACCGTCATAAACAACTTTCAATTAAATTAGTAAATTTCTTTGCACAAATAAAGGAATGGAAACGACTCGTTAAAAGGGAGACACTTTCGATCTTTATTTGGAAGGTATTAAAGGAATCTACATACTATGACTTTGTCGGAGGCTTACCAGGCGGTAAACAAAGGCAAGCAAATTTAATTACGATATTTGATCGTGCTAAAGCATTAGAAGAATCAAATTATAGAAGTCTATTTCAGTTTTTAAGATTTTTAGATCGTATGCAAGAAAGAGATGAAAAGCTAGATGAGGTTCGTATTTTAAGTGATCAAGAAAATGTCGTACAAATGATGACAATCCATAAAAGTAAGGGATTAGAGTTTCCTGTCGTGTTTGTCGTGAATACTTCTAAGCAATTTAATATGCAGGATTTAAGGGCAAAATTCATTTTACAAAAGGAATTAGGTCTAGGTATGAATTTTGTACATCCTGCGTATCGTACGACTAATTCAACTCTTTTGAAGGAAACAATCAAGCGCAAGGAACAAGAAGAGTTAATTTCGGAGGAGTTACGAATTCTTTATGTTGCATTAACTCGTGCAAGAGAAAAGCTTATTTTAGTAGGTAAAGTAAATGATGCACAAAAAAAGATTGAAAGTTGGAAGGAAGTTGAAAACCATAAAGAGTGGCTTTTGCCATTAAACGTTATTAGTGGTGCTAAAAGTTATCTTGATTGGATTGGTCCTTCGATCATTCGTCACGATTCTAGTAATGCAATTAGACTCGAAGATGATTTGTGGCACACAAAAAATGAAATTCAGTTCTACCCATGTCGCTGGAATTATTCTATTG
This sequence comes from Gottfriedia sp. NPDC057991, assembly GCF_042886615.1. Classification (NCBI taxonomy): domain Bacteria; kingdom Bacillati; phylum Bacillota; class Bacilli; order Caryophanales; family Bacillaceae; genus Gottfriedia; species Gottfriedia sp. NPDC057991. The sequence goes on from NZ_JBHVQN010000002.1 coordinate 82,594, forward strand.
TAGATGCTTCTACAATTCAATCATTGGAAGCTGAGGAAGTAGAAAATAATAAAGTTGAAGTATTTCAAGCTTTTCAGTTAAAGGAACCGATACAAATTAATCATGATGAGCTCCATGAAAAACTAGAGAATCAATTAAACTGGCAATATCATCATAGTCAATCAACTCTATATCGACCAAAACAATCTGTTACAGAATTAAAAAGAAAAATGCAAGAGGAGGATCCATATAGTCAAAGTTTTACAGCGACTAAAACAAAAGATTTTCCACTTGAAAGACCGAAATTTATGTCAGAACAAAAAATGAACTCAGCTGAAAAAGGAACTGCTACCCATGCTGTTATGCAAAATTTAGATTATCAATTTGTTTCATCTCATGAAGGCATAATAAATCAGATAAATAGTATGGTTTTAAAAGAATTAATTACCCAAGAGCAAGGGGAAGCTGTAAATAGCTTGGAGATTTTTGAATTCTGTCAGTCAGATCTTGGTCAATTAGTGACAAATTCAAATCAAAATCTGCGCGAAGTACCTTTTAGTTATGGTGTTTCAACAAATGAAATTTATAAAGATTGGGAAGATGATGAGGAAGTCGTATTAATCCAAGGGATCATTGACTTACTTTTAATTGATGGCGACGAGGTTATCTTAATTGATTATAAAACCGATCGAACTGGTGCATTTGCAACAAGCGATGCCTTGAAGCAAGAAGCAATTAGAAGATATGGTGTTCAGCTCGATCTTTATTCAAAGGCAATTGAAGCGGGTATGGATAAAAAGGTTAAAGCTAAATATCTTTACTTTTTCGATGGTGGTCATATTGTAGAGTTATAGAAAAAAGCGATGCTGTTTGCATCGCTTTTCTTTTTAAATTATAGAGTTGCGATTTCATTTTGATCCACTAAATCGGCATCTACAGTATTAGTGGCACTTGCACCGCTTATTGTTGCTGGGATAAACCCAGTATTACCTGAACCTGATCCGAAATATGATTTTGTGTTTGTTTTTGGTGAGATATTATTAAGATCTCCTGTATTTATATTTCCTTCATTGCTTGTGATCACGATTGCACCAAGAAATGTTGGCATGAAGTATTCTCCTTTCTTATTCTGTTAATTTTGGTTCTGATGGTTCTTGTTTTCGTGCTGGCACTACAGGTACTGTAGGCACAGTTGGTACTACTGTGTGTACCGGAACTACAGGTGCTACTGGTACTACAGCGTGTGCCGTTACTGCTGGCGAAACTGCAAATGTAGGTTGAACAAGTACATCTGATTGAACTGGCTGCATTGGATGTGACATGAGTGGTTGCATTAACTGAGCAAAAGTAGGCTGTGTATGAACGCCCGGAGTTTGGTAGTGTAATGTAGGTGGTGTGGTAAAATGCCGTATTTGATGTACTCGTGATATCATAAAAGCATTATAAATTGAGCCAATAACGGAAGCGCTGGCTGAGCTTATACCATTATAATTAACTGAACCAACTTGGATTGTAGGGTTAAGATTCACTCGATTTAAATTCACGTTCGGAACATAAGGAAGATGTTTTGGCATTACTTTATAAAGAGGATAAGTTTCAAAAACATCTTTTCCTGGTTTAGCTAATACGTTTCCTTGTTCCTGTAGCGCGAGAGCATTTGACTCTGCATTCATTGATAATGCATCCCCAAACTGCAAAACGCTTGAAAATAGTACTGTATTTACATTGTAACTTTCTAAGGCGGCTAAACGAAATCTTGGATCGATTTTAAACATTAGCTTACAGATAAAGGTACAAAAGGTCCTACAATTAACGATTCTGGTGGTGTGTCAAATATAGAGGATAGTGAAATATTATGAGCATCTCCAATTATAAATAATGAAGATGATGAAATAGCCGTAAATTTTATTTCTTCTACTTGTAAATTACAATTTGTTACATTTAAATTCATCCTTTATTCTCCTTTCCGATATTATGAGGTAAGTTTTGTAAAAAGGCACTATAGGCAGTTCGAATATCTCTTAACATGTGTAAAACGACTTCTTCAGAATATCGTAGCGGATTATCAGCGAAGTTTGGTTTATTCTTATATAAATCAATATAGTAAGGAATCCTGATATCCATTTGATTTCGAATATCATCGATCATCATTTGACGATAATAATCATCTACTGCCACTCTAAGCTCTGTTTCTAATTGGAGAATGGTTTCTAGTGCTTCTTCCTTTAAATGGAAATGGATTCGGTCTTCTATATATGATTTCAAAGCTTTCATATGATTGTCAGGTTTAATATCAATTTGTTGGTTTTCCACTGTTAAATCATCGAATGTTGGGGCTTGAAGAGGATTCAGCCCGATTGTTAACGTACCATTTAAATTTTCTACTTTTAATTGGTCAAATTTATATTCGATTTTATCAATTTTTGTCTCAGGTCTTTGAGAAAGTTCAATAACAGTAACCTCAAGTTGAGCTATTTTAGCTTTTAATTCTTCAATTATTTGGGACTGCTCATATAGTAATTGCTCAATTTGAGTCTGTCTTATTTCAAGTTGATTCATAGAATTCCCTCGCTTTCAATTTGCTACAGGAATAAAATTATGTTTCTTGCGAAGTTTGAACGATTTGACCTGGTTCAGTAATTGGTGGTGCTGGTTCTAAATAATCTCCAGTATTATTCGTTACCGTTCTTGCATTTATATTTCCTGTTGTTCCAATTTGAAAAACAGATGAGTTTACGATCCCACCAGTTTTGAGCTGATTAATAATAATTGTTTGATGTATATATATATTCAAACGACACCCTCCTTTACATGTTGCCAACCATTGGTTGATCCACTTGATCTTGATCATATACGGTCGAAATACTTTTATTGTTATAAACTGTTACATTATCACCTGTATTAAACGAACCAGCACCGGCATAAGTTTGAGCATTACTTTTAGGTATGATATTATATGCGTCACCCACGTTAACTACAGCACTGCTACCGATACTGACAATATTTATTACTCCAACATAAGCAGGCATGACTGCACACCCTTTGTTCTTTTATGATTATGTATTATATGGCCATTTAACCTAAAACGTGATTGTAGACTATGTATTGTTAAGAAGTATTAATTTTTATAATAGGAAGAAAAGGGGGGAAGGGGAATAAAAAAGAGATGAGATCTCTTATTCTATAAAAAAAATACTAGCTGCAATTAGAATAAACTAATCGCAAGCTAGCTATTAGGCTCTCCTTTTAGAAGAGGTAAAGGTCGAGATCATATTCATGAGCCTGTCCAATTCCTGGCTACATAAAACTGTTTTCTTGTTCGTAAAGCCATATCGTCCCGCATAATATACCATTCGGGCCCGTTTTTTCTCTATAACATGAAGCAGCAATTTAGTCACCAACTTTGTTCAAGAATAGGGAATTATGTCTAGGTCTCACGATGTATGTAATGCTATTATACAAAATCATTTTCATATGAGAAGACATTCGCTAAAAGAAGTGTAAAACTTACAAAATACTACAATATTCATCTGCATTCCATCTTGGGATAGTGGAAATTGAAAGGTTTTTGTAGGATAAACTATACGAAGTGTCGAATTGTAAGGAGCTATAGATGATATTGAATTTATTTTCGACAGTAGATTACAATCCTAGATTAATATAATTTATGATTTTTAAAAATGAATATTTTGTCATGCATTTAATAACGATTAATAGGTATAAAATCATAGCTTATATTTTGAACAATTTGTGAATTTTTTAAAATCTTTTCCATTTCCATTTCATCTACATTTTTCCTTATTCAAGCACTTATGTTATGATTATTTAGAATATATATTTGGGAGGAAATGAAATGATTCACTTACATATTACATCGTGGGTAATCGCTATTATTTTAGCTTTAATTGTTGGGCATGGATACAAAAATGGTTGGAATGTAAAAGTTGCTCATATGATTTTACGTCTTTTATACTTCGTTATTTTAGGAACTGGACTGTATTTATTTATTCATATTTCTAATAAAGAAAATATGCCGTCTAATATGATGATGCTTTATAACGTAAAAATGACACTTGGTATTCTTATGTTAGGTGTGTTTGAATATTTCACAGTGTCTTCTAAGAAACACCGTAAAATGGTTGTTCCTGCAACTATTTTTACAGTATTTATTTTAGCTTTATTATATTTAGGATTTAGATTACCACAAGGTTTTCACTTCTTTGCTTAATAAAAAAACTGTCACAATTTTCTTGTGGCAGTTTTTTGTATTTATGAAAGCTGTGTTAATAGGTAGCGGTTACCTGTTGCTTTCGTAAGTTCAAATCGATGGTTTTGTTCTTCAGATGAAATCCTAAATTGGTGATATACTGAACAAACAAGTTCTCCATTATCAAATACGATGAAATTTACTCCTTCTGTAGGTGAACCTTCAGGTTGAAATGAAAGGAAGTTATGACAGTACAAGCAATCGTATAGGGAAAAACTATGTGTGTTTAGTAGGTAAGCTAAAGTGTAAAATGATTCATCGCTCAAATTTTTTAAGAGTGAATCGAAGCTATATAAAAGCTTTCTTTGAATACGAAGGATATCGCCATTTTGTAATTTTTTCTTTTTTGAATACTGAATAAGAAAATTACTATTTTTTAAAGAAGCAGGAACCCACTCTTTATTTATAGAAACTTCAAAATCTTCATCGATAAGATCCTCAAGTAAAAATGCCTCATCAGTTTCATCATCGAAAAAGACCCATTCATCATTTATTTCTTCAATTGCTCCAATAGTGAAAGCGCGAGGTTGCTTTTGAAATAATTGTGATCGGTGCTTAAATTGCATTAAGTAACCTCCAGTTACAAGCGTTCTGCTGTTCATTGTTTATTTACATAGGTTCAGGTGAAAAGTAGTGATTTGGACATTTTATTGAATCATAAAATTAAGTATCTAATAGAATCTTTTTTTCGTTCGAACCTTTTTTTGAATCTCGAATATTGTTTTAAATGAATTAAAAATTTTACTCTATTTTCCGACCGGTATTAGGATTTATAAATCATGCTAGCTGCGTTTATTTCGATTTTAATAAAGCTGCTACTTTTTTCATTTATTGACATAACTTAACTATTTTATAACTATGCAAAAATTTAAAAAACGTATGGACAAATAATGATAAGTTACCAACTTTTTTTGAGGATTAATGCACCTATTTTTAAAAACAATAATACGATATAGAATTAACTTTAGTTTTATAGGGAAATAGCCCAGAAAGGAGAAAAAAACATGTGCGGGATAACTGGGTGGGCAGATTTTCAAAAGAATTTATCCAATGTAAATTCAGAGACAAAAAAAATGGCTGAAACATTGTCTAAACGAGGTCCAGATGATACGAATATTTGGACGTCGAATCATTGTAGTTTTGGCCACAAAAGATTAGTTGTGGTCGATCCATTAGGTGGAAAACAACCGATGCGTAAAACGAAAGGTAACTTCACGTATACGCTTTGCTACAATGGTGAGTTGTATAATACAGAGGATATTAGAAAAGAACTTTTAAAAAGAGGCTACACGTTTCAAGGGCATTCAGATACTGAGGTTCTACTTACAAGCTATATTGAGTGGAAGGAAGCTTGTGTAGACAAATTTAATGGAATATTTGCTTTTGCAATCTGGGATGAAGAAAAGGAAAGTTTGTTCATTGCAAGAGATCGTTTAGGTGTTAAACCGCTATTTTATAAAGAAGATTATAAAAGATTATTATTCGCTTCAGAAGTAAAGGCAATTTTAGCAAACCCTGGAGTAAAGGCTGAATTAACTGAAGAAGGGCTCTCGGAAGTATTTGGACTTGGTCCATCTCGTACGCCTGGAAATGGTGTTTTTGATGGAATTAAAGAACTCCGTGGTGGTCATGCTATGACATTCTCAAGAAATGGACTAAAAATATGGAAATATTGGGATGTTAAAAGTGATATACACACGGATTCAGTTGCTGAAACCATTGAAAAAGTACGTTTTTATGTTGAAGATGCAATCGTAAGACAATTGGTTTCTGATGTGCCTTTATGTACGTTTTTATCAGGTGGAGTGGATTCTAGTGCGATTACAGCCATCGCTGCAAATCATTACGCTAAAGAAGGAAAAGGGCAATTAACCACCTATTCAATCGATTATGAGGAAAATGATAAATACTTCACATCAAGTGTATTCCAACCAAATTCAGATGCACCTTGGATTGAGTTAATGTCTTCAACATTTAATACGAATCATCAAAGATGTGTCATTACAAACGAAGAACTGGTTCAATATTTAGACGAGGCTACAGAGTGTCGTGATCTTCCAGGTATGGCAGATGTCGATTCTTCATTATTATGGTTTTGCCAAAAAATTAAACAGAACTTTGTAGTAGGTTTATCTGGAGAATGTGCTGATGAAATTTTTGGTGGATATCCTTGGTTTCACCGAGAAGATGACTTGAATAGACCAGCGTTTCCTTGGATGAGATCAACAGAACTTCGTCAAAAGCTTTTAAAAGACGAATGGAGTAAAAAGCTGAATTTAACTCAGTACGTTCAAGATCGATACAACGAGACTGTAAAAGAAACGCCAATCCTTGAAGGTGAAAGTCCATTAGAAGCTAAAAGAAGACAACTGTTTTATTTAAATCGTCAATGGTTTATGGCGCAATTATTAGATCGAAAAGATCGAATGAGTATGGGAGCAAGTCTTGAAGTGCGTGTTCCTTTTGCAGATCACCGACTTGTCGAATATGTATGGAATATCCCTTGGGAGCTTAAAATGTATGGTGATCGCGAAAAAGGTATCTTAAGAAAGTCACTTGAAGGTCTGTTACCAGATGATATCCTATACCGCAAAAAAAGCCCATATCCAAAGACACATAATCCAGTTTATACAAAATTAGTTGTTCAAAAATTAAAAGAAGCTTTAAAAGATAAAAGCTCAGCTCTTTACGAGTTTCTCGATAAAGAGCAATTAAATAGTTTAGTTGAAAGTGAAGGAAAAGCATTTCAAGTTCCATGGTACGGACAATTAATGTCTGGACCTCAATTACTTGCTCATTTATATCAAATTCATGTTTGGTTTAAAAAATTCAATATTAATGTGAAAGCTTAAAGTATAGGGGTGATCTTTTTCACCTCTTTTTTTTGTTTTTGATTAAATAAAGAAGCTAGAGCAGAGCCAAACGTGGAACTGCAAATAAAAAGTCGGAAAGTTCAATTAAAAACATGATAACTGCAAATAAAAAGCTTGAAAGTGCAAATAAAAGGGGAGAGCTGCAAATAAAAAGTCAGAAAGTGCAATTAAAAACGTGATAAGTGCAATTAAAAAGCCCGTAACTGCAAATAAACATAAATTTCATTTAGTCTTTAATAAGATTTCAATGGAAAATTGCAAGAAACAGATTGAAAGCAAATACCTATATTAAAAATCAATGCACTTTTCGCAAAAAAATCTTATATTCAATAAAAATTTTGGTCACCAATCACATCTACAAAATCCTTGGAGTAGTGGTTACTCATATGAAAATCGTGAACTAACAAATAAAAAACCTAGTCATATAGAACGACTAGGCTTTAAAATTCTAATAATCGTTTTGTAATGCGTCTCTTCCTTCTTCCCCAGTGCGGATTTTAATCGCGTTTTCGATAGGGTATACAAATATTTTTCCATCTCCAGGTTTTCCTGTTTTTAAAACTCTTTTTGCTTCATCGATTATGGCTTGAACAGGTACGTCACATACGACTATTTCAACTTTAATTTTTTCATGTAGATTGATCGTTCGTTTTTTTCCTCGATACACTTCCGTATAACCTGATTGCATTCCGCATCCTAAAACGTTCGTTACGGTCATTCCTGTGATCCCTACTTTTGAAAGGGCATCTTTTAATACATCAAATTTATCTGGCCGAGTAATGATTTCAATTTTCGTTAATTTTGCAGTCATTTTTATCCCTCCTTAAATACTTGCGTCGTGATATGCTTTTTCTCCATGAATGCTTAAGTCAAGGCCAAGGTTTTCTTCCTCTTGATCGACGCGTATGCTGATGAAAAAGCCTATAACTTTTACAATTAAAAAAGTAATAACTCCTGCAAAAAGATAGGTTGCTCCGATAGCAAGTAGTTGTTTCCAAAGAAGTGATATGTCACCGTAAAAAAGTCCGTTTGCACCAGCACTATTTACTGATTTTGTGGCGAATAATCCTGTTGCAATAGCTCCCCATGTCCCTCCGATTCCGTGACAACCGAATGCGTCTAAAGCATCATCATATCCGAATTTGTATTTTAAGTATGTTACTGCTAAAAAGCATATGACGCCACCTAAAAATCCAATCACGATTGAAGAGAGGGGAGTGACGAATCCGCAAGCAGGTGTAATTGCAACTAATCCAGCTACGGCACCACTAACTCCACCTAAAATAGTCGGTTTTTTATTTACGTACCATTCCACAAGCACCCAAGCAACTGAAGCTGCAGCAGCTGCAGTATTTGTATTAATGAATGCAGTTAATGCCACATCATTTAATGTTAAAGCACTACCAACATTAAATCCGAACCATCCAAACCATAATAGTCCAGCGCCTAAAACAGTTAGTGGTAAATGATGAGGTGATGTAGATCCGAAATCTCGTCTTTTACCAAGAAGTAGAGCCAGAACTAAACCTGAAACACCGGAGGAAATATGGACAACTGTTCCGCCAGCAAAGTCTAAAGCACCTAGATTACGAAGCCAGCCATCCACGCCCCAAACCCAGTGAGCTAATGGATCGTAAACAAATGTTGTCCATAAAAGAGTGAATAATAGAAACGCTGAAAATTTCATGCGCTCAGCGAAGGCACCTGAGATAAGAGCAGGAGTTAAAATTGCAAACATTAGCTGGAACATCATGAAAAGATTATGAGGGACTGTTGCGCTGTAGTTTTCATTTGGAGTAAAACCAACATCCTTTAATGCTGCCCAAGAAAAGTTACCAATCAAATGATGAAAATCTGGACCGAATGCTAAAGAGTAACCAATTAACACCCACTGGATTGATACAATTGCCAGGGCAGAATAGCTATGCATTGTGGTGCTTAAAACGTTTTTACTTTTAACCATACCGCCGTAAAAAAGTGCTAAACCAGGTGTCATGATCATGACTAAAACAGTTGAAATAAAAAGAAATACACTATCCGCAGCTTGAATACTATTCATCTTCATTCCCCATTTCTTTAATGTTAGTTTTTATAACATTGAATGTTATATAAGTTATCATATTCAGAATATATGCAAAATTCAATAATAATTTCACGAAAAATCCAAAAAAATATATAAAATAATTATGAAAACGCTAACATACATCTAATTTGTTAGAAAATCTAACGTTACGTAAATGAGTGAATAAAAATACAGACTCAAATTATATGAGTCTGTATCTTCAGAGTGTTGAAATATAAATTGGTCAATAGGGAAAACGGAAATTAAATGAACATTTTTAATGATGAAATTATCATTTTTTGGATGATAAATAATGGTTTTAAATGTTAATTTGTTTGAGCAATTTATGATTCCAATAACACTAGAAATGTTTTTTTTCAGAAGTTGAAAAATTATGAGCTAACTTTTAGAAAAACAAATTCAATTGATTAGTTTAATTAATGTTCGATATTAATTGACCAACGAACTGATTAATAAATAACTGTTAGGTTTCTCTAAGTAAAGGCTATTTGATTAGGATTTAATGCAGACTTTTTTTAAGAATAAGTTGATTGGAACAAAAGGGGTGCTCGACTCCTATGGGATAAGCGGGAAGGCTGAGACCCCGCAGGCTTGCCGAGGAGGCAAAAGAATCTCGCCCCATGGAAAGCGAGCATCCTGTAGTGGAAATCAACATCACTATACTCCTTTTGCGAAAATTTGGTAGTTTAATTGACAAGGTTGTTTTTCAACAACGTAAAAATACAGACTCACGTAAATGAGTCTGTATCTTCAATTTGTAAAATTAAAAAGTCAGTTTCTAGTAGATCAACACCAATTGAATCAGATTCAGTTGCAAACTGTTCGCCATTCCATACATTTGTAATTCTTTTCTTACCTAAATTTATTGGTACTTTAACTGACTGTTTTTCGCTTGAGTTATTAATTAAGATTAAAAAATGAAATTGATTATTTTTCCTTTCATACATAACAATGTCAGGTTGGTCAGTTTGTACCCAATTAAACTCACCGTCATTTTCTAAAACTGGGTACTTTTTTCTTATAGAAATCAATTTTTTGATTGAATCAAAGATACTTAAGTTATATTGTGATTTGTCCCAAAGCATACAGCTTCGGCATTCAGGGTCATTTCCACCTTGTAGACCAATTTCATCTCCGTAGTAGATACAAGGAGTTCCAAAGAAAGTAAATAAAAAGACATATAATAGTATCATTCTTTTTTCATTTTGATTACATTGTGTCAGTATTCTTGGTGTATCATGTGAACCTAATACATTGAAGAGTGCTTTGATTACAGGTAATGGGTACTGAGCAATTAAATCGTTAATCGAATATTGAAATTGTATCTTTGAAATCGATTGATAACCGAAATAAGCAAAAAGTGATTGCATAAGAGGATAATTCATAACAGAATCGAATTCGTCACCTCTTAGCCAAGGCATTGCATGGTGCCAAATCTCACCTACAATAAATAAATCATTTTTTAGTTCCTTCATTTTTTTATTAAATAGTTTCCAAAAATAATGATCGATTTCGTTTGCTACATCTAAACGCCAACCATCTATATTAAATTCTTTTATCCAATAAGAACCTATTTCGATTAAAAAATTCTGTACTTCTTTATTTTCTGTATTTAGTTTTGGCATTTCCTTTACAAAAGAAAAAGTTTCATATGCTGCATTGTTTTGTTCATCTTTAAAAAAGTGAAACCACTCAAAAAAGGCGGATTGCCTTCCGTTTTGCAAGGCATCCTGAAATGGGGGAAAGGATGCACTTGTATGGTTAAATACTGCATCAAGCATTACTCGAATATTATTTTCATGACATTTTTCGATTAATGTTTTTAAGACTTTTTCATCTCCAAAAGTAGGATCTATTCTAAAATAATTAATTGTATTATATTTATGATTTGAATTTGCTTCAAAAATAGGAGTTAAATAAATTCCGGATATTCCTAAATTTTTAAGATAATCTATTTTTTGAATAACACCTTCTAAATCACCACCAAAATAGCTTGAACTCGTTGGGAGAGTAGAGCCCCATGGAGTAGAATTTTTAGGATTATTCTTGTTATTTCCACTAGCAAAACGATCGGGGAAAATTTGATACCAAATCGTACCATTAATCCAACTTGGAGGTGATATTAAATTATTTTTATGAAGAAATGGCAATGTAAAACAGTTCGACTGATCATTGGGATTAAAATTGTTTGAAAATCCACCCTCACCATAAAATCGAGAATCTTGCTCATTTTTTAAAAGAAATTGATATTTCATTCGTTTATTTGGAGGGATAACATTTACTTCCCAGTAGTCAAAAAGTTCTGTGGAAAATGCAAGATACATGGAGAGTGATGATTCTATTTGCCAACCTGAATCATTAAATTTGAATGGATCTCCGAAATAAAAAATAATTTCTGTGCAATCACCTTTTTTTGTTCGAATTCTTAACCGATAGGTTTTATCATCTATTGAAAAAGCATAATGATCATATGGCTGATGATATATTGATTCAATTTGCATGATCCCACCCTTTATTTTTTAGTAAAATGTTATTATAAATGTCTTTAAGGAATTAACTTGCTATCTAATTTAGTAACAGTATAATTAAATAGTGTGTGCAATCGCTTCCATTTTTATGAAATTTAAATTAACATTTGAATTTCATTGTAATATTTTGCAAAATAATGTAGAGAGTGAAATTTATGTACATGCGAGTGTCTTGCAGGGGGAGAAAAAATGAGGCGATTTGGTTTATTAATACTAGCGTCTGTACTATTTTTTAGTACATTACCAAGTATTAGTTTTGCAGAAAAAAATACAACAGATCTAAACAAAGAAATGATTTATCGAATTTTAGTTGATCGTTTTTTTGATGGTAATCCTATGAATGATAAAAATACAGACCCGAAAGATTTAAATAAATCTCAGGGTGGGGATTTAGATGGTATTACCCAAAAATTAGATTATCTTAAGGATTTTGGATATAATGCTATTTCGATTTCACCTATTTTTGAGAATGACTTAAATTCATATGATGGATTCTCAGTCGTTAATTTTAGAAAAATTGATCCAAGGTTCGGAACAAATAAAGAACTTAAGAAGTTAGTTAAAGAAGCGCATAAACGTAAAATAAAAGTTTATATTGATTTTGTTACAAATAATGCTTCGCCAAATAGTGAACTTGCTAAAAAAACGGATTGGTTTAATCCTGAAAATAGTACAAGTTCAGAAAAGAAATGGATAAATGGGTTACCTGACTTTAATCAAGAAAACAATGAAGTAGCCAATTACTTAATCGAAACAGCTAAGTATTGGATGGATCAAGCTAATTTTGACGGATATAATTTACAAGAAGTAAATAATGTACCTGTTTCATTTTGGGAATCATTTAACAAAGAAATAAAAAAGAAAAATCCAAATTTCATTTTATTTGCTGATTTAAATGATTCAAGTGATATAGATCTAAATAAATATAAAAATTTAGGTTTTAATGGAATTTATAATGTTGATTCAGTAGCCGATTTAGCAAATACATTTTCTTCACAAAATCAATCATTAACTGACATAATGAAGCAACAAGCGGATTTAAGTAAGCAGTTAGGCTCGACATTAATGATTAACTATTTAGATGATGAAATGACTAAGCGCTTTGTCTCAATAGCTGTATCAAAAGGGCAGTATCCACCTTCAAGATTAAAGTTGGCACTTGCTTATTTATTTACAACACCAGGAATCCCATTGACGTATTATGGGACAGAAATTGCACTAAATGGTGGAAACATCCCTGATAATCGAAAAGGAATGGATTTCCGTACGGATGAAGATTTTTCAAAATATATAAAAAAACTGACTGAATTAAGAAGAACTTTACCGTCTCTTTCTGAAGGGGATTTTGAAGTGCTTTATGATGATTCTAAAGGTATGACTTTAATTAAGAGACATTATAATGATGAAACTACGATCGTTGCAATAAATAATACTTCTCTTGATCAAAAGGTTCATTTAGATTTTGATGTCGTTAAAAAATCTAATGAATTAAGAGGGATGTTAAATGATGATTTGGTTCGTCCAAATAAAAAAGGATTTGATATAGTCCTTAAAAGAGAATCTTCAAATGTTTATGCAGTTGCACCTAAAACTAGTTTAAACATTGGAGTGATTATTGCAATTCCATCTATTTTTGTTGCGTTTATCATCTTTTTATGGTTTGCAAGAAGACGTAATAATGAAGTGAAATAAATACTAGTTTGCCTAAGCTTAGAATACTTGAAATGATTGCTGTCTTTTTTAGTATTCTAAGCAAATTAGTAAAAGATTTAATCCACTAGATTCCAGTAAAATTAACGGGACATCGACTTGTGAGGAAGATGTGGATTTTATCAAGAATCAATAATCTTTTAAATAGAGTCTACATCTAAAGAAAAAATGATAACGTTTACATTCATTCGTAAATAAGGGGAATAAAAATGACTATTACAATTAAGGATGTTGCGAAGAAAGCGAATGTAGCGCCTTCAACGGTGTCTCGAGTTATCTCAAACAACCCAAGAATTAGTGAAAAAACAAAAAGAAAAGTTAGAAAAGTAATGGATGAACTAAATTACCATCCAAATTTAAATGCAAGGTCATTGGCTAATCGATCTACGAAATCAATTGGATTAGTTTTGCCACCAGCATTAGATACATCATTTCATAATCCTTTTTTTGCAGAAGTAATTAGAGGTGTGACAGCGTATTCGAATCAAAAAGATTACTCTCTTTATTTTATTACAGGTAACAACGAGGATGAAGTTGAGCAAACTGTGATTAAAACTATCAGGGGTAGAAGAGTCGACGGAATTATTCTACTTTACTCTAAGGAAAATGATAAGATTATTGATTATTTGAATGAAAATAATTTTCCTTTTGTATTAGTAGGGAAGCCTGTTCATTCAATGGATGATATAACGTATATTGACAATGATAATTATGGAGCTTCTAGAGATGTGACTAATTATTTAATTGATCTTGGACATCGACAAATTGCATTTATTGGAGGAGACAGTAGTCTTCTAGTAACTCAAAACCGATTACGTGGTTTCCAAGATTCAATGCAATTAAACGGACTTACTGTAAATGAAGAAGAAATACTATTTACATCATTTACGAGAGACGGTGGAAGGAAAGCAGTAAATCAAATGCTCGAACTAAAGGAGCTTCCAACTGCAATTGTTGTAACTGATGATGTATTGGCATTAGGAATTATAAGTGTATTAAGCGAACATAACATTTCAGTCCCGAATAATATTTCAATTATTAGTTTTAATAATGCAATTTTTGCAGAATTAGCAAATCCACCATTAACATCTGTAGATATTAATATTTATCAATTAGGCAATGAAGCAGCAAAAAATATTATTTCAAAAGTTGAAGAACCAGATGGTACTGAAAAAAGTATTATCGTTCCGTATAAAATAGTAGTCCGTGATACATGTGTAAAGAATGAGAGATTAACGTTAGTTAGTAGCTAATTAAATATATAAAAATTAAAAAAGAGGATGATTACTTTCATCCTCTTTTTCTATGTATAAGTTTATCGGTAATTCAGGAATTGAATATCAATAGATAAATCTGCACCTTTTACAGCAGCGATAATTGCTTGTAAATCATCTCTACTTTTTGCAGTTACTCGGATTTGATCATCTTGAATTTGTGATTTTACTTTTAATCCGCTATTTTTAATGATTGTATTGATTTTTTTTGCATTTTCTTTATCAATCCCTTGAACTAATTTAGCTCTTTGTCTTATAGTACCACCTGAAGCACCTTCAACCTTACTGTAGTCTAAGTTTTTAATAGGAACATTACGCTTAATTAATTTATTAATTAATACGTCTTTTAATTGCTCTAATTTATAATCGTCATCAGAAACTAAAACTAGTTCTTCTTTTTCTAATGTAATTGAGCTTTTGCTTCCTTTAAAGTCATAGCGAGTTGCGATTTCTTTTGTAGCAAGTTGAATCGCATTCGAGACTTCTGGTAAGTCTACTTTTGAAACAATATCAAATGAACTTTCTTTTGACATAGATAGAATCCCTCCAATTCGTTAATACTTGTATTATAGTGTATGATAGACGAAGTAACAAACATTCAGGTAAGCGTGATATAATAATTTTTAGTTTGAAAGTTAAGAGAGGATGTAACAAAAAATGAGTTTACAAGCAGGAGAGATTGTAACATTAGTTTGCAGTCGAGAAACGGATATTGGGTATATGCTTGTCCAAGATCAAGAAGAAGTTTTTTTACATAAAAATGAGGCATCTGGTGAAGTTGAAATAGATCAAGAAGTAACTGTATTTTTATATCATGATTCTAAAGGTAGACTTTCTGCAACGATGGAAATGCCATTCATTACAACAGAAGGTTATGGATTTGCAAAAGTAGTAGATAAACTTGATGGAGTGGGTGTTTTTGTAAACATCGGCATTTCAAAAGATATTCTATTAGAAAAAGGTGACCTTCCACCGCTTCAAGAAGTTTGGCCAGAAGAAGGCGATGAAATTTTTTGTACGTTAAAGCAAACAAACAAAGGTAGACTATTAATTAAAATTGCTACCGAACCAGTCATGAAAGAGTTTTCTGTAGAGGCTGAACCTAGTATGCTTAATAAAAATGTTACAGGAATTATTTATCGTACTTTAAGAGTGGGTTCTTATATCTTAACTGATGAACGATTCATTGGATTTATCCATGAATCACAGAGAAAAACTGAACCTCGCATTGGTGAAAGGGTAAGTGGACGTATTATTGATGTGAAAGATGATGGTAGTATTAACGTGTCACTTTTACCAAGGGTGCATGAAGGATTAGATCAAGAAGCAAATGAAATTTATGAATATATGATGAGCCGTGGTGGGGCAATGCCTTACTGGGATAAGAGTGATGCAGAGGATATTAAAGTAAGATTTAATCTTAGTAAGGCTTCGTTTAAACGTGCGATGGGTAGATTATTAAAGGAAAATAAAATCTATCAAGAAGACGGTTGGACATACGCAAAAGAACTGTTTGAGAAGAAAGAGCAATAATTAGGATTTGAAACCATTTCACTGAGTGAAGTGGTTTTTTTGCTATTTTTTTACAATTTACAGGCATACTAAACATATGAATGTTTAGGAGGCTTGTAGGTGAATGACAAAAAAGAATTGTTAATAAAAGTTCTTGTAGTAATATTTGGTGCATTTATGAATGCATTTGCGATGAATTGTTTTTTAATTCCTGTGAGTGTTTATTCAAGTGGTTTTTCTGGTTTAGCTCAATTGCTTACTAATTTATTAAATGATTTTACACCTTTTTCGGCTTCTACTGGTATCTTACTTGCGATATTAAATATTCCTGTAATCATTTTAGCATGGAAAAAAATAGGTCCATCTTTTACGTATTTTACGATTTTAAGCGTTGGAATCACGACGTTATTTTTAGAAGTAATCCCAGTAACGCCTCTATTCTCAAAAGATATTTTACTAAATGCAGTATTTGGCGGATTAATTGTAGCAGTTGGGATTGGATATACATTAAAGTTTGGTGCTTCAACAGGTGGGTTAGATATAGTTGCTCTAGTATTATCACGTTCGAAAGGAAAACCAGTTGGTACATACTTCTTCTTGTTTAATGCGTTAATTATATTAACAGCAGGCTATATTTATGGAATGGAAAAAGCACTTTATACATTAATTAACCTATACGTAACTTCTAGATTCATTGATGCAATCCATACTAGTCATATTAAAGTAACTGCCTTTATTGTAACAACAAAAGGTGATGAATTGCGTAAAGAAATCCACTCGCAGCTAGTGCGTGGAATTACTGCAATCAATGCAAAAGGTGCCTTTACGAATCAAGATAAACAAATTTTAATGATGGTGTTATCGCGTTATGAGCTATATCATCTATCGAAAGTCATTAAATCAGTTGATGAAAAGGCGTTTACGAATATCGTTCAAACAATTGATATATTTGGAGAATTTAGGAAGTTTTAAGAATGGGAATATGAACTTAAGCTCTGATCTATTTATTAAAAAAATTCATAAAAAACTGTTCAACCTTTACCAAAATTAATGGAAAAGTTGAACAGTTTTATTTTTTGAATCTTATTAATAATAAGGCTTTTTCAAGTTTAGAAAGTTCTTATTGTCTTTCAGAAAGATTTAAATATACTTAAACTAATAGATGAAATTTTACATGTTTTTTAATCAATTAAAACATTTTTAAAATATTAAAGATGATCGACACTTTTAGAAAAAGATTTCTTACCAGCCTGTGCATTTTTACTTTCTTGTGCATTTTTCTTTTCTCTTACAGCGTTATTATCTTTTGCTTTTTTGTCATTATCACTAGTAGGCATATTTAAGCTCCTTTATAAGAAATGATAATGTTAGGTTTGCCTTTATCACCTTAATTATGTATGAGTGTTCGTTTTTACATTTAGCTTTTGTTAAACAAGTATGATGTTTTTACAGATGCAATTTTTTAATATAGAGAGAAGTTTTATTTTTTTGAGGAGGAAGCAGAGTTGGTGGAAAGAAATAAAGAGCTTTTATTTAAGCTGGTTGTAGTAATGGTTGGTGGTTTCTTAAATGCGTTTGCAATGAATTGTTTTTTAATTCCTGCTAATGTTTATTCAAGTGGTTTTGCAGGTCTAGCGCAGTTACTTTCAAATATTATTACTGACTACACTCCGTTTACAGCAACGACGGGGATTCTTTTAGCGTTATTAAATATTCCTGTTATCGTTTTAGCATGGAAAAAAGTTGGACGTTCCTTTACGTATTTTAGTTTCTTTAGTGTAGGGATAATGACGTTATTTTTGGAAATTTTACCTGTTAAACCGATTTTTTCTGATGATATTCTTCTTAATGCAGTTTTTGGTGGTTTAATTGCTGCGATTGGTATTGGAATGACATTAAAATTTGGTGGATCTACAGGTGGGTTAGATATAATCGCCTTAGTTCTTTCAAAATCAAAAGGGAAACCGGTTGGAACGTATTTCTTTTTGTTTAATGCAATTATTATCATTACAGCTGGCCAGCTATATGGAATGGAAAAAGCTCTTTATACTTTAATCAATTTATATGTTACTACTCGTGTGATCGATAGTGTTCATACAAGTCATGTTAAGCTAACGGCAATGATTGTCACTACAAAAGGTGAAGAGCTTAGAAAAGAAATTCATGCGAAACTTGTGCGAGGCATTACGCAAATGAATGCTACTGGAGCATTTACTAAGCAAGATAAAGATATCTTAATGATCGTATTATCTCGTTATGAATTATATGATTTGGAAAGAATTATTAAAAGGGTAGACCCGAAAGCTTTTACGAATGTAGTACAAACCGTTGATGTATTAGGGGAATTTAGAAAGATTTAAATAGAGAAAGACTAGCAAAATTTGAAATTTGCTAGTCTTTTTTTGAATTATTTAAATTTAGGATTTTCGGGCTTTTGCTTTCCTTTTATTTCATTAAAAATTGAAACAGAACAACTTTGAGTATTCTCGCTTAAATGATTATTATTAGGTTGAAATCCGTACGACTCCATTAGTGTTTTAAACTCTCTAATTGTTAATGGTTTCGCATCCTCGGCTAATTCGAATCCTAATAAGCCATTTGGTTTAATTGTAGCAAACTTAATGTCATCAAATTTATTAATTCCTTCATTTCGAATACGCATTTCTAATTGATCAACCGTTAAACGTAACTTTTTTAAATTTTTAATATTTAACTTGCCGTTTTCTACTACAATTTTTGATTTTCCTGTAAAAAATTTTTCAAGCGTATTCGATTTCATCTGCAAATATTCTAATACAATTAGAGTGATCACAAAAACTGATGCAGCAATAATTGTTTTACTTAAACTTTTTCAATAATGTTTAACATGCTCATATTTAAATAAATTCCATGTGTTCGTTTTTTCATGATAATAAATTGGTTGATGTAGTAACATATTTTTATACCATTTAATTGGAAAAAACTCTTCTGAACGTGATTTGAAATTTGTGATTTCATTAACTGGAATGACTTCTTTATTCATACTGTGTTCCCCTTTAAAATTGGATTACGTAACCCAAATTATATTTTTAGGATCATCATAACTTCATTACTCCCTAATCTACATTAATCTAGTCAGAGTATTTTTTATAGAGTACAAGATAGCGGTATATGGAATATGATTGGAATTGTATAAGGTGGCAATAGTAGGAGCTTAATTTTTTACTTTTGTGTGAGAAGGTGGTTTAATAACTAATTTTTTGTTCAAGTAATTTCTCAGCTTTTTGGTATAATTTAGGAAGGAAACTAAAAAGGTGGAGATTATTTTGAAAAAGGGATCGATTCTCTTATTAGCTTGTTCATTACTTCTTTCTGGTTGTGGTGCAAAGAGTGACAAGGAAATAAAACCAACACCAAGTACAAAACAAACTGTAGGTCAAATTAATGAGATTGATGTGGAGAAGCTTTCACCAAATCTTGAAGTTACAGAAGCGAATGGGCTTGTAACGATGAAATATTCAATACGTAATGATAATAAAATCCCTGCAAATTTTACATTCCCTTCATCACAAACAGTTGATTTTACAATTAAAGATGAGAGTGGACAAGTAGTTTATCAATCATCCCGAGAAATGGCATATGCACAAGTCATTACAAATGTTGCGGTTCCTAGTGGAAAAGCGCAAGTTTGGCAAGAGCAAGTTAATTTTGTAAATAAAAACCTTCCAAAAGGGAATTATGAAATAACTGCAAATTTCGTTGCATCAAAGGTCAATGAGAGTGATCTTAATGGAGAAATTAAACCAGTTACTCAAACAGTTTCTTACTAGAAACTTTCTCCAGTAAATAATGATATAAAACAGAGCATTTCATAAATAAAAAAACAACCAAAGGATTATTCCAATGGTTGTTTTTTGTTTTTAATGCTTTAAATTAAGCATTAAAGTTTTGTCTATTATTAGCTTTTCGCTCTTCTGCTTCAGCTAATGTAAAGTGATAAGGGAATTTTTCAGAGTACTTTGTAACAGAATCAGAACTTTGTTGAATAAAGCGCTTAGACTTATTACCTTTGCCCATCGTGATTCCCTCCTAAATAGGAAAGCTTTTTGTTTTTGACTTCTCAAGAATTTCCAATAGTAATTGATCAATATCAAAAAGTGGATAATCCTGTTTGGTGAAGTCCTTAATAGAATGCACAATTAGCAAATTGTTATTAGTGGTTATTATTAGTTATCTTTGAAATTAATGACAAAGAAAGTGCTGATAATTATAATTTTAAGTTAAAAAAATCTTCAAGAAAAATCGCGATTCCTTCATCTTGATTAGATAATGTTGTGTGGTTTGCAATATTCTTTAATTGATGAATTGCATTATCCATTGCAACACCATGACCCGCATATTCAATCATTTCCAAATCATTGTCCTCATCCCCAAAAGCTATAATGTTTTTTCGAGGTATATTATAGTAAGACGCTACTTTTTGTAGTCCTATTGCCTTATTCATTCCAGCTTTAACAATTTCGATTATATGATGAGGTGCTGCCCAGCGACGGTGATCAATTACTTCAGCGTGGACATTTGATAAGTGCTCACGAATACTTGCAACATGAGACTCTTCACTATCGATTAGAAGACATGTTGGCGCTTGAGAAAGATTTATAACTAAATCTCCGTGGATTATATCTTCTTTTAAGTAGTGGAAAAGTGGGAGAATCTCTTCTTCGTGTTTATCTGCGTATACATCGTCCATTACTTCCGCATACATATTTTTTAATTCATACTCTCTACAAGAACTAATTACCTCTTTGGCAACTTCTAAAGGTAATGATTCGTGATAAACTCCCCATGAATCATCTAGAGGGTGATGAACATAAGCACCATTAAAGTTTACAATTGGAGTTGTAAGTTTTAATTGTTCATAATACATTTTACTAGCTCTAAAAGGTCTACCGGTTGAAATACATACTTCATGACCCTGATTCTTTAACTGTTGGATCACTTTTAAAGTACGTTCGGATATTATTTTTTCATCCGTTAATAAGGTGCCGTCTAAATCTAGTGCAATTAAGTGTTTTGTTTTCATATTCATCACCTTTTATTTTTTAATGTGAATCTTTTTAAGAAAAAATATTATTGGGTAAAAAGCCAATAATTACTAATAATACCATCTTTTTAAAAGAAAAAACTTTATTTTTAGAGGAACAATAAGAACCTAAAAAGAAGGAGGAATGGATTATGGGTCAAGCACATCAATTTCGACCAGGCGACAAAGCACCAAATAATGGGGTATACGTGGAAATCGGTGAAACAGGAAGCAACGTAACTCGTCCAAAACAAATTAAGCTTCAGGCTGGAGAAGTTTTTCCAGATACACAAAACCATAACAGAAAATGGACATATAAATCTAAATTTAAATAATTGATTGTAAACTTGTGTAATGGGGTCAGTAACATTAAAACCTTAAAAGAGATATAAAAAAAGCGCTTTCGATTAATTGATCGAGGGCGCTCTTTTATGCGTTTACAATATACAAAATATTGAATGTATTTATCAAAATTTTAGTATTTTATAAATTATCTAAATCCATAAATGATGACATATGTATATACCAAGTTGAACGTTTTTGGGTGCGACAACATATGTTATATATAGATTTTAGTGGTGTTTTGCAACAGGTTCATTAGGAATTATTGCTTCGCTAAGAACTGAAATAGCTATAGATAATACTACAGCCATAACTGAAGCAGATGTGAAATTATATTCTCCGCCAGTCATTGAACTTAAAACGTAAGCTCCCATTTGGCATAAAACAAAGCTCCAGAACAATGTCATAATAAAACGCACTCTAATCACTCCTATCTAGTTAGTTCTTATCATATTATATACCTAGAAATTTGATAATTGAAGTTATAATTAAAAAGTTTTAATTAAAAAAAGTAACTTAAGAATTTTTTTATACCTATTTTATAATTACCCAAAAATACTACATTAATAATAAGGTGATAAGAATGCCTGTAACTGAGAGATTTTTTAAACAAGAGGATCAATATGCAGTTATTCATCTACCTATTAGACCGAATGGTTTCGGAGTACTCTATGTCGGTGGGAATACACATTACGTAGATAATGCACATAGTTGCTTATTGCAGCATTTTGATAAAAGAAAGCTATTATCAACATTAACGGATGAAGGGTACACAGTATTCACTTCAAATTTATATGGGAAAAATTGGGGTTCAGATGACGCTGTCGATTTAGCAGAAAGCTTATATCATTCAGTTATGAGAAAAGAAATTTTGAATTCATCAATTCATATAATTGGGGAAGGTACTGGAGCATTAGTCGTTTGTAAATTACTTGGCCTCTTAAAGGGAAAAGTCAGAAGTATTTCATTATTAAATCCTTCGTTAAATTTAAAAAATGAATTAGATTTAGAAAGAGAAAATAAACTGTTCTATAAAAGAACAGTTCATGAAATTTTAAAAGCATATAAAGCGTCGGATATATATATGGTTATAGATAGAGAATGTTTTTTTTATGAAACAATCTCACCAATTAAAATTTACACAACAACAAGAAATCATTATAAATGGAAAAGCGATATTAGACTATTAGAAGAAGAACGACATAAAAATAATTTACCGCTTTCGATTTTGATTTCATTAGAAGAGAAAAAATTTGATTGTGGAAAAAACTTAATAAGGTTTTTAAAAAAATATCAGGATGTTTTATAGTCTCTATATTTTTTTTGAATAAATTTCCTAAAAGAAGGAGGTTAATAATGAAAAGGTGTGCTGTTATTGGATCAAGTGGATTTATAGGATATGAATTGGTTTGCCAACTAATGGAATATAATGATGTTTCAGCCGTTGTGATGGAAAAAGGAAATGAAAGTGATTTAATAAGTGAAGAAAAAATCTTCTCAATTGGAAGAAATGCAAAGGTCATCTTTTTGGATGAAGAGCAATTTTTATTAGAGGATGAGAAATATGATACCATTTTTATTTGTCATTTTTATGACGAACTAAAGTTAAAAGGGACAATTAATAGTATAGAGTTTACAGAAAAACTATTTAACAAGATGATTGGTAAAAGTAAGGATATTATCTTTTTATTATCTACAAAAAAAGAATTAGCAGATTTAGAAAGAACTGTTAATGAATTGAGTAAAGATACTGATTGCAAGATTACTTATATTGAAATTCCATCTTTATATGGACCTTGGGAGCCATCGGCAGGTTTATTACATGAATTGATTGTTCAAGACCTAGGAAAGAGAAATGTTTCCATAAAAAATGTATACGGTTCTAATGAAATTCTATTTGTAGAAGATGTAGGTAAAGCAATTCGGATTATTTCTGAAAAGGAATTAAAAGAACATAAATATATCATTACAGCTAAACAATGTATGTGCTTACCAGAAGAAGGGAATTTCACTGGATTACAAAATATGATTGATGGAATAAAGTTCGCTCAAATGAGAAACTATATAGATGCAACTCCTTTTGTTATTATTAATACAACTTCACTTGAGGACGGTATCCAAAAGCAAAAACAGCAAATTCAACAGCATTTTCATCTTTACTAATGAAAATACAATACTGGATATATGGTTCAGGAGTAAGAAGAAAATACTTACTTATCTAATATTTAAAGAATGATAAAAGGAAATAGTTCATTTTTGAACTATTTCCTTTTTTGTAGTAGAATACTATTCGTTTAAAAATTTGCTTTGGATTTGAAGTTCTTCCAAAGTGGTATTCTTTTTAAGAAATGATCAAACTTTTTTACATAGCCTAGCTTTTAAAAGATAAAAATGTAGACAAAGTACATATTATTTCATAAAATTAGTACCAGGTAATAATAAGAAGACATAAAAATAATAAAGTAAGGCGGGGATATTCATGAATGCTGGAATTTTAGGTATTGGCTCATACGTACCCGAAAAAAAATTAACCAATTATGATTTAGAACAAATGATGGATACTTCAGATGAGTGGATTGTTAGTCGTACAGGAATTAAAGAAAGAAGAATTGCTAGTGACGAACAAGACACTTCTGATTTAGCATACGAAGCTGCGGTAGAAGCTTTAAAAGATGCAAATGTAAAAGCAGAAGAACTTGACTTAATTTTAGTTGGAACTGTTACTCCAGATAAGTCGTTTCCATCAGTGGCATGTGTAATTCAAGAAAAACTTGGAGCTAAAAATGCTGCTGCAATGGATATTAGTGCTGCTTGTGCTGGATTTATATATGGAGTTGTTACAGCAGCTCAGTTTGTAAAAACTGGTACTTACAGTAGAATTCTAGTAATCGGAGCTGAAAAGTTAACTAAAATTGTTAACTGGGAAGATCGAAATACGGCAGTTTTATTTGGTGACGGTGCAGGTGCTGCGGTTATCGGTCCAGTAAGTGAAGGTAGAGGAATTCTTTCTTATGAACTAGGAGCGGACGGTACTGGTGGTAAACATCTTTATAAAGGTGGAGATCACTTAATAATGAACGGACGAGAAGTGTTTAAATTTGCAGTTCGTCAAATGGGAGATTCTTGTGAAACTGTATTAAAATTAGCAGGATTAACAAAAGAAGAAGTGGATTTCTTAATTCCACACCAAGCGAATACTCGTATAATGGACGCAGCAAGAGAAAGATTACAGCTTCCTAAAGAAAAAATGAGTGTAATTATTGATCGTCATGGAAATACATCTTCATCTTCAATTCCAATTGCATTAGTTGAAGAATATAAAAACGGAAATGTTAAAGAAGACGATGTATTAGTATTAGTTGGATTTGGCGGCGGATTGACTTGGGGTGCAATTGCACTTCGATTCGGAAGATAATCTAATTGAAGGAGGATTTTTTGATATGAAAAAACGAGTTGTTATTACAGGTTTAGGTGCGGTATCACCTATTGGTAATGATATAAATACAGTATGGGAAAGTTTAATGAATGGAAAGAGTGGGATTGGTGTTCTGACTCGAAAAAATCCTGATAATTTCCCTGTTAAAGTTGCGGGAGAAGTTAAAGACTTTGATCCTGAAAAATATATTGATAAAAAAGAAATAAAACGCATGGACCGTTTTACTCACTATGCGATTGCAGCTTCAAAAATGGCTTTAGAAGATGCAAACTTTACGATTGATGAAGAAATTGCGCCAAAAGTTGGTGTTTGGATTGGTTCTGGTATCGGTGGTATGGAAACATATGAAGAACAGTTTAATACTTTCCAAACAAAAGGTGCACGTCGAGTAAGCCCATTCTTTATTCCAATGCTAATCCCTGATATGGCATCTGGACAAGTATCTATTTTAACAGGTGCTAAAGGTCCAAATGGTTGTACAGTTACAGCTTGTGCTTCTGGTGCAAGTTCGATTGGTGATGCTTTCAAAATTATTCAACGTGGCGATGCAGTTGCAATGATTAGTGGTGGCGCAGAAGCACCGATTACTGATATGGGCCTTGCTGGATTCTGTGCTGCAAGAGCTTTATCATTAAATCCAGATCCAGAGAAAGCATGTCGTCCATTTGACAATGCTCGTGATGGCTTTATCATTGGTGAAGGTGCTGGTATTGTATTCCTTGAGGAATTAGAACACGCATTAGCTCGTGGAGCGAAGATTTATGCTGAAATCGTTGGATACGGAACAACTGGTGATGCACACCATATTACAGCACCAGCTCCAGGTGGAGAAGGTGGCGCACGTGCTATGAGAATGGCACTTGATGATGCTGGTTTATCAGTTGAAGATATTCATTACATTAATGCACATGGAACAAGTACTGAATTAAACGATAAATTTGAAACGATGGCAATTAAAGAAGTATTTGGCGAACATGCATACAATGTACCAATTAGTTCAACAAAATCTATGACTGGTCATATGCTAGGAGCAGCAGGTGGAATTGAAGCAATTATTACAGCATTAACAATTCATAATAAAGTAATTGCTCCAACGATTAATCACCAAGAAACTGATAGCGAATGTGATTTAGATTATGTTCCAAATGTTGCTAGACCATTTAATGTAAAAGCAGCAATTTCTAATTCATTAGGTTTTGGTGGACATAATGTAACCCTAGCATTTAAAGAATTCTCTAAATAAGTTTAAAATGTTCAAATACGAAGAGCTTAGGTCTGTACCTAAGCTTTTTTTTATTTGAAATCATAATGTAAAAAAAAGTAACTTTCACTAGTTGATTATCATACTTTATAGTAAATTGAGGTGAGTAACTTGGGATAATACCAACTTATAAATGGATTGATTTTATTGAAGATAAACAAATGGTAATGAAAAAACTTTTACCATATTTTCCGAAATATAATGAGGAGAGTTTATATAAATATCTTCTTTCCCACGGTTTATCGAGGTTGTCAACCTTGAGTAAAGATGATCTGAAACAACTAGATGAAAAAAGTATATGGAAAAGCCTTTCTGAAGAGTTTGAGAAGTTAAAAAGAGAATTTAATGGACCTGACCTACCTATATTTATTTTACCTTGTCATAGAACAGGAAATATGTTTAGAAACATGACTTATCAAAGAGGTGGGATCGCACATAAAAATTGTATTTGTTTATTTTTGTCCCCTTTAGAAGGAATTTTACAACATAAAGCAGTATTATTACATGAGTATCATCATATTGTAAGATTGTCAAAGTTATATAAAAACAAAAAAGTCACATTACTTGATGCAATGATTTTAGAAGGTTTAGCCGAAACTGCAGTTTTAGATAAGTATGGAGAAGTAGTTCAAGCACCATGGACAAATCAGTATTCTTCCAAGCAATGTGAATTATATTATAAAAAATATTTAATTGATAAACTTGAGATAACAAGTAATGATGATAATTTTTCAAGATACTTGTATGGTGGGAACGGAATTCCAAAATTATTGGGTTACAGTGTTGGATATGACATTGTTAAAAGTTGTACAGAGCAGACACAATGGTCAACTGATATCCTTTTACGAACGCCAAGTAAAAAGATTAAGGAAAATGCAATACATTATATTTCGATTTGAATGCAAACGATTCCAGGGCACATCAGATTGTATTTAGTGTATTGCTTTGTAATTAATGTATCAGAGAAGCTTTAATCTGTGATATTTTAATGATTTATTGACGATTTTTCATTCTGTTTGTTAAACACTTTTTGTAATTCAGTGGAAAATGGAATAAATTAGTGAATCACTGACCATACTGAAAGTTACATACAGTTGTGAAGTGAGGGGTAGTAAATGTTGTATTTACATGATGTATGGGTCAATTGGTTTGAAGGTGAAGAAAATGGTTACAATGTCTGTCATTTTTTTGAATGGAGAAAAGATGATAGTGTTGAATTATTAGACCAAGTTCCAGTCATTAAAGTTACTCCGGAGATATATCAGTATATTGAAAATGAACTATTAGAGCTTCCTTCCGGTCTATTAACTGAAGTGTTTCAAAAGTCTTATGTAAGAAAGAATCATGAGCGTATTCAGCTAGATTATTGCTTTGTAGTAACTGACGGTAATGGTATTATTGCGGTTGACACAATTGGGTATAATATTCCAATTCGAAAAAGTCGTTTAATACCAAGGCAAGAACAAATGGTGTATGATATGACAGCCGAGATTGAAGAATGTCACTATAATCTTCAAAACATAGTAAATGATGAAACAAAAGAACATCATATACTGTCACCGTCGCCAATTATTATGAGCGGACTAACAAGAAAAGAAAGACAACTAAAGCAGTTATTATTTATGGCGTTAGATCAACTCCATTCATCAAAAAATCCTTCGGAGATTCGATATTGGTACACTGAGTGGAATCCAAGATCGTATCAACAAATTCAGGATTTGTCATTTGAGGATATTTGGTCCCAGTTATATGACGAAATAAAGAGTGGTTGGTCAGAGCAACATGAGCAATTATGTGGAAGAATCGTTAAAGGTCAACCTTTCTTTGAAAAACTATGGGAAATGGAACACGAACAAAAAGTAAACTAAAAGAGGTTATTTTAAAGGGCCTCAAAACGAAGCAGACCCACAAGGTGATATAAGTTCCTTGTGGGTTTTTTAGTGATTTCTTGATTTTCCTCAAATAAAGAAAAAGGTGTCCAAAAGTTCTTTGACTTTTAAGACACCCATTCCTATTTTTCATTTATACGGAAAACCGGGATTATTTTTTTCTCTTGCGACCTAATCCCATAGCATTTTCCATTTTTTTAATCATTTTAGTTGCAACGGCATTTGCTTTTGCAGCTCCGGCATCTAAAATATCATCTAATTCAGTCGATGTAATAATTTCTTTATAGCGTTCTTGTAATGGACGTAATCCGTTTACTACTACATCTGCAACATCTTGTTTGAATTCTCCGTAATTTTTACCAGCGTATTTATTTTCTAATTCTTGAATTGTTTCACTAGTAAATGCTGAGTAAATGCTTAATAAATTTGAAATACCAGGCTTATTTTCTTTATCATACTTAACAATGCCTTCAGAGTCAGTTACAGCACTTTTAATTTTCTTTTCAATTACTTTAGGATCATCTAAAACAAAAATTGTAGCTTTTTGATTTTCATCGGATTTACTCATTTTTTTAGTTGGATCAGCTAAACTCATAATTCTAGCTGCGTCTTTACTAATTCTGACTTCAGGAATCGTAAAGATCTCATTAAATTTATTATTAAAACGCTCCGCTAAGTCACGAGTAAGCTCTAGATGTTGCTTTTGGTCATCTCCAACTGGAACTAAGTGAGTACCGTATAAAAGTATATCTGCGGCCATTAAAGGTGGGTAAGTTAACAAAGCAGCTGATACACCATCTTTACCAGAAGATTTATCTTTAAACTGTGTCATACGCTCTAATTCACCGATATAAGATACACATTGCATCATCCATCCTGCTTGTGCGTGTGCAGGTACTTCAGATTGGATAAAAATAGTTGATTTTTCTGGGTCTAATCCAGCAGCAACATAGATTGCAGATAGACTTTGAATATTTTTACGTAAAGCAAGTCTGTCTTGCGGTACTGTTATTGCATGTTGATCAACAATACAGAAATAACAGTTATAATCATTTTGTAATTCAATGAATTGTTTTACGGCACCTAAATAGTTTCCTAAAGTAATACCTCCAGATGATGTTGGTTGAATTCCACTAAAAATAGTTTGCATCTTAAAATCCTCCTAAATAAAGCTAAATAAAATAAAAAAAGCGGCATAATCTCTCTATTACATAGAGACGATTAAACCGCGGTACCACTCTAGTTATTCCAAATAAGGAATCACTCATGCATGAAATCATGCTCTCATCTATCGTTTGAGTTACGTCGAAGCCTACTTATACTATATGTTCGGTTCGAAGCTCAGAAGTCCATTCGACAGGGAGCATGACTTGTTTTCACCATCCACAAGCTCTCTTAACATGCTAAATCTGTGTACTACTCTTCATCATAGCTAATATATACTTTCTATAGATAATATCTTAATTATATTCAACTTTCAAGATGTTGATACATCATTTAAGAAATAATGATAAAACTGAATAAAAATGAAACAATAACTAACGTGATTGAAGCCATAAGTAATGGTTTTGTAACTGAAAACTTATATCTTCTATAAATCATATCCTTTTTAACAGTAAGTGATTCATCACCAGTCATTTCTGCCATCTGTTGGTCTCTCGTTCCGAAAACTTTACGCATTCCAAAGCGAGTGATATTAAAAAATCCACTTTGTACAATTAATAAAAAACCACCAATAACAAATAATGTTAGTCCAATATAGAATATTGTGTTCGTGAAATGAAGGAAAAAGTTTAATGTTCCTTGGATAAGAGAAAAGATTGCTGCTAGTACTATCGCTGATAATACGACAATAATAAAGTGTTTCGACATTTAATTTGTGATCCTCCTATTGGAAAGAATTATATATTGTAGACTTAATAATGCTATACTATAATAATATTGTAAACAGTTTCAACTAATCATTACAAAATATTTTTAAATTGTTAGCATTTTTAAGACAATTCTCTTTATTTTAATAAATTATTTAATTTTATTTGTCAAAATTGTTGTAAAACTCTAATAAAACTGTATAATAAAATTTGTAGAAAAAAATCGATACTTATCGAAAATTCTACAATAAAAATTCAGAATTGTATATTAACTTTCTGTATTTTAACCTACATTGCATTAGCATCTTAGGGGGTATACATCATGGATTGTGAGATATGTTACGATAAATAAATTTGCTATATTGATATCGGAAATTGGAATTCAAATTAGACATTCATTTATTTACTAAATTTATGAATAAATATCTAAATAAACAATTTTTTATAAGGTTCCCAGTCAATTTAAATAGGGAGAAATTGCCAGAAAAAATCAGTTTAGAATAATAATTTAGAATTTTCCAGTAAAAAAAATATTGACCAAAAGCGTCATTGCGAATACGCTTACATTGTTGGAAAAAAAAGCTTAAGCAAAAATCTACACCATTTTTACAAGAAATGAAAAAACTGGATTAAATGATAAAACCCATGTTTGAGAATAATATGGACAAGGAATTAAATCGATCGAAAATGTTACAGATTTATAATTGATATTAAGAGTATGTGGAAAAATCCAAATGCTCTCATTTTTACAAGAGAATTATCAAAAAATAAAAAAAATAAATATTTTTTAAATAAATAAGGGGGTGCTGTTGTGGGACGTTACGTGCTACAAAGATTTATTTACATGTTGGTCACACTATTTTTGATTTGTTCTGTTACATTTTTCTTAATGAAGTTGTTACCTGGTTCACCTTTGAAAAATCCAGAGAAATTAACGCCTGAACAAAAACAAATTATCTTTGCTAAATTTGGGCTTGATAAGCCGGTTCCAGTTCAATATGCAAATTACATGAAGAATCTAGCAAAAGGTGATTTAGGTGTTTCATATAAATACGATAATCGTCAAGTAACTGATATGATCAAAACTCGTATTGGTCCATCAGCTCAATTAGGTGCACAGGCACTATTATTAGGAACATTTATCGGATTAATCTTCGGTATTGTTGCTGCATTAAAAAAGAATACGATATGGGACTATGGTTCTACTGTTCTAGCAGTTTTAGGTATCTCGATACCATCATTCGTATTCGGGGCAATCTTACAGTATTATTTAGCAGTAAAATTACATTGGTTCCCGGTAGCATATTGGGAAAGCTTTAAATACACGATTTTACCGACAATTGCATTGTCAGTATTCGTAACAGCAACTGTAGCTCGATTCTCAAGAACTGAGTTAATTGAAGTTATGAACTCAGAGTATATCGTAACAGCAAAAGCAAAAGGTATCTCTCAAGTAGGCGTAATCATTAAACATGCCCTGCGAAATGCATTAATCCCAGTTGTTACAATTTTAGGTCCAATGGCTGTAAACTTAATGACTGGTACGTTAGTTATTGAAAATATGTTTGCTGTACCTGGATTAGGTTCTCAATTCGTTCAATCAATCGTAACAAATGACTATACAGTAATTATGGGTACAACAATTTTCTATAGTGCATTATTATTAATCGTAATTTTCTTAGTAGATATTTTATACGGTGTAATTGATCCACGTATCCGTTTAGCAGGAGGTAAATAAATAATGAATAACAACACAGCTCAAAAAATTTCATCTGATTTATTCCAACCTGCAAATGTAGATTTGAATAACGCGGATAAAATTTCTAGACCTTCAGATTCATTCTGGAAAGACGCTCGTAGACGTTTTAGAAAAAATAAAGGTGCAATGTTAGGCTTTATTGTCCTAGGCATCTTATTATTCTTCACATTATTTGGTCCAATGATGAGTGGACATTCTTATAAAGACCAAGATTTAAAAAGATCGAAATTACCACCAAAAATTGGTGTATTAGAAAATGTAAAGTTCTTACCATTTGACGGAATTGATCAATATGGAAACGATGTATATAAAAACAAAAATATTAAAGAAAACTATTGGTTTGGTACAGATGATTTAGGTCGTGACCTTTTCACAAGAACATGGGCTGGTGCTCGAGTATCAATCTTAATCGGTTTATTAGCAGCAGTAATTGATATGGTAATTGGTGTAGCTTTCGGTGGTATTTCAGGATTCTTTGGTGGCCGGACAGATACAATCATGCAGCGTATTGCTGAAGTCCTAATGGGTGTTCCATATCTAATCGTAGTAATCTTATTCATCTTAGTATTTAAAAACCCAGGTATACTTTCTATCGCTTTAGCGATGGTAATTACTGGTTGGGTAGGTATGTCCCGTATCGTACGTGGTCAAATGCTAAAACTAAAAAATCAAGAATTCGTATTAGCATCAAGAACATTAGGTGCAACAAATGCTCAATTAATTGCAAAACACTTAATTCCAAATATTATGGGTCCAATCATCATAATGATGATGTTCACGATTCCAAGTGCAATCTTCTCTGAAGCATTCTTAAGCTTTATCGGTCTAGGTATTGCACCTCCGAAAGCATCATTAGGTTCTTTAGTAAGTGATGGCTTCAAGTCATTACAAACTTTCCCACATATGATGATTATTCCGGCGGTTGTAATCAGTTTATTAATCTTAAGTTTCAACTTAATTGCTGACGGGTTACGCGACGCTTTAGATCCAAAGAGTAAGTAATATTTGAGAGGAGAATGAACTATGAGTAAATTATTAGAAGTAAAAGATTTATGTGTCTCCTTTTATACTCATGCTGGTGAAGTTCAAGCGGTACGCGGAGTTTCATTTGATCTTAAAAAAGGTGAGACATTAGCAATTGTAGGTGAATCTGGTTCAGGTAAATCAGTAACATCAAAAGCATTAATGGGGTTAATTCCAAACCCTCCAGGTAAAATTAAGAGCGGTGAAATCTTATTCGATGGAAAAGATTTAGCTAAATTAAGTGAAAAAGAAATGCAAGCTATTCGTGGGAAAGAAATTTCAATGATTTTCCAAGATCCTATGACTTCTTTAAATCCAGTATTAACAATTGGATATCAAATTACAGAAGGTCTAATAAAGCACCAAAAAATGAGCAAAACTGAAGCAAAGAAAATTGCTTTAGAGTTAATAAATCTTGTAGGTATTCCAAATGCTGAAGATCGTTTTAAACAATATCCACACCAATTCTCTGGCGGTATGAGACAACGTGTTGTTATTGCTATGGCGTTAGCATGTAATCCAAAATTATTAATCGCCGATGAGCCAACAACAGCTCTTGATGTTACAATTCAAGCTCAGATCCTTGAGTTAATGAAAGAAATTCAAAGAAAAACTGATTCAGCAATTATCTTTATTACACATGATTTAGGTGTAGTTGCGAATGTTGCAGATAAAGTTGCAGTTATGTATGCAGGTAGAGTAGTTGAAATGGGAACAGTAGACGATATTTTCTACAATCCTAAACATCCTTACACTTGGGGACTTTTAGCTTCAATGCCAGACTTAGATAATGAACAAGGAGCAGAATTAGTAGCAATTCCTGGTACACCACCGGATCTATTAAATCCTCCAAAAGGTGATGCGTTTGCACCACGCAATCCAAATGCTTTAAAAATTGACTATGAAATGGAACCTCCTATGTTTAAAGTGTCTGATACACACTACGCTGCAACATGGTTATTACATGAGGATGCTCCAAAAGTTGAACCACCTGAAGCCGTTATCAAGCGTATTCAACGAATGAAGGAAGGTGAAGTAAATGTCAAATAAAGCAGAAAAATTAGTTGAAGTTAAAAATTTAAAACAATACTTTAATACAGGTAAAACAACTGTTAAAGCAATCGATGATGTTACATTTGACATTTTCCGTGGAGAAACTTTCGGTTTAGTAGGTGAATCAGGTTCTGGTAAATCTACAACTGGACGTTCAATCATTCGATTATATGATGCGACTGATGGACAAGTAATTTTCGATGGTGAAGATGTACATGGTAAGAAAAGTCGTAAAGAGTTAAAGCAATTTAACCGCCGTATGCAAATGATTTTCCAAGATCCATACTCTTCATTAAACCCGCGTATGAAAGTTGCCGATATCATTGCAGAAGGTATTGATATTCATGGCTTAGCTCGTAACAAAGAAGAGCGCATGAAAATGGTTTATGACTTACTTGAAACAGTAGGTTTAAATAAAGAGCACGCTAACCGTTTCCCACATGAATTCTCAGGTGGACAACGTCAACGTATCGGTATTGCAAGAGCACTTGCTGTACAACCAGACTTTATTATCGCCGATGAGCCAATCTCAGCTCTTGACGTGTCAATTCAAGCTCAGGTTGTAAACTTAATGAGAAAGCTTCAAGAGGAAAAAGGTTTAACATATCTATTTATCGCCCATGATTTATCAATGGTTAAATACATTAGTGACCGTATCGGTGTAATGTACCACGGTAAAATTGTTGAGCTTGCAGATAGTAATGAATTATATGATTACCCTATGCATCCTTACACAAAATCATTATTATCAGCAATTCCGCTTCCAGATCCTGTTTATGAGCGCAATCGTAAACGTATCGTTTATAATCCAAAACAACACGATTATTCAAACGAAGAGCCAAAATTACGTGAAGTTCGTCCTGGACATTTCGTACTTTGCTCGGAAGCAGAATTTAAAAATTATCAACAAATGTATAAATAATAAATCAATCCTAGTGAGGTTATCGCTAGGATTTTTTTATTGGATTAAGTAGAAAATCAAAAAGATGAGATTAGGTTACTGTGAGGGTCATGAGTAAGTAAGAAAGTAAAAATGTGGAATTAGGTTCCTCATGAGAGGTTCATGAGGAAATGAAACAGCAAAAAGATGGTGTTAGGTTCCTCATGAGAGGTTCATGAGGAAGTAAAACAGGAAAAATGTGGAATTAGGTTACTCATAAGAGGTTCATGAGGAAGTAAAACAGCAAAAAGAAGAAAAAAGGTTACTCATAAAGGGGACAAGAGTTAGTAAAAACCAAGAATCCGAAATTATCCTACCATTTAGCATTTGTACAAGTTAAGGGAAAATTAAGGTGGAGGTTTTATGATGATTAGTGTAGATAAGGCTAGGTATAATAATGGTAGGACAAGCTTAGAAGAAAATGAAACCAGATTGTACAATGATAACCAAATATTAAATTCAAAGTCCCTGAATTTAATATTTCAAAGTACTGTACCTGAGGATGAACTATTGACCATAATCAATTCTACATTGGTTATACACTAAACCTTATTAAGGCAAAAAAAAGAAAGGGCTTTTGCCCTTTTTTTAATCGTAAATTTCTTATAATACTGCTCTTAATAAGTTTTTTTACGGAACTTGCCTTGGCCACCAACTTGTTTGAAGTTTGCAGACATTCTGTCAGACATATCAACAAATTGACTTTTTTTACTTCTACCAAATATTTTTTCGCCGATCGCGTTTGTAAACACACCATTAAGTGCAGTAATTCCAATTACTAACACTGCAACAATCAATAGATCAGTTATGTAAGCTGCCATTAGATTAGCCTCCTAGGAATGTAAGCGTTACTATTATTGTATTAAAAATTTGATGAAATAGAAAGAATAAATAAGCTTTTTCATAATAATTATTTTTGAGCTTTTTATAAAGTAATCTGGCTTTTAGTATTGTAACTTTTGGACTAAAGTTGTGTGAAACGAAAGGTGTACTTGACTACTTTAGAAAATGTTGTCGGGAGTTTAGTGACTGCAAGAGAAGGTGAAAAAGGATTAACTCACGGATAGTGAGGTTTATAATGTGAAAATCAGCTTTCACATACGTAAAATAGATCAAAGAAATTAGCCTATATTTTACTTTTAAATTTACTGAAAATTGTACACCTTTTGTATAGGTTTTTTTAAATTTTTTTACAAATTTGTATTTATTTATTTTCCACAATACTGTATAATTTGAACATATAGTGGTAGATTAAACTAATTATAATTAACCAATTCTTATAAATTAATACACATAACTATATTACTTTTTTTAAAAAGAGTAGTTAGGGGGAGAGCAAAATGGTAATTTTGTATAATTCACCAAGTTGTACGTCTTGTCGAAAAGCGAAAATGTGGCTAGAAGATAATAATATTCCTTATAAAGAAAGAAATATTTTTTCAGAACCATTATCAATTAATGAGATTAAACAAATTTTACGTATGACTGAAAGTGGTACTGATGAAATTATATCAACAAGATCAAAAATTTTCCAAGAATTAAATGTAGACTTAGAAAGTCTTCCTTTACAAGACTTATATGAAATCATTCAAAAATACCCTGGTTTACTAAGAAGACCGATTATTATTGATGAGAAACGTTTACAAGTTGGTTATAATGAAGATGAAATTAGAAGATTTTTACCGCGTTCAGTTCGCACATATCAATTACGTGAAGCGCAACGTTTAGTTAATGAGTAAATCTTTGTTTTGAATTGTGAAAAAAATTACAATTCTTGATTAAGATTCTCAATCATATTGAACAAATACTTATTCATATTATATAAAAAGCTGTAAAAAGTTAAATGCATACTTTTTACAGCTTTTTTTTAACAATTAGGATGTTCTCTTACGATATCGAATATTATTAAAATAATAACCTATAACGATGGTGAAGATTATACAAGATGAACCGACAATTAATTCCATATCGTTTCGCCCGTTTATATATTGACTGATAAATGGCTCGTCTATTAACATTTTGCTTGCAGTTATTGAAAGAACAGAAGCCCCTACAAAACTCAATATTGGATATCTTTCTAAAAACCATAAAACGATTTTACTTCCCCAAATAATAATTGGAATTGAGATGGAAAGACCTAAAATGACTAATGATGGTTTTCCGTTTGATGCCCCAGCTATTGCTAATACGTTATCAATCCCCATAACTAAATCAGCAAATACAATTGTACGAATTGCATGGAAAACTGTGTAGTTCTCCTTTATTGAAGGGTTGTCATCCTCCTGAATAATTAATTTGCAAGCTATGTACAAAAGTAATATTCCGCCAATTAAATGCAAGAATGGGACCTTAAGGACGTAAATTGCACATATTGTTAGGATAATTCGTAAAACAATTGCGGTAATACTACCGAAAATTATCGCTATGTTACGTTGCTTATATGGTAATTTTCTACATGCTAATGCAATGACAATCGCATTATCTCCGCCTAAAACAATGTCTATAATAACAATCATTAAAAAGGACCATAAATAATGAAGATCTATCATGAATTCACCTCTCTTATTAAAAGCTTTAAATGATTGTCCTAATATTAATAGGTATATGATGATTTTTAAAAAATAGGTGAATTTTATTTCCAAAATTTGAAATTGTATCATAAAATATAATTGTAGTTACTATTCGCATTTAATAAATTTTCATGGTAAGATAGATAAAAATTTACTTATAAAAGCTAAATTTTTAAGAGTATTTTTCTAATTTACTATTTCAGAATTTTATATTTAACATAAATTTCTTTTACTTTATTTATTCTATTTCGTCTAACGCAATTACTTGTTGTTCATTAAAGGAGGGGGAAAACAAATGGAAATAGAAAGAATTAATGAAAATACGTTTAAGTTCTCCATATCCTACTTAGACATCGAGGAGAGAGGTTTCTCTAAAGATGAAGTATGGTTAGATCGAGAAAGAAGTGAAGAGCTTTTCTGGGAATTAATTGATGAAGCGCATTTGACTGAGGAATTCATTGCTGGTGGCCCCCTATGGATTCAGGTACAGGCACTAGACAAGGGTTTAGAAGTTGTTGTAACAAAAGCTGTGATTTCTAAAGACGGCAAAAAAGTAGAAGTGAATTTAGGTGAAGGAGAAAAGAATTTAGAAATACCATTTATCTCTGTAGATGATGACGATGATTCAGATGAAGATGATGATGACGATATTTTTGAATCGATGGATGAAGAGGAAACTGAACTTATTCTTTCCTTTAAAAATCTTGAAGACATTATTTCTTTATCACATGCTGTTAATCAAGAATCATTTGAAAGTACACTTTATTCCTTCCAAGATTATTACTATCTTTATGTTAAATTTGAAGAAGAATTGCTTGATGAAGTTCAAGTTGATTACTTATCATCAATGTTGCTTGAATATGGTCATCGTTCAAAAGTAACTATACATGTTTTAGAGGAATACGGAAAATTGATTTATGAAAAGACAGCTTTACCTCATTTTAAATCAATTTTTCCATTATTGTAATAGCCGATGCCTTAGGGATCGGTTTCTTTTCTTTATAAAGGAGAATATTGATGCAATTTCGATTAAAGATTTTAATATTTTTATCAATTGTAGTATGCATTTTATATTTTGCTTCTCCAACTATTAAATTCATTTGGTTAATGAATTTTGCATTTTTCGAGAAATCTACTATTTTTAGATTAATAAGTATAATGTTCTCGATAACAGCTATAGGTGTATCGATTATTATTTTCCTTGAAAATAGAAATCCAGCTAGAACTTTAACATGGATCATTCTTTTAGCTATTTTCCCGTTATTTGGTTTTGTTTTTTATTTAATTTTTGGACAAAATTACAAAAAGAAAATGGTCTATCGAAAAAAGGCAATTAATGATCAAAATGCAAATGGTTTAATTAGTGGATCAGAAGATGTAGAAGTGAAAGAATTTATAGCACAAAATCAAAGATTAGAGTATCTAATAAATATCGCAGCTAAACAGAGTAATACACCAGTCACGATGAATACTTTTACAAAAGTTCTTACAAACGGAAGTGAAACCTTTCCAAAAATAATTGAGGAACTTAAAAAAGCAAAGCACCATATTCATATCGAATTTTATATAGTAAGAAATGATGAGATTGGTAATCAACTAAAAGATATTCTCATTGAAAAGGCACAGAATGGTGTAAAGGTTCGATTTCTCTATGATGCTGTAGGTAGTTGGAAATTATCAAGAAATTTTGTAAAAGACTTACGAAAAGCAGGTGTAGAAATACTACCATTTTCTCCAGTTAAAATTCCAGTTTTAAACGATACGATAAATTACCGAAACCATCGGAAAATTATCGTCATAGATTCAAATGTAGGATTCGTTGGCGGATTAAATATTGGAGATGAATATTTAGGGAAAGACCAATATTTTGGAAAGTGGCGAGACACCCATCTATACCTTAATGGAGAAGGTGTACGAACACTACAATTCATATTCTTGCAAGACTGGTATTATATGACGAATGAATTAATTGATGACAAAGAGTACTTTGACATTAATGCTAGTAGTTATTCTTCCAAGGGAGCAATTCAACTTGTTTCTGGTGGACCAGACCGAAAGCATGAAGTGATAAAAGAGTTATTTTTTGCGATGATTACAAGTGCAAGGAAAAGTATCTACATTGCTTCACCATATTTTGTTCCGGATGAAGATATTTTAACTGCTCTTAAGGTTGCAGCAAATGGTGGGGTAAAAGTAAAAATTCTAATGCCTGATCGTCCCGATAAGAAAATCGTATTTTATGCCTCACGTTCCTATTTTCCAGAGTTATTAGAATCTGGAGTCGAAATCTATGAATACAGTCAAGGATTCTTACACAGTAAAATATTGATTGTGGATGATGAAATCGCATCTGTTGGAACAGCAAATATGGATATGAGAAGTTTTCGTTTAAACTTCGAAG
Organism: Gottfriedia sp. NPDC057991; assembly: GCF_042886615.1. Taxonomy (NCBI): domain Bacteria; kingdom Bacillati; phylum Bacillota; class Bacilli; order Caryophanales; family Bacillaceae; genus Gottfriedia; species Gottfriedia sp. NPDC057991. The sequence goes on from NZ_JBHVQN010000002.1 coordinate 122,427, forward strand.
TCACTGCATTTTTATATTTAGAAGAAAGTATTAATCATTTAGTTAATGATTTTAATAATGATATCCGTGATTCTGAAGCAATTATATTTAATGATTTTAAAAAGAGACCTATATTCAAAAGGATATTTGAATCATTATCAAGATTAATGGCACCACTTTTGTGATGAGCTATCTTATTGATAGAACATTGATAGAACATTTTTATAATATTTCATATAGTCACCTACCAAATAGAAAATTTAATTTGGTAGGTTTTTTATTTGAAAAATCGTTTTTAATTTTTTTGAAGGAAAATACGAAATGGATAGTGAAGTAAATGTTGGAAAGGAGGTAGGGTAAACATGATCGTAGCATTAAATACAGAAAGGCATACTATCAATTTATTTGAAGTTAAAACGACAGAGGAATTGTTAAGATTAAAGCAAAACGGACCATATTTTTGCCCGATTTGTAAAAATCAAGTGAGGCTCAAAATTGGAGTAAAGAAGGTAACTCATTTTGCACATATAGATTTGACTGAATGTGAAAATGAGAAAAAAGAGAGTATTGACCATTATAAGGGGAAGTTTGCATTATATCAATTTTTTAAAAAATTTAATGTAAATGTTGAGGTTGAGAAATTTTTACCTAAATTAAATCAAAGACCTGATTTATTTATTCGATTAAATACTATTCAAATATGTGTTGAATATCAATGTTCTGTTATTCCTTTAGAAAAGATGATAAAGAGGACTAACTCATTTAAACAAAGTGGTATGAAAGTTTTGTGGATTCTAAATGACAAACTATTAAATCAAAAAAGATGGTCATCATTCTACATTAATTCACTTTCTATTTATTCACTTGTTAGAATTAACGTTTTTTCACTTCTCTTCTATAATCCTACATTACAATCATTTACAGTGCTTTCCTCATTAATAGCATTTTCTCCAGTCCAATATATTGGTCAAAAGGACGTATTTCCAATAAATAATTTCAGTTTTAAGGGATTTTTATCTCCAAATAGAGTTGATAAAAAGGTATTTGTATCAAAATGGAACCGGTTAAAAAAGGATTTTAGACTATATCAACATTTGCATACTAAAGGTAATTTAAAGGTTTTTAAACAATATTTATACAATGCAAATATGAATTATTTTCCGGCAGTAATTGGAGTTCCTTTAGAAAGTAACTGCATAATTAAAGAACATTGTATCTTTTGGCAGGGGCAAATCTATTTTAAATTTTTTCATGAAGTAGAAATTGGACAACTGATCTTTATCGATAAAATAAATCAGTCTGTAAAAATGGAAGTACAGAATGGTAAATGGAGAGTTAATCAATTTCAAGATAATGAAATTGATAATTTGGAGAAATGTGTAGAAAAGTATATTGACTTTTTAGTAAAAATTAGAATCGTAAAACGGATTAAAAATGGTAAAATAATGAAGATAGCTAATGCTATTATTCCATCATCATTCCAACAAGCATTGGATGAAGACTGTCTGAGCACTAATACAGCATTTGATTTGTTGTTTAATGCAAGAACTGATTCAAATGATTATTAATATCAGACACTGGAATGTTATTAATACTAATAATAATTTTAGGGGGATCAGACATGCTAGAACAAAAAGCTGTTAAAAAATTACCAACTAGAAGTGAAGTTCAAGAAGAATTAACTTGGAAGTTGGAAGATATTTATGAAACGGATGCAAAATGGGAAGCAGAGTATAAAAAAGTACTTGAATTAATCCCATCGTTTTCAGAGTTTAAAGGTAAATTAGGTGAGTCATCTCAAACACTTTTAAATGCTTTGAAAAAACAGGATGAAATTTCGTTTTTATTAGGTAAATTGTATACATACTCTCATATGCGTTACGATCAAGATACAACAAATTCTACATATCAAGCTTTAGATGATCGGGCGAAAAATCTATACACTAAGGCTGGAAGTGCAATGTCGTACTTCGTGCCTGAATTATTAACAATTTCAGAAGATACATTGAAAAAATTTATTGAAGAAAATGATGAACTGAAATTGTACGAGCACTCTTTAGAAGAAATTTTAAAGCAAAAACCACATGTTCTTTCTGCAACTGAAGAGGAAATTATGGCACAAGCTTCTGAAGTGTTATCATCTTCTAGTAATACGTTTGGAATGTTAAATAATGCGGATTTAAAATTTCCGACGATTGAAGACGAGAATGGTGAAGAAGTAGAAATCACACATGGTCGTTATATTCACTATTTAGAAAGTGCAGATCGTCGCGTTCGAAAAGATGCTTTTGAAGCGGTTTATCATACGTATGATGCGTATAAAAATACTTTTGCAAGTACTTTAAGTGGTGCTGTAAAGAAAGATAATTTCAAAGCAAAAGTTAGAAAATATGATAATGCTCGTCATGCAGCATTAAGTAATAACGAAATTCCTGAAATTGTTTACGATCAATTAGTTTCTACTGTAAATGAGCATTTAAATTTATTACATCGTTATATTGCTATTCGTAAAAAAGCATTAAAGCTTGATGAAATTCATATGTATGATTTATTTACTCCATTAGTAGAAGAAGTAAAAATGGAAGTTAAGTATGAAGAAGCAAAGGAAATTTTATTAAAGGCATTAAAACCATTAGGTGAAGAATATGTTGAAATTCTAAAAGAGGCATATGAAAGCCGTTGGGTAGATGTTGTAGAAAATAAAGGAAAACGTAGCGGAGCGTACTCTTCTGGTGCGTATGGTACTAACCCATATATCCTAATGAACTGGCAGGACAATGTAAATAATTTATTTACATTAGCACATGAATTTGGTCATTCAGTGCATAGTTATCATACTCGTAAAAATCAACCTTATGTTTACGGAGATTACTCAATCTTTGTAGCTGAAGTTGCTTCTACTTGTAATGAAGCGATTTTAAATGATTATTTACTAAAAAATACTGAAGATCCTAAGCAAAGACTTTATTTACTAAACCACTATTTAGAGACTTTTAGAGGAACTGTATTCCGTCAAACGATGTTTGCTGAGTTTGAACATCAGATTCACGTATTAGCTCAAAATGGTGAGGCATTAACGCCAGATTTATTAACAAAAACATATTACGAGCTAAACAAAAAATATTTTGGTGACGAGATCGTAATCGATGAGTTAATTGGTTTAGAGTGGAGTAGAATTCCGCATTTCTATTACAATTACTATGTTTATCAATATGCAACAGGATTCAGTGCAGCAACAGCACTTTCAAAACAAATTCTAGAAGAAGGCGAACCAGCAGTTGAGAGATACCTTGGCTTCTTAAAAGCAGGAAGCTCGGATTATCCAATTGAAGTATTGAAAAAAGCTGGTGTTGATATGACCTCTTCACAACCAATCGTAGAAGCATTGAAAGTATTTGAAGAAATGTTAAACGAAATGGAAGAACTTTTATTTAACAAATAACTTACTTAAACAAACACATGTAGCATCATACCTATATGTGTTTGTTTTTTTTTTTTTATCCAGATTTTTTCTGTATCTTTATACCTGCTATTTTGTGTCTAAAATGTGAAATATTTCTCAAATGGTTGCCAAACTCTAAAATAAATTGTATTATAAGGGTGTGAATTACTTCACAAACACAAATACCCCTTTGTTGAACGTGAAAATTTCTCCCATCCCCTTGATGTAAAATATTACATCAAAAAAATGACCTAGCGAAAGCTAGGTCTTTTTTTGTTTCTTAAACAACATACTGATAATAAATTTGATCTTTTTGGACAATTTTCTTAACTTTTCTACGTAGGATTAATTTTTTTAATTCTAACTCCATACTTTGAGTAGATTGTTCGTAAATCATACATAATTCTTTAATCGTAACAAATGGTTGAAATTTAATAAATTCAGCTAAATCAGGTAGTTCTCGTTTTTCTAACTTTGTATTAGTCATTAGTTCTAATATTTTTACATAAGTCTGATAGCTTTCAAAACCAGAAACTTTCAAACCTTCTTCTTCAATATTTTCATTAAAAAATACAACGCTTGGAATTTCAGTTACATGCATTTCTTTCGTAACTTTAATATCACATTGCAAAGCTTTAATAGGGTGGGTACTGTTTAAATCTTCCATAAACTCTTTTACATCAATATTTATATCTTTAGCACATTCGATAAGAACTTCTTGATCTGTAATGTCTAAATCCATTAAGAAATAATATTCTTGTAACTTCTTTAAGTAGCTAACGCCTGCAACTCTACCTTGAAGCTCAGCTGCTTTTAATGCAATTGCAGAGTAGTATGGGTAAAGTTCTTTATTATCAATCCATAAGTGATCGTCGCAAAGGATATCCGATCTGCTAGCCGTCTTCTCCCATACGAATGCAAGCTGAGAAGGTCGTTTTTCTAATAGTTTTTTAGTTCTGTAATATCGATTAACTGGAATATAAGTAGATGAAAAATATTGGCCATATTCTAAGTGGAACTTTTTTAAAATTGTACTAAAATCCCAACAATTTCTACAAAGTGGATCTATGAATACATACAATTCAATCGATTTTTTTGTACAATTCTGCTCGGGAAGCTTGATTGATTCATTTTTATATTGTTTGTCATTCATATATTTCACCCTTAATGCAATTCATACGTCCGTACTATAACAGACTTGAAAATTAATTTGTAAGATATAACACGTTTGTTCTCTAATGGTATTGTAGCAACGGATAGTTAATATTTCAAATATGATGCACTATTTTTCATTAATCTATTAATATTTCCTTAATTCATTAGAGTAAGGTGAAAAAAAGGTTGGTGTCCTGAAGTCTGAGCGGATTGCAAAATCAATTTGTGAAATGGAAACGAGGAAAAAGTCTGGTCTGCAAATATGGATGAGAGAACTGCAAAAAACACCCCTTAAATTCAATGTTGCCCAACGGAGGGTTTTTTCAACATCTACTTTAAGGGATGCAGTCTAATACCCTTTAGGTTTTTTTTGCGTTTAAAAGTAACTATTTGCGTTGTGCTATTTCAGCAAAATGGTGCCCAGATGTCAGTTAGCCTGATTTCCTTGTTTTACATTAAAAAAGCGTCTAATTTTATTTAATGTTTTACGTTGAGGAATTTGAAGATTCTCTAACAGATTGATAAACTGTTGTTTACCAATGTTTTCATCCGAAACTTCGAATTCTAACTCATAATCCTCGTGATTTAAATATGTACTGTGGTCTAAAACTAATAATCCATTTTCATATGAAAATTCTGCTCTGTTTGTTGTTAGGTCCCCAATTAATACTAGGGAATTTAAGTTTAAATTTACTTCGTGGATATATTCTTTTACTTCTCCTTCTGGAAGAGCGTATGTTTTTAGCATAGTCGATGCTTCAGTTTCACTAATTTTTTGATTAAATTCTAAATGTCCGACTGCTTGTTTTATTTTTAAAGTTAAAGTAAATGAAGTTAGGGACTTTTTGCGGATTCTTAACGCTCCACCATGTTCTTTAATTGTAAAATCAGGTGTTTCAAAATAATAATTAGTTTGTGATTGGAAACTCGACTCGTTAATTTGGAAATAGGATTTTAGCTTTTCAAATTCCTCTTTTGTTAATAAGTTCTTAAATTCAATTTCAATTTCTTTAGCCATAATTAACTCCTTCTATTTTAGTATTATTTTTGGTATTGAATGTGCTAGTCGTCGTTTATTTTCTATTTGATATGTTACAATAGAAATGGTCAAAATTATATAAAATACATACATTAAAAAGGTTGAGGTTTCAGTGATGAGAAAAATGCTTGAAATAAATGGAATAAATATAAATGAAGATGGTTTATTTCTATTAATCGACGATACAAAAATGAATTTAGAACAGTGTCATGAAGTAGGAACAATGATTGCAGACTCAGATCAAAGTTCACTATTGTATATATTAGAAGAAAATGAAGAATTTGTATATGTTACAGTTCCTTATGAGTATTGGTCGGAATTGAAAAAAGCAAATGATCAAAAGTTAAACGTATTTTTAAAGGTTGGTGAAAAGAGTCTTTCACTAAATAATTGGAATGATGAGTTAACTTATTTAATCCAAAATGTTGAAGGTAATTTTAACTATGGAGAAGAATTTGTTAAGCAAGTTCAAAGCGCATTTTTAGAAGAGAAGTAAGTTGGTGGTGATTGGATGAATGGTCAATGGGAAAGTTTTTTAGCACCTTATGAACAAGCAGTAAGTGAATTGAAAATAAAGTTAAAAGGGATTAGAAAACAGTTTGAAGAAACTAATCAGCATTCCCCAATTGAGTTTGTAACTGGGAGAGTTAAGCCTATTCATAGCATTGTTAATAAGACAATTAGAAAAGGTATTCCATTAGCGAATTTAGAAACTGAATTACAGGATATTGCCGGTCTGAGAATGATGTGCCAATTTGTAGAAGATATTAAAAATGTAGTTGAGCTTCTTCGCAAACGGAAAGATTTTACAATTGTAGAAGAGCGAGATTATATTACAAATAAAAAGGATAGCGGATATCGTTCTTATCATGTAGTTGTTGAATATCCAGTTCAAACAATTGAAGGTGAACGAAAAGTTTTAGTTGAAATTCAAATAAGAACACTTGCGATGAATTTTTGGGCAACAATAGAGCATTCTTTAAATTATAAGTATAAAGGGAAATATCCTGAAAATATCCATGAACGATTACAAAGAGCGGCTGAAGCAGCGTTTCTATTAGATGAAGAAATGTCTCTTATTAGAGGTGAGATTCAAGAGGCGCAAGCAGAGTTTTCGAAAAAAAACGACCAATAAGGAAAGGACGAGAAAATGAAATTCGTAATTATGTCTAAGGGCGATCAAGAGTCCAATGAACTGACGAAACGAATGAGAGATTATTTAGAGAGTTTTAATTTTATATTTGATGAAGAAGAGCCTGAAATCGCCATATCTGTAGGCGGTGATGGGACCTTACTTCATGCTTTTCATCATTACACTCATCTTCTCGATAAAGTATCTTTCGTAGGGGTTCATACTGGGCATTTAGGGTTTTACGCTGATTGGGTACCAAGTGAGGTAGAAAAGCTTGTTATTGCAATTGCGAAGACTCCATTTCAAGTAGTTGAATATCCTTTATTGGAAGTGATCATCCGTTATAAGGATGGAAGAAAAGAAATGCAAACATTAGCTTTAAATGAATGTACGATAAAAGGTCTTGAAGGTACATTAGTAATTGATGTTGAAATAAAAGGTCAGCATTTTGAGACATTTAGAGGTGACGGTCTTTGTATTTCTACCCCTTCAGGAAGTACAGCGTATAATAAAGCACTTGGTGGAGCAATTATTCATCCATCAATTGAAGCGATTCAAATTGCTGAGATGGCATCAATTAATAATCGAGTTTTTCGTACAATTGGTTCACCTCTTGTTTTACCGAAACATCATACTTGCTTACTGAAACCAGTAAGAAACGCAAATTTTCAAATTACATTAGATCATAAAACAATAGTGCATCAAGATGTTAAATCGATTCAATGTCGAGTTGCTCATGAAAAAGTACGTTTTGCACGTTTTAGACCTTTTCCGTTTTGGAAGCGTGTCGTTGATTCTTTTGTTAAATAAAAATGGTGAAGAATATGAAGCAATTTAGTTTATCATGGGAAGTAAAAAAAGAGCATAATGGAATTTTACTTAGGGAGTTTCTTAAATTAAAGGAGCTCTCTAAACGTGCTCTCACAGATATAAAATTTCAAGGTGGAAAAATTACCGTAAACGATGAAGAAAAAACTGTCCGTACAATTTTAAAAGAATTAGATCTTGTACAGATTTATTTTCCAATCGAGAAACCGAGTGAGGAACTTATAGCTGAAGATATTCCTTTTGAAATTGTTTATGAAGATGATGCTGTATTAGTCATAAATAAACCTTTTGGAATTCCAAGTATACCTTCTAGAGAGCATCCTAGTGGTTCCCTTGCAAATGGATTATTATTTTATTATCAAACAATTGGGCTCCAATCGACCATTCATATAGTAACTCGATTAGACAAAGATACTTCGGGATTAATGTTGGTTGCCAAAAATCGTTATATTCATTATTTGTTTTCGAAAAATGAATTAAAAAATGTACAAAGAAAATATTTAGCAATCGTTCATGGACAAATGAATGATACAGAAGGGGTAATACGAGTAAAGATTGCTAGGAAAAGTGATAGTATTATTGAGCGTATTGTTTCTGAAGAGGGACAAGAAGCAATCACACATTATAAGGTCCTTGTCGTAAATAGAGACAACTCAGTTGTTGAATTAGAATTGGAAACAGGGCGAACACATCAAATCCGGGTTCATATGTCTTCGATTGGACATCCATTAATCGGGGATGACTTATATGGAGGTAATACGGATCTATTAAAAAGACAGGCATTGCATAGTTATCAATTGTCATTTTTTCATCCGATTGATCATACGGAAAAAAACTTTGAAATCGCTTTACCTGCTGATTTAAAGAGATTATTGGAGTCGTGAATGTCAAGTAATAAATTTGTCTAAATTTTGTATAATTTATTGACAATATATGAATAATAGATTATTTTTAGTATGTAGTGTTTCTCCATGGGGATGGAAGAGACTAATATATTAAGCTGATAAGTGAGCGCTTACATTATCAGCAAAAAAGTAGGTTCCGATTAGAAGCCTACTTTTTTTGTATCTATTTAAGCTAAAATTTTCTATTACAGGATCATCATGACTTTCCTAAACACTGCTTTCTTTTTCTTCGTAAAAACTAAATTTTTCTTCAATGTATGGCATGGAAGATTGTACATGGGTATATTTATGTTCTGGATACGAAAATGCTGTTAGTTTACCACCAAAGACAGCGCCAGTATCAATATTAATTGTATTATTTAATTCCCTTTGTTCCTTAATTGGAGTATGACCATAAACAATTAATGCTTTACCTTTATACTCTTTAGCCCAATCTTTTCTTACAGGCATCCCATTTGGAAGCACTTCCCCGTTAATATCTCCATATAAAACGAATGTTTTAACATTATTTGAATGCTTACCAATCATATCCTCACGTATACCAGCATGACTAACAACTAATTTTCCATTGTCTAAAACATTATAAAGTGGGGAACCTTCATAAAGTTTTTTAAACGATGCCTGATAATGGCTCCTTTCTTTACCACTAACTGACTCTAATTCAGCAACTGTTGTTTCAAGTCCATGTTGAATTTTTACATTGCGACCTAGAAAATAACGATAAAGTTTATTACAATGATTCCCTGGTGAATAATGTGCTTTCTTATGCTTCATCACAAGTTCATATACTACTTTAATAACTGCAAGCGAATTAGGTCCTCGATCCGTTAAATCACCCACAAAAACTAACTTTCGATTTTCAGGGTGAACAGGAATATTATTCTCCCACGAATAACCAAGTTTATTAGTTAATTCAACAAATTCATTATAGCAACCATGAATATCACCGATAATATCGTATTTCATTCTATCAATCCTTTTAGTCTGTTATTTCAACAAGTAATATTCGTAGTATGCCCCAAAAAAGCAGCATCAAAGAACTTTCCATGAAGCGGTATTGCTATAATAAAAAAAGAAGGGGTAAAGATCTTCATTAGATCTTTACCCCAGTCTTTTTTGTATCTATACTCTATCAGTCAAACATATACTTATTTGTTCTAGATCTTACATTAAGGATGAATCCAATTGCAAGAAGATTAGTTGCTAGAGAACTTCCTCCGTAACTTACGAATGGTAGAGTAATCCCTGTAATCGGTAGTAGACCGATCGTCATACCAATATTTTGGAAAATCTGGAAAGTAAACATTCCGACTACACCAGCACAAAGATAGCTACCAAATTTGTCGTTACTTTCTAAAGCAATATGAATCATTCGATAAATTAATAAGAAGAATAATGAAATTACTACACTTGCACCTATGAAACCGTATTGTTCGCAGATTACTGTGAAAATAAAATCTGTATGTGGCTCAGGGAAGTATGCTTCACCGTTATGGAACCCTTTACCCGTAAGTAAACCAGAACCAGCTGCCATTAATGCCTGAGTAAGCTGATAACCTTGAGAAGGGTATTCATACGGTGCTAACCAACCGTAAAAACGATTTAACTGGTATTCCTCAAGCACATGCGATGTGAAAAATTCAAAATGATAAAAGTACAAATAAACCATGAAAGCACCAAGGCCAATCGTTAATACAACTAGTCCTAGAATATAGCGCCAACGAATTCCAGAAATTAAAATCATTGTTGCGATAATTGCACACATAACCATTGTATTTCCTAAGTCAGGCTCTTTCGCAATTAGTAGTAAAGGAGGCAATGCAATACCGAATATTTTACCTAAAAGTAAAATATCTTCTCTCTTTCCACGAACAGCGTACGTTTCATTATGTCTTGAAATAATCGTTCCTAAAATAATGATCATAAAAATTTTCATTAATTCAGATGGTTGGAAGTTACCAATACCAGGTAAAGTGTACCATGCCGTTGCACCTTTGATAGTTTTAGCACCTGGGATATGCAGTTCTAATCCAAGTAGCAGGAGTAGTCCAATTCCATACATATACCAAATTACATTTTTATATCGATCAAAATCAATAATCATAATTAAAGCAATACCAACAAGTCCAATGATATACCATTTAATTTGTTGGCCAGCGAAATTGATGTTTCTTAGATTTGCAGGAAGGCTTGGCATTGCACTAGTAATTGCAAGATAACTTACAGCGGCAATACAAAAAAGAATAAAAAGTAATTTGAAATCAATTTGAAAGGGAGATGTACGGTCTTCCTTCATGTCCTCACCTCTCTATAATAAGTTTTATTAGTATGCTTTTAAATAGGCACTTTTAATGTACGACAATCATCATTATAATTTATTTTTGTCTTTAAAGGAATTCAAAACTATAAACTCTTTTTAAATAAACTATTATATTTATATTTTTCACTTTAAAATATAAATTGGCAGCTAGGAATAGTACTCGACGTGGTAGCCAATTCTAGGAATAAAGTATAAGTGCAACTACGCCTCTGACTTCGTTTAAAAAGGCTCGTCAGTCGACGAGTTTTCTTTATGTGGATAAAGCTATATTTAACTTTACTATTTTCAATTCATCGTATTTGTGCTACTATTTTAGTATCTAGTACTAATAACTAATAATAAAGGAGATGAATGATATGATTTCATTACAAGGCAAAACTTTTGTTGTTATGGGTGTTGCAAACTTCCGTAGTATCGCTTGGGGTATTGCACAATCATTACATAGCGCGGGAGCAAATTTAATTTTTACATACGCAAGTGAAAGATTAGAAAAAGGTGTTCGTGAATTAGCTGACTCACTAGAAAATCCTAACAATCTTTTAGTTCAATGTGATGTAACTAGTGATGAAGATTTAGCAAAATGCTTTGCATCAATTAAAGAGCAAGTAGGCACAATTCATGGTGTAGCACACTGTATCGCTTTTGCTAATAAAGAGGATTTAAAAGGTGATTTTGTAGACACAAGCCGTGATGGTTACTTATTATCACAAAACATTAGTGCTTACTCTTTAGTAGGTGTAGCTCGTGAAGCAAAACCATTAATGGTTGAAGGTGGAAGCATTGTTACGCTAACTTACTTAGGTGGAGAGCGTGTAATGCAAAACTATAACCTAATGGGTGTATCTAAAGCAGCTCTAGAAGCTTCTGTACGCTATTTAGCAAACGATTTAGGGAAAGACAATATTCGCGTAAACTCAATCTCTGCAGGACCAATCCGTACGCTTTCTGCAAAAGGAGTTGGCGACTTTAATACAATCTTAAAAGAGATCGAAGAAAAAGCTCCATTACGTAGAAACGTAACACAAGAAGAAGTAGGAGATTCTGCTTTATTCTTATTTAGTGACTTAGCAAGAGGTATTACTGGAGAAAACATTCATGTTGATTCAGGATACCATATAATGGGATAAGAAGAGCAGGAAGAATAGAAGTCTAAATGACTTCTATTCTTTTTTTCGGGTTGACAATACTCATAAAGGGTTCATGAGTAAGTAAAACAGCCAGAGGAAGAAAATAACATACTCATGCCAGATTGGAACGGATGTTGCTCAACTCATATTTTAGTTGAGGGAATCAATTGCAACGAGGAAGCTCAGCGCATGCCCCCATGAAAAGCGTGCATGCTGCAGTGGAAATAAGCGTCCTTCCTTATATGGGTAAACATTCTGTTAGGGAAATCAACCTAACATTAGTCAAATAAAAAAGGTGCCTTTTTATGATGATCATAAATAGGCACTTTTCTATTTTAAATGTGGCATTTAAATTTTATTATTTCTTACGGAATAAAAATTGATTTTAAATGACGAAGACCTACTAATTTGCTTTCTCCTCTAGATGTAGTCAACTCTATGAAATTTGAGTCAATGGAACTCAACTTACCTATATATTCGTAATTTTCTCCACTGTTCATTACGACTAATTCACCAATCAACTTATTTAATTGAACGTCTAACGTGCGTGCTAAAGGGATATTAGAAGGATTAACAGGTAATAAATTATGACTTAACATATAAGGGGTTTTTTCAGTGAGATACGGGGTTAACCACTTTAAATGCTGTAGGGATATATACATGATTTTATAAATCGGTGAATAGAATACGAAGTAATTATTCATGATGGTTGTAATAAAGCCATGAAAAGAATGATTATTTGATAGATTAATTTCTACAAAAATCCCTTTGGCAGCAGTTAATACTTTACGTAAAGATAACTCATCTTTTTCGTGTTCTAATTCTTGTAGGGAAGGAACAACACCAAAGGATTCTTCGAGTATACTTTCACTAAGATTATGAATATGAAGTAGTGGAATATAAAGGAAATTTTCACCATTGAAAACAACTAATAAATCATTTCCAACTTCAATTAAGATTCCATCAACATTACTGTTACCAGATATTTCAATTGTAACTTGTTTGTTGAGAAAATTTTTGAAACTTGCCATGATTTTCTCCTTTCTTAAAAAGATAAATCATTATTATTCAGACATGTTCATTTCTGAAAAAGGATTTTCAATTTTATTAATATGGACATATCAATTAGGATGATAGTTTGTCTAAATAAAATCAATCATTTCATTTAAAGATTGGCAAGGTAGGTAGTGCCTGTCTTATATGAATGAAAAAAGATTATTAAGTTTGAAAATTTTATAGTTGGATCAGTTATTTCATAATAGCATACTTCCAATGCTCTATTGATTACCACTCAAAATTAAGTATAGTTTCAAATTACTTTATTATGGTTTTACATAATTAGAATGGCATCGAGGGTCAAAGTTTTATAAAAAAAGGGTCGTTTTATTTCATAAAACGACCTTTCTAAACATTATTTTCTTCTTCTTAATGTTTGGCTTGTCGTATTACTTCTTTCGTAAACTTCAAATTTTTCTCCAAAACTTACACTTTTTACATGATAAGTAGCAATATACACTAGTTCATCGTTAAAAGAAATTTCTACATAATCATGGTTTGCATCTAGAAGAATGCCTTCAACTTTGTCGTGGCCACCGCGATTAATTTTTACCCATTGTCTAACTTGAGAATTTAATAAGTCTACAAAACTCTCGTTTGGTAATAATTCAATCGTATTGAACATTTCATCATAAGATAATCTACCTTTTGCAAATGAAGTTACGCTTTTAATATGAGTATAAGGGAAGTAAATTACACCATCAGCCTCTGTAAAAAGAGCAATATGTGTTCCATATGCACCAAGTAATAAACCTTCTTTAGATTCATGACCTCCTCGACCAATTCTAACTCCTTTACCTACGAATACTGAGAATAACTCTTTATTCACTTTTTCATCGCTCCTTGTTTTTTCTGTGCGGTTACAATGTATTTATATGTGCCCTGTCAATCGTTTGTACTAGGATATTTGTCCAATTTATACGAATATGTATAAAATTAGTCAAGTGTTGATAGGCAAATATTTATTATTTCGATCAAATTTGTAGGTTACTTGTTTGAGAAAAAAGTAACATGATAAATATTGTCCGTTCATATAATTTATGAGAGCACACTTACGAGGGAGGAACAACAATGGCAAGAAAAGAGTCTAAAGAAGGTGTAAAGCCATTATTATATATTGCGCAGCCGGATTTTCAAGAAGCCAAGTTGAACGTACAACACTCTTATGTGGTCAAAGTAAATAATCAGGATCAAAAACAAAAGGATAAAGAATATGTAGCTTCTAAATACGTAGAAGTAGAAGAACTAGAAGATTCAGAAGAACTAGAGGAATTAGAAGATGTTGTGAATTTAGATGAACAAGAAGAGCAACAAGAAGAACAAGAAGAACAAGAAGAACAAGAAGAACAAGTCGAAGCAGATAATACTTGGATGAAAAAACCATTTAAAGCTATGACGAATGAAGAAAAGGTTTTATTTATGATAAATAAGCCTCATTATATTCCAAAGGTTGAGTGCCGAATTCGAACAGATAAAGATTTATATATTGGCTATATTATGGCTTACAACGAAGGAAAGGTATCAATTAAGGTTTCTTCAAAAATAAATGATATAGAATTAGATATTCAAAGTATTGTAAGTATACAAATGGTAGGTATTTAAGACGTTAAAAAGGTGGTAGATACATGATCTACCACCCATAGTTTTTTAGTTTACATTAAACTTACAGATTTGAAACGTGTACGTCACGTAAGCATTGGATTGCACAGAAGCAATCTAAGTCAACAGTTACACAAGTGTTTGATGCTACAAACATTTCAGCTTCTACTAATTCGCAGAAAGTATTTTGGTTGTTTTTGTTTCCGCCGCCTTGTTGGTTTTGATTAACTGGAACCAATGCTCTTAATACTGCACAGCAATCATCGTCTACACTTTCAACACGGAAAACAACTGTATCTTGGCAATTGTTGACTTGAGCGTTTTTGTTTTGGTTGCCGTCTTGATTTTGATTATTAGCTTGTTGAGCCATAACTGCCATCATATTATTATTAAATGCTGGTACTCTAAATAATTCACCGTTTGCTAAATACAATAGGAAAGGGCGAGTATTTGCAAGTGGTACATTAGGGTTAGCACCTAAGAATGGAACGTCACAACCTGTTGGGCAAGTGTGTGTTGCGCAATCTTGTAGATCATTTATGAATTTTACAACGTCACATACACAATGGTTTCTTTTTTTGTCGTGGTTGTCTTTGCAACTCATTATTTTCACTCCTTATCACTTTAGATGGATATTACATTACTATGATATTAAGCAGGCGAAAAACGGTTACTGAAGATTTTTGCTTTTTTAGATAAATGGGCTTAGGAGCAAAGTAGTACAGTTAAAGCTAGAAGGACAAAGAAGAGCTTAAATCTGTAAAAGGGGAATAGGGAGAGTAAAAAAGAAAAGGGGAGGAGAAGGGTTGGAAGGGATTAGAGGAGCATAAATGTAGGGTAAGGAAGTGAGATTATTTACCCCTTGCATCCATATCCCTTGTCCCCGTACTAAACATGGATATAAGTTGGTTGTTGCTATTCATCTTAATTTTGGCAAGCTTTCGATTGACTCGTTTAGTTGTCCACGATAAAATAACAGCTTTTCTAAGAAGGCCTTTTATTGATGAAATAACTCTTGAAGAAAATGGGATGCCAGTTACTTATACAAAGATTAAAGGAAGTGGAATCCAATACTTTTTTGGTGAGTTATTAAGTTGTACTTGGTGTAGTGGAATTTGGTGTACAGCGTTTTTACTATTAATAAATGTGTTCTTCCCACATGTGGGAGAATTCATCATCATTTTATTAGCAATTGCAGGAGCAGCAGGCGTAATAGAAACGATTGTTAATAGACTGAATTCGTAATTTTATGTAGAACGATTGAAAATTCCTTTCATATACTATTATGAATAGACTTATATAGGAGGGAAGATATGTATAATCAAGGTCAAGGTCAAATGACTCCTTTTCAATGGCAACAACTCCAGCAACAACAGCAGTACCAAATGCAACAACAACAAATGCAGCAACAAATGAATCAAGCGAACTATAACCCATATTACCAAGGTGCTCCGGCCGGCTATGAGAAAAAATCAGGTTGTGGCTGTAGCGGAAGAACAACTAGACGATAATCCATAAAAAAAGGTGAGCATACTTTTGCTCACCTTAATTTTTTGTACTTATTTAAGTTCGTTGGCCAATCTCATTTCTTATTAATAAAACGTCGAATTAATCTTGATGAATTAGCTTTTTTCCCTCTTCTTTTTTGAAGAATCGATAAGTATAATAGCTTTCTAGCTCTTGTACATGCCACATATAGAAGGCGACGTTCTTCTTCTAGTTGATCTAAGTTACCATTTTTTAAAGATTCTAAAGCATAATCATGAGGGAATCCTCCGTCTACAACACCTAGAATATAGACATAATCATACTCTAATCCCTTTGAACGATGAGCTGTTAAAAGCGAAATATTACCTTGTGATGACTGATTTTTTTTCTGCTTATATTCTTTAAATTTAGCTGAGATATGAAATGCGTGTTCAACAAACTCTCTAATTGATTTGAAATTTTTGCTTACAACCTTTAAATCTCTTAAATCATCAGAAGGTCTTTCGATTTTATTAGACTCATTTCCACGTTTTTTAATATAGTCCATAAATGCTGGACTTTCTTCAATTCGCTCAATTGCTTCTAGTGGAGATGCGATTTTTAAATAACGTAAAATCTTTATCAGGTTCTCAATTTTTTTAATTTGAAATGGTGCTGCACTTTTAATAGTGGTGAATGCTTCTAAGAAAGATAGATTTTGCATAACACTATTCATTTTTGCATCTTGAAATGCTTGTTGTTTTAGGAAAAAGACAGGTAATATTTCTTTCAATGCTGCTTGGTGGTCCTCATCTCCTATTAATAGTAGGAAAGAGATCATTTTTCGAATAATCGGTCGATCATAAAATGAGTCACCATCTTGATCGATAGTAAATGGTAAGCTTGTTCCAATTAATCGCTCAAAAACAGCCCTAGATGCAGTATTAGTGCGATACAAAATTGCAAATTGTCCTGGATTTGCACCGTTATTAATTTTTTCTTTCATATCATTAATAATCATCGTTGCTTCTTCTTCTTCATCGTATGGAAAGAAGAAAGAAGGTACTTGATCGTAGTCATATTGAGCATGCATTGATTTGACAAAACGGTTTTTATTAGGTTTAATGACTTCGTTTGCCAATGATACAATCCCGTGGGTGGAACGATAATTTTCACTTAAATGATAAATTTTAGATCCTTGGAAATGCTCTTTAAAGTCTAAGATAAACTTTGGATCACTTCCTCTAAACGCATAAATTGACTGGTCATCATCACCAACAGCTGTAATATTTTCTGTATGTTGAAAAAGGATTTTTAGAATATTGAATTGGATTTTATTAATATCTTGAAACTCATCCACTAATAAACATTTAAATCGATTTTGATAATGTAAAAGTAATTCATTATTTTCATTTAACATTTCAAAGCAACCGAGTAACATATCGTCAAAATCAAATTGCCCGTTTTGCTTTTTTAATGATTCATAGCCTTCATAAAGTGAAGCGACCTGTTCTTCCCAAGCATCCTTTGATCTAATCTCATGTGGATAAACACAAGAGTTCTTCCATAAGCCGATTTGTTGAATCGCTTGATCGTATGCAAATGACTTTTCATCAATTTCAAGTCGTCGACCAATTTGCTTTAACATGATCTCCTTTTGAAAATCTGATTTAATTAATCGACTTGAATCCCATTTAGCACGATCAAAACGTAAAAGCATTTTATAGAAAATACTATGAAAGGTACCAATTTCCATCTGTTGAATAGGGTAACCTAGACCTTTCATTCGTTCTTTCATTTCTGCAGATGCTTTTGAGGTGAATGTTACGAGCATCATTTCATGCGGGAGTATACCACTATTCATTAAGTGCATTGCTCGTGTTGTAATAACTCGTGTTTTACCACTTCCGGCTCCAGCAAGTACAAGTAATGGTGAACCGATATGAGTAACAGCATTCCATTGTTGTGAATCTAATGAAATTTGATTGATCACAAATTCATCCGTTTTTTGTTCAATTTTTTTATATGGTGAAATATTGTAAAAAGGTAGTCTATTAATAAATTGATTTTCATCTATTTTTTCGATTGTAGCTGTATTTGAGATTGAACGCTTAGTAGGTAGTTTAATAATACGCTCGTTAGTATTTTCGGTAGTAGAATTATTATTTTCAAATCTAGCAATAATTTCTTGCTCCAACTCCACGGTATGATTTATACATGGTAGATTTTGCTCTTTGTTCATATGATAAAAATGAGGAATATCATAAATAGTTAAAGTGAAACTTAATGTTTGATGACAATTAACACATTTAACTTCCCCACGAATACTGGCTTGATATATTTCCTCATATCTTGATCGAGGGAATTCTGGTAAATAGATTGATTGATTTTGATAGTTTGCAATTTTCATTATTTTCCCCCTTAAAATTAAAGCAGACTCATCTATGTTACCAAAAAGATTTGTGTACGAAAAGTGAATTTTAATGGGAAAAAAGTATCTTTTCATCTGTATAGTACTAAATACATTAGTAAGACCGTTGTTTGACATATAGCCTAGAGTATAGTTTTGTAAATTCCCATAAAAAAACTATGATTCAATTGAATCATAGTTCTAAGTATGTTTAATTTAATTTTAGTTTCATTTCGGCATGTGGAATTCCAGCTTCAAAAAATATTTCGGAAGAGATTTCATATCCTAATTTTTCATAAAAAGGAATGGCAGATTCTTGTGCGTGTAGGACTAATTGATTTAAGCCTTTTTCCTTTGCAGTTTTATGAATTAAGTACATAATTTCATTCCCAATTTTTTTACCTCGATAGTTACTTAAAACGCAAATTCGCTGAACTTTTCCAGTCGATTCGATTAATCTAAGTCGACCTGCAGCAATCGGTTGTTCTCCATCGTATGAAACAAAATGTATACATTCTTTGTCAAGGCCATCAAACTCTAATTCTCTTGAAATTTGCTGTTCCTCTACAAAAACTTCTACTCGTACTTTAAGAGCGTCTTGTATACTTGCGTCTGTTGCTGCGACTATTGTGCGAATGCTCATTTTTTTGCTCCTAATTTAAATGTTTCATACACTTCCCAAGCACCGTTTTCTAATTGGTAAACTAATTTAAAGTTATCTACTACTTCATTGTAACTAAATTGAATCATACGTAACTGGCCTAGAATATCAGCAAATTCAGCATCTTGTAATTGCTGACCGATTGTAATATGCGGTACGAATGCATAATCTTTAATTTCTGGGAAAGCGCCAGTGTGCATTTTTTCATGAAGCTCTTTTAATGCTTCAACAGGTGTAACTTTTAAATAGATGACATTATTAACTGGTGCAAAAGAACTTACTTTATTAATTTCCAATTCAAATGGTTCAATTTGACTCGCAATTTCATTTAATTGTGAAATAATATTTGGAAGTTGATCTTCACTTAATTCGAATCCACTTCTTAATGTAACATGAGGAGAGATTAACGTATAGGCTGGATCAAAACGTTTTCTATACTCATTAGCCTTTTCTTGAACGAAATTAGATGGAAAAAAAACAACGCCACATTTCATAAAAATTACCTCCTGTTTGCGATACTTTATATTTTAATTTGAAAAAATTAACGAAAGAAAAATAACTAATTTTAATTATACCAAATTTTTTGAAAATCGCTAAGTTTCACGAATTATTTTGCTAAACTAATTTTTAATACATCGTCAAGTTGCTTTTCCCAGTTTGTCCAAGTATGGTCCCCTTCGTATTCTGCATAATGTAATTCTACAGGGAAGTTTGCTAAATATTCTTTTAACTGTAAACCACCTTTGACAAAATTAACCCATTGCTTACTTGGTGTGAAAACATTATCTTCTTGTTTCCCAACAGTTTGAACAATAGAAAGAATTGAATTTAATTTTGTATTTTTTAAAAATGCTATTACATCATCGTTCACAAATGGTGATTGCATAATGACTTGTCCAAATGTATTAGGGTATGTAAATGCAGCTTGTAATGAAACAGTACCACCTAATGAATCGCCGATTAGTGTTCTGCTATGGGCTAATCCAAGTAAAGGTAAATGATCATCTAAATATGGAAGTAATTCTTCAGCTAAAAAACGAATATAGTTTTTTTGACCAGGCTGAGAAGGGTGGTATAGTTTAAAGCGCTCATCTGGTGAAGAATATGGTATTCCTACAATGATTGTAGGTTGAATTGAACCTTCTTTTGTTAATTTTTCAATTACTCGATGAACTTTTCCTAAATTAAAATAATCTTGTCCATCTTGGGCAATTAATAAGTGATGTTTTATTAACGGAGTGTACATGCTTGAATAGTATATTGTAAATGTAATTTCTTTTTTGATGTGCTCACTATATAATGTATGTTCTTCTCTAGTACCATTTGTTTGAATCATAAAATGTCTCCTCTTCTTTTCCCTAGGATGATATAATTAGATGTTACTTCATACGAAAAATTTAGAAAAGTAAAACGTATTAAACGCTTACAAAATAAGTCTAAAAGAGGTGAAACATGAGTAAAAAACAACCTAATGCAATGATGTCATTATTAATTTTGTCCATTGTTGCGATTTCAACTTCAGCTATATTAGCTAAATGGACAAATGCTTCTCCATCTGTTTTAAGCATGTATCGCCTCTGGTTTACATGTATATGGATGCTACCATTTGTATTGAAGCGAAAAAATGAATTAAAAGCTTTAAAAAAATCACATTATAAATCATTCGCTTTAGGTGGATTAATGTTAGCTGTCCATTTTATTTTATGGTATGGTTCATTAGTTTTCACTTCAGTGGCGAGCTCAACGATCATATTAGCTCTTCAGCCATTAGTTGCAATGATTCTTGGATTCTTTGTATTTAAAGAGCGCACGTCTATGCAATCTAAAATATGTATGATGATCGCGATTATTGGTGTATGTCTAATAGGATTCGGTGATATCGGCTTAAGTATGTCAGCATTTAAAGGTGATATTCTTTCATTTCTAAGTGTAATTGCTGCAGTACTCTATTTAATGGTTGGACAAACAACTGTAAAAAATACATCTCATTGGGTGTATAGTTTTTGGGTATTCGCATTTTCAGCTGCATTTTTAACAATCTATAATATCGTAACGATGGATAATTTCTTTGATTACCAATCAAAAGATTGGACCATATTTATTGCATCTGCCATTATTCCTTCATTAGCACATATTATAAATAACTATTTATTAAATTACGTAAATGCTACGACAATCTCAATGAGTATACTCGGGGAACCAGTTGGTGCATCTATTTTAGCGGTTTTCCTTCTTCACGAAATGTTATCATCATTTCAGTTAATCGGCGGTACGATCGTCATTGTGAGTGTATTCTTGTACCTATATCAACAGCAAAAAGAAGTTTCATCAATACAAGTCAAAACAGATAATTCTTCATCAGCTTAGATCTACCAATTAAATTAAAAATTATTTCATAAGGCTTTCAAATCTTTCATATGGTTTGAAAGTTTTTTTGTTTTTTAACTAAAAATAGGTAGAATAGATAATAGCGATTAGAAAAATATTCCATAAACTTTTATCCAGCAAATAAAAGGAGAAAAGAGCTACTTATGAAAAAAAAGAAGAAAAAAGCCAAAAATCCTCTCCATTACATATTTTTTTCTTATATAATCATTACATTTTTATTTTCTTTCTTATACTATCTCCCATTTACGCGAATTTCGAATATAAGTTATATAGACAGTTTATTTGTTTCAACTAGTGCCATTAGTGTGACTGGGCTAACAACAGTAAACTTAGTTGAGACATTTAATGTGTGGGGAAAAATATTATTAATGATTCAAATGGAAATTGGTGCAATTGGAATTGTTGTTTTTATTAGTTACGGTTTTATGATGCTCGGTATACGGATGACGATTTCAAATTTACTAGTGGTTTCTAAGGACCAAAATCAAAGTAGTATTAAGTCAATTAGAAGATTAAGTTTGTCAGTTTTATACACCTCATTATTTTTTCAATTTATAGGTGGGTTATTTTTTTACAGTCAATTTAGGGAGAAATATAACTCAGTAAAAGAAACTTTACTAGTTACTGCATTCCATTCTATTGCAAGCTTCACAAATACAGGCTTTGATTTATTTGGAAATAGTCTAATTTCGTTTCAAAAAAATAATTTAGTTCTAATTGTAACAGCAGCGTTAATTTTTATAGGTGGATTAGGATATCCGACTATTATGGAGTACATCTATAAATACAACAAGAAGAAATCCTTATTTACAAGGATTAATATGCGTCTACATTTTTCGTTTATGATTCTTGGAACAATTGTTTTTTGGCTTTTAGAAAGTGGCCATGCGTTTAAACATTTAAATTTTTTGGATCAATTAACAAACTCATTTTTTTTATCGGTCACAAGTCGAAATGGTGGATATGCACCGCTTGATATTGCAGAACTAACATTGCCCGCGATCTTAATACTTTTAGTGTTGATGTATATAGGTGGAGCTTCATCGAGTGCAGCAGGTGGGATTCGTTTAACAACCGTTTCGGTATTAGCTGCAAAGATGTTTTCCGTTATTAAGTCACAGGAAGATACAATTATTTTTAGAACAAGCGTAAAGAAAGAAGTAGTTGACCGTGCATTTGTTATTGCGATGAGCTTTATCATATTAATCACATCCGCAACAATTTTTATTTCGATTTTTGAACCGTTTCAGTTAGATTTAATTTTACTAGAAGTCATTTCGGCCATTACAAATACCGGATTATCATTAGGAATTACAACAAATATTCATAGCGTGTCAAAAATAGTCTTAATTTTATTAATGTTTATCGGAAGAATTGGGATCTTCACGCTAATTTATTTCGTACTTCGAGTAAATAATCAAAAATTAAAATATGTGGAAAAAGACTTAGCAGTTGGGTAAGGAGGAGATTTTATGCCAAAGCAATATTTGGTAATAGGTGCTGGACGTTTTGGGCGAGGAATTGTAAAAGAATTTGATCGATTAGGTCACGAAGTTGTTGTTTGTGATAAAGATAAAAAGACATTAGATCAATTAGAAGAGTACACAGAATATGCAGTAATTGGCGATTTGCGTGAAGAGTCTATTCTAGAGGATTTAAATGTAAGTCAATTTGATGCAGTATTTGTAGCAATTGGAACGGATTCTTTAGCTTCTATCTTAATTACGAGAAGATTGAAAGAGAGAAAAGTAAAAAGAATTATTTGTAAAGCAAATAACCGTGAAGTTGGTGGGATTTTAGAAAGTATTGGAGCGGATTTAGTTATTTACCCTGAAGAGGAAGCTGGGCATAAAGCGGCACGTATGGAAGCGATGAGTGGAATAATTGAATACATCGAAATTACAAAGAATGTTGCAGGAGTTGAGACGGTCATTCCTGAAAAATTGGTTGGTAAAACATTAAGAGAAATGAGTTTTTCAATGAAATATGGCATTACAGTTGTCCTAATCATCCGCGACGGTGAGCCAATGGTATCGCAAATTGGAGACGTTGTTTTTCAAAGTGGAGATTTAATTTTTATTGTAGGAGAAAAATCAAAAATTGAATTGTTTAAGAAGAAAGTTGGATAAATCAATTAGGGCTTAATTATATTTACCTATTTGGAACGTTTAAACGTTATAGTTGAATATACTAATCCTAAATGACTAATCAAGGATTGGTGTTTTATAATGAGCCAACTTATGGAGGTTATTGGGTCATGGGTGAATGCGATTGGAACAATCAGTTCAGCAATTAGTAGTACACCCATGAGAGGATTAAAAGGAGAAGACCGAAAAGGGTGGGAAGAACTAAGTTTTCATCTAGATTTTGGCGGAAATGCCTTTCAAGCGATCGGAAATATAATAGAAGCTTTTTTAGGAGAACCTAGTGTAATTGAAGATGCAGGTGAAATTATCCAAGCTTCAGGTAATGTCACTGTATTATTTAGTTTATTAGCTGCAGAAGCAGAGGAAGAAAAAGAAGAAGGAGAAAAAGATGCAGATCGAGCAATAAAATTAAATATGACTGGGAATGCCCAACAAGCTTTTGGAGGATTACTAGCAGCTTTAGAGGAATTTAGTGATGATGAATTTGATGTAACAGGTTTTATGGGGAACTTTTTACAGGCAATCGGAAATACATTACAAGTATTAGCTGGTGTGGTAGAGCTAGAAATAGAAGATTTAAAAGACTATTTAGAAGAAACCGGGCAAGTAGAACAACCTAGCGATTTATCAGATGGAGTCATATTTGACGTACTTCAAGAATATCATGGCAGTGCGCCAGTGTCTGAAGCTAGTGAACTATCTGATGGAATTATTTTTGATGAGGTACAGGAATATACTGGAAGATTGCCTGAAAATCATAATGAAAAAATATCAGAACTTGTAAGTGAATCTTCTAATGAAGAAAAATTGAATGAAATTGAATATCTTTTTGGTAGATTACCAGATTACGAACCAATTGAATTACAGGATGAATCAATTTCTAGCCAACAAGGCGAGCCTAGTGATCTGTCTGATGGGGTCATTTTTGATGTGCTCCAACAATATGATTCAGAAACTGAAACAAACCCATTAGTGAAAGAATACGAAGAATTAGCATTACTATTAAAATATAGTGGAAGTTGGATTCAAGCTGGTGGTTCAATCGTATCTGTATTTGCTGAACAAAAAGAGTTATTTAAAAAGAATTCTGAACAAGATGATCAAGATGACAAAGAGGAGAAGACATTAGAAAAGAAGAAAAATTCTAAAAGAAAAAAAAGACAGAAAAAATCAGCGGAGAATAATATAGAACAAAATCAGAAGAAAAGCATGACCTCGGAATATACAGAGGTAAAGAAAAAGAGCTAACAAAAATATGCTATAGTGTGGATGTTAGTTCTAGATACATAGATCATAGAATAAAGCCATTCCGTAAATTTGTTTAAAATAATCTTGTAGAAATAGTAAGAATTTAAGGTATAAATTAGCAGTGGCTGCACATTTACAGAGGAAACAAAATACTCAATAGTAAACGATTTAAAAATTTTTGATTACATAATAGGCAAACAGGAAAATATTAATAATAAAGAGAGTATACCTTCACCACGTTTGGTTAAGGAATATTGGATATTAATATTTAACTATTGGAGAGATCGCCTATGAAAAGTAGAATGATTAAAATCGTTAAAAACTATAAAGTTCAGACGTTTGTATTTGGTGTGGGTGTTTTATTATTGTTCTTAACAATTGTGTTTGGTAGTATTCTATTAAGCAATATACCAAGAGACAAAGATATGAGATGGAAAGATTTAATGCATACAATAAGCGAAATAGAAGCAAAATCGAATAGATGAGCTTTTTTTAAGATTGAACATTACAAACTAGTGGACTTATATTCGAAATTTTTTGTTAAATATAGGTTGAAGAGTTTTAGACAAAACAGTATAATAGACTTAATTAGAGAGAATGATTTCTCCACATATATTACGATTCCATAGCTCAGCTGGGAGAGCACTACCTTGACAGGGTAGGGGTCGCTGGTTCAAGTCCAGTTGGGATCATACGAATGAGAAGGCTCAAACCTAAGTGTATCAAGGGTTTGGGCTTTTTCTTTGTTTTCTATTATTCTTTGTATGAATATTATTCATTGCACAAAGACTGTACATAACTTCACGAGCACATCTCTTAAAACCACCTTTATCTGTAATTTAATCTTGAAATTCCATCATTTCATCAAATTGAGAAGAAATACGATATGTGTAGTTTCTAGTTTTTTCCATTTATTAGTTAGTGAAATATCTAACAACACCTTGTATAATTGTCATAAATCAGACAATAAAAACATAGCTAGTGAGTGAAGTTAAATAAAAGTTATGTAAACGAAGATAGCAGTATACTGTGAAATACCCCGATGAAGGAGGGTATTTTTTTTTGTGAAGACTGGAGCGAAAGAAAGGAATATATACTTGAAAACACTTTATGTTTGTTACACTTGTGAATCCTATATAAAATGGGAAAATGTAACTAAAGGATTAGAAGTTACCATTGAAGAGATTCGGATTGAAGTGATTAGTATATTGTTGAAGTATGATTAATTTATTCTGAAAAATGATAAAGGGTATAGTTTGATCGATTCCTCTTTAGTAAGGTATGTACATATTGTTGATGAGAAGAAGGAATCAAAGAAAGTAAATCATATTTAATACAAGCTTTTATTCAGTAAAGGGTAAATGTTGTTGATAGCTCTTCTTTGTTTATGTTATCACTCTATGAATTAACAAAGCAAAGAGATGGATAGGATAAAGAAGATTATTGGATGTACCATTTAGCAAATGATAAGCATTTTTTACAGATAAATGAGAAACAGCTACATTAATTTAAAGGGGAAAACAGTATGGGGAGAATAGAGAGAAGACAGCAAAGAAAATTATCAAAGAAACTATGGACCCGTTTATCTTCCAAAGGCTTCCTTTTCAAAATATTATCGACAGCTGCAGCATTAGCTGTATGCTGTTTTTTCATTCTGAATATCTTGATTTGGACAAGTGATGTAAGTAAATTGGAAGAACCTGCGCCACAGCCAACAATCATTTATGATCAAAAAGGAAAAGCCGCGAGCAAGATTTCAGTATCGAACATCGAGGGAGTCAGCATAAAGCAAATTCCTAAAAGTATGATACATGCCGTTATTGCAACTGAAGATCAACGCTTTTACAAGCATAATGGTATTAACTATTTCGGGAT
Source organism: Gottfriedia sp. NPDC057991 (assembly GCF_042886615.1). Classification (NCBI taxonomy): domain Bacteria; kingdom Bacillati; phylum Bacillota; class Bacilli; order Caryophanales; family Bacillaceae; genus Gottfriedia; species Gottfriedia sp. NPDC057991. The sequence goes on from NZ_JBHVQN010000002.1 coordinate 149,205, forward strand.
TGCAAAGGCGCTACTTAAAAACTTAATAAGCGGAAAGGTTGTAGCAGGAGGAAGTACAATCACGCAACAGTTAGCCAAAAATGCTTTTTTAACACAAGAGCGTACCTATACAAGAAAGCTAAAAGAACTGATTCTGACTAAAAAGATTGAACGAGTATACTCAAAAGATGAAATTTTAGAGCGTTATTTGGATCAGATCTATTTCGGAGAAGGGGCTTGGGGAATTCAGCGTGCAGCCCAAGTGTATTTTGGAAAAGATGCGAATCAGTTAACAATAAGCGAGTCAGCGATGTTAGCGGGGATCATTAAGGCTCCTTCTAACCTGTCGCCATTTAAAAATTTCGATAAAGCAATTAATCGTAGAAATACTGTGTTGGCATTAATGGAAAATGAAGGCTATATTAGTCAAAGTGAAGCAGAGAAGGCTAAGGCACAAACAATTGTATTAGCAGATAAGAAAAGCAAAGATTACCAAGGGAAATATCCGTATTATGTAGATGCTATTATTGATGAGGCGATTAATAAATATCATCTGACACCAAACGAGGTACTTTCAGGAGGACTCCATATTTATACGGAATTGAATCCTACCATTCAAAGAGCTGTTGAAGATGTGTATAAAAATAACAATTTGTTTCCTAAAAGTCAGTCTGATCAAACCATTCAAAGCGGAGCCATTCTAATTAACCCTTCAACAGGAGGTATTACTGCTCTTGTTGGCGGACGCGGTGACCATACTTTCAGGCAATTTAACCGTGCCACTCAATTAAAACGTCAGCCTGGGTCCACAATGAAACCATTGGCAACTTATACTCCAGCGTTGGAACAAGGATATGATATTTTTGATACCTTAGAAGATCACCCTATTAATATTAATGGCTATCAACCTCAAAACTCTGACAATCAATTTCATGGAGAAGTTACGATGTATGACGCACTTATCCATTCTTATAATGTACCTGCTGTTTGGTTATTGCAAAAAATAGGATTAGAAAATGGGGTGAATGCAGTAAAGCGTTTTGGGATTCCATTAGATAAAAAAGATCAGACTCTTGGTCTAGCTCTTGGAGGTATGAATGAAGGAACATCGCCTTTAAAAATGGCTCAAGCATTTTCCACCTTTCCAAATAACGGAATTATGGTAGAAGCACACGCGATTCAAAAAATTGAGAATGCAGATGGTGAGACGATTGGGAAATGGGATAAAAAACAAACTCGGGTAACCGAGGCATCCATCGCTCAAAAAATTACATTTATGCTCAAGGGTGTTGTCAAAGAGGGAACAGGAGTTAAAGCACAAATAGCAGGCAGAGATATTGCAGGTAAAACAGGAACTACTCAGCTGCCTTTTTCCACTGAGAACGGGGCAAAAGACCATTGGTTTGTAGGGTATACTCCAAACATCGTTGGGGCTGTTTGGTTAGGCTATGATAAAACAGATAAAAATCATTATTTGACATCATCAAGTAGTCAAACCGCGACAGTAATATTTAAAGAAATTATATTGAAATCTGGAAAAGAAATTCCGCCCAATAAGTTCGATCTATCACTGCTTGTAAAGAATTATAAAAAACAATTAGAAAAGAAAAAGAAACAAGAGGAAAAGTACAGAGAAGAAGAGAAAGTGCAAGATGATAATTGGAAAGAAAACAAGCATGAAAAGAAGGAGCATAAAAATAAAGGTAAACATAAAGGCAAGAATAAAGGTAAAGGTAAAAAAGGGAAGGACTAAAGAAGCAACCCGACAAAATTAAAAGTAGAGTTTAGTAAATCTATATTATAGGCAATAAATAAATTACGTTAAATAAAAAAGTCACGTTTACTTTCTGGATTATATAATACTATCTAATGCAAAACCCATCTGTAACAAATGCACCAGTTCCAGTTAAAAAGTATAAAGGTTATACACTTCAAGATATTAAAACATCACTAGGCATTAAATAATTATTCATTTGATCCACTTAACTCATTCGTTAAGTGGATTTTTTTGCATTGGTAGTAAAAAAATGGGTCTTATTACTTATCTATCAATCTAAAAAAGGATGATTGATTCTCTTTGTATCTAATGATAATCAGTACTTAATACCCTGTGGGGTAAAAAATGAAAAGAATCGAATTTAAGGTATATTTTCCCAACCTAGTAAAGTGCACGCTACCATTGAATTTGATAATGTATTACTAGAAATTTTATTTCTGATATTTCAGAAAAATAATATAGTATATTCAGATTTATGAATTTTTTCCCCATTAACAGACTTTTTATCTCTCAATATAATAAGGTTTACAAGTAAGTCTTTCATCAAATTGAATTACATTATTGTAATGAATCGTGGGGGCTTATGAAGAGAAAATAACCCATTTTCCAAAAAGGGTTAGGTCTTATAACATACAGAAACTCAAGTTATCTTGCAGTTCATATCTACTAATCACTCTAAAATGATTTCAAGTCAAGACTACTCTCTTCAAATTACTAGATTGGGAGTGTGGAAGAATTTGAGAAAAAGAAAAGTATTTCCGTACAAAGTAATTTCAACCGTGTTTTTATCAGCTATGTTATTATCAACTACTGTCTTTGCTGAAAGTTACGACAATGGAACAGATTCTACAAGTGATGTTTCGCAACCGAATATAGCAGATATACTTAAAAAAGGTTTTGCAGATGAACAAAATCAAGATACAGGTGACTATTCAAATGTATATTCTAAAGAAAATCAATTAACAAATCAGTTTCAACCAAATGAAAAAGTACGAATTATCGTCGAGGTTGAAAGTCCTGATGTATCAACAACAGCTTCGGAAGAAACCAAAGAGAAAAAATTTAAAGAAAAACAAGATCAAGTCATTAATAAACTGAATAAAACGAAAGATAAGCCCCATGTTAAACATAGATTCTTTAAAGGTTTAAACGGTTTCAGTATGGAAACAGAATACAAAAATGTAAAAGATATTCAAAATGAACAAGGTGTGAAGAATGTACATATTGCAAGAGTTTTCCAACCATCGATGGCAGCAAGTAAAGAATTAGTACAAGCTCAAAAAGTATGGGAGCAATATGGTTACAAAGGTGAAGGGTTAGTTGTAGGTGTAGTCGATTCAGGTATCGACTGGACACATAAAGATATGACGATCACTGATAAAGGTAAACAACAAGAAAAATGGACAAATGAAAATATTAAAGGGAAGTTTGAAGAGACAGATGTGAACGACATATGGTATAGCGATAAAGTTCCAACTGGATATGACTGGGCAGATAATGACACTGATGTTGTTCCTCGTGGTACGACAGGAAATCCTCATGGTACACACGTATCCGGAACAATTGGTGCAAATGGTGATGAAGCGCATGATGGTGTATTAGGCATCACACCTGGTGTGCAGCTGTTAGCAGAGAAAGTATTTTCCGATAATGGTGGCGGAGCGTATGAGGACGACATTATAGCAGGAATTCAACATGCTGTAACGATGGGTGCAGATGTTATTAATATGAGTTTAGGAAGCGATTCAGGCTGGGAAGGTGAAGAAAACGATCCTGTTCAAAAAGCAATTCGACAAGCAACTGAAGAAGGAACTTTAGTTGTAGTTGCTGGTGGTAATGCTGCCTATAGTACAAAGACAGCAATTATGGCAAGAGCAAAACAACCTTATGCGTCTAATCCAGATCTTTCAACAGTTGGTTCACCAGGGGTAAGTCCATTTGCTTTATCGGTAGCTTCATATGAAAATACAAAAATACATATGAATACATTAACATCTACTACTGGAGAATCCTTACCATATAAAAATCAAGCAGGTAAATATTTAGCAGATGTTTTAACTCCTGGGAAAAATTATGATTTAGTTTATATAGGTGAAGGTAGATCAACTGAATATACTGGAAAAGATGTAACGGGTAAAATTGTCGTAACAAAGCCAATCCCGGCAACAGGTTATTCTGGTAATAGTTCATTCCAAACTGAAGCGAAGAGAAGAGGTGCTGTAGCGATTATTGAAGTACCAGCTTCGGGAGTTAATGACTATCCAGCATTAGATTTCTCACCAAATTTACTGATTGCTGCTACAACAGGAAAAGCTGAAGGAGATGCTTTAATTTCTAAATTAAAAAGCGGACAATCAGTTAGTATGCAATTGGGAAGTGTCGGTACATATGTAGATAACCCAAACAAAGATAAAATGTCATCATTCACATCATACGGTGCTCCGTACACATTAGATTTCAAACCAGAGATTTCTGCTCCAGGTGGAATGATTTATTCTACTTTACCAGGAAACAAATATGATGTTTACAGTGGAACGTCTATGGCAACACCACATGTAGCAGCAGGATCTGCTCTTGTATTACAATCTCTATACAATAAAGGACTTACACATTCAGAAGATGCAGCTTTAAAAGCTAAAATTGCTTTAATGAATACATCAAAAGTTGTAATGGATCCTAAAACAAACAATACAATTCCTTACTCTCCACGTATACAAGGATCTGGCTTAATGCAAATTCAAAACGCAATTAATACACCTGTCCTTGTTACTAGGAAAGATACTCCTTTAGAACAAGCAGGAGCAGTTGCATTAAAAGAGATTAAAAATGACAGAGCAATCTTTAATTTGAATGTGGAATCACTTCAAAATGCAAAACCAAAACAAGAACTAGAATATTCTGTGTATGTTGACTTGTTAACAGACGGAACGGAAACGAAACAAATTGATTTAGATTTTGATGGAAACTTAGATTCTAAAGACTATTTAACATTAACAAGTAAACGTGTAGAAGGAGCTTCTGTTTATGTGAACGGAGAAAAAGTGACAGATACAGAAGGAACGGCATTAAAAATTAAATCCGGCCAAGAAAAAAATCTTAACGTAGAAATACGCCTTCCTCATAGCTTACAGAAAGGTGCATTTATAGAAGGGTTCGTACGTCTTGTGCCAACTGGAGTAAATAGTGATTCAGCAGTGCCATTAACTGTTCCTTACATGGGCTATAATGGTGATTGGGATGAACCAAACAATATTGACCCTGCACCATGGAGTAAAGATTCATTCTTAGCTTATACTGCACTTTGGGATGATTTAACGGACACTCCTGTAGGATATAATACTTCAAACGGTAAGTTTGAAGTAGACCATATGGCTGTATCACCAAATTCGATTGTACCAGGTATTTTCCCATCATTTACTGCATTAAGAAATTTAAAAGAAACAGATTTATATATTGAAAATCAAAAAGGTCGAAGAATTAAATGGCTAGGAGATTTAAGTGAACTATCAGAAGATGGTTTACCTTTAAGATTAGTTAAAAATGTTATGTCAGGTGGAAGTACAAGCTATAAGTTAGAACGCACAAGTATTCCTCAATATACTTGGGATGAGACAAATGAAAATGGACAACTTGTACCAGATGGAAATTATAATTATGTCATTAAGACAGTCATAGACTATAAAAATGCTAAACCACAATATGTGAAGTTGCCAATTAAGGTTGATTCAGGACACGTGAAAATTTCGAACATCCTAGTTAAACCAAAAGATGGAAAATATGAAGTATCGTTTAATGCTACTGACAACCCGTTTGGAACTGGATATAAAGGTGCGATTGTATGGGTAAATGGTCAGTATTATACAACGAAAGTCGGCGAAACTTCGGTAATTGTACCGAATGAACCGAAAGGGATTGTTGTAATGGGTACGGATTATGCTTATAACCAAAGCTATGCTGTATGGGGAGATCAATCTTATAATAATTATGGCATGGTACTTAGTACATTTAATGTAAGTTCAGCACCTGTTAATGAAACAAAGCCAGCACAAATTACAGTTTATGCAAATAACCGAGTAAATACAAAAATTTATGTTAAAGATGCAAATGGAAAAATTGTTGAATCAATGGAAATAAATAATGAACATACTGTAAGAGTGAAATGGACACCTGAATCGGATGTACCAGATGGTACGTATACGATTTATGCAGATGTTACAACACAAGATGGATTTAAAATTACAACTCCATCAAAGGCAGTTACAGTTAAACGATAGTAGAGGAAAAACAAGACAGCTTTCTTACGAAGCTGACTTGTTTTTTTTATTTAAATGGCTAGTTTAGCAGTAGACATAAAATGAATAGAGAATGCATCGAAAAGAATATTTATTTAAAATAGGATAGCAATCTTTAGCTATAACGTTAATTTTTTTGTCTCTTTTACAACTCTTTCAAAATCGTTCAAACATGTAACGGGAATGAATAAACTAATGAAATTATAATCTAGAAATTATATAAGTGAACGAGATAAATGGTTCGATAGACCTAAATGTGAATTGTATATACTTGTATTATTTGGGAATATATGGTTTAAACTTGTTGGTAAATCATTATTATTCCAATATTTACTTAATTTATGACGATAAAAATCTTAAATAATAATGGAATTTTCAGATGATTTTCCCAACTTACAAAAACGTCATTTTTCTTTGTATACATACGTTTTTTTTGTAATTATTAACAGATTATTAGGGGGATTTGTAAAATAAACATGAAAAAGAGGACGAATTTTCCCCATTAACAGACTTATTCACTCTCCATATAATTAAAAACATAAGTAAGACACGCAAATTACTTTTAAATAAAGCTTTAGATTAATAGAGGATCTACCGTTTTTGGTGAACACACTTTTAAACTGATGTCATTCATTTAATAGAATTTGTGATAAATAGAAAATGGGGGGAAGAAAATGAGAAATAAACAACTGCAACAAAAGATTTTAAAGAGTACTGCTATATTCGCTCTTTCAACAAGTTTTATTTTATCACCACTTGGACATGTTTCTCATGTAACAAAGGCAGCTGGCTATTCAAAAGCTGAAGATATTCTTGCTAGCTTAACGCCAGAACAAAAAGAGGCTCTAACAAAACTTTCAACTACTGAACAAACAGGGCTTCAAGTTTCACAGGATGTTGATTTAACTTCTGCAAAGAAAACAAATGTCATTGTTGAGTTTGCAAATAGACCTGCAAAAGTTGCACAAATTGTAGCAAATGCAGATGGGCAAACTTTATCAGCAGCAGAAGCAACAGATTTAGTTAATCAAGATCACGCAACTTTTGAAGGTGATCTTCCAGAAGTATTAACAGACGAAAATAATAAAGCTGCGGATTATCAGATTCATCGTTCTTATAAAACAGCATTTAATGGTGTGGCAATGAGTCTACCAGCTAATCAAGTTAAAAATCTATTAAAATCAAAGGCTGTTAAAACGGTTTGGAGCGATGAAACATTTACGGTTGAACCGCCTGCTGTAGCTGATGATAATAACGCTTTAAAAGCTGATGAATCAAACGTAGCAAATTATAGTCCATATGATGGATTAGATAAATTACATGCTGAAGGCTTAACAGGTAAAGGAATTAAAATTGGAATTCTTGATACAGGTATGGATTATAACCATCCTGATTTAAAAGGTGCATATAAAGGCGGATATGATTTTGTCGATAACGATAATGATCCGATGGAAACAACATATGCGGATTGGATAAAAGCTGGTAAACCTGGTACAGCGGATGGAGCAGACTATTATACTGAACATGGAACACATGTTGCTGGTATTATTGGTGGACGAGGTGTATCGAATAGTGAATTTAAAACAGTAGGTGCGGCTCCAGAAGCTGATCTTTACGCTTACCGAGTGCTTGGACCTGGTGGTTCTGGACAAACTGCTGGTATTCTTGCAGCTTTAGATAAATCTGTAAGTGACGGTATGGATGTTATTAACTTATCATTAGGTGCTAAAATTAATAACCCACTTTATGCGACATCAGTTGCAGTAAACAATGCTGTACTTAGTGGTGTTACGGCAGTCGTTGCAGCAGGTAATGACGGAAATGGAATGTATACATTAGGTGCTCCTGGTGCGTCTGCTTTTGCCTTAACTGTTGGAGCATCATCTACTGCGATTGATCTTTATAAATATTCAGGTGTAAATAATGGAGCTAACTACTCTATGGTTGAATTAGAGAGAAACTACACTGACGATATTCCAGGATTAAAAGGGAAATCATTCCAACTTGTAGATGTAGGTCTTGCAGCAACAACTGATTTTACTGGGAAAGATGTAAAAGGTAAAATTGCATTTATTCAACGTGGTACGGTTGCGTTAGCAGATAAAATCAAAAATGCAAAAGCTGCTGGCGCTGTAGGCGTTATCATGGCGAATAATGACGTGAATAAGTCAGAAGGCGTTATTCAATCTTATTTAGGTATATCACTGGATGCAGTACCATCTTTCACTGTTACATATGAAGATGGATTAGCTATTTCAGCAGCACTTAAAGCAGGGAAAACTGATTTCACATTCGGTGATTTCTCGAAAGTTAAAACGGGAGCTGATGAGTTAGCAACGTTTAGTTCAAGAGGTCCATCTCGTTTAAATTATGATATCAAACCAGAAGTAACTGCACCTGGTGTAGCAGTTATGTCAACAGTTCCATATTTTGTTACAAATCCAACAGTTAATGGAACAAAACCAGTAGACTATTCAACTGCATACGAACGTTTATCAGGTACTTCAATGGCGACACCTTATGTTGCTGGTGTATCGGCATTATTACTTCAATCAAATAAAGATTTACAACCAGCTGATATTAAATCAATATTAATGAATACAGCTGATCCTTTATCAAAAGATTATAGCGTTTTTGAAGTAGGAGCTGGACGCGTTGATGCGTATGAAGCAATCCACTCAAATGTTGAATTACAAGTAAATGATAAAACACCAACAATTATTAATGGAAAACAAAAAACACTTCCAGAATTAACAGGTGGAATTAGCTTTGGTTCATTTGGATTCGATGGTAGTGATATTTCAGACAGCCGAAAAATCACGTTAAAAAACCGTAGTGAAAAGTCAAAAACATTTGATGTAAAAGTAAATTTCCAAACTGGAAGAAGAGGCTCTAAAGATGCAGCTTTAAATAATGTTACTTTAACAGGTCCTACTTCAGTTAAGTTAAATGGCATTAGCCAAAAATCAGTTAATTTCGGTCTAAACATTCCAAAAACAGCTGAAAGAGGCACGTATGAAGGCTATATCGTCTTTACAAATGCTGCAAATCCGACTGAAACATATCAAATTCCGTTTGGAACGCGTGTAGTTGACGAAGGAATTGATTCATTTAAAGCTATTCAACCAATGTATTCAACAAAGACGGGAGCTTATATTTATCCGTTCGTCGATTTTACGTTTAGCTTAAAGTCATATATGAAAGACATGATGGAAGTAGTATTACAAGATCCAGATACTGGTGAAGATTTAGGTGTAGTTGGAGCGATGGATCCAAGTAATATGGCCGAAAATACACAATATTACATCCAATATGGATTTAGAGGTATCTACTATCCATTTACTGGCGACTCAAAAAATCCAATTAACCGACATTTTGTAAAAGCTAAACCTGGTCATTACAAATTAAGATTGATTGCAACTAGCGAAAGTGGAAAAACTTTCTCAGCTGCACAAGATATTGTGTATGATGTTGCACCACCAAACATGACATCGAACTTTGATACGTTAGATAAAAAAGTTATTGAATATAGTGACAGTCAATTGAATTCAAATGGCGAATTTCTTTATGATTTCAATGTAAATGTAAATGATCCAGAAGTTGAAAAAGCAAAAAGTTATGGAATACCAGTGGATCAATCGAAAAACGCTGTTGTTATGATGTATAATGGACAACCATTTAATCCAGTAGCGACAGATAGTAATGGTGATTTTAAAGAAACTGTGGCTACAAATGCCACACCATTCATGAAGTTTGGCTTTTATGGATTGGACGCAGCAATGAACATGACTACGAATACAAATGTGGCTTTTGCAAAAAATACGACACCATATTATTACTTAAAAGCTGATAAAAAATTAGTTAAATCTGGTGAAACTATTAATTATGCAGTTAGTTCAAATAATATCAAAAACCTAAAAACGTCAACATTCTCGTTTGTATTAGGTAATGACACATATGCATTAAATAATGTGAAATTAAATGATGCAATTAAACAGTACGGTGATGCTTCAGTAACTATGACAACTGCTCCAAACGGAGATACTGCTACTGCATATAAAATCACGTTTACGTATTCAGGAACTCAAAGCTTACCAGAAGACTTACAATTATTTAAATTTGATGTAAAAGTACTTAATAGCTACTTTAACTTTCAAACTGGTATTAATCCAACAATCACAACGACCGATCAATCAAATGTCTTTACAAGAAATGCATATAATTATGTAGAAAATATTCCTTATCAATCAACTGTATCTGAACTAAAGACTCAAATGTATTTAGAAGGTAATTTAGATGCTAAAGGAAGTCCAATTTCTTCGGTAGATAAGTCAGCAATCGGTGCAAAAGTGACAATTACATCTTATGATGGCAAAACTGTCATTCAAGCACCAATTGCAAAGACTGGTTTAGTTGATGTGAACGGAATTAAAGCAGATCCAAAACCTTACGAGCTAAAAGTTGATGTACCAGGTTACTTTACAATGTATGATTCAATTGTATTATCAGATGATCGTCGTGGAGAAATGTATGGTAGTTACACTAATTTCTTACAAAATACAGCGGCAGCTGGAGATACGAATAAAGATAATGTCATCGACGTATTAGATGCATTGTATGTACAAACTTATTGGGGAACAAATAATCCAAATGCAGACTTTAACTTTGATAAAGTTGTTGATGCAAAAGATATGAGTTATGTAGTTAACAACTTTGGATTAACAAATGCAACTGTGAAGGATGCTCCAAAACCTAAAAAGACTTATAAAGGTGCAACTTTGGATAGTATTTTAACTCAATTAAGCTTAAATTAATTATTCAACTTTTCCTTAAATAGTTGACTAGAATTAAGGCTCCACATTTCCCTTCTAAAATCTCTGATTTAAGAGGGGGATGGGAGCCATTTTTTAATTGAATAAGAGGTATCGACTTAAGTATAGTCCTAAAAAGGGGGCGGAAAAATAATGGATCAAAAACAGCTTGAAATGGAGTTAGTCCGTGATTACTTTGACAGTGTTTTATACTTTGAACATAAAAATAACGAAAAGATAGCTGGTCAAAGTATTGTTAACACTTTAGGCTATTACCTTTTTTTATTGAAAACAATAGAAGAACAAAATTTAAAATTAGAACAGTTTGAAAACGAAATAAAAGAATTGAAAAAGAATCAATCGATGCGCATCATTAAATAAAAATAACGCAGCACTATGATTCAGTAATTCAGTAATATTGTAGAGAAGCCATTTTTACTATTTTAATGGTTTCTCGTTTTTATATTTCTTGTTCACTAGTAACTTTTCATATCAGTTCGACCACAAAAAGTAAACGTGTCCTAGAGAAAACAACTATTTAGTTTTACATAGTTAATATTAAGTCAAAACAGATAGGGAAAAGTCAGCCTATTTTATAACTTCATTTTAATAAAATTTAAAAGTTCTGATGCTGTATTTGATAATGGATATTTTTTTGAATAAACATACCCAAATGATATATGGTGATCATTACAATTAATTAAAGGGATAACAATATTTTTGCCGCTTGTCATATAGGGATCGTATTTTTGATTAAAATCAAAACCAAGGTTAATACCGATTCCTTCAGAAATTGCTTTTTTTGCAATAAGGTTATCATTAGAAGAAATAGCAACCTCTAATTTACCTTCTTTATCAATACAAGTGTTTAAAAATTGGATCCAATCAGCATCTTCAATTAAAACAAAAGGTTCATCCAAAACTTCTTCAATCGTCAAATATTGGCTAAAAGCTAATTTGTTATTTTTACCAACACAGACAACAAGTTTTCCTTCAACGATCGGTTCGTAAACTAAGTCTTCCATTTCGTTTAATCTCTCTTCCATTACAGCTGGAATATAAATGATTAAACCAAAATCTCTTTCACCACTTCTAATATCAGAGAAAATTCCCTCTATGGTTCGGTCTTGGATACTTAGCTTAACATTAGGATATTTTTCTTTAAAAGCTGACAGAGATAATGGATTAGTCGCAAGAAATACGGTAGGAGAAGATGATATTTTTATACTATAACTTTGATCAAAATCAAGCATTACTTCTTCTTTTAATTCTTGCACTTTTTGGATAATTTCAAATGCTTTCTTGATCACTTTTTTTCCATCTTCTGTAGGAATCGTACCGACACGAGATCGTGTAAAAATTTTAATACCTAGTTCCAGTTCCAAATTGTGGATGGATTTACTAAGAGCAGCTTGTGTGACATGCGAATTGTAAGCGGCTTCTGTAATTGAGCCAGATTTTACTACTTCAATAATATGTTCTAGTTGTTGAATGTTCATGGGAATTCCCTTCGGTGTTCTTAACCTATTAATTAAATTATTATGCCCAAATCTATTTTAATGTTCAAGTGATAGTACTTATCCTTTCCTATAACGACGAATATATTTATATTCAATATAAAAATTTTCGTTAAAATTGAAATTATACATAAGTAAAAGTTATGATTTAGCACTTTTTAACAACAAATAACTATTTTACAATATTTTATATTATTAATAATATTTAAACTAACCAGAAAATAAAGATGGTTGATAAAGCATGAAGAGATCGGCAGTCTTTATCAAGACTACAAAAGGTGTAACATACTTTGATGTAGTAGTTAATCCTTCAGAGAAGAAGAGAGTTTTTTGATATAAATAAGAGCTTGAATTATTTTACAATATTTAATTTTCGATCGGACTGTTCATTCAACAAGATTATAGATTGTTTACTAGTTTTAACAAGGTAGAAATTTCTTTTGAAAAGAGCGGTCGAAAGTAGAACGAGTACTGATTCAGAATTCAAATAATAAAAATCAATTTGAATTATTATTTTCAACACAAAGAGCCTTTTTTCATTCAGGAATAACAAGGGATTTTTCTTAAATAAATAAAACATTATTTTTTATAATTCGGCTAAATAGTTATACCTATTAAATAGATGTAACAGTGAGAAAATTTTCTCCACATTTAGAGTAGTTTAATAGAATGTGAAAATAGGTTAACAATGGAGTGAGTGCAACAATGTATATCGGAAAAATCATATACTATCATCGGAAAAATCAAAATAAAACACAGAAGGAACTTTGTAAAGATATATGCTCTATTACTCATCTGAGTAAAATTGAAAATAATTCAAAAGAAGGTAATCCGAAAACACTGCAACTTTTATTTGAGAGGTTAGGAGTAACGAATGAAGATGAGAACAAAAAAATTCTCTCTTTAAAACAACAGCTTGATCAATTTTATGATGCGATCGAGAGGTTACACAGAGAAAGAGCTGAATCGTTATATAAAGAATTAATCATACATGAAGAATATATTTTCTGTACTGAGATGATCTATATTTATAAATTATATATGCTTCGTTATTTGTTATTTTTAAATAATTTTTCAGATTTTGAAACAGTTTCGGTAGCTATGAAGAAGGATATTACAAAATATTCACCATTTGAAAGGTATTTATGGGATTTCATCCAAGCCGTGTATCTTGGTCAAAAACAAGAATATTTACAAGGGTTAGAGATACTAGAGCCTTTAGAAGAGATGGCGGAACAATCGGCTGAAAAAATAACAGATTATTATTACTATCGTTCTGTCATGCATGGAAGCTTGAAGAATCATTCTTTGTCAATTCACTTTGCATACAAAGCGCTTAGTATATTCCAAAATACAGGAAATACTTTTCGGATATTACATGTGAAAATTACGCTTGCACTAAATTTAATCTATATTAATGAATTTGAAAAAGCAGAAAAAATTCTCATTCCGATCTTAAGTGATGTTGATTTGCTTCAACAATGGGAAACAAAGGCAATCACACTTCATAATTTGGGGTTCTTATATTATCGAAAAGGTGAACTTGACTTAGCAACGGAATATTATTGGCAATCTTTACATTTAAAAGAAAAATTTTCAGTTTCATATTATTCTACAATCATTGAAATTATTCAAATAAAGATTGATTTAGAGCAAAATGAAGAAGCTATAAAACTGTTAAAACAAGAACTAGGTGATTTCCAAGATCAAAAATCTCCTAAATATATTGAATTGATGGTCTTATATTTGCAATCTAACAAAAATAAAAAAAAGCTTACAAAATATTTGATCAAACACGGATTGCCAACTATGGAGCAAAATAAAAACTACTTAGTAGCCATTAAATATGCCGACATGATCGTTTCATATTATAAGGAAATTGGAGACCTGTCTTCAACTAATTTTTACCTTCATGAATCAAACAAACTGCTTAAAAATTTACTATTAAACACCATAGAATTCGAATAATTTGAAATGAAGAAGCGACTGTAAATAGCAGTTGCTTTTTTATGATACTACTTTTTTGTGATTTAATCGTAATTTAATAGCTCTTTTATATGAAAATTTTCCCAAAAATTTATTCGAAATTAGATTAATAACGTAGAGAAGCGAAAGCTATTGTTTTAGAGGGAATCAGGGGTATGAGGTTCTTTGTGCCTGTTTAATAAGTGTGATTAAATACATAAATGTACTTATGTTAATGTGAAAATGGTTCTTTATACCTGTCTAACTCGATAAGTAAAAACCATTGAAATTTGCAAAGATTTTCCCAACCTAAAAAAACGTAATTTTCCCTTTATTTATCTGTTTTATTGAGTGTATATATCTGAAAATTCAATATTTACAAAAAAATAACATAAAATTTTCTTGATATTTTCCCCATTAACAGACTTTCGATTGCAAAATATAATTTTGATGACAAGAAAGTTTTCGACTATTATTTTAGATATTAATCGACAGCTTGATGTACAACTTGGGTTTTGAGGAGGAAAAAAATGGGGAATAGAGAGAAGAAAAGTAAAATTGTAAAAAGCCTTTCGGTAATTGCTCTTTCATCTAGTTTTGTTTTAGCTTCACTAGGACATGCTGCAGATGTTACAAAAGCAACAACTGTGACAAATGTTGACAATCTTTTGGCAAAATTAACACCAGCACAAAGACAAGCTTTGCAACAACTTTCAACAAATGAAGCGAATGGACTTCAAGTATCACCAGAAACCGATTTAGACTCGAATCAAAAAACATCAGTAATCGTTGAATTTGAAAATGATCCGGCGAAAATAGCTGAACTGAAAGCTAGTTTAGAAGGTCAACAATTGACTGAAAGTGATGCTTCCGACTTAGTAGATCAAGATCACACAACCTTCCAAGAAGACCTTCCAGGTTTGTTAACAGACGAGAATAAAAATACAGTTGATTATAAAATACAACGTTCATTTAAAACGGCATTTAATGGTGTCTCAATCACTTTACCAGCTAACCAAATCAAAAATCTATTAAAATCAAAAGCTGTTAAAGCAGTTTATAGCAATGAAACATTTACAATTGAACCACCTGCTCTTGATGTAAATAAACCAACCAAAGCAGATGAATTCAATGTTGCAAATTATACTCCTTATGATCAATTAGATCGTTTACATAAGGAAGGTATCACAGGTAAAGGCATCAAAATTGGAATACTTGATACAGGAATGGATTATAACCATCCAGATTTAAAAGATGCGTACAAAGGCGGATATGACTTTGTAGATAATGATAATAATCCAATGGAAACAACTTATGCGGATTGGGTAAAGGCTGGGAAACCAGGAAAGTTAAATGGAGCAGACTATTATACAGAGCATGGTACGCATGTTGCCGGAATTATTGGTGGACGTGGAGTTGCAAATAGCGAGTATAAAACATTAGGTGCTGCACCAGATGCAGATCTTTATGCATACCGTGTACTTGGACCAGGTGGTAGTGGAGCAAGTGATGGAATTATTGCTGCACTTGATCGTGCCGTTAAAGATGGCATGGATGTCGTGAACATGTCTTTAGGAAATACGTTAAATGACCCACTTTATGCTACATCGATTGCAGTAAATAATACAGTACTTAGTGGAGTAACTGCGGTTGTTGCTGCAGGAAATTCTGGTGACCAAATGTTCACACTCGGCTCACCTGGAACAGCAGCGCTTGCCTTAACAGTTGGTGCATCATCGGTTGCAATCGATATTTATCAATATAAAGGTACACAAAATGGGAAGCAGTATACATTAAGAGAATTAGGTAAAAATTATGCGGATGATTTATCAACATTAAAAGGAAAAACACTTTCATTAGTTGATGTAGGAATCGGTAATCCAGCTGATTATACAGGAAAAAATGTTTCTGGAAAAATCGCCTTTATTCAACGCGGTGACATTGCACTAGTTGATAAAGTTAAGAACGCAAGAGCTGCTGGTGCTGCAGGCGTGTTAATGTACAATAATGATGCAAATAAAGCAGAAGGCCCAATTCAGGCGTTTTTAGGTGAATCAATGGATCAGATTCCTGCTTTCTCGATTTCAAATGAAGATAGCTTAGCAATTTCTGCAGCGATGAAACAAGGCCAAACAGACTTCACATTTGGAGATTTTTCAAAAATACAGACTGCTGGTGATGAATTAGCTGCATTTAGTTCAAGAGGACCATCTCGTTTAAATTACGATATTAAACCTGAAGTTACGGCTCCTGGTGTATCAATTCTTTCAACAGTTCCAGCTTATTTTAATGATCAAACACTAGATGGTTCAAAACCGGATGATTATAAATATGCTTATGCACGTTTATCTGGAACATCTATGGCTACACCATATGTAGCAGGTGTATCAGCATTGTTACTTCAAACAAATAAAGATTTACAGCCAGCAGACATTAAATCAATTTTGATGAACACTGCAGATCCTTTATCAAAAGCATATAGTGTATTTGAAGAAGGAAGTGGACGAGTTGATGCATATGAAGCAATTCACTCTAATGTGGAACTTCAAGTGGTCGATAAAACGCCAACAATCATCAATGGTGAGGAAAAAAATATTAACGAATTAACTGGTGGTATGAGCTTTGGATCATTTGGTTTCGATGACAAAGACATTTCAGATTCTAGAAGTGTTACATTGAAAAATCGAAGTGAAAAAGCAAAAACATTTAGTGTAAATGTTAAATACCAAACTGGACTAAGAGGTTCATTAGATGCAGCTCAAAACAATGTAACATTAACCGGACCCACTTCAATTAAATTGAATGGAATTAGCTCGAAGTCTGTTAAATTCAGCTTAAATATTCCAAAAACAGCAGCAAAAGGAACATACGAAGGATTTGTCGTTTTTACAAATAACGCTGATCCGACAGAACAATACCAAATTCCATTTGGAGTACGTGTTGTAAATGAAGGTATTGATACGTTTAAAGCTTTAAATCCAACTTTCTCTACTCGTTTTGTTAAACCATCATCTCTATGGGCACATCCATTTATTGATGGTCAAATAGCAGTTAAATCTTATATGCAATCGTTAGATGTGGTCATACAAGATCCGACTACTGGTGAAGATATTGGATACCTTGGCTCAATTGGAAATTCACTGAATGAAAATACAGTGTATACTGTAAATCAATTATTTACTGGTACATATTATCCATTTACAGATGATCCGAAAAATCCAATCAGCATGAACGCAGTTCCCGCAAAGCCAGGTCATTATAAATTAAGATTAGTAGGGACTAGTGAAAGTGGGAAGACATTCTCTGCTGCACAAGATATTTTATATGAAATTGCACCACCAACGGTTACATCAAACTTTGATGCGCTAGACCAAAAAGTAATTGAATATAATGATAGTCAATTAGATTCATCAGGAAAGTTTTTATATAACTTTAAAATTCATGTAGATGATCCAGAAACTGATGACGCTCAACGTTATGATATTCCAGTTGATAAGTCAAATAATTCTGTAGTGACATTCTGGAATTCAGCATTTGGATCTAATCCAATCCGTACAGACAAAAATGGCGATTATACTGATAAAGTAGTAGTTGATAGTAGTATTAAATATTTGAACTTTAGTTTTTATGGTATGGACTCAGCTTTAAATGGTACAGATCCAACGTCTGTAGTCTTTGTGAAAGATACGACTCCATATTATTATTTAAAAACATCGACAAAAGTACTAAAAACAGGCGATTCTATGAATTATACTGTTCGTGCGAATAATATTAAAAACTTAAAAACGACAAAATTGACAATTTCAGCACCTAATAAAGATGGTGTGATTGAAAATGTAAAGGTGAATGATGCCGTTAAACAATACGGAGATGCAACTGTCACGTTAGACAAAACAGCAAGTGGTACAGCTAATACAAATTATACAATGACGTTTACGTATAATGGTACGACACCATTACCTGAAGATTTATCATTATTTAATTTCGATTTACACTCAGTATCTAAAACGTTCTTAAATACTGTACCAGTCGGCTCATTTACGATTTCATCGACTGATCAATTCAACGTCGTAACGAATAATATGTTTATTTATATTGATCGTTTTGTTTACCAAAATAAGTTTTCTAGTTTAGCAGGTGGGATCGGAATAGAGGGAGCATTGGATCCTATAACTGGTAAAACAATTCCAACGATTGATCAACGAACAATTGGCGCTAAAGTAACAGTGACATCATACGATGGAAATACAGTTGTTAACGCTCCGATTACTACGAAATCGGGTAGTTATCTTGCAGATGGCTTACCTGTTGACACGCATCCTTATGAAGTAAAAGTGGAAGCACCAGGTTATTTTACGACAAAAGGAACAGTTGATGTAACTGATAACCTTCGAGGCGAGCTTGTTGGAAAAGCGGCACAATATCTTGTACCAATAGCAGCTGCAGGAGACACAAATAATGATGACGTGATCGATATTTTAGACGTATTAAATGTACAAGCATTCTGGGGTACAAATAAAGCAACGGCCGATTTTAACTTTGACCATGTAGTTGATGCGAAAGATATGAATTATGTAGTGAATAACTTTGGGTTACAAAATCCATCTGCAACAAATCCGCCAAAAGTGAAAAAATCTTATAAAGGTGCAACTTTGGATAGAATCTTAGCCCAGCTTGGAATGAAATAAAAACGAACCTTTTGAATCAAATTTAAGAAGAGAGACCAATTTTGGTTTCTCTTTTTAAAATGATGATTTGCGTCGGTTTATATCGAATTAAATAAAAAGTAATACACGACATCTTGTTGTATTAATCAGGCTTTGGAGGATGAAAATGGGGAGTAAAAATCAGAAAAATAAGATTGTAACAGGTTTGACAACATTCGCTTTATCGACTAGTTTTATTTTGGCTTCATTTGGACATGTTACGACTGTATCAAAAGCAGCTACTTCGACGAATACAGAAGATATTCTTTCGAAGTTAACGTCTGAACAACGCCAAGCATTAAGACAGTTAACATCAAATAATCAAACAGGCCTTCAACTACCTGAGGATTTTGATTTAAATTCAACTAACCAAAAATCAGTCATTGTTGAATTTGTTAATCAACCAGCAAAAGTTGCTCAAATCGAAGCAAGCGTGGAAGGTGAATCTTTATCTGCAACAGAGGCTTCTAATTTAGTAGATCAAGATCATACTACTTTTCAACAAGACCTTCCAGAAGTATTAACTGATGATAAGGATCAAGCAGTGGATTATACGATTCAACGTTCATATAAAAATGCATTTAACGGTGTTTCAATCAGTCTACCTGCTAATCAAATACAAAATCTATTAAAATCAAAAGCTGTTAAAGCTGTTTGGAGCAATGAAACAGTATCGATTGACCCACCAGCTAAATCAGAAGATAATGATCAATTAAAAGCGGATGAAGCAGCAGTCGCGAATTATACCCCATACGATGGATTAGACCGTTTACATAAAGAGGGCTATACAGGTAAAGGGATAAAAATAGGAATTTTAGATACAGGTATCGACTATAACCACCCAGACTTAAAAAACGCTTATAAAGGCGGTTATGATTTTGTAGATAATGATAATGACCCAATGGAAACGACTTATGCAGATTGGAAAAAATCAGGTCAAGCAGAATTGAGTAGCAGTGGTGAGCCTTATTACACAGAGCATGGAACCCATGTTGCCGGAATTATTGGTGGACGAGGTGTCGCAGATAGCGAGTATAAACAAGTTGGTGCAGCACCTGAAGCAGATCTTTACGCATATCGCGTACTTGGTCCATATGGAAGCGGAAATACTGATGCGATCCTTGGAGGAATTGACCGAGCTGTAAAAGATGGTATGGATGTCGTTAATATGTCTTTAGGAAGTTCATTGAATGATCCACTATATGTTGAATCCATTGCAGTAGATAATGCAGTGTTAAATGGGGTAACAATGGTCATAGCAGCAGGCAATAGTGGTGACAAGATGTTTACTCTTGGTACACCAGGTACAGCAGCGCTTCCAATAACAGTAGGTGCATCATCGGTTGCGATTGACATAACGCAGTATCAAGCTACACAAAATAATCAACCGTATATACTTCGTCAATTAACCAAGAATTACACTGATGACCTTACGACTTTAAAAGGAAAAACGTTCCAATTAGTGGACGTTGGTTTAGCTAGTCCTACTGATTTCACAAACAAGAATCTAACTGGAAAATTTGCATATATTCAACGAGGAACAGTTGGCCTAGCTGATAAAGTTAAAAATGCGAAAGCAGCCGGAGCGATTGGAGTCCTGATGGCAAATAACATCGATAACCAATCAGAAGGAGCAATTCAATCCTTTTTAGGTGAATCAATGGATGCAGTTCCAGCGTTCTCTGTTTCATATTCAGATGGCTTAGCAATTTCGGCGGCTATGAAAACAGGCGTAACAGATTTTACACTTGGTGACTATTCAAAAGTGAGTACTGCATCAGATGAGTTAGCGACATTCAGTTCTAGAGGACCATCACGTGTAAATTACGATATAAAACCAGAAGTAGTAGCACCAGGTGTATCGATCATGTCAACTGTGCCATTTTATATAAACAATAAAACAGCAGACGGTAAAAATCCAGCTGATTATAAGACTGCTTATGCACGTTTATCTGGTACGTCAATGGCGACACCATATGTTGCAGGTGTAGCGGCTTTATTACTTCAATCGAATAAAGACCTTTCGCCAACAGATGTGAAATCGATTTTAATGAACACAGCAGATCCATTATCAAAAGACTATAGTGTATTTGAAGTCGGAAGTGGACGTGTGGATGCGTATGAAGCGATCCACTCAAATGTACAATTAACAGTAAATGATAAAACACCATTGATCGTAAATGGAAAACAAAAAGATATTAATGAAGAAACAGGTGGAATGAGTTTTGGTTCGATTGGATTTGATGACAAAGACATCGCTGACAGTCGTACAGTCACCTTGAAAATCCGCAGTGAAAAAGCGAAAACATTTAACGTAAATGTGAAATTCCAAACGGGACGCCGTGACTCAAAAGATGCAGCTAAAAACAATGTCACTTTAAGTGGATCATCTAGCATTAAATTAAATGGCATTAGCCAAAAGTCGATGAAATTTGCACTGAATATTCCAAAAACCGCTGAAAAAGGAACGTACGAAGGGTATGTCGTGTTTACGAATGCTGCTGATCCAGCAGAACAGTACCAAATTCCATTTGGTGTACGTGTCGTAACTGAGGGAATCGATTCATTCAATCTATTAAATCCAATCTATTCTACACAATCGAAAAATTACCCGATTATGGATGCAAATATGACTTTAAAGTCGTATATGAAAACGCTTGACATAGTACTACAAGATGCAGCTACAGGAGAAGACATTGGATTTGTCGGTACAATGGATGCAAGGGCATTTAATGAAAATACAACATATTTATTATCAAAAGTACTCACTGGCGGATACTATCCATTTACGGGAGATGCGAAAAACCCGATTAGTAGTCTACCGGTAAATCTCCCACAGGGACATTATAAACTGCGCCTTCTTGGAACAAGTGAAAGTGGAAAGCATTTCGCTGTAGCAAAAGACTTTATGAATGAATTTGCACCACCTAACGTAACAACTAGTTTCGATTCGCTTGATCAAAAAGTTATAGAGTATAGTGACAGCCAACTCGATGCAACTGGAAAATACTTATATGACTTTAGCTTGAATGTAAATGATCCAGAAATTGAAGATGCAAAACGCTTTGGCATTCCTGCTGATCAATCACGAAACTATTGGGGTGGATTAGCTTTCAGAACTCCAATATTCCCAAGGCCAGTTGGTCCAAATGGTGATGTGCACGAGCAATTGTTAATTGATAGTAAAAATGCATTTTGGCCATTTTCTTTGTTTGGAATGGATCCAGCGCAAAATCAAAGCGATCAAATTAGAGTTGTATTTACCAAAAATACGACACCTTATTATTATGCAAAAGCTAATAAAAAAGAAGTAACAACAGGTGATACTGTCAATTATACGGTTCGTTCAAACAATACGAAAAACTTAAAAACATCAAAAATCACGATGACAGTTAATAACGGTCAAGGTGTCATTGAAAATGTAAAAGTAAATGATGCTGTAAAAGCTTATGGAGATGCAACGGTAACTGTTCAAACGGCACCAAGAGGCACAAGTTCTACAACTTATACAGTGACATTTACGTATACAGGTGACAAAACGTTGCCAGAAGACATGGACTTGTTTAATTATGATCTAAAAGTAGGTGATAAATCTTGGTTCGCAGCTGGAAATCCAGTTACAACGACTGCAACAACGACGAACCAGTCAAATGTGGTAACTTCAAATGCGAATATTTATGTTGAGTATTTTAACTACAAACCGACTATTTCATATTTAACTGGCTACTTAAAACTAGAAGGAACAGTTGATCCTGTTACAGGTACAACTAGTTCAAAAATTGACCAACGTACGATTGGTGCAAAAGTGACAATGACATCGGATGATGGAAAAACTGTTTTGCAAATTCCGATTATTGGTAAGTCTGGCGATTACTTAATGGATGGTGTAAAAGCTCAAGATTATACGATGAAAGTAGATGTACCTGGACATTTTACAGTTAATCAATCTGTGAAACCATATGTTGAGATTCGCGGAGTAAAAACTGGGGCTAATTATGTAGTCTATAAAGATACATTCCAACAAGCAGCAGCAGGTGATACAAACAAAGATAATGTCATCGATATACTGGATGCATTATATGTCCAAACATACTGGGGAACAAATAATCCATCAGCTGACTTTAACTTTGATAAGAAAGTTGATGCGAATGACATGAATTATGTCGTCAAAAATTTTGGATTAAAAAATAATACAGTTCCAAATGCTCCGAATGCTAAAAAGATTTATAAAGGTACAACATTAGATAGTATTTTAGCTCAGTTAGGTATGAAATAAATTCCTATTTTAATAGTAGTCCTAGCAGGAAATCGTCTTGACTTAAATCCTATTGCAATAACAAGCCCAAAACATAAACTGTTTTGCAACACTATTAGTAAAAGTTTTAAGATAGGAGGTTTTCATGAAAATAGAACAATTAGAATATCTACTTGATGTATTAAGTAGTGGTTCATTTTTGATTGCAGCCAAAAAGAATCTTATTAGTGAATCTGACATTAGACAATCAATAACTAGTTTAGAAAATGAATTTGGGTTTAAACTATTTAAGAATAACAGAATTTCTAATGTTGTTAATTCAATTGAAGGTTTACAGATTATATCGATAGTCAAGAAATTATTAATGGAATTTCAAGAATTAGAATTAATAGTTAAAGATTTAAAAAATAATTCTATTTGTGAGTTTAATTATCGTAAATGAGTGTACTTTAATTTGTTTAGAGCAACTACCTGATTAGTGTAGTTGCTCTTTTTTTATAAAACACCCTGCCTCCAGATAAAGTAAATACTAATTCATTGCACACAAATTGCACAGACTTATTAGAAACAATAGAAATAAAAGAATACCAGTGAATAAAATTTCATCGGCCGCTTGATTTACTGGACTCTATTGACCTAAAATATTCATTAATACTGAATTATACTCGTACTCTGTAATTGACAGGGTAGGGGTCGCTGGTTCAAGTCCAGTTGGGATCATACGAATGAGAAGGCTCAAACCTAAGTGTATCGAGGGTTTGGGCTTTTTTTTTGTTTTTCGGTTATTTTCATTTTTTGTATTGAATTTTGTTTATTGCACAAATACTGCACAGATATTTCACGAGCATATTAATTTAAACCAAATTTTTGATCAAATCGATCAACTGTATTCTTCTGCATTTCTTCATTTGATTTTGAGTAAATACCAAGTGTTGTATCAACTCTTGAATGGCCCATTCTCATTAATATTGTCGCATGAGTGTGGCGCAAATTATGAAATGGAATAACAGGCAAATTAGCTTTTGTAATGAGCTGTTTAAATTTACGAATTAAATTTCTAGGCTCTAAGTAATTTCCGTTCATTGCACAAACAACTAAATCAAGATCTTTAAAGTTCGTACTAAGTTTTCTTCAACATAAATGCCCCCTTTTACTAAATCACCGTTTTGCCATCTAAGAGCTAAAATTTCACCTCGACATGGAATTTTCTAACTGAATATAAATTAAATCAACTTAATATAATTAAAACTTTGGTGTAAAATGGAAAAATTCGCTTGTTATTTCAATTTCCGGCGTCACAACTTGTTAAAAATGCTAGTTGAACATGAATTAAATTTTTGATTAGGGCTACAAGTTTTCTTTGATGAAAATAATTAGTGGGATAATAAACCTGCACTAATGTCTAAAAACAATATACCTAAAAAACAAGACAATATCTTTGTTGTGTAAGCGTTTTATTAAAAGTAATCTAGGAATAGGTAGTAGAGGGTTGCTGTTTCCAGTAAGAAAGTGTTACCAGCAAGAAAGTATTACCAGCAAGAATACTAGTTTCACAATCTACCAAAATAAAAAATATAAAGGAGCTCATATGAAAAAATCAAGGAAGAAAATTAAGAAGACAATTGCGACAATTGTAACAGGCTGTTTAGTGGGTTCTACCTTTTTAGTAAATGGAGCTTTGATCCAAGCTGAAGGAAAGGTAGATGTGAAACAAGTTGGAAGTCAAGTTATTCCGCGAAGCGCACAGGAAGTTATTTCCTCTAATCAAATGGATGTTCTCGTTGATGTGAATTTCCCTAGGGTCATTCAATATGATTTAAAATCAGGCAAGGGGGCGGGGAAAACCTTTTACGGACAGACAGAGACATTAGATACAATCCTCATTAATGACGTTGCAGTTAAACCAAAGGTTAAAGCAAAAGTTTCACCAGATAAAATTGAATATGAAATGACTTTAATCGATGACCGTAACGATATCTCAGCGGTGATTACAGCGGAAATGGTTGTGAAGGAGAATAGATTAGAATTTAATATTACCAAAATCGTGGACAATAAAATAGTTAAAACAATCGAGATTCCCAATCATTATTTAATTTCGGTAAATAGCAGTCAAAAAGATGCCGTACTTGATGGCGTCCAGATGTCTACAAACACACATATCAATGGCGACAGACAAGTGAAGGTGGACAAAAATCTAAATGTGTCAGAGGAAAAGCAAAAAGGTTATATGTATGCCATTCTTTCTAATGATGACTTAAGTGCCAGCATATGGTCTAATACGGAGAATAATTTAGCAAAAAAAATAGCCCCTGATTCTACTGAAGCGAAAAGAGATGCGCAGAGAATTACAGCTACAGCAACAACGAATAGTTTAGGCGAAAAAACAATGGGTTTAAGCAGTACATTTTGGACCTTCCAAAAGTCTGAAAACCATCGCAAGGAAGATGGCACCCTAGAGCTGGAAGATGGAACCGTTAACCAGGTAAAGGAAATGCCGTCTGCAAAGGTCATTATTACAGCTGATGCGAATGATGATCAAAAGGTTAACTGGCAAGATGGGGCCATTGCTTACAGAGAAATTATGAATGAACCATTAGGGGCGGAGAAAGTTCCTGATTTAGTTGGTTACCGAATCAGTATGAACTTCGGCAGTCAGGCACAAAATCCTTTCTTGATGACGTTAGATGGAGTGAAAAAGTTCCATTTAAACACCGATGGACTCGGTCAATCGATTTTATTAAAAGGATATGGCAGTGAAGGGCATGATTCAGGTCATTTAAATTATGCAGATATTGGAACGCGAATCGGCGGTGCAAGCGATATGAAGACGCTGCTTGCGAAAGGGAAGAAGTACGGCGCGACGTTTGGGGTTCATGTAAATGCAAGTGAAACCTATCCAGAGTCAAAATATTTCCAAGAAGAACGATTATTAAAGAACATAGATGGTACCTATAAGTATGGATGGAACTGGATTGACCAAGGGATTAACATTGATGCTGACTATGATTTAAGAAATGGAAGAGCACAAAGATTTAAAGACCTTTATAATGTACTTGGCGGCAAAAATAATGATTTGGATTTTATTTATGTAGATGTTTGGGGAAATGGACAGTCAGGTGATAACAGCACCTGGCCAAGCCGTCAGCTAAGCAAGGAAATTAACAGTTTAGGTTGGCGTTTAGGCAGTGAATGGGGATATGCAAACGAATATGATTCTACTTTCCAGCACTGGGCAGCTGATTTAACGTATGGCGGCTATACGTTAAAAGGAATTAATAGTACAATCACTCGATTCATTAAAAACCATCAAAAGGATGCATGGATTGGCAACTATCCTAAGTATGGTGGCGATGCTGATGCTCCATTATTAGGCGGTTACAGCATGAAGGACTTTGAAGGATGGCAAGGCAGAAGCGATTATAAAGCCTATATGAATAATATATTTGCAGTGAATATTCCAACAAAGTTCATACAACATTATAAAGTTACACAATGGGAAGATGGAAAAGCCGTTGAAATGACAGATGACAAACAGCAAACTTACAACTGGGTTCCTGGCATGAAGGCCGTATTAAAAGACGACTCAGGTGAAAATACACTGACAATCAATAGAAAGTCGAATGACTTTGCAAATGATAAAGATGGGTACCGAACTAGAACGATGGTTTTTAATGGCAAAAAAGTATTTGAGGGCCAACCAGGGGATGAAAAGTATTTAATTCCATGGTCTTGGGATCAAGATGGCAAAAAATTATCCAAGGAACATGAAAAATTATACCACTGGAATACAAATGGCGGGAAAACAACGTGGTCCGTCCCAGACGGCTGGAAAGGCAACGTTAAGGTACATGAGCTAACAGAATTAGGGAAAGCCAATGTGGAAAATGTGGCAATTAAAAATGGTCAAATAACGTTAAATGCAAAAAAATCTACTGCATATGTCATTTATAAAAAAGAACAATCGAACAAGGATCAGGATGTCAACTGGAGTGAAGGAATGCATCTGGTTGATACGGGCTTTAACAGCAATTCATTGAAGAATTGGAAAGTTACCGGAGATTCTAAAGTGGTTCAGATTACCAAAAGCGAAGGCAATAATAACATGTTAACCATCTCCAACAATCAAAAGAAAGTAACGGTTTCCCAAAAAGTAACCGGATTAAAGCCAAATACGAAGTACGCTGCGTATGTTGGAATAGACAATAGAAGTGAAGAACAAGCAAGTATAACCATCACGTCTAATGGTAAAAAGTACACAAACAGTACGGGTAAATCGATTGCAAAAAACTATGTAAGAGCTTTTGCCCATAATACTTTAGGTTCAGAGCAGGCAAAAGCGGATGGTCAAATGACTTCAACCGTCGATGGAACGAGCTATTTCCAAAATATGTACGTCTTTTTTGAAACGGGCAACGATGCATCTGATGTAACCCTTGAATTATCTAGAGATGCTGGACTTGGCGCAAGTTATTTTGATGATATTCGCATCGTGGAAAACAACGCTAAAAACCAAGTAAGCAGCAGTAAATTCGTACAGGACTTTGAAGATGTTGCACAAGGGATCTATCCGTTTGTCATTGGTAATATCGAAGGTGTCGAAGATAATCGTACGCACCTAGCCGAATTACATGCTCCATACACGCAAAGGGGCTGGAATCAAAAACTAGTAAATGACGTGATTGCAGGTAAATGGTCACTTAAAACGAATGGTTTGACAGAAGGGGATAGTCTTGTGTACCAAACCATCCCACAAAACTTTCAATTCAAACCAGGGGTAACGTATAAAATTTCGTTTAATTATGAAGTGGGAAGTGACGGAACATACGCGGTAGTAACAGGCAATGCTCCATTTGAAGAAAAAGGAGTGTTGACAAAGGATGAATTGAAATCAACAGCAAGCAGTGACAAAAATGCAAAAGCTGGCACCTATTCCTTTACTTTGAAAGGGGATGAGTCAGGACAAAGCTGGTTTGGCATATACTCTACTGACAAAGAAGCCGATACTAAGGGTGTGACAGGCTCGCAAGCCAACTTTAACGGCTACAAAGATATTATGTTGGATAACTTGGTTATTGAAATTCTACCAAACAAATAATTATGAAGAATGTACAAAAAGGATATCCCGAAAAATTAATTTGGGATATCCTTTTTATGGGTGGGATGATACGGAGAAAACACATGTCAAATATTTTGAGTTAATCTAGAGTACCCCTCTTTCTAATACCAATCGGATGGTAAAGAGGGGTATTTTTTAAAAAATTGTTAACTCACCAGCACCCCAAGTGTTGCCGCATACACTCCGTACATGTGAATTGTGTAACCACTGTCTAAAAGCGATGCAAATAGAATTGCAACACTTTTGTTATAAGAGTCATCAAGTCAATTACATATCATTGACTGCTAACAACTTACTAACATCCTCGACGCATTCCAGTAAAAATAGCTAATTGAAATGGGATTAAATAATTTTCTCGTTCGCACACCTCTAAAAAAAATTTTGCTTCATCAACTGTCCAAGTTTGTTTTCTAGTCTTTGAAATTCTTGGAGGTGTAGCTTCCTTTACCGGATTAGTTTTTATCAATTCCCATTTTTCATTATTAAGCATAGTCATTAGAGCAAAGAACAATTCGCATAGGTAGAGGCTAAACGATTAGACTGAAAGCATAACAGGTGAGCAATAAAAAGAGAATAGAAACGATCAACGAGAAGAAAGTAATGACAACAAAAAATTGTAAAAGTTGATGAAGGTCGTAAAAATTGAGGGTAGGGGTTCGCTGGTTCAAGTCCAGTTGGGATCATACAAATGAGAAAGCTCAAACCTAAGTATATCAAGGGTTTGGGCTTTTTCTTTGTTTTCTATTATTCTTTGGATGAATATTATTAATTGCACTAAGACTGCACAGAAACTTCACGAGCATATTAATTTAAATCAAATTTTTGATCAAGTCGATTAGCTGTATTCTTCTGCATTTCTTCATTTGAATTTGAGTAAATACCGAGCGTAGTTTCAACTTTTGAATGACCTAAACGATCACATATTATTTTTGGATTCTCATCCATTTGCATTAAAATTTCCGCATTAGTGTGGCGTGGTAGGTTGGGAGTTAATCTAGTTGGATGACTTTATTTTCCTTTTATTACTTTTAACTTTCGTTTTATTTTTATTAGTATTTTTAGCAATTCTGTATTTTGAAGGAGATATATTCATCTCTCGTTTAAATGATTGTGCAAAGAACGATTGGGAGGAAAAGCCCGTAATGGTTGAAATATTGGAAATCGGATAATTGGTTGTTTCCAATAATATTTTGCTTTCTCTAATACGAGTTTGAATTAAGTATTCAATAGGTGAGACACCGAGATATTTCCTGAAGGAATGTGCTAGATAATATTTATTGATATGACCAACTTTTGCTAAGGTATCCAAACTGATATCTTCGCGAAAATGCTGCTTAATATAATTTTTAATAAATTCAATATCTTTACTGATTTTTTTAGTAGAGCTTTCCTCCACGTTGAAAGTTTTTTTTCTCATCATTTTAAGTAACAAAATTTCTAAAATGTTATGCATGATCAGCTCAGAATCTTCCTGCTGGTTTTTTGCTTCCTTGATCAATTGCTCAAGGTAAAAGAGATATGTTTTTTGTTCCTCTTTACAATTGTAAAGAGAGACCTGTCCTGGATATTCTGTAGATGAAAAGGAAAGACCTTGGATACCAAGTACAATGTATTCGAGCGGGTGATCGATATCAGATTTTTCCGTGTGATCGACATTCGGATTGATGATAATGAAATCATGCTCTTTGACAGGGATTTCTTCTTTGTAAAAGATAAAAGTTCCTTTGCCCTCCGTAATATACATTAGCTCTGTAAAGTGATGGGCATGATGGGTGCTATGCCAATTTTTATTGAATTTTGATTTTGTTACATAAAGTAGTTTTACCGGAAGATGGCCTTGTCGAGATTTCGATACCTCATACACTTCATTGGACAAACGAATCACTCCTTTTTAGAATTTTCTTCATATTATAACAATTTTTACCAAAATATTAAACAAAAAGCAAGATACATAAAAAACTGGACAAGATGTTTATTGTGAAAGCGCTACCTGTTTTGTATTCTTTACTCAAGAGAGAAAGAAAAATAAAGAGGAGGGGTAAGATGAAAAAGAAGTTTTTAGTATCTGGAATGACAGTTTTATTATCTCTAAGTTTAGTAGCCTGTCAGAGTAATACTACAAAAGTTGATAACTCTAATGGCGGAGGTACAGAATCTAGTAAAAAACAAACCATTCATGTGGCTGCACTTGAATCGGCATATGGAAAAGATATGTGGACTAATGTGATTGGCGCATACGAAGATGCTAATCCAAATGTTGATGTTGAATTAACGGTGGATAAAAATCTTGAGGATGTTATCGGTTCGAATATGAAAGCAGGTAACTATCCGGATGTGGTGTTATTGGCAACTGGTAGAAAATTGGCACTTACAGAAACATTAATTAAAGATAAAGCATTAGAAGACATTACAGATGTTTTGGATAGGAACGTTTATGGTGAAGATGTGAAAGTTAAAGATAAGTTGGTACCAGGATTTACTACTACACTTGCAACTAATCCTTATAATGACGGCAAAACTTATATGGCACCGATGTTTTATAGTCCAACCGGATTATTTTATAATGATAGCTTATTGAAGGAAAAAGGTTGGGAAGTACCAAAGACTTGGGACGAGATGTGGGCTTTGGGCGATAAAGCAAAGGCAGAAGGGATTTATTTATTTACTTATCCTACCACTGGTTACTTTGATTCATTCTTCTATTCATTGCTATTATCGGTAGGTGGGCCGGATTTCTACAATAAAGCGATGAAATATGAAAAAGGTATTTGGGAAACTCCTGAAGCAACGAAAGTATTTGGGATTATTCGAAAATTAGCTAAATACACAGCACCAACAACCGTTGCAAATGCTAATGGCAAAGACTACAAGAAAAATCAACAATTGATTCTCGATAACAAAGCATTGTTCATGCCAAATGGTACGTGGGTTGTTGGTGAAATGAAAGATGCGCCTCGATCAAAAGGCTTTGAATGGGGCATGACGGCTATACCGGCCACTGATGCTAGCAAAGACCGTTATGCGTTTACTTTCTTTGAACAAATGTGGATTCCTTCTGCAGCTAAAAATAAACAGGCAGCTAAAGATTTCTTAACGTTTGTTTATTCAGATAAAGCAGCTGAAATTTTTTCTGGATCCGGTGCGATTCAGCCTATCCAAGGCATGTCTAGTAAACTGACAGGTGACAATAAATTATTCTATAGTATTTATGATAATGGAGTTAAAGCAGGTATGGGAGGATTTGCCGCAACGAAAGCCGTGGAAGGTGTTAGCATGGCAGATACATTATTTGGATCAATCGACAGTATTATGTCTGGTGATAAAAATGTGAAAGATTGGCAAAAATCTGTTGAGAAAGTTAGTGACCAATTACGCTCCGCATTAAAATAAATAAATTTTTAATTTTCAATAGATCTAACGGTGACTTTTCTCACCGTTTGATTTATTAAATGAGGTGATGACATGAATAAGAAAAGAGAAAAAAGGATTTTTATCCTTGTTAGTACGGTACCCGCACTAATCTTGTTAGCCATTTTTATGATTTTTCCTACGATTGAAGTATTCAGGATGTCCTTATATAAGTGGGGAGGATTTTCTAATAATAAAGTATTTGTTGGGCTCGATAACTTCAAAATCTTATGGAATGATATGAACTTCTTTCGTTCTCTCCAAAACAGTATTGTATTAATTATTCTCGTCACACTTATTACCATGGTGCTGGCAATCTTGTTTGCTTCTGTGTTAACAAGAGAAAAGATGAAAGGTAATAGTTTTTTCCGTATTATTTTCTATATCCCGAATATCTTATCCGTTGTGGTCATCTCGGGGATATTTTCTGCAGTTTATGACCCAACCACAGGTTTGTTGAATAATCTACTCGCTTTATTTAACCTTGAGAACCTTCAAAAGATGTGGCTTGGTGATCAAAAAATTGCCATCTATAGCATAGGAGGGGCGCTCATTTGGCAAGCCGTTGGTTACTATATGGTCATGTATATGGCGGGGATGGCGAGTATCCCAGAAAGCTTTTATGAAGCATCTTCTTTGGAAGGTGCTGGACGGGTCAGACAATTTTTCAGTATTACACTACCGTTGATTTGGAATAACATTCGTACAACGTTAACTTTTTTCGTTATCAGTACAATTAATTTAAGTTTTCTTCTCGTCCAAGCGATGACTGGTGGTGGCCCTGACGGATCGACGGAGGTGTTTTTAAGCTACATGTATAAGCAGGCTTACACCAATTCATCTTATGGTTACGGTATGGCTATTGGGGTAGTTGTTTTCCTATTCTCATTTGCATTATCTGCAATTATTAGCTATGTCACCAAAAGGGAAGTGTTGGAGTATTAAGGAGGTCCAAAAACGATGGAAACACAAAAAAGAATGACTGCAGAAACATCTTATAGAGGTCCAAAAACGAAGGAAACACAAAAAAGAATGACTACAGAAACAGCTTATAGAGGTCCAAAAACGCTGGAAACACAAAAAGGAATGACTGCGGAAACATCTTATAGAGGTCCAATAAAAATGAAAATTCAAAAAGGAATGACTGCAGAAACAGCTTATCGCTATTTTATGTACGTAGCACTAATTACATTAGCAATCTCTATTATTATTCCTGTCGCATGGGTCTTCTTTGCTTCAGTGAAGAAAAACTCGGAATTTTATGGAAGCCCTTGGGCCATGCCAAAAAGTTTCTATTTTCAAAACTTTATCGATGCTTTCCAAAAGGCAAACATGGGTACATATATGTTGAATACAGTCATGGTGACTGCATTGGCTCTGCTTATATTATTGATTGTGGCCTTGCCAGCAGCCTATGTGCTGGCAAGATACACCTTTCGAGGAAGTAAATTAATAAATGCTTTTTTTAAAGCTGGATTATTCATCAATGTGAACTACATTGTTGTTCCAATTTTCTTAATGTTATTGGACGGGGATAACTTTTTAAGGGGACAATTTGGGGAGGGATTCCTACTAGACAATTTATTTATTTTAGCTTTGGTGTATGCGACGACTGCGTTGCCATTTACCGTTTACTTGTTGTCTAGTTTTTTTCAATCTCTTCCATCCACGTATGAGGAAGCAGCGTTGGTCGATGGTGCCGGATATTTCAAAACAATGATTTTAATTATGATTCCGATGGCTCGTCCAAGTATCATTGCCGTCATTTTATTTAATTTTCTTTCCTTTTGGAACGAATACATTATTGCCCTAACATTATTGCCAGGATCAAATAAAACGTTACCTGTTGGGCTAATGAACTTGATGGCAGCCCAAAAATCTGCTGCGAATTACGGTCAAATGTATGCAGGAATGGTACTCGTCATGCTACCAACCTTAATTTTATATATCATTGTTCAAAAAAAATTAACACAAGGGATGACCCTTGGCGGTTTAAAGGACTAAAGGAGGATCTACATGGAAAAGAAAAAAGGCCGCGTTACTTTACCAAGTGAAGAAAACTTTCTTAAGGAAACAAAAGAATTGATGGAACGTTGGGGAGCAGATGCGATTCGCGATAGTGATGGAACAAAATTAGATGATGTTATTAAACAATTAGATGCAAAAATTTATACTACTTATTTTGTTGCTAGAGGTAACAATGAGTTCGCAGAGAACCATATGGAAGAATGCCAGCAACTTTATTTGATGAGTTTGTTTAATATTGCAATCACTGACACACTTGAAATTGATTTTATGAAAGGTTATTTTGAGGAACAACTTAAGCCGGATTATCTTCACAATCCTAAGAAATATTGGGAGGTCATCGACCGGACAACTGGAGAAGTTGTTGATGTTAATGATTGGGAAGTATATGAAGAGCAAAATCGTGTTTTGATTACAAAGGCAATTCCTTGGCATGAATACACGGTGTCATTCCTAGTATATGCAATTTGGGATCCAACCCAAATGTACAATCATATTACCAACAATTGGGGTGATAAACCGCATGACATTCCTTTTGATGTTAGGCAGCCACACTCCAATGAATTTATGAGAACCTATTTAAAACAATGGCTGGCAAAAAATCCAGATACAGATGTGGTCAGATTCACAACGTTTTTCTATCATTTTACCCTTGTGTTCAATAATCTTGGCAAAGAAAAATTTGTCGATTGGTTCGGTTATGGTGCAAGTGTTTCAGTGGCTGCATTAGATGCTTTTGAACAAGAAAAAGGATATCGTTTAAGACCGGAAGACATCGTTGATCAAGGCTATTACAATACGTCCTTTCGAATCCCAACTCCAGCCTATCTAGATTATATTGATTTTGTACATAAGTTTGTTACCGATGAAGCAAAAAAACTTGTGGATATTGTCCATGAAAGTGGCAAAGAAGCGATGATGTTCCTTGGAGATAACTGGATTGGTACAGAACCGTATGGAAAATACTTTGAAAATATCGGATTGGATGCAGTGGTAGGGAGTGTTGGAGGCGGAGCAACGCTACGAATGATTGCCGATATCCCTCATGTTCGTTATACAGAAGGGCGATTCTTACCTTATTTCTTCCCGGATACATTTTACGAAGGTAACAACCCGGTGATTGAAGCAAATGAAAACTGGCTAACGGCTAGAAGAGCATTACTACGAAAACCCATTGACCGAATTGGTTATGGTGGTTATTTAAGCCTGGCCTATCAGTTTCCGGAATTTGTCTCCTATATTGAAAAAGTCACCGAGGAATTTCGTGAAATATATGAAACTATCAACGGTATTCAGCCATATTGCGGTCTTAAAGTTGCAATTTTGAATTCTTGGGGTAAGTTGAGAACCTGGCAGACACATATGGTTGCCCATGCCCTATGGTATAAACAAATTTATTCTTATTTAGGTGTTTTGGAATCCTTGAGTGGAGCTGCGGTGGAAGTCCAGTTCATAAGTTTTGATGATATCATCAACAATGGGATTCCTGAGGGTGTTGATGTCATCA
The DNA here is from genome assembly GCF_042886615.1 of Gottfriedia sp. NPDC057991. NCBI lineage: Bacteria > Bacillati > Bacillota > Bacilli > Caryophanales > Bacillaceae > Gottfriedia > Gottfriedia sp. NPDC057991. Next base: position 184,563 of record NZ_JBHVQN010000002.1, read on the forward strand.
TTAATGCCGGGGATGCGGGTACAGCTTTTTCAGGCGGGGATCTATGGACCAATGAAAAGTTAGTCACTACAATTAGGGCATGGATATATAATGGTGGAGGGTTTGTAGGTATTGGCGAACCGACAGCTTTTCAGCACGAAGGCCATTATTTTCAATTGGCGAACGTCTTAGGTGTTGACAAAGAACTAGGATTTAGCTTATCAACAGATAAATATTTTGTCACTCCTGTCCAAGAGCATTTTATTTCTGCAGACAGCACCCAATTCGATTTTGGTGAAGGCATGAAAAATATTTATGCGTTATCAGAGGAAACTGAAATTATTGAATATTCAGAAGGAGAAGTCCACCTTTCCAGCCATCCGTTTGGAGAAGGCAGAGCTGTCTATATAGCGGGACTGCCATACAGCGAAGAAAATACGCGTCTGCTAATGCGCGCGTTATACTATGCTGCCCATAAAGAAGGAGAATTCCAAAAATTTCATGCTAGCAACATTTATTGTGAAGTCCATGCGTATCCATCCATTCAAAAAATGGCAATTGTCAACAATTCAATGATGGAACAAACGACGACTTTCTACGACGGACAAGGCAATAGGAAAGAAGTGACGTTGGCACCTAGTGAAATCCGATGGGAGGATTTTTTAAATGAAGGCTAATGCTTTATTCATTATTAAATTTGTTATGTTTATCACATGCGTGTCTTTGATTATCATCTACCAAAAAACGGCAGGTAAACACGAACTGGGTATGATGTTAATCGGATTAGTTGGTCTATTAGGACTAGTTTATTTTTACAATCGAAAATACATTTAAACCAAACAGGTAGAGGATTAATTAAAGGCTTCGCAGATATGTTGACAATCATAGAAAATGACACAAAGGTTCAAATACATACTTAGGAGTGCGAACACATGAAAAGGGCAATAGGTATTGATATTGGAGGTACGAAGATTGCAGCGGGAATCATATCGGATAAGGGCGAACTGCTTGAACGTACTGAAGTAAAAAGTGACCCATCAGATCGGGAAATAATGTTTGATAGAGTCGTAGAAGCTGTGGAACAAGTTCTTCGAAAATCATGGACTACAATCGCTGATATCGAGGGTATTGGTGTTGGGGTACCAGGAAAAGTTGATTATGAGAAGGGTGTCGCTGTTTTTCAAAACAATTTACCATGGAAACAGTTTCCCATTACAGTCCGTTTACAGGAGCAATTTGGCATCGAAAGGATTACCATTGACAATGATGTCTATATGGCAGCTTTTGCCGAATGCAAAGCAGCGCAGGTGAAAAGAGATGAGACCTTTGTCTACGTGACTATAAGTACGGGAATCTCCTGTTCTATCATTCATAAAGGTTCATTTTTCAGGGGGGCTGGATTTGCCGGGGAACTGGGGCTGATTCCAGCACGCTGGAAGGGGACTAATGATCGATTGGAAAAAATCGCTGCCGGGCCAGGGATCCAGAGAATAGCCGAAAGAGAATTACAGGTAGATACTATTTCAACTGAGGATGTATTTGCTGGTTATATAAACGGAGCACAGGAATATCAGGCTATCATTAACAAGATAACCGACTATTTAGCTCAAGGGATTTATACGATTTCCTGCTTATTGGATCCGCACAAAATAGTTTTCGGTGGTAGTGTCATTGTGAAAAATCCTTTTCTACTGCAGTTGATTAAAGTAAAACTAAAAAACTATCAGCTTCCTGAGCAACAACATCTTTTAGAGGAGATGAGCATCAGTACATTGGCGCAGAATAATGGAGTTGTTGGTGCTGGATTACGGATATTTGAAGGTATGTATGAAGGTATCGCCGACGCTCATTAATGATTGTAAATAGGTAGAGGAGAGATTATATGTTTACATTAAATGAAGAAAAATTATTTTCGTTAGGTGCATCGATAACAACGGCGGAAATAAAACAGCAGCCTGATTTATGGGCTGAAACCTTTGAATTGTATATGGAGAAAAGTAAGGAAATTGAAAAGTTTTTTCAAAAATTATTAACAAAACATAGCCGGGTTCGTGTCATTTTTACAGGAGCTGGAACGTCTGCATATGTAGGTGATACAGTCACCCCATATCTAAAAGAAAAGGTTGATGAACAACAGTGGGAAATGCTGAGTATTCCTACAACCACTTTGGTTTCAAATCCTTACCAATTTTTAAAAAAGGATTTTCCAACCTTATTTGTTTCATTTGCTAGAAGCGGGAACAGCCCGGAAAGTATTGCTGCCGTACAATTAGCTGAGCAAATAGTAACCGATTTGTATCAGATAACGATTACTTGTGCTAAAGATGGAAAATTAGCCAAAAGGGCAGTAGGGAATGAAACTAATTTATTGCTATTGATGCCTGAAAAATCGAATGATCAAGGATTTGCAATGACAGGAAGTTATACTTGCATGGCGTTAACGGCATTACTCGTTTTTGATTCTTTATCGACTGAAGAAAAATCTAAGATAGTGAAAACTATACGTCAAATGGGTGAAAGTGTCATTCAAAGGGAAGGCATCATCAAAGAGATGATCGACTTTGATTTTGACCGAATTATTTATATAGGATCTGGTAGTTTAGAAGGCTTAGCGAGAGAAGCACAATTAAAAATACTAGAGCTGACAGCTGGAAAAGTTGTTACATCATTTGATTCACCGCTGGGATTCAGACATGGTCCAAAATCATTTGTGAACGAAAAATCATTAGTTTTCGTATTTGTCTCCAATCATCCTTATACACGTCAATATGATTTAGATATGTTAAAAGAAATGCAGCAGGACAACATTGCCAGCTATATCTGTGCCATCGAGGTTGATGGTGAAACAAATTATACTGGGACCAGGTTTGTGTTCGGCAGCGAGGCTCAATCCGTACCAGATGCTTACTTAGCATTACCTTTTGTCATGATTGGGCAAACAGTCTCACTGTTAGCTTCCGTGAAAGTAGGCAATACACCGGATACACCTTCACCGACAGGAACGGTGAATCGTGTCGTTAAAGGTGTTACCATCTATGAATATGAGTAACTAGCGTAGGGGAAAAATGTATGTCTATTTTTATTTTTGCAGATAAGTTTTTTCTTGAGGGGAAGGTTACAGGGCCAGGTTTTTTGGGAATAAAAGACGGAAAATTCGGTAAATTCTTAGAAAGTAGGCCAGAGGAAGCATCAGAAATCATTGATTATGCAGGACATTGGATTGGTCCCGGTCTAGTAGATACGCATATTCATGGATTTAGAAATCACGACATAATGGAAAGTAATTTTGAAGGACTGAATCAAATTTCGGTAGGGCTCCTTTCTTGCGGAGTTACATCCTTTTTACCTACAACCCTAACCTCCTCAACAAAATCTTTGAATAACGTTGTTGAAATGATTGGTACCAATTACTCGAAAGTGCAAGGCGCAAAAATTAAAGGGATCTTTTTAGAGGGGCCATTTTTTACTGAAAAACATAAAGGGGCGCAAAACACGAAATATTTTTGTGACCCATCAGTTGATATGTTGAAAGTTTGGCAGAAATTATCAAATGATTCTATTAAAAAAATTGCGATTGCACCTGAAAGAAATGGTGCAGTGGAATTTATTGAATATGCTGTGAGGGAAAATATAGTAGTGGCATTGGCCCACAGTAACGCAAATTATGAAGAAGCAAAACTAGCGATTGAGAAAGGGGCTTCGATTTTTGTTCATACTTTCAATGGAATGAGTCCGCTGCACCATCGTGAACCGGGGATGGTCGGAGCGGCTATGAATCTAAAGGATGCTTTTGCTGAAATCATATGTGATGGACATCATGTTCATCCCGTTGCCGCAAATATTTTAATGCAAGTCCGTGGTAGAGAAAAAATCGTTATGGCGTCCGATTGTATGATGGCCGGAGGTATGCCTGAAGGAACTTATCAGCTAGGAGAATTTCCAGTGAAAGTAAAAGATGGGATGGCCCGTTTAGAAAGCGGAAGTTTAGCAGGGAGTATTTTGCAGTTAAAAGATGCTGTCAAAAATGTCGTTAAGTGGGGGATTGCCACACCTGAGGAAGCAATTTATATGGCGAGTACGGCACCTGCTAAAAGTATTCAGCTTGATCGTGAATGTGGGAAGATTGCCAAGGGTTATGCCGCAGACTTTATTGTGCTGACACCTGCGATGGATTTAACTGCAACTTTTCTTGACGGTGTATGTCGTTTTCAAGTTTAAACAATTTTTTGAAAGAGGGATTACCAATGATTTTATCTGTCACCATGAATCCATCAGTCGATATTTCCTATCCGATTCATGAATTAAAGTTGGATGCTGTTAACCGTGTTGAAACAGTTCATAAAACTGCTGGTGGAAAAGGATTGAATGTTGCGCGTGTGGTCGCTCAAATGGAAGAAGTTGTCCTAGCGACAGGCGTGCTTGGTGGTACGATTGGCGAATTCATAATTCAAGAATTAAATAAATGCAATATTCCTAATGACTTTTTAAAAATCAAAAAGGAATCAAGAAATTGTATTGCCGTTCTTCATGAAGGGATGCAAACAGAGATTTTAGAATCTGGGCCGACATTATCCAAAGAAGAAGGGATATTTTTTTTAGAGAAATTTGAATGTCTACTTACAAAAGCTACACTTGTGACAATTTCGGGCAGTTTACCAAAAGGATTACCGACTAACTTTTATCATCAAATGTTAGAAATCTGTCACAAAAATGGAATTCCGGTAATTATGGATTCTTCAGGGGAATCTTTTAAACAAGCTTTGTTGTATGAAGAAAAACCATTTGCCATCAAACCAAATATAACGGAATTATCTCAGTTGCTGGGCATTAAAATGGAAGCAGGAATCATGGATTTAAAGCAAGCATTAAACCATGAATTATTTACTGGGATCAAGTGGATTATCGTGTCCATGGGTGGAGAAGGTGCCTTTGTCAAGCATGGTGAGGACTATTACAGAGTTACGATTCCCATAATAGAAGTGGCCAATCCTGTAGGGGCTGGTGATGCGACAGTTGCAGGGTTCGCTGTGGCTCTACATCAAAATCAGGCGGTCGAGAATGTCCTTAAAACGGCGATGACTACAGGAATGTTAAATACAATGGAAGCTGGAACGGGTTATATTAATGTGAATAAGTTTAGACAATACTTCGATTTCGTTAAAGTTGAAAGAATAGATTGATAGAGGAGATTGATGATGTTAGAACTAACAAAAAATAAATTGGAAGCTCTAAAACGTTTATCAGATGAAAATGGAATAATTGGCGCGTTGGCCATTGATCAACGAGGTTCATTGAAAAAAATGATTGCGTCTGGCGGTACTAGTCATGTTGGAGATGAGGGCATTATCCGTTTCAAAGAATTGGTTTCTGAGGAATTAACACCATATTCAACAGCGATTCTTTTGGACCCGGAATATGGTCTACCAGCAGCAAGGGTCCGCGATAAAGACTCCGGTTTAATAGTAGCGTATGAAAAAACCGGGTACGATGCTTCAGAAGTAGGTCGCTTACCTGATTTATTAACGGAATGGTCAGTGAAACGATTAAAGGAAACAGGTGCCGATGCTATTAAATTCTTACTCTACTATGATTGTGATGAAGATGAAAAAATTAATAGCTATAAACATGTCTATATGGAACGTGTCGGATCCGAGTGTGCAGCTGAAGACCTTCCATTTTTCTTGGAGATTGTTACATATGATGTTGAAAATGTTGATGTGAAAAGTAAAGCGTACGCAAAAATAAAACCTCACAAAGTAATTGAGGCTATGAAGGAGTTCTCGAAACCCCAATACAAAGTAGATGTTTTAAAAGTAGAAGTTCCGGTAGATATGAACTTTGTGGATGGGTATTCGGAAGGCGAATTCGTTTACAGTAAAGAAGAAGCAGCTTTCTTTTTCAAAGAACAAAGTGAAGCAACTCATCTTCCATTTATCTTCCTGAGTGCGGGAGTAAGCGCAAAACTATTCCAAGAAACATTAAAATTTGCAAAAGACGCAGGTTCTACCTTTAACGGAGTGTTATGTGGTCGGGCAACCTGGAAAGACGGTGTAGCACCTTTTGCTATAAACGGGGAACAAGCAGGCCGTGATTGGTTAAAAGAAACTGGTAAAAGGAATACTGAAGAACTGAGCTTCGTGTTGAAAGAGACTGCCAACTCATGGTTCGCTAAAGTGGAATAAATATCAATACTAATAAATTTAAATTTGCTAGAAAAGAATCCATTTTGATCAATCTTTTTCCAAAATGGATTCTTTTTATTTATCGTAAAATTTGAAATTGTAAGGTGTTTTTGATCAATCTTTATTTTGCAAATCTACAGTAACTATAGCTTTGCATGGTGATTTTATATCTGAAGGAATTGTTAAGTAATAATTGCCCTGACTTATTGAATTTATTAAATTGTTATAAAATTCTAAAAAAAGACAATATACCTAAAAAATGAAACAATATCTTTATTGTGTAAGCGCTTCAAAAAAAATATCCTTAACATTAAGTGAAGACGGTGCCATTCAAGTTTTTGTATATGAGGTGTTGGTATCGACTTTATCCAAAATTTTGATTTCAAAGGGGGAAACGAATTGGAACGTAAGCATTTCAAGAAAACTTTTAATACCATTCTTGCACTTATGCTGATTTTACCAACATTTTTAGTGAACATGATTCCGACAATACGTGTAGGAGCAAATGTGTCTAATCCATGGGTAACATTTTCATCTGGAGGAAACGAAATCAATGAACTAGTAGAACAAAATGGGAAATCCTATGCAAGACTTGGAGCAGGTTCTGGTAACGATAATGGGGCAAGTGCTGCAATTTTTCAAGAACAAAATAAAGTCGCTAAAGAATCCGGAGTGATGGAATATAACTTTATTCCAGAAACAAAGGGAGAAGATACTAGATTTGGTTTCTATCCTCATTATATTGATTATAATAACTTTGTTTTTGTAGGCTATGACTCACTCGGATGGTTCTATGAATACAAATATCAGGGAAAAGGTGACTGGTTAAAAAGTAGACCTAATGTACCACTTCCAGAGGTAGGGACCGCACATTCCATTAAAATTGATTATAACGGAATCACTTTTAAGGTTACATTAGATGGAAAAGATTTATTTGGATCGGTTACTTTATCAAATGAAGTGAATAATCTTCTTTCAGGTAAGGAAGCGGTTAAACTAGGGGCATTTGGCGGCAAAAACAGCCAAGTACTCATTGAACTAGGTGATGCTCCTGGGGATGGAGGTACAGATCCAGGTAACGGAGGAACAGAGCCCGGAGATCAAGAACTTGTCGACATTTCGGATAACCAACTAGAAGATGGCGACTTTAAAATTATCTCAGGCGACGGAAAAGTTACATATAATCAAGATGGTTCAGCAACTTTTCATGTTACATCTACCCAAAAGAATCGAATTGTCTACAATAAAATGAAACCAATTAAGAATGGTATTTTTGAAGCTGATATTACGCCAGGAACTAGCGCCATGAACCGTTTTGGCCTCATCTATCGTGTTCAGAATCCATCTGCCTATACGTATGTGGGAACGGGAGATCAGAACAATCTTTATTTTGGCGAGATCTTTGGCCCTGCTAACAGTTGGACGTCGATGACCTCAGATATGCCATTAGAAGCAAATAAAACCTATCATCTACGTATAAAATTTACGGATGATTTAGCTACTTTATATATTAATGATAAAAAGGTGAATACCTTTACATTGTCAGGTGGTGTTGATCAAGCAGGCTTACTTGGATTTGAAAAAAGCCGTGGTGCTGCTGACATTACGATTTCAAACATCAAAATCAAAGAAAATGTTCCTCCTAAAGCACCAAATACACCGCCAGTAGAGGATAACCTAACCTCAGACTATATGGATGTCGTGATTGACCAAGTTTTCCCGCGTGTCATTGAATACCGGGTTGCAGACAAGGTAATGGATGGACAAAAAACTCCTGTTTACGGATTAAAAGTGAATGGCACTCTGTACTATCCTGAAGTAAGCTTTGAAAAGCTAAGCGAAAGTGAGGCACTATATACCTTAAAGGTAAAAGATGAATTTGAAAAACTTGATGCTGTATTTAAAGTTTCTTTAAAAGTCAAAAAAAATAAAGTGATCTATACCTTTGAAGATATCACCAATGCCGGCAGTGCAAAAATTGAAACGGTTGAATTGGCCGATCTGAACTTTATCTCAGTTAATTCAGCTCAAACAAATGCTAAAGCCAAATTAACAAACCTTAGCGGTGATGTGACCAAACCTGGGGATGTCGATGTTCCTGTCGATTCAACTTTAGGAGGCATTGGAACTTCAGAAAAATATTATACTGCTTTCCTGTCAACTGACAAATTGAGTGCAGGTGTATGGTCCAGTTCAGAAGTCGATGGCTACCGTAATCTAGTTGCAAATCGTTATCAAAGTAAAGATGGCACGAAAGCTATCGGTATCGGTTCTAGTTTGCTTTATTATCAAAGAGAATTTATGCCGAAACCACAAACAAAAAAACCTACCGTGAAAATTGCAATAGCGGATGATTTAAATCAGGATAATGAAATTGACTGGCAGGACGGTGCGATTGCTTACCGTGAGATCATGCAGGACATTCCGGGTTCGAACGATGTAAACAATCTGGTAGGCCAACGAATTGACATGAATTTTGGCTCACAAGCACAACAGCCATTCTTAAAAACATTGGATAATGTTAAGAAGGTGGCTCTCGCTACAGATGGATTGGGGCAGTCTGTCCTGTTAAAAGGATATGGAAATGAAGGTCATGACAGTGCGCACCCGGATTATGGCAATGTCGGTGAACGAATTGGCGGTGCTGACGATTTAAAAACACTTATTCGTGAAGGGCATAAGTACAATTCTGATTTTGGTGTCCACATCAATGCTCAGGAAACATATCCTGAAGCTAAAGCTTTCAATGAAGATTTTATTGACGGTCCTAATTCAAGAGGTTGGGGCTGGTTAGATCAATCTTATACGATCAATAAATTAAAGGATTTGTACTCGGGAACACGTGCGAAAAGGCTGGACGAATTAAAAGCAGCTGCACCAGGTCTTGACTTCGTTTACTTAGATGTATGGTTTCAAGACCAATGGGAATCTGATCGAATTGCAGAGCAATTTCATGATCGAGGCTGGAGGGTAGCAACAGAGTTTGGTACATCCATTGCAAATTATTCAACCTGGCAGCACTGGGCGACGGATAAGAACTACGGCGGAGCAGACCACAAGGGAATAAACTCCGAAGTACTTCGCTTTATAAGCAATCACCAAAAAGATTCTTGGGTGTTGAATTGGCCAGAAGGAGGCGGAACGGCTGATCATCCATTACTTGGCGGATTTGAATTAGCCGGTTTTGAGGGATGGCAATCTGATAAGAACTTTGACCATTTTATCCGGATGACATTTGATACAAATCTACCAACTAAATTTTTACAAAAGTATTATGTCAACGATTGGACAGATGTAGATGGCGATAAGCAAAAGACCAACCTGGAAAAAGAAATTAAATTGAAAGATCCAAGCAACGGCGATGTTGTCGTTGTAACTAGAAAAAACAACTCAAGAGAACGAATTATTACGCTTAATGGAAATGTCGTCCTTGATGAACATGCTTATTTAATTCCTTGGGTTGAGCAAGACTTTAAAAATCCAACTCCGGATTCTGAAAAACTGTTCCACTGGAATTTGGAAGGCGGTACAACTACTTGGACACTTCCAGATGAATATAATGGTGTATCTAGAGTTTATGTATACAAATTGACAGATAGCGGTAGAAAAGATATGAAGGAAGTCAAGGTCGTAAATAATAAAGTAACTTTGAAAGCAGATGCAGCAACTCCTTATGTTGTTGTACCAAGAAAAGATAATGCTTTACAAATCCATGACTGGAGCAAGGGTTCTCATGTATATGACACTGGATTCAATTCAGGAACAGTAAATGCACATACAACTGTTCATGGTGATAACAAAGCTGTAAGCGTCGTCAGAACGAATCAAACTGGAAGCGACCGCAATTTAAGCAGTGGAGATTACTACTTGAATATTGATAGTCCGTCAAAAGAAACAACAGTTTCTCGTACACTTACTGATTTGGAACCGGGTAAAGATTATGTAGCCGAGGTCTATGTGGAAAACAATAGTGATGTAAAAGCCGGAATTAAAGTAACGGGCGGAGTAAAAGATGTAAGCAATTACACCCTACGAAGCCTGCAAAGGAACTATGTAAAAGCAGACTCACATGCTTCTAATGATGGATACGATAGTAAAATGCAAAGAATGCAAGTAAGTTTTACTGCTACATCTAAAAAGGCTAAATTAATTCTTAGTCGTGAGGCCGGAAAAGGAACTACCAAGTTTGATGATATCCGAGTCGTACAAAAATCCTTAAAAAATGAAATATCATCAAATGTATTTGAACAAGATTTTGAATCGGTTGTACAAGGAATTTACCCATTTGTAATAGGTAATACGGAAGGTGTAGAAGACAATAGAATTCATTTATCTGAATTACATGCTCCGTATACACAAAAAGGATGGGCGGATAAAAAATTAGTAGATGATGTCATTAAAGGAAATTGGTCCGTTAAAGTTAATACTGGAGACAAAGGCTTAGTATATCGGACTATTCCGCAACACTTTCACTTTGAACCAGGCGTATCCTATAAAGTATCCTTTGACTATCAAACTACTGTCAATTCCTATCGTTTTATTTCAGGCAATCAAGAAATTGATGTTGAAGACATTGCTAATGCGAAGGGATTGAGTGTGAATAAAACTCTTACTTCATCTATCGACACAAAAACAGCTAAGTTTACTGTAACAGGTTCTGAGAACGGTCAAACTTACGTTGGAATTTTCAGTGATGGAACTAGTATAAATGAGGACACTGGAGCAGGTACGTTTATTTTAGATAATCTACGTATTGAAAGGTTGGCTCCAGGGGGAATGACGCATTGAGTGCTAGAAGTGTAGAACTACATTAAAAATGAAGATTGTTTGGTATTTAGAGTCATAACAATAACATGAATTATGGCCTATCTCTATAGAGGTAGGCTTTATTGTGTTTATTGAATCGTCGTAAATCTCTCCTAGAAAATCACTTTCTCTTTGTAGCTTTTTAGTGAGTTTTTACAAGTGAAAAGCAAGATATCTAAAAAACACGACAAGATGTTTATTGTGGATGTATTTTTACATTCGTATACTTTAACAAAAGACTTAAAAACGAACGCCCAACTTAGGTGTGTACGGCAATAAAATCTTTATTACGAACACTAATAAAAGAAGAGAGCTATCCAATTCTATGTATTAGTGAATTCAGAAGAGAAAGTGAACCAGCTAAATTTAGTGAGGATAGAGCAAGAGAATTTACGGGGGAGGTAGTATAATGAGCATTTTAGTGTTAGGCGGTGCCGGCTACATCGGATCTCACGCAGTTTATCAACTAATTGATAAGAAATATGATGTAGTAGTTGTGGATAATTTGCAAACAGGTCACGAACAAGCTGTTCATCCAAAAGCAAAATTTTATAAAGGTGATATTCGGAATAAAGGGTTTTTGCGAGATGTGTTCCGAGCGGAGAATATTGATGCTGTGTTGCATTTTGCCGCAAATTCCTTGGTAGGCGAATCTATGACGAAGCCGATTGAATACTTTGATAATAACGTGTATGGTACTCAGGTTTTATTAGAAATAATGAATGAATTTCAAGTCAAGCAAATAGTATTTTCTTCCACTGCGGCTACATATGGTGAGCCGGGTCAAGTTCCGATAACAGAAGATATGCAAAATAATGTGACTAGCACGTACGGAGAAACGAAATTGATAATGGAGAAAATGATGAAATGGTGCGATGTTGCTTATGGAATTAAATCTGTCTCTCTCCGCTACTTCAACGTTGCAGGGGCAAGAGAAAGTGGCGAAATCGGTGAGGATCATTCCCCTGAAACACATTTAATTCCGATAGTACTTCAAACAGCCTTAGGGCATAGAGAACAAATTACGATTTTTGGTGATGATTACGATACGCCAGACGGCACTTGTATTCGTGATTATATCCATGTAGAAGATTTAATTGATGCGCATATTTTAGCACTTCGTTTTTTAATGGATGGGGGAAACAGTGAGATTTTCAACCTCGGGAGTAACCAAGGCTTCTCGGTAATAGAAATCGTAGATACGGCCAGGGAAGTTACCAATCAATCGCTTCCCGTAAAGATTGGTGAAAGACGAGCAGGCGACCCAAGCATGTTAATAGCTTCTTCGGAGAAAGCAAAGCGTACATTAGGATGGCGGCCAACCCGTACATCTATACATAAAATTATAAAAGATGCCTGGAACTGGCATCGCAACAATCCACACGGCTATGAGGGCCGAGGAGGAAAACGATGACGATTTATCAATCTATCCAACAGTTAATTGATTGTGCTATTGGAGCTCGATTGGTTGAACAAGAAGATGTAGTATATGTAAGGAATAAAATTCTTTCTTTGCTTCGCTTAGATGACTTTGTAGTGGAAGAGTCAGAGCTTTTTACGAAAGAAATTCCTGAATTATTGGAAGAATTAGTTGAATATGCTTGTACACATGGAGTTATTGAGAATGTACTGGATGAAAAGGAGATTTTAGCAAGCAAAATTATGGATGTCTTTATCATCAGGCCTTCCGCTGTTAATGCGTTATTTTATGAAAAATACGAACAAAATCCAAAGAATGCGACAGATTACTTCTATAAATTAAGTAAGAACAGTAACTATATCCAAATGAGGCAAATTACCAAAAACATAAATTATATAGTAAATACGGAATATGGTGCCATCGATATAACGATTAACTTATCGAAGCCCGAAAAAGACCCAAAACAAATTGCGAGAGAAAAAGCGTTGAAAAGTACGAATTATCCAAAATGTCTACTCTGTATTGAAAATGAGGGATATGCAGGTAGAATTGGACATCCTGCTCGCTCGAACCACCGTATGATCCATTTGAATCTTACAGATGAAAAATGGTTTCTACAGTATTCACCGTATATATACTACAATGAACACTGTATTGTATTATCCGCAGAACACCAAGATATGAAAATAGACCGCCAAACATTTTTGCGTTTATTAAAATTTGTAGAAAGATTTCCACATTATTTCCTTGGTTCCAATGCAGATTTGCCAATTGTTGGAGGATCTATTTTAACTCATGACCACTATCAAGGCGGAAACTTTGAATTTGCTATGGCAAAAGCACAAAACGACTTTATCATTGAACTAACTGACTTTCCAAAAATCCAATGCTCTATTATTAAATGGCCAATGTCAGTTATTCGATTAAGAAGTAGGAACATAGAAAGATTAGTAAATGCAGCTGAGTACATATTAGAGAAGTGGAAGGGATATAGTGATTCTTCTATTAATATATGTGCTTTTACAAATGGAACCCCACACAATACAATTACGCCGATTGCACGCCATCGGAATGGGGTATTCGAAATGGATCTTGTATTGCGAAATAATCGTACAAGTGAAGAGCATCCATTGGGTATTTTCCACCCTCATGAGAATGTACATCATATTAAGAAGGAAAATATGGGATTGATAGAGGTAATGGGATTAGCTGTACTACCTGCTCGTTTAAAAACAGAGCTTCAGGAAGTAGAAAAGTTCTTGCTTAATATGCCAAGTGATATACGAACATATCATATACCGTGGGCAAAACAATTAAAAGCCCAGTATGACAATCGGGTAAATAAACAAAATGTACAGGATATTGTAAGAGAAGAAGTTGGACAGAAATTTTTACAAATGCTTGAAAATGCTGGTGTTTTTAAACGGGACGAAGAAGGAGTAGGTGCGTTTAAACGATTTATTCGGACTTTAACTTAGAAATGGACAGAAGGATAGGAGTATGGAGAAATCAGCACCATAACTGGAACAGGTAAAGCAACTGGTAGGAATGATATTACATGTGCAAATTATAAATGGTCCTAGATGTTTTAATTGATAACAAGAATCGGTGACGCTTCATTATGACGTTACCGGTTTTTTTAAGCTTTATATCTCTATCCTGTAAGTATAAAGAAAAGAGGTTGTAGATGGTGCTTTGGATTTGAGCGTTGACAAAATCAAGCGCGTCATTCAATTACTTAATAAAATTTCATTAAAAATCTAGAATGTTCACTTTTTACCGAAACAGGTGCAAAAGATAGCAACAGGGCAGCTAATTTTAGCATTCACATCAAGATAGAATTCTTACGGGAGAGTTATTCGAATGGGGGGACATATGAATGGTTACTATATTACAAGAACAAGTAATACTAGAAATAGAAGAAAAGAGAAATGAATTAAGTGATATTTATAAACGGTATGGGTTTCTTCATTACAAAACCATTCAATGTAGTCAAGAGTTAGACAAGTTATTAAATCAGGTTGTTAGCTCAATCTTTTCTTTAAAATTTTCGGCCAAATAATAATTGATGTTAGCATTACAAATATTATTAAGTTGAATTCATATAATTAGGTCCATTGCTTATTATTTTGGAAAAATCATAAAATGTTCTTAAATGAAAAAAATTTATTTTTCTATTAATTTTATAAAGATTGAATTTATGTTGTGTATCCATTCTAAATAAAGTAAACATAAAACATTTTAAATCAGTTGATTTTATCAGGAAACACCCTACCTCCTGATCAATTAGTCACTTAATCATTGCACAAAAATTGCACGGACTTATTAGAAACAATAGAAATAATAAAATTACAATGCATAAAAATTTATCGACCCGCTTGATTTAATGGAATTAATTGAACTAAAATATTCATAATTACTGTATAAATACTCGTACTCTGTAATTGACAGGGTAGGGGTCGCTGGTTGGCTTCCAGTTGGGATCATACAAATGAGAAGGCTCAAACCTAAGTGTATCTATGGTTTGGGCTTTTTATTGTTTTCAAATTTTATAAGTGGATTTTAATTCAATTTCATTTTACTTCTTCTTTTCTAAATGAATAAGGAAATAACAGGAACAAAATATAGTACTTCAAAAAAATATAAAATTAACTAATTAGTTAAGGTTCCAAGTGCCAAAGCCTCGATAGATAATCAAAACACCAGATAACCAATCAATCCAACCTGAATGGATAAAAGTATTTAGCATTCACTAATAGTGCTTTATATTTACTTTTTAATCCTAGCAATTAATGGAAATGAGAAAAAATGGCATACTAAGAAAAAGGATCAAGGAGAGAGATATGAATAAAGCAGAGACTTCAAAATTGTCGGTTAGTTTACACAAAAATCTTGTCTATATCCAAGAACTTTTTCATTTATCATCTGACTTAAAAGTACGATCGTTTAAAATAAAAGATAACATAGTGCGGGATGGAGCAATCCTTTATTTTGATGCCATTACCGATACAAAAAATATACAGGAACATCTACTTACACCTTTATTAAAGGTTGGGAAAATCGATAATATAGAAGACGTTATTTCTTGTCATCTTTCTTTAATGGATGTGAGCAGTGTAACTTCATATGATGAAATTTCAACTGGATTATCAGAAGGGAAAACAATAGTAATAATTGAAGGATTTGATCAAGCAATTCTAGCTAATTCCACTGATTGGCAAATGAGAGCTGTCACTGAACCAGATACACAAAGAAGTGCAAAAGGGTCTATGATTGGATTTAATGAACAATTGAATGTAAATATTAATCTCTTACGCAACATGATTCAAATGCCAAATTTAAAAGTGGAAACTAGAAAGGTAGGTAGTAAGTCAAAAACAGATGTAGCAATTATTTATATTGATGAATTTGTAGATCAATCTATACTAGAAGAAACTCGAAGAATAATAAGTGAAATTGATGTGACTTATTTATTAGAGGCCCGTGTAATTGAAGATGCGATTGAAAAGAAACCAAAATTATTTCCACTAGTTTTTACTTGTGAACGTGCTGATGTCTCGGTTTCTGCATTGTTTGAAGGTAGGGTCGTGATTTTAATAAATGGTGTTCCATATGCACTCATTGTTCCGACGCTTTTTCTTCATTATTTTCATCAACCTGATGAATATAATACAAAATCAGGTCGTTTCTCAAAAAGATTATTACGATTTGTATGTTGGTTTGTTTCGATTTTTTCCCTTGGATTCTATATTACATTAGTTCGATTTCATCCTCATTGGATAAGACACCCATTTGATGATAAATTGTTAACTCAATCCGATACTCTTTTTCCAATACTTTTGGAAATTATGTTTTTGTTATTTTTGTTTGAATTACTTACAGAGGCTTCGTTACGGATTCCCAAGGCAACGATTATTCTTCTATCTCTTATTGGTGCGATTGTGGTTGGACAAACTTCTGTTGAAACCAAATTGATTCACCCTTTGACTTTAGTAGTGGTTGGAATTAATTATTTGACAAGCATAAACATCGCGTCTGGTGGATTATTTGGAGCAATGAGAACACTGAGAATCTTTTTTCTTTTACTTGGTTATTTTTTTGGTGTAACAGGTATGATTATTGGCTTCATTATTGTCACTGTCTATATGGCATCTTTAAAATCCCTTGGTGTACCATATTTGGCACCTTTTTTTCCATTCAGGTTTAAAGAAATGAAAGATAGTTTATATAGAGGGAACTTGCAGAATTTGATTAATAGTAAGCATACTTATCCTCATAAAGTGAAAGAGTAAATTTAGATTACAAAATGGTCAGAATATGTTTCATAAATAAAAATAATGTTGCTACCATCAGTACCGAGTTATTACTGATGGTTTTTTTATAAAAAAACTCTAGATATGTATATTTTCGTGTCTGATAAAAGGAATATTAATTGTTAAATTTGGAGGAAATCTATTAAGCCCTTAAAGATTGGGGAAATATATGTATTAAGCATAGTCTAGTATATACATAATCTATTACAATAACTTAATTTCAATTGAATATTAAAGTTTTGTATTAATTTGCTTCTATTTTTAATAGTCTATGTAAGGTATAGAGGCTTTTAGTTTAAATTAACATTCAGAACCATTTTACACAAAAAAGGAGAGACAGGATTGAAAAAGTCAATTGAGTTATACACTGTACGGGAAAATGTCATTTGTCTTAATTGTGGTAATAAAGGCGCTGTTCAGTCTTATGGAAAGTATTATCCAAATGGTGTCGGTGAATTAGCGGATAAAATTAAATCATATGAAGTTGTAAGAGATAAACCTTATTTATCACAAACAATAGGACTTGGTGGAACGATCCCGTTTAAATGTTTAAATTGCGGAAATGTAGGTTTAATAGATTACGGTGGAATTGAGGGTTATAAACAAGCTTTTAAAACGATATAGATTGCATGATGTTAACGCTGAATTAGAATGGCTCCTTTCTTATAAAAGTCAGGGGCCATTTTTATTTAAAGGGTAGAACATAAGTATGCATTTTTTAATTTTGTAAATTTTCTGCAATGAGTTGTTCATATGCCGTTCATATTGCTTTTCTAAGATTTACTTGTAGAACAAACGGGAGAAGCGTTTATAGTAGTGATTGGAAAAGTGATTATTAAAATTTAAAGAAGTCATTTTATTTTTTCTATACATATCGATGCAATAATCTTTTAATCCATAAATATATCATTCCATTACTCTCTATAATCCATTCCTTTAATTGTTCATTTCTTTTGAAAATAAATTTTAGAAAGGAAGAAGGTTTATGAAAAAGTCAATTGCTTTTACATCCGTATTAGCACTACTGCCTACCATTGCTTTTGCTCAAACAACACAGCAATCAGACATTAGTGATATTCGACCTGCTAAGGTTGAAACAAGTAGTACAATTCGTACTGTATCGCTGATTACTGGAGATAAAGTAGAGGTTTCTACTGCTCCAGATGGCAAAATGTCTCTCAATATTCAACCTGCTCCAGGTCGTGAGGGGATCGGTTTTTATGAATCTGTTACAGAAGGTAAAGATGGAGAAGAAAATGCTACTGTACT
Source organism: Gottfriedia sp. NPDC057991 (assembly GCF_042886615.1). Taxonomy (NCBI): domain Bacteria; kingdom Bacillati; phylum Bacillota; class Bacilli; order Caryophanales; family Bacillaceae; genus Gottfriedia; species Gottfriedia sp. NPDC057991. The sequence goes on from NZ_JBHVQN010000002.1 coordinate 202,532, forward strand.
CCCAATGGATGCAGCTCCTTTAGTAGATTCGAATGTTCTTGATGAGAGGTTATTTGATATCGATCTGCTCCTAAAGAGTGGATATAGTAACGATAAGTCCGACACTCTTCCTTTAATTGTCAGTTACAACGATGAAGCTTCGGCTCTTAAAGCGGATGCACCAAATGAGCTGGATGTTTCTCGGCAACTACCTAGCTTGCATGGTTTTTCCGCAACTGTAGACCATGATGATACTGCAAAATTATGGAAACAGCTCACGGATGGTCCAGGAGATAAAACACTTGACGACGGGATCAGTAAGGTCTGGCTGGACGGTAAGGTGAAAGTCCAGGACCTAGAGAGCGATAATACAATAGGTGCACCAGCCGCTTGGGAGGCAGGGTACACTGGTAAAGGTGCTACGATTGCAGTTCTCGACACAGGTATAGATTCAAACCATCCTGACTTAGCTGATCGAATCATTGAAAAGAAAGATTTCACTGGGACTTCAACTGAAGTAAAAGATGACGTTGGCCACGGTACGCATGTTGCTGGCATCATCGCAGGAACCGGTGCTGCTTCAGACGGTAAATACCGTGGTGTTGCACCAGATACAAACTTGTTAATCGGCAAAGTTTGTACTCCTTCTGGCTGTGAAGAAAGTGCAATTGTTGGTGGTATGGAATGGGCTGCAAGTAAGCATCCTGCGGCAATCAATATGAGTCTTGGTGGATCTCCGACCGATGGGACAAGCCCGATATCGCAAGTAGTAAATAAACTAACGAAGGAGACTGGAACTCTGTTCGTTATTTCGGCAGGTAACTCAGGAGCACCGTTTACTGTTGCCAATCCTGGTGATGCGGATGCTGCTTTGACCGTTGCCAGCTCTACTAAAGCTGATGCATTGTCCAGTTTTTCAAGTAGGGGTCCAAGGGTCGGAGATTTTGCAGTTAAACCGGACATTATCGCACCAGGAAGTGCCATTATTGCTCCACGTGCTGCAGGTACTTCAGCAGGAAGCCCAATTGACAGCAATTATACAAGCTTAAATGGTACTTCGATGGCTGCACCTCATGTAGCAGGTGCTGTAGCGATTCTATCGCAAGAACATCCTGACTGGACGGCAAGTCAATTTAAATCAGTATTGATGAGTAGTGCTAAGCCATTAACTGGATTATCGGTATACGAACAAGGGGCTGGTCGTCTAGATTTAGCTCACGCTACGAAAACAACGATCTACTCAACAACCGGCAGCGTAAGTGCGGGTTACACATTCCCTTACTCACCTCAAAAAGTAACGAGAACTGTAACATACCGTAACGATAGTAGCACTGATGTGACACTAACATTGAAGCCAACTGTTGTCAGTCCAGATGGAAATACACCGCCTGAAGGGCTATTCACTTTTAGCAAGAATGAATTAACAGTACCAGCAAACGGAACAGCATCGATGGAAGTAACAATTGATCCTGCAAAATTGGATAAACAACGTAAACAAGGTGCATATTCTGGACATCTAATTGCAATTTCGGGCGATATTTCAATTTCAACAGCTATAGGAGCATATTTTGAGCCAGAAGGTTACGATCTGACTGTGCAAACGATAGGACGTGACGGGAATGCTCCAACATCCGTTCGCGGCATGGCATACAATACTGAGACTGGTGAAATCATTTCTCTGAGCTTTGTTCCTGGTGGTACAGCAACTCAACATTTGGCTCCTGGTCGGTACGATATTGATACCTATATAGAACAAGTTGACAGTAAGACTAAGCATGCTCAAGCTACACTTGCTTCGCAGCCAGATGTAATTGTGTCTAAGGATAGTCCTCGTATTCTAACGCTAGATGCTCGTAAAGCGAAGCCAATTAATGTGACTGTGGATAAAGAAGACGCAGCACGTGTTCACGCAGAATTATTCCAAAAATCTGCACTCTTTAATGATATAAAAGATCCAAACTCTCAAGTTTCAGCTGTTGGTCAAGCATATGTTGTGTCATCTGGTGCTGATACTGAATTGTTCGCTACACCAACTGCAAAAGTAGCCGATCCCGAGCACCATTTTTATCAATATGCATTCAGACCAACGTTAGTGGCGAAAAGTGCTATTGGAAAAAGTCCGCAAACAGCACCTGGTTATTTTTATGATTTACTTTTCCACAATGAGGGCAGTATTCCAGCAAACCTTGAATATGAGGTGCATGATAAAGATCTTGCCCAAGTTCACACTAAGTACCACGATCAAGGGAAAGTGAGGAGATTCTTCCGCACGAGTCAAAGTGTTTTAGCTTTTAGAGGTGGAGGTCTTGGTAATAAACAGCAATTTGTTGATAATGCACCAGTCATGGACCGTGTTGAGTATTACACTCCAGGTGATGATATCACTTATTTAGATCAAATTGTACTTGACGTGGGCACTGGAAGCCAAACTAGCCAGGGAGTAGGTTTTAGTGCTACTAAGTTTAATAAAAAAGGCAAATATGAAGTGGAATGGAACCGAGCGCCAGTTAACTTATCCAAAGTTTGGCAATTAGGGGACCCTTCATTATCAAGAAGGACAGGTGACACAGTTGTCGTCCAACATAGACCATTCTCATTCGGGGAAGAAGGGCATGAGTTGACAAGTCACTTAGGGGCAGGAGGGACGACGTTTAAAGGTACAACGACAGTTTCACGTACTGGAGGGTTATCAGGAACAGTGGATAATCCTAACGGGGTAACTTTCATCGGCCCGGCTGAAGATTCAGAGTATACTGTTACTACGACTGCGTCTCGTTCAGTTCCTTGGACAGATTTAGGTACGAAAACAGAGTTGAGTTGGACATTTCATTCTAAACGTCCTGCAGAAGGTGAAACAGTAACGTTACCACTTTTATTAATTCACATGGATGGAAATTTCCAAGATTACACACAGGTTGCACCAGCTGGTAAACTATTTTTACTAAATCTTTCTGTCGACCATGAAGATGGGAGTAAGGTGAAGCTAAACAAACTTACAGCTGAGATTTCGTATGATGATGGTGCTACCTGGAAAGAGCAACCTGTAAACTACACAAGTGATAAAGGGATTTTGTTAATGAATCATCCAAAAGGCAGCGGTTTCGTTTCGCTTCGTCTGAAGGCAGAAGATAAATCAGGGAACAAAGTTTCTCAAACGATCATTCGGGCTTATCGTTTCGCGGAATAATTGAACCACTATTAATTAATAAAATAATATTTAGTAAAATAGCCTATCCCGGTAATCTAACCGATTTAGGCTATTTTACTTATTTAAAAGAATAAGAGCATGCTAAAACAAAATAAAAAAGTAGGAATCCCACTAAAAAAAATTATCGAGATTAAATCAACATAAGGTGATGTCACTACATAACTTCCAATTTGTATCCTATTCCGCGAACCGTTTTAATAATAAAATCATTTTTCCTATTAGAAAATCTTTCTCTCAATCGCTTAATATGAACATCTACTGTTCGCATATCACCATCAAAATCTACACCCCAAATTAATTGAATAAGGTCACCACGTGTGAATACACGATTTGGAAAACTTGCTAGTTGAGCTAAAAGTTCGAACTCCTTTAATGGCAGGATCATGGTTTTGCCATCACTATGAATTTCATAACTTCTCCGATTAATTAAAGTTTGATTCAGTTGAATGCAATCCAAATTGATCTTATTGAAGCGCCTAAGCAATGCTTTCAATCGGAATATTAATTCTTTAGGTTCAAATGGCTTTACCATGTAATCGTCAGTGCCGTACAGAAATCCTTTTTCTTTATAGATTAGTTGAGCTTTAGCTGTAAGAATAAGAATTGGAATATCGTAATAGCTTCGAATATCTCTGCACAATTCGTAGCCATCTTTGTTAGGCATCATTATATCAATAACGGCCAAATGAACTTGTTCCTTTTCAAGTGTCTGTAAAGCTTCTAGACCATCTCCAGCTTTAAGAACAGAAAATCCATTTTGCTGTAAATGAAAGCTGAGTAATTCCCTAATATTTGGGTTATCATCAACAACTAAAACTTGAATCATTGATACCCTCCCAGTAAATAAAATCTATTGTGTATTCTATTGAATTATGGTCAATTGCCACTTTCTATATATGATTTCAACCAGTGTAGACTATTTAGATTAAGATTATTAAAAAATGAAAAGAGCAACTACCAATCGTAGTTGCTTTTTTCAATTAATAATTATTTATGCCATCCACCTTACTAACGATCCGGATCATCTTGATTTTCAAGTATAGAAAATCTTGAAATTAACTAGTAATCAGTTCTTAGCAAATGCAGCATTCTCATCAATTTGCTTGCCTTCAAATGCGAAGTCAACTTTTAAACTAGCTCCTTGGAATTCATTTCCAGCGTTTTCTTTCAATCTTAATTGTAATTTAATTTGAATTTTATCTCCTGCATTGAATTGACCAGGATCGTTCGGAGTGCTTCCAGATCCGTCTTTACTTGGTAGCCATTTGTCTAGTAATGGTTGTAAGTCGGCAATATCCAACCAGCCTAAATCAGCAATTTCTTGACCATTATATAGAACAGTAGGTTGTACTTCATATGCTCTTAAGAATTTATTAGGTTTGATGTTATTTGGGTTATTTTCAAGCGTGAAATTTACTTTTCCACGAACAAACATTGGTTCTTCCCCAGTATTTTCAATGATAATTGGAGCAATTGTTGTTATACGAGAAGGAGCTAGCTTCTCCGGAGAAAACTTGATAGCAGCTTCTGTTTGTCCATTATTTAATTCTAATGTAGAATTTTGGATTGTCCCACTTGCCTCTACTTGTGCTGTAAACCATGAGTACGTCCCATATCCAGCGCTTACTACTAAAGATCCTGCTAATGCTGTTCCAATTAATCCTTTTTTTAACATATTCATTTCTTTTACCAACCCTTCGTTTATTTTTAAATTTTTTTATTAGTCATCGATCCATTTTGATGGGGAGTTACTTAACTCTGCATGTCTAGTTTCTTTTTATTCTCAATTAGTCCAAGACGTTGGAATATCTCTAAAATCACAACTGCTAAGAGAGGTAAGACAATTAATAGGAAGAAACCGGTTGGCCCAACTAGAAACTTAGCAATATATCCAACTCTTGGGATGTGAAAAGCCTCTACACCTAAAATACTTCCTTTTACGATAGGGACCTCGTCTTCGGTATTGTTGAGATCACCTTTCGTAATGAAGAATTCGGTTCCATTTTTCTTTATAATTTTCGTGATTCTATGTGTTACTAATAATTCGTCAGGACGTTTAAAGGTGACCACATCATGAATTTTTGGGTCCCTCTTTTCGTTTATAAATATGATGTCGCCGGCACTAAATTCTGGTTTCATACTGTTTGAAAGTACGGTTAATGGTCTGTAACCGAAAAAAGTTGGCATTTTTTCAATGTTACCTTTTGATTGAATGACATAGTAAATGACAGTTACAGCTGTTACTGTGAGTATTAATACTAGTAAGGATGTAATTAATTTCAATAATTTTTTCATGCTTTCACTACCAATCTATAATTCTTTCGAAAGAACAGTAATATGGTCCACTAGTAGGCGATTTTATCTCATCCTACTAATGGAATTTTTACATCATTATTTTTGTAATACCGTTACCTTTTTAGGCGTAGTTGTCACTTTAAATCCGTCTTTTGTTACTACATCTGCTGAAATATAGTACGTACCGTTTGGAAGGTCTTCATCCGGTATCCATTGGATTCCGTATAATGAATGTTCATTATTTACTTTGAAAGAATCTAGTACTTTACCATTCGCATCTTTTAAGTTAAATGTCCAATTCACTCGGTTATTAGCAAAAGCAGTAATTTTAGCCGGCTTATCTTTATTAACATCTGTTGCATTCATAACAGAGAAGTAGGAAACAACCATACTTTCGTCAATATAAGAAGGATCTCCCCAAACTGTATAGCCTTGATTGTATGCATAGTCAACACCTACAACTACAATGCTTTTTGGTTGTTCTTTAACGAGTATTGAAGTAGCACCGATTTCTGTTTCATAATAATTTCCGTTAACAAAAACAATTGCACCTTTGTATCCACTTCCATTAATACCATCTGATGCTTTAAATGAAATTTCATATTTTCCATCTTTTGGTGTGACTTGAATATCAGTAGCTTTTGGAGCTACAGAGTCAACTTTAATCGGAAGCTTCATAGATTGTGGCTTTGCATTTTTATAATCCAGTGTTGTTTTTATGACATAATTATAGGTTCCGTCTGGTAGTAGGTTTCCATTTGCATCTCTTTCGTCAAAGAAATAATGACCAAATGCTGCTATATTATCAAATTTATAGAAATAGTTACCCGATCCCATGCTGTTCTTTCTAAATTTCATTGGTGTTCCATCACCTGTAAACTCACTAAAATCCCCGAAGTAATCAACCAGTTTACCATTCTCATTTTCTACATACATTTCTACCTTCTTTAAATTTCGGAAAGCAGTGAATGAAGGGAAGATTCCAGGAACAATAGAATTTGGCGAAACAGCAATATGTTCAGTCTCAATTTCACCTGTTTGTCGATTGTAACCGATTGGATAGTCAGTCATATCATCCCAAAGCGTTGTGTAGCCTAAGAATGCATCGTCACTGTATGCAGCTGGATCAATATTTTGAGGTTTGTCCCAATCACCGTAAAATCCCATGTAAGGAACATTTAATGGCACAGCTGAGTCTTTATTTTCACCAGATGGTACAAGACGAACAAATCCTTCTAAGAACATTTCTTTCTTTAAATTTTTTGGAAGAAGAATTGTTACTTCAAGATTTTTTTGTTGTCCAGGTTTGATTTTAATTGTCGCACCAGTTGTGTTACTTACCGGTTTACCATTTATAAATGTGACAGCACCTTGAACACGCTTACTTGTTAAACTTAAATATTCTTTTGAAAAATCTGTTTTGCCATCATTGTCATAATCAAATGATTTATTTTCAGTATTATCGGTTAACAAATCAACATAAGCGATATACTCTAAATCCTTTGCATTTTTACCCTCAAATGCTTCTAAATTCAAATTGAATGAAACACTGTCGCTCTTAATTTCTTTTAAAGCTACAGATCCAGCTTGTTCTAATGGCGCTTTCTTGTTAGTTATGATTGCAGGGGTTTTAATTGCATTTTGAATTTGCATTAAACCGGAACCTTGAATACGTGGTGAATAAGGTACTTCGTTATTTGTTCTAGGGTCCATTACAATTTTGGATGTATTCATTAAAGCAATTTTAGTTTTTAAAGCTGTTTCCTCAGAATGTGTAAAACCTTTATTATATAAGGATTGCAATACTAGCGCAGAACCACCAGCCACATGTGGAGTAGCCATTGAAGTTCCACTATACACATCATATTGATTGCCAGGTATTGTCGAATAGATGTTTCCACCTGGTGCTGAAATTTCTGGCTTAAAGTCTAAAGTATAAGGAGCACCATATGAAGAGAAATATGACATTGTGTCCTTAGCTGGATTGTCTACCAAGACGCCTTTAGACAGTTGCATTTTTACATTTTGTCCACTAGTTAGCTTCGAAATTAAGTCAGCACCTACTGCCTGACCTGTTGATGCGATTGGTGTATAATACGGACTAACCGTTAAGTATGGATAATCACCTAAACCTGAAGGTGGTACTAAAATAATTGCTTTTGCACCGCGTTTCTTTGCTTCTGTTTGTATATACGTATACGTACCATATCCATTTGCTGGAATAGGTTTTGCAACAACAATTTTTCCGTTAACATCTTTTCCGTTGAAATCTGCAGTTTTACCTTCACCTACATAAACAAGGTCATAGCTCTGATCTGGCGTTAACGAGTTCGAAAGTTTTAAATTATATTGTGTTTGGTCTTTATATGGAAGGGTATATCCATCTGAAGTTTTCAAAGAATTCATATGAATTTTCGTATTTTCATAAGATGCTACCGATAAAGCATAAGGGCTTGTTCCCGGTTGACCTACTGTGCCGATATCTGGATTTTCAGCATATGGTTTTAATGATCTTGGAATAAAATTATTTTCAGTACTATACGCAGCGTTCCCTCCAGCAACAACTACTAAAGTCCCATGTTCTGTTGCTTCACGAATCGCTTTTTGAACTGGATCATCATCTTCTCCGACCCATCCCGCATCACTGCCTAAGCTCATATTAATGACATCAGCACCCATCTCTACAGCATGATTGATACCTGCGATAATATCATCTTCATACGCACCACCACCGTTATCAGAGAATACTTTCTCTGCCAACAACTGAACTCCTGGGGCAATACCTAATACACCATCATTTGATTCATCACCATTCGCTCCAATCGTACCGGATACATGTGTACCATGAGGATTTCCATTAGCGCCGTGAGGAATTACGTCCGTATCATTATCTGCCCAGTCATATCCAGTTGGTACTTTATCGCTATACCACACATCGTTTACAGCTGTTTCTGCTAATTTCCCTTGAATGCTCGTGTTTGTCCATTTTTCTTGTTGTTTTCCTTTTTCAGTAATTGTTAGATCTTTGTGAGTCCAATCAATACCAGAATCAACGACACCAACTACTAAACCTTCACCTTGATATCCATATGACTCCCATACTTTTTGAGCTTGAACAAGTTCTTTACTAGTAGCCATTGAAGGTTGGAACGTTCTTGCGATATGTACGTTCGTTACACCAGGTAAAGACTCAATGTCTTTTAAACTCTTATATTCGGTTTCCATACTAAATCCGTTAAAGCCTTGATAATAGCGATGTCTGATTTTAGGAGAGACCAATTTCTTTTTCTTAAATTCAGAAATAACTCGATCTTGCTTTTGTGTAAATTGCTCTTTTTTTGTGGAAGTTGAAGTTGATGAAGGCTCTTCAACTTCGACAATTACCCTTACTTTTTCGTTTGGATCAAACATCTCATTTAATCCGTTTGCGCTTTGATCACCATAATGAAACTTGTCTTGTGTTGTGGCTGTTTGTTCTGACTGAAAGCCCTTTTTTATAATGTCTGAAATAGTTGGGGTAGCAGTAGAATCATTTTGTGATTCTACTGCAAAAGCATTTGTTGTACTTAACAACAAGGTTGATAATGCTACGGCTGATAATACTTTGTACGGAAAGCCTGTTTGTTTCGCCATTCTATAATCTCCCATTCTTTTAAAATATGAATAATTAAATACCAAAAAATTAAACTTTAGATATTCTGGTGAACTAAATATTCAATTAATTTTAAATATTAAATTAATTAAAAGTAAATTAGATGATAATTAATAGAAGTTAAGCTGGACTTATTTCTAAAAGTTTGAATTGGTGAGAAAACATTACGTAGCAAGGCCCATGTTAATTATTTTAAAGAAATTAGTAGTTTTATCTTTGTCGAAAATTGCTTAAAGATTAATTGGAAGTTAACAAAAGTTAATTAATGCGAATTGTACAATTAAAGTCATAAGATTTAAAATTTTTACAAGATTCAACATTTTTTATATGAAAGGAGTGTGATGGAATCGATTCACTAATTCTCTTAAACGATTTGTAATTTATCAAAAAAACGAGGGGTGCATTTATTAGCGGGGGTAAAACATATTAGATTCATAGAAAAAGAGAAGAAGATATTTCGAGACGAAAAATATAGAGAGAAGGTAGAAGAATGAAAAGAAGAAATATAAAAGCATTGACTGTAACAGTATTTTCTACGGGATTATTACTTAGTTCAGTCGGTGTTCCATATTTTGTAGCGAATGCACAAACTCCGCAAACAGCAGAAAATGTACTCGCTTCACTAACAGATGCTCAACGTCAAGCGCTCCATAAACTTAAAACGGATGAGCAGTCTGGATTAATTCTGGATAAATCAGTTGATCTAAACAGTGAAGATAATGTTTCTGTAATTGTAGAATTTAAACAAAAGCCTGCTAAGACAGAGGTTGCATTAGAAGCGTTGGAAGGTAAGACGGTTTCACAAAAGGAAGCTACTGAAGAAGTTGAACAATCGCATGACGAATTTCAAAAAGATATTAATGATAAGAATATTAAAGCTAAAGTAGTTCGTACGTATAAGAAGGCATTAAATGGAGTAGCAATTACACTTCCTGCAAATCAAGTCAAATCATTATTATCTTCGAACGTTGTACAAGCAGTATATAGCAATGAGACTGTTTCATTGCCACCAGAAGAAGTTGAAAATCAGAATACAAATGAGGCAAAACCACTAAATCCGGAAAGTATTCCATTTCTTGGTATCGATAAATTACATGCAGAAGGATTTACTGGAAAAGGTGTTAAAGTTGGTGTCATTGATACAGGTATTGACTATAATCATCCAGATTTAAAAGATGCTTATAAAGGTGGATATGACTTTGTAGATAATGATTCGGATCCGATGGAAACGACTTATGCTGACTGGAAGAAGTCTGGTAAGCCAGAATCTAATGGATCTACGTATTATACATCACATGGAACGCATGTGTCAGGCACGATTGTTGGACAAGCTAAAAATAACTCGGAATATTCGGTTACCGGAGTTGCACCGGACGCCGATTTATATATGTATCGTGCGTTAGGACCATATGGATCCGGATCGGATGAAAATGTAATTGCTGCAGTAGATAAAGCTGTGCAAGATGGTATGGATATTATTAGTCTATCATTAGGAGAAAATTATAATAGTCCAATAGCAGTAACGAGTATTGCTTTAGATAATGCAGCGTTAGCAGGAGTTGTCCCAGTTGTTGCAGCAGGTAATTCAGGTAATCAGATGTATACGTTGGGTTCACCTGGAGCAGCAGCACTTGCGATAACGGTCGGTGCAAGCACTACACCGATACCAGTATCGACTATAGAGGGGAAGGCAACAGTCCAGGGAGAACAAATTCCGATTAGTGGGCAATTAATAGCAAGAGGATTTAATGATCATGATGAAGATTTATTAAACCAAAACACTCAATTTGCATATGCTTTTTATGGGAAAGATTCTGACTATTATTATTCTAAACTGGATGCAACTGGCAAGGTTGTGCTAATCGGACTTAGTAACAACATTTCGCCTATAGATCAAATAAAAATGGCGAAACAAAAAGGAGCAAAAGCAGTTTTACTTTATAACAATGACCCTCAAGGAGGAGTAATTCCTGCTTATATTGGTGAGTCACAAGACTATATCCCAACCTATTCTTTATCGTATGCACAAGGGGCATCATTGGCACAAAAGCTTATAATACCTAATACAAATTATAACTATTCGGGTTCTACGTTTACATTTAATACTATAGGAAAAACGGAACTTCAAGGCGATACATTGGCTAGCTTTAGCTCACGTGGTCCAGCGCGTATTACATTTGATATAAAACCAGAAGTGACGGCACCAGGAGTGAGTGTGTTATCAACAGTACCATCATATATGACGAATCCACAGAACCAATCGGATTACACTTATGCTTACAGTCGTTATTCAGGTACTTCAATGGCGACTCCGCATGTTGCCGGTATTGCAGCTTTAATTCTGCAGGCACACCCTGATTATACACCTGCAGATGTGAAAGAAGCTTTAATGAATACGGCCGTTTCGTTAAAGAATCAGTACAGTGTTTATGAAGTAGGGGCAGGGCGAGTAAATCCATATGATGCAGTGCATGCTGACGTTAGTTTTGAAGTAAAAGATAAAACTACTATGATTCAAAGAGGAAAAGAACGCTTGATTCGTGAAAATACTGGTTCATTAAGCTTTGGACTACAAGCAATGGAGGATAAAGATTTCCAAGGGCTAAAGAATGTGACAATTCGTAATAATAGTAGTAAAGCAAAAACTTTTGACGTAAATGTAACATATAATTCAAATGTTCGAGGTTCTAAGGATGCAGAAGCAAACGGAGTTAAAATTCTTACAAATTCATCAATTAAAGTAGGAGCAAATAAAAAAATAGCAACCTCTGTTTTCTTGAGTATTCCTAAGAACGCTGAAAAAGGAATATATGAAGGATATGTAACTTATACAAACCATGAGAATTCAAAAGAAGTGTATCATATTCCTTTTGGGGTTCGTACTGTTGAGGATGGTATCGCTTCGTTTAAAACAGACTATCTTGGAGTTAGAACTGATACAAGTGATTTACCTACAAACTCAACCTTAAAACGTACTGCGTTGAGTATGTTATATAATCTAAAGTCACCAATGAAAACAGTGGATTTTGTGCTTGCTGACGAGTCAGGGAAAGAACTTGGATATCTGGGTGGATTAGATGGATTAACATTAAGCGATAATGTGGATCAATCATTAAGTTTATTCGATGGATACTATTTCCCATTTACAGGTGACGTAAATCGACCAATCAGTGATGACTTACAAGATGTAAAGCAAGGGCTTTATAAGATTAAGATGATTGCTACTAGTGATTTAGATAAAACATATACAGCTGAAACCAATGTTTTTGTTGACAATACGCCTCCAAAACTCACATTAAATACTCAACCAGGTATTTATGAGTATGAAAAAGGGGAAACATCGTTCAAGGTAAGAGGGAATATTTATGATGAAGACATTGCTACTTTACAAGCAAAAGGTTTGGATGTTAAGCAGTCTGATAATTCACTTTACTCGAATTACGGAAATTTAATGGAAAAAATTCCACTTTCTGAAAACGGAGATTTTGAATACGATTTTCCAATCAAGTCAGTTGGAATTCAAAGTTTCTCTTTTTATCCAACAAGTTTTTCAACGATGGGGCAATATAAAAAAGCAAATGCATCGCCATTTATTTTAATCCAAAAAGGCACGCCTTATATTAGTATGTCTAATACGAAAGAAATAACGAAAGAAGTAACACCTGGTGATAAGGTAACTTTCCCTGTTATATGGAAAAATGTATCGAATGTAAAAGGTGGAGAGTTTACGATAAACTTTGAAAAGAACAATGTTGAAATGGTAGATGTACAACCTACTGAGGCATTAAAAGCGTTAGGAAATGTAAACATTACATCAACTTTGGTAACAAATAACACAACTAACATGGCGTATAAGATCCATGTAGAAGTAGACGGGAATATTGCTCAAGGCTTAAATGGTGATGTTCCACTTGTGAATATCACAGCGAATATAAAAGATAATCATTTCACAGCGAAGTCTAGTTTTGTGAACTTTAGTTATCCGAATTTTGTTTACCCGTCATATATTCAAGCTGATGGTAAAAAAGTAGCTTTAGCTAATTCAGTAGGAAAGGCATTTATTATTAAACAGCCATATTCTGAGGTTAATTTACACTCTTACATTGAAGGGCTTCTTAAAAATGGAAAAATTGATACAGCCAGGGATTATAGCAAACTTGGTATACAACTTAAGGCAATTGATAGCAAAAATATAGAATATCCAGGTACAATTTTGCCAAACGGACAATTCTCAGTTTCTAAATTACCATTAAGTTCAGAACGTTTCACATTAAGTTTAAAAGTTCCAGGCCATTTTGAAGTTCGTAAGCCTTTTTACGTTGGAACAATTGATGGGGAAACGATCGACGGGCAACTAAAAGATTTATTTGCAGTATCTAAAGCTGGAGATGTAAATGGAGATAATGTGATAGATATAATGGACGCATTGTATATCCAGACTTATTGGAATACGAACAAGCGAGAAGCAGATATTAATGCGGATGGAACTGTAGATGCTAAGGATATGGCGTTTGTTAAAAACAATTATTTGATGAAAAATCCTTCGATTCAAGATAGTCCAGATCCTAAAAAGAAATATAAAAATAAGACGTTAGAAGATGTATTAGCTGACCTTGGATTATAAGAGCATTCAAAAAAATCGCCCTCTTTTCGGTTGAGAAGAAGGCGATTTTTTATATAATAAATTATTGCATTGTTATTAAAACTACTTATCTGAACAATTTGAGTAGATTCAGAGGGTTTGAAAATTAAAATTTAAAATGAAAGTTTGCACAAGCATTTTACTAGTAATTAACTTGTTTCATAAAAAAAGGAGGATCATAATGACCCCCAACCTAAAATGACAACTTAAATTAAACAGTTTTTTCTTCCGCCTGAATTTCAATTTTCTTCTGTCGCATAGGGTTTACACCTATCCAAAATAAAATTCCGATAACAAGAATAATAAAGGAAGAAACTTGGAAAGCATGATTAAAACCAATATTTTCATTACTAGAGCGTTCGATGATTGCACCAAAAACGATCGGTGCGATCATACTTGATACAGTTGAAAAAGCTGCAAAGACTCCTTGGGCTTTACCAATATTTTTTTGTGAAGCTGTTTCAATTAAGATAGCTGGTAAAAGAATTAAAGAGACTGTTGTCAATCCTGGAGCAATTGAAAATAATAACATGGAAAGTAAATTTGAACTTACAACTGTTGCTAAATAGATTCCGAATGATGATAATACCATTAATGATCCAGCTATTATTACTCGAGACTTTCGAATATCTGCTGTTTTACGATAAAAACGGTCTGAAAGTAAAGCAACGACTACTTGAGCGACTGCTGAGAAGATAAAAGGTAAAGAGACTGCTAGATTTAGTTGTGAACCACTAAGGTGCCGTACATTTTGAAAATAGTTTGGGAACCAAACAAGCTTTAAAGCAAGTAGCCAATATGCTGCCATTCCAGCTAAGATGATAAATAAAAAGTTTTTAAAAGATACCTCTTTTAAAAATTCTCGCCAAGTTGAGGTAACTTTAGTTGATTTAGAAATATGTGAATCTGGCGACTGTAAGCCTATATCCTGTGGACTTTCCTTTGCAAATAATAGCCATAATACAGTCCATAAAACACCAATGATTCCAGTTGCAAGAAAGGCACTTTTCCAGCCATGTGATTCGATTAAAGACATTAGGATAGGCGATCCAATTGCTGGACCTAGGGCTGTACCAATAAAAATACATGCAAACCCTAGTGCGTATTTATTTTTAGGAAGCCATTTTCCGATTACAACTGCCCCTACAGCAGAACCAGGTCCTTCACCAACGCCTAAAATAATCCTTGTCAGAATTAATGAAGGTAATCCAATAACAAAAAGTGTTGCAAATTGAACACCAGCCCACACAAATGACATCCATGAAATGATTTTCTTTGAACTTTTTCGATCGGCCATCCCGCCTATTACTAATGAAGAAATAGCAAATAACCAATAAAAAGAGCTCCCTACTATTCCCCATTGAGTAGGAGTTAAATGGAGCTCTTTCATAATAGGAACAGACGCAAATCCTATAACTGCTTTATCTATGTTATTTATTAGTGCGTTAGTAAACAAGAAGAGTAGCATAATCCAAATATACTTTGAATTACCGATTTCTTGATTATTTAATGGTGAAAATGATTGTGATTGAGATTTTTTCAATCCAAATTCCTCCTGTATTTTAAATTTTAGAAAGTAATTCCTTTAATATTTGAGGAAGCGAAATAAAATTTGAATTTAGTAAAGATTAATTGTTTCATATGATAGGAAGCCGAATAAATGGTAGAAAGAGGGGGGCAATAATGCCCCCTTTTATGAATAATAGGTTATTAAACTGCTGCCTTAGTTGGTATACCTGAACGGCGTTCCTTTACACTCTCAGTTAATGGTCTCTCTATCGGGAGATTTAACCATAATCTAAGTAAGTGACGCCATTTTTGAGAATCTTCATAGTCTTCGTACTCTGTACGAGAATGTAAAACAGTGTAATTACTTACGAATTGCATATCACCAGGTTCAAGGTCCATATCAATTCTTAAATCTTCTCGGCGCTGAAGTGAATCAAAAATATCCAAAGCTTCAATGACTGTTTGTGGTAAGCGAGCTTGCGTCTTTAATTGAGCGCTTTCGATATATCCTCGTACATACTTACAAGTTACTAAACCATCTTGACTACTGAAAATAGGGTATCTGAATAAAGGTGATTCTCCAGGTAGCTCTTCACCACGTCGATCAATAAAGAAATCCTGACATAGGAGACCAAGATAAGTAGGATATTTTTCTAGCATCACATTATAAATTGCTAGTGCACTAACAATTGTACTATGACCACCTGATTTTGCTTTATTGAGACATAAAAGACCAACTGTATCACCATTGTCAGTATGGAAAGGTAAATGAGAAGTAGTTTGGTATCCCCTAACATTCGTATCTTTTAAACTAAGTCCCTGGCTTTTAACATGACCAAGTAGATGACCCCCGGCATTTTGTGATACAGTAGTACCCATATGTAAACCAAGTGCATAGAAAATAATACTAGATTCTACTTCTGTATATTTATGAACTGGAAGTCCTTTTATTAGAACGAAGCCACGTCCTTCTGCAATTTCCTGTACAAAATCATTTAATTTAATAGAGAACTTCGGTAGTACGAAATCTTCCTTTGTGAAATCACAAGTAGTATCAGTCAAAGTGAAACCTTTTATCTGAACATGTCTTAATGCCATTTCAATTTCTTCAATTTCGTCATTTGTTAAACGATAGATCCAAGTATCATCTTTAAGAATATCAATGCCTTTCCAAGCGCTTGGATGATTAATTTTTTCATTAACAATTGAATTCATGAATAAATACTCCTCTCAAATTTAGAATAGAAGGTTTTGCAAATTGAATTAAATCGTTACATCGATTGGTTCAATTCCATGTTCTTTACAGTAATACAAGTACATATCTAATGTTTTGTGTGCATTTAAGATTGCAATTATATTGCCCTTTTCGTCTACAATTTCAAGACACCCTTCAATAATCGTACATGTAATTACTTCTTCATCCTTCGAAACATGAATCGGTTTATGAGTAGATCCGGCTGGTTCATATATAACGTCTCCAGGGCCAGCAATCCAATCATCGTTTTCATATTTCCACTGTCCTTTAATTGTATAAACAATAACTGTACCGTGGTGATGGTGAGCAGGGACTTCTTTAAAGTCAATTGGATCTTTCACTAATAAAACATATTGACCTGTCACTAAATTAACTTTGCATAATTTCATTTCCATGGATCCTAAACCTGTCGGAATCCAGGGTAATTGTTCAGTATTTACATAATTGGCATCAAGTACTTTTGTGATTTGACTCATGTTTGAACCTCCATTTATTTTTTTGATAACGCTTTCAGATTCAATAACATAAAAATTATTTGAATTATCACAATTATATAAACGATATAAAATTAAATAAAATTATAATTTCTTCTATGCACATAACTATTTGTTATGTGGAAGGAGAATAGGGGGAGCTAATAAAAAAGAGCCAATACCTTTTATAAAAGGAATGGCTCTAAAAAAATCTTATTTAGTTAATAATTTTGCTGAAACTCTAAATTAACCAAGTTTATAAATTTCTTAGCAAATAAGGTAGTTTCTTTATTCTCTAATCTTGCCCAACCAAGTGAAACATCAATCGGTCCAAAATTAATTAACTCAATCGGAATAATTTCCTTATTTAAAACTAGAGGATTATTTTTTCTAGAAAATTCAGGAGCAAAGCTGATTGCTAAATTTTGCCTTACAGATTGATTAATGATTTCAGTATTATTCGATGCAAACAAAATGTGAATTGGGTCATATTGGTGAAAATTACTTTGAATAAAATCCCTCATAAAATACGAATCATGAATGACAAAATTTTGTTTTAATAATTCTGCAGGAGAAACAGTTTTATTAAATGCAAGAGGAGAGTTCTTGCTAACGTATACTTTCATTTTACTTTGGAGTAATATATCAATTTTTAAATTTTCTCTTGAATTTACTAAATTACTGGGAAATGCAACCAGACCTAAATCTAACTTTTTTTGCTGAACTAAATCTAAAATTTCAGAAGCATCTTTTTCTAATAGTTCAACTTCAACTTTTGGAAAAATATTTTTATAAGTTGAAAGTGCGTTTAATATATTAGGCATAAAACCAGAAACGGTACCTATTTTTAATTTACCAGTATCAAGTGAAGAAAACTTCTGCGACTGTTCTTTTAACTCTTGAAATTTAAAAAGAATTTCATTAGAAAGTTTAATAATTTGTTTCCCCTCGTTAGTTGGTACAGCACCATGTCCCCTAAGACGATCAAAAATTTTGAAACCTAATTCTTTTTCCATATTGGTAATCGCTTGACTGACTCCAGGTTGGGTAACATTTAGATTATGAGCTGCGATCGAAATAGATCCAGTTTTTGCGACTTCTACAATATATTCTAATTGTACGATATTCATAATGTACGCCTCACTTAACTATAGTGTTGATACTAGTATTTAATTTAAGTATTTTCTAAGAAAATAGTAGTTTAGTAGTTAAAGATAAAATCTCTTAAGCCATTTTAATTTTATCATATAAGAAAAAATTATGTACTAATAATAATTCATAATTTTATATTATCAAAAACTATCTGTATACTAAAACAAATAAAAGGTAGTTTCATACACTTTTTTAAATTATTTAAAAATTGAAAATAGGAGGATGCTTACTTGGAAAATTTTAATTTAACAGGTCGCGTAGCTATTGTAACTGGAGGAAGTAAAGGACTTGGTGCAGGAATGGCCCTAGCATTAGCACGATATGGAGCTGATATAGTCGTAGCAAGTCGTAATGCCTCTGAAGGTGAATTGATTTCTAAAGAAATTCGTGAAATGGGTCGTAAATCCATTGCAGTTGCAGTTGATGTTCAAAATGTTAAATCAATAAATCAAATGGTTGAAACTGTACAAAGAGAATTTGGACGTATTGATATTCTTGTTAATAATGCTGGTGTTGGGTCGGCTAAACCTGCTTTATCTATTACAGAAGAGGATTGGGAACATGTTTTAAATACAAATTTAAAAGGTTTGTTTTTCTGTTCTCAAGCAGTAGCAAAAGTAATGAAAGAACAAAATTACGGAAAAATTATCAATATTTCATCAGTTGCTGGCACGATCGGTCAGAATATGCTTGCTTCTTATTGTGCGAGCAAAGCAGGGGTCATCAGTCTAACACGAACACTTGCAAAAGAATGGTCTTCACATAATATTTATGTCAACTCAATTGCTCCAAGCTATATAAAAACATCTTTAAATGAAGCAATACTTTCAAATGAACAGTTTTTAAACAATATTCTTTCGCAAACACCTTTAAAACGTTTAGGTGAGATTGAGGACTTAACTGGGGCTCTTATTTTACTAGCATCTAAAGCGTCCAATTATATAACTGGGCAAACGATTTATATTGATGGTGGAGCTTTAGCTTAATAAAAACTCGAAATGGAGCTGAATAATTTGACTAAGGAAATGGCTAAAGAAGTTTTACAATTCCAGAATTTAAATAAAAATTGATTAAGGAAGAAATAGGGCCATTTGCTCACCAGACTGATGTTAGTAGTGTCATAGTTTAAAAATTTAATGAATGGAGCCAAATGATATGACTGTAACGTTAACTGAAGAAATTCTACAGATGAAAAGAATGATCAAAAACTTTATTGATAAGGAAGTAGAGCCATATGCTCAGCAAATTGAAGAAGAAGATGCAATTCCTCAACACTTAATTGAACAGTCGAAGGAACTTGGCCTTTTCGGAATGAGTATACCTGAACAATACGGTGGTATCGGGTTAAATACAGTAGAAAAAGCAATTGTTTTAGAGCAATTAGGAAGAACACATAACGGTTTCGTATCTCTAATAAGTGCTCACACAGGGATTGGAAGTACAGGAATTGTAAAGCTTGCATCCGATTACTTAAAAAATAAATATTTACCAGATATGGCATCAGGGAAAAAGATTGGTGCATTTGCATTATCAGAACCTGGAGCTGGATCGGATGCAACTAACATATCAACTAGAGCAGAAAAAATAGGGAATCACTGGGTATTAAATGGAACGAAGCATTTTATAACGAATGGTCCAATTGCAGATGTCTTTACGGTGTTTGCTTTAACAGATAAAGAAAAAGGGGCTAAAGGCGGGATTACTGCGTTTTTAGTTGAAAAAGACTTTCCAGGATTAATTATTGGGAAAAAGGATAAGAAAATGGGATTAAGAGGTTCATATACTTCTCAAATCATATTTGAAGACTGCATTGTTCCTGAGGAAAATGTTATTGGTCAAATAGGATTAGGATATATGAATGCTCTAAAGATTTTAGCAGAAGGGCGTGTTGGGTTAGCCGCTAGAGCAATTGGATCATGTGATAAATTAATTGAATTATCTGGAAGTTATGCGAAAGAAAGAATTCAATTTAAAAAGCCAATTGCTGAAAACCAAGCCATTCAGTGGATGTTAGCTGATATGGCAACTGAAACTGAAGCTGCAAGAGCATTAACGATGAAGGTAGCACAAATGATTGATCATGGAGAAGTAGTCATTAAGGAAGCTTCGATGGCAAAACTATTTGCTTCAGATGTTTATAATCGTGTAGCAGATAAGGCAGTTCAAATTCATGGAGGTATGGGGTACGTTTCTGATTACCCGATTGAGCGTTTTTATCGTGATGCCCGAATTACACAAATATATGAAGGAACAAATGAAATTCAACGACTAATTATAGCTAGAAGGGTATTGGATGAGTGTTAAAAAAGTAGATTAATTTTTATGTTCAGCTACTTATATAAATTAATACCAGTCATCTATTCCAAGTAGGGATGAATTCCCCTAAAAGGAGGACTACTTTGAAACAGTTAGTGAATAGGCCGTGGAGTAAATTGTATAGTGAGGATATGGAGGTTATGATTCCTGAAGTTCCCTTGACTTCCATTCTTAAAGAGACGACCAAAAAATATGGAAGTAAAACAGCCATTATTTTTGAACAGAAAGAAATGACCTATTTTGAGCTAAATGATCAAGTTGATCGTCTAGCCTCAGCATGGCAAAGATTAGGATTGAAAAAAAATGAACGAATTGGATTGATGATCGGAAATAGTCCAGACTATATTATTTCTTATTTTGCTGC
Source organism: Gottfriedia sp. NPDC057991 (assembly GCF_042886615.1). NCBI lineage: Bacteria > Bacillati > Bacillota > Bacilli > Caryophanales > Bacillaceae > Gottfriedia > Gottfriedia sp. NPDC057991. The sequence goes on from NZ_JBHVQN010000002.1 coordinate 223,377, forward strand.
TCTTACAATAGGTTTGACGATTGTGCAAATTAATCCAATGTATACTTCACGGGAACTATTACATATAGTGAGTGATTCAGAAGTATCTTATATTGTTACAGATGAAAGCGCTTTAAGTGTAATTGATGAGGTCGAATTGAACTACGACTTTAAAATTATCTTTACATTACAAGAGAATAAAGTCCGTCAAGATCGAAAACATGTTAGTTTAGAAGTTTTAAAGAGATACCCTAATTCGTTCGTAAATAATGAGTCTATATCAGCTAAAGATGATGTTGCGGTAATTCAGTATACAGGTGGAACGTCCGGGAAGATGAAAGGAGCCATGTTGACACATTATAATTTAATCGCAAATGTTATTCAAAGTTGTTCGATGTATGGCAAGAATATGGTTCCTGGACAAGAAGTTATTTTAACTGTTACACCACTCTATCATGTTTATGCAATGACAAGTGCGATGAATTTAGGCATCTATTTGGGAGCAACAATTCTATTATTTAAAAAATTTAATGTTGAAAATGTACTCGATCATATAAAAAAATACAAGCCAACATTTTTCCCAGGTGTTCCGAAAATGTATAACACATTGGTTAATTTTCCAGAGGTAGAAGAATTTGGGTTGAATTGTTTGAAAATATGTTCATCAGGATCTGCGCCACTTCCAATTGATGTCATTACTCGTTTTGAAAAACTAACCGGAGTCAGTATCGGCGAAGGGTATGGACTATCTGAAACATCGCCTACAACTCATCGAAATCCTCCAACTAGGGAAAGAAAGATTGGAAGTATTGGAATCCCACTACCGGGTACCGATGCAATGATTGTTGATGAAATGGAAAATGAAGTGGAAATCGGTCAAGTTGGTGAGCTGCTGATAAAAGGTCCACAAGTAATGAAGGGGTATTGGAACAATGAACAAGAAACAAACTGTACTTTACAAGACGGTTGGCTACATACAGGTGATTTAGCAATGATGGATGATGAGGGGTATTTCTTTATCATTGGACGTAAGAAAGAAATGATTATCGTTGGGGGATTTAAAATTTATCCTCAGGAAATAGAAAATATTCTTTATGAGCATCCAGACATTAAAGAAGCAGCGGTGATCGGTATTCCTGATTATGAAGACACTGAACTTGTTAAAGCATATATTGTTCCAAATGATAGTGACTTTATAAATATAGAGGAAATTAAAAATTATTGTTATGCAAAATTGACGCGTTATAAAGTACCAAAAGTATTTGAAATAAGAGACTCGTTACCGCGAAATACAGTCGGAAAATTATTAAAAAGAATTCTAGTTCAAGAGGAAATTGATAAGAAAAAGGAGATCTAGCAGAATATGAGATTTGAAGATGTAAAGAAGATAGCAGTGATAGGCTCTGGAGCAATGGGTTCACAAATAGCAATGGTTTGTGCATTAGGTGGATATACTGTGGTTTTGCACGATATTAGTGATGAGAATTTAGAAACAGCAAAGGAAAAATTAGTTGCTCAGATGGAAAGAAGAATTCAAAAAGGGACCTATTCACAAAATGAAGTAAATAATGCGTTTACAAACATTATGTTTTCATCTGACTTTGGAAAGTTAGAAGATGTAGATTTCGTAATTGAAGCAATTATTGAAAATATTGATGTAAAGCGTGAGCTATTTTTAAAGTTAGATGAAGTAACGCCGAAGCATGCAATATTGGCAACTAATAGCTCCACTATTGTAAGTTCAAAACTTGCTGATGTAACGAATAGACCAGAAAAAGTTTGTAACATCCACTTTTTTAATCCTGCACTTTCAATGGAATTAGTTGAGGTCGTTCGAGGACCGCATACTTCTGAAGAAACAGCTGATATTGCAGTTGATGTCATTAAACAAATTCGAAAAGTTCCCGTTTTATTGAAAAAAGAAATCTTTGGGTTCATTGCGAATCGAATTTTAGGAAAAATCATTGATGAAGCAATTTATTTACTAGAAGAAGGCATAGCATCCCATGAAGATATTGATCTTGTTTGTAAAAAAGCTTTAAATCATCCAATTGGACCTTTTTCGATCATGGATTTAACAGGTTTAGATGTGAATTATTTAGTTCGTATGCAAAGGTATAAAGAAAGCGGTGAAAGTACGGATTTACCTTCAAATATTGTTAAAGAAAAAGTTGAAAAAGGGGAACTTGGGAGAAAAACTGGTAAAGGCTTTTATTCGTATATAAACTAAAAAAATTTCTACAAAGGAGGGGCTAAAAGCATGAAAACAATAAGTATCATTGGTGCGGGAACGATGGGACGTGGGATTGCTTATAATTGTGCGGCTTCAGGACTAAAAGTCGCAGTACAAGACATTGATATAAATAATCTAGAGTCATGTAAAAAATATGTAGAAAGACAGTTTGATGTAGCAGTTGAAAAAGGTCAATTAACGCGTAGACAAGCTAGTGAGTACAAAGAAAATATTCTTTATACAAATAGCTTAGAAAATGCTGTTAAACAAGCAGACCTTGTAATTGAAGCTGTATTAGAAATGATGGATTTGAAAATCAGAATATTCAAACAGGTGGATGAGTTTGCTCCTAAACATGCAATTTTAGCTACAAACACCTCTACGATGAGCCCAACTGAAATTGGAGCACAGACTAATAGACCGGAAAAATGTATTGCATTACATTTCTTTAATCCAGTACCGAAAATGAAACTAATAGAAGTAATTTGTGGATTAGAAACATCCGAGGAAACAGTTGAGGCTTGTTTCAGTTTCGGAAAAAGAATTGGAAAAGAATGCGTAAAAATAAATGAATTCCCTGGTTTTGCGGTCAGTCGGATGAACTGTTTAATTGGAAATGAAGCAATGAACATGGTAATGGAAGGTGTTGGTACAGTAGCTGACATTGATAAGGCAATTAAATTGGGACTAAATCATCCAATGGGACCTATAGAGTTAGCCGATTTAGTAGGTCTAGATACAAGACTTCGCAATATGGAATATCTCTATCAAACTCTTGGTGAAAAATATCGACCATGTCCAATTCTTACAAAGTATGTAAAAGCAGGAAGATTAGGTAAGAAAAGTGGAAAAGGTTTTTATGAATATCCATATGAAATTTAAACAGATTTACATTTCTGAAAAATAAAATCTTAATAATTAGAAAATAGGATAGGTGATTATAATGGACTTTCGATTGAGTGAAGATATTCAATTTTTAAAAGAAAATGTGCGCGATTTTGTTCAGACAGAAGTAGAAGCTGTAGCGATGCAAATTGAAGAGGAGAATGAAATACCAGAGCGCATCATCAATATGTCAAAGGAGCTTGGCTTATTTGGATTAAGTATTCCGGAAGAGTTTGGCGGACTAGGAATCGGGATGGTTGGAAAATGTGCACTTTATGAAGAAATTGGAGCAACTCATAATGGCTATACAACTTTAATCGGTGCTCACACTGGAATCGGAACAGTTGGGATTGTTGAAATGGGGAATGAAGAACAAAAAAGAAAGTATTTACTTGCGATGGCAACTGGTGAAAAAATCGGCGCATTTGCTTTAACTGAGCCGAGTGCCGGATCGAATGCTACAAATTTAAAATCAACAGCTGTAAAAAAAGGAGATAAGTACATACTTAATGGAACTAAACACTATATTACAAATGCTACTGAAGCAGATGTATTTACAGTAATGGCTGTGACAGATCCAAGTAAAGGTGCAAAAGGAATTACCTCCTTTATTATTGAAAAGGACTTTCCAGGTTTTCAGATTGGGGCAGTTGAGAAGAAGATGGGACTTCGTGGCTCACATTCAGCAGAAGTAATTATGGAAGATTGTGAAGTCCCTATACAAAACGTATTAGGTGAAGTAGGAAGTGGTTACGTAAATGCTTTAAAAATATTAGCAAATGGTCGGGCTGGTTTGGCTGCGAGAAATCTAGGCTCTTGTCAAAAGCTTCTAGATCTTACGATGTCCTATGCAAAAGAGCGTATTCAATTTGGGGTACCTATTATTGAACATCAAGCAATTGCACATATGATTGCCGAGATGGCACTTGATATTGAAGCACTTCGATCGTTTACCTATCGAGTAGCATGGATGGTAGATGAGAAAGTGAATGTAATCAAAGAAGCAGCAATGCTAAAGTTATTTGGTTCCGAAGTATATAACCGGGTAGCAGATAAAGCTTTACAAGTACATGGAGGTATTGGTTATATTTCTGATTTTCCGATCGAGCGTTTTTATCGTGACGCTAGAATTACAAGAATTTATGAAGGGACATCTGAAATACAAAAAAATATTATTTCTGGTCAATTAATAAAAGAGTATAGCAGATAAGGAGATTCGTAGTATGAATGAGGAAATTGTGATTGTAAGTGCTGTCAGAACGGCAATTGGAAAGTATGGAGGCGCATTAAAAGACGTTAGTTCAGGGGATTTAGCTAGTATCGTAATTAAGGAAGCTGTTAAAAGAGCAAATCTATCAGCAGAACAGGTTGATGAAGTTATTTTAGGAGAAGTTAGACAAACTACCGAATCTTCTAATGTAGCAAGGGTCGCTTCATTACGAGCAGGGATCACGGAGTCTGCACCAGCATTTACAGTAAACCGTCTTTGTGCCTCTGGAATGCAAGCCATTACATCAGCTGTCCAGCAAATTTCCTTTAATCAAGCAGAAATTGTTGTAGCTGGAGGAACAGAAAATATGAGTAGGGCGCCGCTTTATTTAAGAGGTGCTCGATTTGGCGGAGATAGAACATCATTAATTGATTCAAATTTAGAAAATGGACAACAACCTCAAGAGCTATTTGGAAGAAATTTAGGGATGGGGATGACTGCGGAAAACGTCGCGGAAAGATTTGAGATATCAAGAATTGATCAAGATGCTTTTGCGGTAGAAAGTCAAAGAAGAGCTGCAAAAGCGATTTCAGAAGGAAAATTTAAAGATGAAATCGTTCCAATTGAAGTTAAAGACAAAAGAAAAACAATTTTGTTTGATACAGATGAATTTCCACGCCCTGACACAACTAACGAGAAACTTTCAACTCTAAAGCCAGCATTTAAGGAAAATGGAACAGTTACAGCAGGGAATGCTTGTGGTCGTAATGATGGAGCTTGTGCACTTGTTTTAATGAAAGCAAGTAAAGCAGAAAGTTTAAATATTAAACCTCTTGCAAGAATCGTCGACTGGGCTACAACAGGGATTTCGCCTGAAATTATGGGAGTTGGCCCGATTACTGCAGTGAGGAAACTGCTAGAAAAAACAGGGAAAACTGTAGAAGAAATAAACCTTTTTGAGTTAAACGAAGCATTTGCTTCTCAGTCATTAGCGGTAATACGTGAACTAAATTTAGACATTAATAAAGTTAACGTAAATGGCGGTGCGATTGCATTAGGACATCCACTTGGCGCAACTGGAGCCAGAATCGTTACAACGTTAATACATGAATTGATTCGCAGAGATACTCATTTAGGAATTGCTACACTTTGTGTTGGTGGGGGACAAGGTATGGCAATCATGCTGGAAAAACTTTAATTGTATCATTTGGAATGGTAAGACTTAATGGAAAAAAGAGTAGTAAACAAAATGATTAAAAGATTGAATCTATAAGACTCTTTGACTAGAAGAAAGTTCCTGATCATTCCTTTAGAATCTGATTTAAAGCCTAAAAAAAAAGGGGTGAAAGATTTTGAAGGCAGCAAAAATTTACGGTAAACGAGATATTCGTGTAGAAGAAGTAGCTATACCAGAACTGTCAAAAGGTATGGTAGTTGTTAAAGTTGAATTCGCTGGTATTTGTGGAAGTGATTTACATGAATATAGTGAAGGTCCATTTTCAATTCGTACACATTCCGTAATGGGACATGAATTTTCTGGAATAGTTACCGAAATTGGAGAAGGCGTAACAACTGTCAAAGCGGGTGATCGAGTTGCGGTTGAACCTATTATTGCATGTGGCCAATGTATAAATTGTAAAAAAGGCTATGTAAATCTTTGTAAAGCACGACAAGGGTACGGCTATACAGAATCTGGAGGCTTTGCTCAATATGCAGTAGTTAAACAAGAAAATGTATTCAAATTACCGGACGAGATGAGTCTCGAGCTCGGTGCATTAGTTGAACCGACAGCTGTAGCCGTACATGCTGTAAGAGAGAGTCAATTAAAACTTGGTGATACTGCTGCTATATATGGTGCTGGACCTATTGGTTTATTGCTACTTCAATCGGTTAAGGCAGCAGGAGCAAGTATGATTTTTGTTGTGGAAGTATCGGAAGAACGGAGACAAAAAGCACTTGAGCTCGGAGCTACTTTTGTACTCAATCCTTTAGAGTGTAATATTAAGACATTTATACATTCAAAAACAAACGGTGGTGTAAATGTTGCGTTTGATGTAGCGGGGGTCCAAGAGACATTCCTAAATGGAGTTACCACTGTCCAATCGGGTGGAGAATATAAAATAGTTAGTTTATGGGAGAATCCAGTTACTTTCCAACCTAATGCCATTGTGACAGCAGAAATAAGTGTGAGTGGTTCTTATGCTTATCGTAATTTATTTCCTGAAGTTATTCGTTTACTTGCATGTGGCATAATCGACGGGAATGCAATCATTACGAGTGTTATTCCTCTTGATAGAATTGTAGAAGAAGGCTTTGAAGTGTTAATGAAAGACCATAATCAATGCAAAATACTTGTGGAAATGGATATTTAATCAATAATTAATTCTTTGTAAAGATTAATTTTTACATTATTTTTGACAACACAGTTATAAAAAAGTAAGAGGTAGGACCAACATCCTACCTCTATTTGGGAGTGATCAGATTGAGTCAGTTCACATATATAGAAGTTTTGAAAAATGAAAGGATAGCTTTCATTACGATTAATCGACCTGAACTTAGAAACGCATTAAACAAAGAAACATTGGAAGAAATTACGAAGGCTTTATTTGAGCTGAGGTATGATGAATCAATAGGCTGTATCGTCTTTACAGGAAAAGGTGATAAGTCCTTCGCAGCTGGAGCGGATATAAGCCAACTAAAACATAGAACAATGCTTGATGCATTAGCAGGTGGAATGCAACAAGTCTATAATTTAATTGAAGAATTTGAGAAACCTACTATAGCTATGATTAATGGATACGCACTTGGAGGTGGATGTGAATTAGCTTTGGCTTGTGATCTACGTATTTGCTCTTCAAATGCGAAAATCGGACTACCAGAACTGAATCTATCAATTATTCCAGGCGCTGGAGGTACACAGCGTTTAACAAGGATTATAGGAAAAGGAAAGGCACTTGAAATGATTTTAATAGGGAAAATCATCGATGCCAAGGAAGCTTATCGAATTGGACTCGTGTCAGAAGTTGTAGGGCAAGATAATTTAAAACAATCCGTAATTTCTATTGCTAAACAGATCCTGTCAAAAGGTCCACTAGCTGTTAAATTAGCTAAAATGGCAGTTAATTTAGGAGCAGATACTGATTTGAAAACGGGACTGTTAATTGAAAAGCTTTCACAAGCTATATTATTTGAGTCAGCAGATAAATTGGAAGGTACAACAGCTTTTTTAGAAAAGAGAGTACCACAATTTATTGGTAAATAACAATTAAATGATAGTTTAATCTTTCATTAATATTTTAATAATAGAACAAGGATAATTATGTTTCTGGTAACTATCCTTTGTTCTATTTTTGTTTAATAATGTCCTCAAGCAGAGAAAAACTAGTTCAAATACTCGTGTAAAAATTTAATAAATTCTTTTGAGATTTTAGGAGATTGCCTTTCTAATGAATAAATATACCAAAATGGTATTTCGTTTTTTCCATCAATTACTAATGGAATAGGAAAGATTCTTCCTTTGTTTACATCTTCATCATTTTTCAAAGTTTTATCAAATGCAAATGTTATCGCTTGATCTCGAATGACTACATTTCTAATCATTTCCACGTTGGATGTTCGAAATAATAGCTTATTTTGGGAGAAAAATAGATTAATAAATTTGTTGACAAACTCTCCGCTGTAAATGGCAAAACATTCTTCTGATATATCTTCTGGGGTTACGAATTGATATTTTTTAAACTTTGATTTTTTACCGACACAAATAATTCGTTTTCCTTTACAAATTTCTTCATAACCAATCTGAACTAAGTCTTCAAATGTTGATTTAAACTCAGGTAAGAGACCAATATCTACAATCCCTAATCTAACATCATTTAATACTTCTGTTGGCCCTTTTTCATGTATTTCCACTTGCACATCAGGGTATACTTCTTGAAATTTCATTAACGAATCCAAAACGGCATGTCCGAAAGCAGGTGCATAAGAAATTTTTAAGACGACTGTATCATCTTTTCTATAAATCTTAGAGTAATCTTTAAATTCTTGTATATTGTTCATAATTTCAATAGCTTTTTTGATTAAAACTTTTCCTTCTTTAGATGGAACCATACCAGATTTAGATCGGTGGAAAATTTTTATATTCATTTCCTTTTCTAGATTTGTGATCGATTGACTTAAAGCCGGTGAAGATACGTGAAGTTTTTCAGCAGCTCTTTTGATTGATTTTTGTTTTGCGATTTCGACAATATATTCAAATTGTTCAATATGCATAATGTTCCACCTTTGAGTTAAGTCTGACTTAACGATAGTTAATTAATGAATATTGTACAACTTAATTCAGAATATTTAAAATGGTGATAATACTAAAAAAATAAATCGCTAAAGGTAAATTTGAACTAGATACATAGAGGGTTGGTTCGAAAATAGTAGTGCTTTTTTATTAGTTTAGTATATAAAAAATTGGTTTAGGGGGAAGTTTAGTGAAAAAATCTAGAAAAAACACATCTAGAATTGTAAGAAGTATGGCTGTTTGTGCAATGACTACTAGTTTTATCCTTTCGCCGTTAGGTCATGTTACCCATGTAACAAAGGCAGATTCACTTTCAAAAACAGAAGAAATACTTGCAAATTTAACACCAGTTCAAAGAGAGGCTCTCTCTAAAAATGCAAGTAACGATCAATCAGGGTTATTTTTAAGTAAAGATGTTAATTTAGACAGTTCAGAAAATGTTTCAGTAATTGTCGAATTTAATGAAAAACCACATAAAGTGGCTGTAATGGAAGCCGCATTGGATGGAAAGGATCTTTCTGATAGTGAAGCCAAAACTTTAGTAGATGATGATCATTCAACCTTTAAAGATGATCTTACTAGTCTATTAAAAAATGAAAAATATAAAATTAAGAGAGAGTATAAAAATTCATTTAATGGCTTATCAATGGAAATTCCAGCAAACCAGGTTAAAACACTTTTAAAGTCGAAAGCTGTAAAGGCCATTTATAGTGATGTTAAAGTAAGTGTGGATCCTGTTAAAGACGAAGCTTCACCTTCAACTGAAGCACGCGGCAAAGGAATGGCAGCAGAAAATGAATATTTAAATATTAATAAATTACATGATGAAGGATATACAGGAAAAGGAGTAAAAGTTGGGGTACTTGATACTGGAATCGATTATAATCATCCAGACTTATCAAAAGCCTATAAAGGTTATCGTGCACAACCAGGTGTGGATCCAAAATCGATCAATATTAACTCAGTTAAAGGCTGGGATTTTGTAGGTAATGATGCAGACCCGATGGAAACTACTTATGCTGAATGGGTTAAAGCAGGTAAACCAGGAACAAGTGATGGAGCAGACTATTATACAGAGCACGGGACGCATGTTTCAGGAACGATTGTTGGCCAAGGAACGAACGGTAGTGAATATGCAACAAACGGTGTAGCACCGGATGCAGACCTATACGTTTATCGTGTTTTAGGACCTGGTGGTAGCGGTTCAATGGATGGAATCATGGCAGGGATTGAAAAAGCTGTTAATGACGGTATGGATATTATCAGTTTATCATTAGGCGCTAACTATAATGATCCGTTGTTTCCAACAAGTATTGCCATTAATAATGCTGTATTAAGTGGAGTAACTGCAGTCATTGCTGCTGGTAATGCGGGTAATGGAATGTATACGTTAGGTTCACCTGGAGGTGCTGCATTAGCACTAACAGTCGGAGCAAGCGATGTACCGAATCAGATTTCAACGATGAAAGGTAAAACTGATAATGTAACAACTGATTTACATTTAATGGCAAAAGGATTTAGTGATAGTTTAACAGACTTGCAAAATCAGTCTTTTGATATTGTTGACGTAGGACTTGGACAATCATTCAACTATTCATCAACTCAATCATATACAAATAAAGTTGTACTAGTTCAGCGTGGGACAAGTACGATTAATGACAAAATACTCCAAGCAAAACTAAAGGGTGCTAAAGCAGTACTTATTTTCAATAATAATCCAACTGAAGGCCATTTACCATTTTACTTAGGTGAAGGAACTAGCTTTATTCCAACGTTTTCATTAACGAATACAGAAGGACTTACGTTACAACAATTAGTAAAACAAGGGAATAAACAATTTACTTTTAATCAGCTAGGTCAAATTACAACTCAAGGTGACACCCTTGCGGATTTTAGTTCTCGTGGACCTGCTCGTGTAACATATGATATTAAACCAGAAGTAACTGCACCAGGTGTAAATGTATTATCAACTGTTCCTGGATTTGTTAATGACCATAATAATCCAAATAATTATCAGTATGCATATGAACAAATGTCGGGTACATCAATGGCGACACCATTTACAACTGGAGTTGCAGCTTTATTAAAACAGGCACGACCAGATTTACAACCAGAAGATATTAAATCTATCTTAATGAATACGGCTGATCCATTAAGTAAACCGTACAGTGTATTTGAAGTTGGTGCTGGACGAGTAGATCCATATAAGGCAATTCACTCTAGCACGGAGATTAAAGTACAAGAAACGACTCCAACAATTATAAATAATAAAGAGAAAATGATTAAAGAAAATACTGGTGCTATTAGCTACGGTAACATAGTAGATAGTGGAAAAGATATAGCAGATACAAGAGCAGTAACTTTTTTAAATAGAAGTGAAAAAGCAAAAACATTTAATGTAAGCGCTACATTCCAAAGTAACCTTAGAGGATCAAAAGATGCTGTGGCTAATGGAGTAACGATTAATACAGTTTCATCTATAACGCTTAAGGGTATTAGTCAAAAGAAAGCAAATGTAACATTAAATATACCAAAAACTGCAGAAAAAGGAATTTACGAAGGCTATATTGTGTACACAAATAAAGATAATCCTTCAGAAACTTATCGAGTGCCTTTCGGTGTACACTATGTAGAAGAAGGATTCGATAGCTTTAGACTTGCAAGACAATCCGGTATCTCTGTTAGACAAGTAGCAAATTTTTCCGATCCAAGAAACGCTCTTTATTTCACACTTAAATCTCATATGAGATCGATTGATTTTATTATATCGGATGCAAAGACAGGTGAAGATATTGGTATTTTCGCTCAAGCTGATGGGGTAAATTATGATGAAGGTGTAGAAGAAAGTGTAATGTATCCAGGATACTATTTTCCTTATGATTCGATCAATGATTCAATCATTTTGAAACCGACTGCTCTAAAAGAAGGGCAATATAAAATGAAATTGATCGGTCATACTGATTCAGGTAAATCATTTACAGTCACTCAAGATTTTTTCATTGAAAATGAAAAGCCAAAATTTGATATTCACGTTGATGGAGAAACACCTAATAATCCGATTATTGAGTATAACCCTAACCAAAGCACTATTGGTTTCACAGGTAATATTTTCGATAAAAACGTTGATGTAAGAAAAGCAGCTGGTCTAAAAGCAGATCAATCTCAGAACAATATTTATACGTACTACAATTCTCCGTTTTCAAATGGAAAACTGACACTTGATAAAGATGGTGATGCGATTGATGAAAATGGAAACAAAAAAGATGCAATAGCAACAATGCCTAGTGCGAGTTTCTTTACGGTTATGTTTGAGGGTGTAGACCAAGCGACAAATAACGGTGGTCAAAAGATGTATTATTTTACAAAAGAAGGAACTCCGTATGTATTCGGAAAAGCGAATGCACCAACTTACTTAAACAATGTTATTTCTAAACCAGGCGACGATGTTAAAATTACACTTACAGCGAATAATGCTAGCAAAGTACAAAAAGTGAACTATACTTTTAATACAACTAAAACTGATACAATTGTTAATAATGTCGAATTAACGAAGGAAGCTAAAGAGCTTGGCGCTACTTTAACTTGGACAAAAACAGACTTAAGTCCAACAATTGTGAAATCAAGTGTAGATGTAACATTCGATGGAAGTCATGAAGTATCTGGTGATATCCCAATGGTTGACGTGACAGTAAATATCCAAGATATACCTAAGGGTTTTGTTTATGGGTCAAGTTTTAGTAGAGTCACATCAACTTTTACAAGTATCGATAATGTCGTAACGAAACCGACAACAATTATTACTCCAATCGGTATAGCACCAAGTCATTCAGAAGCTTTTGGATACTTCCATGCTGAAGGTCTTACTTATGATAATGCTAATCTAATTAATAGTGGTACAAAAGTAACGATTGTCGACTCTAAAGGAAAAACATATTCAACGCCAGCAGTAACATTTGTCGACGCTAACGGAAAAACAGTTAATTCGGCAATAGATAAGAGCGGAGTATTTTATATTACTGGACTACCAGTTACGAAAGATGAATTTACGATTATTCAAGAAATTCCAGGTCATTTTACAACTAAAGGAAAGTTTACTTTATTTAACGACTTATCTAATGGTTTGGTTTATGGAAAAAGAGATCAATTAGGAACTGAGACAGTTGATACAGCAATCGGTGGAGATGTAAATCAAGATAACGTGATTGATATCATGGATGCAATCGCTATTCAAACATATTGGGGAACAAATAAACGTAGCGCAGATATTAATTTTGATGGAACAGTAGATGCAAAAGATTTTGAGTTTGTTGAAATGAATTATTTATTACAAAATGAAAATTCAAATGCACCAAAACCTTTGAAGAAATATAAAGGTAAAACGATTGATGATATTAAAAACGAATTAGGTATTAAATAGTAATAAATTTAAATAATTGATTAAGGACCTGTCTTCAAAATTGGAGACAGGTTTATCAATATCTGAACTAATTAAATATAGTTTCAATTATATAAAAAAGTAATTGTAATTCTTCCATAAAAGTATTTGTCTTTAGTTTAGGAGGACTTCATGAATATTAAACAATTAAACTATTTGATAGATGTAGTCACTAGCGAATCTTTTTTGAGTGTTGCTCAAAAGTACCATGTTAGTGAATCTGTCATTATACAATCGATCTTTAAATTAGAAAATGAAATGGGATGTAAATTAATTGAATGTTTGAGTGATTCTAAAGTTATACTTACGTTCGAAGGATCTAAGATTATTTCATTTGTAAAGGAAGTAGTATTGGAATATGAAGAGTTAGGTGAAATAATTGAAGAAATAAAAAAATAATTCATATTTTGATTTCAATAATATTGATGGAGTGAGATTACATTAAAATTTTTCTAGAGCAACTACTTAATTTGTAGTTGCTCTAATTTTTGACATAAGAAGGACATCATGATTATCACCTACAAAATTGAAATAGATATAAGGAATACTTATATATTAATTACGATTTCTAATTTTATGGAGAAACTCAAGTTTTGTATACTAAACTCAATTAAACTTTACGGATAGAGTGGATTTGCAGACTAAAGGGAATATAGGAGGTAGGCATGGTGAAACAATATAAATCTGACGGCAACTTTGAAAATGATGAACTGTCTACAATTAGGTTGGCAGAAATCATTTATAGTGATCTGAAAAATAGAGATTTAAAAAGGCACCATAAAAACAGAAAAGACCTAAAGAAAATTAATTTAAACGAAGTTAGTGAAGAAAAACAGCTATCAAATATTTATTATAATTATATGTATGATATAACAATAATTTGATTTTGATAGAACAATTACTTAATTTGTAAATGTTTTTTCCATTTTAAAATTATAGGTTAGTTAGTCTCAGTAGCTAGATCGTTGATTTGCTAAGTATTCAGATGATTAAAATGCACAGGAAGGAGAATATGATTGATCATTGCTATACTTGCTTCTTTAGTACTTTTTTGGGGTAGGAAATTTAAACAAAATTCCAACTATAATGAAGAATAAAGAGCATCATTTAACGGGGCAACAATAGAAACAGAAAAATCTGTAAGAAGATTTTTCTGTTTTTTTATTCTGAAATTTATATTTTAAGAAAATATATCAAGATTTGTTCGCTCAAAATTTAATGATTTGGAATTCGTTGAAATGAACTATTTAATGCAAAATCTTACGGTTACAAACGCACTAACACGAAAGAAAGAATAAAAGGTGAAACTTTGGAAACTTAAGAGAGAGCTTGGAATAGTGTAATCATATAAAATAAACATTTGCTAGATTCTTCTTGTAGCCCGAGGGAGAATCTATTTTTTTGCTAAATTTAGATATTATCAATTGAAATTCTACAAATTCTTATCGAGTGTTTTCGACAAAAATATTAAAAATAATTCAGAGTTTATTGAAATTTCGTATATTTTTTTTATCATTACTTAATTATTCACTACAATAAACGACAAAATTGGCAAAAAATTGAAAAGGATATAAGAAAAACTTATTTCTTAATTACAATTTCTAATTTTATAGAGAATCTTAGGTTTCGTATACTAAACTCAATTAACACACAGGGTGAAGGTTGCTAGATTATCTAGAGAGAAAAAGATAGTAGTTTTCTAAATTCCATTTTAGAGAAATGATCTCGTAATGTATTTAGGACTTTATCTCGTAATGTTAATTTAATAATTGCTGGAGGAATGGGGAAATGAACAAGAAGTTCACGAAAAGGAAGTTTATTAAAAATGCTACAGCTCTTTCTTTAGGTGTTGGTTTAATTTCTAGTAGCTATGCAGCTTCATATTTTAATTCACCATCTAAAGTAAATGCGGCGCCTTTAACAAAGGCAGAGTCAATTTTAGCTAGTTTAACGCCTGAACAAAGACAAGCTTTAACACAGCTAAAAACAAATGACCAAACTGGTCTTTTGGTAGATTCAAAGGTAAATTTAGATAGTTCTGAGCAAACTTCAATCATTGTGCTATTTAATCAAAAACCGCATAAAGTTGCAGTTTTAGAAGCAACTTTACAAGGTAAGGATCTATCAGATAGTGATGCTAAAAATCTAGTAAACTCAGATCATGATACGTTTGATCAGGATTTGAAGGATCTTTCAAATAAAGATGGAAAACAATACAAAATTAACAGAGAATATAAAAATACATTTAATGGGGTTTCATTAACATTACCTGCTAATAAAATACAAACTCTATTAAAATCAAAAGCAGTAAAAGCGATTTATAGTAATGAAGCTGTTAAAGTCGAAGAACCAGCAGCAGAAGCAGCTCCTTCAAAAGAAGCAAGTGGTCAAGGGATGGCTGCTGAAAATACTTATTTAAATATTAATAAATTACACGACGAAGGTTTCACTGGTAAAGGGATTAAAGTAGGGGTAATCGATACAGGTATTGATTACAACCATCCAGATTTAACGCATGTATACAAAGGCTACCGTGCACAAGCTGGGGTTGACCCAAAAACGATTAATCCAAGTTCAGTAAAAGGCTGGGATTTTGTTGATAATGATGCAGATCCTATGGAAACAACGTATGCGGATTGGGTAAAAGCAGGTAAACCTGTATCAGATCCTTCTGCATATTATACGGAACATGGTACTCACGTATCTGGAACAATTGCTGGACAAGGTGAAAACGATAGCCCTTATGCAACAAATGGGGTAGCTCCAGACGCTGACCTTTATGTATATCGCGTACTTGGCCCTGGTGGTAGCGGTTCATCGGACGGCATTATCGCAGGAATCGAGAAATCAGTAACAGATGGTATGGATGTCATTAACCTGTCACTTGGTGCAAATTATAATAATCCACTATATCCAACTGCAATCGCAATTAATAATGCAGTGTTAAGCGGTGTAACAGCTGTTGTTGCAGCAGGTAATTCTGGAAATGGTATGTATACACTAGGTACACCAGGAAATTCACCACTTGCTTTAACAGTTGGTGCAAGTGATGTACCGAGTGAAGTTGCGACAATGAAAGGATCGCTTGATGGTACAAATGTAGATTTACGCTTAATGGCAAAAGGATTTTCAGACGACATTACGAGTTTAATGCAAAGTCCATTGCCAATCGTAAGCGTTGGTACAGGACAATCAGCTGAATATTTCGGTGCCAATGCACGAGTAGATGGGAAAATTGTTTTAATCCAACGTGGATCAAACACGATTAACGATAAAATTCTTCAAGCGAAAAATCGTGGAGCTGTTGCTGTTATAATTTATAACAATAACCCAGATGAAGGACATCTTCCGTTTAACTTAGGGGAAGGAACTGATTTTGTACCATCATTCTCTTTAACAAATGCAGATGGCGTAGCATTAGCTGCAAAGATTAAAGCAACAACAAATCCAACGATTAGCTTTAGTACTTTGGGCAAATTAACAATGTCTGGTGACAATTTAGCTGACTTTAGCTCACGTGGACCATCACGTATCACTTACGGAATTAAACCGGAAATTGTTGCTCCTGGTGTAAGTGTACTATCAACAGTTCCAGGATTTGTTCATAATCATGACAACCCAAATGATTTTAAATATGCTTATGAGCGTCTTTCAGGTACGTCTATGGCAACTCCATTTACAGCAGGTGTTGCAGCACTTTTATTACAAGCTAAACCAGACTTACAACCTGAAGATGTAAAAGCGATTCTAATGAATACAGCTGATCCACTTACGAAATCATATAGTGTTTTTGAAGTAGGTGCAGGACGAATTGATCCGTATAATGCGATTCATTCTTCGTTTGAAGCAAAAGTAGCTGAACAGTCTCCTACAGTCATTAACAATAAAGAGAAAATGATAAAAGATAATACGGGAGCAATTAGCTTTGGTAATATTGCAAGTAATGGTAGTGATATTTCAAATACACGTCAAGTGACTTTGCTAAACAAAACTGAGAAGTCAAAAACATTTACAATCAAAACTGTATTCCAACCAAACCTACGTGGCTCAAGGGATGCAGCAGCGAATGGCGTAACGATTAATACAGTTGATACAGTAACAATGAAAGGTATTAGTCAAAAGAAAGTTAATGTAACGCTAAATATCCCAAAAGCTGCTGATAAAGGGCTTTATGAAGGTTATGTTGTGATTACAAATAAAGATAATCCAGCAGAAAACTACCGTATTCCATTTGGAGTGCATTATGTAGAACCAGGGTTTGCTTCGTTTAATCTGCCTAAAAATGCAACACCAGCATCTACAATACAAACTAGTCAATTATGGGATCGCAGAATGTTTGGAACGTTCCAGTTGAAATCACATATGAAATATATAGATTTGGTAGTGGAAGATGCAGATGGAAATGATATCGGTTATATTGGTTATGCTGATGGTTATACATTAAATGAAGGTGTAGATCTTAGTATTGGATATGGAGGATTTTACTACCCAATCGTTAACGATATGGTTGATACAGCACACACTGTAGTTCCAAAAGAGGGACATTATAAATTAAAAATAATTGGAACAGATGAAGATGGAAAAATGTATACAATTAAAAAAGATTTCTTCGCTGATGGCACAAGCCCGAAATGGGACATGCATGTTGAAGGTGAAAAAGATGGCAATCCATTCGTAGAATACAAAGATGGCCAAAATTTACTAAATTTGACGGCACATATATCTGATAATCTAGTTGATGTTGAAAAAGCAGCGGGTCTTAATGCAGATCAATCACAAAACCAACTTTACTATTCTTATAATGGACCGTATGTAAATGGTTACTTGCATGTTGATAAAGACGGCAATGCAGTTGATCAGATTGCAATGTTACCTTCACAAGATATTCTAGGTGTAAAATTTGAGGGAATTGATGAAGCAACAAATGGATATTTACAAAAACAATATATATTCGTGAATGAAAAAACTCCTTATGTATATGGTCAACCAAATGTTCCGATGAAATTGAACAGAGCGATCGTAAAGCCTGGTGATACGTTTAAAGTAACATTAACGGCTAATAATGTAAGCAATATAATGAAGGCAAACTATAATTTCCGAACAAATGCGAACGATACAATTGTAACAAATATATCATTAAATCCGGAAGCACAAAAATTAGGTGGAACACTTACTGCGAATACGACAGGTACAGCTCCAAACTTCACATCTGATGTTAATGTTTCATTTGGTGGAAGTAAAGTTGTGACTGGTGACATTCCTATGGTTGATGTTACTTTAAAAATTGCAGATACTGTAGCTCCGAATTTACCATCTAGTTTTTATAGTGTGAGTACGAAACTAACTTCAGTAGATGGAAGTGTAATAAATCCATTTACGTATATCGCGCCAATTGGAAGTCTGTCTGATAAATCTGAGTTTTTCGGATATGCTCAAGCACAGGGATTCTATGATGCGAATAATCAATACATTTATAAAGATTATTCAAAATTTGGTGGTACGTATACAATTATCGATAGCAAAGGGAAAGAGTATAAAACAACGACTTTAGACAAAAATGCTCAATTTGATATTAAAGGCGTGGATGTATCAAAAGATGATTATACATTCGTTCAAGATATTCCAGGACATTTTAAAACTTATGGCAAATTTAGACGATATGGTGAACTTGACGGTCAACTATACGGAGTTAATAACCGATTAGGAGTAGAAACTAATGATCGTGCAATCGGTGGGGATGTGAATAAAGATAATGTAATCGATATTAACGATGCGATCTATATTCAAACGTATTGGAATACAAACAAACGTGAGGCTGACATTAACTTTGATGGAACTGTAGATGCGAAAGACTTTGCATTTGTTGAAAAGAACTATTTAATGCAAAATCCTGATATTCCGGCTGCTCCAAAACCTGTTAAGAAATACAAAGGTAAAACAATTGAAGGTATTAAAAATGAATTAGGTCTAAATTAAGCCTATAGTAGCTGTCTTCTCATTTGAGAAGGCAGTTTTTTTATTTATATTAAACTAATGTTCTGAAAAACTCTCTATCTATTTAACTAAAAATTCGACAAAATGGATTGGTGTCTATAGAACAAATGAATTGTTTTTTAATAAAGTATCAGAAAAATAAGTATATTCTAACACCTTTTGAATTTCTATATAAGAACTTCTTATTTTGTTATTACGATTTCTAATTTTATGAAAAAAACCCCCTTTCGTATAATTAATTCAGCAAGGTAGTGGGGGTGAAAAGCAGTAAATTAACTAGTTTATTACTAGTAAGATAGACAGTTCAAGAATGAGCATTTAGAGAAGATCTCGTAATGTAAATGGAACCGAATCTATCAAAAATTATATTAATGTATGCCGGAGGAGTGGGGTAATGAGTAAGAAGTCAACAAAAAAGAAATTTATTAAAAATGCGACAGCTGTAACATTAGGTGTCGGTTTAATTTCAAGTAGTTTTTCAGCTTCATATTTTAACTTACCATCAAAAGTAAGAGCTGCTACTGCTACACCAACAAAAGCAGAAGATATTTTAGCTAAATTAACACCTGCACAAAGACAAGCGTTAACGCAAATTAAATTAAATGATCAATCAGGGCTTTTTCTGGATTCAAGCGTGAACTTAAATAGTTCAGAAACTGTTTCAGTAATTGTCTCATTTAAACAAAAGCCACAGAAAATTGCTGTATTAGAAGCTGCTTTAAAAGGACAAGCTTTATCAGATTCAAAGGCAGCTAGCGATGCTTATGCGGATCATACGAAGTTTAAATCAGATTTAGGTTCATTATTTAAAACAAAATCTGAAGGTACTTATAAAATAAAACGAGAATATAAACATGCATTTAACGGTGTTGCTATAGAAGTACCAGCAAATAAACTAAATGAATTAGTGAAGTCAAGTGCGGTACAAGCTATTTATAGTGATGTATCAGTGAAATCAGATCTTCCAGTCGAAGGTAAGGATTCTACTACAAATACAACAGGTAAAGGAATGGCAGATGAGCGTTCTTACCTACAAATTGATAAATTACACCAAGAAGGTTATACAGGTAAAGGAGTTAAGGTTGCTGTTCTAGATACAGGTGTAGATTACAATCATCCTGATATTAAAGGAGCATTTAAGGGTGGATACGATTTCGTAAATAATGACAACGATCCGATGGAAACAACTTATGCTGATTGGGTAAAAGCTGGTAAGCCAGGTGGAACTTCAGGAGCTGGAAATTATGTTACGGAGCATGGAACTCACGTATCAGGCACAATTGTAGGGCAAGGAAAAAATGAAAGCGAAGACGCAACAACTGGTATTGCACCAGATGCTGATCTATATGTATACCGTGTATTAGGACCAGGTGGAAGTGGTACGACTGATAATATCATCGCTGGTATTGATCAAGCAGTTGCAGATGGAATGGACGTTATGAATCTTTCATTAGGTGCAAATTATAATGATCCATTAATTCCTGAAAGTATTGCAATTAATAATGCGGTCCTAAATGGTGTAACTGCAGTTGTTGCTGCTGGAAACGCAGGAAATAAGATGTATACATTAGGATCTCCAGGAACGGCAGCATTAGCGTTAACAGTAGGTGCTAGCAGTGTTCCAATTACGACACTTGGAGGAAAAGGATCGATCGAGAATGTATCTGCATCTTTACTTTTAATGGCAAAAGGTGCTGGGGACGATGTTTCAAAATTAAAAGGTGTAACGAATTCGGTTGTAGATGTAAATCTAGGAGAAGCATATTCTGGTAAAGATGTAAAAGGTAAAATTGTTCTAATGAGTCGTGGAACGTATACATTAGATTCTAAAATTGCGGTTGCTAAATCACAAGGCGCTGCAGCAGTTCTTATGTATAATGACAATCCAACTGAAGGACAAATCCCAACCTTCTTAGGAGATGGTGTAAATTTCATCCCAACGTTCTCATTATCTAACGCAGATGGACTTGCTTTGAAGCAAAAGCTACAATCAGGTTCTGTTAACTTTACATTCACTGATATAGGTGAAGCGAAAACTCAGGGAGATACATTAGCAGACTTCAGTTCAAGAGGACCTGCAAGATTAACATATGATATTAAACCAGAAATTACTGCACCAGGTGTTAGTGTATTATCAACAGTACCAGGATTTATTAACAACCCAGATAATCCGTCAGATTATAAAAATGCATATCAGCGTATGTCAGGTACATCAATGGCTACACCGTTTACAACGGGAGTTGCAGCACTATTAAAACAAGCTAACCATAATTTACAGCCAGAAGATATAAAAGCGATTTTAATGAATACTGCAGATTCTTTAAGTAAGCCATACAGTGTATTTGAACAAGGAGCAGGTCGTATTGATCCATATAATGCAATCCATTCAACGATTGAAATTAAAGTCCAAGAAAAAACACCAATGATCGTTAACGGAAGAGAAAAACAAATTAATGAAGAAACAGGAGCACTTAGCTTCGGAAATGTATCCTTTAATGGAAATGACTATTCAGATAGCCGCACAATCACTTTGATGAACAGGGGAGAAAAGACGAAAACATTTGATGTGAAAGTTAATTTCCAATCAAACTTACGTGGTTCAAAGGATGCAGCAGCAAATGGTGTAACAGTTCAAACTCCATCTTCAGTTACATTAAAAGGAATTAGCCAAAAGAAAACAAATATTACATTAAACATTCCAAAGACAGCTGAAAAAGGCATTTATGAAGGATATGTTATTTATACGAATAAAGATAATCCATCAGAATCGTATAAAGTACCATTTGGTGTACACTTTGTAGAACAAGGCTTTGATTCATTTACACTTAGTAAGCACTCTACTCCAGAAGGATTAACTCAAACAAGTCAAAAATGGGATCGATGGGTCGGAGCATTTGTAAGCTTAAAATCTCATTTAAAAACGATTGATGTAATCATTTCTGATTCGAAAACAGGGAAAGATCTTGGCTATATCGGTACTTTTAACGGTATTGTAATGGACGAAGGAGTTAATTATTCTGTAGGTCAGTTCTATCAAGGATACTACGCTCCGTTTACAAATGATCCAGACAATCCAATCGATTTTAATATTGAAAACGCAGTTGTACCAAAAGCAGGGCAATACAAAATTAAGTTAATTGGCCAAGATGATAATGGGAAAGTTTATACAGTATCAGATGATTTATTTGTAGACGGTACAAAACCTAGATGGGATATGCATATCGATGGTGAAATACCAGGTAAGCAAATCATTGAATATAAAGACGGTCAACAAACAGTTGGAATGACTGCTCATATTTCAGATGATAATGTGGACGTTAAACGTGCTGCAGGTATCCAAGCGGATCAAACACAAAATGAAATCTATTATACGTATAATGATTTCTTCCCAAATGGAAAATTAACACTTGATAAAGATGGTAATGCAGTAGATGAAATTGCTATGAAGCCTGATTTACAAGTATTAAATGTTAAGTTTGAAGGGATGGATGAAGCGACAAACGGCTATATGCAAAGTCAGTATTATTTCGTAAATGAAAAAACACCATATGTATATGGTCAACCAAATGTCCCAACAAAACATAATCGTGTATGGGCTAAAGCAGGTGACACATTTACGTACACATTAACTGCTAATAATGTAAATAAAATTATGAAAGCAAACTACAAATTCACTGACGATACAGGAACTAAAATTACAAATATTTCATTAACCGCTGAGGCTAAAAAGCTTGGAGGAACGCTAGATGTTAAGCAAACACCTTCAGGAGCGAATACAACATCAGATGTAACAGTTAGCTTTGATGGGTCTACAGGAGTATCAGGTGATATTCCAATGGTTGATTTAACGATCCAAGTGCCAAAAAATCTATCACCAAGTAATGCTTATGCTTTTAGCTCAGTTTCGTCAACATTTACTAATGTAGATAATGTTTCAACTAAACCATTTACGAATTTAGCACCAATTGGTCTTTTACTAGACCAATCTGAATTTGTTGGTTATATTCATGCTGAAGGATTATTGGATTCTAAAGGCCAGTTTGATTATTCAAAAGATTATCCAAAGTTATTACCATCATTAACGGTTGTGGACAGTGAAGGAAGAGAAGTGAAAACTTCTGCTTTAGATAAATCAGGTCAATTCGACATTTCAGGAATTGCACCTTCTAATGGAGATTATACGCTTATTCAAGACATTCCTGGTCATTTTACTACGTATAAAAAGTTTAAAGCATATTACCAATTTGAAGGAAAAGCTTACGGTATCTATTATAGGGTAGGAAGGGAAACTGCAAATACTGCAACAGCAGGCGACGTAAATAAAGATAATGTCATCGATATTCAAGATGCGTTAGCAATCCAAACATATTGGGGCACAAATAAACGTAGCGCAGATATTAACTTCGATGGAACTGTTGATGCAAAAGACTTTGCATTCGTAGAGAAAAACTACTTAATGCAAAATCCTTGGGTACCAGCACCACCAAAACCAGCTAAAAAGTATAAAGGTGAAACATTAGATACGATTAAGAGTGAATTAGGTCTGTAAAATAAAGTCACCTATTAATAAGTAAATTTTATTAAAACCTGTTTTCAGTTGGATAGGAAACAGGTTTTTTTTCGATTTGATTAATTTTAGTTACATATTGACTGTTTTTCTAGTAAAATAGTTATAGAGATATAATAGAAAATTAAAAATTGTATAATAAATATTAACAGGATTAAAAATAGGGAATTTGATCTTTGCTTCGTATAATTAGTTTTTATAATAGAACGAATCGTACATAGTTAAGAAAGTTTCGCTGTTAATATAATGCTTTAATTATTTTGTATAATAAATTGTTTGAATTTTATAAATTTATCAGAAGCTACTGAAAGGAGAAAACAAAGTGAATATTGAAAAACTAGAATATCTTGTTGAAGTAGCTAAAACTGGTTCATTTTCAATCGCATCTCAAAATTTATTTGTTAGTCAATCAGCCATTAGTCAGTCGATCGTCAATTTGGAAAAAAAATTAGACGTCAAATTATTTGAACGCTCTAGAGGTAATAGTGCGATTCCAACTGATGAGGGACTGCAAATTATTTCAATCGCAAATGAAATGTTTATGAAGTTCCAAGAACTACTAGACAAAGCAAATTCATTCAGTGAAAGTAAAACAGGAAAATTAAAGATTTCAACAGTACCTGGATTTACCTCACTTTTGTTAAAGCCAATACCTACATTTAAAGAAAGTTTTCCTAATATTACAATTGAAATATTTCAAAAACCAGGAAATGATACTGTCTTAGATATAATAGAAAATAGAGTAGATATCGGAATCGTACCTAAGCAAATTGTGGAACACGATGATCGAATTATCTATAAAAAGCTTGTTGATTTAAAAATGAAATTATTAGTTAGTGCGAATTCACATTTAGCTCAATTAAATTCAGTCACACCTCAACAAATATTATCTGAATCACTTATTTTATATAATGGTCAATATATCAATGAGTTCAAAGACCAGTTTTTTAAAGATTTTGGAATTATGAATGTAATATTTGCTACTACAAATATTGATACGCTTAAAAATGGAGTCGCTGATAATTTAAGCGTAAGCTTTGTGCCATTTTTTCATAAAAGTACTTATCATTTTGACGATAGTGTAAAATTAATTGATATTTGTGATTATGATGGTTTAAATAATGAATATGTATGGATTACTTCGAGTAAAAAGCATACTTCTAGTAATAAAAAAGAGTATATTAGGTTGTTAAAAAATGAATTGAAAAATTAATATTATTTGAAGTTTTGTGGTTGAAAAAATTCAGCCGCTTTTTTTATTTGTGAAGCATATTGTAACAACTAACATTTTTGACTGTTCTTACGCAACTAAAGCATGCGGTGTTGTAGAACAAAGCTATTTTATACTACACGTAAATTTTGTGTAAATTAAATACGAAATGGTTGCTATTAATTTTTTTTATAGTTAATATAAGTGTATACTTATATAAGCATTTACTTATGTATATTGGGAGGAAGAGATTTGGAAACGAAATTAATTTCGATTGAAGATGTATCAGACTTACTAAAATTACTTAGTGATAAAACACGTTTAACAATGGTTGCTATTTTAGATCAACAAGAATGCTGTGTATGTGAATTTACTGAAACATTTGAGATGAGTCAACCAGCGATAAGTCAGCATTTACGTAAACTAAAAGTTGGTGGAATTCTAAATGAAACAAAAAAAGGTCAGTGGGTTTACTATTCATTAAACAAAGAATCAGAGTTCTATCCAATGATTCATAATATTTTAGAACATATACCTGCACAAACGGATTTAATCGAAAAATTAATCAAAAACAGTCCTGTTAGACAAAAATGTTGTGAGTAAGGGGGAAATTACGTGACAACAGCTTCGAAAAAACGCTTAGGATTCCTAGATCGATATCTCACTTTATGGATATTTCTTGCGATGGGGATTGGTATTATACTAGGTGTTTCAACTCCTGGTGTAGTAGATAGTCTAAACAAATTACAAGTTGGAACTACTTCAATTCCTTTAGCAATTGGATTGATCCTTATGATGTATCCACCACTAGCAAAGGTCCGTTACGAGGAAATCGGAAGAGTATTTAAAGATGTAAAAGTATTATTTTTATCACTAATTCAAAACTGGTTAATCGGTCCAGTTTTAATGTTTTTATTAGCAATCATCTTTTTAAGAGATTATCCAGAATACATGGTTGGTTTAATTATGATTGGATTAGCAAGATGTATCGCAATGGTAATTGTATGGAATGATTTAGCCGATGGTGATCGTGAATATGCGGCCGGATTAGTAGCCTTTAACTCCATTTTCCAAATGATCTTTTTCTCTGTATACGCGTACTTCTTTGTAACTGTATTACCAAAGGTATTTGGTTTAGAAGGTATGTCAATCGATATTACAATGCCAGAAGTCGCAAAATCAGTGTTTATCTATTTAGGAATTCCATTCTTAGCTGGATTATTTACAAGGTTAATTCTTGTGAAAGCAAAGGGTAGAGAGTGGTACGAAAAAGAATTTATACCCAAAATTAGTCCTATTACGTTAATCGCATTATTATTTACGATTATTGTGATGTTCTCATTAAAAGGTGAAGTAATTGTAGAACTTCCATTAGATGTAGTTCGTATCGCAATTCCATTATTAATTTACTTTTTAATCATGTTCTTCATTTCGTTCTTCTTAGGAAAGAAATCTGGAGCAAGTTATGGTGTATCAACTACTTTAGCTTTTACGGCTGGAAGTAATAATTTTGAATTAGCAATCGCAGTAGCAGTTGGTGTATTCGGAATAAATTCTGGTGCAGCATTTGCAGCTGTAATTGGTCCATTAGTTGAAGTACCAGTAATGATTGCGTTAGTTAACGCAGCATTATGGATGAGAAGAAAATATTTTACAAAAGAAACTTCAATTTAACTTTCATTAAAGGTGGTATAAATCATGTCAAATAACAAAAAAACAATCTACTTTTTATGTACTGGTAACTCTTGCCGTAGCCAAATGGCTGAAGCGTGGGGTAAAAAATATTTAGGAAACGAATGGAATGTTTTATCGGCAGGAATTGAAGCGCATGGTGTAAATCCGAATGCAATTAAAGCACTGGACGAAGTAGGACTTGATATTCGTAACCAAACTTCAGACGTTATTGATAACGAAATATTAAATAATGCAGATTTAGTTGTTACACTTTGCGGTCATGCAAACGATGTATGTCCAGTAACACCTCCACATGTAAAACGCGAGCACTGGGGATTTGATGACCCAGCAGGGCAAGAATGGGCAGTTTTCCAAAACGTACGGGACCAAATTGGTGATCGCATTAAAAAGTTCGCTGAAACTGGTGAGTAATTATTGAACTAAATAGCCGAGGAATATACTCGGCTATTTTTTATAGGAGGATTTCTTAAATGGAAAAAATAGAAATATTTGACCCAGCAATGTGTTGTTCAACAGGTGTGTGCGGTCCAAGTGTCGATCCAGATTTAATTAGAATGAGTTTGGCAGTTCATAACCTTCAACAAAATGGAGTGGACATCAAACGCTATAACTTAGCTTCAGAGCCTGGGATGTTTACAGAAAATAAACTGGTAAACGAATTACTTCAATTAAAAGGTGCAGATGTATTACCATTGGTACTTGTTGAAGGTAAAGTTTTTAAAGAAAGTGTTTATCCAAGTAACGAAGAATTTGCTGAACTGACTGGCATTTCACTAGAAGATTTAGGAAAGAAAAAAGTAGTACGCTTAAATTTAAACGTAAAGTAATTAGGAAGAAGTGACAGAAATGAAACAGTTTAATTTAGCTGAACTAAACTTAACACCATTTTTATTCTTTACTGGAAAAGGCGGAGTAGGAAAAACGTCAACTGCTTGTGCAACTGCTATTACTTTAGCTGACCAAGGGGAAAAAATATTACTTGTTAGTACAGACCCTGCATCCAATTTACAAGATGTTTTTGGGATAACATTAACAAATCAGCCGAAACAAGTACCTTCTGTAAGTAATCTTTTTGTAGCAAATTTAGACCCCGAAACGGCAGCTCTTGAATACAAAGAGAAAATCATTGGACCGTATCGTGATAAACTACCCGAAGCTTTAGTAAATCAAATGGAAGAACAGCTTTCAGGAGCATGTACAGTTGAAATAGCTGCATTTGATGAATTCACTTCGCTCCTAACAAATAAAAATTTAATCGATCAATATGATCATATTATCTTTGATACAGCACCAACAGGTCATACACTTCGTTTACTTCAATTGCCAACTGCTTGGAATGGATTTTTAGAAGAAAGTACTCATGGAGCGTCGTGTTTAGGACCTTTAGCTGGACTTGCAGATAAGAAAAAATCTTATGAAGCAACAGTTCAAGCTTTATCTGATATAAAACAAACACTACTAATTCTTGTTACAAGACCAGATGAATCACCTCTTAATGAGGCAGCTAGAGCTTCATTAGAATTAAACGAATTGGGTATTTCAAATCAATTGCTAGTGATAAATGGTTTACTATCTGACAAAATTATAGACGACGAGATTTCAATCGCTTTTTATGAACGACAACAATTAGCATTACTAAAAATACCGAATGAATTAAAAGAATTACCTCTATATAAAATTCCATTAATGCCATTTAATGTTACTGGAATAGAGAATCTTCGTAAAATGTTCCATTACAATCAACTCACTTTAGTGAAACCAGTGGATGATATGGACATTTCTTATGAAGTTTTTAATACATTAATTGATGATCTGATTCAACAAGGTCAACGTGTTGTGTTTACTATGGGTAAAGGTGGCGTTGGAAAAACAACGATCGCAGCTGCCATTGCAGTGGCTTTAGCAGAACGTGGAAAAAAAGTCCATTTAACAACCACAGATCCAGCAGCTCATTTAGAATATGTCATGAAAGAAAATGAACAACATTCGAATCTTACTGTAAGTAAAATTGATCCAAAACTTGAAATTCAGAATTATAAACAAGAAGTTTTGTCATCCTCTATGGAGATGTTAGACGAGGAAGGATTAGCTTATTTAGAAGAAGATTTACGTTCTCCGTGTACTGTGGAAATCGCAGTCTTCCGAAAATTTGCAGAGATTGTTGAAAAAGCTAATGATGAAATAATAGTGATTGATACAGCTCCGACTGGACATACACTTTTATTATTAGATGCTACTCAAACTTACCATCAAGAAATCCAAAGATCTCAAGGAGACGTACCTGAATCTGTTAAAAATTTATTACCTAGATTGAGAAATCCAAAAGAAACAACAGTAGTTATAGTGACATTAGCAGAAGCAACCCCTGTTTTTGAAGCGAATCGATTAAAACAAGATTTATTACGTGCTGGTATTCAACCAAAATGGTGGGTAATCAATCAGAGTCTATATGCAACTAAAACAATTGATCCAATCTTAAGTGGTAGAGCATCTTCAGAAGCCCAATGGATCAAAGAGGTTCAAAAATATTCTACTAATAATTGTGTGATTGTCCCATGGCAAAAACATGAAATCAAAGGGTATGAAGAGCTTCAAAAATTAACAATAAAATAAGTGAAAACGAGGGAGAAAATAATGATTATTACAGATAAAGCAAAAATGTTTATTGAAAATGTTATGAAACAGAATAATGTAGATACATTACGTTTTGCATCTAATGGAGAAGGTTGTTGCGGACCAAGTTGGGGTGTAGAACTTGCGCCTGCTGAATCAGATGATGTAGTACAAAATATTAATGGACTAAATGTTGCAATTGCACCGTCTATTATTGAAACAGTAAGTAATGTAACCCTTGATTTACAAGGTGAGGGTGAAGATGCAGGATTAGTGATTCAAGGTGGAAGTAGTTGTTGCTAAGAAAGCAATATTTAGAGTTAGATTTTATTTGGAGGATTAATTATGTCTAAAAATTATCACGAATTATTAAAAGAACGCATTTATATTGGTGGAGCAGACGATGTAGAAGATTTATTAAAGAATGAAGAAATTGACGTTGTCTATGATTTAAGAGCAGAAGCTCCAGAATTAGAATCAAAATATAATCGTGTGCATAGTCCAATTGTTGATGATGCAGAGAATCAAGATGAATCCATTAAGAAGTCAATTGATCATGTAATTAGCGCATATAACGAAGGGAAGAATTTATATTTCCACTGCCAAGGCGGTAGTAACCGAACTGGAACTGTTGCAGTAGGTACATTATTAACGTTAGGTAAAGCATCTACAATTGAAGAAGCAGAACAAATTGCTAAAACAGCAAGACCTAAGATTAATGTAAAACCTGAAATGAAGGAAGCTTTAAAAAGATTATTTCCAAATGCATAAACTAAATCGTTGAATTTAAATTTAAGGTCTAAAAGGTATTCATATTTTTAATGAATACCTTTTTTCAAATGATCTTAAACATAGTAAGTTTTTTAAGGAGAGGATAAATCGTGACCATTCAGACTGAAGCGCTTTGGAATGAATTTAATGAGCGACTGTTATTCTTTATTAAAGGTAAAATTAGTAATAAAGCAGATGCCGATGATATTCTTCAAAATGTGTTTTTGAAAATTCATCAAAACTTAGGCGAGTTAAAGGAAGAAAAAAATCTGAAATCATGGATCTTCTCAATCGCTAGAAACTCAATCATAGATTATTATCGTTCATCAAAGGTAACAGAAGAGTTTAAAGAAGAGTTAGAAAAAGTAATTGAAAGTGGCGAAGATAATTTTAATGGAGAGATTACTTGTTGTATTGATGATTTTATTAATCTCCTACCTGAAAAATATCGAGAAACAATTCGACTTTATGAGTTTGAAGAGTTGAAGCATAAAGAAATTGCTGAGAGATTAGAACTATCAGTTTCTGCTTCAAAATCCAGAGTTCAACGTGGGAGAAATCAGCTTAAATTATTGCTTGAAGAATGTTGTAAGTTTCAAATTGATAAATATGGTAATATCCTGGATTATCAGCAAAAAAATATTTGTTGTGATAATTAAAAAAAGTTGTTAATTTCTGCGACCTTTTTTTGTTTGTTTCGTCTTACTTAGTGAAAGACATTATAAATGGAAGAAGGTAATCGTTATGAAAGAATTAGAAAAAGATAGTATCCGCCAAACAGTGCGTGATAATTATAAAAAGGTTGCTTTAAATGTAGTGGAAAAAGACTGCTGTGGAACTACTAGCTGTTGCTCTTCCACTGATAATACGTTAAGTAACTATACAAATAAATTAGGATACTCAAATGAAGAGCTACAATCGGTACCTAAGGGCTCAAATATGGGGTTAGGATGCGGTAATCCACAAGCTATTGCAAACATTAAACCTGGAGAAACAGTACTTGATTTAGGTAGCGGTGGAGGATTTGATTGCTTTCTAGCCGTACGCAAAGTTGGTGAAAGTGGAAGAGTAATAGGAGTTGATATGACACCTGAAATGATTAGTAAAGCAAGATCAAATGCAGAGAGAAATTCTTTTGAAAATGTTGAATTCCGTTTAGGTGAAATAGAAAACCTGCCAGTAGCTAATGAGACGGTTGATGTTATTATTTCGAACTGTGTAATTAATTTATCACCAGATAAAAGTCGTGTTTTTCAAGAAGCATATCGCGTATTGAAAAAAGGTGGACGCTTAGCCATTTCTGATATTGTTCTAACAGCTGATTTACCTGATGATATTCGAAATGACTTGAGCTTCTATTCAGGGTGTATTTCAGGATCTTCTTATATTAAAGATTTAGAGCAGTACCTTCAATTGGCAGGATTTAATAAAATTAGCATTGTTCCAAAAGATGAATCAATTGAGTTTATTCGAGATTGGGCACCAGGTCATAATGTTCAAGAATATATTGTTTCAGCTGTGATTGAAGCAATAAAATAAAAAATTATGAAATATACTATAAGACATTGAACTGGTGGCAAAACAAATCACATTGCCACCATTCCTATCTGCATTTATCCTAATTAGCTAAAATTCTACCCTGTTTAATCAAGATTTTCATATTTAAATTGTTATAATCAGATTTACTTTTCTACCTTGACAGGGTAGGAGTCGCTGGTTCAAGTCTAGTTGGGATCATACAGATGAGAAGGCTCAAACCTAAGTGTAACGAGGGTTTGGGCTTTTTATTTTATTTCTGATAACTAGTAGTGTTTGAAAAGATAATTCCAAACTGCACTGCAGATGGAAAATTAAAGGAAGTCTCAAAAGGTGTTTATAAAGGGAAAGTGAAATTACCGATGGATGGCTTATGGGGTAAGACAATTGTATTAAAACAAGAGATATTTGTTCGTAAAGTGAGTGGGGCAACTTTTAAGTAATAAAATAGTTCCATAAAAATATCTATATGTATGTAAAAATGATAAAACCTTTTCAACTACTATGGAAGTACGATATAAACTTCCATTCACTGTGGTGAATCTGAGGATTCCTGGTTGGCTGACGCATACGTTATTTGAATATGGAAACTGACACATTGATATCAACTTAAGAAATTGCATTTCCCCATATCGAAAAAATGAGTTGAATTATTATAAATAACTCTGGAAAGATAAAATTTTCATTTTGGGGATACTTTAAAATATTAGCCTGATGGACATAGGTATCACCAAATGTCCATGGATTAAAGAAAGAGCCTATTATTAAACTGTACCCTACTCTTTGGGTCGGAAGAGGTGCAATAGATGAATGTAAAGACATATAGGGCGCTAGTGTTTTCTTGGTCTAAGGAGGACAAGGTAGAAATAGTAGAACTCATTTCCGCCGGCTTAGGTATGGCCGGACCTGTTGTATTCGCCACAGTTTTAGGCTATCCCGCCCTTGGTTTTGCTGCATCGGTCGGCAGTTTGGCAGTCAGTAGCGTGAAAGTTGGTTCGAGTTTTATAAATCACGGGAAAATGTTGGCATCAGCGCTGATATCAGTAGTGCTCGCTGCGATTGCTGCTGTTCTCTCTTTCGGACATGGCTATCTGACATTTGGAGTCTTGATTCTGCAGGTAAGCCTTGCTGCGTTAATTGGTGGATATAGTCGTGCCTTCGCGGCGGCAACAACACGCTTTGTAGTATTCCTAATCATCATCCTCAACATGGTCGACCAGACGGAGTACCGGATGGAACTAATTTTTTCAATCATAGCAGGGGCGATTTGGACCGTCAGTATCAGCTTGGTGCTAGGCATCTGGGTACACCGTTGTTTTAAATCATCGCTAGATGGAGCTGTGAAAGGGTCAACATCGAAAAAAATCATTCTATGGCGGAATTCTATTGAACACCTATCCGGTTGGCAATTCCCAATCAGGCTAGCATTATGTCTAGGTATAGCTGAGGGATTGCGAATACTTTGGCCCGAGCACCACTTCTATTGGATTGCAATTACGGTAGTGATCCTTACTCAGCGGAAAATCGAACTCTTTCCAATCAAAACAACACAACGAGTGCTTGGTACAGTAATCGGCGTGATCGTTGCGAGCTTGCTTCTCGCAACTAGGCTACCCATTTGGGGGTTAGTTATAAGTATCGGGCTATTTGCAGGTGTTCGACCTCTTCTAAAGGTTCGAAATTATCTGGTATACTCTGCATCCATGATTCCACTCATTATTTTGATCATGGAAGCCGGCAAGCCGTTCAATTTTATCATTCTGTTCGACCGTGTATTTGCAACCATTATCGGTGCAGTCCTCGTGATTGTAGTGAACTTGATATTCAGTAGATCAATGGCGAAAACAGTGTAAAGGTAGTTATCTAGCCAAAGATGCCTTAAGATTTCGGACATCTTTTCTAGTTGAAAAAAATCCCCCCTAAAAGGTATACAATGATTCAATTAATTTGCCGTCCTCCAAAAAGAAGATTTTGTACCTTTTAAAGGTTACTATACATGCCCATCAGTATAAGATATTGTAATACCTTTAAATAAAAAAAGTTATCCTTTCTAAACAAGTTAGATTAGAAAGGATAACCCTAAAAATAATAGTAAATAGTAGCCCATTCCACACTGTCAATTATACAAAAGTCTTGTCCTAATCCAGAGTTATTTAATACATTCACTACTAATAGTCTTGTTTCAGAAGCAACTCCTTTGTTCTTATTGTCACATGAGTATCGTATTCTCATGTTAAATGGTGCAAATATTATTAACATGGAGCTGTAATCAACTAATCACATTCTTAAAAAACTAAAAAGATTACAAAAAAAGTCTATTTTTTTAAAATCAAAGTTGAAAAGATGAAAAAGGTATGTTAAATTAAGAACATCAGTTTGACCAAAAAACACTTTTGGTCAGTTAGTCAAAAAGGAGCGTAATACGTTGAGTACAAGTAAAAAGAAAGGTATCTTAGAGGCAGCGACAAGATCTTTTGGAACATTTGGTTATAAAGCTACAACAATGAGTCAAATTGCAAAGCAAGCAAATGTTGGAAAAGGAACGATCTACACTTTTTTCAAAAATAAAGAGGAATTATTTGATGAAATCATCGATAATCTAATTTTAGATATGAAAAGTGTAGCGGAAAATGCCATTTGTGATTCTGATTCTTTTATTACCCAAGTTCATAAAGGAATCGAAACAATTACGGAATTTCAAAAAGAACATAATTTAACGATTAAACTTCTTCAAGAACAACGCGAAATTGGAACAATTGAGGTCCATGACGCAATTAAGAGAATTAACAATGTGATTATTCAATATCTTAAGCGTAAGATTGAAGAAGCGAATAATCGAAATGAAATCGTTCAATGTGATGCAGAAATCACTGCTGTAGTCTTATATAGGTTGTATACAACACTAACAATTGAATGGAGCAGAGATCACGAGCCTCTAGATAAGCAACGTATTACAGAACTATTTAATTTCTATATTTTAAATGGATTGTCAAAATGATAATCCATTTTTAAATAAATAAAATTGACCATTTGAACAATATGGTCAATTGTTCAATTGAAGAAGGAGAGAGAGACGTGTTTTCACAATTTGGAAAAGAATTAAGTCATATTGTACGAAACAAAAAGCTTTTAATTCCAGTGATTGCAGTATTGTTAGTGCCATTATTATATAGTGGAATGTTTTTATGGGCTTTTTGGAATCCGTACGGAAGTTTAAAGAAATTACCAGTAGCAGTTGTAAATTTAGATGAAGGAACAATAGTTGACGGAAAGTCTTTAAACATAGGAAAAGATTTTGTTAAGAATCTTAAAAAAGATCACAATTTCAAGTGGAAGTTTGTTAGTAATGAAAAGGCTATGAAAGGTTTGAAAAATCAAGAATATTATATGGCAGTTCGTATTCCTGAAAACTTTTCAAAAAACGCTGCTTCTGTTTCTGAAAAAAATCCAAAACATTTAACAATGGAATATATTCCAAATGAAGGATTCAATTTTCTATCAGCACAAATTGGAAATTCTGCATCCGAAAAAGTAAAAGAAAAAATTTCTAATACAATAACTCGAAATTATGTAGAAACGATTTACGATAGTATTGGCGAATTAACTGGTGGAATTGCTCAAGCTAGTGATGGGTCATCAAAATTAGATAAAGGTGTTGGAACTGCTAAGGATGGTTCAGAGAAGCTTGCAAATGGACTTAAATTATTAGCAGGTAAATCAGTTGAATTAAAAGAAGGTGTTAGTAAATTAAATGACGGTTCTCAAAAAGAGAAAAATGGATTAGTAGCATACACAAATGGAGTAGGACAATTATCTAAAGGGATTAACCAACTTCATAATGGTGTAGGACCTCTTTCAAAAGGTGTAAGTGATTTAAACGCTGGAGCGACTAAGTTAAATACTGGTATGAATTCTCTGTCAAATGGTCTAGATCAATTATATTCAGCAAACGGTGAACTACTTGACGGCTCAAAACAAGTGTTAGGCGGGTTAAATTTATTAAACGGAAATCTTCCTCAACTAAAAGCCGGTACTCAGCAATTAGCAGATGGTGCAAATTCATTATCAACTAATTTAACTACATGGCAAAATAAGGCGAATGAAGCGAAAATAGGAGCTAGCCAAGTAGCTGACGGGCTATCTCAATTACAGAAAGAAGTAGCACCATTATTATCTTCATTACCTAAGGAACAACAAGATGCTTATAATGCAAAAATCGAAGCGTTAGTTTCAGGTAGTAAGCAAGTTGCAAATGGCGTAGGTGAGTTATCATCTGCATCAGGGCAACTAGGCCAAGGTGGTAAGCAAATAGCAGCAGGAGCAACTACTTTAAATGAAAAAAGTAATGAACTTGAAGCAGGTGTAGGTAAATTAGCTGCTGGTCAAACAAAATTGACAAATGGATTAACTCAATTTGGTGAAAAACTCGGAGAAGCAAATAACGGTGGAAAACAGCTTGCTACAGGAACTCAAGCTTTAGCAAATGGAACAAATAAACTGTCGGAAAGCTCACCAGTATTACTGTCTGGTATTAATCAACTAAATGCTGGAGCAAATAAATTAAGTAGTAATTCACCAAAATTAGTAGATGGTATGAGTCAAATTGCAGGTGGAATAGGTCAAATAAGTGATAATACACCAGCGTTAGAAAATGGTGTGAATCAACTGGCAGATGGATCAAATCAACTGAACAGCGGATTAGGTAAAATTAAGGATGGATCACATGAGTTATCAACAAAATTAGGTGATGCGAAAGAGCAAACAAAAGATGTTGGTGTAAATAATAAACAATTAGATATGTATTCAAATCCAGTTAAATTGAAAAAAGAAAGTATAAATAATGTTCCTAACTATGGAACAGGTTTTACACCATACTTCCTTTCAATGGGATTATATGTAGGTGGTCTATTGATGTCGGTTGTTTACCCATTGAGAGCTGCTGCATCACGTCCTAAAAATGCTTTTGCTTGGTTTACTGGAAAAACAGGTATTTTAATAGTGGTAGGAATCATCCAATCAGTTATTGCAAGTGTGGCATTAATTAGTATATTAGGTCTAGAAGTTAAATCTTTACCCTACTATTTATTAATTAGTCTTGTTTCGAGTTTCGCGTTTTTAGCGTTAATTCAATTTTTAGTAACTGTTTTTGGAGAACCAGGAAGATTCCTTGCTATTATTGCGTTAATTTTACAGCTAACAACAAGTGCTGGTACATTCCCATTAGAACTAGTACCGAAATTCTTACAACACTTTAATGCGATTTTACCAATGACATATACTGTTCAAGCATTTAAGGTAGTTATTTCCACTGGAGACTATAGCTTAATGTGGCATAATGTAATAATCTTATTAGGCTTTATTGTCTTATTTAGTGTATTATCTTTAGCATACTTTGCGGTAGCTTTCAAAAAGCAATACGGAAGTGGAATGGATCAACATACTGTAGAAGCGTAATTAATCAAACGACATGTAGCATTTGCTATGTGTCGTTTTTTACGTAGTTGAGGTAAACATTGTTCTATGGCAACAATGTTTACGAAAACGGCCTTTATTTTTATTTAATTGAATGTAAAAGGTTCTAATTACCTTTTCTAAATGCAGTTTTAGTTATTTTCATTATATTATTTAGATTTTTGTTTCTAGATAATGTTTATCAAGGTGTAACGTACTCTGCTAAGCTATCTGTTAAGGCTAAACAAAAAGACGATGGTGCTTTATACGAGTAATGTAACGATCATAACAGATGACGCTTGAAGATTGGACGAAAGTATAATGGGTACACAGGACAGTAGAGTTACACAAAGAGTGTTATAGTTTACTAAAGTAAAGCTGAACAATACGGTCAAACAGTAAGAGATTGAAAAAATTCTAGAGTACTTACTTCGTTTGATTGGTATAGAACCAAAAACATAAAAAGAAAAGTAACTCATACGCTATAGCTTCTTACTGTGCAAATTATAAATTGTTCCTAGATAATTTACATGATAACCAAGAATCGGTGACGCTTCATTATGACGGTGCCGTTTTTTTTTGCTCTTTATATCTCATTTCTGTAGGAATAAAGATAGAAAAGTGAGTGTACATAGTACTTTGGATTTGAGTGCCGACTTAATCAAGCGAAGTGACATAATGAGGCACGACTTTCAATTGATCAATAAAATTAATTAAAAAATCAAAGGTGTTTACTTTGTTGCTGATTATTCTGTAACAGGTGCAAATGGTGCAACAAATTTTGTCAGCCATAGAAAGATAAAATTCTTCTTGGAGAGTTATTTAAATGGAGGGCTATAGAATAGCTACTTTTTTTAAACAAGTAACAACTGAGATAGAGGTAAT
Organism: Gottfriedia sp. NPDC057991; assembly: GCF_042886615.1. Classification (NCBI taxonomy): domain Bacteria; kingdom Bacillati; phylum Bacillota; class Bacilli; order Caryophanales; family Bacillaceae; genus Gottfriedia; species Gottfriedia sp. NPDC057991. The sequence continues at coordinate 261,129 of NZ_JBHVQN010000002.1, forward strand.
GAGATATGAATTATATGATATCTATAGGCAGTATGGGCTTCTTCATTCCAAAACTATTCAATGTAGCCAAGAGTTAGACGAGTTATTATTTCAGTTATTCAAAGCAAGGTAAGTTTGGGTTTGAGTAGAGGAGGGGAAGGGTCGCTGGTTCAAGTCCAGTTGGGCTCATAAAAGCGAAAAGGCTCAAACCTAAAGTATACCAAGGATTTGAGCTTTTTCTTTGTTTTTTAGTTATTTTTATTTTTTGTAATGAATTTTATTTATTGCACAAATACTGCACATAAACTTCAGGAGCATATTAATATAAACCAAACTTTTCATCAAATCGATTAGATGTATTCTTCTGCATTTCTTCATTTGAATGTTAGTAAATATCAAGGGTTGTTTCAACTCTTGAATGGCCTAATCTCTGATAACAATTTTCTGATTCTCACCCATTATCATTAAAATTGTCACATAAGTGTGGCGCAAATTATGAAACGGAATAACTGGCACATGGAATAATTAGTTATAAACAAGTCAAATACTCTTTATGTCAGAAGAAATCTTTTGGAAATAGTCGATAATAAATTTCTTGAACTCCAGTGCAGCTAAAGATAAATATCTGTTTTTTGACCAAGCAAGTCCAATCGTCAATTGACATGTTGGTTCAACAATTTGGATACGGTGAGTAATTTCTTCAGTAGGATTTAGCCAATCTAAAGCAGGAATAAAAGCAACACCAACACCTTGCTCTACTAATCGAACAATAGCATAAGGTTCGCCTACCTCAAAGGATACATTCTGAATAAAACCAGCATCTCTGCAAAATTTATCCGTAATTTTTCGGTATCCAAAACCTGCATTCAAATTGATGAATGTCTCTGAATGTAATTCACATAACTGAACTGTTTTGCGCCCTGCGAATTTATGATTTTTAGGAACAATTAAAAAAATTTCTTCTGTTAAAAGAGTTTTCCAGTCTATTTCGCTATCTTCAAAAGGTAATGATGCCATACATAAGTCGATTTCTCCACTTTCTAAACTTTTCTTCATCGATGATATTGGTTCGATTACTTGGCGAAATTGTACATCAGGATATTTTGCTAAAAACTCCCCAATTAATTCAGGCAATATTTTTGAAATTGATGAAGAGAATGTAATACTACCCTTACTTAAACCAGCTAGATCTTGAACAGCTCTTTGCCCTTCTTCCAATTCCAATAACGATTTATTTACCCGTTCTAAAAATATTTTCCCAAATCGATTAAGTTTTATTTGTCGTCCCTGACGATCAAACAACGGTACACCTAAATCATTTTCTAATCTTGCTATTGTATTGCTCAAAGAAGGTTGAGCAATTTTAAGCTCTTCAGCCGCTTTTGTAATATGTTCTAGTTTTGCAACTTTTTGAAAGTATTTCAATTGAAGAATTTCCAATGTGGCAATTCCTTTCTTTATTAATAGGTTTGAAAGAATGAATTGATTGTATAACATGTATTATACATTATTAATACTGAATTTTATAATTAAGTTGTTGGATTTTTTATTTCTGATAAAAGCAGCAATGTGAATTAGAAAGTTAATAATTATTGATTGTATTTCCTTAATAAGCATGCATTATACCAATTTTAAATCCAATAAAAAAGATCATTCAAAATAACTAAAAGTTAATAACCTATTTATTTGAAAGAAGGACAAAAACTTATTTAAATGTAAAGATGAGGAAGTGGAAGTGGATGAATCAAGAACTTCTTTATGAGTTTATCCCCTTATTGGATAAGAACAAGTGGACTAAGAAGGATTTAGCAACAAAATCGGGGATAAATTATAGCGATATCATTAGAATATTTAACAATAAAAAAATGCTATCTTTCCATTGTTTGGAAGCTATAACTCAGGCTTTTGGATTGCCAGTTGGGTCCTTTTATGACAAATATATACAATTGTGTTTTAATCAAAATGGTTATCTAGATAAACGAAGAAGTATGGCTTACATATATAAGTGTGCTTTATATGGGTTTCAAAAAGAACTTAATTATATGATTAATTTAATTTTGGAAGAGAATTCAAAAACAATAAGAATTAAAAATTATCACATCCTCTTTCTAGTTGCAGAAAAGTTTTTTTTAGAAGGAAATGAAAAAGAAGCTTTACCTTTATATGAACTCTTCATTGAACTTATGCCAGACAATTCTTCTGAAGAAAAAGCAATTAGTTACTATAGAAAGTTTTATATCATTCGATTGACCGAGGAAGGACAGGCTACGTTAGTTCATCTTTTAGAGTATATAAGCTATATGCCAATGGAGTTTCAAGAACTAACATATTTATGGATTACAGCTACTTATTACACGCTTAAACAATGGGATAAGGTTTTTCATTATGCAAAACAATTAGAAAAAATAGCACAGAATGAGGAGCATTATGGGCGAGCTTTGATGTATCAGTGTTTTGCATTAACTAGATTAGGAGAATCATTAAACGAGGTAATGACACTGATTGATCAATACGAAATCATAAACGAATATTATTCGGATATTGCAATTGGAAACCGTTTTGTTGCTTTGATTGATTTTGGAGAATTAAACTATGTTGACGAATACCGTAGTTGGTTAAGAAATCGTACGGATCAATTCGTAGGGATACCAAGAATATTAGAAACGTATGTAAAGTTGGGTCGATTGGAAGATGCTTCAGATATTATCTATCATTATGAAAATGAAATGACTAAATTAAAACTGAGTTCACAGTTGAATAAACAACATTTATATTTAGATTACTGTTATGCTTTTTCTCTATATAAATGTGAAAGCAAAGAATATACAGATGGATTAAACGAACTAATTAATGTGGCTGAGAGTGTAAAAAATTTAGGTATTTTTGAAAAGTTTAAACAATGCCTTATTGCAATATGGAAATATAGAAATTATATGACACCTGAACTCGAACAAAGATATATTAAATTGTTAAGCGTAATCGATCATTAACAAAATCAGTTGAATTACTTAGGAGCTTATTGAAAATAAGTTCCTTTTTTGTTGGTTAATGTACTTAAATTGCAAACAAAAGGAATTTAGATATAGAGGAAGATTGAAAAGTAGTTAGTTCAAGAGAAAAGGCGTTTGACATAATTCCTGGGTAGATACGTTAGATAATGGGTTTATAGTATTGATAAATGTCGTAAAATGTCGAAAAAATGTTTAGAAAATGCTGAATTTCAGAAAATGTAGAATTATGGCAACCCTCATTATAATAATATTTGAAAGAGAATAGAGAAAGTAGGGGGAGAAAGATGAATCGATTAATTAAAGGTACTGCCATTTTCACACTAAGTACGGGTGTACTATTAAGTTCATTTCCAATTAATCATTACAACCAAGTAGCAAAAGCAACCTCAGCAGATTCTATTGAGCAGGTGCTCGCAAAACTTACACCTGAGCAACGCCAGGCACTAAATCAATTACAAGCGAGTAGCGAAGAAGGTCTACAGTTACCATCTTCGGTAGATTTAGAGAGTTCTAAAAATCTATCAGTAATCGTTGAATTAAAAGAAAAACCAGCGAAAGTAGCAGTTTTAGAAGAAGCAATAAACGGAAATGATTTATCATTATCAGATGCAGAGCAACAAGCAAATGAAGCACAAGAAACATTTAAAAGTGATTTACAAACAATATTCAAAGATGATTTAAAAGAGAATAAAAAATTATTCAAGATTAAACGCACGTATAAAAGCTCACTTAATGGTGTTTCAATTGAATTGCCAGCAAATAAAGTAAAATCATTATTACAATCAAAAGAGGTTAAAGCTGTTTGGCCAAATAAAGTTATTAAGGTTGAGCCATCAACAATTACAAAAGGAACTAGCGATTCGAAAAAAATAGCGACTGAAGTCTTTCCAGGTGTCAATAAATTACATGATGAAGGTATTACTGGTAAAGGAATTAAAGTTGGGGTCATCGATACAGGAATTGACTACAATCATCCAGATTTAACAGATGCGTATAAAGGATATCGTGCACAAACGGGCGTTGATCCAAAATCGATTAGTCCGAGCTCGGTGAAAGGTTGGGATTTTGTCGATAATGATGCTGATCCAATGGAGACTACATATGATGATTGGAAAAAATCAGGTCTTGCAGAAGTAGATTCATTAAGTGGCTCAACCTATTATACAGAGCATGGAACACATGTATCTGGCATCATTGCAGGTCGTGGTAAAAATAACACAGACTATGCAGTAACTGGTGTGGCACCAGATGCTGATCTATATGTGTATCGTGTATTAGGAAAGTATGGCTCTGGAACGACTGAAAATGTTTTAGGTGGAATCGATAAATCAGTAGCAGATGGCATGGATGTTATTAACTTATCACTAGGTGCAAATTACAATGATCCGACTGATGTTGAAAGTATTGCCGTGAATAATGCTGTATTATCCGGAGTAACAGCTGTTGTCGCTGCCGGTAATGCTGGTGATGGTGGGAATTATACTTTAGGTGAGCCAGGAGCAGCAGCATTAGCCATTACAGTTGGAGCAAACGATACAAAAACTGAAATCGCTACTTCTAAAGCAACTTTGCATGGAACAACTGAAGTTCCAGCTGATTTAAAATTATTAGGTAAAGGTTTCAGTGACAAGATCGATACGCTAAAAGGACTAAACCTACCAATGGTATTTATTCCGGGTACAGGTGCAGACGCTAACTATAATGGTAAAGATGTTAATGGTAAAATCGTTTTAGTAAATCGAGGTACTACGGCACTTGTTGATAAGATAAAAGTAGGTGCACAACATGGTGCAAAAGCGGTAATCATTATAAATAGTAATGTTGGAGAAGGTTTTATTCCTACTTATTTAGGAAATGGATATGGAATGATTCCAGCATTTTCCGTTTCAAATGAACAAGGGACAGTGATGCAATCAAATACTACAGGAACTTCAACATTCTCATTTGACGAAGTGGGACAAGTGACTGACCAAGGAAGTAAATTGGCAAGCTTTAGTTCTCGTGGTCCAGCTCGAATCACATATGATATTAAACCGGAAGTAACGGCACCTGGTGTTGCAGTATTCTCAACAGTTCCTTCTTACATGCATGGGGCAGATCAAATTGGAAACTATCAATATGCATATGATAATTTATCAGGTACATCAATGGCTACTCCAAACGTAGCTGGGGTTGCAGCTTTATTATTACAAGCAAATCCAAACCTTATGCCAGCCCAAATTAAAGAAACATTAATGAACACTGCGGACCCATTAAATGGAAACTACAGTGTATTTGAATCAGGTGCTGGACAAGTTGATCCATATGAAGCGATTCATGCTCAATCAAGAATTGAAGTTGTTGACGAAACAGAAGGAACGCTAGATAAAAAAGGTAATCTAAAATCAGTGAAAGATTTAACAGGTGCGTTAGCATTTGGAGTACAAGCACCAGCAGGTACGAATATAAGTGATCAGCGTTCACTAAATCTCTATAACAATGATAAAAAAGCAAAAACATTTGATGTGACGGTTTCGTTCCAAACAGGTCGTCAGGGTTCATTAGATGCAGATGCAAACGGCGTAATGATTGTTACAGATAAATCAATTAAAGTTGGAGCAAATTCGAAAAAGAAATCAACTGTTGCAATCACCATTCCAAAATCAGCAGCACTTGGAACGTATGAAGGATTTGTCACGTATACAAATCATGATAATCCAAATGAAACATATCAAGTACCATTTGCCATTAAAACAGTCGAAGAAGGTATGAATCCTGTAACACTATCGCCACAAGCATTCACTCAAGTATTCGATTCTTCTTATGCTGGTCAATTAGTTTATACAACAGCAAGATTTAGCTTAAAGTCTCATATGCGTACAATCGATGTCATTCTTGAAGATGGAATAACAAATAAAGAATTGGGATTTGTAGGAACTTTAGATGGTCTACGAATGAATGAAAATGTGAATCTAGCAGTCTCTAAAGTATTTAGTGGATTTTATTATGCGTCTACAGGCGATGAAGACCATCCATTTGCTTATGATAAAGATTTAGCAAAACCAGGTTATTATAAACTGAAATTTGTTGCTACTAATGATGCTGGAAGTACATTTATTCAAGAAGCACCTTTCTATTTTGATAATATTGCTCCTAAAATGACGATTAATAGCCCTGATGTTGTTGAATACACTCCAGGTCAAAGCAGTGTGAATGTAACGGGTTCAGTTTTTGATAAGGATACAGAAGTGATGAAAAACCTTGGACTTCCTTTCACACAAGCAAGTACTAGACTCTTTTATCAAGATCAGTTCGGAGGAGCTGCAAAACAAATACCTTTAAATGCAGATGGTACATTCTCAATTAATATACCAACTAATGCAACAAGACCAATGCTACTATCATTTTATGCACTTGACGCGGCATCTAATAAAACATTTAAAGAAGGAAGGGATATTTACTTCGTTCCAAATAACGTGGCTTATTCGTTTTTACAACCTGAAAAACGAATTGGGAATATGGGGGAAACTGTTCATTCGACTTTAAGCTTAAATAAAGTAAGTAATGTAAAGCAAGCTGTGTTTAAGTTTTATCATTTAAATGATGTTGCAACGCTTAATGTAAAACCGCATCCTAGTGTTGCGGATAAAGTTGATGTAAAACTTGAAGATGCTTTTCTTGGCGGGAATACGTATCAGGCAACAGTAACTGTTACTTTAAAAGATGGATCTGCCCCTTTATCTGGTAATCTATCTTTAGTCGATGTAGCTTCAACATTTAGTAATACGTACACAGCACAAGCTGCTATCTGGCAGAACTACTTAACAAACGTAACGTATATTGATATGAATAGTTCAACAAAAACTGTATTTAGTAGTAATCCATCAATGTACATGAATCCAACCTATTCACTAGTACGAGGAGGATTGGATGCTGAAGCCTTCGAACTATATTTGGGGGATCCTAGTAATCAACAACCAAATGGTTCTTTCCCTTATTCAAAAATGGGAATTAACGTCAAAGCAATAGGCCCAGATGGAAAAGTTTATAATGGTACAATTGATTCTCAAGCAAGTACTGTAACTTATAAAATTCCGAATATTCCATTAAACGATGATGTATATGAACTACAATATGATGTACCAGGTCATTTTACAGTTCACAAGAACTTCACAGTTGGTTTCCATGATGATGGAAAAGTAATTAATCAAAATTTATTTTTACGAAATAATCCAGCGATTGCAGGAGATGTAAATAAAGATGATGTGATTGATGTATTAGATGCAATCTACATTCAAACGTATTGGGGAACAAATAAACGTGCAGCGGATATCAACTTTGATGGAAATGTTGATGCAAAGGATCTGGCTTTCGTTGAAGAGCATTACTTGATGCAAAACCCAACGGTAAAAGACGCGCCGACAGCGAAAAAGAAATACAAGAATCAAACATTAGAAAGTGTCAAAAGTGCATTAGGGTTATAATACTTCAAATAAGGGGAGCAACTACTGGATTAGTAGTTGCTCCTTATTATTAAGAGGAAATATTTATTTTAAATATTGATATTAATTGAGTACACATATTTGTTCTATTTTTATCTTCATATTATTTCTTTGAACCGAAATTAAACACCCTACCTCCCGAACAATATTGCACAAACTTAATAGTAACAATAGAAATAACAGACATGCTGTGCATAAAATTTCATTGACCGCTTGATTTACTAGACTCTATTGACCTAAAATATTCAGTAATACTGAATATTCCTCGTATGCTGTAATTGACAGGGGAGAAGTCAACGGTTAGAACCAGTTTGGGATCATATGATTTAGAAGGCTCAAACCTAAGTGTATCTAGGGTTTGAACTTTTTTATTTTCTGTTAGTTTCATTTTTTAATGTTTATTATTCATTACGATTCTTTTTGTCTCAGTGAGAATTTTTCAACAATCGAAAGGATGGTATAAATCACCATCCTATTTAATAAAATATTATTTTGAAAAGAAACCTTTTAAAGCAAAGGAAACATTTTGTGGCCTTTCTGCAAGGCGCCGCATGAAGTAACCAAACCAGTCATCGCCGTAAGGTACGTATACTCGCACTTTATAACCTTCACTAACTAAGCTAAGTTGAAGTTCATTACGGAATCCATAAAGCATTTGAAATTCAAATTGACTTTTTGGAATGTTTTCTTGTTTAATGAATTCCTTTATTTTATTAATGATTACATGATCATGACTGGCGATGGCAGTATAGGTTCCGCTTAGTAAATGTATTTTGATAATATTTAAGTAATTTTCATCTATTTCCGATATATCTTGAATAGCTAAATGGACAGGTTCTTTGTAAGCTCCTTTTACAAGGCGTAGTGGAATCCCACTCAGTTCTTTGACATCTTGTTCTGAACGGAAAAGGTATGCTTGGATAACAGTGCCAACATTCTCATATTCCTTTCGCAATTCTTTTAATAGATCAAGTGTAATTTGATTGCGTGATGAGTTCTCCATATCAATACGGACAAAGATATCGTATTGTTTAGCTTTAGATACAATTATTTTCATATTTTCCAAGCAAAAATCAAAATCAATATCAAGCCCTAGTTGTGTTAATTTTAAAGAAAGATTACAGTTTACATTTGACTTCTTAATCGCATTTAGTGTTTGAATGCAATAGTCGGTAGCCACCTTCGCTTCATCTTTACTTGAAACAAATTCACCAAGATGGTCTAATGTACAGCAAAGTCCTTTTAGATTTAATTCTTTCACTTTAGCGATAGCAGTGTCTATTGTTTCTCCTGCAACAACCTGTCCCGCTCCAAATTTTAATCCCCATTTACGTGCTGCCTTATTCAGCTTTTTACTTTGTGAAATTCGAAGAAAGAATTTTTTTGAAATTACTTCGATCACTTGTAGCACCCCTATCCCTTTTATTTTATGAGAAGCTATTTACTAATTAAAATAATTCAGATGTTGTCTTTGCCTGCATATGTAGAGTTAAGTAATCAGGACCACCAGCCTTAGAATCTGTACCTGACATATTAAATCCACCAAACGGTTGATAACCAACTATTGCCCCAGTACAGCCTCTATTAATATATAAGTTTCCTATATGGAACTCTTTTCTTGCTCTTTCAATATGATCGCGGGTGTTAGAAATAAGAGCTCCTGTTAGACCGTACTCGGTATTATTAGCGATTTTCAACATATGTTCAAAATCATCTGCTTAGCTCGGTTTGATGGAGTAATTTCCTTCCAAAAATTAAAGGCCTTTAGTGCTTCTTGCATGGCTTTTTCCGCTAATTCTTTATTTGCTTTTGAAACTATACCAACGACTTCCTCCTTCTTTGCAGGATTATAGGAAACAATTTTTTGATCAGTTGTAATCTTTTCACTTCCAATCGTTATTGGAAATTCTTGCTCAAGTTGAGAATTAACAAAGTCTAAAGCTTGTTTAAAGGCGTTTTTATTTTCCTCTTTTGAAAAATCAGTAAAAGGTTCGTGTTTATAAGATAACAATTTATTTCCTCCTCATTATTTGATACCAATTAATAAGCAAGTATTGTGCCAAAATGAAAATTCTGAAAAATCAAAGATTTATTAAAGTTTTGGTGTAAATTGCATTTACAAAAGTGTAAACTAACTGTAAATGTTAAACACTTTTGTAAACCAATTAATAGTAAAGGAGATTAATATGCTAAATGATAGGCTTAGTTTACTTTCCCTTTCCAAAGAGATTGATAAGGGAACCAAACTTGAAAACATGAAGACATACACCATAGATAGCATGCTTACGGATGTAACTGATCTAAAACCACAACAGGATATTCTCTTATTGGACGAAAGTGGAAATCCAAAACGGATTATTCCTTTTAATAACTTAATAAATGCTATTTTTCACGAATGGAAAAGTTATGCAAAAATTTATCCAACTTTATTACATGCTGTAGATGATGCCATTACTATAGTTGATCGTAATGGAAAAGTGATTTCTTGGAACCCAAAAGCTGAAGAATTGTACAATACTTCAGCTGAAAATATCATCGGTTCTCAAATTACAGATTACTTTCAACAGGAATCAGTAATCTTAATGTCGACCTTAAATGATGGTAAAGGTGTGATACGGAAGTACAATCAACCTAAGCAGGGGGTCCATGTTCTTATAAACACATTACCGGTGGTGATAGACGGAAAAGTCATGGGCGGGATCTCCGTTGAAAGAGATATTACTGAAATCGTAAAACTTAATGACGAACTAACAACCACTTCTGCTTATATTCGGGATTTAGAAAGTAAAATGCACCTGCCACATAATGATGATCCTTTTCATAAAATTAAAGGAAGAAGTCAAGCGTTACACTCTTCTATTCTATTAGCCAAAAAAGTTTCAAAAACCGATGCAACCGTTATGATTACTGGGGAAAGTGGAGTTGGAAAAGAATTATTTGCTCAGGCAATTCATAAGGCGAGCGACAGAGCGAATGGACCATTTGTCGGCCTTAACTGTGGAGCTATTCCAGCATCCTTGTTCGAAAGTGAATTATTTGGCTATGAAAAAGGTGCATTTACAGGGGCTATTAAAGAAGGTAAAAGTGGGAAAATTACTGCAGCAAAAAACGGTACGCTATTTTTAGATGAAATAGGTGAACTTCCACTTGAACTACAGGTAAAGCTACTTCGTGTATTGCAGGAAAAACAATACTATCGCATTGGCAGTAGCACTCCTATTCCGATTGACGTTAGAATTATATCGGCAACAAACCGTGAATTAGAGAAAATGATAGAAGAAGGGTTATTTCGTGAAGACCTTTATTATCGTTTGAATGTTGTGTCGATTCCCATTCCGCCTTTGCGAAATAGAATGGAAGATCTGCCCGAGCTTGTTCAAATGTTTCTAAAAGAATTTTCCATTCAATATAAAAAGCCAATTCCTGAGTTGGATCCAGAAGTTCTGGTAACCTTCATGCACTCCCCTTGGAATGGGAATATCCGTCAGCTAAAAAACACAGTGGAAAGAATGACAATTTTAGCAGATGATAATTTTATTAGCATCGAACAAGTACCAAATGAATTATTGAATCGCAGGCAACGTGTTAATATCCATTTTGTTAAAGATATGGAGGAAGAAGCTATAATAGATGAGAAGTTGAAAATCGTTGATGCACTACAAAAAACTTACACAAATAAATCAGCTGCTGCAAAATTACTAGGTATATCACGTGTTACACTATATAACAAAATGAAAAAGTATGGGATATAGAACTTAACTGGATGCCGTTTTGGCATTTTTTTTATTCACAAATAAATATTTAAGTTCGAATAAAATAAATATTCAAAAAATATTGAAATTAAATAAAAATATGATAATATTAAAATTAATTACAGTATAAGTGGAAAAAAACTATAATAATTTCAATATATTGTAATTGCGCGCACTTGGTTAACCTAAAATAACTTGAAATTATGAAAACGTTATCTAAAATCTATTAAGGTTTTATTTTAAAAGAAGAGGTGGAATTAAATCATGCGTGTAGCGACGGATATTGGTGGCACATTTACTGATCTAGTTTATGTTGATGATGCAGGTAATTTTGGAATAGCAAAGAGTTCTACGACACCCCCGAAATTTGAACAAGGTGTTATTAATGTTATTGAAAAAAGCGAGATTGATCAAAAATCTATTAATACGTTTATTCATGGAACAACGGTTATTATCAATGCTTTAACGGAAAGAAAAGGCGTGAAAACAGGATTAATCACAACAAAGGGGTTTCGTGATGTTTTAGAAATTGCTAGAGGAAATCGTCCTGATCTTTTTAATGCACAATACGAGAAACCAGAACCATTTGTCGAACGATATTTACGTCATGAAGTCGAAGAAAGATTGAACTATAAAGGAGAGGTTTTAGTTCCTTTAAACAAACTACAATTGAAAAGTATAATTGAATCATTTAGAAATGAAAATGTAGAAGCGATTGCGGTGTCATATTTACACTCTTATGCAAATCCGTTACACGAAATTGAAACGGTAAAAATGATTAACGAGATATGGCCTGAAGTAGAAGTTACGGCATCCCATGAGGTAACAAAAGAATGGCGAGAGTATGAAAGAACAAATACGACGATTTTAAATGCTTATGTTCAGCCTATTGCTTCAACATATATCGACAACCTTAATACGAAACTACATGCAAATGAAACAACTAGTCAAAATTATATTATGCAATCTAATGGGGGAACTACCACATTTGAGCAAGCTAAAAGAATCCCAATTAATATGGTAGAATCTGGTCCAGTTGCAGGAATATACGGGGCTGCTGTACTTGGTGAATTAATTGGAGAAAAGAATATAATAGCTTTTGATATCGGTGGTACTACAGCAAAGTGTTCACTTATTGAAGACGGAGAAGTAAAAGTTTCAACGGATTACAGTATTGAAAAAAGTATGAGAAGTTCAGGTTATCCAATTAAGGTACCTGTAGTAGATATTGTTGAAATAGGTAATGGCGGAGGTTCTATTGCTTGGATTGATGATGCTGGCTCTTTGAAAGTTGGCCCTCAATCTGCAGGTGCATTACCTGGTCCAGTGGCATATGGTTTAGGAGGTACTGAACCAACAACAACTGATGCAAATTTAGTTACTGGAAGATTATCTCCCGAAAATTTCGATTATAACGTAGATTTAACTCATGTTAGGGAAACAGTCCAAGAAAAGATTGCCACACACTTTAATGTAACAACTGAAGAAGCTGCGCTTGGGATCATTAGGATTGCAAATTCTAATATGTTAAATGCTTTAAAGTTAATTTCTATTAGAAAAGGTCATAACCCGCGTGATTTTTCTTTAGTCGCGTTTGGCGGTGGTGGTTCTATGCATGCAACTGCCTTGGCAAAAGAACTTGGCGTTAAGAAAGTAATTGTGCCTTTAGCTTCGCCAGTTTTCTCTGCTTGGGGTATGTTAATGACAGATCTTAGACATGATTTCATTAAAACTTATATTAAACGCATAAATGAAATTGATTTTATTGATATAAACAACCAATGGAGCTCGATTGAAACGGAAGCTACTGAACAATATACAAGTGAAGGTATTGAGCAAAAAGATACATCATTTGTTCGATATATAGATATGCGTTATTTAGGTCAAGAGCATACTGTAAAAGTTCCCGTACCAACTGATACATGGAACGACCAACTAGTAAGTGGAATTGTCGAAAAATTCCATGAATTACATGAGAAAAATTATACTTTTAAATTAGTGGATGCGAACACAGAAATCGTTAACCTACATGTTATCGCTTTCGGAAAAGTACAAAAGCCTACATTGAAAAAAGTGGAAAAGTCAGGAGAATTGAATGAGGCATTAATCGAAGAAAGAAATGTTTACTTCGAAGAAAAAGGCTGGATTAGCTCTAATGTTTATTCACGTAACGAGCTTCCAACCAATAAAATTGTACAAGGCCCGGCAATCATAGAAGAAAAGGCTGCTGTTACAGTTCTTTATGAAGGACAATCACTTTATGTTGATGTATACGGAAATCTTATTATTGATACGGGGGTTGAATGATTATGGTGTCAAACACAGCTTCTAAAATTAATCCATTTACGCTAGAAATTGTGAAGGATTCTTTACTTGCTATAGGGGATGAGATGTTTTATGCACTTGCTAGAACTTCTATGAGTCCAATTGTATATGAGGTTCTTGATTATGCCAGTGGGTTAACGGATGCAAAGGGACAGCTTTTGACTCAAGGGAATGGGGTTACAGGATTCATTGGAATGTTAAGTTTTATGGTGAAGCATACCATTGAAAAATACGGGAAAAAAGGAGATTTAAAACCTGGGGACATCATTATTATTAATGATCCATACGGAGGTGGCGGATCTCATTTATCCGATGTTGGATTGGTGATGCCTATATTTTATAAAGACGAATTGATTGCCTTTTCTGCCAATAAAGCACATTGGACAGAAGTTGGCGGAAAAGATCCTGGTTCATTTACAAATGATGCAACAGAAATTTTCCAAGAAGGTTTACAATTTCCTTGTGTGAAACTTTTTGATGAAGGGAAATTAAATCAAGCTCTAGTCGATATTATTGAATCGAATGTTCGTTTCCCAGATCTTTCATTGGGAGATATGTGGGCACAAGTTGCTGCTTTAAAAACAGGTGACAAGCGTTTAAGAGAAATTTGCGAGAAATATGGAAAAGATGTCATTTTGTCTTCAATTGATTATTTACTTGATCATGGTGAGCAGCTATCTAGAAAGGAATTGGCAAAATTACCAAAGGGTACATTTGAAGCAGAAGACTACATCGACACCGATGGAATTGGAAATGGACCTTTCAAAATTAAAGTAAAAGTAACAATTACAGATGATGAATTCATTTGTGATTTTAGAGGAAGTCATCCACAAGTTCCAGGTACAGTAAACTGCTCATTTACAGGTCTTGCTTCGGCAGTTCGTGCCATTTTCCTTGGTATCACCAACCCATCTCAAGATGTAAATGATGGTGTTTTTCGTCCGTTAAAAATTATTGTTGATCCAAAGTCGATTATGTCGGCAGAAAGACCTGCTCCTGTATCAAATTATTTTGAAACTTTATTAGGTAGTTTAGATTTAATCTGGAAAGCTCTTGCACCCCATCTTCCAAATAGGTTACCAGCGGGACATTATCTTTCAGTATGTGCTGTTACATTAACAGGGTTACATCCGGATACATCAGAACCTTTTCTTATTGTGGAGCCTTCACTAGGAGGATGGGGTGGTGCAATGGGGCACGACGGTGTAAGAGGACAATTTTGTATGGCGAATGGTGAAACTTACAATATTCCTGTTGAGGTTGCAGAGACAAGATATGGAATTCTAGTTGATGAGTATAACTTAAGAACCGATGGAGCAGGTGCTGGTGAATTTATTGGTGGCTCAGGAGTAATCAGATCGTATAAAGCATTAACTGATGGGCAAGCAGCAACGGTCACTTTTGGACGAAATAAATTTAAACCTTGGGGAATTAATGGTGGCCTTGAAGGATCTTCTAATGAATTCTATGTAGAGAAAGCAAATGGGGAAGTAGATGGACCTTATGGATTCTATGCCAGATATCAATTAAATAAAGGTGATGTAGTTAAATTAATGACAGGTACAGGTGGAGGATATGGTAACCCACTTGATCGTTCATCGGAAAAAGTGGCCATTGACGTGAAGAATGGTTACTATACCATTGCACAAGCTGAAGAAATCTTTGGTGTAGTTATTAATGAAGAAACATTAACTGTAGTAGGAAAAACTGCTAAAAGATTAGAAAGAGAGGAGTTGCGTTAATGGAACTATTAACGATTGAGAAAATTGATGTCGATTGTAATGGATTAAAAACAGTTTTTGAAGAAAACAGAAAAGCAGAAAAAGTGACAATGGGAACAGTGGTTATTCCACCTAATCAGCGAGTACCACTAAAAGGTTTATCCAATCATATGGAACATGAGTATTCTTTTATCATTAGAGGTTCAGTATTAGTAGAGAGCGGTGGTAAATCACATCGCGTTACAGCTGGTCAGGCAACTTATATTCCTTCTGGAGAAGAACATTGGGCTATTAATGACAGTCCAGATGAATGTGAAATTATTTATGTTTTAGTAAAATGACTTGTTAGTTACTGAGTAAAAAATATTTATAAGGGTGATTAAAAGTGCCAATTACAAAACGTATTTTATGGATAAATCCAGTTGCTACAAATATTTATGATCAGATATTTAAAGATGAACTTGAAAGTATAAAAGATAAAAACACCATTGTAGATGTCATATCTTTCGAGGCTCCAAATGGTCCTACGCATTTAGAATATAATTGTTATGAAGCGATGATGATACCAAATATTGTTAATGCAGTAATGAAAGCAGAACAAGATGGATACGATGCTGCTGTAATTGGCTGTTTCTATGATCCAGCTCTAAGGGCTGCACGTGAAGTAGCAAAAAAAATGGTAGTAACTGCTCCAGCAGAAGCTAGTCTCCATATTGCAGCGACTTTGGGCGAAAGTATTTCTATTATAGTTGGAAGAAAAAAATGGATTCCAGAAATGAAGGAAAATGTTTTTAAGTACGGATTTGGGCATAAACTAGCCTCATTTCAATCCGTAGAATTAGGTGTTCATGATTTCCAAAAGGATCACAATGTAACTGCCAATCGAATTTTAGAAGCAGCAAGAGAAGCAATCACAAGAGATCATGCTGATGTCATTGTTTTAGGATGTACGCTAGAATTTGGTTTTTATAAAAAAATTCAAGAGGAATTAGGGGTACCAGTTATTGATGCTAGTGTTGCTCCATTTAAATATGCGGAATTTCTAGTGGAATTAAATCAAAGGTTTAATTGGAGGCATAGCAAAATTATGGGTTACCAATCTCCTCCTGAGGATGAAGTCAATGAATGTAGAATATTTGACCAAGAGATTTTTATAAAATAAAAACTTTAACCTTTGACTTAGTTATAATTACTTCTAAAAAAATGCCTCTACTAAACGATGTTAGAGGCATTTTTTTAAAATGAAATAACTGACTATTTAGACTATTATAACCGTTTATTATTAAAAATAAATTTAAGGAGGTATTGCATTGGAAACACAGAAAGATTACCGTTTAAGCAGTTCTGATCAAGATTTATCCTCAATTGAAATTGGTCATGTATTTGAAAGAATGCCGTTAACTTCTCAACACTGGAAAGCCGGTTTTGCACTATTTTTTACATTTGTTATTGAAGCATGGGAAATGATGATTATGGTATTTATTAGTAGTATGATAGCGGCAGACTTTGGTTTAAACAATGTAGAAACAGGAGAAATAATAGGAAGTATATTTTTAGGAATGATTCCTGGGACTTTAGTTTGGGGTAAGTTAGTTGATAAATATGGTAGAAAACAATCTATTATAACAAGTCTTATATTATATGGTATTTTGTCCTTAATTAGTGCATTTTCTACTAGTTTTGAAATGCTTTATATAACACGATTTTTATCTGGAGCAGTATTTTCGGGAGTATTAGTCGCTACATTTCCATACTTTTCAGAATTACTACCATCTAAATCAAGAGGAACAGTAGCGGTGTATTTAGCTTCTGGTTGGCCGATTGGAACACTCATTGCATTAGGAATAACTTTACTGTTTAACCATTTAAGTTGGCATTGGATCTTAGCGATAAGTTCATTAGGAGGATTATGGTTTCTTGTAGTAAAAAAGCTTGTTCCAGAGTCACCATATTGGTTGGCGGAAAAGAATAGAACAGATGACGCTAAGGAAGTAATTCTAAAACTATCAGAAAACAAATTAGAGCCATTTATTAATGATAAAAAAATAATCATCTCACAAGTGACTCGAGGATCCGTTTTAGATATTTTTAAAGGGAAACTATTGAAGACGACAGTCCTTCAAGTTGTTATAAATTTTTGTTTCTCGTGGGGATATTGGGCGTTGTTTTCTTGGATGCCATATATGCTAGCTGAAAGTAAAGGATTTTCATTTGTATCTAGTTTAGGTTTTGTGCTAGTCTCTGCGCTCGTACAATTTCCGGGATATATCGCTGCATCTTACTTAACTGGGAAGTTTGGACGCAAAAAGGTTATGTCTGTATTTGTTACTTTGGCAGCCATAGGTGGTTTTGGATTTGCCTTGTCAAGTACTGTTACAGAGCTTCTTATTTATCTAGCCATTTTATCTTTCTTTAGCTTAGGTTCGTGGGGAGTTTGGGATGTATGGATGGGTGAATTATATCCTACAAATATTCGTGGAATAAGCTACAGTTTAGGAGCTAGCGCACAACGTGTTGCTAACTGGATTGCTCCAACGGCAATTGGAGCATTACTAGCACTTAAAACCAGCTTTTTCGTAACGAACGGTATTATTGCGAGTTTCTTAGTCATTACAGCAATTGCAACTTTGTTTTTACATGAAACAGAGGGGCAAACATTAAACTAATAGAATTTATTTTAAAACATTATTTGAAACAAAGGTGAGGAGGAATTTCCTTACCTTTGTTTATTTCTATGGTAATTTTGAAAAGTTGAAGTGTTTGTGTAATTATTTTGAAAAACCAATGTTAATTTAAACCGAATATAGCATTGTTAAAATTATTTGAGTTATACTGTAATTAACATAATATGTTAATTAATGAATGAATGGGTGTATATAAAATGGATGAAATTTATAAACGAATTAAAGAACTTCGGAAGCAAAAGGATTACACTTTAAAGGATTTAAGTGAAAAGACAGGATTATCAGTAAGCTTTCTTTCACAAATTGAGCGTGGTGCAACTTCGCTGGCCATTACTTCATTAAAAAAGATTGCAGATGCTTTTGAATTACCGATAACTTCCTTTTTTGAAGAATCCGTTTCGCATAATTATAGGGTAAAGGTTGAAGAGCAAAAATCATTTAGGATTGAGACTTCAAATAGTGAATATGTAAGAATAAGTGGTGAGTTTCCAGGTCGCATGCTAGAATCCATAATCATTACAATAGATCCAAATGTTGAGAAGGATATAGTTCATACACATCAAGGTGAGGAGCTTTACTATGTACTCGAAGGTGTTGTCATTTTTAATATCGATGGTGAGGAATATCTAGTGAAATCCGGAGAATCAATTCATTTTCCTTCTACACTTCCACACTATTGGTCCAATCCTCTTAACCAACCATCCAAACTGTTAAGTGTCCTGACTCCTGTTATTTTTTAATGAATTTTATGGATGTCATTGTACAACGTAAAAAGACTAGCAGAAACGTTAGTCTTTTTTTTCAATCCTAATGTTAAAACAGCTGAATTTATTTTTAAAAATCAATTTTTCTAAGCGCACCCTACCTCACAATAAACTATTACTTTTTTCGATTGCACAAAAATTGCACAGACTTTTTAGAAACAATAGAAATAAAAGAATACAATGAATAAAATTTCATCGACCGCTTGATTTACTGGACTTAACTGAACTAAAATATTCAGTAATACTGAATAATCCGCGCATCCTGTAATTGACAGGGTAGGGGTCGCTGGTTCAAGTCCAGTTGGGATCATACGCAAAGTCCTTGGAAATCAAGGGCTTTTTTATTCTATAACTGTAGACTAATCTAATTAAAACAGTTTGGTTGGGGCAGAAAAGATGAATTTATCCAAATTGGCTGGAACCTAAATCAATGAATACAAATCTAGTATTTTTTTGATTCAATAATTACAAATAATGGATGGAAGTATTCAAAATTCAATCCTAAATCTTGTATCTATTGTACATATAAAATAATTAGAGATACATATCTAATTAGAAATTAAATAGCGCAAAATAGGAACTCTAAAAAATTACACTTCATGGTATATTCTAGGTGGATAAATTATCCAAAATAGTATATTACTAGGAGGGTGTTATGATTAAATTAATTAAAAAGGCAACTGTTACAACAATAGCTGTAGCAATATTATGTGCCATTATTCCTATTAAATCCCATGCAGAAGTGAGTTCTGCCTCCATTACTGAAACTACTATCAAACAAGACAGAACTAGTTTACCAGCACCGCCTATTATTCAAGGTAGAGCTGTAAATACTAAGTATTCACAAATGTCTATACCATTAGTTGAAGGTGTCTCTAATGAAGATGGGACAGGATATTTAAATGTATCTTGGGAACCAGTCGATGGAGTAACAAAATATCAAGTAATATTATTTAATGGATCTATTCATAGTTACTGGGATGTTCCAGCAGACCAAACAACGTGGACAACTAAAGGTAAAGGTATGTTTCCAACAAATGAGCAAATAGAAAATGGACAAGTAAATTTTATTCGAAATGGTAGTGGAACGGACTTTGCTACTGATCCATCTAAACTTTATAGTAAAGCTTTTGAAGTAAATGGCGGACTTAACTATTCCAATAGTAATGAATATTACGTTCGAGTAACTGCCGTGTATGAAGATGGTGCTAATCCAATTTCATATTCGAATTCTACAACGATTGAATTAATTCAATCAGAAAAAGCAACGAAATTTTTTGATGACCTCCAAACAGATATTAATATATATCTAGAAAATGGTTTGCAGGAAAATAATACACTATTAACCGATTCAGTAGAACTCGAAGATGGTGTAAATTTAGTTTCAACAGAAACTGTATTCTATAATGAGGACGGTAGTGAGAAAGGAAATTATTCTATCGAAGTTGTTTCAGAAATCAAAGAGGATGAACCAACATCCAGAGCAGTGATAAATACTGGAGGGTATTCTTGGGATTATGTAAATACTAAATATTCAAATACTAATTTAGAAAAAAGACTAAAACCTACTGTGCAGATATTACTTGGTTTTGGAGCTGCACTACTACCAACTAAACCGCAACAGGCATTCGCTGGTGGATTAGCAGCATTTATAGGGCTATATTCTACCCCTAAGCTCTATTATTATAAATCAATTTTATATACTGATAGAGATTATGCAAATAATTATTACAAAGTAGTAACTCATGTATATACAGATAAGAATATGACAAAAATGGTTTCCAAAAATGCATTAACTACGAGTACAAAAAGGTAATAAAAAAAGAAACCTATTTCTTAGTAATTTTCTTTTTTTTATCAATTAAATGGGTTAAAAACATAGTTAACATTATCATGTTTATCCACATTAAAAAAGTTAATAGTTCAGTATTTTTTATTATGTATAGTTTTATATTTTGTTGTTGAAATATAAAAAAAGTAAAAAATATTCCTAAAAGAAATTTTACAAAGAGCCTCATACTATTGCCTCCATCCCATGAAAAATATAGTACTTTCTCTACTAGATGATGACTTTAATTATAACTTAATATACAGTAACTTATAGTTTCTAAATTATTCTTCATTAGTTTAGTTTTGAGACACAAACTAAACTAATTTATGTTATCTTAATTATAAAGTCTGGAAACACCTTATGTTTAATTAATTTCTTGAAAAAGAGCTTACCCGCTGGGATTAGGCTCTTTTTCATATGTTTATACTGATAGCGCCAAGAAATATTTATACTTTAATTTCACACTTATAATAATAACCACCAAACCCAACTCTTTAACTTTTGTTAGGAAAAATGGCAAATTAAGTAACAAATAATAAGTTTAAAAACCTTCTTAACACAAGCGAGGAGTAGAAAGAAACAACAATAATCAGCAGGTTATGAATAATTCTTTTGATCCTAATCCTCGTTCTTTAATGATATTTTGGATATCTTTCAATCCTTTTATTAAATCGTAAATTAATAGTTTCATAATTTTGCATAATTCCAACTATTTTTTGTGCATCCTTCACGATATAATACCCGCACTCTGTAATTGACAGGCTACGGTTGGTTGGTTGGCTTCCGGTTGCGATCATACGAATGAAAAGTCTCAAACCTAAGTTTAACCAGGGTTTGGGCTTTTTTGTTTTCATCTATTCCATTTTTTATAATGAATAATACTCTTTACAAAAAGACTTCACAGAAACTTCTCATACATATTAATCTAGAAATTTCTCATCATTCGATAAGGCTTATTTCTGCATTTCTTCATTTGGTTGAGGTTATATACCAAGTGTGGGGAATTATTCTTATGGTCCAATGAACACCTAATAAAAAACTTTTTGTAAGCAGTTATCGAAACTGCTTACTTTTTTTATTTACAAAAAGGATTATTAAACTTTCATAAACTATGAAAACAGTTTTCATCCGAATATGATAGACAGGTAACAAACAAAGGGAGATTAAAACATAGAACATCATGCAAGAAAAATGGAACCGCTTTCTGCAATTGTTTGAACAATTGGTAAAATAATAGATTCATTCAAGATTATAAAACTATTTTAGGAGGGTTAAAAATGCAAATTCCAATTAAGAAAACGCTTGATAAAATTCCAGGTGGTATGATGGTTGTTCCACTTTTTTTAGGAGTATTAACGAATACCTTTTTCCCGCAATTTTTACAAATTGGAAGTTTTACAACAGCATTATTTAGTAAAGAAGCATCATCTACCATTTTGGCATGTTTTATGTTTTTAATTGGTTCACAAATTAATTTCAAATTAGCACCAAAAGCATTAAAAAAAGGTGCAATATTATTAACAGGAAAATTTATAGTGGGTGCAGGTATAGGTTTAACTGTAGCAATGATTTTTGGACCTGCCGGAATATTAGGATTATCACCATTAGCGATCCTAGCAGCGTTATTAAATGCAAATGGTGGATTATATGCATCTCTTGCTTCATCATATGGTGACGAAACCGATGTAGGCGCATATGCTTTATTTTCTTTAAAAGATGGTCCATTTTTCACATTAGTTGCATTAGGTGCATCTGGCCTTGCCTCAATTCCTTTTCAAACACTTATAGGAGTATTAATTCCAATCGTAATAGGAATGATTTTAGGAAATATTGATTCTGATATGAGAAAGTTCCTTGGAAGCAGTAAATTATTATTAATCCCATTCTTCTCATTCCCATTAGGTGCTGGAATGAATTTTTCAACTATTATAAAAGCGGGAGGTCCTGGCATATTACTAGGATTAATAGCAGCATTCACTGGAATAGGAGCTTACGTACTTTTAAAGTTATTTAAAGAAAATCCTATCGTTGGTTTAGCAACAGGGTCAACTGCAGGGAATGCTGTAGCTACACCAGCTGTTGTTGCAGCAGCAGATCCAACCTTGGCTGCAATAGCACCAGGAGCTACTGCGCAAGTTGCAGCAGCATGTGTAATATCTGCAATAGTCTGTCCTATTATTGTTAATTACGTATTTAAAATGTCCGAAAAGAAAAAAGCTAATAAATCAATTGCAAGGGCATCTTGACAATAAAGTAAAAATCTACTGTTATCCTGGCCAACATGCTTCCGAAGCCTTGAAGCCAATTTGAAAAATGAATTAAAGATAAAGCAGTCAGCGGTTTCACTTACTGCTTTTTTTAGTTACAAAAAAGGGTTATTAAGTTAAAAAAATAGTCGGATAAGGAAAATTTTATTAACATGGTTGCCGTAGGAATAGCCATTTTAAGATAGAAGGAAGGAAACACCATGAATGTACCTGAGAATATTATTATAACTACAATAAAAGGAAAAGAAGTTCTCTCCAATCCTTTTTTGAATAAAGGAACAGCTTTTACGAAAGAGGAAAGAGAAGAACTTGGACTTGAAGGTCTGTTACCGCCAAAAGTAATCACCCTTGCTGAACAAGTTAATAGGGTCTATGAACAATATTCGATGCGGACGACCAATCTGTTCAAAAACGGGCTGCTTTATGATTTATATAACCGTAATGTTGTCTTGTTTTACCGTCTTTTGAAAGAACATCTGGCAGAAATGCTCCCAATCATCTACACTCCTACTGTCGGCGATGCAATCCAGTCATACTCCCATAGATACCGTCGTCCAGATGGCTTATATCTTTCCATTGATAATCCTGAGGGTATTGAAAAGGCATTTTATAATCTTGGAAAGCCAAAAAATGGTATTGATTTAATCGTCGTGACCGACTCTGAAAGCATTCTTGGTATTGGGGACCAAGGGGTAGGCGGTATTAATATTGCGATTGGCAAACTTGCCGTGTACACGGCTGCAGCTGGTATTGATCCAAACCGTGTTCTACCAATCGTGTTGGATGTTGGCACGAACAATCAGGCTTTGATTGCAGATCCTATGTATATCGGCAACAAATTCGCACGTGTCCGAGGTGATCGTTATGATCAATTCATTGATTTATTCGTTCAAACTGCAAGAAAGTTCTTTCCAGAGGTTCTTATTCACTGGGAGGACCTTGGCAACGTAAATGCGCGAAAAATCTTGGACAAATATGGTGACAAAATCCTTACCTTCAATGATGACATCCAGGGGACAGGTGCTGTTACTCTTGCTGCTATTATGTCTGCTTTGAAAGTAAAAGGAGAATCCCTGAAGGACCAGCGCATTGTTGTCTTTGGACCAGGGGCTGCCGGCATCGGTAACGCAGACCAAATGGCAGATGCCATGGTTCTAGAAGGATCAACAAGAGAAGAAGCCTTTGATCGTTTCTGGGCTGTAGACTATCGAGGTCTACTAACAGATGAAACACTAGATGTTCTGCACTTCCAGAAGCCTTATGCGAGAAAGGTTGATGAAGTTAAGGTCTGGGATAAGGACGAGGAAGGGATCATTTCATTAATGGAAGTAGTTCAAAGGGTGAAGCCAACAATCCTGATTGGTACTTCTGGACAAGCCGGCGCGTTCACTGAAGAAATTATTAAAGAAATGGCCAAGCACGTTGAGCGCCCCATCATTTTGCCTATGTCCAACCCTACTGTATTGACTGAAGCAGTGCCGGAAAATCTGATTAAGTGGACCGATGGCAGGGCTCTAATTGCAACAGGCAGCCCGTTTGCCAATGTAGAATACAAAGGTGTTTCCTATGAAATTGGACAGTCAAATAACGCATTTGTCTTCCCAGGCCTAGGATTGGGAGCGATTGTTGCAAAAGCTGAAGTGATCTCAAAAGGGATGTTTGCAGCAGCTGCCTATGCTGTTGCAAGTATGACTGACACCAGCAAAGCTGGGGCATCCCTTCTGCCATCCATTGAAAAGCTACATGAAGTCTCAAAATACGTAGCCATTGAAGTAGCCTATGCTGCAATACACGAAGGAATTGCAAAAATAGATATTCAAGATGTTGAAAATGCGATTGATGATGCTATGTGGAAACCTGAGTATAAAGAAATTAAGAGTGTAGCTTTAGAAGTATAGAAGTCACGGAGAAAGCTAATAACAGTTAGTCCTTCATAATAAAACAGAGCCTAAATATTGGATGAAAAATAAAGATGGAGCAATAGTTTTATGTTGACTCCATCTTTATTTCTTTACCATACCTTGCTTAACCAAATCGTGGCAGGTGAAATTTTACTAATAAGTTGATTCAATATAGAGACTGCAAAGCTCTTTTAAGAGAGCTATGCGGTCTCTTAGTATGTAATGGATAAACCTTATTCATACTATAATTAAGCAGATAACCTGGAGGAGATTATGAAAAAGGGCAGATTTAGTTTACAAGCCATCATTATTATTTTTGTATGCCTTGTTGTTGCTTTGTCACTAGGTATAACCGATTTGCTAATCAGTAAGAGAATTACCTCCAGTGTGGAAGAGACACAGAAAGAAAAGGTACTCAATATTGCAAAGATAGTTTCTCTTAGCCCGCAAGTAATTGGGTCTCTTGAGGGTAAGACAAATTCGACAGAAGTAGAAGTTTTTGCTAATCAAATAAAAGATTTAACGCATGTTAACTTCGTTGTCGTCATGGATATGAAAGGAATCCGGCTTTCCCATCCGGATCCAAGTGAAGTGGGAAAGAGATTCAGGGGAGGAGATGAAGGGCCAGTCCTTCGAGGGAAAGAGTATGTATCTATCTCAAAGGGGATTCTCGGCCCTTCCATGCGGGCTTTTACACCAATAAAGAATTCAAAAGGAAAACAAATCGGCGCTGTTGCTGTAGGGATTTCTTTGGAAAACGTAACGAAGGCTGTACATAAAGGCCGGATGGGGATGCTGATTGGAACAATAATCGGAATATTAATCGGGGTAACCGGTGCGGTGGGCTTGGCCAGGTTTATCAAAAAAATCCTATTGGGCCTTGAGCCGTTCGCTATTGCCAAGCTGCTTGAAGAGCGGAGTTCCATGCTTCAGTCGGTGCGTGAGGGAATTATAGCCATTGACCAAGAAGGAAAAATTACCCTTGTAAACAGGGCTGCCCAAAAGCTTTTTAAAAAAGCCGGCCTAGAAGGAAATCCAAAGGGACTCAAAATAGAAGATTATTTGCCTGAGACCCGCTTAACCCGAATTTTGCAGTCTGGAGAAACTGAGGTTGATCAGGAACAGGATTTGCATGGGGTTACTATTTTGGTAAACAGGGTACCGGTAGTGGTGGATAATCAACCAGTTGGAGCAATTGCTACATTCCGTGATAAAACGGAAGTTCAGTTATTGGCCGAACAGCTCACAGGTGTGCGCAATTATGCGGATGCCCTCCGTGCCCATGCCCATGAATTCATGAATAAGATGCATGTTATTCTTGGCCTTGTCCGTACCGAACAATACGATACACTTGCGAACTATGTGAGTGAAACGGTTAACCACCGGGAAATGGAAATGGGTTTTGTAACCAAGAATGTCCAGGATCCGGTTCTAGCTGGATTTTTGATTGGCAAGCTAAGCTTTGCAAGAGAATCAGGTGCATCACTATCATTTGATTGCTCCAATAAGATTCCCCAGCCTGTGAACCCGGAAATCAGCCAAGAACTGATAACGATTATTGGAAATCTCGTCGATAATGCAATGGAAGCGATAGCGAACAGTCCTGTCAAAAAAGTTGACTTAAAGCTTGATTACGCAGAAGATATTTTAACAATCGAAGTGAAGGATACAGGTATGGGAATGACGAATGCAATGCAAAATAAAATATTCGATAAAGGCTTCTCGACGAAAGGAGATAACCGCGGGGTCGGACTATATCTTTTAGCTCAGAGTATTGAAAGACTAGAAGGGGACCTAATTATTTCTTCTAAGCCGGGAAAGGGAACGAATTTTGCGGTGTATATACCTTATAAAGCAGAGGATGAAAAGGCATGATCAATGTAATGATTGTTGAAGATGACCCTATGGTGGCGGAAATCAATAAACGATACCTTTCTAAGATTGGTGGTTTCCGTTTGACTACAGTAGCCAATTCAGTTGATGATGCTATCCTTTTGCTTGGAAAGGAAGATATACAGCTTATACTTCTGGATATTTTTATGCCGGGCAAACAGGGGTTAGATCTATTGACGTACCTCCGGAAAAATGAACTTGAAGTTGATGTAATCATTATTTCGGCAGCATCGGATCTAGAGCGAATCAAAAAGGCATTAAGGTACGGCGTTGTGGATTATTTAATAAAGCCTTTTGAATTTGAAAGGTTCAATGCTGCTCTTGTCAGCTACCAGCAAAAGACACGGTTTACCGATAAACTGGAAGCAGTCAGCCAACAAGAACTTGATAATTATCTTTTTCACAGAGATGAAGCTGCAATAGTTGAAGAGCTCCCAAAAGGGTTGACTAAAGATACCTTAAAGCAAGTATGGGAAGCAATTCAGGAATTGAAGGAGGTGCCATTTTCCACCGAAGAAGTGGCAAATGTTGTGGGCATTTCAAGGGTCTCAGCGAGAAAGTATCTGAACTTCTTAAAGGATTTAGGAATCCTTGATGTCAAAGTTATATATGGGACCATCGGAAGACCTGTTTACCAGCATGAATATAACCAAATTAAAGAGTACTTAATAAAAAATTTTCTGTAAGTGGTTTAACCAAAAGTGAGTTTAGAAGCCGGTGGTTCTCACTTATTAATAAATTGCTTAAGAAATAGCAAATAGATTAAATAGAAAATAGTAGCGTGGGTGCTTATGCCTACGCTACCATTTTACAGATTAACCGTGATTTTAGCTACGAGAGAGTTGTCTCATCCGTGAACTAGCCTACTTTTTGGACAATCTCTTTTTACTAGAAGGGAGTTTTCTTCGTTAAAGATGGTTTTTATAGATTCCAATACATTGTTTTGGAATGCAAACGTCAGATGAGCTTTACTTCTAATTTAAAAAGAGCGCTGATTAAATCAGCGCTAAATTCATGCGTTTTGTTTACTCAGATTTCGCTGAGCTGCCATATAGCTTCCAATTATATTTTGATAGCCTGGAAGATTACTAGCAAGCAAATTGCCAAAACCTTCGACATCGTTGCGCCAATCGCGTTGTAATTCGCACGCTACGCTAAACCAGTTCAACAGTTGCACGCCACTATGTGCCATACGCGTATTTGCGGCATCTGCAACTTGTTTGCTAAAAGTTCCTGAAGCATCAGTAACAGCAAATACTTCATACCCAGCTTTTATAGCGGAAAGTGCTGGGAAAGCAACGCAAACATCAGTCACTACGCCCGCGATAATAAGTTGTTTTTTTCCAGTTTCTTCGATTGCTTTTACAAAATCATCATTATCCCATGCGTTAATTTGTCCAGGACGAGCTATTTTTGGCGCATTAGGAAAAAGATCAACTAATTCTTGCATTAATGGTCCATTAGGTCCGGTTTCAAAGCTTGTTGTTAAAATAACTGGTAAATCAAAAAACTTAGCCGTGTGTGCAAGAGCCAAAACATTGTTTTTGAATTCATCAACACTATAATCACGAACTAGTCCAGCCATAAGACCAGTTTGATGATCCACTAAAAGAACGACAGCATCATCTTTATTAATACGAGAATAGAGATCAGACATTATGTATTCCTCCTAAAAATTAAGTAATCGAAGAAATTGGAATGTTATTATAAACTTCTTCGTTTGTTACAATCAGTTTCTCAAAAATCAGAAAGAAATAAGGTTAATTAATCAAAAACAGGCGTTTTATCTATCCAATTTATAAATTGTTGTAAATAACGATGAAGATAACGTTTTGTTTTTTCGTCAGTAAGCACTTTATGATCAGAATCAATCTTTTCATGTACTTGTGAAATCAGCATTTTTTGAAATGGAAGAACATGAGCTTGCATAGCCTCTAGTATTTCTCTGATTTGTATTTGAGCATAAACAGTACCTAATCCCCCAGGAGTTGCACCAATTAAACCAACCGGTTTTCTACTAAGAACAGCGGATTCCCGAGGTCTTGATGCCCAGTCCAATGCATTCTTTAGTACGCCTGGAATTCCAGAATTGTACTCTGGACTTACAATAATGATACCGTCAACGTCCTGGATAGCAGATTTAAATGCTGTCACTGCTTCTGGAACACTTGTTTCTAAGTCTTCATTGAATAAAGGTAGCTCATTAATCTCGATCCAACGAAATTGATGGGAATCAGCCATCTCTGTTAATGATTGAGCAATGATTCGATTATAAGAGTTTTTTCGTAAACTACCACAAATAAGACCGATTGTCTTAGTCATATATACCCTCCCTTATTAAAATTATCCCAATTTTACCATAATATTCCAAAATGGAAAAAGTGGCTTTATACCTAATATTCAGACTATTTAAATGGCAATCTAATAAATTAGTTGATTTAAAGTTTTGGAATAATTTTACAATTTTAATAGTAGAGAATATAATATTCCTATAAACATTTTGCAAAAAAATATTTTAAATGTTTCGGAGTAAAGAGTTTTTTTGATCAGGGCAGCAAGAATATAGGTTTAATAATGAAAATTCATGGGAGGAAATTTATATGGCAAAATTTACTGTAGGTAATGAAAATCATGCTCCAATTGAACTTTATTATGAGGACCATGGTTCAGGGAAACCTGTCGTCTTAATACATGGTTGGCCTTTAAGTGGACGCTCTTGGGAATATCAGGTGCCAGCTCTTATTGAAGCAGGTTACAGAGTCATAACATATGATCGTCGAGGCTTTGGAAAATCATCTCAGCCGTGGAAAGGATATGAATATGATACATTTGCTTCTGATTTACATAAACTGTTAGAACATTTAGATCTTCAAAATGTTACACTTGTAGGTTTTTCTATGGGTGGAGGTGAGGTAGCTCGATATATTAGTACGTATGGAACAAATCGTGTTGAAAAGGCTGTTTTTGCTGGAGCAGTTCCTCCTTATTTATACAAATCAGAGGATCATCCTGAAGGAGCATTAGATGATTCAACAATTGAAGAATTCAAAAGTGGCGTGATAAATGACCGTCTTACATTTCTTGACAAATTTACGAAGGGATTTTTCGCGGCGGGTAATCAAACAGACTTAGTTAGTGAGCCATTCCGTTTATATAATCGGGATATTGCGGCTAGTGCCTCACCTAAGGGAACGCTCGATTGTATAACGGCCTTTAGTAAGACTGATTTTAGAAAGGACTTGGAAAAGTTCAATATACCTACTCTTATTATTCACGGTGACTCTGATGCAATCGTACCTTTTGAGTTAAGTGGAAAACGTACATATAATTCCATTCCTGGTAGTAAGCTCGCTCTAATAAAGGGTGGTCCGCATGGATTAAACGCAACTCATCCAAAAGAATTTAATGAAGCGTTACTAACATTTTTAAAAGACTAATTGGAATAGTTTTATATAAACGAAAACAAGCAGGTTTTTGATTGAATCTGAATTATTCTTTGACGAAGTTTATGAATTTGGAAAAGAAGGCAATGGATTTGAACGAATGAACTTGGCGTGCCCAACCAAAATAATGATACAGGCCATGGGTAGGTTGAAAAAACGGTTGATAGGATAGTAAAAAATACATAAACATAAAAAACGAATAGTGCTTTAAATAAGTAATTCTTTATCATGTTAACGCATGCTTTAGTTCAATAAAATCGTTAAAGGACTGTTAAAATTTAAAATGTACCCTATAGAATAGACACTTAAAAAAAGTCTACTCTATAGTGAAATGTTACCCGAATAATAGACACTTAAAATAAGGGGCTATTATTCGGGTGATTTTATGTCCTCGACATTTAACCCCCTAAATCAAGATGTTTTTTATTGTACAACATTATCTGATTAATAATAAAAATAGTCCAGAGAATCTAAATGATTCGATGGACTATTTAATATAAGTATTATCATGAACGATGACTCCTAATGCAAAAATGGATTAATGATGATGGTGATGAGCAGATGGTTCATTCTTTATTTGACAAAGGATTGAATTATCGTGTTTATGAGCAGCAGTTTCTAATTGAATTGTGACATGCATAATGCCTTTATGTTCAAGGTCATGTTCAATTTTACGTAAAATAATTTCGCTTTCTTCAATTGTTAATTGGTCATCCACCACAGCGTGACAAGAAAGGGCATTTAAACCACTTGTAATCGTCCAAAGATGTAAATCATGTACACTTTCAATCCCATCTGTTTTTTCTATTAGTTGAATTACTTCGTTTAGATTGACTTCTTTTGGTGTTCCTTCCATCAACACATGAATAGAAGCTTTTGTGACATAATAGCCACTTCTCAATACTAAAGTAGCAACAATCACGCTCGCCAACGGATCTGCCCAGCCCCAACCAAAGAAAATCATTAGTAGTGCAGCAATAATCGCACCAACTGAACCAAGCATATCACTTAAGACATGTAAATAAGCACCACGCATATTTATATTTTTTTTGGTGTCTGCACCACGCATCATAATCCAAGCCACCAGAATATTGACTAATAAACCAATTACACTGATTATTAGCATATCAGTTGACGCTATTTCAGGTGGATTTGTGAATCGCTTAATCGACTCATAAAAAATATAGAGTGCAATCAAAATTAACGTGACACCATTTAATACAGCTGCAAGTATTTCGAATCGCTTATAACCAAATGTTTTACTTTTGCTTGCGGCTTTTTCACCTAATTTAAATGCGACTAAAGCGATTGCTAGTGAGATTGAATCACTTAACATATGACCAGCATCCGATATTAGTGCAAGACTATTCGTTATATAACCGCCAATTGCTTCAATAATCATATACCCTGTAATAATGATAAATGAAATTAGTAATACTTTTTTATTTGTACTATGGGTGTGAGTATGATCATGATTATGTCCCACTTTCATTCCCCCTATTTAAAAATGACATTAAGTATGTGTAGCATGCTCAATTGACTGTTTTAATAAATTCATAATGTGGTCATCGTCATGTGAATAAAAGAGTGTAGTACCTTCACGTCTAAACTTGACTAATCGTAAATTTTTTAAAAATCTCAATTGATGTGAAACTGTTGATTGACCCAAATCTAAAATGTCTGCTATCTCATTTACGGAATGTTCTTTCGTACATAATAAATTTAAGATCCGTATTCTAGTTGGGTCACTTAAAGCTTTAAATGTTTGAGATACCATGAACACTGTTTCTTCATCTAGAAGTTGTTCGCATGGTTGAGTATTTTCATTCGTCAAAGAGAGTTCCTCCATTTTTCTGTCAAATTATACACATGTATATATGAGTATCTATTCATATATATAACATTATTATATGAACATATATTCATATAAGTCAATTGTTTTTCCAATTCTATTTTTGTGATCTCCACAAAATTTTATACCAAGAAGAATAATCCTTTATATCAAAAGTACAGTTGATTATTTCTGTCCAGATAAAAAAGATAGCAAATTAATGCTATCTTTTTATAATATATTATTGCTCGTGTTTCCAACTTGTTGGATGCCCAGATGAAGGACAATTTGGGAATGTTTGTCCTGCTTTTAATTCAATATGTTCGCCATCTGCGTCAATATAATGACCTGTTTCCATAACTGGTTCACCTGTTTTATGGGAATGCTGATGTTGTGTCATAAGTATTTTCCTCCTATTATGTGTTATTGAAATTTTAATACTTAAATTTCAACAATAGTTAGAATGCCCTCTCATTGAGCCTGTATTCAAACGGTGGATTACTTTTGCAAAGCCCTATCTTCAATAATATGTAAGAAGTTGCAAACATTTCGATATACGCCATGTAAGGAGTTAGTTAATAAATACCTCGTTGATTCGTTTACATTACCATTCACTTTAATTGGTAAAACAAAACAACTTTAATTTTTTTGTTAACAACTTGATAATTAGCACTACTTAGTGTTACTATGTAATGGTACTAAGTGATACTGAATATCTGTAATACTAAATAGTTGAAAATGTTATAAAATTTTTTTTATAAAACGGTTCACATTTTCTCTACTTAGTAATACAATATACTATTACTAAGTAACACTGAATATCAGTCACGCTAGATAGCTGAAAAGAGTTCATGAAAAAATTATCATATGAAATCCTTGATCTATTGGCTATTTGGATATTTTTTTTACCAGTACTAAGTGATACTGAATATATGTATTACTAAATAGCTTGAAAAACGGTTTTATCTATTCAATATAGACCGATAACTAATTTAACCAACGAATAGAGGAGGTGTAAGTTATGGAAAATTTAACAGAAATGCTCAAAGGTTCGTTAGAAGGTTGTGTGCTAGAAATCATTAGTCGAGGTGATACTTACGGCTATGAGATTACTCGTCTCCTTAATGATCTAGGTTTTACAGAGGTTGTCGAAGGTACTGTCTACACAATTTTGATAAGGCTCGAAAAGAAAGAATTAGTAAATATTGAGAAAAAACGATCTGAAATGGGTCCACCTCGAAAGTTTTATTCATTAACTGAAGCTGGACTTGAGGAATTACAGCAATTTTGGAAAAAATGGGATTTTGTTTCATCAAAAATAAATAGTCTAAAAGGGGAGAAGTAATATGAAGAAATTTATAGAGTTAATCATTGGCGATTTAGAAAGCAAGAAAGAATATAAAGTATTTATGAAAAAAGTAAATTCTCTACCAAACGATTACGCTTTTGTGTTTAAAAAGATACAAAAATACATGTGGAATTTCGGTTATGGGTTTGGTGAAGAAATCATCAATTTATATGAACTGTTTGAAGCTAGTTCAGCAGAAGGCAAGCATGTGCTAGATGTTACTGGTGAAGACGTGGCGGCATTTGCTGACGAATTGATGGCTCTCTCAAAACTAGATGGAGAATCAACGAGTATATTTGGAGGGCAAGTAGATTTGAAAAAAGACATTGAGAGTAGAGTTGAACAGCAAGTAAAAATATGGACGAATAAAAAATAACGTAGGGGGCTAAATATCATGATAAATTTTATCAAAAAGATACTTGATGACAAAAAAGAATACAAAGAAATGATGGCGCGTGTGGAAGCTTTGCCAAAAAACTACTCAGAGGCCTACAAAACAATCTGCAACAATATGTGGAGGTTCGCCTCTGGAAGTGGCATGGATATGCTGAGAATCCAATATGATCTCATTGATTTGTTTGAAGAAGGTGCGGCAGATGGCAAAGACGTATTGGAAGTGACAGGTGAAGACTTGACAGCATTCGCTAATGGACTTACCGATCAAGCGAAAAGATGGGATGATAAGTTACGCAATAATTTGAACAAAAGCATTTTAGATCGTGTGGGTAAGAAAAAATAAGCGTGATATATACAAAAAAGTTGCAGGCGCTACGACGCAGTGAAACGCGCCTTCAACTTTATATATGGGAGGGAAATGATTATGAGCAATACAGCAATTTCAGTGAAAGGGCTGAAAAAATCCTTCAAAGAAATTGAAGTTCTCAAAGGTGTAGATTTTGAAGTTAAAAAAGGCAGTGTCTTCGCTTTACTTGGGTCAAATGGTGCCGGTAAAACAACTATTATTAAAATTTTGACTACACTATTGCAAGCAGATAAGGGGGAAATTGAAGTTTGTAATGTCAACCTTCAAACAAACCCACAACAAGTACGTGAGAAAATCAGTCTAACCGGACAAAACGTTGCAGTAGATGATATTTTGACAGGGCGTGAAAATCTCGATCTAGTAGCAAAACTTCGCCATTTGCCTAATCGGAAAGAAGCTGTTGAAGAAAGTCTACGCCGTTTTGATTTAGTCGAAGCTGGTGATCGAGCTCTTGCTACTTATTCAGGCGGTATGAAACGTCGATTGGATTTAGCAATGACTGTACTTGGTTCACCGGAACTGGTTTTTCTTGATGAACCTTCTGTTGGACTTGACCCTGAAGCACGCTTAGCTTTGTGGGAAGTGATTCGTGATATGGCGAAAACTGGTATTACCGTTTTTCTCACTACCCAATATTTAGAAGAAGCCGAACAACTAGCTGATCGCATTGCGATTTTACATGAAGGAAAAATTCTCGTACAAGGAACAATGACCGAATTAAAAGCAATTCTGCCACCTAAAAAAGTGGAATACGTGGAAAAACAGCCGAACCTTGAGGAAATTTTCCTCGCTGTTACGGGAAAGAAAGGAGAATAGTAATGAGTGGAAACCATTTTTTCAGCGATACCATTACAATGAGCAGTCGGGTGATGAAGCATTCACTACGAAGTATTGACACAATTATTACAACGATTCTCATGCCGATTATGCTTATGCTTGCTTTTGTCTATATTTTTGGTAGTGCCATGACAATGGATAAAGTAGATTATGTGAATTTTATCGTTCCAGGTGTGTTGCTTATGTGTATTGGAATGGGGATTTCCTATACAGCCGTTCGAGTGAACACAGACATGACTAGAGGGATTTTTGATCGATTCCATTCCATGCCAATCGCCAAATCCTCGATATTGGGAGGGCATGTCATCTCAACTTTACTATTAAATTTATTATCAGTTGCTGCAGTGATTCTCATTTCTTTTATCATGGGATTCCGTCCTCACGCTAATTTTGTGGAGTGGCTATTAGCAGCTGGTATGATCCTGCTTACCGTACTTTCTTTCACTTGGATTGCAGTAGCATGCGGACTAATGTCAAAATCGTATGAAGGTGCGAGCGTGTTCTCTTATCTGCTAATGGGCTTAATGTTTGTAAGTTCTGCATTTGTCCCTACGAATAATATGGGTAGCAAGCTTCGAGCTTTTGCAGAAAACCAACCAATGACACCAATCGCCGAAAGTGTGCGTTCCCTTTTAGCTGGGCAGCCGGATTATGGTGCGATTGTAACAGCAGTGCTATGGTTAGTGGGAATTGGGATATTGTTTTATGTGATTTCGATGAAGGTATATAAAAAACGAATGAAATAAATTGACGAAGTACAGGTTGGGGAAATCTTTCAGTCTGTACTTTTTTCTTGGTTATTATTTTTCAAAGAGATTAAATAAAAAAAAGAGAAACCTTAGTTTCTCTTTCGAAAAGGTAAAATTTGGTAAAAAAATAAATGCATATTACAATATATTAAAATTGAAGAAAAAGTATTTAGACGATAGACTATTTTTAAAAATCCTTCTGTAATACAGGTTATTTTTTGCGCTAGTTTATAAAATTTACTTAGTTAAAGTTTCATATTCCTCGTCTGAAACAGATTCCAACCACTCTGGTGTACCTGCAGTTATTGCAATATGTTCAAACCAACTATCCTTTGCAGCACCATGCCAGTGTTTCACACCATCGTGGGTAACAATCACATCACCAGCCTTTAAAAAAGCAAAAACTGTACTATCAGGTCTCTCAGATGTAAATACAAGAGGAAAAAGAACTTTCTTTTCTTCAAGCGCATCTTCTATTACACGGGCTTCTAGTAGATAGGTAACATTAATAGAAGTTACTTTTTTTCGGGTTTCTTCAAGAACATTCTGATCAACAAATTCATCTATATACATAATTGAAACATTCGTTTTCGACTTATTTCCAATTGTAAAAGTTTCTACAGTAAAATCAGGAGTTTGTACGATATTCCGAAGAAGATTCACATTTACGGTTAGTTGTTCGTTAAATCCAACTAACGGTCCAAGAGATGATCGTTGAGTATCGGGTTCAGTTAGTGATCGCATTTTCCAATCGGCTGAATCCGCTAAAATTCCTTCCGAAAAGCCATCCATTAAAACAAGAGCTTTACCCTTTGATAGACCCACTTTGATTTCATCACAGTTAGTCGCAACGGTTACATCGATAATAGATATATTACGTGTAACGACTGCTTCAATACTTTCTATGTGATGAATATTCAACAGTGGAGTTAGTATATATTCTTGCAAGTTTTTCGTGTCTGTAAATCCGTCAATATACAGTATCGCAGCGTTTCTTAAAACTTCATCATTCATTGTAAATGGACGGATTTTTAGATCAGATGTTTGATGAAAACTATCTTTAATCAGCTTGATATTTTTATGTAAGCTAATCGATAAAGTTGATGACTGAAGTTGGTCCATATAATCTCTCCTAATTCCCCATAAAAAAGTATAAAAACAGTTATTACCTAACCACATAAAAATAAACAAACTAATTGGATTGAAAACCTCAAAAAATAAAATAAAAGCCTGATCAAAAATTAATTTTTGATTAGGCTTTTATTGATCGAATCTTCTTCAAGATTGTTTGATTGATTTTGGACTTCCTTTAAAAACTCTTTTGCTGCAAAAGAGAGGTGTTGACTTTTTAAGTGAATACAAAAAAAGGAAAGCTTTGATACATTCGACTCTAGTCCAACTAAAGGGACTGCTAAAATATTACCATTTTTAACACTATGATCAAATTTAGTAGCTAATGCACAATCAAAACCAATTGCTAGGCCCTGTGATATAAAATAATTTCTTGTTTCAGGACTATTTGAATGGAACAAAATATTAAGTTTTCCAAACTTTGAAAATGAATTAAAGTAATCAATTGTTTCTGAATTATTACTATATGCAGCGATTGGTAAATGGACAATGTCTTTAATATTGACGGTTGTTCGTTTTGCAAGCTCGGAATTTTTACTAAAACAAACTTGCAACTGGCTATCTAGAACATGATTGGTAATTAATAGTTTATTTTCTTCATTAAATTTTGGGGGAAGAGCTAGTAAGGCAATATCTGCATCTCCATTTAAAACGCTTTTCTTTGCGAGACTGTTCGCAGAAAACTCATTTATTTTCACACTTATTCCAGGATACTTATTTTTGAAACTAGCAAGCGTCTGTGGAACTATGCTTCTACATAGTGTATTAATTACTGCAATAGAAAGATTGCCTTCTATAGAGGAGATATGATGATTGGCAACTTCTTTCATTTCCTCCATTTTGTTTAATACTTCTTGTGCCAATGTAATAATTTCTTTTCCTATTTCAGTTGGAAGTAATCCAGTTCTGGAACGATCAAATACTTTTACACCAAGTTCTTCTTCTAATCCTTTAATTGATTGACTTATACCTGGGGCTGATAGATGTAGTTGTTCAGAAGTATTTGTGATTGAGCCAGTTTTTGCTATTTCGACAATATATTGTAGTTGTTCGATCCGCATGGTTTCACCTCTAGTAGAAATTTATGTAGAAATGTCCATTTCAGCTATAAAAATACCGGATATTTTCGTGAATTAACTCTAGCTTAAAGTACCATTCAAAACCATTAATTTACTATAGAATAACTTAAAGTTACGATAATTAAAAGTATTCTGATAATTATTCGAGAGACTGATTGAGTGAATTCGTTTATTCTACCAATCACTTACTATTATTTAATAGAATACGATTTTTGAATAGTATCTATATTTAAATTTACCATTTAATTAGTAGGTAAGTACACTTTTATTAGTGCTTTATCCTATAAACATTTTTACATTGATTAGTGAAGGAGAGATGAAAAATGGATTTAAAGAACAGTGTTGTGGTTGTTACCGGTGGAGCATCTGGACTTGGAGAGGCTACTGTAAAAAATGTAATCGAAAATGGTGGGAAAGCTGTCATCATTGATCTTAATGATGAGTTAGGTAATAAGCTTGTTCAATCACTTGGAGAAGAAAATGTACTTTTTGTTAAGACAAATGTAACGGATGAGTCAGAAGTTCAAGAGGCTTTAAATAAATCTGTTGAACAATTTGGTAAAGTTAACGCTTTGGTAAACTGCGCAGGAATAGGTAATGCCATTAAAACAATAAGTAAATATGGTCCGTTTCCATTAGCAGCTTTTACAAAGGTTATTCAGGTTAATTTAATTGGTACGTTTAATGTAATTCGTTTAGCTGCTGAAAAAATGGCACAAAACGAAATGAATAAGGATGGAGAAAGAGGCGTCATTATCAATACAGCTTCGGTTGCAGCTTTTGAAGGTCAAATGGGCCAGGCAGCATATAGTGCTTCTAAAGCCGCGATCGCTGGAATGACTCTACCAATTGCAAGAGATTTAGCTAATCACGGAATTCGTGTGATGACAATTGCTCCTGGATTGTTTGATACACCACTTCTTGAAACAGCTCCTGAACATGTAAGAATTGCACTCGGAGAAATGGTTCCATTCCCCAAACGACTAGGTCAACCAAGCGAATTTGCAAAATTAACTCAGTCTATCATTGAAAACCCTATGTTAAATGGTGAAGTAATTCGTCTAGACGGTGCTATCCGTATGCAACCTAAATAAATTTTTTAATAGTTAGATAGATAAAGGTCTCATGTTGTAGATTCAATAATTTGCAAAGTCGGAGGAAATAAAATGTCTTCAGCATTAAATTCTCTACGAGTATTAGACTTAACGCGTTTATTGCCTGGTCCATATTGCACGATGCTTTTAGCTGACTATGGGGCTGAAGTAATAAAAATAGAAGATACAAATTTAGGTGATTATGCAAGAGCGGGTGAACCTAAAGTAGGTGAGGATAGCGCGTTTTTTCATTCACTTAATCGTAACAAAAAAAGTATTTGTTTAGATTTAAAAAGTGAACAAGGTAAGGCTATATTTTTGAAATTGGTTGAAAAAGTAGACGTTGTTGTAGAATCATTTCGACCAGGGGTAATGGATAAGCTTGGGGTTGGTTATGAAGAATTAAAGAAAATTAACCCATCACTTATTTATTGTGCAGTAACAGGGTATGGTCAAACTGGTCCATATGCTAAGCAGCCAGGTCATGATTTGAACTATATTAGTTACGCGGGATTACTTGAGCTTTTTGGTGAACGAAATAGAAAACCGACTGTTCCACCCGTTCCAATTGCTGATCTTGGAGGCGGCGCATTATTAGCTACTGTTGGGATATTAATGGCTCTTTTTGAGAGAGAACGATCTGGAAAAGGCCAATTTATTGACATCTCAATGATGGATGG
The DNA here is from genome assembly GCF_042886615.1 of Gottfriedia sp. NPDC057991. Classification (NCBI taxonomy): domain Bacteria; kingdom Bacillati; phylum Bacillota; class Bacilli; order Caryophanales; family Bacillaceae; genus Gottfriedia; species Gottfriedia sp. NPDC057991. Next base: position 300,693 of record NZ_JBHVQN010000002.1, read on the forward strand.
TGCTCTTTCATGGTTACAACTTAATCTGCCAGATTATTTAACCGCAAATATTCCATCAAAACGTGGTGAGCTTCAGTTATCTGGTAAAAATGCATTTTACGAAGTATATGAAACAAAAGATGGGCGTTTTCTTTCCGTTGGAGCGGTTGAACCTAAGTTTTGGAAAGAATTTTGTAGAGTGATTGAAAGAGAAGATTTGATACAAAAACAGTATGCTCCTATTCAAATTCAGGATCAAATGAAAGTTGAGATTCAAGCAATTATCTCAACCAAGACTCAAAAAGAATGGGTCGAAGTGTTTTCAAATGTTGAAGCTTGCGTTTCACCCTTGAATTCATTTGAAGATTTAGAAAGTGATCCGCAAATTATTGAAAGAGAATTGTTTCAAACATTCAATGATCCAGAGTTAGGTGAAGTAAAGCTTATCTCGCCACCTATTAAAATGTCAGAAACGCCTGGAACTATTCGTGAACTTGCACCAAAATCTGGCCAACATACAAATTGCATTTTAGCAGAACATGGGTATTCATCAGAGAAAATTGAAGAGTTAAGAAATCAAAGAGTAATTAGGTAAATTAAAATTGTTCAATAGTCAATTAAAAATAAATGAAAGCGTTTCCTAGTTTGAAAAAGGCATTTAAATGAAAGGGGAATGAAGTAAACATGAGCAAAAACGCGAAAATTATCGGTGTAGGAATGGTTAAGTTTATGAAGCCAGGAAAAAATGAACCTTATGAAATGATGGCTTCTAAAGCAATCCGAAATGCGATTCAAGATGCTGGTATTGATTTTAGAGAAATTAAACAAGCATTTGCTGGTTATGTATATGGAGACAGTACGTGCGGCCAAGCAGCGCTTTATAAAGTTGGAATGACAGGAATTCCTGTCATCAATGTAAACAATAACTGTTCGTCTGGTTCGACTGCACTCTATCTAGCTCGACAAGCTGTAGAATCAGGTGCAATTGACTGTGCACTTGCATTTGGTTTTGAAGAGATGCAACCAGGTGCCTTATCAGAGAAATGGGATGATCGTACTTCTCCTCTGAAAACATTTAATGACCGTTTAGATGAGCTAACAAATAGTAGTGTTCCAAATGGGGCAATTAAGTTTTTTGGAGAGGCAGCTACTGCTTATATTGAAAAATATGGTGCAAATCCTGATATTTTTGCAAAAGTTGCTGTAAAAACTCGTAATCATGCAATTAATAACCCTTATTCAATTTTCGATAAGCCTTTAACTGTAGAGGAAGTTTTAAACTCACAAGTTATTTGTCCACCTTATTTAACGAGATTCATGGCATGCCCACCGTCATGTGGTGCTGCAGCTGCAATTGTTTGCACTGATGAATTTGCCAAAAAACATGGAATTAAAAATGCGGTAGAGATTGTTTCACAAGTGTTGGCGACAGATACAGAGGCAACATATGAAAATGTATTGAATGTAGTTGGTGCTGAAATGACTCAAAGAGCCGCAAAAGAATTATACGAAAAAGCAGGGATTGGGCCTGAGGATGTGGATGTTGTTGAATTACATGACTGCTTTACACCAAACGAGGTCATTACATACGAAGGACTTGGTTTATGCGGTGAAGGAGAAGCAGAGACTTTTATTAATAATGGCGATAATACGTATGGCGGTAAATATGTTGTTAACCCTTCAGGTGGTTTAATGTCAAAAGGTCATCCGCTTGGAGCTACTGGATTAGCACAATGCACAGAACTTGTTTGGCAATTACGCGGTCAAGCAGAAAAAAGACAAGTTGAAAATGCAAGAATTGCATTACAACATAACTTAGGTCTAGGTGGAGCTGTTGTCGTTTCAATGTATAAGATCAACTAATAAAAACAAGATTAGAATCGACACTTAGCTTCATTTAATTTGGTTTTCACAAAGTATATAACTATGAATTTCGTAATTTATTAACCATTTAAAAATTGGAGGAATAATGATGTCTAAAACAAGTTCTACAACAAAAGCACCTACTTTTGATTTGTTTTCTACAAAAAGAGCATATTCTACTGATGAACATGAGATGTACCGTACATCATTACAAAAATTCATTGAAAAAGAAGTAAAACCATATCTTCATGAATGGGAAGAAAATGGTTACACGCCTAGGGAACTTTACAAAAAAATGGGTGAGCATGGATTTCTTAGTCCTCAAGTGGATCCAGCTTACGGCGGATTAGGATTAGATTTTGGATTTAATTTAGTTCTTGCAGAAGAAACTTCTCGCATTGGTGGAGGCATCGGTGGAGCAAGCCTTCATAGTTCAATTACAGTACCATATATCGAAAAATATGCTACAGAAGAACAAAAGCTAAAATATTTGAATGGCTGTGTGACTGGAGATATTTTCACAGCAGTTGCAATGACTGAACCAGGTACGGGCTCAGACTTAGCAAGTGTTAATACAACTGCTGTACGAGATGGAGATTACTATGTCATTAACGGCCAAAAAACTTTTATTACAAATGGTTTGAATGCAGATTTAATTTTCGTAGTTGTGAAAACAGACCCTAAAGCAGTTCCAGCACGCAAGGGTATTAGTATCATTATGGTTGAAAAAGATACGCCTGGATTTATTTGTGGACGTAAGTTGAAAAAAATGGGCGGCCATTCACAAGATACAGTTGAACTAATTTTTGAGGATGCTCGAGTTCCAGTTTCTAATCTCCTTGGAAAGGAAGGAGAAGGTTTCTATATTTTAATGGATAAATTGCAACAAGAGAGAATTATTTGCGCTAGCTCTGCATTCGCACTTGGACAAGAAATGTTAGAGTCTACGATTAGATATGTTAAAGAAAGACATGCGTTTGGTGTACCAATTAGCTCTTTTCAAAATACACAATTTGAAATTGCTGAAATGGCAACGGAATTATCGATCGCAGGAGCATTCATTGACGACCTGGCAGTAAGGCATATGAATGGAGAAGATATAACAACCCAAGCTTCAATGGCGAAATGGTGGATGACAGATAAAGCTAGAAAGATGTCTGCTCGTTGTCTACAGCTTCATGGTGGTTATGGATATATGGAAGAATATGATATAGCTCGTCAATATAGAGATGTTGCAGTTATGCCGATTTATGCAGGTACAAATGAAATTATGAAAAATATTATCGCAAAAAACCTAGGATTATAGTATTCAATTAAATTGGTATTTTTGAAAAATAATCGTTTAATGAGGTGAAATGAATGAGTTTAGTTACAGTTGAAAGAAAAGGACAGATAGCTGTTGTTACAATTGATAATCCGCCTATGAATACATTTAGTACAGCAGTAAAAGGTGAATTAAGTAAGACATTCAATGAGCTTAATTCTGATGACAATGTGTTGGCGATCATCTTAACAGGCGCTGGCCAAAGGGCTTTTATGGCAGGTGCAGACATAAGAGAGTTACCAGATAAAATTGGTAATCCAAGCCTAATGCCAGAATTTATGGATAATCATGAGTTCTTTAATTGTATTGACTTTTCTCCTAAACCAACGATTGCTGTTATTAACGGGTTTGCACTTGGTGGAGGGTGTGAACTTGCATTAACCTGTGATCTTAGAATCGCCGAAGAACATGCTCTCATTGGTGTTCCAGAAGTTAAGTTAGGGTTATTACCTGGTGCTGGTGGAACACAAAGGCTACCAAGACTTGTAGGAGAGGCAAAGGCAAAGGAACTATTATTTACAGGTGATCATATTTCTGCTGAGGAAGCGCTTCGAATTGGCTTAGTTAATCAGGTAGTTCCATCTGGAGAAGGTATGGAAGCAGCTATGAAACTAGGAGCTAAAATATGTAATAACTCACCTGCTGCATTAAGAAATATAAAAAAAGCAGTAGATGAAGGGCTAGAATTATCTATTCATTTAGCACTTGAAAGAGAGGCAGAATTGTTTCAAGAACTCTTCCTTAAAGATGATGTAAAAGAAGGAGTACAAGCATTTTTAGAGAAAAGACGACCGAATTTTTCAAAATCAATTAGCAACCAATAATAGCCTAAACTATATAAAAATTATTCTAGTTAATACAGTTAGTCACTTGTAAAACTCCGATTTGGTAGAAATTGAATAGAAAATTGATTAGTAAAAGTTTTGAAAGAACTAAGAATCATTAAATTCAAAGAAGTGGAGAGGGGAACTTGAATAAACCTTGGCTAGCAAATTATCCTGAAGAAGTTTCTTATAAAATTGACATTCCATCACTAACAATATTAGAAGTTCTTGATCAATCAGCGAAAAAAATCCCTTCTAAAATTGGCATTATTGATGGTGATCGGAAAATCACCTATTTACAATTGAAAGAAGCTTGTGAACGTGTGGCGTACGGTCTATATAAAAGCGGTTTTCGCAAAGGAGACCGGATTGCGATCATGTTACCAAATTGCCTTGAATATGCAATTGCATTTTTCGGGGTACAACGTTTAGGTGGTGTGGTTGTTCAAATCAATCCATATTTTAAACCAGAAGAATTGAAACATCTATTAAATAATTCGGAAGCTGTAGGATTGATTGCTTTTCGAGAAGTAAAGGAAAAACTGGACAAAATTGGAATGTTTGACAAAGTAAAGTTTATTACGGCAGATGAAGTGGTTAAAGAAGAGAATAATATACACCTTTGGATTGATAATGAGACGACTGAACTACCTAGTATGGATCTGCAACCAAATGATGTAGCAATTATCCTATATACAGGTGGAACGACTGGTTTTCCGAAGGGGGTAATGATTACACATTCCAATATGGCAGCAGCGCTTTATCAAGGAAGTGAATGTAGCAAGCCTATTTTAAATGAAGAGGGACATTGCCAAATGGGTATTGCTCCATTATATCATGGGCTTGGGCTATTCACTTTAGTTCAATCGATTTTTATAAGTGCAAGCTTTGTAATGGTTAAAAACTTTGACTTAGACTATATATTAACGTTAATTCGTACATATCGACCTACGATTTTTATGGGTTCTCCTACGATGTATATAGCATTGCTCAATCATCCTGATTTGTTGGAAAATGACTTATCATGCTTTAAATTATGTGTTTGCGGTGCTGCTCCTGTTCCAGTTGAAATATTGAATAAATTTGAAGAAAAAACAGGAGTACCAATTATTGAAGGGTATGGTTTATCAGAAGCAACAATTGGTGTTACTCGTAATCCTGTAAATGGAAAAAGAAAAGTTGGTAGTATCGGTATCCCATTGCCAAATACGGACGTAAAAATTGTTGATATCGCAACGGGTACAAAGGAGATGCAAGTTGGTGAACCGGGGGAGTTAATTGTAAAAGGTCCACAAGTCATGAAAGGATATTGGAAGAATCAAGCCGAATCAGATCATGCTCTCCGTGATGGCTGGCTACGCACAGGAGATATGGCAACGATGGATAATGAAGGGTATTTCTATATCGTTGGTAGAAAGAAGGAAATGATTATTACTGGTGGCTTTAATGTGTATCCAGCTGAAGTGGAAGAGGTCATTTACAAACATCCTGCAGTATTGGAGGCTTGTGTTTACGGTATCCCTGATCCTTATCGAATCGAAACAGTCAAATTGGCGATCGTTCTAAAAAAAGGATATACACTTACATCAGAAGAAATTCGAGAGTGGTGTAAAGAGAGGTTAACGAATTATAAAGTCCCACGAATTATTGAATTTAAAGAATCACTTCCGAAAACACCTGTAGGAAAAATATTGCGCCTACAATTAAAGAATGAAGATCTTCAAAAGAAGGAAATGTTGGGTCTTTAATAATTTAAGTCATCTTTTAGTAAAGTAACAACGTTTTAAATCTGAAAATTCAAAATAGTTCGGAGTGAAACTTACTTCGAGCTATTTTTACAAAAATTCCTTCCATTTAATTATTAACTCTTTAATTAATTTTAAAGGAATTTCCTGATCGTAACGTGATTTTTAAGGAGGAATATACAAGTATGAATGTTGGATCGACAATAGAAAGACATGCACGCAGTATTCCTGAAAAGATTGCAATTTATTTTAGGAATAAAAGCTATTCCTATGATCGTTTTAATCGAGAAGTAAATCGAATAGCAAATGGTTTGATAGCTGAAGGTGTGAGAAAAGGTGACAAGATTGCCCTAATGATGAAAAATTCAGACATGTTTATGTTCGTCTATTATGCCATTATGAAGGTTGGCGCTGTTGCCGTTCCCGTCAATTTCCGACTTACTACAAGAGAAATCACTTATATATTAAATGATTCTGATTCATCCATCGTATTTTTTGATGATGAATACTGTGAAGCAATTTATAAATCAACGGGGGGAAACGAAAAAATAAAATTAGTCATCTCAGTAGGTATTCGTACAGCACCAGAGCAAAAGGTTTTAGACGAAGTAATAACCAACAATGATTCCAATCCTATTATTCAAGTTGAGGAATGGGATGATGCTCAAATTTTATATACATCTGGTACAACAGGGCTTCCTAAAGGTGTCCTATTAGATCATCATCGTGTTCTTCATGCATCTTTAAGGAATGCAATGATTCAAAAAATGGATTCCTCTGATCGAATCCTTCACATTGCACCTCTTTTTCATGCTGCACAGTTAAATGTATTTATGATTACTAGTAATTTTTTAGGGTGTACTCAAGTGATTCATGAAACGTTCGATCCAGAAGAAGTACTCAAAGCAATCGATCAGTATAAGATTACTCTTTATTTTGGAGTTCCTACGATGTATAACTTCCTTCTTCAGGTTAAGGATCGAGATAAATATGATTTATCTTCAGTAACACGGTGTACATATGGGGCAGCTCCTATGCCTACAGAGCTTATAAAAAAATCAATGAAAATGTTTGAAACAGACCAGTTTATTAATTTATGTGGTTTAACGGAAGGTGGTCCAGGTGGTATTGCTTTGTTACCTTCCGAACATAAGGATAAGCTTGGAACTTGTGGAAAAGCTCAATTTAATGATGAAGCTAAAGTTGTGAATGATTTTGGTGAACAAATTAATCCAGGTGAAATTGGAGAGTTAATTCTTCGTTGTGAATCAGTGATGAAAGAATATTATAAAAAGCCAGAAGAGACACATAAAGTGCTTCGTAATGGCTGGTTATATACAGGTGATCTTGCAACAATTGATGAAGATGGGTATATCAATCTTGTTGACCGAAAGAAAGACATGATTATTAGTGGCGGCGAAAATATTTATTCATCAGAAGTTGAGCAAATTCTATATAAACATCCAAATATTCTTGAGGCGGCTGTAGTAGGGGTACCTGATGAAGTTTGGGGAGAAACAGTCGCAGCTGTTGTAGTTGCAAAGGCTGGTCAAAAACTAGATCATAATGAAATCATTGCATTTTGTCGTAATGAACTAGCAGGATATAAAGTTCCACGACTAATTTTTGAATACAATGAAATACCAAGAAATGCATCGGGTAAAGTGTTGAAATATAAGCTAAGAGACGAACTTAAAACTTCGACGATAAGAGATTAATAGCTTTAATATCTATCAAAAATTTCTTTTTCAACAAAAACGAGAAAGCACAGTATGGCTAGGGGGAGACATGATGGGAATATTTAAAAATAAAGTAGCAATAGTAACAGGAGCAGCACGTGGAATCGGAGCAGCAATTGTAAAAAGATTTGTAAGTGAAGGAGCGAAGGTTGCTATTCTAGATGTCAATCTAGCAGGTGCTGAAGAATTAGCAAATCAAATCAACCGGATTAAAGGATCCGTCATTGCCTTAAAATGCGATGTCTCAAATCCTCTTGAAGTGGAATCAGCTTTCCATGAAGTCATTGAACAGTTTGGAAAACTAGATATCCTTGTAAATAATGCAGGCGTTATTCGTGACAATTTATTATTTAAAATGTCTGAGGATGATTGGGATACTGTGATTGATGTCCATTTAAAAGGAGCATTTTTATGTTCACGAGAAGCTCAAAAATATATGGTTTCACAAAAAAGTGGGAATATCATTAACATATCTTCAATATCTGCTCTTGGAAATCGAGGTCAAGTAAATTATTCATCTGCAAAAGCTGGTTTGCAAGGTATGACAAGAACGATGGCTATTGAGCTTGGACCGTTCGGAATAAATGTAAATGCGATTGCACCGGGATTTATTGAAACTGAAATGACAATGGCGACTGCTGAAAGAATGGGCATGACGTTAGAAGAATTTACGAATCTATTACTAAAAGATCTTTCTATAAAAAGAGTTGGTCAGCCTGAAGATATTGCAAGTGCTGCAGCATTTTTAAGTTCAGATGACGCATCTTATATTACCGGCCAAATATTATATGTAGCTGGTAGAACTACAGTTTAATAGAAAGTGATTGCTGTATAGGTGGAAATATATTTCGCTTTTAGACATGGTAATAGGTGAACGATCAACATTAGTTAAACAAGGGGAGAGAGAAAATGAACGTCAATGAATTATTTGATTTAAAGGGAAAAACAGCCATTGTTACAGGTGGAGGACGTGGGCTTGGGGAACAAATAGCTATCTCATTAGCAGAAGCTGGAGCTAATGTTGTTGTTTGCTCACGAAAAGTAGACGCATGTCAAGAAGTAAGTGAGAAATTAAAAAAATTAGGCGTACGTTCACTAGCCCTACAATGTGATGTCGTTAATCATGAAAATATCGATCATGTTATTCAAAAAACCCTTGAGGAGTTTGGAACAATCGATATATTGGTTAACAATAGTGGAGCTACGTGGATTGCACCAGCTTTAGATATGGAATCTGATAAATGGGATCGGATTATGGACATTAACTTAAAAGCTGTTTTTCTATTTTCACAAGCAGTAGGTAAGGTAATGGTTCAACAAGGTTCAGGTAAAATTATTAATATTGCATCTATTACTGGTTTTGGTGGACAAGATCCTGAAGTTACGAATGGTATTGGATATGCTACAAGTAAAGGCGCGGTTATTAATTTTACAAAGGATTTAGCAGTGAAACTTGCACCATATAATATCCATGTAAACGCAATTGCGCCAGGTTTTTTTCCGACAAAAATGACAAATGGACATTTAGATAATATTGGCGAAAAAATTCTAGCAAGAACTCCAGCTAACCGTTTTGGTTCAAACAATGATATGAAAGGGCCAGCTTTGTTTTTGGCTTCTAAAGCATCTGACTATGTATTTGGGCACATATTAGTTGTTGATGGTGGGGTAGTTGCTCAAGTCTTGTAAAGATAAAAATAGAAGGTTAAATTTTTGAAAATTATGTTAATTTTATCTATAAAATATGTGTTCAGTTAGTTTAGTGGAGGGAATGACATGCCAGGAACAATAGAAATTGAAAAAAATAGCTCAAGTTTAGAACTACTTTGGCGTCAAGCATTTCAATTCGTTGATATGTGGGCAAATGGAGAGACACATCGCGAATCTGTTCTTCTTCAAACGATAAGGTTCTTAGCAGACAACTTGAAGCAGTCAAAAACTAATATAAATGATTTTTCAAAACATATTTCGAATGAGCTGTATGAATTAGAAAGAGCGTCAAGAGAAGAAATATTAATGTCGACAGCTGTCATACAAAGAATTTTTCCTTTTAGATCGTTTGAGGAAATTAACAATCGATTTGACAAATATAAAAACCAAACTTATGAGGCTTTTTTTACGACAATTGATCATCTTACAAATGATAAATTAGTAGAAAAATATATTTGCGACCTAGAAAAATATATTGAATTTAAGCGGAATAATAGAAATCAATTTATGGAATATTTGAAGGAAACATCAACGATATTCCAACCTAACCAGTATCCGTTTATTCATCAATTAACGACACATTTAAAAAATCTACTTTTCCCATTTAATAGTTATATGGAACGCTCATACTCGTATAAATGCAAGGAGGATCAGACATGAAAAGTGAGAAAACGATAAATCCATACGGTATGTTTAGCAGATTATATGGTCAATGGGAAACGCAAGTGAATGATCTTATTAGTCTTTCCACTAATAATAAAGAATTTGTTAAGTTAGCAGGAGTAACTTCAGATACAAATACACGTTACCAAGAAAGGTTAAATAAAACGCAAGAGCTATTAGCAAATCATTTAAATTTACCGACTAAAGTTGATATTGCAAACTTAGCTAAATTAACGATTCAATCTGAAGAAAAACTAGATTCATTGGAAGAACAAATTTGGGAACTACAAAATACAGTGAGTTCTTCAAATAGAGATATTCAAAATTTAGTAAAGGTAACGAATGAAACGATCAAACTGATGAAACAACATAAAACTGAATTGATAAAAACAAAGCAAGAACTAATTGAGTTAAAAGAATTACGTTCAGAAATACAAGACATTAAGAATGAATTATCTAATTTCTATGGCTTAAAGGAGGAAATTTCAATTCTATTAATGTTTATGAATGAAAGAAATAAAGAGAAACCTCTAGAACAAGAGCTTGAACTAACATATTCAAATTCTAAATAATTTTACAAAAAGGGGGAGCAATTTTGGTAACTACTACCGAAAATAAAACTAACATTCCACCTCTTGATTTTGAAAAAGAGTTAAATAGATGGAATGAGGTTATGAATATTATTAATAAACCTAAGCCAAAAATTTATCCTACTCCTAAACAAAAAGTATGGAAAAAAAATAAGGCAACCTTATATTATTATCCACCTGATGAAAAAAAGTATGAAGTTCCGATCTTTTTAATTTTCTCTTTACTTAATCGACCTTATATTTTAGATTTTGCTCCAGGTGCAAGTGTTGTAGAAGGCTTAGTAAAACTTGGATATGAAGTGTATTTATTAGATTGGGGAATTCAAGGCTACGAAGATAAAGAGATGAATCTAGAAGATTATATTGACGACTTTATTAAAAAAGGAGTCCAACGTGCATTACGACATTCGTCAGCAAATGAAATCACGTTACTTGGTTATTGTTTAGGTGGTGTACTTGCTTCAATTTATGCTGCAATCGCAGAGGAGCCAATAAAAAATCTAATTGTGGCTACTGTTCCTATTGATTGGAGTGTGAATACTCTTCCAGACAAATGGCTAGAAGGATTAAAACAAGGGACATTAAATATGGATCGCTGGATCGATGTTTACGGTATACTTCCAGCGTGGCTAGTTTACGGATTGTTTCAAGCTTTCAATTCTCCAATTAACAATAGCCCATACGTTAATCTAATTGCCCGAGCGGATGATAAACGGTTTGTTAAAAGCTGGAGTCGTATTAACAATTGGATGAAAGACCAGGTTCCATTTGCAGGAGAAACATTCCGACAAATAATGAATGATATTATTATCGAAAATAAAGTAATAAAAGGAGAATTTTCGGTAAGAGGTAAAAAGGTAAACTTAAAAAATATTAAGTCCAATTTATTAGCAATCTCGTCTAAAAACGACAATCTTGTCCTGGAAGAACAAAGTCGACCAATTATGGATTTAGTTTCTAGTGAAGACAAGACCTTTCAAACAGTAGAAGCTGGACACATAAATTTGGCGCTTACAGGTAAACTTGCTGGGATAGCAGATCAATGGTTAAAAACACGTTCATAAGAGGAAAGGGAATAATAAAAATAAGAGGGGTGTTTTCCCCTCTACTTCTAACCCGCCTTATTAGTAAGTGGATGTTTACTTAAAAAAGCTTTTATCGATTCATTATATTCTTTTGCTGATTCTATTTTAGCAGCATGACCTGTATTTCTAAGGATAACTAATTCGGAATTTGGAATCAATTCGTGCATGCATATTTGGATCCAAACGGGGAGTAATGTATCATATTGCGCTCCAATGATTAGTGTTGGTACATTAATCGTTGGTAAAAGTGAACGGTATTCTATATTTTTTATGGAATCCATTGCAAAAGGGACACCTTCTCTTGGTCTATAAAAATAATCAATTGCATCCATATTTTCCTTATTCCAAGAATAGAAACAACTCCTAGCTGTAATCTTTTTTCTTAGACTAGTCGGTAAATATTGCGAACGAGTTTTTACGTACTTGAAAAGTGGGCTGCTATAAGGCTTAAAGGCGGAATAAGTAGTACACGTAAGAATTAAAGATTTACACATTTCAGGAGCCTGACGATAGATTTCCTGAGCAACAATACCACCCATTGACAAGCCACAAATGTGTGCGTTTTCAATTTGTAGTTGCTTAAGCAAACAAATAACGTCTTTCGCAAAGTTTTCGATCGTAATTCCTTCTAATGTTTGGTTATCACCATGGCCTCTAAAATCCGGAATAATAAGGTCATATTCACTAGCTAACTCAAATTGTTTAAACCAGCTTTCTTTACACGAAGATAATCCATGAAGTAGAACTAAAGGTTCTCCTTTGCCCATTCGTAAATATGGCATTTTACTTTGATCAACTACGGCTTCATACATGCAAACCACCACCCATTTATAGTTATTTGTAATTCTATTAACTATATTTGATTAATAAATTCTATCTATTATTAATTATTTCCTTTTTTTTTGAAATATGACACATATATGTAAATTACAAGTATGAGTATTGTACTTAGGATGACAATTATTTGATGAAATGGGGTAAGTAAATGAGAACTGTATACTTAGTAGAAGCAGTTAGAACTCCAATTGGGAATTTTGGAGGTTCACTTAAAGATGTAGGAGCAGTACAACTCGCAAGTGCTGTGATAAAGGAGGCTTGGAAACGTTCTAATCTTCCTGCAGAATGCATAGATGAAGTAGTTCTTGGAAATGTTTTCAAGGCGGGACTTAAAGGTAATCCAGCCAGGCAAGCTGCAATCAATGCGGGTCTACCAGTGTCTTTACCAGCTATAACAATTGACAAACAATGTGCTTCAGGGCTTCGAGCTGTTACATTAGCATACCATCAAATAGTATCCGGTGACTCAAATATCGTTATAGCAGGTGGAACAGAAAGTATGAGCAATGTGCCTCATTTGTTATTTGATTCAAGGTGGGGTAAAAAGATGGGAAATTTTAATACAATTGATGCACTTTTTCATGATGGGCTACACTGTGCAATAGAAGGATATCATATGGGAATTACAGCAGAAAATTTAGTAGAACGCTATAACATTTCTCGTGAAGAGCAGGATGCTTTTGCTTTAGAAAGTCAGAAAAAAGCGTTACTTGCTAGATCGCTAGGTAAATTTCAGGAAGAGATTGTCCCTATAGAACTTAAAGGAAAGCAAGGTACATCTTTATTTAATGAGGACGAATATATAAGGGATACTACTCTACAAAAATTACAAAATCTTAAACCAGCTTTTAAACAAAACGGAACAGTAACGGCAGGTAATTCTTCAGGTATAAATGATGGTGCGGCTGCTCTGATTGTTGCTTCCGAACAAGCAGTAAGGGAATTCAACTTAAAACCACTTGCTAAAATTCGTTCAGTTGCAAGTGCTGCTGTTTCACCAGAAATTATGGGGATTGGGCCAGTACCAGCAACTAAGAAAGCACTGATTAATGCAGGTCTTACAATAAATGATATTGATCTAGCAGAATTGAATGAAGCATTTGCTGTGCAAGTATTAGCTGTGCAAAGAGAATTAGGATTATCTGAAGAAAAAATAAATGTAAACGGTGGAGCGATTGCATTAGGACATCCTGTTGGTTGCTCAGGTGCACGTATTTTGGTTACCTTAGTTCACGAATTAAGACGTCAAAGGAAACAAATCGGTTTGGCATCCTTATGTGTAGGAGGGGGACAAGGTGTCTCAATTATTATTGAAGCCGTTTAATCGAGTAGTAGTAGTTGGAAGTGGCTTAATGGGTACAGGCATTGCGCAAGTTGCTGCACAAAATGGTTTCCAGGTGACGTTAGTTGATCGAACTGTAGTAGATTTAGAGAGAGCAATGCATCAAATTCGAACAAATCTCCTTAAGTTATTTCAATCGGAGAAAATTAATGAATCACAAATGAAACGAACGCTAGAAAACATTTATACAACGACAGAATTAAAAGATTCCAAATATTGCGATTTTGCTATCGAAGCAGTCCCAGAAAAATTAGAAATAAAGCAACAAATTTTTAAGGAATTAGATAGGTTAATGCCAGAAAGTGCCATTCTAGCAAGTAATACTTCTTCACTTTCTATTGCTGCAATAGGATCTGTTACGTCTCGTCCTGACAAAGTTGTAGGAATGCACTTTTTTAGCCCAGTTCCTAAAATGAAATTAGTGGAGATTGTTCGTTCTGTCAATACAAGTGATGAAACGCTACAAGTAATTCGCGAAATTGGAGAAAGATTACAGAAGCAGATCATCATTGCAAACGATTATCCTGGATTTACTGTAAATCGTGTATTAGTTCCAATGTTAAACGAAGCAGCTTTTTTAGTCATGGAAGGAAATGAAGTAGAAGAGATCGATAAGGGGATGTTGTTAGGTGCTAATCATCCAGTCGGTCCATTAAGATTATCAGACTATGTAGGCATTGATGTTTTACTATTTACACTAGAAAGTTTGTATGAAGGTTTTAATGATTCAAAATATAGACCGTGTCCATTATTAAAACGAATGGTAGAGGCGGGACACTTAGGTAAAAAAAGCGGTAAAGGGTTTTATAAATATTAAAGGGAGGGATCCGGTTGATTCTTGGAGTAGAGCAACAAATGATACAAGAAGTAGCTCGAAAAATAGCGAAAACTCACTTTGAACCAAAGGCTGCTGAAGTAGACCGTTTAGGCGAAACACCATGGGACAACATCAGAATGTTAGCACAGAATGGATTATTTGGTGTAAATGTACCTGAAATGTTTGGTGGTTCCGGAGGGGATATGCTAAGTCATGTTGCGACGATTGAAGAGGTAGCAGCTGCTTGCGCATCTACATCCGTTGCTTTATCTACACAGGCGTTAACGATTGCACCTTTTTTAATTGCAGGGACAAATGAACAAAAGAAGCAATATGTCACTCCGCTTGCCAAAGGTGAAATACTCGGATCCTTTGGTATTACTGAACCTGGTGCAGGCTCTGATGTAGCAAGTGCTACAACAACTGCTAAAAGATATGGAGACGAGTATATTTTAAATGGACAAAAAGTTTTTATTACGAACGCAGGTGACTCTGAAATTTATGTGTTTGTCACGCGTACATCACAAGATCGAACAAATGGAATTACCTTATTTGTTGTAGAAAAAGATTCACCTGGCTTAAGGTTTGGGAAAAAAGAAGACAAAATGGGCATTAGAGGATCTACGACAAGAGAAGTATTTTTAGAGGATGTAAAGGTTTCAAGACATAACATACTAGGTCATGAAGGTGAAGGATTTAAGATTCTTATGAATGTGTTTAACGAAACTAGACCAGTTGTAGGAGCGCAAGCAGTTGGGATTGCAAAAGGTGCATTTGATTACTCTGTTAATTATGTGAAAGAACGAAAACAATTTGGAAAATCGATCGCTAGTTTTCAAATGGTCCAATCGATGCTAGCAGACATGAAAATGCAAATTGAAGCTGCCAGATTACTTGTTTATAAGGCTGCTAGTATGATCGATCGAAATGAAAACAATATAGCACCTTATTCCTCAATGGCAAAATGTTTCGCGTCAGATGTAGCAATGAAGGTTACTACTGATGCCGTTCAGTTATTAGGAGGATATGGATATATAAAGGATTATCCAGTAGAGAGAATGATGCGAGATGCAAAAATTACCCAAATTTATGAGGGGACAAACCAAATACAGCGTATGATTATCGGTAATCACATTTTACGGGACTAACATTAAAGTTGGTAATACCTTTAGAGGTTGTTAAAGTTTTACTCCTCAGTGAACGGATAAGTTGTTAATCTTATAGTCCGTAAATTGTATTCCTAATGAAGTTTTATTAATTTTAGGATTTATTTAATAAAACAAATAAATAATTCCAAATTAGATTAGGTAGGAGAATAAAGCTAACATGAAGAATATAGAACGACCAAATAATGAGAATTTCCTTGAAAAAATAAATTTGAAAAGGAAGAAGGAGTTACAGATTTGTAATGGGCAGTTTGATGATGAATTTCGAATCGAATTTGAAGATGAGGCCTGTCAAGCAGCGAAACAGATAGGATATCCTGTGGTGATGAAAATGTTAACAAAGGAATTTCATTTGGATTTAGCTGATGGAATCGTAAAATCCAATATTCAAAATGAAAACGAACTTAGAAAAAATTATAGTGAAATGATGAAAGAAGTAATAGAAAGATTTCCTAAAGTTAGTATTGATGGAGTACTGATAAAAAAATTATACAGTAGGCAGAATTTCTTGTCGAAATGATCAAAATTACACTGGCAGTTCAAAGAATAAAGGAGGAGAAAAAATGAGTCAAAAAGTAAATAAACCAAAGGAAAACAAAAAAACAGAGGAACAATATTTTTTAGATCCATTTTTTGAAACATTGTGGGATCAATATGAAAACTCTTTATCAATTTCAAGAAGACGTCGTGAGCAAAGATTAAGAGGGATTGTAGATACATTAGACAAAACAACAAAGTTTAATGAAGAATATCGTGAAACATTAAAAGCTTTTTTAATTGATGTCAGTAATATGAATAATCGTTCTATCGTGAAACGATTCAAAAACAAGATTGAAAAAACAAATGAATCATCTGATACAGAAATGATCGAGCAACCAGCTGATGGAACAAATCGTAAATTAGAAAAAATGATGTTAACTCCATTAAATTCATCATTTGATTTGATTGATAAAGTAGAAAAGAATTTGAAAGAAAATAGTGAATCGTACATTGATTATGTAATTGAAAGAAGTAATGAATGGTCTGTTGTTACAGATAATTATTTAAACAAATTTAGATTTAGTCATCAAAAGATCAATCATCGTATGGAAGATCGTGTTCGTTTGTTAATCACACAAGTAAATAATATTTATCGCATTAATAATCAAACTAATTCTTGATCAGATAAATTGATTATAATTTAGTTGAAGAGAGTTAGGCTAATAAATGGAACCCTACTAAACCGTTATGTTAGTCAATTGTTCTTTAATTTTACAAACTAGATTTCAAGAATGAGAAGACCTAAACCAATATAGGTTTGGGTCTTTTTTTATGGTTTTTAACAGCAAAAAAGAAGTGAGAGTAACGTTTATTGAAGCTAAAAATTTCTTTTCTGAAATTCAGTAATATACCGATTGATAAATTCTTTTGAAATAAGAGAATTGCTTTTCGTTTCTTTTTGAATCCAACCGACAGATTTTGAATCTTGAACAAAATCTTCAATTTCAAGAAGGGATAGTTCATGCTTTTCATTATTGGGAAGTCCTATGAATGAAAGGTCATAGCCTGCTGAAATTGCTAAATTATCTTTTAATGCTCTTGTTAATGCACTAGTATTATTGGTTTTAAACCATACATCAATTTTACCGATTGATTGATTGAAATGATCTACAAATTCGTTTACATATTCCTCGTTATATAGTACGAATGGATACTTTAACAACTCCTTGGCAGGAACCTTTTTAAATGAAGATAATGGAGAGTTCTTACCAACAAAAACGACAATATGACCCTCCCAAATTTTTGTGAAGATTAGTCCTGCATTTTTTTTATCCATATTTTCATTTAATCCAATCAATCCAATATCCACCTTATTCTGATGAAGATCATTTAATATATCGCCGGATCCTTTTTCGGAAATTTGGATTTGAACATTCGGATAATCCTTTTTAAAATTTGAGATTGTATTAATTAAAATTTCCATTCCAATAGGGATTGCTGCGATTCTAAGTTCTCCAACAGTGATTCCATTTTGATTGTTGGCTTCTTCTTTAATTTCCTCTAGTGACGAAATGACGTCTAACATTTTTAAAATTATATTTTTCCCTTCTGGTGTTGGTACGGCACCGTTTCTAGATCTTGTAAATAATTTAATACCTAATTCGGTTTCTAAGTTAGAAATCGATTGGCTAATTGCAGATTGAGTAACATGTAGATTATTTGAAGCTGTTGTGATTGATTTCGTTTTAGCTACTTCTACTACATATTGTATTTGATCTATATTCATTATTTCTCCTTTCCATTAGTTCAGCTAATGGATATATAAAAATGTTTAAATATATCTTAACAAAAAATACTGCTAAAATAAAAACGAAATCATATAAAGGGGATGTTTTGATTGAGATTATTGAATAAAACAGCAATCGTAACAGGTGGAGCTAACGGGATTGGAAAAGCGACTGTTCAAAAGTTTTTAGAACAAGGCGCTAAAGTTGTATTTACAGATATTAATGAAGAAGCAGGTAATAGAACATTAGACGAAATGAAGAAGATTTCTGATTATGTCGTTTTCATTAAACATAATGTACAGCTAGAAACGGATTGGATTAATGTTGTAAATGAAACAAAGAAAAATTTCGGTTCAATTGATATTTTATTCAATAATGCAGGTATTTTTAGTTCAAAACCTGTTACTGAATATGAAACAGAAGAATGGAATCGCTTACTTGGTATAAATGTAACAGGTGTTTTCTTAGGTATGAAGCACACTGTACCATTTATGCGTGAACAAAAAGGTGGATCAATCATTAATACTTCTTCAATTGCCGGATTAAAAGGTACTGCTAATGCAACTTTATATGGTGCAAGTAAAGGCGCTGTACGTATAATGACAAAAGATTTGGCTAAAGAAGTTGCTGCTGATCAAATTCGTGTAAACTCGATTCACCCAGGTGTAATTGAAACAGCTATGGGATCAGATCTAGCATCTAGTCTTAACGCATCTAATGAACAATTAGCAAAAACAATTCCTTTAAAACGACTAGGTACTCCTGAGGAAATCGCAAACTTAGTACTATTCCTTGCATCTGATGAGTCTAGCTTTATTACTGGAACAGAAATGGTCGCTGACGGTGGAATGACAGCTTAAAGCATTTCATTTTACAAATATAGACTATGTTAAATGGGGGGGGGGAAATATATGTTATTAAAAGATAAAGTTGCAGTTATTACAGGTGGAGCTTCTGGAATTGGAAAAGCAACTGCATTGAAATATGCAAAAGAAGGTGCAAAGGTTGTCGTAGCTGACTTTAACGAAGCTGGAGCAATTGAAACAGTAGAACAAATTAAAGTATTGGGTGGAGAAGCTATTGCATTCAAGGTAGACACTACTAAATTTGCTGAAGTAGAGTCTTTAGTAGATTTTACAGTTAAAACTTATGGAACAATCAACGTAATGTTTAATAATGCTGGTATTGGTGCAACGAATCTAATAAATGAATTTGATGAAGAAACTTACCAAAAAGTTATTGCTGTAAATCAACATGGAGTGGCTTACGGTATCGCATTTGCTAGTAAAAAAATGATTGAGCTTGGTGTAAAAGGTGTCATCATTAATAATGGCTCAGTTTATGGCTATCTAGCAAATAGAGGAGCACTAGCTTACAATGCTTCTAAAGGGGCGGTTGTGATGATGACAAAAACTTCAGCTCTTGACCTTGCTCCATATGGAATCCGCGTTGTTTGTGTAGCTCCTGGTTTTGTTAGAACACCAATCACTCATGTATTAAAAGAAAAAGGTGTAGAAGATTTATATAAAAATTTCCAAATGAGAAAAGAGTTTATTGAACCAGATGATATAGCAGGGATGGTTTGTTTATTAGCAATGGAAGAAGCAAATGTTGTAAATGGAAGTACTGTTATGTTAGATGATGGTCTTACTGGTTTTAAAGCACATGCTGAATACTAATTAATATTCAGTTAATTATTTAGACCATCTATAAAAATGTCCATTCGAATTGAAAGTACACTTTAGATATAACTGTGATCAGTTGTGTTTAAGTGTACTTTCTTTAGTTATGTACGGATCATTCTAGTACATCTTTTTCTTTATATACTCGTTATAGTTCTTCAAGTAATCATTCATTACGAAGCTAAGGTTAGCTTTATTTAGATCTACACAAAATACATGTTTAAATTCTACATTCACTTGAAATCGAATAGTGTTTATAAGATAATCTTTTTTTCAAAATGAGATGGTATCCTTTGGTTCGAGAAGTCCTTTCAATGGAGGAAATGCTTTAGCTAATCCAAAATGGATTAGCTAAAACAAATTCACCAAAGAGAGTAACCATTATTGGTGGAGGTATATCTGGTTTAGTTAGTGCATCACTTTTGAAAGAAGCAGGGCACCAAGTTACGATTATCGAGGCAAATAAAAGAATTGGTGGACGGATTTATACAAAAAGAGAACCCTTTCTTGACTACCAGTATACTGAACTTGGTGCTATCCCATCATTTCACCATTTAACATTTGCATATATAAATAAATTTAATTTAAAAGTAAATGAATTTATCAATAGTACGCCAAATGATTTAATTTACGTCAATAATATATTAACAAATGTAAAAAGTTACGAGATGGATCCGGATATATTAAACTATCCTGTCGCACCAAATGAAAAAGGAAAAAGCGCTATAGAATTACTCGAATCTGCAATTGGTCCTTTGGTAGAGTTTATAAGACAGGATCCAACAAAAAATTGGGATATTGTTATTGATAAGTTTGATCACTACTCTATGGAAAACTTTTTAAGATTTAATCCTTTCGGAAATTCTCTATCTTCAGGGGCAATTGATATGATTAATTCAATGATCGGTATAGAAGGTTTTCCAGAACTATCATTTACTGCAATACTAAGAGAAGTACTTATACTTATAACACCAAACTTAAAATTATATGAAGTTACAGGTGGAACTGACTTCCTTATAAGAGCATTTTTACCTCAATTAAAGGACAATATTATGCTTAATGAAAGAGTAAGTAAAATTATACAAGAAGATACAAAGGTAATCCTTTATTCAGAAAATGAAGTTCTTAATAGGCAAAGTCAACATGAATGTGATTATGTTATTTCAACAATTCCTTATTCTTTATTAAACTTTGTAGAAATTCTTCCTTATGAGTCTATTTCATATAAAAAATGGAAGGTTATAAGAGAACTACATTACGCGGATTCAACCAAGATTGCTATACAGTTTAAAACGAGGTTTTGGGAAAAGCTTGGTATCTTTTGGGGGAAATTAGTTACTGATTTACCTATTAAGTCTTCCTATTTCCCTAGTCATGATTTTGGAAAAGAAACAGGCGTAATTATCGCCAGTTACACTTGGGGGGACGATGCAGCAATTTGGGATAATATGAAAAATAATACTCGCATTGATAAAGCATTAGCTAATCTTTCAATCATTTTTGGTGATGTGGTTTATAAAGAATTTTTAGTAGGTTATTCGCAGAGTTGGACACAATTTTCATTTTCCGGTGGTGCATTTGTTATGTATAAACCGAATCAACAAAAAGAGCTCGGTCCCTATATTAGTTCACCAGAAGGAAGAATTCATTTTGGGGGTTCACATGCATCATCTACTCCTGGGTGGATGCAAGGGGCAATTGAAGCAGGAGTTCGGACTGCTAATGAAATTAATAATTTATAAGGATTTTATCTAACCCAACGACTCGTTGGGTTATTTAGTGTTTATGTAGAGTTCATGAAAAAGTAAAAAAGTATGAATCTGATATCTCGAAAAGGGAAAAACAGGAATTTGAATAGAATGGATATACATTAATTTGACATACTAAAAAAATATGAAAAGAAATAAAAGGAGGGAAGCATAAGATGAGAAGTCAACTTGCAGTAATAAATGCGCTTAAGCAAGAATTTGAGGGAGCAAAAGATTTAATTGTCCATTCATTTGAATATTATGAACAACAAATTTGTTTGATCTATCTTCAAGATCTATGTGACGCGGATAAAATAAAAACTGATATCATCCAACCACTTATGCTTTGTGATAAAGAAAGTAAATTTCTGTTACACATACTCTCCCTATCTAATTGTGAGTCGATTCAAAACAAAAGGTATTTAGGGGAATATATAATTTCTGGTAACGTGTTAATTTTCATATCGAATGGGATCTATTCTTTTAATGCAATTCGTGCTATGAATACTCAATCTGAAGAAGCTTCAGTAGAAACATCAGTTCAAGGACCACAAAAAGCTTTTTCACATGACCTCAGTACAAATATAGCGATAATTCGTAAAAGATATCCTTCCAATAAATTAAGCATTGAGTATCAAACAGTTGGAACAATCACAAAAACAAATATAGCAATACTTTATGATTCTAATTATGCAGATAAAAAGGTAATTGATGAATTAAAAAGTCGTCTTAAGAGGGTAAAGGTGGATGTAATACAAGCAGCTGGTCAATTAGAAAGGAAACTTTCTGATAAAAAGATTCATTTATTTCCTACCATGATGATAACAGAAAGACCTGATCGAACTGTTTTAAATCTTGCCCAAGGTAAGGTTATTATTGTTATGGATGGAACGCCATTTACTTTGATTACGCCTACTGTATTTTTTGATTTTATAGCTTCAATGGATGACTTATATCATTCTTTCTGGATAAAAAAACTTTTGCAATCAATAAGATATATTGCCCTTATTATAACATTGGTGTTACCTGCTTTTTATATTGCAATTACCTCGTATAACCCGGAAATATTAAGGTCCCAACTTACTTTGACGATTGCAGGTAGTAGGGCAGGAGTTCCTTATCCATCATTTTTTGAAGTGCTTTTTATGATGTTAGCTGTTGAAATGTTAGTTGAAGCTAGTATTAGACTACCACGAGTAATTGGCCCAACTGCTACGACTGTTGGTGGACTTATACTTGGTCAAGCTGCACAACAAGCACAACTTGTAAGTTCCATCATGATTATTATTACTGCATTTGTTGCCATTTCTAATTTTACGGTCCCAATCAGTGCAATGAGTTTCTCAATTCGATGTATTAGATACCCACTGATTATATTAGCAACTCTATTTGGGTTGGTCGGATTAGTTGGAGGTATGCTTGTACTTATCTGTTATTTTGCTAATAAGCGAAGCTTTGGGACTCCTTTTTTAGCGATTGAATGGGGATCTTCCGATAAAATTGAAACGATAACTGAGAACCCAAAGGGGGGGCAAAGCTAGTTGACCCGTCACTTTTACTATACTGTACTGCTAACAATGATGTTGAATATCATTATCAATGTACCAATGATTTTAATTGGCGAGCGTTTTAATGGGTCAATTATATCTATGGTGTTAAGTGTTTTGATTGGTGGAATATTTATTTATTTGTTT
Organism: Gottfriedia sp. NPDC057991; assembly: GCF_042886615.1. Taxonomy (NCBI): domain Bacteria; kingdom Bacillati; phylum Bacillota; class Bacilli; order Caryophanales; family Bacillaceae; genus Gottfriedia; species Gottfriedia sp. NPDC057991. The sequence goes on from NZ_JBHVQN010000002.1 coordinate 323,768, forward strand.
ACGATTGGAATAAGTAAATTTCCTAATAAAGGATTGCCCGAAATTTTTAACAATAGACTACCTAAACTTGTTAAAAACATTTACTTAGCATTTTTAGGCGTAATGTGGTTGGCTGCAGGGGCATTTGTTTTAATTTCTTTCACATATATTACTGTACTGTATTTAAATACTGAGTTAAATATGGGATATGTTTTAGCTTTTTTTCTAGTTATTGTTATTTATGGCGCAAATTGTTATACAAAATCAATCCTCAACGTTATTGAAATAATGGTACTTGTAGCTACTCCAGTTGTTTTTTTTATCGTTTATAAAGCTTTGGCAAGCAATTATTTTTATTTCGTCCATATTAAAAGAATACTCCATTATTTTTGGCAAATGCCTAACTATAGTTCTATTTCAGCTGCTACTTATTTTTTTACAGGCTATATAAATCTAGCGATCATCAATCGTTATCTTGAAACGAAAAAGGTTGTTAAATTTCTGTGGATTTTACCTTTAATCGGATTCGTTGTAATTAGTTTTACATTTTTCGTCCCAATTGCTTTTTTAGGTGTGAAAGGGATTAATGATGTAGTGTTTCCTTGGGTCTTCATAACTGATTCTCTAAGAATGGAATATGGGTTTATCGAAAGAGTGCTATATTTGATGCTTTATATATTCCTTTTGTTGTCACTATTATTTAGCATATTAACATGGCATGTTGGTTTAAAACTATTTGAAGGAATGTTTTTTTATTATAATTTGAAACCTGCTAAAAAAAGGAAATTTTATGGATATATGATCTTTCTATTTTTTGGAGCCGTTACGATGACACTGCAGACATTTACGAACGAAAGAGAATTATTTGATCTGATTAAAATATGGCAAAATATCCGTTTTCCTGCTGAAGGCATGTTAGTAGTGTCAATTTTTTTCTTATCACGGAGGCAAAGAGCATGAACCGTATTTTAACGTTGTTGTTAATTATGGAATTAAGTTTTATGTCTGGTTGCCAATTACTCGATGTTGATAAACGTTTTTTTGTCGTAGCGATAGGAATCGATCATACAGATGAAAATGGCGTCTACCTTGTGTCAGTGAAATTAGCCATCCCATCAGCACAAATTGGAGCGGGAAAGTCTAATTTTCAAATTATTTCTCAAAAATCAACTTCAGTTTCTGAGGCCATTAGAATAATCCAATCTTTAGTAGATAAAAAATTAGATTTTGCTCAATGTAGGGTAATCGTTATCGATAAAGAGCTACTAGTTGAAAACCAAATTGATTTGATGAAGTGGTTTATTAAACGGCCAGATATTCAAGGTGTTGCTTATGTAGCTGTAGGAGAACCTTCTGCAAAAGAAGCTTTATCATGGAGGGTTAAATCAGAGAGATTAGCGGGTAACGCTGTTGTGTTAGCTTTTAATGAAGAATCAAATAGGTCACCATATGTAATGTCAGAGATACTTAATGATTATTATATGCGATTGATAGAAAACGGTATAGATCCATATTTACCTATTATTGAACCGTTCGATAGTTCCTTTAAAATTAATACTTCCGCAGTTTTTAAAGGAACAAAATTTAAAGCAGTATTAAATCGTGATGAAACAAGGATGCTTAATGTGCTCTTAAATCCCAAAGTAACAACATTAATTAATGTTGGAAAAGGAAAAAATCAATTTTACATAAGTGCTGAAAATACGAAAACTGACATGAAAATTGTTATGCCTAAAAATAAAAAGCCATATCTAGACGTTCATATAAAGGTAAAAGGATTTATTGAGGAATCTAATAAGACACTACATCAAGATAGAGAATTGAAAGAGTATGAGAAAAAAGCATCAATCATTATGAGCTCAAGAACAAAAAAATTTCTAGAGCGTCTACAGGAATTAAATGTTGATCCACTTGGACTTGGGTTAAACTTTCAAGCAAAATACGGAATGACAAAAAAAGAAATAAATAAGTGGAAAGAAATTTATCCGAAACTTGAATTTCGAGTAAAATCTGAAGTTAATCTAAAGGGTACTGGTACCATGTATTAAATTTTTAGATCTATGTTAAATAAATAATTTTAAAATTTTATTTTTTCAAATAAATACTAGGGTAAAAGCGCTTTTTTGATAAAAATGTTTAAATTCCTTTATTGACAATCTGTTTACTAGGATTTATGATTCAGTTAATGAAATTACATAACACAAACTTATCGAGAGTGACCGAGGGATCAGGCCCTATGACGTCCGGCAACCTCCTTATGAAGGAACGGTGCCACTTCCTGCAGAATGAAATCATTCTGATAGATAAGTCGAAAACAATTGTTTCCGATGCCTCTTTCTGAATGAAAGAGGCTTTTTCTTATTTATTTACATAGGAGGTTAACATAACCTTAGTACTTTGGTTTTGAGATGCATTTTATTAATAATAAACCCAACTTAACCAATGCGAAAACTAGACAATTTTAATCATAAAGGGGAGAATAGAAATGAAATATGGTTTTTGGTTACCGATTTTTGGAGGATGGTTACGTAATGTGGATGACGAAAGCATGCCACCAACATTTGAATATGCTAAAGAGGTCATTCAATCAGCTGAAAAATGGGGATACTCGACTACTTTAATAGCTGAATTATATTTAAACGACATTAAAGGGCCGGAGCATGATTCACTTGAAGCTTGGTCAACAGCAGCGGCGCTTGCTGCAGTAACGGAAAAAATCGAAATTATGACTGCGATCCGTCCAGGTTTTCATAATCCTGCAGTAACAGCAAAAATGGCTGCGAATATTGATCAAATCAGTAACGGTCGTTTTACGCTAAACGTCGTTTCTGCATGGTGGGCAGAAGAAGCTCGTCAATATGGCGGTATTTTTACTGAACATGATGAGCGTTATGCTCGTACAGAGGAGTTTATTGATGTCCTTAAAGGCTTATGGACAGAAGAAACATTCAATTATTCAGGTAAATTTTACGACTTACAGGATACGAAGCTTGCTCCAAAACCTGTTCAGAGACCAAATCCGATTCTTTATGCAGGTGGAGAAAGTGAAAAAGGAAAGCAAACCATTGTAGAAAAGTGCGATGCATATGTTATGCACGGTGGAACAGTTGAAGAAATTAATCAGAAAGTAACAGATATGAAGGTACGCCGTGAACAAACTGGCAATGCACCATTAAGGTCTTTTGGTATGGCTGCTTATGTTATTTGTAGAGATACAGAAGAAGAGGCTTTGGCTGAGCTAGAAAAAATTACGACTGTGAAAGATTCAAGCGGTTATGCAGGCTTTAAAGACTTCACTACAAAATCACAATTAGAGCAACAAATCCAATTACAAGATTACTCAGTTTCAAATCGTGGTCTTAGACCAAATCTAGTAGGAACACCAGAGCAAATTGCAGACCGAATTTTACAATATGAAGAAGCTGGCTTAGACTTATTATTATTACAATTTTCACCTCAACTTGAGGAAATGGAACGCTTTTCACAGCAAGTTATGCCATTAGTAGAACAAAAACGTAGTTTAATAAAGAACTAGAAAGGGGATTTAAAGATGAGCAAAGTATACGTAATTCATGAAAATAGTGAGTGGACTGTGCATTTAACAAAAAGATTAGAGGAGCTTGGCGTTCCTTATGAGGAATGGCATTTAGACGAAGGTACGGTAGATTTATCAACAGCACCACCAGAAGGGATCTTTTATAGCCGAATGAGTGCTTCGTCTCATACTCGTGATCATCGTTTTGCAGCTGAATTTACGGGGCAAGTATTAGCTTGGCTTGAAGCACATGGTCGTACAGTGTTAAATGGAACAAATGCCTTAAAGCTAGAAGTTAGTAAAGTTTTACAATATTTAGAGCTAAACAAGTATGGTGTGAAGACTCCTAAAACGATCGCAGCAGTTGGAAAGCAAAACATTATTAAGGCAGCTAATAGCTTTGCTGGACAATCATTTATTACGAAGCATAATCGTGCTGGTAAAGGCTTAGGGGTTCAACTATTCCATAGTATCGATGCTTTAACAGCTTATGTGGAAGGACCGACTTTTGAGGAACCAGTCGATGGTATTACACTGATTCAAGAATACATCCAATCACCTGAAAGCTACATCACTCGTTGTGAATTTGTAGGTGGAAACTTTGTTTATGCAGTTAAAGTTGATACTTCAGAAGGCTTTGAACTTTGCCCAGCTGATGCGTGCCAAATTGGTGATTTGTTCTGCCCAGTTGGAGAAGAAGTAGAAGAGAAGCCTAAATTCCAAATCATTGAAGGCTTTGAGGACGAAATTATAAATAAATATAAAGAGGTTCTAGCTAAAAATAATGTTCAAGTTGCCGGAATCGAATTTATCAGAAATGCTGATGGTACAATTTTTACTTATGATATCAATACAAATACCAACTATAACTCAGATGCAGAAGAAAAAGCTGGAAAATTCGGAATGCTCGAATTAGCTTCATTTTTAAAGAAGACTTTGGAAGAAAAATACACTACAACAGCAACGTCTTAAGAAAATCTATTTAGAATGACGGTAAAAAGCTCAGACCTACACGTAACAAAGGTTTGGGTTTTTTTTTGTTCAGTTTGTTAAATTTTTTCTTGAACTAAGAGTAATAGGCAATTATTTGAGAGGAATATGCTAACGATTAAAAATAATATATTGATAATATTAGATTGTAAGTTGTTATTAAATTTTGAGGCTAAAAAAGGTCAAATGAATTCGTACTACTTGATTTTTAAAATGTACTTTTAAGATCAAAAAGGGGGATACAAATGAAAAAGACTTTTTATTTAATGAGACATGGGCAAACATTATTTAATAAAAGAAGGAAGATTCAAGGGTGGTGTGATTCACCACTAACAGAATTAGGAATTAAACAGGCAGAGGCTGCTGCGAAATACTTTAAAGAACAAAATATTATTTTTGACCATGCCTATTGTTCCACATCAGAAAGAGCGAGTGATACGTTGGAGATCGTGACAGAATTGCCGTATACAAGATTAAAAGGATTAAAAGAATGGAATTTTGGAACGTTTGAAGGTGAAAGTGAAGATTTAAATCCACTACTGCCGTATGGTGATTTCTTTGTTAAGTTTGGCGGAGAAGACCAAAAAGAATTGCAACAACGAATTGCTACTACATGTCAAAAAATAATGGATGAAGATAATGAAGTAGTATTAGCTGTTTCTCATGGGGCTGCATTGAGAAATTTTATGAGGTGCTGGGAACATACTAGCTCTGTTACACAACAAGATCGAATTGGAAATTGTTGCATTTTGAAGTTTGAATATGAGAACAGGGAATTTAAATTAGTTGAGATTATTAACCATAATTTTAGTGAAGTAGTCCAACTATAGTTTTTTTAGGTTAATAGATTACATATTATTGAAAGTGAGGAAAGTAAAATGGAATACACAAAGCTTGGGAATACAGGATTAGAAATATCTAGACTTTGCCTTGGTTGTATGGGATTTGGAGATGCAAAACGTTGGATCCATCCATGGGTAATCGATGAGGAAAGTAGCCGTACAATTATTAAAAAAGCACTAGACTTAGGTATCAATTTTTTTGATACGGCGAATGTCTATTCAGATGGTACTAGTGAAGAATTTGTTGGTAGAGCTTTAAAAGATTATGCCAATCGAGATGAAATTGTTCTTGCTACGAAGGTTTATTTCCCTATGCATAAAGGTCCCAACGGTTCAGGACTTTCCCGAAAACATATTATGAGCGAAATTGATAAAAGTCTTAAACGCCTTGGAACAGATTATGTGGACTTATACCAAATACATCGCTGGGATTATAACACACCAATCGAAGAAACAATGGAGGCACTTCATGATTTAGTGAAGGCAGGAAAGGTAAGATATATCGGTGCTTCTGCTATGTATGCATGGCAGTTTTTAAAGGCTTTACATGTTGCAGAGAAAAATGGCTGGACCAAATTTGTCTCAATGCAAAATCATCTCAACCTCATATACCGTGAAGAGGAAAGAGAGATGTTACCCCTATGTAAAGAAGAAAAAATTGGTGTAATTCCATATAGCCCACTTGCATCAGGAAGATTGACACGTGACTGGTCAAATACGACGCTAAGATCTGAAACGGATGAAACTCAAAAATCTAAATACGGTGCAACTGAAAATACGGATCGACTTGTTGTGGAACGTGTTGCAGAGATTGCTGAAAAACATGGAGTAACTAAATCAAACATTGCACTTGCTTGGTTACTGCAGAAAGAACCAGTATCAGCGCCAATTATTGGGGCTACTAAAATTTCACATCTTGAGGATTCTGTTGGAGCTTTGTCAGTTAATTTAACGGCTGAAGAAGTTGCGTATTTGGAAGAGCCTTATGTTCCACATTCGGTAGTTGGTGCTTTAAGTTCAAATTAATAAGTGTGAAAAGTGTATTTTTAGTAAATATAGACGTTGAATAGACTTATATATTAAAAACGATAAAAAGACATTGTATTCATGTTAAGCTTTGTGAACTTTTATTAAGCTAAGTAAGATGGAATTGTAAAGATGAGAACGCTCAAACCTAAGTATAAAGAGGTTTGGGCTTTTTTGTATTTACAGTAATTCTAGTGTTTTTGGTAGTTTTAACTTTCATTTTCCCTAAGTGAAGAAAGTAAAAAAAGTATGACAAACTCTACACTAGTCAAAATTATAGATAGGAACTTTTGTAACTAATTTACTAAAGTACAATTATGCAAATTACTTAGTGACTCATTTGGTCTTATTTTTTAAATCTGTTTTCTTATAATTAAAGTAAGACATAATCAATTAGCTTTAAGACTTATGTTTGAGGTGGCAAAAAAATGGATCGAAAAAGTTTGGCGGTTTTAAATCAGCTTGTTCTAAGAGATTCTTATATAACAGTTCAAGAACTTGCACTAACATTTAATGTTTCAAATCGTAAAATTTACAATGATATAGCCAAGATTAACGATTGGTTAAAGGAGAGTGGTTATCCGAAGTTGAGTCAAGTACGTGGACAAGGACTCTATCTTGATGAAAATTTAAAGGGGAAATTGAGAACCCAATTAATTGTAAGCGATTATCCTTACTATGAAAATTCGCCTAATGAAAGAAGAGCTTGGATTTTTATCTTTATAGCAGTTCAAGAGAGACCACTTTTTTGAATGATTTTATTGAGCTGTTTCAGGTAAGTAGAAATACAATCCTAGAAGATATAAAAAAACTAAAAGATGAAGCAAGCGATCTTCAACTAAGCATCGAGCCTGGACGTTACCAAGGTTATCAAATTAAGGGTGATGAAAATGATATAAGACGAGCGTTAATTCACTTCTTATCGTTTGTAACACCTAAGAGTGGTTGGTATCAAATCATTGTTGATTCTTCCATTGAAAATAAGCAGGAATATAAATTACTGAGAGCTCATCAATGCTGCTAATAAAGAAATTCAAAATCAGTCTTCCATTCAACCAATGGGATCGACATTTGAACAGATTAGTTTTCTATTGTATGATGCGATTGTTTTGGAATGGATCGCAGCGTTTAACAAAACACATGATGATCTGAAAGCACGACATGCAAATTTTGAATCGGTTATTTTATTGATTTTTATCAAAAGTGATTAATGGGCATCCCTAGTAGAAAGGATGCTTTTTTGTATTTTATGCTATAAAATTTCACTACCAATTTATTAGCTCTAGATTATTAAGTATTAATTAGTATATATATTTAATAATCTATGTAGGTAAAGACTTTATTCAGTTAAAATTAAAAAGACCACTTTATACAAAAAGGAGAGACTGGATTTGAAAAAGTCTATTGAATTATACACGATCAAGGAGAATGTAATTTGTCTTGTTTGTGGAAATAAAGGAGCCAGTCAGTCTTATGGTAAGTATTATCCAAATGGTGTCGGCGAGTTAGCGGATAAAATTAAATCATATGAAGCTGTAAGAGATAAACCTTATTTATCACAAACAATGGGACTTGGAGGAACGATCCCGTTTAAATGTTTAAATTGCGGTAATATCGGTCTAATAGATTATGGAGGAATTGAGGGTTATAAACAAGCTTTTAAAACGATATAGATCGCGTTATGTTAATACTAAATTAGTAGGCCTCTACCTTATTAAAGTTAGGGGTCATTCTTTTGTAAAGAATCAGAACAAAAGTAAATATTTTTATATTCTGCAATGAGTTGCTCATATGTCGTTCATATTGCTTTTTCTAAGATTTACTTGTAGAACAATTCATGGAGCAAATGTTCAAATCGTAATTTTTTAACTGGAAAATACTTCGAAAAGAGCGCTACACTCAAAACTATTAAAATCGGAAATACTTACTTGTTTCTTTGTATTGCAGAGTGATATATGTTGCAATATGCCGAAAAATCCTTCATATTTGTTAAAAAGGAGGTCCGTTATGCGAAGTGATATACAACAGAATGAAAGAGCTTTTTCTTCCAAGGAAGTAGCAGAAGAACTGGGTATTGCAACAACTACTGTTCGAAAGTATGGCCTAATCTTAGAGCGCAATGGATATGAGTTCTTGAAAGATGGCGATCGGCGTATATTTGTTCAATCCGACATTAGAGTGCTTATAGCGTTACGCGATACAGATAAGCCCCTGGAAGATACTGCAAAAGACCTCGTATTTCAACAAAAAGAAAGATTAGAGGGTTTCGATCAAACACAGATTGCAATATCCGATACATATGAAAATTTACCACATGACCCAAATCAATTAAAAGAGTTTTTAAGGTTTTTAGTCAGTGAACTCGCAGCTGCACGTGAAATGAATGTTCAACTAAAAAATGATATGTCAGAACTTAAAACTGCAGTTTCTAGACTCCAACAAGATCATCATGATATAAGTGCAAATATCGGAAATTCATCCCAAAAGACTTATATAAAAATTGAAAAATTAGCCGAACAACAAAAGATTCAATTCGAAACATTATTGGAGCAAGAAAAAGATAAAATTGATTTTTTTCAAGAAGAAATACAAAACATTCGAGAAGAACAGAAAAAAGAATGGCGTTCACAAGATGATTTTAATAAACGTTTAGAAATTGTGATACAAAAACCTAAAGATAAATGGGGATGGCTTTTCTCATTATTTAGAAAATAAGGGGCCAATTAAAGTCTTTTTATGCTAATCTTTTAAAAATTAAAAACTTTTGAAAATGCTTACATTAATAAGTACTTAAAGGTCGATACATGAGTAATGATGTATCGGCTTTTTTCATTCGTATAGCTGGTCGATACATCTTGTAATTAAATTCCAATGTCTTAGTATTTTATATCTGTTTTATTTCCTTTGAAACAAAAAAGTAATATTAAACTGAAACAACTGCACAAATTTAGAATTCATAATGGAAGGAAATAAAATAATCTCAATGAAAAAAGCCTCTTTTTAAAAATAGTAATTGAGTCTAAAATAAATGAATTGAGTAGATTTTAAAATAAATCAGTTGTTTTTAGATTTAAGGGATGGCTTACAGCTTGGTTTATTCATGTTTTTTTGTTGGCATGAATTTTGCTTAGTGAATAGTTAGAAGAGGAAGTAGTTATTTCCGATTTTAGATGGACAGAAATAGGAGGTGTTTTTTTAAGAAAGTGTGCTGTTGAGTAGGCACAAAGTTTCTATAGTGTTTTTTTAGAGATTATCAGAAATTGTAATTGTTTTTAAAAGTTTATGCTATTTTAGTAGATCAATTTTTTCAATTATTTTGCTTTGTTTTTTCTGAATATTCTAAAATAAGGGTGGGGCATTTATGGATTCTACTAATGAAAAAGGTCAGTTACAACGTTCCATGAAAAGTCGGCATTTGTTTATGATTTCACTCGGAGGAGTAATCGGTACAGGTTTATTTTTAGGTTCAGGACTTACGATTAATCAAGCTGGTCCAGGGGGAGCGGTTGTTGCCTATTTGTTCGGTGGATTGGTAATGTACCTTGTAATGGTTTGTTTAGGTGAACTATCAATTGCAATGCCAGTTACAGGTTCATTTAAGACTTATGCTACGAAGTACATTGGTCCAGGTACCGGATTTACGATTGGCTGGATGTATTGGCTTAGTTGGGCAACAACAGTTGGATTAGAATTCACTGCGGCTGGAATATTGATGCAAAGATGGTTTCCACATGTACCTGTTTGGATCTGGTGTCTTGTGTTTATAGTTCTTTTGTTAGGTTTAAACATTCTTAGTGTAAAAGGCTATGCAGAGGCAGAGTTTTGGTTTGCGGGAATTAAAGTATTTGCAGTTATAGCTTTTATATTGATTGGAGCAGCAACCATATTTGGGTTTGGTCATAAAGGGAGTTCAGCACCTTTGTTTACTAATTTTACAAAAGATGGTGGGCTTTTCCCACATGGATTTTCAGCTATATTTTCAACTATGATGGCAGTAGTATTTGCATTTCAGGGTGCAGAAGTTGTTGGAATTGCAGCTGGTGAAAGTGAAACACCAGAAAAGACTCTTCCTAAAGCAATTCGTAGTATCATTTTTCGCGTCCTGATTTTTTATGTGTTAGCCATTTTAGTATTAGCGGCTTTGATTCCATGGAGACATGCAGGAGTAGTAGAAAGTCCATTTGTTGCAGTCTTTGATAGTGTAGGTATTCCATATGCAGCTGATATTATGAATCTAGTTATTTTAACTGCTTTACTATCTGTAGGTAATTCAGGATTATATGTATGTTCTCGCATGCTTTGGTCACTTTCCAATAGCGGAATGGCACCTAAAGCTTTAGGTAAAGTTAATTCTCGAGGTGTCCCGTTTAATGCAGTATTGTTTAGTCTTCTTTTTGCATTAGTATCATTATTTACAAGTGTAATATCTGCAGAAACAGTTTTTGTCGTTCTGCTGTCTGTAACTGGACTAGCTGGTACATTCAGTTGGATGGCAATTGCCTTGTCGCAATACAACTTTAGAAGACAATTTATTAAAAATGGTGGAAATGTTAAGGAATTAAAGTACAAAGTTCCACTATTCCCATTAATCCCTATTCTTTGTCTAGTTTTATGTGGAATTTCCATTGTATTTATGGCTTTTGATCCTACACAACGTTCTTCCCTAATTGGTGGTTTAGGATTTATGGGTGTATGTTATCTTTATTACTTTTTACGTCATGGAAAAAATAAAGGTAAGATTGGCATGAAGAAAAAACACGGAGAAATACCGACTCAACAGAGTATTTGATCAGTAAAAAACAACTTTTAGATTCTAACATAAGTAATCCATTACAAGAGATGTTCTAAAAAGGAGGCTATTAAGAATGAAAAAACCGTACCTAGTTGTAGAGTGGAATGATAGTGAAACAGATGCAAAAGGGTGGTTAGTAGTACATAACTTTGTTAAAGGGTATGCTGGTGGTGGGACAAGAATGCATCCAACAGTGACAAGGGAAGAAGTTGAACGTTTGGCAGAGGCAATGGCTTATAAATATATGGCGTCAGAAAGTGTCACTACAGGTGGGTGTAAAGCTGGTATTGCTTATGATTATAAAGCACCAGATGCGTATGACGTATTAAGAAGGTTTTTGATTGCGATGATGCCATATGTAGAAGCAGGAGTATCTTTAGGAAGTGATTTAGGTACGAAGTATGAGGATGTATTAAGAGTATTTGATGAATTCAATGTAGGAATACCTTTAACAAAATCGATGAAGGAAGATGTAAGTGTTCAAAATGGAATAAAAGATTTTAATAATCTGCTAGCTACAAAAATAGATTGTTTCCTTCTAAATGATGCTGTAACAGGCTATGGTGTTGCATTTTGCGCAGATGAAGCATGGAAGTTTAAAGGTGAAAATAAAGTAGCTAAAGTAGTTATCCAAGGATTTGGCTGTGTAGGAGCAAGTTGTGCGTTGAAATTATCACAGTTAGGCTATAAAATCGTTGGCATTTCGGATGCAAATCTACTAGTTACGTGTGAAGAGGGGTTAGATGTTCAGAAATTAATTGACCACAAAAATTTACATGGAGAAATGAATCGGGAGTTTTTTGAACCGAACTATGTGGTAAGAAGCAACACTGAATGGCTTGATGTAGATTGTGACATCTTGATTCCGGCAGCTTTAGAGGATGTTATTAATGTATCAAACGCTAATCAAGTAAAGGGTAGTTTAATTGTAGAGGCTGCAAATATACCAATCTCTGCGGAGGGTGATGAGATCATTAAACAAAGAGGGATTGATGTGGTAAATGATTTTGTGGCGAACTTAGGAGCAATTAGATTTTATGATGCAGTTATTTTTGGATTAGTGAAACCTGAACCTCAGGCAGTTATAGATGATATTGAAAGATTAAGCAGAAAGAATACCTTTAATTTATTTACAGAAGCTAAAAAGCAAAAACGTTATCAAAGAGATATTGCTTGTGAACTGTTTGAGCCCACAGTTAGAGATTTGATAGAGTGTTAAAAGAAGTTAAATAATACTTAAAACCCACAAAGAAAATAAATTTCTTTGTGGGTTTTTAACATTTATAGGCTATTTCGATAGCCCTTTTTATTTATGAACTAAATTAATAGATTCACATGTAGCAAATGTTTTAATGAGTTAAAAATGACGGTTTTGAGTGGGTTTTAATTTTATTTTTCACTAATTAGATCCGTAAATATAGTAAACATTTAATAATAATAGGAATTTCGAAGTTGGCATGAGTTTTGCATTATAAAGAGTATAACGGAAATGAAGGTTAATATACCTTGAGTTTTCTAAATACATGCAAAAGCACAGTGATAACCATTTTAATTGCCTAATGGAAACTAGTAAATTAGCGAAAGAAAAGCAGATGAAGAGGTGATCAAATTGCCAGGGGCATTACATGGTATCAAAATGATTGATTTAACTAGAGTGCTAGCCGGCCCCTTTTGTACGATGATCCTTGGGGATCTTGGGGCTGAGGTAATCAAAATTGAAAGTATTAGCGGTGGGGATGAGACAAGGGGTTGGGGACCTCCTTTTGTAGAAGGAGAAAGTGCATATTATTTATGTGCTAATCGAAATAAGCAAGGGATTACTTTGAATTTGAAGGATGATAAAGGTAAAGAGATTTTAAAAAAACTTATATCAGAAGCGGATGTTGTTGTCCAAAACTTTAAACCTGGAACTTTATCAAAACTAGGTTTTTCCTATGAAGAAATGAAAGCGATGAAAGAAGATATTATTCTTGCATCAATTAGTGGATTTGGAAGCAAGGGACCTAACTCTTCACTTCCTGGATATGATTATATCATTCAGGCGATGTCTGGTTTAATGAGCATTACTGGAGAGAAAGATGGCGATCCAACAAAAGTGGGAGTAGCTATTTCAGACGTATTAACGGGGTTATTTACATGTATTGGGATTCTTGCTTCCTTACAGCATCGAAATCGTACAGGGGAAGGACAAGAAATTGACATCTCGCTATTTGACTCTCAATTAGCTGCTTTAGTAAATGTGGCTAGCAATTATTTATGTAGTGGTGTTATTCCGGAGCGATTAGGAAATTATCACCCTAATATTGTTCCGTATCAAGTTTTTTCAGCTAGTGATGGTGAGATGGTGATCGCCGTTGGTAATGATCATCAGTTTAATCGATTTGCGTTACTTATTGAAGAACCGATTTTATTAGATGAATTATATAGAACAAATGCTGGTCGATTGCAGTATAGAAAAGAAATTGAGGAAATAATCTCAAATAAAATAAAAACAAAAAGTAAAAATGAGTGGAAAGTTCTCTTAGATAAAATTGGTATTCCAAATGGACCGATTTATAACGTAAGTGAAGCCTTGCAGTCTGAACAAGCTAAATCAAGGGATATGGTTCTAGAAGTAAATCATCCATTTATAAATGATCTAAAGTTAGTTGGTTCACCATTAAAATTATCAAAAACACCAGTTGAAGTAGTAAGACATCCTCCATTACATGGAGAACATACTGAGGAAGTAATGAGCAAACTTGGTTATTCTCAATTAGAAATAGAAGAAATGAGACGAAATAATACAATTTGAGGAGGAATTAAAATGAATTTTTCATTAACAGAAGAGCAAAAAAGTGTAAGAAAGGTAGTTAGATCATTTGTAGATCGTGAAATTATTCCATTTATTAAGGAATGGGATGAAAAAGGACATTTTGAAGTAAATATTCTAAAACGACTTTCTGAGTTGGAACTAATGGGTGTATGTATTCCGGAACAATATGGTGGAGTTGGAATGGACTATAATACTTTAGCAATCGTGTGTGAGGAACTAGAGCGCGGAGATACAGCTTTCCGTACGGCTGTTTCAGTACATACGGGATTAAATAGTATGACATTACTACAATGGGGAACTGAAGAACAAAAGAAAAAGTATCTTGTTCCTCAAGCGCGAGGGAAGAAAATTGGTGCATTCGGGTTAACTGAGCCTAATGCAGGATCTGATGTAGTTGCAATGGCGACAACAGCTGTAAAAGATGGTGATAGTTATATCTTAAACGGTTCAAAAACGTGGATTTCTCTATGTGATGTCGCTGATCATTTCTTAATTTTTGCAAAAACAAATCATGACTTAAAACACCACGGAATTTCTTGCTTTATCGTAGATCGTACTTTTGAAGGAGTTTCTACAAAAGCAATTAAAGGAAAAATGGGAATTAGAGCTGGAAACACTGGTGAAGTATTTTTAGATGATGTAAGAGTACCAGCAGAAAACTTATTAGGCTTTGAAGGTGAAGGTTTTAAAATTGCGATGTCTGCGCTTGATAATGGACGATTTACAGTTGCAGCTGGTGCTTGTGGATTAATTCAGGCATCACTTGAAGCAAGCGTAAAATATTGTCATGAGCGAAAAACATTTGGTAAAGAAATCGGAAAACATCAATTAGTACAGCAAATGATCGCTAAAATGTCTTCAAATCTTGAAATCTCCCGTCTACTAGTCTATAAAGCTGGATGGTTAAAAAATAGTGGAAAACGTAACACTAGAGAAACGTCATTAGCAAAATGGATTTCTTGTAATGCAGCAAACGAGGCAGCTAATGATGCTGTACAAATTCATGGTGCATATGGATTTTCAAATGAGTTCCCAGTAGAGCGTTATTTAAGAAACTCAAAAGCACCAGTCATTTATGAAGGAACGAGAGAGGTTCATACAATTATGCAGGCTGAATATGACCTAGGTTATAGGGAAGATAAAGTTTTAAGAAAAATGCTTCCAGCTTGGCCGTTCGAAGAGGTTAACGTAGAAACTGTTAAATCTTAATAAAAAAATTGGGTAGAAAATAGATTGCTAGTTAGTGTTTCGATGTAATTGCTTAGGAGAAGGGAGTGTTTCGTAATGAAAATTAGCGGTGGAAAAGCAGTAGTTAATGTTATGGCAAAAGAAGGGGTAAATAAAGTTTTTTGTGTACCCGGTGAGAGTTATCTAGGTGTTATGGATGCGTTATATGAACATCCAGAAATTAGCTTGATTTCAGCCCGACATGAAGGTGGAGCTTCATTTATGGCGGAAGGGTATGCAAAAGCATCGGGTGAAGTAGGTGTATGTATGGCAACTCGTGGTGTTGGAGCTTCAAACTTGGCGATTGGCATTCATACTGCCAGCCAAGATTCCACCCCACTAGTAGCACTTATTGGACAAGTGGAGCGTCCTTTTAAAGAAAAGGAAGCATTTCAAGAGGTCAATCTTGTTGGGATGTTTAGTCATTTGTGCAAATGGACAGTGGAGATTGACCGGGTAGAACGAATTCCAGAGCTTTTACATCGTGCATTTCATATTGCCCGATCAGGCCGTCCTGGTCCTGTGTTAGTTGCATTACCTCATGACATGCTAGAAGATACAGCCGAAATGGTAGACATCCCGGTCTATCAGACTCAGCCGGCTCGTCCACATAAAGAGAGCGTTCAGCAAGTAGTAGAAATGATTCAAAATGCAAAACGGCCGATTCTTATAGCTGGTGGGGGAGTCATTCGATCACAAGCTGTTCCTTTATTAGTTAAATTTGCTGAAACAGTTCAAATACCTGTCGTTACTGCATTCCGTCGTTTCGATGCGTTTCCAAATTCACATCCTTGTTATGCAGGCTGGCTTGGCTTTGGAACACCAAAGCATTTACTTGAAGCGATAGACAATGCAGACTTAGTGATCGCACTAGGTACAAGATTTTCCCAAGTAGGAACGCAAGATTATTCATTGCTTTCAGGAAAAGGTAAACTAATTCACATTGATATTTCAGAGGAAGTATTCGGAAAAGTTTATGCGCCTTCTTTGGCAGTTACAGCTGATGTGAAATCCTTTTTAGCGGAAGCATTATCAATTGCTTTATCTACACCATTAAATTCAAATGAACTACGTGTAGAAAAACTTCATAACGAATACATGAGCTTTTCAAAGGTGAAGGAAGATTACACGGATGAATTTGTAGACATGGATGGTTTTATGTATGATATCGTATCGCATCTACCAAAAGATACGATTATTACGAATGATGCAGGGAACTTCTTTGGCTGGCTTTCTCGATATTATCGCTTTGAGCATGAAAATACATATGTCGGACCAACATCTGGAGCGATGGGGTATGGGCTGCCAGCTGCTATTGGTGCAAGGCTCGCTCAGCCACATAAAACAGTTGTTTCCTTCTCAGGTGATGGGGGCTTTATGATGACACTTCAGGAAATCGAAACAGCCGTACGATACAACATTCCTATCATTTCAATTGTAGTAAACAACAATATGTATGGAACAATTCGAACACATCAAGAAAAGCATTTTCCAGATCGAGTAATCGGTACGGAGCTGTCTAATCCAAACTTTGCTGAGCTAGCGAGCTTATTTGGTGCATACGGTCAGAAGGTCGAAAAAAATACTGATTTTGCTCCGGCACTTAAGAGAGCATTATCATCAGGTCGTCCTGCTGTGATCGAAGTTGTAACAAATCCGAGTATTTTATCTGCTAGTCAAGATAAGTCTAAAATGAATTTACTTTATAGCAAATAA
The DNA here is from genome assembly GCF_042886615.1 of Gottfriedia sp. NPDC057991. Classification (NCBI taxonomy): domain Bacteria; kingdom Bacillati; phylum Bacillota; class Bacilli; order Caryophanales; family Bacillaceae; genus Gottfriedia; species Gottfriedia sp. NPDC057991. The sequence continues at coordinate 340,690 of NZ_JBHVQN010000002.1, forward strand.
TAATCTCTTTATTTAATTAGTGAAAAAAATCTAATTGGGGGAAACGATATGCGTTATGCAAATTATATTAATGGACAATGGAAACAACCTACATTAGGTGAATATCGGGAAAATTACAGTCCACATAATGGAGAGTCATTAGGAGAATTTCCTTCAAGTACAGAAGAGGATGCACGACAAGCCATTCTTGCAGCGAAAACGGCCTTTTTATCATGGAAGAAGCTTTCATACCAACAACGAGCTTCATACCTTCAAAAAGCAGCGGATTTATTAAAAGCAAAAGTCCATGAAGTAGGACGTGATTTAACACTAGAAGAAGGGAAAACACTTGCTGAGGGGATTGGAGAAACACAGCGTGCGATTAGCATCCTTGAATATTTTGCTGGAGAGGCGAGACAGCCAGTTGGAGAAGTAATTCCTTCTGGTAATACAAATACATTCTTATATACAACTCGAACGCCAATCGGGCCAATTGGATTAATTACGCCTTGGAATTTTCCAATTGCAATTCCTGTATGGAAACTGGCTCCTGCACTTGTTTACGGAAATACGGTAGTGATTAAACCAGCGGATCTGACGCCAAAATGTGTTTATCATGTTATAAAAGCGCTTGATGAGGCTGGTATTCCAGCAGGGGTTGTAAACTGTGTATTTGGTAGAGGATCTGTTGTTGGAACAGAATTAGTGGAACATCCTTATATTAAAGCTATTTCATTTACAGGATCTAATCAGGTTGGAAATCAGATTCAGCAGAAGGCGACAGCAAAAGGTAAGAAAGTACAAATGGAATTAGGTGGGAAGAATCCACTCATCGTACTTGCTGATGCAGATATAGAAAAAGCAATTGAAATTGCCGTGAGCGGTGCTTTCAGATCTACTGGTCAAAAGTGTACAGCAACGAGTAGGGTAATTGTGGAAGAATCGATTTATGAAGCATTTCGTGACCGACTCGTAGAACGGACAAAAACACTAAAAGTCGGAAATCCACTTCATGACGATACATTTGTTGGTCCAGCTGTTTCTCAATCACAACTCGACGGTGTACTTGCCATGATTGAAGCTGGAAAGGACGAGGCAACTCTATTATACGGTGGAGAAGTTCCTGCCGATGAAGAACTAAAAAATGGTTTCTATGTACAACCTACAATCTTTGAAAATGTCTCCCCGGATGCTCGTATTGCGCGAGAAGAAATATTCGGACCTGTAATAGCGCTTTTTAAAGTGAAAAACTATGAGGAAGCAGTAGCGATGGCTAATGATACTGAATATGGGTTAAGTGCAGCAATTTGTACTAACAATTTTACAATCGCACAGCGTTTTGTTGAAGACATTGAAGTTGGTCTAGTACATGTAAACAATGAAACAGCAGGATCAGAGCCACAAGTACCTTTTGGCGGCTGCAAAAATTCAAGCACTGGATCCCGCGAACAAGGAAAGACGGCAATAGACTTTTATACACAAGTTAAAACAGTTTATATGGATCAAATGTAATCTTATCGGTTTGAAAATAAAAGGGGCAGCCTTATATGTCAGGGTAACTGACGTATGGGCGCCTTTTTTTGTATTTTGTAAAAATAATATACGAATTCTTCAGGAGCATTAGTTGATTTGGAGGGATCTCAACAGCAATTAGATGATCAATTATTTCCATAAAAAATTAGCGAATTTTTATCAAATTTAATTCGTTTTAGTAAGAATTAGGGCCTATTCGCATGTTTTCTATTTGAAAGGATCTACTATTGTACAAAATTTAGGTCGAAATACCTTAACTGGTATGGGTAATTTTTAATTTTAATTGCGATTCTTTGGAATTTAATTGCAGTTTTGGCCATTTTAATTGCGATTTTCAAATTTTATTTGCAGTATACTGTTCAATTGCGATTTTTCATCATTTATTTGCACAGTTGGCCTCCTTAATTGCGTTTCTATAAGACGTATTTGTAGCTCAGACTTAATTTGTCATTATAAAAAAGAGGATTCCCCTAAAAGTTAGACTTCGTGGAAACCCCCTTCTTATTGTTTACTTATAGAAGTCTAATTCACTACAATACTTACGAACTAGTCTAGCCGCTTTTGACTGGCTGATTTCTAAATCATCTGCTACTTTTCTTGTATTTCTAAATTTTGTATAGGAATTTATTACTATGTTTTTCTCTACTTCTTCAAGTGAAGCTAGAAGCGAGCAATCACTTATTTCTTCATTGATCGGACTCTCTTTTTTATTTTCAATTAATAAATCAGTCAAGTCTTGTATTTTTATTATGCCATCACTTGTTACGACGAGGCTTTCAAGCATATTTTCTAACTGTCGAATATTCCCAGGCCATGAATAGTTATAAAAAGTATTCAAAGCTTCTTCAGATATGATCGTATTCATTTGGTGTTTTCTATTAAACTCAGAAAGAAAATGGTAGGTTAGTGGAATGATATCTTCTTTTCTTTCTCGTAGTGGTGGTATTTTTAAATTAACTACATGTAGGCGGTAATATAAGTCTTCTCTAAATTCCTTATTCTGTACCATTTCATATAGGTTTCGATTAGTAGCGGAAAGGATACGGATATTTACTTTTTTTGGTTGTTTGCCTCCAACAGGCATAAATTCAAATTCTTGAATAACTTTTAGAAGTTTTGCTTGAACCTTAGGTGATATATCTCCAATCTCATCTAAAAATACCGTTCCTCCGTCTGCAAGCTCTAAAAGTCCTTGTTTGCCACCTTTTGTTGCTCCAGTAAATGCTCCATCTTTGTATCCGAAAAGTTCTGATTCTAGTAGTTCTTCCGGAATCGTTGCACAGTTTAAAGATAAAAAAGGAGCTTTATTTCGGCTGCTTTTCTGATGGATATATTTTGCAATTACTCCTTTTCCTGTGCCGGATTCTCCTTGAATTAATACCGTTGCATCTACTTTAGCAACCTTTTCACAAATCTTAACAATATTACTCATTTCCTTGTTATTTGTAATGATATTATTTTTATAAATTGCAGCTTGATCCGCTTCATTTATTTCTTGCTCATCGGGTATGTATAAGTCTTTATAGCTTGCATCTTGTGAAGTGGTGATGATCAGCTCAATTTCCTGCTGATCATTTAATAAAGGAATGGCTGTTGTGATGATTTCCTTCCCAACATAACTTACTTGTTTCATGATGACCGTTTTCTTTTCTTTAAATAAACGTGGAAGAATAAGAGGCTTCCAATATTCTTTTGAAATTAATTCATCGTTTAATTTTCCTACGACATCTTTGAGTTTGATACCATAATGTCTTTCACAAGCCTTGTTTATATACACGATACGGGCATCTTTATCAAGTACATAAAATTCATTAGGAGAATTGTCCAATATTTTTTGTAGGATTTCATTACTGAACTCAAGTTTTAGTTTGTCATTTGTTGTATTTGGCAAAACATAACCTCCTCTTAAAACATTTTTAATCTCGCAAAATAGTAAGTTGAGTTAAAATTGACTGAATTGAGTAAATTATAAGACAATTACTTTGATTTGGAAATAGATAAAAAGTGTTATCTCCTTACGGTAAAGCGAAATCTAAAATTGGCATAAATCTTGCATAAGTTAATAAATAAAGGATGGAATTTCGTTTTAAATGAAATCCAAATAAAAGGAGGAATCATTATTATGTCTACAAAGGAAACAGCACAACCTTTACAAACTTCATTGCCGTATAAAACATATGTCAGCCAAGAGATATTCGATACAGAAAGAAAAAAGATTTTTAGTAAAAATTGGATTTTCGTAGGTCATACTAGTCAGGTTAAAAAAGTCGGTGACTTTTTCACTTTTGAAGTTGCTGGTGAGTCTATTTTAGTTACGCATGCTAATGATGGTAAAATCCGCGCGTTTTATAATATTTGCCCTCATCGTGGTACAAAAGTGGAGCAAAGTGAAACAGGAAATAAAAAAATCTTACAATGTATTTATCATGGTTGGACTTTTAATTTGGATGGACATGTAAATCGAGCACCAAACTTTAAAAATATTGATTTAGGAGAATATAACTGCTTAAAGTCGGTCCAATTAGAAATACAGCGCTCTATGATTTTTGTAAACTTGGATCGAGAAGCTACGGCTTTTTCTGTTGAATATGGGGAGTTGTTAAACGAATTAAACCGTTATTCTTTCCTTGATTCATTACAATTAGTAAAAGAAAACCGTCGTTTAATTAAAGCAAATTGGAAAGCTGTAGTTGATAATTTCTTAGAGTGCGATCATTGTCCAGTTGCGCATCCATCATTCTCGAAAACATTTGATTTATCGAATTACAGTATTGTTCCTTGTGATAAATTCTCTTACCAGTGTTCAAATGTTAAAAATCAAGATGATAGCTTAACACGTTTCTACTGGATTTGGCCAAATATGATGATGAGTGTATTTCCTGGGGGCGGAAATATGACGACAACACAACTGATTCCGATTGATGCAAACCAAACACTAGCAGTCTATCGTTATTTCTTTTTTAATGAAGAAATCTCGAAAGAAGAAGAGGAAATGATTAAATTTGTTGATCAAGTGCGAGAAGAGGATTTTGATTTAGTGGAATTATTGCAATCTGGTTTACATTCAAAAGCATTTGAAAATGGTATTTTTTCTCCAACTGAGAACGCAATGCAACACTTCCACGAAATGATTAAGGAAGTGATCGACTTATAATCTAGTTAATTGAGAATGGTAGAAAAAGACTATGAGTTAATAAGCTAAGTATTTGAATTCATAATCAAAAAATTAGATAGTAAATACTTAGCTTTTCTTTTTTATTTTCTATTTTGAAAACGTTTTAATTTTATGATTTATCTAGTCGGACAAAATAAGGAGGGAATCAAATGAAAAAATTACTGTATGGATTAAGTGCGATCCCAGCTATTGGTTCACTCTCAGTTATTAATAAGGTTGAGCCATTTGTACTTGGAATGCCATTTGTATTATTTTGGACGATATTATGGGTTTTTCTTACAGCTATATTTTTATTAATTGTGAATAAACTTGATCCCGCTAATAAAGGGGGCGATCAATAGTGAATTCAGCCTTAATCGTAATTCTTGGCTTTCTAGCTTTATCAATTTGGTTAGGCTTACAAGCACGTAAAGGGAAAGAGATGACTTTTGAGCAGTGGGCAATTGGTGGACGAGGTTTTGGTTCTCTTTTTGTTTTTCTATTGCTAGCAGGAGAAATGTTTACGACATTTACTTTTATGGGGGCATCGGGAAGTGCCTACTCTTTTGGAATGCCGGCAGTATATGCATTTAATGCATTCTATTTTATTATAGCTTATTGGTTGTTACCTCCTGTTTGGAAGTATGCAAAAGAAAATAACGTTGTGTCACAGGCTGATTTTTATACGAAAAAGTATAATAGCACAGCACTTGGCGTACTTGTTTCAGCTATTAGCATCATTTCAATTATTCCATATTTAACGATGCAGTTAAAAGGTTTAGGTATTATTGTTTCTGAGGCTTCTTATGGGAAAATCCCTCAGAGTATTGCTATTACGATTGCCGTTTTTACGATAACAATTTATGTAACGATTTCAGGCATTCATGGTTCTGCTTGGACGGCTGTTATTAAAGACTTTTTGATTTTATTTGTTGTAATCTTCTTAGGAATCTATTTTCCTGTACATTATTATGGTGGTTTTCAGCCGATGTTTGAGGCAATCCAAACTGCTAAACCTGATTTATTGATGTTTCCAGATAAAGGTTTAAGTGTTTCTTGGTTTATTACAACTAGTATCATGTTAGCACTCTCCTTCTATATGTTTCCTCATATGCTTATGGGGGTTTTCTCTTCAAAGAGTGCAAAAGCTCTTCGCCAAAATGCTGCATTTATGCCAATCTATCAAATTATTATAGTCTTTTCTTTATTTGTAGGATTCGCTGCTATTTTAAAAGCTCCTACTTTAAAAGGTGGAGATGTGGATTTAGCTTTATTTAAACTCGCAAAAATTTCATTTGATCCATGGTTTGTAGGAATCATTGGTGCCGCGGGTGCTTTAGCTGCACTTATACCAAGTTCATTGGTTTTAACATCTGCAACTACAATCTTAACTAAGAATGTTTACAAGGTTATGAAGCCAAATACCACAGATGATCAGCTTATAAAACTAACCCGGGTTCTAGTTCCGATCATTGCACTAGTGACACTTTATTTTACTTTAAATGGTGGCGATACAATTATGACACTGTATATTATGGCGTACAGCTTTATGGCACAATTGTTCCCAGCACTGTTTTTTAGTCTTTGGAAAAAGAATCCAGTAACAGTTCAAGGAGCGTCTGCCGGAATCATCATTGGTGTTGCAGCTGTTACTTATTCCACAACCACTGGTACAACGTTAGCAACTCTATTTCCATCGTTTCCTCATGTCATCCAAGATATTGATGTTGGTTTAGTTGTAATGGTTATTAATTTTACTGTAACGCTAGTAGTAAGTAGAGTTACAAGAAAACCTAATATTATTATAGAAAAGAACGATCGGATGCTTACTAACTTCCGAGAAAATGTATAAAAGTGAAAAACAAATTATTTATTTTAGGAGAAAGGAAGTGGTTCAATTATGACTGACTTTAAACACCTATTCTCAAAAGTGACGATTGGAAATACTGAACTTAAAAATAGAATTTTATCGACAGCACATCAAACAAATTATGTAGAAAATGGCATTCCTACTCCTGAAATGACTGCCTATCATGTTGCACGTGCGAAGGGTGGCGCTGGACTTATTATTCTTGAAGCGGCTGCAGTTCACTCATCTGGTATGCTAACCTCACATACGATCGCAGGGTTTGATGAAAAAGTGGTACCAGCATATGCAGAAATTGCAAAAAAACTTCATCAATATGGCACGAAAGTTTTTAGTCAATTATTTCACGGGGGTAGAGAGGTCGTATCTAGCGATTATCGTAATGCTGCTTGGGCACCTTCTTCTGAACCAAGTTTTCGATTCGGAATAATGCCTAGACCGATGAACATTGATGAAATTAAAGATGTCATAGAGGGATATGCTTATTCAGCTTTATTAGCTAAAAATGCTGGACTCGACGGAGTAGAAGTTTGCTGCTCCCATGGTTATTTACCAGCTCAATTTTGGTCTAGCCATACGAACCATCGCACAGATGAATACGGTGGTACCTTTGAGAACCGAATGCGTTTTATAGTAGAAATAGTACAACGAATCTGGGGAAAAGTGGGGGAAGATTTTACCGTAGGAATTCGAATGAGTGCAGATGAAATGACAATGGATGGAACGAATGTAACAGATGCGGTAAAAATCGTCGAGCATTTAGTTGAAAATGTTAGAGTAGATTTTATAAATGTAACATCCGGTGATTCAAGTACATATGCAGGATCGACTCATATAGTTCCACCTTCTCCAATTAAACATTCCTATAATTCTCCACATTCATTTAAAATTCGGATGGCAGGTGCAGTTCCAGTTTTTGTTGGCTCGCGGATCATAGACCCAATGGAAGCAGATCGAATCGTTGGTTCTGGAAAAGCGGATGTTGTTGGTATGACACGAGCTTTAATCGTTGATCCTGAATTACCGAATAAAGCAATGAGAGGGGACCTACAATCAATTGATGCATGTTTAGGATGTATACAAGCCTGTATAGGTCACTACTCTAAAGGACTTCCAATTGGATGTGTTCAAAATCCGATGGCTGGTAAAGAAAAAGAATTATTACCGCTTGTCCAAAGTGTAAAAGTAAAACAAAAAGTACTTGTCATTGGTGCAGGTCCAGCTGGATTACATGCTGCATTAACTGCTGATAGTGAAGGACATGAAGTAATTTTAGCTGAACAAAGTGATGAGATTGGCGGATTGTTAAGAAAAATGAGAAAGGCTCCTATGCGACATGAAGTAGCTGAAACGATGTTAGACAATTATACAAGAAAGCTATCAAAAAGTAAGATAAATGTCCAACTTGGAAAGAAAATTACTCTTGAGAAAATAGCAGAAATAAAACCGGATGTCATTATTTGTGCAGTTGGATCCAGACCATACTTTCCACATGTAGAGGGCATCGGTGATCCGAGAATCATAACAGTTGATGACCTTTTTGGCGTAAACTCTATCCAAATTGGAAAGCGTGTATTGGTATTTGATTTAATTGGCGATTGGCCAGGAATAGAGGCAGCTATACATTTGAAGGAGAAAAATCACGATGTTTCCTTGTTTTCCGCGAAGGTTCATATTGGAAAAGAACTACATTCATATCTAGTAAATGAATATCTAAAAAGACTCTATCAATTAAAGGTGGATGTTCGCCCGCATTTTGATTTTGGTGGTATTGATAATAATCAGGTCAAATTGAGAAATCTTTTTACTCATGAGACTGAATTGATTAACGACTGGGATACAATTGTACTTGCGATGGGACGAGTACCTAATTTTGAGCTTTATGAACAAGTGAAAGGCATGGCACCAGTTGTTCGACAAATCGGGGATTGTTTGGCACCTCGTACAATTGAAGAAGCTACTTATGAAGGATTAACATCTGCTCTTGAAATAGGAATTGCTTCTTCTGAAGTTCATGTATAGCTGACATAGATTAAAAAAGAACCTAATAAAAAAAGATTAGGTTCTTTTTTTGTCTGTAGAAAAATGAGTGTCAATTAGTCTCTTAAGTAAAGATAGCTGTGGATGTTTTCTACCAAAAGCCTGTTATGAGTAAGTTATTTTAACATCTTGCTATTTTTCTTACTCATGAACCTGTTAAGAGTAAGTTAATTTCATCTGTTATTTTGGAAAAACCGTTGCTCTTGTGGAGTGGCTTGTGATCACCATTAAGATTTGAAATGTGTAATTTGTATAATTTTAAGATTAAAGTGGAAAAATTAATAGATTCTATAAAAAAAGCTAATCTAAAAGGTAACTGCTACCTTATAGATTAGCATTTTTAAATTTCATTCTAATTGTAATTTTTACCAAGATGCAAGCGGAAGTTCATTTCTAATTGTCTATTTGTGATTGATCACATATTTATTGATGTCCTGTGAGATTGCCGAAACAGAAATATGTAAATTCTTCGCCGTCATTGATAGTGATTTAGTTTTCTAAACATCAACAATATAGGCTAAATGATCTAAATTCATTTATATGTTCATTAAGAAATAGTTAACTTAGTTTAAGTATAATTAAATATATTTTAACCTATTTTAATTTTATAATAGTCTTTGGGTCTGATTTTTAATCATATCCTAATAAAAGATATAAGGGGAATTTTAATGGGGAGAAAGAATCGTACAATTTCGAAAGCGTTGTCATTTTCATTGGCATTATCTTTAATAGGTATGTCAGTTGTGAGTACGCAGGCCTATGCAGCACCAAAAGAGAATGTGCCTGTAAACGTACTTGCGTCGAATAAGAATAAAGATGAGAAGGATTTAGTAAATTTCCGAATTATGGAAACGACAGATATCCATACAAATTTACTAAACTATGATTACTACAAGGATGCAGCATATGAAAAAGTTGGATTAGCTAAGACTGCTACTTTAGTAAAGGAAGCTCGAAAAGAAGTTCAAAATAATGTTTTAGTCGATAATGGAGATTTAATACAAGGTACACCACTCGGAACTTATGAAGCAAAAATTGACCCATTAAAAAAAGGAGAAGTTCATCCTGTATTTAAAGCAATGAACATAATGGGTTATGATATTGCAACTTTAGGTAATCATGAATTTAACTATGGGTTAGACTTTTTAAACGAAGCATATAATGATGCTGATTTTCCGTACATTAATGCAAACGTTTACGTAGATGATCACGATAAAAATCCTAATAATGATAAGAACAAATTTAATCCATATAAAATTATTAAGAAAAAAGTGATTGATGTACAAGGGAAGAAGCAAGAAATTAATATCGGCTTTATTGGGTTTGTACCTCCGCAAATTAATGAGTGGGACAAGGCAAATCTTGAAGGAAAAGTTATCACTAAAAATATAGTAGAAACAGCTAAAAAATTCATTCCTGAAATGAGAAAAAACGGTGCAGATGTAATTGTTGCAATGACTCATTCAGGATTTAACTCGAATAAAGAAAATACAGAAGATGTAATTTATTCATTAAGTGAAGTAGCTGGTATTGATGCAATTACGTTTTCACATACACATAAGGTATTTCCAGCAAAATCAGAAGCTACACTTGATGCATTATTTTTAGGGGTAGATAAAAAGCCATTACCAGGTGTTGATAATTCGAAAGGAACAATTAATGGTGTACCTGCAGTTCAAGCGGGATATGGTGGTGGTTCATTAGGATTAATTGATCTAACACTTAAAAAAGAAAAAGGAAAATGGTCAGTAGTAAATTCCAAGTCTTCAACTAGAGAAATTTGGGCTGATGTGAAGGATCCAACTACTGGTAAAACAGTTACAGAAAGTACTGTAGTTCCGGATCAAGATATCGTAAATGCTGTCAAACCAAATCATGACGAAACTGTTAAATATGTAAATACACCAATTGGAACAACTACTGATGATATTCATAGTTATTTTTCATTAATACAAGATGATCCATCGATTCAAGTTGTTACAAATGCACAAAAATGGTTTGTAGAAAAATATATTGCTGAAAAGAAACCAGAATATAAAGAATTACCAATTTTATCAGTAGGAGCTCCATTCAAAGCTGGTCGTAATGGTGTAGCTGAATATACTGAGATTAAAAAAGGCGATCTTACTATAAGAAGTGCAGGCGATCTTTATCTTTATGATAATACGTTAAAAGCAATTAAAGTAAAAGGTTCTGTTGTTAAAGAATGGATTGAAATGACGGCAGGTAAATACAATCAAATTGATCCTAATAAAAAAGAAGAACAAGCTTTATTAAATCCAGCTTTTCCTGTGTATAACTTTGATGTAATTGATGGTGTTAACTATCAAATTGACGTAACAAAACCAGCAAAATATGATATAAACGGTAATCTTGTAAATAGTAATTCAAGTCGAGTATTAAATTTAACTTATAATGGACAACCAATTGATCTAAATCAAGAATTCATCGTTGTAACAAATAACTATCGTGCTGGTGGCGGTGGTAATTTCCCAGGTGTTAAAGGAAGCGAGCTTGTTGTAGATTCTGCCGATGAAAATCGCCAAATCTTAATGGATTACATTTCTGAATCGAAAACAATTACACCAACTGCAGATCATAACTGGTCGATTGCACCAATTAGTGGGAAAGTAAATGTAACATTTACGTCTTCACCAAGAGCGGAAGAATTTATAAAGCCTAATAGTAATATTGCGTTTACAAATAAAACGGATAATGCAGGCTTTGGAATTTTTAAATTAGATTTAGGTACTGCTCCTAAAGAGAATATTAAAGTTCAATTATTAGGCTTAAATGATCTACATGGTCAGCTTGATACGGATACAAAAGTTACTGTTAATGGCCAAGAATTATTAGCTGGAAGTATGGAATACACAGCTGCAGCAATGAAACAACGTGAAGCAGAAAATCCAAATACATTACTTGTTCATGCGGGGGACATGATTGGCGGTAGTCCACTAATCTCAGCATTATTCCAAGATGAACCAACAGTTGAAGTGATGGAAGCAATGGGTTTTGATGTAGGAACAGTAGGAAATCACGAGTTTGATGAAGGTATAGCTGAATTAAAGCGTATGATTAATGGTGGAGAACATCCTAAAGGTACAAAAGGGTATGACGGAATGAACTTTCCAGTTATTGCTGCCAATGCATATGATTCTGCAACAGGAGAATTAATTACTCAACCATACACAATTAAAGAAGTGGGCGGTAAAAAGATTGGTTTCATCGGAGTAGTAACACAAGAAACTCCTAATATGATTGTTCGAAAAGGAAATGAAACGCTTGAAATTCGTGATGAAATTGAAGCAATTAACCATTATACGGAAATTCTAAAAAAACAAGGCATCAAAGCTATTGTCGTACTAGCACATAATCCTACATTTCAAACAGGTAAAGCAGACTTATATGATGCAACTGATATTGCAGAAAAAGTTGATGATGAAGTAGATGTTATTTTTGCTGCTCATAATCATGTATTTAATAATAAAGTAGTTGATAATAAATTAATCGTCCAAGCTTATTCATATGGTTCTGCATTTTCTGATGTAGATTTAGAATTAGATGCAGTAACAGGTGATATTGTTAAGAAGCAAGCAGAAGTAGTAACAGTTTATCAAAAGGACTATACACCAGACCCGACAGTTTCAGCGATCATGAAAAAATATGAAGATTTAATTATGCCAATTAAAGCAGAGATTGTTGGTGACTCAATGCAAAATTTACCAAAAGGATATCCATCTTCTGATACTTATGGCGATTTTGCACTAGGTAACTTAATTGCAGATGGGATGAAAGCATCAATGAATGCTGACTTCGCAATGATGAACGGTGGAGGAGTTAGAGCACAACTTAACGCTGGTCAAGTTACGTTTGGTGATTTATTCGCAATCCAACCTTTTGGAAATGTATTAAATAAAGTAATGCTTAGCGGTCAAGATATTGAAACAGTATTAAATAATCAAATTACCGATAAGGGCTTAGATTTCCACATCGCTGGATTTAAATATACTTGGGATTCATCGACTAAAAAGGTAGTAGACATCTTTTTACCAAACGGTAGTAAAATTGATCCGAACAAAGAATATTCAGTTGTAGTAAACAACTATATGTACGGAAATATAAAATATGGTATTGGCGAACGTTCTACTGATTTAGAAGTAGGACCAGAAGATTTACAAGCGACTGTAGACTACGTTAAATCACTTCCAAGACCTTTCGTTTATGAAGTGGAAGGAAGAATTCAAAAAGTAAATTAACATATCAAGCGACGAATTAAAAAATCTCATTCTGATCTATTAGAATGAGATTTTTTTAGATTATTTAAAACAGAATAAAGATGTAGAGAATGCCCCGAAACCTTTAAAGTAACTTAAATCAGCTACTTTAGATAGTGTGAAAAGTGCTTTGGGTATTCAATAATTTTGGGATAGTCGTTACTACCCTTAACATAATTTAAGAAAAAGCCAAATGAAAACCTATTTCTAGTAAAAAAGTAAGGGTCTCAATATAGTTCACAAGTACTTTTCTTAAAACTGAATATTCATAATATATTGTCAAAAATAGTTTCGTATATTAATATTAACTGTAAGCGAATATATATGCCGTTGCCAATTCTTTCCTCATCGGTTGGAGTTTTGCACGGAATACCTGTTTTGCGGGAGGAAATAAATTGTACAATAAAGACACTATTTACATTATTGGGGATGCAAAGACTTCATCCAATAATCCGATTATGCAGAAATATAATGCATTTTTTATTGGTTTGGTAGTCGATCGGACAAGTCATTTAATTATTGACGCAGATTGTTCAGCTACAATTTCTTTAACTTCATCCTTTGTAAAGCACTTATTCGTTGGACAATCAATGTCAGACGTGGATGGGGTAATACAAGAAATTAATACACGTTATTTTGGTTCTTCTCAGAAAGCTCTGGCAGTAGCCTTTAAAAATGCGCATATAAAATACACACAAATAATTGAATCTTAAACGCTGCTTTATCTATTTTCGTAGATGAAATCCAGCTATTAGTAGGGAAAGTTCCTTTCTAATAGCTGGATTTTTTATTTATTACAAGATTTTTTAGTCAATTAGAGGTCTTGGAACTAACTTCAATTTAATAGGAAAGGACAAAAACGATGATTATTCAATCGATACAAGTGCAAACAGAAGTTTTCCCTTTAAAAAAGCCATTTAAAACAGCTCTTAGGACAGCTACCGAAATAGAGAACATTTTTGTATATGTCCAGCTAGAGGATGGGATTGTCGGAGTAGGTGCTGCAGCACCTACATTGGCTATTACAGGTGAATCAAAAGAAAGTATTGAAGCGATTTTAAAGTCGGTCCTTACACCATTACTCTTAGGAAGAGATATTCGAAATATTAACGAACTCTCTTTATTGATTGAACGCTCTTGCGTGGCAAATACAAGTGCGAAGGCAGCTATGGAAATTGCACTGTATGATGCATTATGCCAACATCTTAATCTTCCACTCTATCAATATCTTGGGGGTAAGACAAATCAATTAAAAAACGATATGACCGTTAGTGTAGGTACATTGGATGAAATGTGTCATGATGCGGTGCAAATAATCAAGGACGGCTTTTCTATTTTGAAAATCAAAGTCGGAAAAGACTGGACAAGGGATATTGAACGAATTATGGCAATCCGTGAAAAAGTCGGTATTGATGTCACGATCCGAGTAGATGCCAACCAAGGATGGACTCCAAGACAAGCCGTTGCGATTATCAAAGAATTAGAGCAGTTGAATGCGAAAATAGAGCTAATTGAGCAACCAGTCCCTGCAGGTGATATTGATGGACTGAAATATGTTAAACAAAATGTCAATACACCAATCATGGCCGATGAAAGTCTTTTTTCTCCGCAAGACGCATTACGACTAATTAAAGAGGATGCAGTTGATCTTCTAAATATTAAATTAATGAAGACAGGTGGAATTAGAAGAGCATTGCAAATTGCAGATATGGCTGAAAGAGCGAATATTCCTTGCATGATTGGAAGTATGATGGAAACTTCGGTCTCAGTACTTGCGGCAGCACATATAGCTACCGCCCATCCAAATATACAAAAAATAGATTTAGATGCACCACTTTGGTTGAAGAATCAAAATTTTGATGGAATCGAGTTTATTGGGGATGAAGTTCAATTATCATCCTTACCTGGTTTAGGGCTTCACCGAAGATTATCCAAAAGTCTTCGTTAAAATAGGGAGAGGAGTTTTATGATGAAAAAGACAAAAAATTTAATATTGAGTTTATGTGTTGCAGGTACTTTACTTTCTACGATGGCAAGCCAATCTTTAGCAAAAACAAATGAAGTACTTACTCCAGGTGAGACAGCCTACGTCGATGTGTCCGTTTCTACTCAATGGACAACAAATGGTAGATTCCAAGTTAGAGATATTGATGCGCCATCTTTAAGCAATCCAGTTGATCCGCGACAATGGTCAGCCAATATGGAAGATACGGAAGTTCGACGCTGGTTAACAAGTTATCTTGAAACACAAGCAGTATACGGTACAAAAGTAACCATTTTAGAGGAATCAGGAGACTGGGTGAAGGTTGCTGTAGATGGTCAGCCTACACCACGTAATACATTAGGTTATCCTGGTTGGATGCCGAAAAGACAATTAACAACGGACGATCGTTTAGAGAATTATAAGGATACACCGTTTATTATGGTATCAAGTCAAACAGCTTGGTTGTATGATGGAAAAGCCTTAAATCATAAGTTTATGGAGATTAGCTTTAATACACGATTACCTGTTATTAAAGACTTTGGAGATGTCGTAATGGTTGCAACACCAGATGATGGAAATAAATTTATTAAAAAAGAAGATGTGGCAGTCTATCAAAATGAAAATCAGTTCCCTAAGGCAACTCCAGAAAATTTAATTAAAACGGCGAAGAAGTTCTTAGGTTTACGCTACTTATGGGCTGGTGTATCTGGATTTGGTTTTGATTGCTCAGGATTTACATATAGCTTATTTAAGTCATATGGTATAACAATTCCACGTGATTCAGGCCCTCAATCTAAGAACGGTATAGAAGTTAAAAAGGATGAGATTCAACCTGGTGACCTTTTATTCTTTGCGAGTAACAATGGAACTGGATCAGTTCATCACGTTGCAATGTATATCGGTGATGGTTTAATGATTCAGGCTCCTAATGCAGCTAGAAGTGTTGAAATCATCCCATTAAACACTCCTGGCTATATTGAAGAATTTTCTGGTGCTCGTCGTTATTGGGAGGAATAACTAATTAATAGTTTTTTATTGATATAGAAACGTGGAAAAACCATGAACAATTGCACTTGTTCATGGCTTTTTTCATTTTATTATTTGTTGCTTCTATCGATAAGACGTATGTTTTGTTTTCAACATTATAAATAAAGCAGATACCCAAGAAGGGGACTGAATTACATAAAGAATAGTCTATGTGAAGTCTCTACTTTCTAATAAATAAAGAGCCCCGCAAAAGATGGCGGGGAGTATTTTTGCAGCGAAATTTGCTTAAAACTACGAATTAGTATTAAGTATATCAATATCAATCTTTGGTTTAATCATCATTTTTGGATAATCTTTTCTCCAGTTTAAAGACTTCCAAACTTTTGGATGAAATGTTTTTAATTCATTACCAATACCTAGAACATCTGAATTTGCGGATTGCATAGTTTTAATTATTTCCAATGCGTTTTTTTCAAAATGTTTACTGAGAACTTTTTCCATATGAACGTAATCAGCCTTTTCCTTATGAGTTTCTTTACCAAGTTCAAAAGCACTAACTAGTAACTTTACATTTACCTCGATTTTTGGTAGTTTATTTTTCTCATTTGTAACAATAATTTTTGAAAAGTTTCTTTTGACTGTAAATCCAAAATTATTTTTATTCGCAGTTTCGAGATCTGTTTTTTCACCATTTTTGGCTGATAAATTTCCGGTAAACCTATGCAAATTACCAGTAAATCTTTGTCTTCCGGTATTTCCACCTTCCAATAACATCATCAGTTTTACTTGATCTCGATCAAGTGTTTTTCCAGTAGGCGCACCATTACGGTATAATAAGGCACCACTTAATTCCAACGCTGAATTTTTTGGACTTAACATAGGTAGCGCTATATCACATAACGGATCATCCCTTGATTGAATAAAATTCATCATGGAGACTGTTGGAATTGTTCTGTTCTTCTCCATCGAGAGAATAAAGTCATTCAGATCTTTCGAGAACTCTTTTTTTGGATCTGTAGCAGTTTCAAATACTTTTGAGAGATTTCCATCTATTATAACCAAAGGAGTGTTTATAGATGAATAGGGCGCATCAAGTAAGAAATCAAGTTCTGAAACAGAATCATCTAAAGCGAAAGTTTTACTGATTAAATAAACTCTTGTACTAATTCCTATAAAAGGAGACTTATTAGTATATTCCCATTGACCAATTGCTTCAGCTAATGACGGTCCTTTAAGCTCATTAACAACCGAAACAGACTCCCCAGTACCTTGTCCAGTGCTTTTAAGCTTCGTAATGAGAAAAAAAGCTCCTACTTCACCGGTTTTTTCATTCAAATCAAAACCATTTACATCTACTAATTGTAGCTTTTTCAAATCCAGTCGATCCCAGCAACCGGTCAATAATGGCAAAAAAAGTAGTAAAATTAAGGCTTTTTTCATTTGCTTGCCACCTTTTCTTTTACAAAAGATATGAGTAGAAACAGTGTCGGTAATCCAATAATCATAAGTGCCGTTGCAATATTGTGATACTGGGCAAAACCTGAAAGGAAATGTCGATTTGAGAAGGAAACTCCTGCCACAAAGCAAACAATTGCTATCATCCATACTAAAAGTGGATGGTTTTGGATTTCTTTTTTACCAAGAAAAGCAAAATAACGCGCAGACAGAAATAAGTAAATGTATGCTGTCACTAAGGTCACAGACAACCAGACTGTGATAAATAAAATATCTAGGCTTTGAACGACTGGCCATCTGAATTTACGAAGAATAAAGACCAGCGGTTCGGGAATTAGATTTAATTGATTTTCGCTAAAATTGTATGTTGCAATAAAACAGATAAATGTGTAAAAGATAGTCGTTATACCGTTTGCTACTGACATAGCGATTAAAATATCCTTCTTTTTTTTACATTTTACAAAAGGAAATACGATCAAAAGGAGCTCATATCCAGCATACGTCCAAAATGCAGGAATGGCTCCTTTAATTATAGGACCAATGCCATGTGTACCAATTGGTAAAAAATGACGTAAATCCCCTTTACCGAAACCACTAACAAATATAATAATAACACCGATTAGAAACATGCTCATTAACGACTGTGTAATGGTTGCGATTGACCGAAGTGATGAGGAAGCAATGTAGCCAGTTACAATGACCATTAATCCAATAAGGACAAACCATGGTGTTTCAAATAACAACCAGCGATTTATGACATCGGTATAGGAAACTATAAGCATTAAACATGACTCGGCACTGTATACTGCAAATAGTAAGTTGATGATTGTTCCTAACGGTTTTCCAATTATTGAGGGTATATACTGTTGAAACGAGCGATCAGGATAAGTTTTTCCAAGTAAGTAGACAATCAGGATAGCGAATTGAGCAATTAGACCGCCAATAATGACGGACATCCATGAGTCATAACCCGCTATTAATGATTCTACATGAGGGATAGATAAAATACTGACTCCGATTTGATTCAAAATAACAAGGCAAATAAGTTGATTAATAGAAATTTTCTTTAATTGAATCACTCATTCTCCCCCTTTGGATTACTTATTTTTATTTCATCTTTTGCTAAGCTTTCCATTGGACGTTTTTTCATACTCCTGATTGGTCCTCTGAAAATAGTATCTTTAATCGTGTCGCTATTAAACCAATTGTAAAAATACGGAATGCCAAATGTATTCATCCGAGCTAAATGTGTTAAAACCAACAGATATGAAATTTCCAAACCAATTAAACCAAAAAGTGATGACATGATGATAAAAGGAAAAGTTAATAAGCGAGCTATGTTACTCATTTCATAAGATGGAATAATAAATGAAGCCATACCGGTAAGTGCTGCAATGATTACCATCATATTCGAAATTAGATTGGATTGAACAACGACAGTTCCAATTACGATACCACCGACGACACCAATAGTTTGTCCAATTGGACTTGGTAAACGAACAGTTGCCTCTTTTAAGACCTCGAGTATGGTTAGCATTGTGATTGCTTCTAATACAGGTGGCATAGCTACATATTGCATAGAACTTTGCAAGGTTAGTGCAATTTCCAAAGGGAGAATTCTTGGGTCAAAAGTCACAAGTGCAACATAAATCCCAGGCAAACTAATAGTGATAATAAAACAGAAAATTCGCAGAAATCTTAATACACTTCCGAATAACCAGCTAACTTGGTAATCATCTGGACTTTGAAAAAATGCCCAAAACGAAATTGGAACGAATGCACATTCTGGAGCACCATCGGTTAAAAAACCAATTTTTCCATCCATCAAGTAAGATTTTACTCGGTCTGATCTTTCAGTTACGAGCATTTTTGGAAATAGGGAAAATTTTTTATCTTGAATTAGTTCTTGGAAAAATCCTGGCGCTTCAATGTAATCTATATCAATATTAGCAATTCTACGTTCGAATTCCTGTATAACAACATCATTAGCAAGGGATTGCAAATAAAGTATAGCAACCTTTGTGTTCGACCTACGCCCAACTTGAAAATACTTAACGACAAGATCTGGAGTAGCGACAAGGTTTCGTATAATATTGAGATTCGTATTCAGATTTTCATTGAATGCTTTATGTGATCCACGTAAAGCCCGTTCATTTATTGGAATGTTTATTGAGCGTTCTTTAACTAGCTCGGTTCGAAGTAAATAAAGTTTTGATTCGCCATCAATTTGGATGATTGTTTTTCCTTCAACGAGCGCATTCGAAGCAACAGAAAGAAGTTCGGTTTCGCTGTAATCTAAAATGTTAACGGCTTCACGTACACGGACATTTGTATTGTTAAGTAAAGGTCGAATAATAAATTCTTGCACCGATTTATCATCGATCATTGTATCCAAATAAAATAACCGATAACGTCGGTCACCGTTTCCGAAATCACTTGATTTAAAGTCAGAACTATTAAATAACAATTCCCGAAGCGATTTTTCATTTTTATCCAAATTTCGGTCAGCTAGCATTTAATGCTCCTCTTTTCCTCGTGGTAATTTTATCCTATTTTTCCCATAAATTATGTTCCTATTCTGTACTTAAAATGAAGTTATATTATTATTTTTTAACATTCAAATTTGAACAACGTAACGTTTTACTGTACGTTTTAATCGCATTCTAATATAATACAAATAGAAGGAGGGTGAAAACATTGGGATTGTCTATAAAATTGGAGAACTAGCAAAAGAAGTCGGAGTGTCTAAGCGAACAATTGATTATTATACAAACCTTGGATTGCTTGAACCACAACGTTCAGAGTCTGGTCATCGTTTTTATAATGAAGCTTCTTTAGAAACTTTAAAATTTATTGAGCAATGCAAATCAATGCACTTACCACTCCAAGATATAAAAGAGATTTTAGATAAGAAAAAAACTTTGGTGGATCACCAGAGTATCCTGCCACTAACTGAAGAAGTAACGATTCATATGAGTCAGCTGAAGACAGAATTGTCACAATTAAAATATTTACTAGAAAATTTAACAGAAGAACAAAAACTAAATATTATCCGTCAATTAACGTCTCAAACATCAGAATTAATTCAGACGTTATTGTCATTTATTCTTTAAAAGGAGAGAATGTAAATGTTTTTTCACCCTATGGATTTCCTTATTATTATTGCCTTCGGTTTATCGATTTGGGCTCAATTTAAAGTGAAATCTAGTTTTAATCACTGGGCTGAAGTGCCAGCATCAGGAGGATTAACCGGAGCTGAAGTAGCAAGACATATATTAAACAATAATAATTTACCTAACGTATTGGTGGAAGTAGTGCCTGGGAGATTATCTGATCATTATGATCCGATGGCAAGAACAGTTCGCTTATCTGAGGAAGTATACTATGGTAGATCAATTGCATCTGTATCAGTTGCAGCACACGAAGTAGGTCATGCTATACAACATGATACTTCATATGGATTTTTAACACTTCGTCATCGAATCTTCCCAATCGTTAACATTGCATCGGGTGCAGCACCATTACTACTACTAGCAGGATTTTTACTTCAAGCATTTTCTCTAATTGGAGTAGGGATCTTACTATTTTCTATAGCAGTAGCATTTCAACTGATCACTTTACCAGTTGAGTATAATGCTAGTTCACGAGCAAAGAAATTAATGTTAGCAAGTGGTATCATCCATGATACAGACAGAAAAGGTGTAAATAAAGTATTAGGAGCTGCTGCTCTTACTTATTTAGCGGCAACCTTAATTTCAGTTTTAGAATTAGTAAAATATTTATTTATATTCTTCCAAGGACAAACTGAAGAAGAATAAAAAATAATCAAAGAGATGATTTCGAGTGCATTCGAAGTCATCTTTTTTTGTTTTAAAAATTAAATTTAAATTGGTTAGTATGTTTAAAATTTCAATGTCTAAAATAGTAAATAGGTTTTAATTTATGGAAGATTTATGTATTTTTGGAACCTTAGCTTTTTTATCATACTAAATGTTGTACAATTAAGTGGTTAAAAAAAATGGGGGAAAATTATGACACTTTCTGCAATTGAACATTTTTTAAATACATACAAAGACTATGCTGCGATACTTAGTATTTTAATTAATGTTCTAATTAGTATTGTTGGTATTATACCAGCTTGGTTTTTGACAGCAATCAATATTAAATTATTCGGTTTTACTGGTGGATTTTTAATCTCTTTCATAGGTGAATTATTAGGTACATTCGTATCTTTCATATTGTATAGAAAGGGTTTACAAAAAAGATTTATTAGTAATTCAACTAAATTTAAAGGTTTAAATAGGCTATTAAGACTAGAAGGAAAAGAAGCTTTTTACGGGGTGTTAGTTCTGCGTTTTATTCCTTTTATTCCATCTAGCTTGATTACTTTGTTTGCAGCCTTTGGAAAAATCACATGGTCAAGTTTTATGTTAGCAAGTTTGATTGGTAAACTACCCGTCATATTATTTGAATCGTATTCTGTTAATCAAGTTTTAGAGTTCACTTTATTCGGTAAAGTCATTTTAGGACTGTTAATTATCGTCTTGCTGATCTATTTTTATAGAAAACGATTTAATGTTTTTGTGAAGAATAAAATTTAAGAAAAATGTAATAAAGCTCAAACCTAATATAAGGTTTGAGCTTTATTTTTATCTTCTAAATCCAAAGCTTTAATTTTCATTCATTAAACACTGACAACCCCTTTTATAAACATGTCTAAATTAATTTTTTAAATCATATATTGAAATACCTCAATTTTAGAAAAAGCTTTACCTTTTTAAGAAAGAAAGGAAGTAATTGTTCTTACTTGAAAACGGCTTTAATCAAATATGTTTTATTTAAGGCACTATTGATGAATATGAAAATGAACTGTATAATCCGCTTTCTTAAAAAGTAACTTTGTAGCCTAATAGGAGGGTGTTGTTAGTGAATAGAGTTTCGTTAGAGAATTTATCGAAGAACTTTGAAGAAGTACATCCTGGGTTATCAGAACGAGAAGCATTTGAAGAAGCACATCGATGTCTTTATTGCTATGATGCCCCATGTATTAAAGCATGTCCAACTGGGATTGACATTCCTACATTTATAAAGAAAATTGGTTCAGGCAATTTAAAAGGATCAGCTAAAACAATTATGTCATCTAATCCTATTGGAGCAAGCTGTGCGAGGGTTTGTCCTACAGAAGAATTGTGCGAAGGTGCATGCGTACTCAATCACTCTACTAAACCAATCATGATTGGGAATTTACAACGTTATGCAACTGATTGGGCGATAAAAAATAATCAATCATTATTTAAGGCCGGAAAAAAGAACGGAAAAACAGTTGCAATCATTGGTAGTGGTCCTTCCGGTTTAGCAGCTGCTCGTGAACTTGCCCTATTAGGCTACGATGTAACGATTTTTGAAGCGGAAAATCATGCTGGAGGATTGAATCGTTATGGAATCGTTTCTTTCAGGTTACCAAAAAGTATATCAAGCTGGGAAGTTCAACAAATTGAAAACTTGGAAGTAAAAATT
This sequence comes from Gottfriedia sp. NPDC057991, assembly GCF_042886615.1. NCBI lineage: Bacteria > Bacillati > Bacillota > Bacilli > Caryophanales > Bacillaceae > Gottfriedia > Gottfriedia sp. NPDC057991. The sequence goes on from NZ_JBHVQN010000002.1 coordinate 363,483, forward strand.
CATACGAATACTAGAGTCGGTTCGGATATTTCTTCCGATGAATTATTAGCAAACTATGACATGGTCGTTCTGGCTATAGGTATGGGGAAAGTTCCGATGCTAGATATTGCGGGAGAGGATTTGGACGGAGTATACGATGCGATTGATTTTGTAAAAGAGACAAAAAAAGGAGAGTTATCAAATCGATTTATAGGTAAAAACATAGCTGTAATAGGTGCAGGAAATACTGCAATTGATGCTGCGACATGTTCTATTCGTTTAGGAGCAGGCAATGTCAAAATTTTATATCGTAGGACGCAATCGGAAATGAGTGCTTATCAATTTGAATATGATTTTGCCAAACAAGATGGAGTGGAATTTCGATGGCTAACATTACCAATACGAATAATTGGTAAAAACGGAAAAGTAATTGCACTTGAGTGTGTCCGGTTGGAATTAGGTGAAGTTGGAAAAGACGGTCGCCGCAGACCTGTACTTATTCCCGATTCCAATTTCACGATACCGGTAGATGGAGTCGTAAAAGCGATCGGGCAAACTCGCTATACAGACTTAATCGAACAATTTGGGTTAGAACACAGAGATGGAGTTGTAAAAATTAACCAAGAATCTTTTCAGACGTCTAATCCTAAAGTATTTGCTTGTGGTGATGTCATTTTTGGAAAAGGCCAAGGTGAAGCAATGGTAGTGACTGCAGCTCAACAAGGTAAAGAAGTAGCTTATGCGATTCATAAACAGTTAAACACTTAAAAGGAGGTTTTCTTTCATGGCAGATCTACGAATCAATCTTGCGGGCATACAATCACCTAACCCATTTTGGCTTGCTTCTGCGCCTCCGACAAATTCGGGTTATCAGGTCCAACGTGCGTTTGAAGCTGGTTGGGGTGGGGCAGTTTGGAAAACATTAGGGGAACCAATAATTAATACCTCCTCACGATTTGCAGCAATTAACTTTAACGGACAAAGAGTTGCAGGATTTAATAATATTGAATTGATCTCTGATCGACCTCTTGAAGTAAATTTAAAAGAAATTTATGAAACGAAAAAAAGATTTCCTGACCGAGCGATTATCGCATCTCTTATGGTTGAACCACAACAATACAAATGGCACGAAATCGTGAAAAGGGTAGAGGATGTTGGTGTTGATGGATTAGAACTAAACTTTGGTTGCCCACACGGTATGGCAGAAAGAGGGATGGGATCTGCATCCGGTCAAGTTCCAGAATTAGTTGAGCAACAAACATTTTGGGTAAAAGAAGTTGCAAAGACACCTGTGATTGTAAAGCTAACTCCAAACATTACTGATATTACTGTAACAGCGGAAGCGGCAGTTCGAGGTGGAGCTGACGCAGTCAGTATGATTAATACAATTAACAGTTTAATGGGAGTTGATTTAGATTCTTGGAATACGGTTCCTCATGTTGCCGGGAAGGGAGCACATGGTGGATATTGTGGACCTGCAGTAAAACCAATTGCATTAAATATGGTGGCAGAATGTGCACGTAATCCCCATATATCAGTTCCAATTTCAGGAATTGGTGGCATTTCGAATTGGCAAAATGCAGTAGAATTTTTATTAATGGGAGCGACTGGAGTTCAAATATGTACTGCAGCAATGCACCATGGTTTCCGCATTGTTGAAGACATGATTGATGGTTTAAATAATTATTTAGACGAAAAAGGTCTGTCCTCAGTTACGGAGCTAGTAGGGAAAGCAGTTCATAAATATTCAGATTGGGGAAATTTAGATTTAAATTATCAAGTAGTTGCTAGGATTAATACTGAGACGTGCATTAACTGCAATAAATGTCATATTGCTTGTGAAGATACATCTCACCAATGTATTGATATGTCCGTAGATGAAAATGGAAAGTCATATTTAAAGGTTCGGGAGGAAGACTGCGTAGGATGTAATTTATGCAAAATCGTCTGTCCGGTAGAAGATGCAATCAACATGGTAGAGATTCCAAATAAACAGCCTTCGATGACTTGGAATGATCGCCAACAAGCTTTAAAAGTATTAGCACGATCTAATCAATATTCAATTTTAAAGGGGGGAAGGAAAAGAAAATGAAGAAAATCATTCGAAATGGAACGATCGTTACCGCAACGGATACTTATAAGGCTGATATTTTAATAGAGGAAAATAAAATTACTGCTATTGGAATAAATTTAGATTGTACAGACGCTGAGATGATTGATGCAACAGATCATTATATTTTTCCAGGTGGAGTAGATCCACATACACATTTAGATATGCCATTCGGTGGGACTGTCACAAAAGATGATTTTGAATCAGGAACGATTGCCGCTGCATTTGGTGGGACAACAACAATTATTGATTTTTGTTTAACGAATAAAGGAGAACCACTTCAAAAAGCCATCGAAATATGGCATGAAAAATCGAAAAATAAAGCAGTAATCGATTATAGTTTTCATCTTATGATTGGAGAAATAAATGATGAGGTATTACAAGAGTTACCTAGAGTAATAGAAAAAGAGGGAATTACATCATTTAAAGTATTTATGGCTTATAAAAATGTATTTCAAGCTGATGATGCGACATTGTACCGTACGCTATTAGCAGCAAAAGAATATGGGGCATTAGTAATGGTGCATGCGGAAAATGGAGATGTTGTAGATTATTTAATCAATCAAGCTTTAGCTGAAGGGAAAGTAGAACCTATTTATCATGCATTAACACGCCCTCCAGAAGTAGAGGGTGAAGCGACAGGAAGAGCTGCTACATTAACTGGACTTGCAAATTCACAATTATATGTCGTTCATGTTACTTGTGCAGATGCCGTTGGGAAAATAACCGAAGCCCGAAATAATGGAATCGATATATGGGGAGAAACATGCCCACAATACTTAGTGCTTGATCAGTCTATGCTAGAAAAGCCTGAATTTGAAGGGGCAAAATACGTTTGGTCTCCACCACTTCGCGAAAAATGGAACCAAGATGTGTTATGGAATGCATTAAAAAATGGAAATCTTCAAACTTTAGGATCCGATCAATGTTCTTTTGATTTTAAAGGTCAAAAGGATCTAGGCCGTGACGATTTTTCAAAAATTCCAAACGGGGGACCAATGATTGAAGACCGCGTAAGCATCTTGTTCTCTGAAGGCGTTAAAAAAGGCAGAATATCATTAAATCAATTCGTTGACATTGCCTCTACCAGAAGTGCAAAGCTGTTTGGTTTATATCCCGGGAAAGGAACAATTGCAGTTGGTTCAGATGCCGATTTGGTCATTTTTAATCCGAATAGTAAACGAACAATCTCCTCTGAAACGCACCATATGGCAGTAGACTATAACGCATTCGAAGGAATGGAAGTAACGGGAGAACCAGTGAGTGTCCTAGTTCGTGGAGATTTTGTCATAAAAGAGAAGCAATTTGTTGGTAATGCAGGTAGTGGACAGTACTTAAAGAGGAAGAAGTATGGTGAAACTAGTTTAATAGAAGAGTTTAGTAGTGAAGGGAAGGAGTAAAGCAATGTCAACTTATAAGGAATTTTTAATCGAAAGAAATCAGATTGATTCCCTTATAAAGAAAGGTTACAAGATTAAAAACGTTAGAGAAACGCTAGACGGTGCTTATGTTGACTTTGAAAATAAAGATGAAGAAGAGGAGAAGTTTGTTACTCTTCATATAATGAATGCTGATACTCGGAAATATTTTGGTTCGTTGATTATTAAGCAGTTTGGGACCCATTTGTGAAAATCAGTGAGTCGCAAATAAAAAGGTGGAATCGCGATTAAAATCGCTGAATCGTAAATAAAAAGGGAGAGTCGCAATTAAAATCGGTTAAACTTAAATAAAAAGGGTGAATCGCAATTAAATTGACCGAATCACAAATAAAAATGATGAAATCGCAAATAAACTTTGAAATTGAGTGTTCTTAAAGGATAGATCATTAAGAAACTAGATGAATTTTACGTATATTTAAAAAAATGATTTTATTTTCGATGGTTTTACTACGTTTTTAAACGGATTTACAATGAAAGAGCGAGACAGAACAAAAAGGTGCTTCCATTTTAAAAAAATTAATTAATTTGAAATCGCATTGCATCCGAAACGACTAACGGAATATGCGATTTTTTCTATTTAAAAAGGCTTTCCCATTGTTCAGTTGCACAAACTAATGGAAAAGCCCAATTATATTTACTCAAATCTACTCGTAATCATTTTTTTCCTTGTATAGAACTCGACTCCATCTGCTCCATTTGCATGTAGGTCACCATAGAAAGAGTTTTTCCAACCAGAGAATGGGAAGAAAGCCATTGGTGCTGGCACGCCGATATTTACTCCAAGCATTCCGACTTCAATGTTCTCTCTGAAATATCGAATACTTGATGCACTGTCTGTAAAGATACAAGCCCCATTTCCAAAGTCCGATTTGTTAGTAAGTTCAATTGCATCCTCTAATGATGCAACTCTAACGATCGAAAGCACTGGTGCAAAAATTTCTTCCTTCCAAATTTTCATTGATGGGTTCACGTTATCAAAGATTGTTGGTCCAATAAAGTAACCTTTTTCTTTTCGAATTAAATCATTGCGTCCATCACGCAATAAGGTTGCACCTTCTTGAATCCCACATTCAATATATTTTTCCGTTCTTTCGCGATGTTCCCTGCGAATAACTGGACCTAGAAATACATCATCATCTAGTCCATTTCCAATCGTAATGTTACCTGCTTCTATTTTTAATTTTTCGATTAAAGGATCGGCAATATCGCCAACTGCTACGACTACTGAGCATGCCATACATCGCTCACCTGCTGAACCGTATGCTGCTGTAATAATTTGCTTGACCGATTCATCTAAGTTTGCATCCTGTAAAACGATACTATGGTTTTTAGCACCAGCTAAAGCTTGAACGCGCTTCCCATTTGCAGATGCAGTTTTATAAACATATTCCGCCACAGGCTGAGAGCCTACAAATGAAATGGCAGGAACATCTTTGTTTTGAAGCAACTCGTTTACAATTTCATGTGCCCCATGAACAATATTGAATACACCCTTTGGAAGACCTGCTTCGGTAAAGAGTTCTGCTAAACGATTTGCAAGTAGTGGTGTACGTTCAGAGGGCTTTAAGATAAACGTGTTTCCACATGCAATCGCTAATGGGAACATCCAGCAAGGGACCATCATTGGAAAATTAAAAGGCGTTATTCCCCCAACAACTCCAACAGGGTATCGATACATCGCCGATTCAATATTTGTCGCAATATCAGGTAATTGTTTACCCATCATTAATGTTGGCGCACCGGCAGCAAATTCTACGCATTCAATTCCACGTTGAACTTCTCCGTATGCCTCATTATAGTTTTTGCCATTCTCAATTGTTATTAAATTAGCAAGTTCTTCCCAATGCTTTATTAGTAATTGTTGATATGAAAATAGTATTCTTGCTCTTCTAGGAACTGGGGTTTTACTCCATGTAATAAAAGCTTTTTTAGCTGCTTTTACAGCGGATTCTAAATCTGATTTAGTTGAGAGAGGTACAAATGCTAATATTTCTTCAGTAGCAGGATTTGGAACTGGAATTGTTTTGGCATTTGGTGAAGCTTCAATCCATTCACCATTTATAAAATTCTTTAAAACCTTTATATTAGTTTGTGTAGACAAGAATATCACCCCGTACGATTATAGTTTTGAGAATGCTTTGTTTAAAGTATTAATGATAAAATCAAGCTCTTCATCAGTTGTTGTAAATGGAGGAGAAAGTGTAAGGATGTTATTATAGCCTGGAACCGTATCTCCGTTTCGACCGATTATTAATCCTTGTGCCTTACATTCAGTTATTATTTTTAACACCATCTCTGGACTAGCAGGTTTTTTACTTTTTTTATCTTCAACAAGCTCAATTCCTGCAATAAAACCAAAACTTCGGATATCTCCAACATTTTTATAAGCTAGTAAACTATCCAATTTTTTGCGGAGTTCTTCACCTAAATAGGCAGCACGCCCTATTAAATTTTCTCTTTCAATAATTTCCAAGTTTTTAAGTGCAACTGCACATGAAGCTGGATTTCCTCCGAAAGTGTTAACATGACGAAAATGATGATCTGTCCCTGGTTGTTTAAATACTTCATATAGATCGCTACTTACTGCAGTTGCTGAAAGTGGTGAATAGGCACTTGTCATTCCTTTGGCCATTGTGACGATATCTGGTTTTATACCGAAGTTTTGATGTCCAAACTGTTTTCCAGAGCGGCCAAAACCACATATTACTTCATCAACAATTAATAAAATACCAAATTTATCACAAATTTTTCGAACTTTTGTTAAGTATTCGGCAGGTGGGACAATAACTCCTCCACCTGTAATAACTGGCTCCATTATAATCCCTGCAATCGTTTCTGCACCTTCGTAATTAATAACATCTTCTATTGCATTTGCACATTGGATACCGCAATCTCCATATGTTTTACCGAAAGGGCATCGATAGCAATAAGGTGGAGCTACATGCTGGAAACCTGAAGAAAGAGGTTCATATTTTACTTTACGGTTAGCTTGACCAGTAGCGCTTAATGCACCCATCGAATTACCATGATACGCACGGTATCTTGATATAAATTTATATCGTAAAGGTTCTCCGTTTTGTTGATGATATTGTCTAGCAATCTTAAAAGCTACTTCATTTGCGTCAGATCCAGAATTCGAATAAAAAATACGATAGTCTCCACCTAGCCATTCATTTAACTTTTCAGCTAATAAAATGGAAGGTACATTACCTTGGGACATTGGGACATAGGGAATTGCTTGAATTTGTTCGGCAGCTGCTTTGGCTATTTCTTCGCGACCGTAACCTACATTCACACACCATAATCCTGACATACCGTCTAAATAACTTTTACCATCAATGTCAGTGACTGTACTATTTTTACCTGATACAAGAACCATTGGATTTGGATTATGAGGGGACATATGATGCCATACATATTTTTGGTCTAATTCAAGAAGCTCTTCCTTAGATAGGGTAGTTGAATGAGTAGCTTTTACAGTTTTATCATTCACTATTTTGTCACCAACCTTCATTTATTAAAATTTTAATTTTACATCTTTATTAATTAATATTACTGAATGGACTATATTATCCTATTACGATTAGACAAATTACTAGAAACGTAATAAATTTTGAAATGAAAAGACGCATTTGGTAGAAAAAACTTTTGGTTCTGAAATAGTTGGAAATCTAAATGGAAATTTAAAATTGTAATTGAATAGGCCAAAGTCTCATATAAAAAATTGAGGAAGGTGTGAGATAAATGTATTACAGAAATCAACGCCCAAGTATGGTTTACATTATGACTAATATGGATAATATGAATCAAGTCATTGCTTTTAGTAGAAATTTGAATGGAATGCTTACTTTTATGGAAGCATATGCAACAAACGGGAAAGGAACTGGTATTAAGGAAGTTACTGGAGCAACTGCAAATGATGGTGTAGATCCTCTTGCGTCACAAGGTGCATTGACTTTATCAAAAGATGGACATCTTCTATTCGCCGTTAATGCAGGCAGCAATACCATTAGTAGTTTCATAGTAAATGAGAATGGAAGTCTCACGCTAGTGGATGTGAGGCCATCTGGAGGTAATCAGCCCAATAGCATAGGGGTATCTGGTAACCTACTTTATGTTTCTAATGTAGGTAGCCCAGATAATAATTTTGCATCCAATATAACTGGTTTTGGCATAGATGCCAATGGACGTCTTTCTCAAATTCCTGGGTCTACCCATACTTTAAGTACTGCAAATGCTCAGCCAGCTCAAGTTTTATTTACACCCGATGGCAGTAAACTCCTAGTATCTGAACTTACAACAAATCATCTCAGTGTTTTTAATGTAAATAGAAATGGTACCTTATCTGGACCAGTAATAAATGATTCAAAAATGAATAATCGGTTTTCTTTTTATTGTTTAGAAAAAAAATTTACATATCATTTAATCTCAATGAAATTTTTTCAAAATATTCAATAACGTATTTTTTAAAATCTTGAGCGGCAAGTGATATATATCTATTTTTTGACCAACCAAGTCCAATCGTTAACTGACATGAGTCATCATTTATCCGGATACGTTCCGGTATATTTTCTGTCACAGTAGTCCAATCTAAAACAGGCATGAAGGCTACACCAAGCCCTTGATTTACAAACCTTACAATCCCATATGGTTCGTCCACCTCAAATGATACGTTTTGGATAAATCCTGCATTCACACAAAATTTATCAGTAAAATCCCTATAACCAAATCCCTCGTTTAAAGAGATAAATGTTTCGTTTTTTAATTCAATTAAATCGATTGAATCTCTACCAGATAGATGATGACCCGGAGGAATAATTAAAAAAATATCTTCTTTAATTAACGGTACCCATTCTATGTCTTCATCTTCAATTGGAAGGGAAGAAATACATAAATCAATTTCACCATTAATTAGTTGTTTTTTCATTTTTGAAATTGGTTTAATGACTTGTTTGAAATGTACATCTGGATAAACTTTCATAAATCCACTCATTAACTCTGGTAAAATTCTTGAAATCGATGACGCTAAAGTAATACTCCCTTTTTTTAGCCCAGCTAGTTCTTGAACTTCTCGCTGACCTTCTTCTAATTCCATTAAAGCTTTATCAACTCTTTGTAAAAACATTTTTCCAAAATGATTCAGCTTGATTTGTCTGTTTTGCCGATCGAAAAGAGGGACACCTAAATCGTTCTCTAATCTAGTAATTGTTTTGCTTAGTGATGGTTGAGCTATTTGAAGGACTTCAGCTGCTTTTGTAATATGCTCAAGTTTTGCAACTGTTTGAAAATATTTAAGTTGAAGCAATTCCATTCTATTTGTCACCTTTCTATCTAGTTAACATAGACCAAGAGGAATGTTTCCATAGTTTAATATGTATTATACATTATGAATTACGGATTTTATAATAAAGTTGCAAATAAATAGATTGGAGATGATGAGGATGAAGGTAGCAGTCTTAGATGGGTGAATAGCTTCTATTATTAAAAGAATTCATTCATTTGGAGATGGGAAACATGATTCAAAAATATGAAGACCCTCGTATTATTAGGACGAGAAATCTAATTATCGATGCATTTACTGAACTTATAAGTGAAAAGGATTTAGATCATATTTATGTTAAAGACATAACAAATCGAGCGAACATCAACAGAGCGACATTTTATCGGCACTTCGCTAATAAAGAAGAATTGTATAAATACTATGAAATATAAATTGTTACCTACAAAAAAGAAGAATAGGATTTTTCAGTAGGGTTAACATTCTAGGGGGATTTTATGAATTATATTCATTCTTTAAAAAAAGAATTTAAGCTGTTTTTAACGAACAAAACCTTACTGATTATGTCGTCAATTATACTTTTAATTCCTTGTTTATATGCTGGTTTTTTAGTTTATAGCTATTTTGATCCTTATGGAAGAATTAAAAATGTCCCTTTAGCGCTAGTGAATAATGATCTGGGAACAAGAACTAACGGAAAAGAAATCAAAGTTGGGGATGATTTAGCAAAAGAATTAAAGAAAAGCAAAGATTTAAATATAACAGAAGTGAACAGTAATCAAGTAAAACAAGCATTAAAAGACAACAAATATTATATTGAAATTGAAATACCTAGCAATTTTTCGAAAAATGCGATGAGTGCATTAGATTCAAGTCCAGAAAAAGCTCAATTAGTTTATATAGCAAATGAAGGGTATAACTTTACTGCTGCAACACTTGGTTCGTCAGTTTTAGAAAAAGTAAAAGAAAAACTAGGGGATAATGTTACAAAAGCATATACAAAATCTTTATTAAATGCCCAAAAAGAATTAAGTAATGGAATGACTAAGTTAGCTGATGGTAGTGTGAAAATAAAAGATGGTTTAAATGGAGCAGAAGACGGCTCAAAAAAATTATCAACTGGCCTTACTAAATTTGCTAATGGAACTATTCAATTTAATCAGGGGATGAGTAAATTTGCAGCTGGCTCAAGTTCTGCCGCTAACGGTTCTACCAAGTTACTACAAGGATCTGAAAAATTTAATAAAGGCCTTGGGAAAATTGCGAGTGGTAGTAGTGAATTAGTAAACGGATCACAGACTTTGAGTGATAAATCGACTGAATTAAAAAACGGAATTGAACAATCATTAAATGGTACAAGTAACCTATATAATAAGATGTCACAAGAGAATCAATCATTACAAGAAAAAAGTAGCATACTAAGTCAAGATGCAACAAACTATGCAAATCAAATTGATCAGTTAAATCAACAAATTGGAGCTAATCAATCTAAATTAAATCAAAGCATTGAGGATTTAAAAAATACAATACAAAAAAATGACTATAATAAACAGGAAGTTATCGATTTATTAAATTCATTTGAAACTCAGTTAAATAGTGAAAATCAAACGCTATCAACACAAGATTTAATAAACAAAAAAGAATCCTTCATTAATCAATTACAAGTGATTAATGATGAGCAGAAATCTTTAACGAAAGAAATTGGTCAATTAAAATCAAAACAAGTCCAATTATTAGAGGGTGCAAATGCACTTACAACAGGCCAAGCTCAGTTAGAGAATGGCATGAAATCATTGAATGATGGCATATTAGCTGGACAAACTGGTTCTGGGCAGTTATTGGCAGGATACCGATCGCTTTCTAACGGATTGAATCAATTAGCAATTGGTAGTAATAATTTAAGTACTGCCTCTTCAAAAATTTCTGAAGGCGCTGTAAAACTTAATGATGGAACAGCTAAATTAGCTAATGGTCTAGGGCTACTAAATAATGGAGCAGGGCAGCTTTCTAATGGATTAACAACAGTAGATAAAAAGCTAAATGAACATCAAATCTCTGTTGATAAAGCAGCTAGTGCTATTTCAAATCCAGTTAGTCTTGAAAATATGTCAATTAATCATGTGAAAACATATGGAGACGGTTTTGCTCCATATGGACTAACTTTAGGGTTGTATGTAGGATTATTTTTATTCACATCGGTTTTCCCTTTAACAGAAATGGGAACATCAAGGTCAGGGGTAAGCTGGTTTTTAGGTAAGTTAACCATCGTTTTTTGTGTAGGTATATTACAAGCAGTGATTGTGGATTTATTAATGTTATTAATTGGGGTCCATGTTGAACAGATGACAAAGTTCTTCTTACTTTCAATTTTAACAAGTTGCACTTTTGGGGCACTATTTATATTTATCCAAACGGCATTTGGTCATTATGGAAGATTCATTTGTATGTTTTTCTTAATTCTTCAATTAACATCTTCTGGAGGAACATTCCCGATTGAGATGTTACCAAAATTCTTTAACCATGTACATTCGTATATACCAATGACATATTCAATGCTTGGATTTAAATCGGTAATCAGTATTAAAGATCAAGATGTATTTATGAATAGTGTTACATCTTTACTTACTTTCCTATGTATTGGATTTATCATATCGCTTATTTATTTTGTATATCGATTTAATAAACTCACGAAACAAGTGGAGAATCATACAAAGGTTCAAGCTGTTTAATGAATGATAGAGCAACTACAAATTCTATGTAGTTGCTCTATTTTTATCATTTAATAATTGCCTTCTACAATACTCAATAATTTCTTTCCTCTTAACCATCCCAATAAAAACTTCATGATCATCAATAACAGGAATGAAATTTTGATTAATTGCTCTTGTAAATAAATCTTCAATTTGTGAATTGATTGAGACTGGTGAATAAAAATTATGCAAGGAAATTTCATTTAGATTTATTTTTCCTGTATTAGAAAAAGATAAACTTTCTGTATTTTTTAATTTCCATAATAAATCACCTTCAGTAAGTGTACCAACATATTTGCCTTTATCATCAACTAAAGGAATTGCTGTAAAACGATGGTGCTCCATTTTTTCAAGGGCTTGACGCATTGTAGAATTGATATTCATATAAACTAGTTCATTTTTTGGGGTAAAGAAAAACGCGATATTCATTTTTCATACTCCTTACTTTTTTAGATTTAACGATAGATAATTCTATAGGTGTTTGAATTTTGTTTCATTAAAATAAATACAGTTCCGTTTATTAAGTAGTGGTATCTCATTATCATTGTGGTTTGATAAGAACATAAATAAAATATGTTTTTAAACGATTACTTCCATATTCATTTATTATTATTAAATTTAATAAAAATATAATTAAAACCTTTGACCTAAACTAAGGTTTAGGCTGTAATCTCTGATTTGTAATCAACAAAATTAATAAATCGGAGGAAATGAATATGACAAAATTTGCTTTTGTAACAGGTGCTAATAAAGGGATTGGATTAGAAGTAGTTCGTCAGTTAGCTGAAAAAAATTATCATGTTTTCTTAGGCACTTGAAATGAAGAACTAGGGATGGAAGCAGAGCAGAATTTAGATTTTTCAAATTTAACGTTTATTCAAGTGGATGTGACTAACACACAATCTATTCAGGATTCTTTATATAAAATTTCGGAAGTGACTTACCACATAGATCTATTAATAAATAATGCTGGGATTGCACCAGATTTTCATATTTTACCAAGTGAAATCAAACTTGAAACTTTACGTCAAGTATTTGAAGTGAATTTCTTTGAAACGTTCCAAATGATACAAGCATTTTTGCCTTTGGTTAAAAACTCTGAACGTGGAAAAATTATTAATGTTACGACAGATATGGCATCACAGACATTATTTGATCGTGGAGAAACTGCATCAATCAATATACTTGGTTATAATTCCTCAAAAACTGCTAACAATTCATTAACACTTACATTTGGTAAAGAATTTGGTAGTGATGGTCCAGAAATTTTTGGTGTTACACCTGGATTTACAACGACTGACCTAAATGGAAATACACCTGGAGGAAAAACAACAGCTGAAGGTGCTAAAATTATCACAAACTATGCATTAAGTAATATAAACTACAATGGTAAAATTCTAAATGCAAAAGGAATTATGGATGAGAGTTCGTGAATTATACAATTGGGCAAGTAGCAAAGTTGAATAGCTTAACAATTTCTCAATTAAGATATTATGATAAACAAGGCTTGTTACCTTTTCTAAAAAGAACTGAGAGTGGAGACAGACTTTTTGATGAGGACGCACTTAAATTTATCGATATGATTTTGTGTCTAAAAAACACAGGTATGCCAATTAAGAAAATAAAGCAATTTGTTGACTGGTCTATGAACGGAGAAGAAACTTTACATCAACGTTTAGACCTGATGATCCAACAAGAAAAAAATGTTTTAGATCAAATCAAAGAAATGGAAGAAAATTTAAAGAAAATTCAGCGGAAAATTTTGAAATATGAAACTGAAATAAATGAAAGTAAATAAAAAAATGATTGTAAAACGAAGGTATCCTTAAAGTGGGGACCCTCGTTTTTTTTATAGTAAACAAGAATTGATAAACTGCAAGGAGTGTTTTCCAATTAAAAATTAAGGAGTTCATATTTATTTATCCCAACATATGAAACAGCCCATTTTTTCTAAATAGATTTTTTTATAAAGTGACAGTTTGTTTCGTGAATAATAAAAATTATTTCTATGTATCTTTAACAAAAAGACTGTAATATAATTATTCAGTCTAAACAAAAAACTAGAAAGGCTGTATTGTTAATTGGTTTCAATCATTCTTGCATCATTAATTTTTATAACTACACTTGTTTTAGTAATTTGGCAACCGAAAAATATTTCTATTGGATGGATCGCATTTGGAGGAGCGGCCTTGTCTTTCATTTTAGGGCTAGTCGATTTCCATGATGTCATCGTAGTAACTAGTATTGTTTGGAATGCAACATTTGCTTTAATAGCTGTCATTATTATTTCATTGATATTAGATGAAATTGGCTTTTTTGAGTGGGCTGCTTTACATATGGTCAGTGCTGCAAATGGAAACGGGATAAAGATGTTCGTTTATATAAATGTTCTCGGAGCATTCGTGACTGCTTTTTTTACGAATGATGGTGGAGCATTAATTCTTACCCCAATTATATTAGCGATGGTACGTAGCTTGAAATTGGATGAAAGGATGATATTTCCTTTTATTATTGCTAGTGGTTTTATATCAGATACAACGTCAATTCCATTTGTTGTAAGTAATTTAGTGAATATTATCACTGCTGATTATTTTAAAATAGGTTTTTTAGAATATACGAGTAAAATGATAATCCCAAATATCTTCTCACTAGTTGCCAGTATTTTGGTGCTATACTTTTATTTTAGAAAAGTTATTCCAAAAAGCTATGATCTTAGCCAGTTGAAGGTTCCAAAGACTGCTATAAAAGATAAAAAGATGTTTTATATTTCTTGGTTAGTACTTATCTTGTTATTGGCGGGTTATTTTATTGGTGAATTACTTCAAGTTCCGGTTTCATTTATTGCTGGTATAGCGGCTATTATCTTTTTATTTATGGGAAGAAGAAGTAGCGTTGTTAATACGAAAAAAGTATTAAAAGAGGCACCATGGACTATTGTAGTGTTTTCAATTGGAATGTATATAATTGTTTATACTTTGAAGAATGTTGGTTTAACTGATGTATTAGCCCATTTAATTCATTATGTTGCTAATAAAGGAATACTAATTGCAACTCTAGGAATGGGTTTTATCTCTGCAGTTCTTTCTGCTATTATGAATAATCTTCCTACAGTAATGATTGCATCACTTGCAATTGAACATACAAATGCGACAGGAATTATAAAAGAAGGGCTGATTTATGCGAATGTAATTGGTTCAGACTTAGGACCAAAGATGACACCAATCGGATCGCTAGCTACTTTATTATGGTTACATGTACTGTCTCAAAAAGGGATAAAAATTTCTTATCGAACTTATTTAAAAATCGGAATAATACTAACGATTCCAGTGCTATTTATTACTTTATTAGGTTTATATATTAGCCTAAAATTACACTGAAAAACTTTTGCATTAAGTACAATTCTTTCACCTTAAGACGACTATTTTTAGTTGTCTTTTTTTATATTTAAACAACTATCGAAAAAGACTATAAATATGTAAACGATTACCAAAAATTAACCATCAAAAATCGTTCATTTTAAGTAATCGTTTACATTCATATTTCCAAAAAGAACCATTTGACGACTGATTTTTAACATGATAAAGTTGGTCTTACGTTTAAAAACGAACGTCAAAACACGGCCATTTGGTCATGGTTATTTATATGAAATTAAGCGAAAGGAGCAATCAAAATGAAAAAAGTAATTTTATCTTTAGTAGTTGGATGTGGATTTTCTATTTTACTGACAGGGTACGAAACGAATAAGTCAGAAGTTAATAAAAAGATCTCTATGTTTAATCAAACTGAGGTACAAGACGTGTTAACAAATACTTTAGCAGTTGATAAAGCACAAGAGATCGTTTGGAATCAAGCGCGATAATTAGTCGCGAAATTTCCGAAGTTGGTCTTACGTTAAAAAACTAACGTCAAACCACGACCATTGGTCATGGTTTTTTTATATGAAAAAATCACGAAAGGAGAAACAAAAATGAAAAAAATTATTTTATCTTTAGTAGTTGGATGTGGATTTTCTATTTTACTGACAGGGTACGAAACGAATAAGTCTGAAGTTAATAAAAAGATCTCAACGTTTAATCAAACTGAGGTACAAAACGTGTTAACAAATACTTTAGCAGTTGATAAAGCACAAGAGATCGTTTGGAATCAAGTGCGATAATTAGTCGCGAAATTTCCGAAGTTGGTCTTACGTTAAAAAACTAACGTCAAACCACGACCATTGGTCATGGTTTTTTTATTTGAAAATAATTGAGAGGAGAATACAAAAATGAAAAAAGTCATTTTATCTATAGTAGTTGGATGTGGATTTTCTATTTTATTGACGGGTTACGAAACAAATATGTCAGAAGCTAATAAAAAGATCTCAACGTTTAATCAAACGGAAGTACAAAACGTATTAACGAACTCTTTAGCTACGGATAAGTCATATCAAATCGTTTGGAATCAAGTACGCTAATAAGTGTAAGATTGGGATTTTATAACTTCTAACATACTTTTGATTCTTTAATTCTTTTATTTTGAGATTTAAATTTTTTTATTGTAAATTTTAGAAAAAGTCTCTTTACAAATTTATCCTGAAGTTATATATTTACATTTAAATTCTATATTTTTCTAATTCATAACCATAGTTGCTTAATCTTAAAAAGAGCGGGGGAACCATTTCTTTATTGGGGTGAATCCTTTTTTGTAAAGGTAGGGGTATTCTTTAATCCCGAATCCGACAGCTAACCTCGTAAGCATTTAAAGAAGGGGGTTTATTTAGTCTTGTTGCAAACACTAAGTAAAGCTTAGTGTTTTTTTGTATGCTTTTTTTTAGAAAAGGGGAGAAATTTATGCATCATCCGTCCGATTATATAGAACTAGGACTATTTATTTTAGCGATTTTTGGGATTTTTTACTCAGTTGCAAATTTTAACAGTGTAAAACGAGTATTTATTGGTAGACCTATGAGAACTGCAGAAATACATGCACAACATAATAAGTTGATTTGGTTTATTGCCTTGCCGATTCTTGCAGCCGATTTGTATTCATCTGTATCTTATGGACCAGAGGCAGGAATGACAGAGTTGATTGGTCTAGGGGCAAAAGCCCACTGGTATATCATACCGATTACAATAGCAACCGTTCTTTTACTGGGGCTTCTAATTCTTTCTTATATTATGGGGATATTAGCTTATCCTAGTGGTGGTGGGGCATATGCAATTGCAAAAGACAATTTCAAACCACGATGGGTTTCACTGATCGCTTCAAGCTCATTATTAGTTGATTATATTTTAACTGTTGCAGTTTCAGTATCTGCTGCTCTTGAAGCAGTGTCATCTGCATATCCAGCTGTTGCTCCTTATGAAACAGTTTTAGCTATTTTTTGTGTATTTTTATTATTAGTTGTAAATCTTCGTGGGGTTGCTGAATCAGCTAAAATATTTGCGTGGCCAACATTTGGCTTTATGATTTGTATGTTACTTTTAATTTTTACCGGATTTTTTGACGAATTTCAAAATGGATTTGTACAGCATCATACACCTACGTTTGGTACAGTTCCACAAGGTTTAAGTATCTTACTTGTATTGAAAGCATTTAGTTCTGCATGTTCAGCGTTAACAGGTATTGAAACCATTTCAAATGCAGTACCAGTTTTTAGAGAACCTCGTCAAAAAAATGCAATTAAAACATATATAGCACTAGGAATTATCACTTCAATTACACTTTTAGGCTTTGCTTATCATTTATATGTGAACGGAATTTCACCAAATCCAAACGATACGATGTTATCGCAATTAATAAAGGTGTATTTTGGCCACGGGATACTTTATCAAGTCATTATTTGGTTTACATTTATCATTTTAATTTTAGCAGCAAATTCAACTTTTACAGGATTTTCTCAGTTAGCAGCGATCGTTGCTGCTGATGGATTTTTACCGAGAGGATTTACAAATCGAGGCGATCGTTTAGGTTACTCAAATGGAATTATTGCACTTGCTGCAGCGGCCAGTATATTAATCATTGCATTCCAAGCTCATACAAATGCACTGATTCCACTGTACGCTATTGGTGTATTTTTATCTTTTACAATTGCTCAATTAGGTTTAACAAGAAGGTGGAAGAGAGTAAAAGGACCGAAATGGCAAGTCAAATTAGCAATCAATATTATAGGTTTAATCGTAACATCTGTTGTTACTGTTATATTTGCAGTTACAAAATTTGTAGATGGTGCTTGGGTTGTTTTAGTTGTAATTCCGACAATCATCTTTTTTTCACTTGCGATTTATAGACACTATCAAAATGTGGCAAATGAATTACGTATCGATTTAAGTTCGTTTAAACCGGAAGCAAATAAAGTCATAACAGTTGTATTAGTTTCAGGAACTCATCGAGTTGTGCATAATACATTATCATTTGCAAAAGGTATAGCGACTGAACCGATAGCTGTTTATGTTGGATTTGATGATGAATCGATTGAGAGAATGGAAGAAAAATGGGAAGAATGGGGTAATCCTTGTCGCTTAGTCGTTCTAAAAAGCCCTTACCGTTCAGTACTTGCACCACTTTCAAGATTCATAAAGTTAATTGAAGCAAATGAGGAAGATAGTCATGTTCAAATTGTAATACCTCAATTTATTCCTAAGAGATGGTGGCATAATCTTCTTCATAATCAAACGGCACTTTTGCTTCGACTTTGGTTAATAAGTCAAAAGGATGTAGTTGTTACGACGGTTCCTTATCATTTGAGAAAATAGTGTTTTTATTAGTAGAAAACAAAACAATTTGTAAAAAAGAGTCTGCGAAAGACTCTTTTTTTTGCGAATTTTTATCATTATTCTAAAAGTAAAATGTATATGTGAAAACAAAAACTAATCTTAAATAGGGATATGAAACATACAATATATGAGGTAGAGAGGACGTGAAAATTTGAGACTCTCGGACAAAAGGAATAGTTTGAATAGTGAAGAGGCTATATTACTCGCTGCATTTAGCTATCAAACGTATTTACTATTCTTTAATGGAACAATTACTTTACCAAAAGGCTACGAGCTAAAATATATTATTCATGCTGATGTAAACATAGAGAATCCTACAAATGAGGTATTTGGGTTTATTGCTGAATCAAAAGAAAAAATCATAATCGCTTTTAGAGGGTACGCTTCTTATCCTGCCGACCTTATTGCAGCGTATGACATTCTTCAAGTTGATTATCCATTTCTTGAAAATAGTGGTAAAACTTCTCGGGGCTTTACATGTATTTATCAATCTACAAGAAACAAATTATTTAAAGAATTAAACAAACTTTCAAAGAACAAAAAGCTATTTATCACTGGTCATAACTATGGTGGTGCGTTGGCAATATTAGCAACATTAGATATTATCATGAATTCAAAATTTAAGAATGCTTCAGTATTTACTTTTGGTAGTCCGCGTGTAGGTGATCCTGACTTTGTTTATCGATTCAATCATGAGGTGAAAAATAGTAAAAGAATCGTAAATATTCATGATTCATTTGCAACATTCCCAGAAAAATTTTATCCCCCTCCATTTACAGAGGAAGGATTATATTATCAACACGTAAATACAAAGTATCCACTTTCTTTCCAGTTGAATGACACACCTCGAAATGATGGAATTGGGTGTTATTTTAAAAACTTAAGTCAATTAAATCCTAATTTCTCTAAAGAATTATGCATAAGAAACCCAGGTTTTTGTCCAAATTCAGAAATGTGTTTTCCATTTCAACGAACTTGTAACTGTCCAAAGCCTTGTATTAAAAAAGGTGGTGGTTAATGATGAATAACTCACGAGTGGAGAATGTTTTTAATAGTAAAGACGCAATATTACTTGCTGCAATGTGCCATCAGTCAAATCAGCTTATAGAAAATGAAAAAGGAGAAATTATCTTACCGAAAGGATTTGAACTTCGCAGTATTATTTATGCAAATGCAGGAGTTGAAGAGCCAGAGGCTGAGGCATTTGGATTTATCGCAGAATCAAAAAACGAAATCGTTATCGCTTTTAGAGGTACAGACTCATTTAAAGATAATGAATCAGACCAAGACTTGTATCAAGTAGAATACCCTTTTGTTGAAAATGTTGGAAAAACACATCGAGGATTTACATGTATCTATCAATCTTCTAGAAATGAAATGATTAGAGAATTAATGAAACTTTCACCTGATAAAAAACTATTAATAACAGGTTATAGTTTAGGAGGAGCATTAGCCGTCTTATCCTCTTTTGATATTGCTGTGAACACTGAGTTTGAAAATCCTTATGTTTATACATTTGGCAGCCCTCGTGTGGCAGACCCTGAGTTTGCTTATCGATTTAATCAAATTGTATGGAACAGTGTACGTATTTTCAATGTCCATGACATCATTCCTACTCTACCAGCAGAAGCATATCCTCCACCATTTACATCTACAGGGTTATATTATCGGCATGTAAATAATATGTATCCTGTTAATTTTCAATTAAATAGTATAGCTCGTAATCATTATATTGGCTGTTACTTTAACAACATTAGTAGCTTGAATCCAGAATATTCAACTGCATTATGTTCAAATAATCCTAATTTTTGCCCGAATAGTAAAATTTGTGTACCATACGAAGGTAATTGTATTGAAAAAAATAAATAATCTTTAAAAACAACTCAAATCGATATCAATCAAGGGTTTGAGCTGTTTTTTTGTAAATTAATCATTTTGAACATTAATGTTAGACAAGAATTTTCTTCACTAGATTTAAAGAGAAAAGATAGGACAAATATCATATTTTGAATAGTTTTAATATTTTGATTTTTTATGATTCTCCAATAATTTTAATGAAAATTGGTGATTTCCCCCAAATTCGATTTTAGAACAATTACAAAAATCTACAAATCTCATTAAGAAAAAGTTGGAACTGTGTAAAAAAAAGATAATTTTTCTACAAAAAATGTTTATTAACGACAATTTTTTATTAAAGGATGGATTGTAATTAAGTCTATTGTAATAAGGAGCTAACTCCAAATTTCCCCAATTTACTCCAAACGCTTATTTTTCAATAATAGTATTAAAATATGTGCTTGTAATGAAACAGTACAAAATTTAATGAGAGCAATAGCAGTTTTTCACCATTAAATTAACGTATCGTTATACATTGAACACTCGCATATGTAATAAGTACAGTGACATGGAGGATGAAAATGGGGAAAAAGTCTTACAATCGTAAAATTGTTAAAAGCTTATCTGTAGTTGCTCTATCATCTAGTTTTATTTTGGGATCTATTGGACATTTGGATCTTACAAAAGCTGCAGGCTATTCAAAGACTGAAGATATTCTTGCAAACTTAACTCCACAACAAAGAGATGCACTTAACCAGCTTTCAGTTAATGAAGAAATAGGTCTACAAATTCCGGCTGATATTGATCAAACGTCTACTGAACAAACATCAGTCATCGTACAATTTGCAAATCAGCCTACAAAAGTTGCTCAGCTTCAAGCAAGTCTTGAAGGGCAAACGTTAACGACAGATGAATCTACAAAATTAATTGATCAAGATCATCAAACGTTTAATCAAGATGTAGATCAACTATTAATTGATGACAATAATAAGAAGGTAGATTATAAGATTACTCGTTCATATAAAAATGCTTTTAATGGTGTTTCTATGAACCTACCAGCTAATCAAATAAAAAATCTATTAAAATCTAAGGCCGTTAAAACGGTTTGGAGCAATGAAACATTCTCAATTGAACCACCAACTGCAGATGATAATGACCAATTAAAAGCTGATGAAGCAAAAGTTGGAAACTACACGCCTTATGATGGTTTAGATCGCTTACATTCAGAAGGATTCACAGGTAAAGGCATTAAAGTAGGTATTTTGGATACGGGTATGGATTATAATCATCCAGATTTAAAGGATGCTTATAAAGGCGGATATGATTTCGTCGACAATGATAATAATCCAATGGAAACTACCTATGCTGATTGGAAGAAATCAGGACAACCAGAAACTAATGCTAGTAGTGGAACTACTTATTATACAGAACATGGTACACATGTTGCTGGTATTATCGGTGGACGTGGTAAAGCTGATAGTGAATACAAAATGCTTGGTGCAGCACCAGAAGCAGATCTTTACTCTTACCGTGTTTTAGGTCCATATGGAAGCGGAACAACTGATGCGATCATGGCTGGGATAGATCGAGCAGTGAAGGATGGTATGGATGTTCTTAATCTGTCATTAGGTAACTCGTTAAATGATCCACTTTATGCGACATCAATTGCTTTAAACAATGCTGTTTTAAGTGGAGTGACGGCAGTTGTTGCTGCGGGTAATTCCGGAGATCAAATGTATACATTAGGATCACCAGGTGCTGCTGCATTAGCGTTAACAGTTGGTGCTTCATCCATTTCACTTAATGCTTATCAATATGCAGGTGTGCAAAATGGTATAAATTACACGTTAAGACAGTTAGCAAGAAATTACTCGGATGATTTAACTCAATTAAAAGGAAAAACATTCACATTAGTAGATGTAGGTCTAGCAAGAACACCAGCTGATTTTACTGGCAAGAATCTAAATGGAAATATTGCATTCATTAAGCGTGGAACGAATGCATTAATTGATAAAATTAAAAATGCAAAAACAAGAGGCGCAGTCGGAGTCATTATGTATAACGATGAACTAAACCAAGCTGAAGGGCCAATTAATGCATTTTTAGGTGAATCAGTCGATGCAATTCCATCATTTACAGTATCAAACAGTGATGGAAAACAAATTTTAGCAGCGCTTCAATCAGGTAATGCAAAATTCTCGTTTGGGGACTATTCAATCATCCATTCAACTAGCGACGAATTAGCTGGATTCAGCTCAAGGGGTCCTTCTCGTGTAAACTATGATATTAAACCAGAAGTAACAGCACCTGGTGTTTCGATTATGTCTACTGTTCCGTTTTATGTAAACAATAAAACAGTAGATGGTTCAAAACCAGAAGATTATAAATATGCATATGAACGTTTATCTGGAACTTCAATGGCAACACCTTATGTTGCTGGGGTATCTGCATTGTTATTACAGTCGAACAAAGATTTGCAACCAGCAGATGTAAAATCAATCTTAATGAACACAGCTGATCCATTATCAAAAAATTACAGTGTGTTTGAAATTGGAAGCGGACGAGTTGATGCTTATGAAGCTATCCATTCAAATGTGGAACTAGAAGTTAATGATCAAACTCCGACAATAAATGAAAAAGGTAAATTAAAAACGATAAAAGAATTAACAGGTGGCATTAGCTTCGGTTCATTTGGATTTAATGACCAAGATATTACTGATGACCGTACTGTTACATTGAAAAATAGAAGTGAAAAAGCAAAAACATTTAATGTAAATGTTAAATTCCAAACGGGTTTAAGAGGATCATTAGATGCTGCTAAAAATAATGTAACATTAACTGGACCAACTTCAGTTAAATTAAATGGCATTAGCTCAAAGAATATTAAGTTTAATTTAACTATTCCTAAAACAGCAGAAAAAGGAACGTATGAAGGATATATCGTTTTTACAAATGCTACTGATCCGACTGAAACTTATCAAATTCCATTTGGTGGACGAGTAGTGAATGAAGGGATTGATACCCTAACAATATTGAATCCTATGTATTCAGGTGATACGACTGTACCAGATAAATCAATACCGGTAATGCAATTTAAATTTTCATTAAAATCACACATGAGAACGATCGATTTCGTAGTCCAAGATGCAGACACTGGTGAAGACGTAGGTTATCTTGCGTCATATGATACACGTACAGTAAATGAAAACATCGTATACGGAGCTCCAGATGGATTTAGAGGATTTTATTATCCATTCACTGGTGATTCAAAAAATCCAATAGCAAATTCAGTTGTTGTAGCTAAACCAGGACATTATAAATTAAGAATGATTGGTACAAATGATCAAGGTAAAACATTCTCTAAGTCAGCTGATTTTATTTATGAAAAAGGGCTGCCAACGATGACTTCAAGCTTTGATTCATTAGATCAAAAAGTTATTGAGTATAAAGACAGTCAATTTGATGCAAACGGACAATTTTTGTATGACTTTAATATCCATGTTAATGATCCAGAAGTAGCAGATGCAAATAAAGCAGGAATTCCAATTGATCAGTCTAGCAATCAAGTTCGTGTATATAACTATAATGGAAATCCATATCCTCCAGTAAACACAGATAAAAATGGAGACTACAAAGATCAAATACTAGTATTAAAGGGTAAGTATCCTTATAAAACATCTTTTTATGCAAACGATGCTGCAAGAAACTTCACGTCAAATGCAACTGCGTTTTTAAGGGTAATGATGGTTCCGGAAAATTATCCGTATTATTACTTAAAAGCAAATAAAAAAACAGCTTCGATGGGAGATACAATTAATTATTCATTTCGATCAAATAATATGAAAAATTTAAAAACGGCGAAGATTACAGTTCCGATCATTAAGCAAGATAATAAAGACTTAGCAACGATTAAAAATGTCGTTGTAAATGATGCTGTAAAGCAATATGGTGATGCACAAGTATCTGTAACATCGGTAGTAACTTCCCAATACGAGACAGATTACACAATTACGTTTAACTATTTAGGTAATACCCCTTTACCAGAAGATATGCAGTTGTTCAATTTCGACGTAGAAACAGCTAAACAATATTGGAGAGATTTCCCAGTTTTTTGGTATGGTATGGAATATACGGGATCAATGACTGATCAATCAGGTGTAGTAACAAATAAAGTATACAGTTATATGGAAGCATTTGATTTAAAACAAACTTATTCTCGATTAGAGGGTCAAATGAAATTAGAAGGTACGATTGATCCTGCAACTGGTTCGACAAATTTCAAATTAGATCAGCAAAATATTGGTGCTAAAGTAACCGTTACTTCATATGATGGAAAAGATGTTAAGGATGCTTTCTTTACAACTAAAAATGGAAATTATGTTGTAGAGCCATTGAAAGCTGATCCAAAACCTTATACACTAAAAGTAGATGTACCAGGTCATTTTACAATGTATCAGCAATTAGTGATGTTTGATGAAGTTCGAGGAGAACTACTAGGTAGAAGATTAGGATTTAACTTACTTCAAGCAAAAGCTGGAGACACAAATAAAGATAATGTTATCGATATTTTAGATGCATTAAATTTACAAACTTATTGGGGTACGAACCATTCAGGAGCGGATTTAAACTTCGATGGTGTAGTAGACAAAAAGGATATGGATTACGTTGTTAAAAACTTTGGTTTACAAAATAATTTTGTACCAAACCCGCCTAAAGCTAAGACTTCATATAAAGGTGTAACGCTTGACGACGTGTTAACTCAATTAGGTTTAAAATAAGAGAACAATTTTGAAAATGTTATAAAATGATTAGAAAATTATACAATTATTAAATACTATCATTCTTTTTTAACTTAAAGATTGATAGTATTTTTTTTGTATAAATTTGAATTTTTTAATTTTTAAAATTTTTCAATTAAAATCCTAGAATTCTTCAAAATTCCCCCAAATATAACCAATTTAAAATTTTTATGATTTAACTTTGTTTATATTTAAAAATTAAGGTTTTTTTAGTCCTATCTGCCTGAAAACCTCCTTTTTCCACCAAATAATCTTATTTTTTTACATTTTCTTATTCAAAATTAAATCAAAAAACGCTAAATTCCCCCAATACAAGACAAGTGAATCTTGGAGTAATATTTAATTATTCAATTGTTAAGAATAGTTTTTTATTCGTGAATTTTCTGTAAAATCATCTGGCAATTGATTGTGAATGGATTTATGTATCTAATGGGGGGGAAAACATGAAAAAGAGAAAATTGTCTAGAAAGAGTATGAAGCCAACTAAAAAGATGATCTCAGTCTTTGCGTTGAGTTCGATGTTTTTAAACGTTGCGATTCCTCAAAGTTTTGCAAGTGTAAATGCTGAGACTAAACCGAATCAGCAAGATTCAACTAGCAATACTTTTGATGCAAAAGAAGTAAATCGTATTCTTGACGGCCTTACTGCTGAACAAAAGGCAAATATTAATAAGCTTACTGGGGCAGATAACGCCCAAAAAATTCATGTGGACAAAAAGAATTTAACTGGTTCAAAAAAGATTAATGTAATTGTTCAATTTAAAGAAGACCCAGCAAAGATTCAAATCATAAAGCAATCTCTAGCTAAAGGAAGAGCAACTGCAAATAGTCAAACGTTTGCAAGCGAATACTCTGATGCACAAAAAAAGGTTACGGATTCTCATGCTAAATTTAAAAGCTTTGTGAATGGACAGCCTAAGACGCAAATAGTTGGCGGAAAATCTGTCAATACTTCTATGGGGATTACTCGTGAATACACAGATGCATTTAATGGTGTAGCATTATCGTTACCTGCAAATCAAGTAGAAAAACTTGCGGAAAATCCAGATGTTGCTTCTATTTGGTCTCAAGTAGAATACTCTGCTCCGGAAGATAGCGCTTCTCAAGCTGTAGCGACAAGTAGAGCTGCTGGGAAGCCAACAGGTGGGCTTTCTTATTTAGGGATTGATAAACTTCAAGCTGAAGGTAATACAGGTATCATTAAATCAGGTCCACGTGCAGGACAAAAGGTTAAGGTTGGTATATTAGATACTGGTATTGATTATCATCACCCAGATTTGAAGGGTGTTTATAAAGGCGGACATGACTTAGTTAATAATGAAGGATTAGATGCAAATGGAAACGTTAAATACGTAGATGACCATGATCCAATGGAAACAACCTATGATGATTGGTTAGCTGCGAAGGAGAGTCCTGATGTAATTTCTGGGCCACCTCCTGCAGATTATAAGCCATATATTACATCACACGGAACTCACGTTGCTGGGACGATCGCAGCAAACACAACGAATAATAATGATGTTTATTCGGCAAATGGGGTAGCTCCAGATGTAGACCTTTATAGCTACCGTGTACTAGGACCGGGTGGACATGGTACGTCAGATTCTGTATTAAATGGTATTGACCAAGCAGTAAAAGATCACATGGATGTGATTAATCTTTCTCTTGGTGCAAATATTAATGACCCATATTATCCAACTAGTATCGCCATTAATAATGCTACTTTAGCAGGTGTTGTGTGTGATGTTGCAGCAGGAAATGCTGGTCCTGGGCAAGCAACAGTTGGTTCACCAGGGACTTCAGCATTAGCAATTACTGTTGGCGCAAGTACGATCCCTGAACAAATTGCAACAATGACAATTAAGAATGGTTCAGTTTCTTATAAAACACGTTTATTCGGTAAAGACTTTTCACAATCAGACGATGCTTATAAAGGGCAAACACTACCAATCGTCGATGTTGGTTTAGGAAGTGTAGCAGATTATAGTGGAATTGATGTGAAAGGTAAACTTGTTCTAGTTAAGCGTGGAGTGGACTACTTACAGACAAAAATGGCAAATGCTAAAAATGCTGGAGCAGCGGGTATGATTATCTGGGATAATACGGATGATCCAGATAGCCAAGGCTATATACCTAACTTCTTAGGTGTCAGCATGGATAATGTTTATTCAGTTTCATTGACACAATCACAAGGACAAGCTCTGTCTGATGCGATTAAAAAAGATCCGAAATCAGCTAACATTACGTTCCCTTCTACACTCGATACACCGATTAGTAAGAGTGGAGATGAATTGGCAAGTTTTAGCTCAACAGGTCCAGTTAAAGATTGGACAATTAAGCCTGACGTTGTAGCTCCTGGTGTTGATATTTCTTCAACAGCTCCATACGATATTTGGGAGCCACAAAATGATAAAACTCATGATTATAAACTTGCGTATCAGATTATGTCTGGTACTTCGATGGCGACACCACATGTTGCTGGTATCTCGGCATTAGTTTTAGCGGCGCATCCAGATTATACACCTGCAGATGTTAAAACTGCATTAATGAATACAGCAAAGAGTATTGACACAGATTCAAAGACTTATAGCGTATATCAAGTAGGTGCTGGACGTGTTGATCCAGCTCGTGCAATCGCTGCTGATGTTAAAATCCAAGTTTTAGATAAAACAGTTACTTTAGATGATCCTTCAGATGGATCAACAGCTCATGAAGTAGATAACTTGACTGGAAGCATGTTCTTTGGTTTTAAAGGAAGAGGAGAAGGTGCAACGAACGGTTCTGATGATGTGGTTTCTTCAAAAGATTTTAATGTTTCCAATCTAGGAACTGGCAGTAAAACATTTAATGTAAGTAGTGCATTTATTACATCAAAATTTGCTGGATCGAATAAAGTAGGTCCTGGCACAGGAAATGACGTGAAAATCGATTTTTCTGTAGATGGGAAAAACGTGAATTCTATTAATGTGGGCGGAGGAAGTACTGTTAAAGCAACGGCAAAAATTACAGTTCCGTCAAATTCATTAGATGGCACTTACGAAGGTTATATTAACCTTGTAAACTCAAAGGACTCATCAGAAACTTATCGTGTTCCGTTTACGATTACAGTTGCGGAAAAAGGAATTAATAAATTCCAAGTAGCGATAAAAGCGGCGTCAGAAGGAAATCTTTCAGCTTATTATTTATCCGTAAATAACGAAATGGAAAACTTATATGTTGCCATAAAAGACAAGGATGGAAAATATATCGGTATAGCTAACACGTTATCAAACGGTAGTAATTTGATCCCAGGTGTTCAATATGGCCCACTTATCACTCTTTTTAGTGGATTCTATCTTCCATTTACAAAGGCATACGATGGAACGTATGACAGCTCTGGCATCTCAAACAAAGTAGAAGTGCTAAAAGAAGGTGCTTACTCACTGGAGATGATCGCAACTGGTAAAGATGGAAAACGTTACACAGCGGAAGATACGGTTTATGTTGACGGTACACCACCAACTATGACGATGGATCAAGACTCTAAGGGTGGAATTTATGAAATTGATCCGACAGGATACCTACCAGGACAAGAAATCAAAGGATTCCGTGGTACAGTTTATGACTCAAACGTAGACGTGATGAAAAACAATGGAGAAACGTCAGTGCCAAGCCCTAAGGATGGCGTAACGCCAGTTCCTGTTGATCAAGCATTGAACAGAGTTACAGGTTATCAAGACAGTCAGTTCCCAACAGTTTACTTTGATACAGATGCGAAAGGTCGCTTCCATTTTGGGGTGTCAGCTGAGGATGTAGCAAATAAAATGGGTAGTGAATTTTATATTGAACCTTCTGATTATTCAGGTGAAAGTGATGGAGATGTATACGGACAGACCTATTTTTTCATTAAAAAGGGAAATCCGTATGTCACATTAACTTCATCTAATGGAGTAGATGCAGGACCAGGTAACAAAGATAAAGTAGTTGTTGATAACAATAAACCATTCAAAATGACAATGACAACTAAGTACGGAGTAGGAATGACTGGCGGTAAATTTTTGCTGAATACTAATAATGTCTATGAATTCAGTAATATTCGCCTTACGGATGAGTATAAAAATTACTTAGTTAGTAAAGGGATTGATCCGACTAAAGTTCTTACGGTAGGTCAACCGTATAAACATCCAGTTTATGGAATTGGCTTAACAACAGATGTAACGATTTCAAATATAGGTCCAGCGGGTGCACTTGATCATGATATGCCGATTATAGAAGCAGATGTGACCTATAAAAGTCCTGATCCAATAACAGGGCAATTTGGATATCAATTACTACAAGCAAATTTAACTTTGTCAGGTGAAGATACAAGAGTCCCATGGTTTCCTACGAATGTACCTTATGTAAGACAGAATATCTCTGTACTTAGAGGGCAAATAGCAGCAGAATCTTTCCAAAGAAATACTGTAAATAACCAATATCCTCAATTCACGGTTGATTCTGGTGCGAAGGTAACTGCAACTGATGATAAAGGGAATAAATTTACAACGGACCAACCAACATCATTTAATAATACAATGGCATATACGTTTATCAACCCATATTATGCTCTGACAATGGGTGTTAGTGACAAGCCGTATTCTGTCGAAGCAAGTGTACCTGGACACTTTAAAGGATATGAAAAAACACCTGTAATTGGTGAAAACAAATTCGGTTATCAATCAGGTACTGTAAAGGATATTCGAGGTTTATTCCCAATCCTTTTAGGTGGAGATGTTAACGGTGACAACGTAATCGACATGAAAGATTTGATGAAGGAAATAGATGTTTATTATCAATATAAAAACCTAAATAATTTTAATAATCCATTAAATAATGTAGCAAACAAAACGGCATTCTTAAACACAAACCGTGATGAAGATATTTATTGGATTAAGCCAACGGGATTTGGTTATGGAATTGATTATAATGACTTCTATTTCATCTTTAAAAACTTTGGTAAGCAAAATCAAAGTGCAATTGATGCTGGATTAACTGTTCCAACTGCACAATTAACAGTAGATAAAGATACAACTTTTACAACAGACTATGCAGGCTCAATCACGTTAAATGCAGGTGATACGGTACAGCAAATCATGCAAAAGCTTAATTTTACAGCTCCAGCACAAACAATTTCATCAACACCAAAGTTACAAGACTTGCAAAATGGGGCATCAATCTCTCTTTCTCCTACAAGCGCGGTGTTTGTTGATGATGTAGTATGGAGAAAATCAATTACAAAAATTATGCTAGGTTCAACTGATGTAACGAATTTAGTAACGATTAACCCAGCATATATTTATTATGACGCAAATGGTGCAGCACAAACAATGCCTTCAAAAATTACGTTCCCGGGCTCTTTATTCCCGACGGCAACGAATTACACAATTACAGTGAAGGCGACAGGATACCAAGATGTTACTAAATCTCTTACAGTATCAGCAGTACCAATTCCGACGCCTGCAATTCCAATTATCACAGACCCAACGAATGTGCATATTGGAAAGGACTTAACATTAAACTTCTCAGAAGATGCGAAATGGCGTAATGGAATCAATAAGGTGATTGTAACAACTGCCTATGGTAAGAGCATGGATATTAGTAATTTAATTAATCCAGATACGAATCAAAAATATTATGATATTAGTAAACCAGGTCAAATTACGTTCAATGCGAAAACATTTATGACAGATTCGACTCTTGATCCGAACAAACCTGATACCTACGGTGCAGCTACTGTCAACCCTGGTGGAAAAAGCTATCTGCCAGAACTATACAAATTTACAATCGGCTCAGTAGGTGCAGATGGAACTGTTTATCCAGATGTCATTGGAGGTTATGACCCTGTTTACACAGGTCAACAGCCAGTTGGATATACGATTAATTTTAACAGCCAAGGTGGATCAGCGATAAAGCCGATGGCAGTGGGATACAGAGCGAATGCAAGTAGATCAAATGGTCCAGATAGTAATTTAATTTCACCTAGAGATCCTGCACCAACGAAACCAGGTTATAAATTCCTAGGTTGGTATAATGAGCCAGAAGGAATAACGTCGTGGGACTCATCAGCTGCTTTAACCCAGGACAAAACAGTTTATGCAAAATGGCAAATGAATACAACTCAAAATTATTCACCAGTTGATAAAGCGAACCCGGATGGAGTAAAATTTGACGGAAGTAACGGCGCTGTAAGTGGAAAAGGATGGGTGCTTGGTGAAGGCGATTTAAAAATCAACATCCCAGATTATTTAACGAATGTTTCTTGGTTAACAAGTAAAGACAAAATTGCAAAAATTGATGCGAAATTCTATCAAGTGAAAAGTGATGGTTCAACAGTAGCAGCTGATCCGTATACATTAGACCCAAGCACTTATAGCTTGTCGTCTAACGGAAGTAACGGAGTTCTATCCTTCACAACAGCTACACATGATCAAGCTGTAAAAGCAGGTCAAACCAAGTTAGGAGAAAAGTTCGCATTCAGTGAAATGTCACCGACAGGATATGATTTAACGATCACATCGACAACAGGCGAAATTTTCACAATTCCAGGTATTCAACTTGGGTATAGACGTCATATTGATTTAAACGGCGGTACGTTAAAGAATGCAAATGATACATTCTTCGCTGATTCATTAGTCACTACAAAAATTAATGCGCCTAATTTGAGTAGTGGTGCAACACATGTAACAAATGGAACTTTAACAATTAGTCCAGACCTATATTTAGATGCAGCTAACTCAAGTGATAAGAAGTCAGATATTTCAACAACAGTCGGTAAAGTACTAACAGATAATACTACTTTCTATCTATGCTGGATAAAAGTACCACCAACGGTAAATAAAGATGTTGCTGGAAACACTGTAGGAAGTGATATCACATTAACATTTACTGATGACGGCACATGGAAAAACAATATTAAGGCTGTACAAATCGGCGCTAAAACATTAGAACTAAATAAAGATTACACAATCTCAAATAATAATATTACGCTTAAAGGCAATCTGTTCGCAGTTGGACAAAAGTTCAATGTAACGATTGTATCAGAAGGTTATAAGGATGTAATAGTAACTGATCAAGTCGTTGGTTATACGGTAACTTTTGCATCAAATGGTGGAGATCCAGTTCCAGCTCAAATCGTAGATAGAAATGCGACAAAACCAGTTGATCCAACAAAAGTTGGCTACAAATTCTATGGTTGGTATACAGATCAAAATCTAACAATGCCATATGATTTTGATACGATTATAACAAAACCAATCACACTTTATGCGAAATATGCGTTAGCTGGTTCTGTTGTAACAGCAGATACAACGGATAATGTATTAGGGAACGATATCGTATTAGAGTTCAGTGATAGTGAATGGGCAACTGCGATTACAAGCATTAAACTTAACAGTAGTGCGGTAGATGGATCAAAATACAGTGTGGACAAAGTTAATCGTACGATTACCCTAGATAAGAGCTTGTTCACAAGAACGAGAGATTATACGATTACGATTAATGCTACTGACTATGCGGATGTGACAGTAGTTCAAAAAGTAGGAAATGGATATAATGTGCATTTCGTCCTTACAGGTGATGCACCAACTGAAGTAAAAGATGGAACAAAAGATCAAATTGTAGCACGCAGAATAACAGCACCAACTGTTCATGGTTATGAGTTGACTTGGTATGCTGATGCAGATCGTACAATCCCTTGGGATTTCACAAATTCAATTTACTCTGCAAAAACACTTTACGGAACATGGAAACCAGCAAAATACACTGTCATCTATGACACGCAAGATGCTGGACTTGTTGTTTCAGTAAAAGCTGAATACAATTCATTACTTGATGAAACAAAACAACCAACAAGAACAGGCTACACATTTGTTGGCTGGTATAAAGATGCTGAAGGTAAAACACCTTGGAACTTTGCAACAGACAAAGTATCTGGTGACACGGTTCTATATGCTAAGTGGAATGTTAACACTTATACGGTTCACTTTAATAGTAATGGTGGCAGTCAAGTAGCTGACAAAGCTGCAAATTATAACACTGGTATCACTGCACCGACAACAACTAGAACGGGTTACACATTCGTTGGATGGTACGAGGATGCTGCAGGTAATGTAGCTTGGAACTTTGCAAAAGATAAAGTGACAAACGACACTACGTTATTTGCGAAGTGGAAAATCAATTCTTATAAACTAAGTTATGTAAGCAACGGTGGTTCTACAGTTCCTGCTCAAACTGCGAATTACAATAGCGTCGTTAATTTACCAAAACCAACAAAAACAGGCTACACATTTGCTGGATGGTATAAAGATGCTACATTAAAAACGCCAGTAGGAAACTCTGTAACATTAACTAGCAACATCACACTTTATGCAAAATGGAACATTAACACGTATACAGTTAAATTTAACAGTAACGGAGGAAGTTCAGTTACTTCTAAAACAGCAATTTACAATGCAACAATTAGCCAACCGAAATCACCGACAAGAAAAGGCTATGCATTCATTGGATGGTACAAAGATGCTGCAGGTAATGTAGCTTGGAACTTTGCGAAGGATCGCGTTACAGCAAACACAACAATTTACGCGAAATGGGTAGCAATTCCTGCAAAACCATCAAATGCGAAATTAACGAAAGCTGGAAAAGATTCTGTTAAACTAACTTGGTCAAAAGTATCAGGTACAACAGGATATGAAATTGTTAAATCAACTTCAAAAACAGGATCATATTCTCACCTAACTAGCGTGACAACAACTAATTACACGAACAAAGGATTAAGTAAAGGTAAAACTTACTATTACAAAATCCGTTCTTACAAAATGGTTGGATCACAAAAAATCTATGGTGAATGGACAAGTATCATGTCTATTAAGCTATAAAATATGAAATAACAAGCAGTACAACTTACTCTTAAGTAACAGAGTCAAAAAGGGTGTTTTTGAAATTAAGAAGATTGATTTAACACCCTTTTTGAAAGTAAATGATTAGATCATCTTTTTTTAAATTAAAAACTTTCCCTTAAAAATAGTTAAAGACAAGGATATGATTTAATCTATTCTTGTCTTATTTTTTAATTTTAATAAAATTGTTAAAAATTTTAAAATTTAGAGTTACTATTACTACAAATTTATTAATACGCATGTAGATGCTAAATAAGTTAATAATAAGAAATAATTGATTTTTTTTATATCGTTAATATAAAATTAAAAACATAAAAAAGTAGTAGATTTAGTTTTCTTAAGGAGAAGTTGTAAAATGAATTTCGATCAAATGGAACATATAGTTTATGCAGCAAAGGAAATGTCAATCACGAAAGCTGCAGAAAAATTATTTATCTCTCCTTCTGGAATGAGTCAATCCATTACTCAATTAGAAAATGAGCTTGGAATAAAAATTTTTAATCGATCAAAACAAGGGGTATCACCAACTTTTGAAGGGAAAATCGTTATAGCAAAGGCAATGACATTATTAAGTACGATTAAAGAACTTAATCGAGAAATTGATGATATAAAAAATAGAAGTAATACACATTTGAAAATTCTAACTGCGCCAACTTTTACATATATGCTACAAGAAACAATGGTGAGGTTAAATGAGGAAAATGAAGTTACATTTGAAGTGGTTGAGGAAAATCCTGTTAATATTATTCAAACTTTTATTAAGCAAGATTATGATTTCGCACTAATGCCAGCTACAAAGGAAGAATTAAAAAAAGAAAAGTTCATAGAATATGAACATTTACATACAGGGCATATATGTATAGCAGTCGGTAAGAAATCACCTTTTTATTCGAATGAATCGGTAACACCTAGTGAATTAGTAGATGCAAAAATAGTTATGTATAAAACCTCAGACTATAAATCACTACAAAAAATTTCAAAAATGAATTCAAAAAATGTTGTTCTTCAAACAAATAGAAGTAGTTTGCTTTATGAGTTAGTAAAAGAGAGCCAAGCGATTTTGTATTTACATGAATTTTCGATCCGAAATCGACCGATGGTTTTAAATGGAGACATTAAAATAATTCCGCTAAAGGAAGAAGCTACTTTCGACCTTGACTTTTGGCTGATTCATTTACAATCGAAAAGTTTATCATCATTGGCAAAAGAGTTTATTGAGAAATTAAAAAAACAGTTTAATAATAGTATATAAAAATGATCGTGGAGGCAGGATTTGGAACTGACTACACGATCTTTTTTACATATTAAGAAAGTATAAATCGGCAGCGGAGGAGAAAGCTCGACGTTGTTAACAACAGCTGATTTTAACGGCAAAGACCTAAATGGAAATATTGCATTCATTAAGCGTGGAACGAATGCATTAATTGATAAAATTAAAAATGCAAAAACGAGAGGCGCAATCGGAGTCATAATAATGATATCTGGTCATACAAAAGAGAGTGGTGAATCATGAATTTCGAACAAATGGAACATATCGTTTATGCAGCAAAGGAAAAGTCAATTACGAAGGCTGCTGAAAAATTATTTATCTCACCTTCTGGCATGAGCCAATCCATTACTCAGTTAGAAAATGAGCTAGGAATTAAAATTTTTAACCGATCAAAACAAGGGGTTACGCCAACTTTTGAAGGGAGAATCGTTATTTCAAAGGCAATTACTTTATTGAGCACAATTAAAGAGCTTAATAAAGAAATTTTTGATATTAAAAATAGAAGTGAAACGCATTTGAAAATAATAACTGCTCCTACTTTTACATATTTGCTTCAAGAAACAATGGTAATGTTTAATGAAGAACCATATGAAGTTACATTTGAAGTTGTTGAAGAAAATCCTGCCAGTATTATTCAAAATTTCAGTAATCAAGATTATGATTTTGCACTTATTCCTGCTACAAAAGAAGAGTTAAAAAAAGAAAGATTTATTGAATATGAGCATTTACATAGAGGACATATTTGTATTGCAGTCGGAAAGAAATCACCATTTTATACTTATGATTCTGTATCTCCAAGTAAATTGAAAAATACCAAAATAGTTATGTATAAAACCTCAGACTATAAATCACTACAAAAAATTTCAAAAATGAATTCAAAAAATATTGTTCTTCAAACAAATAGAAGTAGTTTGCTTTATGAGTTAGTAAAAGAGAGCCAAGCGATTTTGTATTTACATGAATTTTCAATCCGAAATCGACCGATGGTTTTAAATGGAGACATTAAAATAATTCCGCTAAAGGAAGAGGCTACTTTCGACCTTGACTTTTGGCTGATTCATTTACAATCGAAAAGTTTGTCACCATTAGCAAGAGAATTTTATGAGAAATTAAAAAAACAGTTTAAAAATAGTATATAAAAAAGATCGTGTAGGCAGGATTTGGAACTGACTACACGATCTTTTTTACACATTAAGAGTGTATAAATTGGCAGCGGAGAAGTAAAATCGAATAGTTGCCAATTTTAGGAATTAAGTATAAATGCAACTACACCTCTGTCTTCGCCTAAAGGCTCGCCAATCGGCGAGTTTTCTTTTATTTTATTACTCTTCAAACTGAGTTTCTTTACCAACTGAACCTGTATTTAATATAGTTACGAACACTTTAGGTTTGATTTTAATTGTTGGATATTCTTTTTCCCAATTAAGTTTTCGCCATTTTTCTGGGTGATGTTCTTTTAAATATCGACCAATCCCTAGTACATCACTATTAGCAAGTTGAATTTCTTTAATCACTTCTTGAGCCCTTTTATTTAGATCTTTACGAAGAATTGACCACATTTCATCCTCGCCTAATAATTTAATTGAAGATAATCCATCTATAGATACATTAACTTTAACTTTTAAATTGACTTCTATTTTATCTTTGGATGTCGAAACTGTTAATGTATTTTTAGGTCGAATAATATTATAACCAAGTATATTGTAAGGCGGTTCATATTTTTTAGGAAGCTTTGTAATAAAATTACCGGTAGAGCCGTATTGCCCCATCATCATTAGAAGAAGCGGTGACTGTTCAGAAGAAATGAAATGTCCGGTATAGCTACCATTATGCATTAAACCTGCGCCAGTAACTTCTACGCGTTCGGTTGGTGTTACATCTACTACTGGTAAAGTAAAGTCTATACCTTCTTCAGAAGTATATGTAAAAATATTAAAAAGCTGTATTTGTTGAGCGATTGAAGTGAATTCGGCATTCTTTATAGTTTGATTCAATATAACCGATAACGGTTTAGTTCCGACCGTTTTTAATTTTAAAACGTTTTTTGCAGCCTGTTTATTTGTTATTACGACAGCTACATTTAGATTTGAAAACGGTCTCCGTCTAAAAGTACTTAAAATATGAGAAATTTTTGTTTTCGAGAACTCTTCACCTAATAAGATAATTTTAGTTTTTGATGTCGTTATATCTCCTGGTAAAAATGATTGTAAATGCATTGAAGCATCAGACACTGAGAAGCCTTTAGAATCAACAGTTTCACTCTGGAAATCGAATACGCCAGCCCCCTTGCCGATAATATCAAGTATTAGTGCATTGACCTCAATTTTTTTATCTTGATCTAAATCAAAACTAATTCCATTAACTAATGTCTTATCAGTAATTGTTCTACTATCCCAACAACCTGTAGCTAATAAAAGAATGGAACATAAACAAATAACTTTAAAAAATTTACTCATCAGTTTATTAGCCCCCTAACTTTATTAATTAAGAATAGTAGAAATGGAATGATGATAATAAAAATGGGATCTAAATAACTGGCTAAATTCGCAATTGTTTCTCTTCTGATTACTAGTGAAGAAACTAATGGATAAAAAGCAAATATGATTAATATGATGAAAAATAATATGCTTTTTCTATTTTTTACGATTAAAGATAGACGCTTATGTACATCTTCACTAATGATAAAAATATAGCTAATTACTGTTGCACAAATTACAATGATCCATAAGCTTAAAAACAAAGTATCTAGAGCTTCGATCATTTTTGACTGATAAGTTTTAAATATATAAAGTATGGGGTCAATGATGTAACTATTTTCTTTATTGCTTAATCTGATATAGGACGTGAAAATAATAAAGGTATACATTATTGTCGTAAAAAAATTTGCTAAAGATAAAGTGAATAATTTCTTTTTTGTATCTTGAAAAAATGGCGGTAAAAATAAAAAGATTTCAAAGCCTAACATTTCAGTAAAGGATGAATATGCACCGGAGCTGATCTTTGTAATTGGAGCTTGACCAATTGGTAATATTCTACCTATATGAGTATTTGTATAAGAAACTAGTAGAAATAAAATAAATATCAGAAAGATAAATGTGCAAAGTACATACGTTCTAGCGATTGTTAAGATGTCATTTTTCGCGACAATATAGGCTGTAAATAAAAATAAAATGAGAATAAGCCAAGCAGGGCTTTTTGGAAAAATCCAAATGTTGATAATATCAGAAAATTTAAGAGATACTACGATCACAACATACAAAAAATAGATGAAATAGCTAATATTAATACAAGTTCCAATGAATGGATTCGTTATTATTTTTGTATAGTCTGTAAAACTTTTATTTGGAAATTTCTTATACAAACTATAATAAAGAAATAGTATAATTTGAACGATTAACCCACCAATAAGTGCCGAAATCCAGCCATCGTGCCCTGCTTTTTTATAAATTGCATTTGGAAGGTTAGTAATGGCAACGCCGAATTGTGTAAATATAATTAAATAAAATAGGTGTTTATTATTGATCATGTTGCTTTTCCCTTCCTTGTTTTAGTAAAACAAATTCGGAGAAACCTGGATTCTCTACATATCGATAACTAAATGCTCTAATTTTTGATAGATGAGCAAGCATCATAAAAAAGCCAAGGCTAATACCAATAAATCCAAAAATTGATGCAAGGATTAAAAGAGGTATGCCCATTACTCTTGAGGCAATAGACATTTCTTTTGATGGTAGTGCGAATGAGGCAACGGCAGTAACTGAAATTACAACAACCATAGAATTTGAAATTAAATTTGTTTGTACTATAGACGTCCCTATGACAATCGCACCAACTGTACCGATCGTTGCCCCAATAGGACCCGGAAGTCTTATAGCTGCTTCCTTTAATAACTCTAAAATGATAATCATTGAAAAAGCTTCGACGATAGGTGGAAGTGGTACATTTTCAATTGATAGTTTTAAAGTATAAAAAATAGAACTAGGTAAAATATTCGAATGATAAGTTATAACTGCAATATAAATTGAAGGTACTGTTACTGCGATCCAAAATGCGAATATTCTTAAAAGATAAAAAAATATCCCGAATAGCCATCGGAAATTAAAATCGTCTGCACTACGAAAATAACCATAAATATCATAAGGAAATAATATGGCACTTGGGTCGTTATCGAGCATAATTGCAGGTCTTCCTGTTAATAAATGACGAACTGTACGATCAGGTCTTTCAGTGAACATCACTTGTGGAAATGGAGAAGAGGGATACTCTTCTATCATATTTTGAATATGTACAGCTTCGATCATTCGTACAGGTTCAACTTTTCCACTTGTCTCTAGCTTTTTTATTTTCTGTTCAATTGTTTCAATCATTGATTTTGGCGTTATATCGTTTAAATAAAAAATGGAAAGCGTCACAGGATATTTTTTACCAATTGTTATATTTTTGATGATTAATTCTTTCGTACGTAATCTTTTTCGAATTAAAGTTGAGTTGGTTTGAAGACTCTCAACAAAACTGTCATGGGGACCTAATATTACTGTTTCAGAAATTGATTCTGATATTGAACGATCGCTATTATCAGAAAGTGCAGAATATGACTTCGCTATACTTTTATTATTATCATTAAAAACAATAACGTTTCCAGAAAGAATAAACTGAATACATTCATCAAGTGTATACGCATCTTCAGTTTCTAAAATAGTTGTTATAATTCGATCTGAATTATTTTTTGAAAAAATCCGTTCTAGTATATGTGTTTGAATAACTTCTGAATCGATCAAAGTGTTTAAATAACATAAATGTAGAGTTACTTCCTCGATTGAATATTTTTTATATTTAAAATCTGAACTAGATTGAAATGCGCTTTGTACTTCTTCAAGCATGGAGGTTTTTTCGTTTACTTCCATCCGTATCAACTCCTTAAAAACTCCGCAAAGAATATAAGTATTATTCCCGTAAATAAATTGGATATGTATGGAAATTAAACATAGAATTAACAAAATCTGACGGTAGTGATCCAGACATGTTCAATTTTTTGAATCGTTTTATATGATGGCTACTTCACCAATCTGGGCATTTTTTTAGTTTTTGCTTCATAAATTTTTTAAAAGAATCTCATATTAAAGAAATTTATCAAGGTTTTTACTTTGGGTAACAAGTCCACAAAAATATAAATTGGATTGTCTGTAACCTAACGATAAGTTTTATAGAAATAAATAAATGAGTTATCAGTTATATTTTAAATAATAGTAGGAATAAAAAAGGTTTAATTAAAATGTGAAATGCTTTTTTTTGGAAAGGGGTTGAGAAAACATCATGCATATAATAGGAAAAGGAATCCCCCGAAAAGAGTCCTTCGAAAAAGTTACAGGCCATGCTAAATATACAAACGATTTTGAGACAAATGATATGCTTCATGGTCAATTAGTAACAAGCCCATACGCGAGTGCGATGATTAAAAGTATAGATTCAACAGAGGCACTAAAGATCCAAGGTGTAAGAAAAATAATATTCGGTGAGAATTTACCCTTAGTAGGAGAAGGGATCCTTGATCGTTATCCAATTGCATTTGATCGCGTTCGATTTTTTGGTGAAGTAGTAGCAATTGTAGTGGCAGACACCCAATATGCAGCGGATCAAGGTGCAAATTTAGTAAATGTACAATATGAATTACTCCCTGTAGTAAATTCTCCAAAAGAAGCACTTAAACAAGATGCACCACTTGTGCATCCTAAACTAGGTGAGTATGAAATCACTGAAGGTGTATATCCGGAGCCAGGTACAAATATTGCCACCAGAATTAAAATTAGAAAAGGCGATTTTAACAAAGGGTGGAGAGAAAGTGAAGTAATGATCGATGAGAACTTTGCATTCAGATCATCGGACCATGTTGCAATGGAGACAAGATGTTCATTTGCACAAATTCATCATGATGGCACAATTGAGATTACGACTTCAACTCAAGCACCATTTATGGTTAAGAATCTAATTGGAGTGTATTTTGGCATTAAACCCGGAAAAATTGTTGTAAATACACCTTTTGTAGGCGGAGGTTATGGTGGAAAAGGAGCAATCCAGTTAGAGCTTTTAGCCTATATTGCTTCACGGGCTGTAAATGGTAGATTAGTAAAAATCTATAACACTCGTGAAAACGATATGCTTTCATCTCCAGGACATATCGGTTTGGAAGCGAATGTTAAGCTAGGATGTACAAAAGATGGAATGCTTAAGGTTGCCGAAATTCTCTATTTATGGGATGGAGGGGCATATGCAGATAAATCGATTGACTTAACGAGGGCAGGTGCGGTTGATTGTACTGGACCGTACAATATCGAAAATATTTGGTGTGATTCTTTATGTATGTATACAAACCATCCATATCCAGCACCTTTTAGAGGATTTAGTCATTCCGAAGTACATTTTGCATTTGAGCGAGCGATGGATATTCTTGCTAGAAAATTAAAGATGGATCCGATCGAACTAAGAGAAAGAAACGCCATTAAACCAGGCGATCAAACTCCTACTCAAGTTGTATTAAATTCTAGTACAGTTGGAAATCTACTAAAATGTATTGAAAAAATGAAAGAATTAATCAATTGGCAGGAAGGCCAAGTTATTGACTTAAGCAATAATAAAGTAAGAGTAAAAGGAATTAGCTGTTCATGGAAAACATCTACTATTACTCCAAATGCAAGCTCAGGTGTAATATTGATCTACAATGCAGATGGAAGTATTAATTTAATGTCTGGTGTTGTAGAACTCGGTCAGGGAACTAAAACGATTCTTGCTCAAATGTTAGCAGAGATTCTTAAAATGGACATAGACGACATTCATGTTCAAATGAATATCAATACAGTCAATACACCAGAACATTGGAAAACCGTTGCAAGTAGAGGGACATTCATGGCCGGAAGAGCATTGTTAGCAGCAGCAGAGGATTTAATTAGACAATTAAAAGACTTAGCTTCTTTCATATTGCGTGCCCCTGTTGATGATTTAGAAGTAGGTTATGGAAAAGTATTTATAAGAAGTGAGCCTACAAAAAATATACCAATTAAAGAGATTGCTTATGGATACACATTTCCAAATGGAAATTCGATTGGTGGACAAATAATCGGTAGGGGACATTATATTTTAACAGGTTTAACAAAAATCAATCGAGAAACTGGCGCTGGAAAACCTGGACCAGAGTGGACAGTTTGTGCACATGGTGTAGAAGTAGAAGTTAATCTAAAAACATATGAATATAGGATTCTTAAAGCCGTTACAGCAGTTGATATTGGCAAAGTACTAAATAGTAAGACTGCAACTGGGCAAGTTAAAGGTGCAATGAGTATGGGCTTATCTTTTGCAGCAAGAGAAACCTTTTATTTCGATGCGCAAGGGAAGGTACTAAATCCGCAATTACGAACTTATCGACCGATTCGATTTGGAGAGAACCCTAAATATGAAGTTGCGTTTGTTGAAACACCACAAGTCGATGCTGTATTTGGTGCAAGAGGGGTAGGCGAACATGGGTTACTAGGAATGCCAGCTGCACTTGGAAATAGTCTTTCAACAGCCATTTCGGCTGAAATTTACAATTTGCCAATTATCCCAGAACTATTATGGAAAGTAAAAGAAGGTGGGAACTAGTTTGTTATCTTCTAATATAGAATACTATAAACCAATGACGATTAAAGAAGCATTGGAGACTTTTTATTATTTAAAAGCTAATAACAAGAGGCCAATCTATTATGCAGGTGGTACAGAAATCATAACTCTTGGTCGATTAAATTTGGTTGAAACAGATGCCCTTATTGATATTAAAGATCTAAAAGAGTGTCAATTATTTGAGTTTAATGAGGACTTTTTAATCTCAGGTGCCGTCATTTCACTTACTGCTATTGAAGAAAAAAACCTTTTTCCATTACTTTCTAAAGCATCTATGGAAATTGCAGACCGGACTGCCAGGAATAAAATAACTTTAGGT
This sequence comes from Gottfriedia sp. NPDC057991, assembly GCF_042886615.1. Taxonomy (NCBI): domain Bacteria; kingdom Bacillati; phylum Bacillota; class Bacilli; order Caryophanales; family Bacillaceae; genus Gottfriedia; species Gottfriedia sp. NPDC057991. Next base: position 406,580 of record NZ_JBHVQN010000002.1, read on the forward strand.
GGAAACTTATGTGGTCAAATTTTTTACCGTGAAGCAGTTTTACCTTTTCTACTTTGTGATAGCCAAGTGATTGTTGCAGGATACAATGGTGTAGAGGCTTTTCCAATCGAACAAATCTTCAATCAAAACTTACAAATCCAAGACGGACAACTTCTAATCCAACTTTTAACGGAAAAGAAGTATATCAATCTACCATATATGAGCATAAAAAAACGTCAGCAATGGGATACAGGTTATCCACTACTGACGATTGCATCTATTAAATCAGATAATCAATTGCGTTTTGCTTTTAGTGGGCTATGTCCTTTTCCATTTCGCTCAAAGCAAATGGAAGCTGAGCTAAATAATACGAACTCGAGTGTAGAAGAAAGAATACAAAAAGCAATTCAATTTATTCCAGGTGAAGTACTTGACGATGTTGAAGGCTCAAAAGAGTACCGACTATTTGTACTAAAAAACACAATAGAAGAGATAATGATTGAAATGGAGGGAAGGTAATGGACCAGTCTCCAAGCAAAAAATTAAGTGTCTCTTTAAGTATTAATGATGAAATTCGACAAGTGGAGATCCGTCCAGTTGATACTCTCCTTTATGTGTTACGAACTAAACTAGGTCTAACTGGAGCAAAGCCAGGCTGTTTAAATGGAGATTGCGGAGCCTGTTCAGTCGTTATGAATGATACTGTTTATAAATCATGTATAATGCTTGCCATTGAGGCAGTTGGACAAAAAATAACAACAATTGAAGGGTTAAAAGATTCACCTATACAAAAAGCATTTGTTGAAAATTTTGCGTTTCAATGTGGTTATTGTACTCCTGGATTTATTATGAATTGTCATTCTCTATTATTAAAACACCCACATCCAACTTATGAAACGATGAAAGAATGGTTATCTTCTAATATTTGTAGATGCACATGCTATGAAGAGATTGAGGAGGCTGTTTTATCAGTTATCGAGAATAGAGAAAAACCAATGAATAATGAGTTAGAAAAAGACGAACAGTGATTTCTTAACTCACCTGTGTCGTTGAAGTCGTTGAATCACTTGACTTTCGTTGTGTAAAGAAGAAAATAAACGAAATGACTGAAATTGCCATAAGAAAAACTTGTGTATCAGTCGGTCTTACCGTAGGGATATCTGTTAAAGACATAATCACCATTCCTTTATTTACTAAAGATTCGCGGATCAATATCAAAATGTTTCGAAACAATTTTTTTACAAAAATAATAGGTTTTTTTTAGAAAAGGAAGCGTCGGTACGCTAACTGGTGCACCAAAAATCGGACCACTGACATTGAGTGAGAATCTACCGGGTCCTATAACAGAGCTTACAACTCGAACTTCATCAATTAATAATAAAATAGCAATGATTATATCGACTACATCAATGAGAGTATTTGTAAATTGATCTCCATATTTACTTTCTACACGTTCTCTACCTAACAAGGGTCCACTTAGAGAAAGACTAAATTCTCCAGACGTTACAAATACGCCTATTATCGTAATTTGGCCAGTTAATAATAATGCTGCAGCGGCGACATTTAAATCTCTTTGAAGAGTAGCGATAATACGAAGATCTTCTTTAATCTTATAGTCATTCATTGGATCACACCCTCATGCCTATAGTATTCATTCAGTGCCCAAGTGTGAATGAAAAGGGAAGGCGAACAAATATTGACACAAAAAGTTCAATTAAAAGATGCAGCTAGACTTAAATTGTTTAGCTGCATCTTTATTTTTGGTATTAGAATTGGTAAAATATAAAGTGGCTCTTTTCAACATTAAGAATTTGTTAAATGAAAATTCATAATTGAAGATTTTATTAAATAAAAATGAAAAGAGAAGCAATTTTATGAACCACTTCCTTTGGGATGTGGTTATGTTTTTATTATAAAAATTAAGATTTCCATACTACTCAGGCACAATAATATCTAAGTAAGGGGGTTGTGGAATGGAGGTCAAAAAATTTTTTCAAAGTAGTACGTTTAGACGACTAGCAATGATGGCTTGTATCATTCTTGTACTAATCTTAACTCGCAAAATAATAAATTTAGTCTTACTAATTTTCATTTTTACTTATTTAATGGATCGAGTACATAAATTTATTATTAATAGAGTAAACAAGATTTTACCGGTTAATCGTCTAGTAGTTGTCTATTCTTTGTATATAGTTATTGTGGCAGCTTTAATCGTAGGGATCTATAATTATTTACCTGTTATTACATCTCAAGTTGTCCAACTAATAGTACAAATCAAAACGTTTTATATGAATCCACCAGATGAGAAAATCATCAATTATATTGTAACCGCAATTAAAAAGGTTGAAATATCAGGTTATACTGAACAAGGATTAGATTTTTTATATAAGTATGCCTCTAATATTAGCCAATGGGGCATTGAAGTATTAATTGCTTTAGTTCTGAGTTTCTTTTTTCTACTTGAAAAACCTAGGATTATTGCATTTACCAGAAAGTTTGAAAATAGTAAGATATCACTTTTTTATTATGAGATGGCTTATTTTGGAGAAAGATTTTCACGTTCTTTTGGAAAAGTGATTGAAGCTCAGTTTTTAATTGCATTAGTGAATTGTATTTTATCGGTGATCGCATTAAGATTTATGGGATTTCCACAGCTAATCGGTTTAGGCTTCTTGATATTCTTGCTTGGACTAATCCCGGTTGCTGGTATGTTTATCTCGTTAATTCCACTTTGTACGATAGCTTATACAATTGGTGGAATGACACATATTATGTATGTCATTTTGATGATCTTAGTTTTACATGCACTTGAAACTTATTTTTTAAATCCAAAGCTAATATCAGCTAAAACGAACTTACCGGTTTTTTATACATTTCTAATTCTTGTGTTTTCTGAACGTTTTTTTGGCGTATGGGGTCTTATTATTGGGATACCAGTTTTCATCTTTTTATTAGATGTATTGGGCGTAACAGATCATGAGAAGAAAGAAGTAGAATCAACTGAATAAATCAAAAGATGATATCGTGTTGACGGTATCATCTTTTAGTATGTAGACAAAGCCCTAAAAACTTGATTATCAGACTGATTGCAAGCGCTTGTCTTTCGAGGCGTGAAGCCTGGTGAGGAGCGGAGTTACCTTAAACGGTAATGAGCACCGCAGACAGGCGAAGCAACGAAGAAAGCGAGCGTTTGTCAACAGTCTGACGATATCATCTTTTTTTACTTAACCCACATATTCATTCATTTCCGATTTAATAAATCTAATGAATTGCTTTTCAACTGGGGATAATAATTTCTTTTTTAAACGTAAAAGACCAAGTGTCACAACTAAAGGTTCATAACTTAGTAAATCGACTTCAACAACTTTACCTTCCAATAAGGCTGGATTGTTTTTTAATACAAAATTTGGGGCAAGACTAATTGCCATTCCACTAGATACCGTTCGAATAATTTCTACACAGTGGTTGGAAGAAAATAATATATTCATATTTCCGTATTTGCGTTGAAAGTTGTTAATAAACCATTTAATATAATCGCCATTGTAGAGAACAAATTTTTGTTGAAGTAACTCTTCAGGCGTTATAGTCTTGGTCAATGCAAACGGTGAGTCATTGCACGTATACCTTCATCTTACCTTTTTGAATAATATCGCAAATTAATTCATCTTTTTCCTTTAAAATTTCACCATACAAACAAATAATACCAAGATCAATTTTGTTTTGTATGACATTTTCCATCGTGCGAAACGTTATATTTTCTACTATTTCAATATTTATATTTGAATGCTTATTTTTAAACTCCATAAAAGGTGTTACCAAATAATTATTAAAAGCTGGAATTGCTGATACACTTATTTCAAATTTTTGGTCAACTTTACCTTTCCTTGCTTCTTCCCTTAATTCTTCATATTTTAAAAGAATTTCCTTCGATATTTTTAAAATGTTTAAACCTTCTTTTGTTAATGTGGCACCTATACGTGAACGGTCGAAATCTTTAAGCCAAGATCTTCCTCGATATTTGCAATCGCTTGACTAATACCAGCTTGACTCACGTGAAGATTTTTCGCAGCCGATGATATGGATCCGGTTTTGGCAACTTCTACGATAAATTCTAATTTTTGTAAATGCATGATTGTTATTACCTATTCTTAACCTTTCAACTATATAAAATTATGTGAAATTAATAATTATCCTCTAATTTTTTCTATTAGAATTATTGATATTGCTATTAGAAAACGTGATACGACTATAAAAAACATGATAGTACTATTACTTACTGATTTTGGAAATTAGAATAACTGTTTTTCAATACGACACGGTTCAATTTCAACGTACAGAAGCCACCCAAAATACGTTTCAGGTGTTTTATGAACTAAAACTACTGCATTGTACACAAAAACACTGCATTATGCACAAAAACACTGCATTATGCACAAAAACACTGCATTATGCACAAAGTTCACAGGTTTATGAATAAAGTACACAAAGTGTTCGCATTTTTAGTTTCCGAAACTGAAACCTTCACCCAAATTAACATAAATTGGAATATGCAGGACAAACTAAACCAAAATATGCTTAAGGAGATTTTGAGTGAATAACACGGAACAGTCAACTTTAGTAGTAAGTTTAGAAAAGAATATTCATTATATAAAAGAAGAGTTTAATAACGGTACTGATTTGAAAGTTAGACTACTAACGGTAAATGATGAAGTCATTCGTGATGCTGCAATTTTGTATATTGATGGGATAACGAATACACAATCTATTCAAGATAATATTCTTACGCCTTTGCTAAGAATTATTAAATTCGACAGTATTGACACTTTTATCACCCGTCATCTTTCGATTGCTGATGTGATGAAGGTAACAAATTATGAAGATATTTTGTCAGGACTATCGAAAGGAAAGACACTTATTTTAGTTGATGGTTATGAAGAAGGAATTTTAGCAGATACTGCTGATTGGCAAATGCGGTCAATCAATGAGCCTGATACTCAAAGATCATTGAAAGGCTCGTTAATAGGATTTAATGAACAGTTAAAAGTTAATATCAATCTTCTCCGTAATATTATACCGTCAAATAAGTTAAGTATTGAAAATCTAGAGGTAGGCAACGAAGTAAAAACAGATGTTTCGATTATTTATATGGACGGATTTGTTGACAAAAACATATTAGATGAAACAAGGTCAAGAATAAAAAATATAGATGTGACCTATTTATTAGAAGCTAGAGTAATTGAAGACGCTTTAGAAGGGAAAAAAACATTCTTTCCAACCGTTTTTACGTGTGAACGTCCAGACACCACTGTGTCAGCATTATATGAGGGGCGTGTTGCGATCTTAGTAAATGGTATTCCTTATAGTCTTATCGCTCCTTGTCTTTTTCTTCATTTTTTCCATCAACCCGATGAATATCATACAAAATCAGGTCGATATGGATTCAGGTTTTTACGTTTGTTTAGCTGGTTATTTTCAATTATTTTATTGGGCTTTTTTGAAACAGTGGTCCGTTTTCATCATGACTGGGTACCGCATAAATTTGCAAAGGTGTTTTTCGCAAAGTCAGATACTATGATACCTATTATCGTTGAGATATTATTTGTCATGATTATTTTCCAGTTACTTACTGAAGCATCGTTGAGAATTCCTAAATCGACCGTCATTATTGTTTCACTCATAGGGGCTATTGTAGTTGGACAAACTTCAGTCACTGCAAAACTGATTCATTCGGTGACGTTAATAATAGTAGGAATTAATTTCCTTTCTAGTATTGCGATTGCTGCAGGAGGACTGTATGGATCGGTTATGGCGTTAAGATTAGTTTTTTTATTTTTAGGGTTCTTCTTTGGGTTAAAAGGGATTTTCATCGGATTAATTATTTTGATCGCTTATATGGCATCAATTAGATCAATGGGGGTTCCATATTTAGCACCGTTTATTCCATTTAACCCAAAAGAAATGAAAGATGCTCTAATTAGAGGAGATTTAAGGAAGATTATTAATAGTAAACATACATATCCTCATAAAAAATAAATTGGAACAAAGAGTAACGTATTGAAGAACTTATGTTGCTTTTTGTTCCAATTCTATATGTTGATGACTAGAAGGAGTAGAATCATGTTTGAAAAAAAAGGTTTATCATTTTTACTAATAATAACTATTTTTTTTAGTGCCACCTTTTCTCAAAAAGTATTTTCCAAAGCCATGCCTCCTACTAAAGATACAATTAAAGCAAATGAAAAAATTTATAGTGAATTAAATTTCAATGATAAACAAGATTTTAATGATGCTCATAAGGGGTTCATCGCACCATTAATGCAAGATCAATTAAAAAATTCAAAAGGTGCTGTTATTTGGGATCGCAATCAATATTCAATTATTAATGAAGGGAATCCACCGTTAACAGTAAATCCATCTTTATGGAGACAAGCTCAATTAATAAATACTCCTGGACTTTATAAAGTAGTCGATGGGGTATATCAAATTCGTGGGCAAGATGTATCTGTAATGACAATTGTAGAAGGTAAAACGGGTTTAATCATATTAGATACATTATCAACAATTGAAACTGCTAAAGCAGCAATGGAATTATATTATACGAATCGCCCTAAAAAGTTAGTTAAAGCAGTAGTGATCAGTCATAGTCATGCCGATCATTTTGGAGGGGTAAAAGGAGTTGTTCAATATGCTAGTAATCCAGAAAAGGTACCAATTATTGTTCCATTAAACTTTTCAAAGGAAGTAGTAAGTGAGAATATCCTTTTAGGTAATATCATGTCACGAAGAGCGGGGTATATGTTCGGGTATCTTTTACCAGTAAATAAAAAAGGATATGTAACAAATGGGATTGGTCCTAGAATTAGTACAGGTACAATCAGCTTTCTGCCACCGACAATTGAAATAAAAGATAAAGTACAAACGATGGAAATAGATGGAGTTAAGTTTAAGTTTTTATTAACCTTAAATACTGAAGCACCATCAGAAATGCATTATTACATAAAAGATTACAAAACTTTAGTAGTGGCTGAAAATACGGGTCATACTATGCATAATTTTTATACTTTAAGAGGAGCAAAAACACGAGATGCTTCTGAATGGGTAAAAGCTTTGGATGATACAATTAAGTTATTTGGTAAAGAAGAAATCGACACATTAATTACAGCACACAGCTGGCCGTTATGGGGGAAAGTTCGTGTAATAGAGCATCTTACAAAGCAACGAGATTTATATAAGTATATTCATGATCAAACAATTCGTTTAGCCAACCAAGGTTACACTGCAGATGAAATAGCTGAGCAAATAAAATTACCTAGTAGTCTTGATAAATATTGGGCAAATCGAGGATATTATGGTGATTTGAAGCAAAATGCTAAAGCAGTTTACAACTATTATTTAGGATATTTTAATGGTAATCCCTCTGATTTAGATCCACTCCCACAAGTAGAGACTGGAAAGAAATATGTTCAATACATGGGTGGAGAAAAGAAGGTTTTGAAGCTCGCAAAACTAGATTTTGAGAAAGGTGAATATCGCTTTGTTGCTCAAGTTTTGAAAAACGTAGTCATGGCAAATCCGAATAACAAAGAGGCTAAGAACTTACTAGCTAAATCTTACGAGCAATTAGGCTACAGGGCCGAATCTGCAGCCTGGAGAAATGTTTATTTGACGGGTGCACAGGAATTGAGAAAAGGTATTAGGAAGATAGATGATTCACAATCATTAAGTACTGTAGACCAACAATCGATCTTAAACATGAGCGTAAAAGATTTTTTTGATTATATTTCGATCACGCTTAATGGTCCAAATGCAGAGAATAAGCGTTTTACATTTAACGTGAATTTTACTGATCTGAAAACAAATTACACATTTGAAATAAAGGACGCCGTTTTTAATTATAGTGATGGTTTAACTGCTCCAAGTCCTGATGCAACATTATTTGTAGATAAAGTAACTTTTTATTTAATTATGTACGGGAAACTCGATGTAAATAAGGCAATTGCAAATGGGAAGCTAAGCATTACTGGGAATAAAGAGAAATTTAAAGAGATGGTAAATTTATTTGATCATTTTAATCTGTGGGTTAATATCGTTACCCCATAAGAAATTAAAATTAGGTGAAAAAAACATTCTTCTGGAGATATGAAGAATGTTTTTTTTGAATTTTACGTTCTAAAAATTCAGAAAATTTTTGAACTGGTTTTATTCATTTTTTTGTATAGAGTCGATGAAATGAAAAATATAAAAACAGGACATTTCACCTAAAAAAGAGTGATGATTTTCCTATATACAGATACTTTTATTGGGACTGCTTACAAGTCTAGAGCTTTAATAAATAAAGAAAAACAATTTTAAACCATAACAAAGCGCTTTCATTATATAATATTTTCCAATCTAAAAATTAATAGTTGAAGAATGTTAAACTAGGAATTAATATATATTTATTGTTTCAAATAAATATACGATTTTTGAAAATTCAACTATTCTTAAATAACTCTAAATTATCTAAACAATGAAAAAACTCCTTCTATTTTTCGTCATATTATGATAATTTTAATTAAGTACATTTCGATGATGAAAGCAAAAAAAATGAAAACGCTATCAGCATTGAGGGTATAAGATTTGTTCCTTTGTTAAATTCAGAAGGGAGGATTTTCATCTTTACATCGCTCAGTTTCCAGGCTTAGTATTAAAATAGGTAACTTAGTCTGTGATTTGTAATTTTGACCGAAATGACAATGCCAATGGATAGATTGGAATGTGAGCTATTTAAAGATTTGATCTGCCTTTTTCGTATTTAGGGGAATTTCAATTTAAAGTAAAGAGGTGTATTCATGCAAAATACAAATCGTAAAAGTGATTTCACTATTCAAAGTAACGCGCCTAAAAAAGAGCATTTAGAAAGAAAACTAAAAACGAGACATTTAACAATGATCGCTATGGGTGGTACGATTGGTACTGGTCTATTTTTAGCGAGTGGAGCAACAATACATGATGCAGGGCCAGGTGGAGCTCTTGTTGCATATTTAATTGCTGGTATTATGGTTTATTTCTTAATGACTAGCTTAGCAGAAATGGCAACATTAATTCCGATTTCGGGTTCATTTAGCACATATACTTCAAGATTTGTCGATCCAGCCCTTGGTTTCGCTGTTGGTTGGAATTATTGGTATAACAATGCGATTATCCTTGCGTTAGAATTATCTGCTTCCGCTTTAATAATGAAATATTGGTTCCCACATACTCCGGGGATTGTATGGAGTGTTATATTCCTTGTATTAATATTTGGACTAAATGTATTATCTGTAAAAGGATATGGAGAATCTGAGTTTTGGTTTTCAACTATTAAAGTAGTTACAATTATCATTTTCATTGTAGTTGGATTATTAATGATTTTCGGTATTATGAATGGTCACACTGGTGGATTTGACAATTTCACAAAAGGAGAAGCACCATTTAAAGGTGGTTTCTTATCGATCTTTAGTGTATTTATGATTGTAGGTTTTGCTTTCCAAGGAACTGAAATGGTTGGAGTAACTGCAGGGGAAAGTGAAAATCCTGAAAAGAATATTCCAAAAGCAATCAAGCAAATCTTTTGGCGTATTTTATTATTCTACGTATTAGCGATTTTCGTTATCGGCTGTTTAATTAGCTATACAGATCCAAATTTATTAGGTGGAGACGTTGATAGTATTGCGATCAGTCCATTTACTTTAGTTTTTAAACATGCAGGACTTGCTTTTGCGGCTGCTGCAATGAATACAGTTATACTAACTTCAGTTTTATCAGCGGGTAATTCAAGTTTATACGTTGGTTCTCGTGTACTATGGGTATTAGCTGAAGAAGGAAAAGCACCAAAGTTCTTAAGAAAAGTAAACAAAGGTGGAGTTCCAGTTAGTGCATTAATTGTGACGACTCTAATTGGTGCACTTTGCTTTTTAACTTCATTATTTGGTGATGGTACAGTATACTCTTGGTTATTAAATGCAGCTGGTTTAGCTGGTTATATTTCTTGGTTAGGTATTTCAATCACGCATTACCGCTTCCGTAAAGCGTATATTGCCCAAGGAAGAAAGTTAAAGGATCTACCTTATTTAGCAAAATGGTTCCCACTAGGTCCAATTTTAGCAACAGTTTTATGTTTAGTTGCAATGCTTGGAACGAATTATAATGCATTTATCGGACCAAAAATTGACTGGTATGGTATTGCAGTTTCTTATATTGGACTACCATTATTTATTCTTGGATACCTTGGCTATAAAGTAGTGATGAAAACGAAAAAGGTTAAATTAGAAGATGCTGACTTCAGCAGTGATTTATAATTAAATTTGACAAGCAGTTTAAAGCTCAATCTATTATTTGCATAGATTGAGCTTTTTTACGTATTTTTTTTCAGTATTTAGGAAAATTAATAATGTAATTTTATGTTCGAAAGGAGATTATGAATATGAACAATTCATTAACAGAACTTGAATTAGAAAACCTTCGTCATATAATCGGAGGGCATAGTACAATCGCAAACAAATTAGAGGCTTATGCTCAGCAATGTTCTGATCCAGAATTTAAAGCACTATTACAAAGAGATGCCCAATCAGCATTAGAATCTAAGCAAAAGCTTTTAAATTTTTTAGGATAAGGAGATTTTATTATGTTTCAAGATAAAGATATGGCTAATGATTATTTAGAAGGACTAAACGCTAGTTTAACGGCTTATGCAGGTTTTATTAATGAGTCAGCCAACTCTGACTTAAGACAAACATTAATTCAATTACGCAATCAAGACGAAGCTCGTCAACGTACATTGTACAATTATGCGCTTCAAAAAGGTTATTATAAACCTGCTGCACCAGCATCACCAGAGATTGTTCAACAATTCAAATCTGATTTGACTTCAAATCAGTAAAAAAAGTGAAAAAAGGCATTCGAGTAATCGAACGCCTTTTTTTATTCATTTTTAAAACCGTACCAAAAATTCCTCCAAATATTTGAAATCCATGGCTTCATCTTTTTAGCTCCATAATAAGATAGTTCAATAAAGATGCCATCAATTAAGCAATAATAAGACATTACAAAGTCTTCTACATTACCTGTTCGAATTTCACCGTTTTTAATCCCTTTATCAATTACTGATCTTAAAATAGTCGACATTGCTTCCTCAGATTCCATGAACTGTGTATGCAATTGTTCCTTTAATGATTCGGGAGAAAAAAAGACAGCGCGGTTCAAGAAAGTAGATTGCTCCTCGAACTCAATATAATATTCAAATGTTACATTTAGAATTTGGTAAAGTTGTTCCTTTGCTGATAATTCACGAATTTCTCCCATCAGCTCGTCTACTTTTTTCACATGAAGCCATAGAATGTTTTCATAAATTGTAAGAAAGATTTCTTCTTTACTTTTAAAATGATTATAAATAGATGGTTTTTGAATCCCAACTGCTTTTGCAATTTCAGTTAAACTTGTACCTTCATAGCCATTTTTAGAAAACAGGGCAAGTGCTGCTGCAATAATCTTATCCTTTGTCATTTTCATCCTCCGAAACTAACTCTTGTTAGCTAGATTATAAACTGGAATCTTTGTGAAGTCTAAATTTTGTTTGCATTTATTGCAAAAAAGCTTTGTTTGGAAGGACACAGAGCATTGTTCATGTTGAATAAAACATGGTGTAATCGGGTTCATGAGTAAGTAAAAAACAAAAAAGTGAAATGTAGTTACTCATAAGGGGTTCATTTCATTATTCCGAAAAAAAGCTCTGTCTAAAAGAAACAGAGCTTTCTAAATTACTTTGAGTTTTCTTTATTAATTTGTAATGTAGCTAAACTAGCAAATTCATGTACAAGTGTTGCAGCTAATAGTGATGTAATTTGAGTTGGATCATAAGATGGTAGTACTTCAACGATATCAAAGCCAATAAAATTGAAGTCTGTTAATGATCGAATCATTTTTAAAGTCTCCATACTATTGAATCCACCGACTTCAAGTGTCCCAGTTCCTGGAGCACAAGATGGATCGACAAAATCAATATCAAAAGTTAAGAAACACGGTGTATCTCCAATAACTTCTTTCATTTCTTTTAAGATAGCTTCAAAACCACGTTCATACATTTCCGGTGTAGTAACAACATTGTAACCAAGTTCATGGCTAGCATCTATGTCTCCTGGATGATTCAATGTGCCTCGAATTCCTAATTGGAAAACTTTGTTTGGAATTAGTAGACCTTCTTCGTAAGCTCGGATAAAAGGTGAACCATGCCAATATTTTTCATCGTAATATGTATCCCAAGTGTCAGTATGCGAATCAAAGTGAATCATCGCAACCGGGCCATGTTTTTTAGCTGCAGCTCGTAGGTTTGCTAAAGTAATCGAATGGTCACCACCTAAACCAATTGGGATAATATTAAGATCCATTAATTCAAACATTGCGTCTTCCATTAGTTTATAGCTTCGATGAATATTATGAGGAATAACTGATACATCTCCAATATCAATGGCATTGCTGTCGTCGAATGGATATACCTTATGAATTGGATGATATGGGAATAAAGTCATAGAAGCTTGTCGGATTGCTTGAGGAGCAAATCGTGCACCAACACGAAATGAGGCTGCAGTATCAAAAGGCATGCCAACGATTGCTAATTTCGCATTTTCTCTTGTTGAAGGTAGTCTCATAAATGTTCCAGTTGTACAAAACTCAGGTTTTACATCAGGTGAAAGTGGATATTTCACAAAAATCATCTCCTAATTTATCATTCCGGTTATTAACTACCGGTAGTTAGTTTAATATGATTATAGATTGTTAAATCTGAATAGTCAAACTATTTATTTTGATTTGTTAATTCCTGTTAAATAAAGGAACGATTGTTTAGCACAGATTCTCAGGATATAACGATTTTAATTGTAAATAATATAAATGTTAAGCAATAATCTTAGGAGGGATTTTATGCCACAGAATACACAAGGTAAAGGTAATATGGGAACTAATATGAAATCAGGAACGAATCCACAAAAAGTAAAACAACAAATTCAAAGTGATGTAAGCCAAGGACAGGGAGCAATGACTTCACGTGAGGCAGGGGCAATGCGTGATTAAAAAACAACATTTTAGTGGTTTTTTTCAGCAGTGAGTGACTATTAATCAAATGAAATGCAGTAGTTATTCTAGTAGCGCGTTTTAAAACAAACGGCTCCACTTGAACTGTACAAATGTCATATGTTTGTGCAATCGAATGGAAAAATGCACCGACCATTTACTGGTCGGTGCATTCTTTTACCTTCAATATGAAATCAGTTATTAGTAATCGCATTCTGTTCGAATGATTAATCTAATTCCTGTATTCTTGTTCATCATCGTTTTTTTGGAGGTTTCATATCCAAAATATCGTTCGGATATGTGTTTGTGTAGATCATATCGTGAAATCGATTGTCAAACCTTTCTTGTGCGTGGTACATATTGTATCTCCTTCAGTAGAACGAAATTTATTAGTGCGAATTATATAAAGATTTAAGAATATTTAATCATGTATATTTATTATAAAACTTTTATAAATATTCAAATAGTGTAATTTTGTCCAATACATGTTGCAAATTTTAGTCTAATACTATTTAATAAGCAGTTTGTATTTTTCAATTAAACTTGTTTCTTTACAGATAATGTTGCAAAGAATAAAAATAATCAAATAGGAAAATTTATAAATATGTGTCTTTTGTAGGAGGTAACTCATGTATGGAATCAATATTGCAGGATATTAAAGACCATTTTAGTAATGATGATGATTTTTTTATGATGAAAGAGCATTTTATTAATGCACCAGTTGTTTTATTAGGGTTTAAGAGTCTAGTTGATTTACCTCAAACATTAAAGACAATTCAAAATAAAATAGAATCTATTTTCCTAACTGATAAGACTTTCGATCAATTAATGCATTGGATTGGGTCGGTAAAAGAGAATAATTTGAATGAAGCGATTTCAGCAATTGTAGATGGGAAATTACTCATAGTTTTACATTCAGAAAAAAACAAATATGTAATAGTAGAATTGGTTTCACAAACTCTCAATCGTGCAATAACTCAACCAACAAATGAAAATGTCATTCAAGGGCCATTAAATTCCTTTACAGAAGATATAAATTCTAATATCGGGTTAGTACGTAAACAAGTTAATTCAGAAAAATTACATATTAAATCTTATTCTTTAGGAAGCGAAAGAAAAAGGAATCTGTCAGTCATATATTTCGAAAATAATTCAAGTATGGAACTTTTTAATAAAATCGAAAAACAGATTAAGAAGAACTTTAATGATGAAATCAACAATATGCAAGACTTATCAAAAATGCTAGGATTTTCTCCTTGGTTGGCCATAAGCAAATTTTGTTACATCTAAAGGTCATTGTAATTGATGAAGTACTAGCCAAAAATGGTGTGAACGACATTATTTCAGGCTTTGTAAGGTCAAGAGATGTATCTATAAAGACTTTGGTAGCTATATGTGAAGATGATATGGATACATTTTTTTCAAAGATGAAGGAATCATCTGAACCAGGAGGAACAGCTCTTTAGGAGTATTTCGAAAAGACTGCTGGATGGACCCCTCAAATTGCATTAACTAGTGTATGGGAGACATATCGAAGTTTCCATACGACTACTCAAGACGTTGCGATTCCTATTTTAAAGGTTGGAAAAACAACATTAATTGAACTAAATGGTTCAGCAGTTATGAAAAATGGAAAGATGATTGATCGGATTTCTCCAGATGAGACACTATTATTTAATGCATTCAATGATGAAAGCACGACTGGAAAAGTCGAAATAACTGACGATGGAAGTGTCCTAATTTTAACAAATACAATGAAACACGATAGTATGTTTAAAAAAAATAAACCTTATTTAAAGAGTAAGATTAATCTTAAAGTGAGTATTCTTGAAATTAAAGACAATGTATCTACCGATTCAATTAGAAAAGATATGGAGAAAATTTTAACAAAACGATTTAATAAAATGTTTACTAAATTACAGAAAGATGAATCAGATATTTTAGGAGTAGGGCAGTTTTTTAGAAATAAACTTTCTAGAAATGAGTTAAATGAGTTGCGTACGAAATACTATCCAAATTTAACGTTAGATTTTAACGTTCATGTAGTTGTTCAAAACGGCGGAAATTTAGTAACGCAATAAGTATATATTTTTCTTACTGTTAAAGCCATCCTTTAGAGAATGGCTTTTTTTAGTAAAATAAAAGTTCAAATGGATAAAACTTATTAAAAGAAATTAACCTAAAAAAGGAGAGATACCAAGTAATCTAGAATTATTAATGTACAATGACAAATTATAGAGATGGAGTGAGGAAATTATATTGAATAGTAGGTTTAGTACATGTTGAATAAATTGAAAATTCTGGATTTTACACGTCTTTTGCCGGGTCCCTATGCAACTATGATACTAGCGGATTTAGGTGCAGAAATATTACGAATCGAATCTCCATATCATCCCGACTTACTACAAACTTCACCTCCATTTGATGGAGATCAATCTGCCGCACATCAAACGATTAATCGTTCTAAAAAATCTATTACCCTTGATTTAAAAAGCGAAGAAGCTATTGAAATTATCTATAAGCTAGTGAAGAAGTACGATATTGTCATTGAACAATTTCGACCCGGAGTCATGGAAAAGCTGGGCTTAGGATATGAACAATTAAAGAAAATTAATTCGAAAATAATTTATTGTTCAATTACTGGTTATGGTCAAACAGGCCCGTATCGAAATCGTGCAGGACATGATAACAATTATCTATCATTAACTGGAGTGTTGAGTTATTCAACAAGAAAAAATGAGCGTCCAGTTCCGATGGGGATCCAAGTAGCAGATCAAGTAGGGGGATCGCTACACGGAATTATTGGAATATTATCAGCTGTCATTCATCGTGAGTATACAAGAGAAGGACAGTGGATTGATATAAGTATGACAGATTGTACTTTTGCGTTGCAATCCTTAATGGGATCTGGTTGGTTAACTCAAAAAATTAATCCAAAGCCAGAGGAACATCTTTTAAATGGAGGCGTTTTTTATGACTATTACGAGACTTCAGATGGACGATTTTTTTCTGTTGGCAGTCTCGAGCCTTTATTTCGTAAACAATTATGTGACGCATTAGGAATCATCCAATTTCTTCCTTATTCTTTTAGTGAGGTTAAAGAGGAGTTGAATTTATTTAAAAACGAAGTAAAACGTGCATTTAGTAAGAAAACTTTTAATGAGTTGAAAGATATTTTTAGTAAATATGATGCTTGTGTTGAGCCAGTTTTAACTTTCGAAGAAGCATGTAAGCAACCTCAAGTAAAAGAAAGGGGGCTATTAGTAAACGTTCAAAGAAATGATGGTTCAAAACAATTGCAAGTTGGTTCACCTATAAAATCTTCAATTTTTAAACCAGCTTATCAACATGTTGGACTAAAACCTGGGACGAATACAAAAGAGGTTTTATTAAATTTAGGATACGATGATCAAACAATTAATCGATTTATTGAAAAAGGAGTTATTAGGTCAACTGATTAAATCTAAATTATTTAATACGGGGGTAAGCAAATGAGTTTTGGAAATGTATTATCGCTAAACGCAAAAAGGCACCCAGATAAATTAGCATTAGTCTATCAAGACCGTACATACACATACATGGAATTCAATAAAATGGTTAATCGTTTTGCTTGGGGATTACAGAAACTAGGTTTAAAAAAAGGTGAAAAACTAGCTCTAATGATGGCAAACTCTGACTTGTTTGTGATTAGTTATTGTGCTGCTGTAAAGGTAGGAGCTGTTGTCGTTCCAATTAACTTCCGGCTTGTTTCTCGAGAAGTTGAATATATTTTGGAACAGTCGGATAGTGTTTTTTTTGTTTGTGATTCAGAACTAGAAAAAGTCGTTTTAGATGCTTCAAAAACCTCATCGAAAGTAAGAAATATCATTACTGCTCCTATAACTTCATCGCCGGATTGTTTAAGCTTCTTTGATGTGTTGACATCAATTGACGAAGATCCTAAAGTAGAGATTTCCGGAGATGATGATTTTCATTTGCTATATACTTCAGGTACGACTGGACAACCAAAAGGAGCGCTTTTCGACTATAAACGAATTGAAAAGCTCATAAATGGATTGAGTGCGGTAATGGGGCAAAGCTGTCAGGATCGGCTTTTACATGTTGCTCCACTATTCCATTGTGCTCAGCTCGTAATCTTTCTATTACCAGGTTTATATTTAGGTATGACAAATATAATTCATCGAGAATTTAACCCGTTAAATGTTTTAAAGGATATTGAAAAATATAAAATTACTTTATTTTTTGGTGTCCCTACAATGTATAACTATTTACAGCAAGTTCCAAATGCTGACCAATATGATCTTTCTTCAATAAAAAGATGTGCATACGGTGCAGCTCCTATGCCACCTGAGATCTTAATGAGAAGTATGAAATTATTTAATACAAATCAATTTTTCAGTTTATGTGGATTAACAGAAGGAGGACCTACTGGGGTTTATCTTTCTCCAGATGATCATGAGCACCATTTAGGAAAAACAGGGAAAACACCTTTACTTTATACAATTATTAAAGTAGTCAATAAACAAGATGAAGATGTTTTACCTGGTGAAGTTGGTGAATTAATTTTAAAAGGTGAAACAATCATGAAGGAATATTATAAAAAACCGAAAGAAACAGCAAATACGATAAAAGATGGTTGGTTATATACAGGAGATTTAGCTGTAGTAGATGAGGAGGGGTATATCACGTTAGTTGACCGTAGTAAGGATATGCTAATTTCTGGCGGAGAAAATATTTATTCAGTTGAAATTGAAAATGTTTTATATGAGCATCATTCTATTTTGGAAGCGGCAGTGATTGGTACGCCTGATACTAAATGGGGAGAGGTCGTAACAGCAATTGTCGTATTAAAACCAAATCATCATTTATCGATTGAGGAGATACAAGCTTTTTGCCGAGAAAGAATAGCAGGTTATAAGATTCCTAGAGTTGTGGAATTTATTGAGCAGCTTCCTCGAAATGCATCTGGGAAAGTTCAGAAGTTTATATTAAGAGAAATGTATTGTAGCGCTAAATCCAAATAATAAGTAGAAAGAGCTCAAACTTTAGAAGTAAAAGTATGAGCTCTTTCTTCTGGTTCTTAATAAAGACCAGTTGTATATAGTGATGTGATCGTTTTTGCAACTTCTTTAATTGTATAATGCTGTTCATTTCGAACGATTTCCCATAAGTACATCTCATTAGTAAAAAACCAAGCTCGCGCGACTAGTTCGTGGTTTAACTCTTTTCTAGCTAACCCTGTTTCTTGTGCATATTTAACATCAATCGATATGCGATCGATAAACTTTTCACGAATCGATTTCCATTTGTCTGAGATGATTTCGGATACTCCAATAGCTTGTTCAAAAATTTGCATCATATTTCGTTCATCTTCTGCCATTTTTAGAAAAGAAGTAGCCTGTTTATAAATTATAGATTCTGCGGTTTCTTTCGTTTCTGGAAAAAAGTGAGTTTCGGCAATTTCATAAAACCTTTCCATTACATTTTCCATTAACACAATCAAAAGCTCTTCTTTACCTTTAAAGTGAACATAAGCTGTTCCATAACCAATATCAGCTTTTTTTATCATTTGTGTTATAGTTGCTTTTTGAAATCCTTCTTCAAGAAATACTTCTTTAGCAGCTTCTAGTAGTTTTTGTCTTGTCATTAATGAACGTAATTGACGCTTAGATTCTACTTTGTCATTACTCATACTACGATCCTCCAACATATGCTACTTCTAGCATATAGGTAAATTCATAAAAATGGAAGAAATCCGAGAAAACTATGTACGTTTATCATAAAATAAGGTCCTTATATCTAAACTTTTGTTATTATCAGAAAATATGACATAATGTCATTGACATGATGTCAGTTATTTTGATATGATTTTTTCACAAATAGATTTAAATTGTAGATTGATAGAGGAGGAACATTATGAATACGAAAGTTACAGAAACAACATTAGAATATGCAATAAAAATGGACAGTCTCGATTCACTTAGAAAGTTTAGAGATGAGTTTTACTTAAACCCTGAATCAATCTATATGGATGGTAATTCATTAGGACTACTTTCTAAAAGAGCTGAACGTACTTTACTAGAATCATTAGATGATTGGAAGAATTTTGGAATAGATGGTTGGACAAATGGAAATCATCCTTGGTTTTTTATGGCTGAAAAATTAGGAGAAAAATTAGCTCCATTAGTAGGTGCTTCTTCTGAGGAAGTAATTGTAACCGGTTCCACGACAGTTAATTTGCATCAGTTAGTTGGTACTTTTTTTCAACCAAAGGGTAGTAGAAAAAAGATATTAGCTGATGAGCTTACATTTCCATCAGATATTTATGCTCTTCAAAGTCAACTTCGTATTCATGAATTAGATCCTGATCAAGACCTGATTTGCGTAAAAAGTAAAGATGGACGCTATTTAGGAGAGGACGACATTATTAATGCAATGACGGAAGAAATCGCTTTGATTATTTTACCGACAGTTTTATACCGTAGTGGTCAAATTTTAGATATGAAGCGCTTAACTGAAGAAGCTCATAAACGCGGAATTTTAATCGGTTTTGATGGATGTCATTCTGTTGGATCAATTCCTCATTCATTTAGTGAGTGGGATGTTGATTTTGCCTATTGGTGTAATTATAAACACTTAAATGGTGGACCAGGTGGTGTAGGTGGCTTATTTGTTAATCGTAAACATTTTGGCGCAATGCCAGGACTTGCAGGCTGGTTTAGTTCAAGAAAAGATAAGCAATTTGATATGGAGCACACACTAACTCCTGCTGAAACTGCTGGAGCGTATCAAATTGGTACTCCACATGTATTAAGCTGTGCACCATTAATAGGATCTTTAGAGATTTTTACAGAAGCTGGAATTGATGCGATTCGAGAAAAATCACTTCGAATAAATCAATTTTTAATGGATTGTATTGAAAAAGAATTAGCAGAAATGGGATTTTTCATTGGATCTCCTAGAGAAGATGCACGACGAGGAGGACATGTAAGTCTAGAACATGAAGAAGCAGCACGTATTTGTAAGTCTTTGAAAGAAAATGGTATTATTCCTGATTTTAGGGCACCAAATATTATTCGACTTGCACCAGTTGCACTTTACACTTCTTATGTGGAAGTTTGGGAAGTTGTACAAACACTTAAGAAAATCATGACTGAAAGGCAATATGAAAAATTTAAAAACGAACGTGAAGTTGTGGCATAAGTTTAGTTGGCTATCTAAGGGGACAAGGGGATGAGATCATGAAGGAATCCACCACTAATTATAAAATTGAAAACGAGCAAGAAAAAGGCTTAAAAAGAGAGTTGAAAACTAGTCAACTAACGATGATTGCAATGGGGTGTGCGATTGGGACGGGGTTATTCCTTGGAAGCGGACTAGCAATAAAAACTGCCGGTCCAAGCGTATTACTCAGTTATGCAGTTGGTGCATTTATCGTTTTACTGCTCATGGGTTGCTTAGCAGAGATGACCGTTGCACATCCAACTAGCGGTTCGTTTGGAACAATTGCCGAAAAATATATTCATCCTATGGCGGGATATCTCGTTCGTTACTCATATTGGGTGGCACAAGTTCTTGCTGTTGGAGTAGAGGTAAGTGCAATTGCAGTCTATATGAAATATTGGTTTCCAACTGTACCAGGAATCGTTTGGATCGCTTTTTTTGCAGCAGTATTAATCTATATAAATGCTACTAGTGTTAATACATTTGCAACATTTGAGTATTGGTTTTCAATGATTAAAGTAAGTGCAATTGTTGGATTTATCCTACTTGGATCGTATGTCTTGTTTGGTTCATCTCACCATGCAAATATCGGTGTAGAGAATTTAACAAATGATGGAGGATTTATGCCATTTGGCTGGTGGGGCATGTGGGTAGCCGTCTTTATTTCATTATTTAGTTTTTTAGGAACTGAAATGATAGCGGTTACAGCGGGTGAAGCAAAAGAGCCTGATATTGCTGTACCAAAAGCCCTTAAAGCAACAGTTTTTCGTTTATCAATTTTTTATGTATTAACGATTGCAATCATGCTGATCATCGTTCCTTGGAAATCGGCGGGGGTTGATGAAAGTCCATTCGTAAAGGTGATGGAAATCTTAAATATTCCTTTTGCATCAGGACTTATGAACTTTATTATTTTAACAGCAGCTTTGTCAGCGATGAATAGCCAATTATATGCTTCAACTCGTATGGTTTATTCACTTTCAAAAACGAATCATGCGCCAAATATTTTAGGAAAAGTAAGTAAAAAAGGTGTTCCGGCAAATGCTCTTGCAGTTTCAACCATTGGTATTGTAGTAGCCGGAATCGTAAATGCAATATTACCAGATTCCTCTTATTCATTTATGATGGGAATCTCAATGTTTGGTGCGATGTTTACTTGGATGACAATCTTTATTTCGCATTTATTTTTTAGAAGGAAATGGGAACAATCAGGCGGGCGAAAATTACCAGTTAAAATGATCGGTTTCCCTTACTTCACAATATTAGGAGCAATTTTATTGTTGGGACTAACAATTACTTCTTGGTTTACTGGCTTTAAAATTATGCTTCAATTCGGAATACCGTGGTTAATTGTATTATCTGTGGCTTACTTATTTATAAATAAAAATAAAGGTCAGAAAATTCAACGTAACGATTCACTTATTAATCAAAAAGTAGATAAATTTTAATGTCCATCTAGTAAATTGGGGTGTCTTTCATTTTTTGAGACACTCCTTTTCTATTTAAAGATTATTTAGAGAAAAGAGAGGAGAAAATAAATAAGTGCAGAATTTTGTTCATAAGAATCTTTTATGTTAGTTTTTTTAATAAAGGTATTTTCTATTTAGTAAATGAAAATAGTCCGATATTAATATTCTCGAATGGAGTTGAATGATCATTAATAGTAAAGTTGAACTTGAAAATTTATCAATTTCTTATAAGGAACAAGGTAAAGGGAAGCCAATCGTTTTAATTCATGGTTTTATGGGAAGTCATGAATATTGGGAAAAAGTAGTTCCGAAGCTATCTGAAGATTATCGTGTAATCGCAATTGATTTACCAGGACATGGAGACTCTACAGCTATAAAAGAAGAGCATTCAATTGAAGATTATGCAGATGTGCTGAAAGATTTACTAGATCAACTAAACATTATGCAAATAACGTTGTTTGGCCACTCATTAGGAGGTTATATTACACTTGCGTTTGCGGAAAGATATTCTAACTATTTAAATGGATTTTCATTAATACACTCTACTGCATTTCCGGATAGTGAAGAAGCAAAAAAAGGTAGAGTAGCAACTAGTGAAAAAGTGAAAAATGAAGGAGTGAAAAACGTAGTGGACGGATTAATTCCTAAACTTTTCTCTCCAAAAAATATACAAACTAATAGTGCAGAAATAGAATTAGCAAAGCAAATAGGCTATAAAACTTCAGTCGATGGCACGGTAAATGCCTTAATCAGCATGAAAAATAGACCCGACCGAAATCATGTACTTAACGATACAAGTTTACCTGTACTTTTATTAGCAGGTAAAGACGATCAGATTATCCCGCCGGAAAAAACTTTTTCGGTCGAAAAAGAAAATATTAAAACTGCTACTTTAAACAGTGCCGGACATATGAGCATGTATGAGTCACCTGAAGAATTAATTAATGAAATGAAGGATTTTTTAAGTTCGTTTTAAGTACGGAAAAATTAAAGTAAAAGAAAAATGATTAAAAAGACCTTCTAAAAGAAACCTTTTAAAAAGGAAATGAAAAAGATCTTAGTCAAAAGATCTTTTTTTTTGCCAATCAATTTCTAAATATCATGGTAATTTATAGTGAGATACTGTTAAGATTAACTATATATAAATTAGCTATATAAAAACTTAATCCCCTATAAAATTAGAGTAATTGGTAGGTGTAATAATGTATCGTATTGGTCTTGTTGGCCCAAAGTGGTCTTTGGAGCGAATATTAAGTTTTACTAAAGAATATGAACATGAATTGGAATTTTTTCCATTTTCATATGATGAACCTGTTGAAACAAAAGAAATTGTAAAAAAACATGACCGAGATGTAGATGTCTGGCTTTTTTCGGGGCAATTGCCATACAATATTGCAAAAAAAATCCTACATTCAAAAGAAAAATTATTATATCTTCCTCATACAGAATCTTCGGTTTATAAAAGTTTGTTAAATATCATGTATAGTACTGGTGGGTTAATTAATCAATTAAGCATCGATATGCCAACGTATTCTAATTTATTAGAAGATGCTTTAGAGCAATTAAATGAGTCATTTGATCAGTTTTATATCAAACAGTTTGAAGAAGAACAGATTAATTTAGAGGAATTATTACAATTTCATATTGAGTTAAAGGATTCCAATAAAACAGAAGGTGCATTGACTAATTTTCCATTCATTTATCAGGAATTAAAAAAGCGCGATATTCCAGTCGAATGGATCTCTACTAGTAGTGTTGATATTAAGCATACATTAAGGCTCCTAACAGAGAAAGTGAAAGCTCTTTATTTTAAAGACTCTCAAATTGGAGTAGTGTTGATTGAAATTGAAAATTTTGAGAGCATTATACAGAAATCAAAATCACCTTATCATTTACAGCATATCGAACTTCGAATTAAAGATGTACTTTTAACACTTTGCGAACAATTAAATGGCTCACTGATTGAAAAGGGGTATGGTAAATATTTGATTTATAGTTCTAGAGGTGCAATTGAACGAGAGATTCATATGCTAGAAAATACGCTCGATCAGTTATCGTTAGAATCTGATTCTAAAATTTCTGTAGGTATTGGTTTTGGTGAGACTGTTTATTCTGCAGAGAAAAATGCAATTGAATCAATTCAGCAGTCAAAAGAGATGCATGGACGAAAAATAATAATTGTACAAGAGAATGGCGAAATTATTGAGTCACTTGGTCGTGAAGAAGAGATGACATATGCATACCGTACAAATGACCAAGAGCTATTGCAAAAGCTTAAATTAGGAAATATTAGTGTAAAGACATATCATAAAATCGAGAACTTAATTAAAAGAATGGCATGGAAGGATTTTACGACAAAAAATCTAGCTGAACAGCTTAAAATGACAGAACGGAATGCTAGACGTATTGTAGCAGATTTATGTGAAGTCGAATTATTAGAATGTATAGGTGAGGAATCTTTATCTTACCGTGGGAGACCCAGTAAAATATATCGTTTTAAATAAGCATTCCAAATTTGGAGTGTTTATTTTTTTTGTGAACATTAAATATTATCAATATTTTGAATTTTTAACAAAAAGTTATTGAAGAAATCGCTTTCAGGTAATAAAATTGATACATAAGGAAAAAGACCGAAAATATTCCTTAAATAGATTTGAATTAATCTCGGAGGTGTAGTGATGATGTATGATGTTTTTTCTGAATTAAAATTAGATGATGTAGTTAGTTCGATTAATGATGAAGTGATTGGGTGGAGAAGATATTTACATGAAAATCCAGAGTTATCATTTCAAGAAGAAAATACTGCTAAATTTGTGTACGATCAACTAAGCTCATTTGGAGTCTTAGAAATCTCTAGACCAACAAAGACTAGTGTTGTTGCTAGATTAATAGGGATTCATCCAGGAAAAGTACTTGCAATTCGAGCAGATATGGATGCACTCCCAATACAAGAAGAAACTAAAATTGAATTTAGTTCTAAAAAGGATGGCATAATGCATGCATGTGGTCATGATGGACATACTGCAATGCTTTTAGGAGCTGCGAAACTACTTTGTAGCTTTAAATATCAATTAAAAGGTGAGGTCCGTTTTATTTTCCAACATGCTGAAGAATTACCACCTGGTGGTGCAATTGAAATGGTAAATGCAGGTGTACTTGATGGAGTTGATCTGATTATTGGGGCACATTTAGTGAGTAATTTGGAAACTGGAAAAATTGGATTAAATTATGGGCCCATTATGGCAGGTGCAGATCAATTTAAAATTACAATAATCGGTGAAGGTGGACACGCTTCACAGCCGAATCAAGTAATTGATCCAATTCTGATTGGAACCCAAGTTGTCACAAATATACAGCATATTGTGTCAAGAAAACTCGATCCAATCGATACAGCTGTCATCTCAGTAACACAATTTAATGGCGGGACAGCAATAAATGTTATCCCTAACAGTGTTAAAATTGGTGGATCAGTACGGAGCTTTAAACCTGAAGTTCGCAATCAGATACCAATGTTAATCGAGCAAATAGTAAAAGGTATTACTGATGCTCATGGTGCAAAGTACGAGTTCGAATACCATCTCGGTTACTCACCGGTCATAAATGATAATGAAATAACTAGCTTAATCGATAAAACTGTCTGTGAAATAGTTGGAGAAGAAAATCGTGAATTAATTAAACCAATAATGGGAAGTGAAGATTTTTCAGCATTCCTTAATGAAGTTCCTGGGACTTATTTTTTTGTAGGTGCAAGAAATGAGGAGGAAGGAATAGTGTATCCGCATCATCATCCAAAATTTAATATTGATGAGAGGGCTTTAAAAGATGGAATAAAGATATTTGTTCAAGGAGCTATTAACATATTAAATAATTAAAAATTAAGGAGAGTAGAGTATGAAAAAAATCTATTTACTTGGTTTTATTCCGATTATTGGTTTTGTAATAGGCGCGATGTTTTCGAATAAGGTTACCCCTTACGTACTTGGTATGCCATTTTTCCATTTCTCAATTGTACTATGTTCATTTCTTACTACTGCATTTTTAGGTTTAATCTATCTTTTTGATCCTGCGAATAAAGAGGAGGAATTATAATGAATACAGGAACATTATTTATATTCTTATTTTTCGCTGTTTCAATCATGATTGGTATATGGTCAAAAAAAGGGAAAGAAATGAACTTAGAACAATGGTCTGTTGGTGGCCGAGGAATGGGAACGCTTTTCATCTTTTTATTATCAGCTGGTGAAATGTATACAAACTTTACCTTTTTAGGTGCGAGTGGCTCAGCATATGGTGAAGGGGGTTCAATTTTTAGTATCGTTTCTTACGGATGTATTGCATCAATCATATCTTATTGGGCTTTTCCAGAGATTTGGAAATACTCCAAAAAACATAAATTAATTTCTCAGTCAGATTTTATGGCAAAGAAATATGACAGTCCAATTCTAGGAGTGCTTGTTGCTTTAGTTGGAATCGTCGCTTTATTTTGTTACTTAGTTTTACAGTTTAAAGGGTTAGGTTATATCGTTGAGATTACATCTTATGGCGTCATTTCTTCAAAAATGGCAATTTTATTTGGTGCAGTTGGCGTTACGATATTTGTCATTCTATCAGGTATTCATGGTTCTGCTTGGACCTCTGTATTAAAGGATATCTTAATTCTTGCTATAATTTTATTTTTAGGAATTTATTTTCCAGTTCATTTTTATGGTGGTATTAAGCCAATGTATGAAGCGATTGAACAAGCTAAGCCAAACTTTACGATTCTTCCAGAGCATGGTATGAACTTAACTTGGTATATTTCTACTATTATATTAAGTGGAATTGGGATGTATATGTGGCCTCACTCTTTTCCGCCTATTTTTGCAGCGAAAAATGCAAAGGTTTTAAGAAAAAACGCAATTATAATGCCATTGTATCAGTTAATTTTATTATTTGCTTTCTTCGTGGGCTTTGCAGCAATCTTACAAATTAAAGGGTTACAAGGAAGTGATAGTGACAAAATATTATTACTTCTTTCGAAAAAGACTTTTGATCCATGGTTTGTAGGTTTAATAGGGGGAACGGGGGTATTAGCTGCATTAGTACCTGCTTCCTTGATTCTAATGGTAATCTCCACATTATTTGTTAAAAATATATACCAAGTAGTAGTCCCTTCTAATACAGAAGTACATATTACAAAGCTAATAAAATTAACTGTTCCTTTCATTACTTTAATAGGTTTATATTTTACATTTAAAGGCGGTAGCTCTTTATTTAATATTGCAATTGTAGCGTATAATTTTATAACGCAGCTTGCTCCACCATTTTTCTTAAGTTTAATGAAAAAGAACTTCGTAACAAAACAAGGGGCAATAACTGGAATTATATTTGGTGGGGTTATTGTTTCAATTTTTGATTTAGGTGAAAAGACTTTTGCTCAAGCTTTTCCACACCTTCCACAAGTTGTGAAAGACTTAAATGTAGGGATCATTGCACTAATTATTAATGCGCTAGTAATGGTTACTGTTAGTCTTATTACAAGAAATAGTATGTCATCGAATAAGCGAATTGATAAATTAGTTGAGCAATAAGACCTATATAGGAAGAAATAATTTCTATGAAAAAAGTCTATTTATTATTGTTTTATCAGTCATCTTATTGAAACAAGTGATTTTGGTTAATAGATAAATGTTTTAACTAACTTGCAAAAATTTTAATATCTTCTTTTTTGATGATTAATATTTGTAAAGATGTGTAGTCGTTATCATAAGTTACAATTTGATTAATGTAGGGTAATTCATTCGTTCAATTGATTATTCTTTTGTTTTTAAGATTATTCTTTTTTATAAAGAACATGATTGGAACGAAAGAGTGATCGACTCCTATGGGATTAGCGAGGAGGCTCAGGTCTCGCCCCATGGAAAGCGAGCACACTGTAGTGGAAATCAATAGGACACAACTTACTTATCAATGATCAATCCAAAAATTTAATTGACAAATTCTTTTTTCAACAGCATGAAAACGTCGGTTCTATTGATCCGACGTTTTCTATTATTCTAAAAGCTGTTTATTGAATGACTAAATCCTTCAAAATATCCTCTAAAGTCTCACCTTTAATTTTCTTCTTAGCTTTTAGAACGGCTTTATGAAACAGGTGATTTTTCTCTAGAAATAATATTTTGATTCAAAAATTGGTAATAAATAGCATAATTTTTCTACATTTAACAAATTTTAAATAGTAATAAATAAATTGATAGGTGATTGATATGCGATTGGGTTATCCAAAGAGAAGTAAACAATCAAAAGAAGTTAAAGCTCCAGTTGTTTTATCACCCGAATTACAAAAAAACTTACAAAATATAAATAGTGAACTGCAATATTGTGCAGATTTAATCGTTAGAGAGTTTGAGGTTGGAGAAACGAAAAAAAGAAAAATGGCTCTAGTACATTTGCAAGGCATTTCAAATGGTGATACGATCAGTCAATTTATCGTTGATCCAATTCTTCATAAATGGAAAAACTCGAATTTAGATCGTTTAAGCGATATTAATTTTTTCAATGAAATGAAAGAGAATACGTTTGATGTTCCACAAGTAAAAACTGAAAATGAATGGAATAACATCATGATGGCAGTGTTAAATGGTGATACTGCTATTTTTATTGATAATCAGCTAAAAGTATTGCTGATTGATACGAAAAGTGGGCAATTCCGCTCAGTATCAGAATCGACTGGGCAAACGATTATTCGTGGTCCAAAAGATAGTTTTACTGAATCAATTGCAACGAATATGTCACTTCTTCGTTATCGTATTAGAAATACTCAATTTAAAATGGAAATGTTGAAGGTAGGGGATGTAACAAATACAAATCTCGTTATTTCCTATCTAGACGACAAAGTTGATCGAGAGTTATTAAACTCAGTAAGAGACAAAATTGAGCATATTAAGATTAAAGGAGTTTTAGAGTCTATCTATATTGAGTCTTTAATTGAATCAAAACCATATAGTCCCTTTCCAACTGTATTGGACACTGAAAGACCGGATGTAATTGCAGCAAATGTATTAGAAGGGCGCATTGGACTTCTTGTGGATGGGAGTCCAATAGGGCTTGTACTACCAGCGACGTTACCGATGTTTTTTCAGTCACCAGATGACTACAATCAGCGTTATATAGTGGGAACATTTCTACGTTTTTTACGTTTTACAGCCTTTTTAATTTCTTTATTAGTTTCTGCTTTTTATCTTGCATTAATTACTCATCATCGGTCGATGATTCCAACACCATTATTGGTTAGTCTTGCAGCGCAAAGAGAAGGTGTACCATTTCCAGCAATCGTTGAGCTACTACTAATGGAATTTGCATTTGAGATTATTAGAGAAGCAAGTATTCGAAGTCCGAGAGTACTAGCTTCAACTGTCGCGATTGTTGGGGCACTTGTCATCGGACAAGCAGTTGTACAAGCAGGAATTATTTCAACTGCAATGATCATCTTTGTTTCAATTACGGGAATATCTAGTTTTACAATACCGAATTATAGTGTTGCTGCTTCAGCAAGATTGCTTAGATATTTATTCATTTTAAGTGCTGGTGTTGCTGGATTATATGGTATTGCATTAATGTTTTTATTTTGGCTAGTCCACTTAAATACAATTGATTCTTTTGGTGTGCCATATATGATGCCAATCTCTCCATTATCGATCAAAGATAATGAAGATATGTTAATACGATTACAACGAAAAGATTTAAAGACAACAAAGGATGATGCTGTTCCTGAATCATCACGGATTAGAAAGAGACAAAAAAAGAATAACGGTGAAGACAATGAATCGAAATCTTAAAATAAGGTTATTAATGTCAATTGTATTGCTATTAACAGGATGTAGTAATTATATGGAGTTAAATAAAATTTCATTTATTACAGGATTAGGTGTCGATTGGACTGACAAATCTAATTTTAAGGTTACATTACAAGTCATTAATCCAACTGATTTAGCTACCGGTCAAAATGGTGGTGGTAATTCTTCACCAGTCATTCTTTATACAAGTACTGGAAAAACGCTATCCGAAGCAATTCGAGAAGCAGGTAAAAAAATAACAAAGAACAAAGATTTTACACATGTTGGTTTAACGGTAATAGGGGAGAACGCAGCAAAGCATGGTATTGAAGAAATAGTTGATGCTATCATTCGGGAACCAAGGGTCTCTGCTTTTATGTCTGTTCTTGTAGCTAAAAACTCAACTGCTGAACAGGTATTAAATACAATGACACCTATAAATAAAGTTTCATCAGCAGAAATGGTTTCAAAATTACAGAATGTTAATTTTTCATTAGGAGAAAGTGTAAATCCTAATGTATTTGAATTAGGAGAAGATCTTAACTATTCAGGGAAAGAGATTGCGATTAGTGGAGTTGAAATTGTTAACGAGAATAAAGAAAAAAATACGTTATTTAATTTACAAACGATGGAACCAGCCCAAACAAAAATTGATAACTTAGCTTTATTTAGAGATAGTAAACTAGCTGGTTGGATCTCCGGACGCGATGTAAGAGGCATCTTAATGGTTTTGGATAAAATTCAACAAACAAATTTTGCAGTACCATGTGGGAATAATAAATATAGCTCTCTTCGA
Source organism: Gottfriedia sp. NPDC057991 (assembly GCF_042886615.1). Taxonomy (NCBI): domain Bacteria; kingdom Bacillati; phylum Bacillota; class Bacilli; order Caryophanales; family Bacillaceae; genus Gottfriedia; species Gottfriedia sp. NPDC057991. Next base: position 436,948 of record NZ_JBHVQN010000002.1, read on the forward strand.
TTACATGCTCAAAGTATAAAAACAAATGTGAAAGTTAAAGGAAATAGTCCAATTATATCTATTGATAATACTCTTCTTACATTACTTGATGAAACGGGTTGTTCAGTAAATATTGAAAAAGTTGAAGATTTAATAAAGATTGAAAAACAAGCCGCTAAGGTCGTCAAACAACAGATTGAGCATAGTATTAAATCAGCTCAAAACTATAAAAGTGATGTCTTCGGATTCGGTGATATGATTCATACAAATGATCCTGAAAAATGGAAACAACTTAAGGGCCATTGGGCAGAAGATTTCGCAAAAGCAAAAGTAAATGTGAAAACTACTGTCGTTATTAAACGAAGTGGATTATTAGGAGATCCTGTTATCATGAAGAAGAAATAAGGTGATGTAATGCAAAATATGAAATTTAATTCAGAGCAATTATTTAGTTTATTAGCAATTTATTTAATAGGAAGTGCTGTTGCAGTCGATCCTGCAAAAGATGCTGGAAGAGATGCCTGGTTAGCAATCTTAATCAGTCTATTTTGTGGATTAATCTTATTAAGCTTATATTTGGGAATCTATAAAAATAACCCGTCAAATTCGCTAATTAAGTGCTTACAGACAGCGTGGGGGAAATATATAGGCAACTTCATTGGGGTATTATATGTTGTTTATTGTATTTATATTGCTTCGAGAGTTATGAGAGATTTTGCAGAGCTTATTTTAACAGTTGCATTAGATAATACAGGTTTATTTACCATTTCGATGTTAATGATGTTTCTTTTGATTTACACAGTGATGAAAGGGTTCACAAGCTTTGCTAGGACAGTTTGGATTTGTTTTTTATTAAGCGGAATTATCGTTTTTATTCTCATTATTTCACAATTATTAACTGGATTTTTAAATTTTTCCCATTTAAAACCTTTCCTTGAATACGGATGGAAACCAGTTTTAAAATCAGTATTTCCAACAACTGTAACCTTTCCATTTGGAGAGTCAATCGTCTTTTTATTATTGTTGCAACATTATGATCAACCAAAAAATGCACACAAAATGAGCTATTTAGCAATGATCTATGCTGGGATCTTTCTAATCATATCGACAATCATACATATTGCAAATTTAGGTGAAATTATTTTTAAAGCTTCAACTTATCCAGTACTTTCAAGCGTATCATTAATTAACATTGGAGATTTTTTTACTAGATTAGAGTCACTAGCGGTAATTGTATTTGTCATTTTGGGGTTTATTAAAATATCAATTTTATTTTTTGGGGCAGTTGTAGGGACAATGGAAATTTTTCATTTAAAAGAAAGCTGGTTAATAACGTTTTTAATTGGAATTATTATTATCTGTTTGAGTATATTTACAACCGTCTCGTATACACAGCATGTTCATATAGGACTTGATTTAGTCCCTAAATATCTTCATGTCCCGTTTCAAATTATTTTGCCATTTATTCTATTTGTGACTTTAAAGGTCCAAAAAAAGTTATCTCTTTCTTAGATTCACAAACATTGTTAAACCAAAATAAAGAATGAAATAAACAATTAAAATTTTATCAAGCGTCATAAACCCAACTTTATTATAAGAAATCGCTAAAACTAAATAATGCAGATCAAAACCTTGTAATAATGTAAGCCCGTAAAATAATAAGAAACAAAAAAATGATAACAAAACAAAAATCAATAATTCTTTCAATTCATAACACTCCTTTTTATGAGTATTATTAGGAAGTTTCAGTTGTTTTAATCAAACAATATAAGAGTCAAAATGAAAATCCTAAAGCTTTGATCCTCAGGATTTTCAGTGTATTTAAATAACTAAAAGTAAATTTTATAAAATCAACAAACTCAGCATTTTTTATTTTTTTTATTAGAATTTAAAAAATGGAGATTACTACTTTTTAGAAAAAATATTATTAGTTTATAAGTCAATATTGGATCTAAATAGACGTGTAAACTGATTTTGTTATTTTTCTCTAAGCAAAGCAAAGGATATTAAAATACGTATTTTTATTAGACCTATTTTAATTGATTAAGTTGATTGGAACGGAAGGGGACTCGACTCCAATGGGATATGAGGGAAGGCTGAGACCTTAGCAGGCTCGCCGAGGAGGCTAAAGAATCTCGCCCCATGGAAAGCGAGCACCCTGTAGTGGAAATCAACCTCACGCAACTCCCTTTGCGAAAATTTGGTAAATAAATGATTTTATTTTCACCAACGTGATAATCCTAATTTTTAATCTTAAGGATTCTTTTTGAAAAATCATCAATTATTTTTTGAAAAGTACTTTTACACTTAAGAAATTAATGGGAAGATTGTTGAATTATATTAGGAATTTAAAAGTAAACTGTAATAGAAAGTAACTAATTCGAATATCTGAAGATTTAGTAAAAAATGTAAGAATTTATTAATAGAAAATAATTTACTTCCTAATTTATTTAGTAGATTAGCCGTCTCTAAACATGTACATATTCATAGATTAACAATGGATAAGTATTATTTGGGAGGTATCTTTTTTGGACGCTTTTTTTAGTGATTTAGTAAAAAAAGTAATTGCAAATTACCCTTTAGAAGTAAAACATAAATCTTTAGAATACATTGATGAAAAAAAAGCTGAATGGCCCATTGATACAAATATCGGTGAAGTTTTATTAAAGAAAGTTTTAATTGATGAAAAATATATTGAATTTATGATCTATGCAATTGACTACCTAAGAGATAATGGCGTATTTACACCAGAAGTATTAACAACCAAATTAGGTGATGGTTTTGTAAAGATAAAAGATGAATATTTTATGTTATTTGAAGCTGTTAATGGGAGGATACCAAATTTTGAGAGTGAAGAAGATCTTATTCTGTTGATGAATGGGATTGCTTCTTTTCATAAAGCTTCAATCGGCATAGAATTAACAAATGAGCATGTTTCATCCATTCAATCAAATTGGAAAAATGATTTACAAACTAAATTTTTAACATTAACAAAATTGAAAGAAGAACGAGCTAAAATAAAATATCAAAATGAAATCGATAAGCTGTTTTTAAAAAATATAAATACGGTTTTAATGCAATGTGAAAAAGCTTTAGCAATCATTGATAAAAATATTGCTGAAGTAGTAGAAGAGACAGCGAAAACATTATGTTATCAGAATTTTGATGTAAACAATCTCATAATTGGAGAAGACGGGAATTTATATTTCTTAAATATGAGTTCATTAAAAATCGAATTGCCGATTCATGATATAAGAAGACTTTTAAATATCGTAATGAAAAAAGAAAAAAATTGGAATCCAAAGTTAATGAAGAAAATAATCATCGCATATCATGATAACAATCCGTTAGCATGTTTGCAGTATCAGTTTCTAAAAGCTGATTTATTATTTCCCCATTTATTTTATGACGTATTTTCGGCACATTACGAAAATACGGAAAGAATAGGTGTTGATCCTAGTCTAGTTTCAAAAATGAAAAAAATAATTACATTGGAAATAAGTAAAGAAAGAGTAATTTCTAGCGTCTTCATACAAACAAATGAAGCACCTTATGGTCGATAACCTAAAATGATAAAGCTCAAATCCTTTTAATTTATGGATTCGAGCTTTATTTTTTACACATTAAGAAATTATAAATTGGTAGCGGAGAAGAAAAATCGACGTAGTTGCCAATTTTAGGAACTAAGTATAAGTGCAACTACGCCTCTGTCTTCGCCTAAAGGCTCGCCAATCGGCGAGTTTTCTTTATTTTCTTTTTTTCTTTCCAATCATTCCATAGTCTCGGATCGTAATATGAACATCGTAGTTTATTTTAGCTTTACTAAATAATTCATCCCAATTCTTACTCATTTTTTTCCACTTTTTTGGATAATGAATTCTTACTTCGTTTCCAAATCCAGCAACATCTGTTTTATATTCATTTTGTAGTTTATTTGTTACATTTTCTACTATTTTTGTAACTTCTTCTTCAGTTGCTTTTTCGATTCTATTAACATTTTTCTCTTCAAATACAGGTTTTAATTTAGGATTCCAATATTCTGCAATTCTACCTTCAGACTCAATTCTTACATCAAAAGAGATTTTGTCACCTTTTATATGGGGTGTAACCTTTTTTTTCATCGATTCAATTTGAAACCAAGTCGGACCATCGGATTTTTTTGTGTAAGCCTTAACTGCACCGCCTTTCCCCCCTGCAGTGATCCAATTAATCCCTTCTACTTCTTGTGTATTTAATGTACCAATCATTTTATTTTTCTTACCATTAATAATTGCACCGCCTGAAAACTTAACGCCTTGATCAGTAGGTTCTAATAATTGTAGGAGAAAGCTAGAGCCAGAGTTCATTAATCCACCGATTCTAATTAACGGTGTTTTACTGACAATTTCTGAAGTTGATGCTTCATTAGCAATCTCAACAATTCGTAATGAAGGGATGATATTTTTTTCTTTTGTTTCTAACGCTTGGTTGGCTTTGCCTTTTGCTATAAAAATTAACGTACTTCCACGAATATCAATATCGCGAAAATATAAATCAGTAAGCTCACGTAGGTTAATTTCTCTAGCAAGTTCTTCACTAATGACAACGCATTTTTGATGCGCTCCAAAAATATATCCTTCCCTACTTAAAGTTGTTTCCCATCCAGAAGGTTCTAACGAAATGCCTTCTCCAATTACATTTATATATGGTTTTTCTGGATTAACTCCACCTGATTTTGTAGTCATTGCCTCAGGGACTGCATATTGTAGTGTGGATTTTATTTTTCCGTCATCATCCTTATCTAAACTAGAGCCTAATATAATATTTAAGTCCTCGATGGGTTTACTACTCCAGCATCCCGATAATAAAATGATGAGACTGATATTAAAAACTGAACTTATTAAAATCCTCTTATACCTACATTTTCTCATTTAATTTTTTCCTCACAAAAGAAATTACGAGTAGGACAAGAGGGACGATCCCAAATAAATAAAAAGCAGTATTTCCGATAGTATCACCTAGTACAAAAGTTTGATTTATATCTTTAGGAATCATTGCAATGATGTAAATAAATGGTAATGTCCCAAAGAGAAACGGTTTCATATTTTTTTTATTAAAAATTTGAGCCATTCCCAGGCTACAAATATAATATGCAATGATAAATGTAGCAAAAATTTGCATAATCCAAATAACTAGAAGTAATGAGTCAAATCTTTCTACAAATAGACCTTGTATATCGTAACTGCGAATATAAGTAAGTACGGGCCAAGTTTGCAATAATACACCGTCTACTGAGAAAGCACCGACTACAGCAACAACCGTAATTGTATAAAAAATAAATGGAATACCTATTCCGAACATAATTGTTTTAGATATTTTCGTTTTATCCTTCATAAACATAAAAATAAATAAAATCACTTCAAAACCTGAAAAAGAAAGTGAAGTTGTTTTGAGTCCATTAAGGACAGGCTTAATACCATTACCTAATACAGGACGTAAGTTATCAATTTCAATAATTCCTATTCCTAAAAAAATAACTAATAGAAAGAAAAATACAGTGATAGGAAAAATAATTTCCAAAATTCTGGCGACTGAGTTAATCCCACCTAGAACTAGATATAAGCCAACCCACAAAAAGGGAATTAGAATAGCCCAATTAGGAGTACCTTGAAGTAAAAACAATCTAGTCGTTTCTGCCATTACCCGAACCTCTAAAGCTGAAAGGAAAATATAATACATAATGATAATAATACTTAATGAAATTCCTAGCCATTTACCAATTATCTTTTGAGAGAATTGAAAATATGTTTCGTTTGGATATTGTTTACACAGCATAACTAATAAATAGACTAAAAGGGTAATAAGCAAGCCGGATATGATAACGGAAATCCAACCATCTGGCGTTCTTACTTTGTCAGTAATCGTTCTTGGTAATATTAAAATACCTGCACCAAAAATAAAATTTACGATAAGCATCACAGTTTGATTTGTCGATATTTGATCAATAGGCTTTGAAACCATAAACTAGTACTCCTCCTTTCTTATGCTATTTCATCCTTCTAGTTCGTTTAGCTTGAATACTTTTCGGACGATTTTTCATCATAAATAGTGGAGCCCTTACGACGAAATCTTTCCAATCACTCAATCGAAATGGAGCTGCAGGACTTAGGTAAGGAACACCAAAGCTTTTGAGTTGAACTAAATGACTACATATTAATAGAAAAAATAAAATGACTCCATATAAACCAAAAACACTCGCAAAAAGCATGGATAAAAAACGAAGCAAACGAAGGGCAATTCCGACATTATATTGTGGTAACGTAAATGAGGAGATTGCCGTTACTGCAACGACAATAACCATAATTGTACTGACAATACCTGCTTCAACTGCGGCTTGACCAATAATTAATCCTCCAACAATTCCTAAAGATTGCCCAATCGGTTTTGGTAAACGAAGTCCGGCTTCCCTTAATACTTCGATCGAGATTTCCATTATTAGTGCTTCAATTAACGGAGGAAATGGCACTCCACCTCTAGTGGCTGCTATATGAAATACTAATTTTGTCGGAATTAAGCCTTGATGAAACGAAATAAATGCAATGTATAAAGATGGAGCAAACAATGCAATAAAACAAGCTAAATATCGTAATAATCGAACTAAAGTTGCTGCAAACCATCTTTCATAATAATCCTCAGGAGATTGTATTAACATCTGAAAAGTTACAGGAGCAATTAGCACAAATGGTGAACCATCTAATATAATCGCAACCCGACCTTCCATTAAAGCACTCATAACTCGATCAGGACGTTCAGTACTTTGAATCTGAGGAAAAGGGCTTAAATAATCATCTTCTATTAATTGTTCAATATAACCAGAATCGGGAACGCTATCAATTTCAATTCTTTTTATTCTTTTTTTTACCTCTTCAATTATTTTAGAATCCGCAATAGTTGAAATGTATGCTATCACTAATTGTTTCTTTGAAACTTCTCCGACTTCATAGCCTAACATTGTTAAATCTGGATTTTTTCCGGAGCGTCTTAACATGGCTGTATTATCAGCTAAATTTTCAACAAAGCCAAGTCTTGGACCACGAACAAGTGCCTCAGAATCAGGTTCTTTTACTTCTCTAGTTTTCGTTAATGCTTCTCCAATCAAAAAACATTCAGAAATACCATCAATTAACAAAGCAATTGAACCAAATAGAACTCCTGATTTTAATTTTTTATAAGTACTGACTTCTTCAATTGTACAAACAGTGAGTGATTGCTCTTTAATAAATCTTTTCATGTCTTTTAGATTTAGAGATTGTCCATTATTTCTTAGATTGATGGCGATGTCAGTGAGTCCCGTCATTAATTTGCCCAGAATATGCACTTGAATTAAGTCTGCATTAGATAAGCCATCAATAAAAATGATTGCTAGCTGAGTATCTGTTTCACCTAATAGAAATTCTCTAAATTTAACATCAGCATTTTGTCCAATTTCATTAAAAATCCGAGACAGGTTTACTTGGAGTTCACCGGACAAATTCTCATCATTATTTTGTGATTCATTATTTAGAGATGCCACATTTTCTTGATTAATTTTGGATCTCCACCGTTTCATTTAAATCACTCTTTCTCCATATAATGAACCCATTTGAAAAATTTTGATAAACCTACAGGAACGATAAAGGTAACAAAAGCTTGAATAAAAATGGGATATTCAGGTATTAATGAAATAATCTTTTTCAACATTTAATCATCCTCAGGTAAAATTTTAATAAATGATAAAGGTATTATTTCCCATTGTAGGAAAACAATGCAGAATCGTAGGAAAAGTAATAATGCATATTGAAATAAAAACAATTGAAAAAAGAAACAGTATTTAAATAATTAATTAATTTTTAATAAAATAATTGAATATTTACTATTTTAAAAAAACGGCAAAATAGTATAATAAACCTAATAGGATATGTGTGATAATACCTAGTTGTCTATTTTTTATCTAGACAAAAGGTTGGAAACGATGGATTTAAATAAATTATTTCCAGGTATGGAGAGGAAAGCTTATGAATCAGATACTTCTATATGATTTTCTTACATTAATGAATGACAAAAATTGGAACAAAGCTGATTTGGCTAAATATTCTGGAATCCATATTAGTGATATTAGTAGAGTATTTAATAATAAAAAGCCATTATCTTTGCATTATTTAGATGCAATTACAGAAGCGTTCGGTTTGGCAGAAGGACATTTTTACTCGAGCTATACACAATTATGCTTTAATCAGAATCGATATTTAGATAAACGAAGAAGTGTAGCGTTCATTTATAAATGTGCAATAAATGGATTTAAAAAAGAATTAAGGTTTATCATTTCAGAAATGTTAGAAGAAAAATCTAAGACAATTCGTACTAAGAATCTGCAAAATTTATTTGAAATTGCTGAAAAGTTATTTGCTGAAGGGAAAGAGAAAGAGGCTTTGCCTTTATATGAAATTATTATTCATCACATGCCAGATCAAACAGCAGAGGAAGTCGCTATTAGTTACTTTAGAAAGTACTATTTAAATAGATTAACAGAGGAAGGACCAGCTACTCTTGTCCATGTACTAGAGTATGTGAGCTATATGCCAGATGATTTTCAGGAATTAACAATTTTGTGGATTACAGCTACATACTATATGTTAAAACAATGGGATAAAGTCCTTCATTATGCTAAGCGATTAGAAAAAATGGCAAAGAATGAAAGACATTTTGGTTATGCGTTAGTATACCAAGGCTTCGCTTTAAATAGATTAAGTAATTCTTTAGATGAAGTTCTTGAAATCATAAATAAATATAGTCAGATAAATGATTTTTTTGCAGAAGCTGCAATAGGTAATCGTTTTGTTACATTATTAGATTTTGGCGAGCTACATTATGTTGATGAATACTACAATTGGATAAAAAGTCGAGACGATCTATATGTAGGTATTCCGCGAATTATAGAATCCTTTGTAAAATTAGGTAGATTAGAAGATGCTTCCGAATTAATCAATCAACATGAAAAAGAAATTAATGAAATGGCAGATAGCTCAAATTTGTATAAACAGCAATTGTATTTGGATTTCTGCTATGCACAATCTCTTTTAAAATGTGAAAATGAGCAATATATTGAAGGGTTAAATGAATTAATAAAAGTAGCTAGAAAAGTAAAGAATGCAGGAATAATAGAAAAATTTAAAATTTGCTTATTATCAATTTGGCACTATCGAGATCATTTAACAGATCAATTAAATGAGGATTATATTCAAATGTTAAGTGACGATAAAAGTCAGGTAAGTAAGACCTATGCCATGAGCCCATAATTTGGGCTTTTTTTTTTCGAAATTTGCAAGAATATATTTTAATTTGACAGAATTTTTAAAAAAGAAAATTCCATAAACTCGACTTATAATCAATTAGAAAGAGATCAATATTTAAGTTGGGGGAGAGAAAAGCAAGATGAATCGTTTGGTTAAGGGTACAGCAATTTTAACTTTAAGTACTGGTGTTATTTTCAGCTCATTTCCAGTTAAACATCATACACCTTTGGTAAAGGCCGCAGCACAAACTTCTATTGAAGAAGTACTGTCTAAGCTTACACCAGAGCAACGCCAAGCTTTAAACAAATTGGATGCTACTAGTCAGGAAGGATTACAGTTACCTTCTTCGGCAGATTTAGAGAGTTCTAGAAACCTATCAGTAATCGTTGAATTGAAAGACAAGCCTGCAAAAGTTGCCGTAATTGAAGAAGCAGTAAACGGAAATAGTTTATCACTTTCAGATGCGGAGCAAAAAGCAGTAGCGGCTCAAGAAACATTTAAAAATGATTTACAAACAATCTATAAAGAGGACTTAAAAGAGAATAAAAATGTTTATAAAATTAATCGTACATATATAAGCTCTTTAAATGGGTTTTCAATGGAACTTCCTGCAAATAAAGTAAAGTCATTATTAAAATCGAAAGCTGTTAAAGCTGTATGGCCAAATAATGTTATTCAAGTTGAACCGCCTAAAGCTGCAGAAGGTACACAAGATACAAACAAGGTAGCAACTGAAGTATTCCCTGGTATTAATAAACTTCATGATGAAGGAATAACTGGAAAAGGAATCAAAGTAGGAGTAATCGATACTGGACTCGACTATAATCATCCAGATTTAACGGATGCTTATAAAGGCTATCGCGCACAATCTGGAGTAGATCCAAAATCAATCAATCCGAACTCAGTAAAAGGCTGGGACTTTGTCGATAATGACGCTGATCCAATGGAAACAACTTACGATGACTGGAAAAAATCTGGTCTTGCAGAAACGAACACTAGTGGATCAACTTTTTATACAGAGCATGGAACACATGTATCTGGAATTATCGCTGGACGTGGCAAAAATAAGACGGATTACGCGGTAACTGGTGTTGCTCCAGATGCAGATTTATATGTTTATCGTGTACTAGGACAATATGGCTCCGGTACTACTGCAAATGTTTTGGGAGGTATTGATAAGTCTATAGCAGACGGAATGGATGTCATCAACTTATCATTAGGAAGTAACTCCAATGATCCATTGAATATCGAAAGTCTTGCATTAAATAATGCCGTACTTTCTGGTGTTACTGCAGTTGTAGCAGCTGGTAATGCTGGAGATGGCATGTACACTTTAGGTGCACCAGGAGCATCTGCGTTAGCAATTACAGTTGGTGCTAACGATACAAAGACAGAGATTGCAACATCAAAAGGTACTTTACACGGAGCATCAGATGTATCTGTAGATTTAAAATTGCTAGGAAAAGGCTTCGATGACAATGTTGACAGTTTAAAAGGAAAAAATCTGCAGATTGTCAAAGTGCCAAACACTGGTTCAGATGCTGATTATAAATCAATTGATGTAAATGGAAAGATTGCATTAGTGAATAGAGGAACAGTTGCACTAGTCGATAAAATCAAGTTTGCTAAAAATCATGGTGCAGTTGCAGTCATCATTACGAATACTGTTGCAAATGAAGGATTTATTCAAACTTACTTAGGTGCAAGCTATGGATTAGTTCCGACATTTACAATGTCATACGAACAAGCAACTGCTATGACTTCAAAACTTGGTACTACTCCAAGGTTCTCTTTTGACGAAATGGGAAAAGTAACAGATGAAGGAAGTAAATTAGCTTCATTCAGTTCTCGTGGACCAGCTCGCATTACTTATGATATTAAGCCTGAAGTAACGGCTCCTGGTGTTTCTGTATTCTCAACTGTACCAGCATATATACACGGAGCAGATCAAATTGGAAAATATCAATATGCATATGACAATTTATCGGGTACGTCGATGGCAACACCTAATGTAGCTGGGGTTGCTGCATTAATGCTACAAGCAAATCCAAATTTATCACCAGCTGAAATTAAAGAAACTTTAATGAACACAGCAGACCCTTTAAACGGAGATTATAGCGTGTTTGAAACTGGTGCTGGACAAGTTGATCCATATGAAGCAATTCATTCAAAAACTAGAATTGAAGTTTTAGATGAAACAAAGGGTATCTCAGATAAAAAAGGTAATTTAAAAACAGTTAAAGATCTAACAGGTGCAATTGCATTTGGCGTATTCGCTCCAGCTGGTCAAAACATTGGAGATCAACGCACACTTAACATCTATAACAATAGTAATCAAGCAAAAACATACGACGTAAAAGTTACTTTCCAAAAAGATCGTCGAGGCTCATTAGACGATGACGATAATGGCGTAATGATTGTTACAGATAAGTCAATTAAAGTAGGCGCTAATTCGAAAAAGAAATCAACTGTAGCAATCTCAGTTCCGAAATCAGCAAAATTAGGAATTTACGAAGGTTTTGTAACATATACAAATCATGATAATCCTGAAGAAACATTCCAAGTACCATTTGGTATTAAAACAGTGGAAGAAGGAATGGGCCCAGTATCAATGAGTCCTCAAGCTTTCACGCAAGTGTTTGACTCAGCATATGCAGGTCAATTAATTAACACGAATGCATATATGAGCATTAAATCTCATATGCGCACATTAGATGTTGTATTAGAAGATGGAAAAACAGGTAAAGATATTGGATTCATAGGTACCATGGACGGTTTAGGAATGGCCGAAAATATTACTTACGGTGTTTCAAAAATATTTAATGGATATTACTACAAATTCACTGGAGATGAAGATCAGCCAATCGCTTACGATACAGACTTAGCAAAACCAGGTTTTTATAAGCTGAAAATTATTGGTACAAATGATGCTGGAAAACAATTCACATCAGAAGGCGATTTCTATTTTGATAACACGGCTCCTAAGATGACAGTGAGTGCTCCTGATGTACTTGAATATAAAAATGGACAATCGAGCGTAACAATTACTGGTTCTGTTTATGATAAAGAAACAGAAGATATGCAAAAGCTTGGCATGAACTTTAATCAAGGAAGTACAAAATTATATTACCAAGATCAATTAGGTGGAAGAGCAATTGCAGTACCTGTAAATCCAGATGGTACGTTCTCTGCAACAATACCAACAAATGCCACAAGAGCTATGTTACTATCATTCTACGCGATAGACGCAGCATCAAATAAAACTTTTAATGAAGGAAGAGAGATATTCGTCGTACGTGATGATCTAACATACGGATATATGCAGCCTGAAAAACGTATTGCGAAAACGGGTGAAACCGTTCATGCGACGTTGAATTTAAATAAAGCAAATGATGTAAAACAAGCTGTTTATAAGTTCTATCATTACTCAGATGTTGCAACAATGAATATTACTCCAACTCCAAATTTTACAGATAAAGTAAATATTAAAGTAGAAGATAAAGTATGGAGTGGAAATACTAATGAAGCGACCGTAACTATTACATCAAAAGATGGTGTTGCTCCTTTAAATGGTGACTTAAAGCTAGCGGATATCGCTTTTAAAATGGGTACTGAATATACTCCGCAACCCGATATATGGTCAGCATATATGACAAGTGTTACTGTCACAGATACGAGTAATACAACAAAAGCAGTTTCAAGTGGTAATCCATCAATCTTCTTTACAGAACCAACTTTTTCTATGTTCCGAGGTAGTAAAAGAGCTGAAGCTTTCCTAAATCCAAATGGAGAAGCAACTCAAGCAATTAATTATTCAAAATTAGGTGTTAAAGTAAAAGCAACAAGTTCAAATGGAACTGTGTACAATGGGAAAGACGATTCTCCATCAGTTTTCCAGATTCAAAATCTACCATTGACTGATGACCAATATGAATTGGAATTAGATTTCCCTGGACACTTTACTGTGCACAAAGATTTTACAATTGGTTTCCATGAAGATGGGAAAGTTGTAAATCAAAATCTATACTACAAGTTAGAAGCTGCCATCGCAGGGGATGTAAATAAAGACGATGTAATTGATGTAATGGATGCACTTTACCTACAAACTTATTGGGGAACAAATAAACGTGCAGCGGATATTAATTTTGATGGTGTTGTTGATGCAAAAGATATGGCTTATGTAGAAAAGAATTATTTAATGCAAAATCCAACAATTAAATTTGCACCAACGCCTAAGAAGAAATACAAATCTCAAACTTTAGAAACAGTTAAGAGTGCATTAGGCATTCAATAATGATCTATTTGAAATCTCAAAAGTACTAGTACTTTTGAGATTTTTTTTGATTGTCTTGAATGTAAATGCTATTGTGTTGAAATTATTTCTAGATTAGACAAATAAACCACAAGGAAAATTAAAATCCTTGTGGCTATTTTCATTTGTAACCTTGTTTACATAAATTATTAGTCTATCTTTTATACTCCTTAAACCATTTAACAAATTTAGCAATACCGTCCTCGATCGAAGTAGTTGGACTATACTGAATGTCATTTACGAGTTGATCAATATCGGCATATGTTTCAAGTACTTCTCCTGTAACCATCGGCAATAATCGGATATTTGCTTTTATACCAAGTTGCTTTTCTAAAACTTCAATAAAATAGTTTAATTTCACTGGACTATTGTTACCAATATTATAAAGTTTATAAAACGAGGAAGATTCATTTGGTGGCCCATTTATAATGATTCTTACAATTGATTCAACTACATCATCAATATAAGTAAAATCCCGTTTCATATTCCCATAATTATAAACATCTATTGGTTGTCCGTTAGTAATTGAATTAGCAAATTTATATAATGCCATATCTGGTCTACCCCATGGTCCATAGACCGTAAAAAAACGTAATCCAGTAGTAGGTAGATTAAACGTATGACTATATGAATATGCCATTAATTCATTTGATTTTTTTGTGGCTGCATACAAACTAATTGGTTCGTCAACTCGATCATTAATTGAAGAGGGAGTTTTTTTATTATTACCATAAACAGAACTAGAAGAGGCGTATATGAGGTGTTTAATTTGATGATTTTTACAACACTCTAAAATATTGGCAAAACCTACAAGGTTTGATTGGATATATGACCCTGGATTTTCTAAGCTATATCTCACCCCAGCTTGTGCTGCTAGATTAATGACTAGATCGAAATTATATTTTGCAAAGAGCTCTTCTAGTAGCTCCATTTCATGAATTGAGCCATTTATGAAACTAAAATGCTCGTATTTCTTTAAAAGTTCCAATCTATCAAATTTTAGACGTCTGTCATAGTAATCATTTAGATTATCAATTCCAATGATCTGAAAACCTTGTTCTAATAGGCGCCTGCTTAGATGAAATCCAATAAATCCGGCACATCCGGTAATAAAGATGCGCATAGTATTAGCTTTTTTAATGTTAAAAACCTCCTTATCTAACAAGATTTGGAATATCATATGATGGAGAAAACGACAAAGTTCGAATACAAATATAAATATGTATATAACTAGTTTAAGGAAAATACTTTTTTAATAGAATACACATATACCCTCACAATACTTGGACAAAATCATATTATTACATTAGGTCTTAATACACTTAGAGCAATAAGAGTAAATAAGTAACGATTTATTACATTTCATTAAAAAGAAATGTGAATTTTTTTATGAGCTCTAAAAAGTAGGAGGGAGAAATTGAATAATATAATAATTGAGCCATGGATTGTCGATGAGCTTATTCATGATGAATTCTATGTGCCTGAATATATTGAAAAAATTGGGCTTGAAGTACTTAAGTTTTATGACCTTCAAGTAAATAGCATGCAAGTAATTACGACGAAAGCTGACAAAGGCGGAGCGATTTGGAAAATTGAAACAAACGATGGTCCAAAAAGTTTTAAGCTTTTACACAGAAGACCAACTAGAAGTATGTTTAGTTTAGGAGCTCAGAAGTATTTAGTTGAGGTTCAACAGGCTAGAGTTCCAAGCATTGTACGAACTAGAGATGGCGAGGAATATGTAGAAGCTGGTGGAAAACTATGGTTCGTTGCAGAATGGATTGAAGAGTTGGCACCGGTTTCTAAAGATTTAGAAGGTGCTAAGCAGTTATGTAATGCACTTGGTGAGTTTCATCGTTTAAGTAAAGGCTATGTACCACCGATTCAAGCAGAAATTGCATCAAGATTGCACAAGTGGCCAAAAAGTTATGAAAAAATATTTAACAAAATGAATTGGTTCAGAACAATTGCCTTGGCTTATGATGAAATGCCTGCTAGTCAGGATTTATTAAATGTAATAGATCTATTTCAAGAACAAGCAAGAAAGAGTATGGAAGACCTAAACAATTCGGGTTACTTTAATATGGTAAATGAAGGAAACGCAAGCTGGGGCCTAGTTCACCAAGATTACGGCTGGTCAAATGGTCAAATGGGACCAAGTGGAATGTGGGTTATTGATTTAGATGGAGTTGCATATGATTTGCCAATTCGTGATCTTAGAAAACTGATATCTGGTACAATGTCTGATTTATTCGCTTGGGATGCTACATGGGTAAGGGAAATGATTAACGCATATCACGAAGCAAATCCAATTTCTAAAGAATTATATGAAGTATTAATGATTGATTTTTCAATGCCAAATGAATTTTATAAAAACATTAAAGAAGTACTTTATGAACCAGAGTTATTTTTAGGTGAAACGACTAAACAATTAATTCAATCAATCGTTGACTTAGAGCAGTCAAAGTGGGCAACATTGAATGAAGTTCGCAACGACTGGAGTGGAAAAGAATGAAAATATTAATGGTATGTACAGAAAACCTACCAGTACCTCCAGTTTTAGGCGGTGCGATTCAGACTTATATTGCAGGAAGTTTACCTTATTTAAGTAAAGTACACGATATAACAGTACTAGGTGTTAATGATCCATCATTACCAGATGAAGAAACAATTGACGGTGTACATTATGTACGTGTGCCAGGTAAAGTATTAGAACTATATCGAGAAGGCGTAGTTCAATACATTAAAGGAAATCAATTTGATTTAATCCACATTTTTAACAGACCACGACTTGTCCTCCCGATTAGAAAAGTAGCACCAAATTCAAAAATCACTTTAAGCATGCATAATGACATGTTTAATATAGGGAAAATCGCAGTTGATGAAGCAAATTTAGTATTAGAAGAAGTTTCAAGTATCGTTACAGTAAGTGATTATGTAGGAAATGTAATTCGTGAACTTTATCCTCAAAGTGCAAATAAAATCAGAACAATCTACTCAGGTGTTGATTCTGACCGTTTCTTACCTGGTAATGATCCTGCAATGATTAGTACGAGAAACACACTTAGAAAAGAGTTTGGTTTAGAAAATAAAACGGTTATTTTATTTGCAGGAAGACTATCAGAAAACAAAGGCGTAGACCGTCTAATAAGAGCATTACCAACCCTTTCAAAAACCTTCAAAGATTTAGCTTTAGTCATCGTAGGAAGCAATTGGTTTAGTCAAAATAATGTTACAGACTATGTTGCTTATATTCGTGCGATTGCCAAAAAGCAAGATGTACCGATTATTACAACAGGGTTTGTATCACCTTTTGAAATACACAACTGGTTTGCAGTAGCAGATTTATTTGTATGTACTTCATTATGGCAAGAGCCTCTTGCAAGGGTTCACTATGAAGCGATGGCAGCTGGGCTTCCAATTGTAACAACCGCTCGAGGAGGGAATCCTGAAGTCATTATTCCAGGTGAGAATGGATTAATCGTAGAAAATCCAGTTGCTCCGGATGAATTCGCTACGAAAATCACAGAAATCTTATCAAACAAAACTCTAATGAAGAATATGGGAATAAAAGGTAGAGAACTTGCAGTTACGAAGTATTTATGGAGTCGTGTAGCAAATGAAATTCTATCTACATGGAGCCAAACTGAATATGCTTCATCTATTTCACCAGAACTATTAGAACAATATGAGCCTCAAACTCTATTTAAAACTGCTGTACAAAATACACAGTTGATTGGGGCTAATAATAATGTAACTGAAGCAAAAGTAGAACCGACTTCAGAAATCATAGAAGAAATCGAACCAACGACAGAAAATATAGAGATAATCGAACCAACTGTTGAACCAAAAGTAGAAGAATCAGAGCATCTAACTCAGACTGAAACAAAACCAATGGAAGAAGTACTAGTCGCGAAATCAAAATCGGTTCCAAGAGATAAAGTAGTCGTAAAAGTTGAGGAATATACAGCTAATACGAATCCAAAAGTATTAAGACGAATTAGAAGAGTAACTGATAAAGTCGTACCAAGTGCAAGTGTAAATGCAGTAAGTAGAGTAGAAAATAGATCGAACAATCTAACTAATAAAGTTACTTTCGAACCTGTTAGATTAAAGAGAATTACTAGTGTCACTGAAGCATATAGAAACAGAAATCGCTGATATTTTGAGGGGAATGTCTAATTAGAAAGGGGCTGTCTCATGAGTTTAAATACTTTTGAGGTAGCCTTTTTTTAGTTGTAGACACAAAACTAGTTCAAATAACAACAAAAAAACTTCAATTTTATTTATTTAGACGCAAATATTGATACATGCATTTAATTGAGAGCGGTGTAAATTGGTAGGTCAAAAAAGGCTAGTTTTTAAGTCTTCGTAATAGGTATATATGGTGACAAGTCCTCCTTAATTTACATATAAAGTATAATGAACAAATGTTTGGAGGCAAGTTAAATGAAAATCCGCAAGGCTATTATTCCCGCTGCTGGTCTCGGGACTCGGTTTTTGCCGGCAACAAAAGCGTTGCCAAAAGAAATGTTACCTATAGTTGATAAACCAACTATTCAATATATCGTTGAAGAAGCTGTAGCTTCTGGAATTGAAGAAATCATTATTATTAGTGGTAGAGGCAAACGAGCAATCGAGGATCATTTTGATAAATCATATGAATTAGAAGAATCATTATCTCGAAAAAATAAAATAACTGTTTTGGAAGAAATGCAGAAAATATCCAATATGGTGAAAATCTTCTATGTGCGTCAGAAGGAACCGAAAGGCTTAGGAGATGCAATATTATGTGCTAAGAGTTTTATAGGAGATGAACCATTTGCTGTTTTGTTAGGGGATGACATAGTAATGTCTACAACACCTTGCTTACAGCAAATTATTAATGTTTACGAGAAATATAATGCCCCAGTTATTGCTGTTCAGAATGTTCCTGATGAAGAAGTAAGTAAATATGGCGTTATTAAACAAAAAGATAGTACTTACGATACAAATACAAATCTATTTCAAGTTGAGTGTCTAGTTGAAAAACCAAAATTGAAAGATGCCCCATCAAATTATGCAATTATGGGAAGATACATTCTTACTCCAGAGATTTTTGATGTTTTAGCAACAATTTCTGTGGGACAAGGCTGTGAATTACAATTAACAGATGCGATTAATGAATTAAATAAAAATCAATTTGTCTTAGCATATAATTTCGAAGGTAAACGATATGATATCGGAAATAAAATCGGATTTATAATGGCTACAATTGATTTTGCGATTAATAGAGAAGATATAAAAGATGAGGTAATTGCTTTTTTAAATGAGGTCATATCTGATCATGCTCTAAATATGAAGAATCAGGAAGTGGATTGACTTGAAAGTTTCGATATTAGGCACGGGCTATGTAGGTTTAACAACAGGAGTCTGTTTAGCAGAGATTGGTCACTCAGTAACTTGTATTGATATAAATGAACTTAAAATAAAAAATTTGTGTGCAGGTATTTCCCCAATATATGAACCAGGAATAGAAGAGTTAATAACTAATAATATAAAGTTAGGAAAATTATCTTTCACAACCTCATATGATAAGGGGTTAGAAGATGCTAAGGTTATTATCATTGCAGTAGGTACCCCTCAAAGAGAAGATGGGGCGGCAAATTTATCCTATCTTGAGGGTGCAGCGATTGATATCGCAAATAATATCAAACAAGATGTAATTATTGCTATAAAAAGTACGGTTCCAGTTGGAACGAATGAAGTAGTAAAGGAAATTATTCAACAAAATTGTAGTAAAGATATTGTAGTTGATGTTGTTTCTAATCCAGAGTTCCTAAGACAAGGCTCCGCAATTAAAGATACGATGGAAGCAGATCGAATAATTATCGGTAGCAATCATCAAGAGTCTGCTAGAATTGTTGAAGAACTGTATAAACCATTAAATGTACCAATCTTAATTACTAGTATTCGAAGTGCAGAAATGATTAAATACGCATCCAATGCATTTTTAGCTAGCAAAATAAGTTATATAAATGAAATTGCAAATCTTTGCGAAGCACTCGGTGCAAATGTAGAAGATGTGGCAAAAGGAATGGGGAAAGATAAACGAATCGGTGAAGCATTTTTATATGCTGGAATAGGTTATGGCGGCTCTTGTTTCCCAAAGGATGTTAAAGCATTATTGCATACAGCCGAGTTAAATGGGATTGAATTTGGTTTTTTAAAGGAAACTATTTCGATTAATAATTTTCAACGTGAATTGCTCGTAAAGAAAGCTATTGAACGATTTGGTATATTAAAAGGGAAAAAGATTGCATGTCTAGGATTATCTTTTAAACCAGATACAGACGATATGAGAGAAGCACCTTCTATTAATATCATAAATTCTTTAACAGAATTAGGAGCAGAAGTCATTGCATATGACCCTGTTGCAATTGAAAACGCAAAAAAAATACTAGGTAGCAATATAACGTTCGCTAGTTCAATAAATGAATGTGTAACTAATACAGATGCAATTTTTATTGTTACTGAGTGGAGAGAATTTAGAGAACTTGACTTACCTAGCATACTAAATAAAATGAAGAATCCAATCATTTTTGACGGGAGAAACTGTCTAATGGAAGACAGAGTAAGAGATTGTGAGAAAATAGAATATTACTCAGTTGGTAAACCGTCCATAATTCGATAGCATAATACAAATAAAAAAACGACTTCCAAACTACTTTGAAGTCGTTTTTATAATTTTATTCATTTTGTTCATGTAATGGACGGTAGATCGTTTTGACGAATTTATGTTTAAGATAAGGGAGAATTTTTTTTCTACGATTTACTAATCTGCCGACAATTGCCTTTTTGTCTTCCTTTGATATTAACCAATCATCAGGTATTACTTCTACAATTTCTTCTAAAAGCAGTACCGGGAATCTTTGGATGATCTGCAGTTGTTCATTAAATTCTTCTTCACTATATATATATTGGGACATGAATTGATGAGTTGAGCTTTTCATAATATTTTGAGGCAAAGTTTCTAACTCTGAAACTAACCAGCTGTAAGAGCCAAATGCTTCAGCATGATCAATGATCCAAAGTTTAAATTGATCTAAACTTTCTTCGCGAAGTAAAATGTTTTTTCGAGTACGATCTCCATTACACAGCCAATAATCGAATAAAATGATGCCTGCAAGCTGATTGTTATTTAAAATATTAGGAACCGAGCCGACTTGATGACCATTTAACGTTTCAGGTACATATAAAGAAACAAACTGAAACTTTGAATTCTGAACATCTTCTGGTTCTATATCCGGTATTGTTTTTGTAAATTCTTCAGGAATAGAAACGATTTGAGCAAAAGGAACCGGTAAATCTAAAAATCTAGCAATGCAATAGGCAATCCATTCGTTTGGTAATGTTTTCTCAAAACCGGATCTAAAATATTTCACAACATAATCTCTACCATCACTAAATGTCATTAAATGAGCATTTGATTTTCCTTCTAGTTTTTTAATATAGGAAACTGGTTCAATCATTTTGAATCACATCACTATTTTTGCCTTGACCAAATTTAAGAAGATATTCGCGATAAATATCTGCCACTTTATGAATAGCAAAATTTTCTTCAACATGTTTGATTGCATTTTGTGATAGCTTTTCATGAAACTTCTTATTATCAACGATTGAATATATTTTTTTAACAGCATCTTGAACATCATGACCTCTAAAAAGCATACCTGTTTCACCTTGAAGAACGATTTCTGAAATAGGCATTATATTAGAAGCAACAACTGGAACACCACATGCCATAGACTCAATAAAGGTATTCCCAAATGATTCTACTTTTGTAGTTGCAATCGTACAACCACCAGATTGAAGTACTTTTGCATATACATGCGGCATTTGTTGATAAGGAATAACCGGAAACCATTTAATCATATCGGTTAGACCTTCTTCTTTCCAAGTTAATGCAAAATCCTCTCGCTGAACGCTTTGAGCTCCTCCAATTAACCAAATTTCAATATCCGACCGTTCACTTTTGATCAATTTTGCAACTTCGATTAACATTGGCCAGTTTTTTCGTTTATCCACTCTACCGATACAGCACACAATTTTTTTATTGTTTGGAAGGATTGGATTATTTTCGCATGCGATTTCATCTTGAGCTAATGGATGGAAAAATGATGTGTCAACACCATTGTAGATTACTTTAATGGGGATATTATCTGTTAAGATGGAAACTAATCTTTTTTGATAATTTGATGGAACAATAATAGAAACAGGTTCAATGGATCTAAATTTCTTTAAATGAGGTTGTAGTTTAATAAGCTCGGGCGTACGTGCTTCTACAATAACTGGACCTTTATATTTAGCTT
The DNA here is from genome assembly GCF_042886615.1 of Gottfriedia sp. NPDC057991. NCBI lineage: Bacteria > Bacillati > Bacillota > Bacilli > Caryophanales > Bacillaceae > Gottfriedia > Gottfriedia sp. NPDC057991. The sequence goes on from NZ_JBHVQN010000002.1 coordinate 458,901, forward strand.
TTTGTAACCACTTATACGCTGATCCCGTATCTACTACAATGATTGCGTCATATGCATTGTTTTTAATGATATCAATAATTTCGTTTTCGTCCTTCGTTAAATAGACAGGTGCAATATCTTCCATTATGTGTAATCCACCATGATCGGTTGTGTATAGAAACTCAGTATCAATTCCAAACTTTTTAAAATAAATTGAACGATTCCTCCAGCCAGCATTTACTCCACCAACTGTTAAGAGACGCCAGATGATTAAGACTTTCAAATTTTCCCCTCCTTAGTTTTAGGGTATACAAATAACTTTTTAACTTATTTGAAAACTATTTGTATACACGATTACGGCTTTTGACCGGATTCAAATTTTGAATAGTAGTCCTATTTTAGTTAATTCAAATTGAGGTAAATTGTAAGGGCAATTAACTACAAACTACAAATATTTATTAGGTTAAAAGCAGAAAAACAATTAGGAAATTACATTATTTTTTTTATGGTCTTTTCGTGTTTCTTTACTTCTATTTTTCCTTGCTCCTGATTTAGGGATATGATAATGTATAAGGAAAAGAAGTATTAACTGCAACTTTTAAAATAAGTGAAGGATAAACTTCATCATTGGAAGGATTAAAAATAATGGAGCGACCTAATTTTAAATTGTTAGTTAAGGAAAAATTTTCACAATTATCACCAGGTCAAAAAAAAGTAGCGACTTATATGATTGAAAATCTTGAGGAGTGTGCCTTTAAAACTGCTTATCAAATTGGAAAAAAAGCTGATGTAAGTGAAACAACGGTCATACGTCTTTCATATGCACTCGAATTTGAAGGCTTCAGTGATCTGCAGTTATGTGTTCAAAATGAGTTTATTCATTTAAGTAAAGCCGATTATCTAAAAGAAAAAGAAGAGATAAAAAATGTAGAAGGTCAAAATACTTTTACAAAAATTATCGAAAATGAAATAAATATTTTAAGAAACTTATTACAACCTTCGAATATTAATGAAATTTCAAAAGCTGTTGAAGCAATTACCTGTGCGGATCAAGTGTTAATAGTTGGTCATCGTGTATCTCATATAGCTGCGTATTGGTTTTCAAATACGTTGAGCTCAATTAGAGGTAATGTAATGTATTGTTCTCCAGCAGGTGACTTTTATGAAAAGTTTTGTAATTTAACAGAAAAATCAGTTGTTGTTGCATTTTCTTTTCCAAGGTATGCAAAGGAAACACTAACAATTGCAGAATGTACGAAAGAAAATGGAGTATGTTTAATTTCAGTTACTGATCGATTATTATCACCGATTGGTCGAATTGCAGATATTGTTCTAACAACAGAAGAAAATGTGGAAAGTGGTTCTAACTCAATCGCATCAGTTATTAGTCTATTAAATTTAGTAATTGCCGGATTATATGAAAAAGACAAAAAAAGAATTCAACTGTATCAACAAAAATTGGAAAAAATTTATTCTACCTATGAAGTATTTATTGAATAGAAAAAACAGTTAGGAGCTTATCTTATGAATCCACAATCTTATCTAGATCATAATCAAGAAACTATTTTAAAAACTTACAGGGATTTACATAAGCTTGCTGAGCCTAGTTGGCATGAAGAAAAAACAGCAAAGTATTTAAGAGAACGACTGAATGGTGCAGAAGTTGAAATTAAATCGTTTAAAAATCATTTTGGATTTATTGCTGAAATTAAGGGACAAAATGATACAGTTGTAGCGCTAAGAGCTGATATGGATGCACTAGTTCAAGAAGTTGATGGTGTTGTAATGGCAAATCACTCATGTGGTCATGATGCTCATAGTACCATGGTTTTATATGCAGCGTTGGCCATTTCTGCAAGTGGTATAAAGCCAAAACATACGATTCGATTTATCTTCCAGCCAGCTGAAGAAAAGGGTGAAGGAGCCCTTCAAATGATGGAAGATGGTGCATTAGACAATGTCATTTCATTGTTTGGCGTCCACTTAAGACCAGAAAGAGAAGTACCTTTTCAAAAGGCATCTCCTGTGATCATACATGGTTCTGCTGAAACGATTAAAGGTACAATTCGAGGAGTTCAGGCTCATGCATCTAGGCCACAAGATGGTATTAATGCGATTGAAGTAGCTGCTGAAATAGTAAATAAATTAAAGCAAATAAATTTAAATACGGATATCCCTCATTCAATTAAAATGACCCAAATTCAAACTGAAAATGAAGCATCAAATACGATACCAGAAACGGTGAAGTTTTCACTTGATGTTAGAGCGCAAACAAATGAAATTATGAATCAATTAAACGCGAGTACAGTTGAGGTTTTTGAGGAAACGATGAATGAATCAAAAGCTAAGATTTCGTGGTCTATGGAAGAATTTGTTCCAGCGGCCGTACAAAACGAGCAGGCAATAAAAATTACCGAAATAGCCATTGCTGAAATAATCGGACATGAAAACGTAGTGCCTGAATGCATTTCAAACGGTGGTGAGGATTTCCATTTTTATACAAATAAATATCCTCAAATTGCTGCGACAATGGTCGGTTTAGGATGTGGATTAACTCCGGGGTTGCATCATCCTCATATGAGTTTTAATTTAGAAGCACTTCATTATGGAGCAAAAATTTTAACTCAAACAGTTTTATTAGCATCAGAACAAGAACAATGAAGAGGTGAATGAAATGAATCAATCTGAAGTTAATTCTGGAATTAAGATCCGTTCCCTTCATTCAATAGAAGAAATGGAGCAGGTGCGAAAATTAGAGTCTAAAATTTGGGGATTTGAGGATTCGATTCCTACTCATCAAACAATTACAGCAGCAAAAAATGGTGGCTTAGTATTAGGTGCATATTTTGAAGAGAAAATGGTTGGATTTCAATATAGTTTTCCTGGATATGATGGACAAAATGTATATCTTTGTTCACATATGCTGGGAATTGACCAAGAGTTTCGTAATAAAGGGATTGGAAAATTGCTTAAAAATGCCCAGCGAGAAGAAGCTATTAAACTAGGCTATAAATTGATTACTTGGACTTATGATCCATTAGAAACCGCAAATGGCTATTTAAATATTTCTAAGCTAGGTGGAGTTTGTAATACGTATATTGAAAACTGTTATGGAGAAATGGAAGACTTATTAAATAGTGGAATTCCATCTGACCGTTTTCTAGTTGAATGGTATATTGCAAAAGGGGAAGAGGATAAAGAGAATTTGAGACCATTTGAATTAGATGAAGTTGTTAAAAATTCTCTTATTAAATGGGAAGAAAACAATGACGGAATACCAATACCAATTCAAAACGATATCGATGAAAATAACGATTTAGCCTTTGTTGCGGTACCAAAAGATTTCCGAACAATTAGAGAAACGAATATAAAAGTTGCAAGCCAGTGGCGAATGCTTACTAGAGAGTCCTTTAAAAAATTATTTCAAAGCGGATGGAAAGTTACTGGATTTTTTAAGAATTCAGAAACGGAAATGCCAGTTCATTTTTATGTACTGAACAAATAGAAAAGTAATAAAGGAGAGTTCGGAAATGAAAATTAATAAAGTAATATTACGCCATATGAAGCTGGATTTATTGCATCCATTTACAACAAGTTTTGGAACTGAATATGACCGTGAGTTCATTCTATTAGAAGCGATAAGCGAAGACGGTATATCAGGTTGGGCTGAATCTGTTGCGATGCTTGATCCACTATATAATGAAGAAACTTTAAAAACAAACTGGCATATTCTAGAAGATTATCTAATTCCAATCGTTTTAAATAATGATATTAACCACCCAGACGAACTTTCCGAAAAGTATTTCTCACATATTCGTGGGAACTATATGGCCAAAGCTGCCATAGAAGGCGCTATTTGGGATCTTTATGCTAAACAAGAAAATATTTCACTTTCAACTGCGTTAGGTGGAACGAAAAAGGAAATCGAAGTAGGAGTAAGCATTGGGATTCAAGATTCAATCGATTCAACAATTAAAATCATCGACAACCGACTTGAAGAAGGCTATAAAAGATTTAAATTAAAAATTAAACCAGGCTGGGATATTGAACTGATCGATAAAGTAAGAAAAGTCTATCCAACTATTCCTTTAATGGCGGATGCTAACTCAGCATACACATTATCTGATATGGATCAATTAATTGCATTAGATGACTATAATTTAATGATGATCGAACAACCACTTGCATACAACGATATAATCGATCACGCAGATTTACAAGAAAGAATGAAAACTCCAATCTGTCTAGACGAGAGTATTCACTCACTAGAAGATGCTAGAAAAGCACTAAAACTAGGAAGCTGTAAAATTATTAATATTAAAATTGGTCGAGTTGGCGGACTAACTCAATCAAGAAAAATACATGATCTATGCCAGGAAAATGGAATTCCATTATGGTGTGGTGGAATGCTAGAATCAGGAATCGGAAGAGCCCATAATATTGCAATCACATCATTACCTAACTTCATTCTACCTGGAGACACAGCAGCATCTGCATTATACTGGGCTGAAGATATTATCGAGCCAGAAGTAACCGTAGAAAATGGAATGATCACCGTACCTACCGAACCAGGCATCGGGTACGACCCACATATGAAAAATATTGAAAAATATACAATCAGTACGAAAGTTTACAATAAGAATTAAATACAAAGAGGAGAAAACACAAACCTAGTTAAATGTATGGATTGTGTTTTTTTTTTGGACTTATGAACATTTAATGAGTAAGTAAATTTCATCATTATGATTATTTAGTAACTCATGCCGCCATTATGAGTAAGTATGGAACAGCAAATCGCTTAAATAGTAACTCATGCCGCCTTTATGAGTAAGAATGGAACAACAAATCGCTTATTAAGTTACTCATGCCGCCTTTATGAGTAAGTATGGAAGAACAAATCGCTTATTTAGTTACTCATGACACCTTTATGAGTAACTATGGAAGGACAAATCGCTTATTAAGTAACTCATGCCGCCTTTATGAGTAAGTATGGAAGAACAAATCGCTTATTAAGTTACTCATGATGCCTTTATGAGTAAGTAGAAAACACCATTTTGCTTTTTTTACTGGTTAATGTTTAGTTTTGAACGATTCTCACTCGATTTATTGTTATTTCTTCTATTTTTTTGAATCTGATTATCTATTTCATCATGATGCCAAGCTTTATTTGCAGTTTTCATAGTTTTAATTGTAGATTTGGTTATTTTAATTGCAGATTTGCCAAATTTAATTGCAGTAATGGCAAATTTTATTGCACTTAAGCAAAACTAATTGCACCTACGCAGATTTATTAGAAGTCTCAACTTTTGAACAACGTGAAAACCCAAACCTAAGTACAAGGTTTGGGTTCTTTATGTTCTTAATCTTCTTCTTTATTCTTGTTTTTAATCCGATCCTTGATTCTTCTCACTTGTTCTTCGTATTTCTCAATATCCTTTATTTCACCTTTACCATAGCGCACTGAGTTATATGCATTGATTAGTTCATCTTCATACGGCATTTGAATTCGCTCCAACCACTCTTTTAATGTTTCATTTTGGTGTCGACTCATATTGTATTTAGATGCATATTTTTGAAGTTGGAAGATTAGTTTTCTGATTTGCTCTGTTGGGGCAGAGTGTTTGAAAAATCGTCTTTTTTTCCTCTTATGTTCTGGTATTGGATTAGATTCAATACTGATTTCATGTTGGACAGTATGTTTTTTATTGCGTATATAAGAAAGCTTTCTTATGATTAGCCAAATTACGATTAAAGCGATAATCAGTAATAATAACCATACCCAAGTAGGAGTCGACTCTAAAATATAATGGTGATTACGGATATTTTGCGGAAGTTTATCTTCAGCACTTGAATTTTGACTTAGCTTATTTTTTTTCTCTTTAATAGTGATGTGATCTACATAGTTAAACAAAGGAGTTCCTAAAATACCAACTGCTCTAAATAAACCGTCTAATAATTTAAAAATCCCCCACTTTAAGATCGGTAAGATTAACGATATGATACCAGTAATCAGAACAGCTATACTAATAGATCCTATAATTCCTCGATAGTTTTTAATGGTTTTTGTAGTGACTGCTTGTTGAAAGTATCTACCTAAACTAAATAGAATTGTAAAAATGATGATGATCCATAATATCAAGTTCATATAAGAATAATGTGAAGTCCAGCCAGAAAAGAGGACTAACAAACTTGTTAAATAAAAAATAATTTGTAATCTATTTCGTTCTTCGATCCATAACGAAGTGTCTTTAAGAAAAGCCTCAATTCGAAAATAGATAAAGCTAGCACATAAAATAGATGCAACCGAATGTAAGCCAAGAGTGTAACTGATTCCTCCAGAAATAATGGCTGCTAGAAACGGAATTACTCGTGATACTCGAGACTTTCGTAATGAGTAAAGTAAAAATAGATTTCCAATTATAAAAATACAAATGAACGCCAAAGTAGGTGGCAGTTGATTTTTTGATTCATATAAAAATAATACGATTAAATAGAGTAATAGATATTCTAATGAAAAAAAGTATGTAGAAAGTAAACGTAAAATCATTTCATTATCCTTTCGACTTAATGTTGTCCAAATGGAACAAGCGTTGGACTTTCTAGATCATCTTGTAGATAATAGATGCTTTGGCCACGTTTTCGCATTTGAGCGAAATACCGATCTCCTTGCTTACCGAACGGGCCACATAAAATAACAACAGGAGATTTTCGTTGTTGCTTTTCTACGTAATGCAGTAATTTATCAATCGGCTGTGTCATCATTGCGCCATTAATTCGAGCAAGAATTTCATAAGTTTTACTTAATTGAGATTTACCTCCACCAATAGGTAAATGATAAACAGGAACTCCGCTTTCCATGTTCAAATTTAGAAATATTTCATAATTTATATTTTTTATTGCAGCATATTGAACTATATAGGCAATATTACTAGCAATTGATTCGATGTTATCAATTATACTTAATCTAAAATTATCATGATGAGGTTTACGTAAATTTATAATAAATGTAATTGAATAATCGGCAGTTCGTTCATAAATTTTCGTTTGAAGTACTTGAGTTTTAGCACTAGCTTTCCAATGGATTCGATGAAATGAGTCTGAATATACATAGTCTCTTGTTCCAATCGGAGCTAGAAAATCTTCAAACATACTAGAATTTGTTACAAAACTGCCATATGAGTTAGTTGAAATTATTTGGTCTATTTGAGGTACAGGAATTAAAGTAGGATAAATAATAATTTCTTTGTGTAAAAATGGTTTATAGGTTATATATATATAACCTAAACTGAAAAAATTTGAAATTTTTAATTCTATTGATTTAATTCTAGTAACACCACGTTTAGTAGCTGAAAGTGGTAAATTAATTTGGATCGTTTCGTTACCTTTAAGTTGAATAGGAATCATTAGTTCTAAATTTGAATCGCTACTAACAGTTTTAAAATTTATACTATCTACTATTGTTTCTAATTTTATTCGAACTGTTGCGTTAATAATTGGTAACCAATGATTCTGTGTTATCTTTATAGGTAAATTAAATTGTTCCCCGACTGTAACTCGAATGGGTTCCTTGTCGTTTTCGATGATCAGGCGATCAGAAATATGTTTTAAATAGTATCGACTCATCAAACTAATGATGATTAAAAATCCTCCTAAAAACATTACTAAATAGGAAGGTTGAAAGAAATTAATGATTAAAAATATGACTCCAAAAATAATTAGTATATCAAGTGAATTTTTACCATGTATTTCTTTATGCCAAGTCATTTATTGACCAGCCCCAGCTTCAACAGGAACTTCAACATCATTTAAAACTGATTTAATAACTTGAATAGCGTTTTTCTTTAAGGATGCTTCAAGAGTCAAGACTAATCTGTGTGAAAGGAGATAAATCGCAACATCCTTCACATCTTGTGGGGTGACAAATGATCTATTGTTTATATATGCTTTACCTTGTGAAGCTCTCATTAGTGCCAATGTACCTCGTGGACTAATGCCAAGTTGTATATCTTCATGATTTCTCGTTGAATGAATTATATTTAAAATATAATCCTCTACTTCTTCCGAAATTGTAACAGTCTTCACCTGTTCTTTCATTTCATCAATTTCTTCTAAAGTTAGTACATTTTTTAAATTCGAAAATGGAGTATTTGAACGATATGACTTCATAATGCTTTTTTCTTCTTCAAATGTAGGGTATTCCAAACTAATTTGCATAAAAAATCGATCCATTTGTGCTTCAGGTAATGGAAACGTACCTTGTTGTGATTCAATTGGATTTTGGGTTGCGATAACAATAAATGGATTTGGAAGAGGAATAGTTTCTCCATCGATTGATACTTGGCGTTCTTCCATTACTTCTAATAAACTAGCTTGGGTTCTAGGTGTAGCACGATTAATCTCATCTGCTAATAAAATATTCGTCATAACAGGACCGATTCGAAGTTGAAAGTCTTGTTCTTTTGGATGAAAAAATTGAATACCTGTTACATCACTAGGTAATAAATCCGGAGTAAATTGTATTCTTTTAAACGAGCCATTTATCGTTTTGGCGAAGCTTTTAGCTAATTGTGTCTTTCCAGTACCAGGGACACTTTCTAATAGAATATGCCCATTATTAATGAGAGCGATGAAAATCATTTCAACGACATCCTCTTTACCAATTATCACGTGACTAATCTCTTTCTTTAATTGTAATAACTTTTCTGATCTATACATTGTTCTCTCCTTATCTTTGAAAACGTTTTAAGAATTATTAAATATGAATTTGTGATCTGTTTAAAAATCAAAAAATGTTGATCATGCTATTATTTTAATAGTTCAACATTAGTAAAGTCCAATAATTCTCAATTTTTAAAATCTATTAAAGTAAACGATTAATATTAGTTGATATTTTTTAATAAACACTGTAGAATATATAGTTTGTTTGTTAAAAAATGGAAATAACTTAAAAGGAGTACAGTTGGGAACGTCGGTGATAGACGAAAGTTTTTAAGGTCTTAAAGTGTATTAAATGATGATAAGGATTAAAATATTAATAGATAAAGGTTCGGATTGTTTTGTCATTCCCTATTCTATGCATTCCAATGAACCTCCCTTTAACAGGAGAGAAAAAGATGAAAAAAATAATTGTAATATTATTAACCTGTTTTTTTGCGTTACTTTGCGGGTGTACAAAAAATAATCAAGAGGATCACACTGTAAAAGAGAATAAACGAAATACAGAACAGGTTAAAGAGCAGAAAGAACCGATAAAAAAAACAAATCAGATTGTTTCAAAGGTGACCGTTGGTGCCGTTGGTGACCTCTTAATTCATAATGAAGTTTATGAAGATGCTATGCTTCCAAATGGTGTATATAACTTTAATAAAATGTTTGATGAAGTTAGAAAAACGATGGAAAAGCCAGATATTTTAGTAGCGAATCAAGAAACGATGATTGGTGGAAAGCAATTCGGATTATCTACGTATCCAGCGTTTAATAGTCCATATGAAATTGGAGATGCACTCAAAGGTGCTGGGGTGGATTTTGTCACACTGGCCAATAATCATTCGCTTGATCGAGGTGAAAAAATTATACGAAGTGCGATTTCCCATTGGGACGCTATTCATATGCCATATACAGGTGCTTTTATATCACAAGCAGATCATGACCAAATTAGAGTGATAAATAAAAATAATATTCGATTTTCATTTCTTGCTTACACATTTGGTACAAATGGGATTCCCGTACCTAAAGGAAAAGATTATTTAGTAAATTTGATCGACCTTGCCAAAATACGTAGTGATGTTGCAAGGGCAAAGAAAGTATCAGATGTAGTAGTAGTAGCTATGCATTGGGGTGTTGAATATGAAAGAATGCCGAACAATACCCAAAAGAATCTTGCAAAACAATTGGCTGATATGGGAGTTCAAATTATTATTGGAAATCATCCTCACGTCCTGCAACCGCCGGCATGGATCACTGGAAAAATGGGGAATAAAACAATCGTTTTTTACTCATTAGGAAATTACTTATCAGCTCAAGATGAAATTTATGAGTTAATTGGTGGAATGGGTACAATTGATGTGGTTAAAACTAGAACTGATCAAAATGTAAAAATTGAATTGGCAAATCCAGGTTTTTTTCCAACTTATAATTACTATCGTGATAATCGTAATTTTAAAATTATGTCTTTGGAAAATATTGATGATGTCAATCTGAAAAATGGCAAAATGAGATACAACGAAATAATGAACCATATGCGAACAAATATTAAGGATTTAAAGAGTATTCCTGAGATTCAATAGAATCGAAAATGTTGGCTATATACTTAAACATTGAAGATTGTTTGTACAAGCTCTCTAGATGTTGAAATAAACATATATTAAGAGAATTTTATTGATAATATTTATCATTTTTTGATGATCTAATAATGATTTTAAATGTTAATATGTTTGAGCAGTTTTTATAATACCATTAACTTTAGTAATTGTTTATTTTTAAGAAGTTAAAAATATTTAAGAACTAATTTTTAGAAAAACATGTTCAAATGATCATTATACTAAGTTGATGGTGGACTTAATTGATCTACTAAAATGATTAACAAGCTGTTATGCTACTCAAAGTAAAGGATATTAAATTAGGTTTTTAGAGTAATCATTTTTTGATGAATAAGTTGATTGGAACGAAAGGGGGTCTCGACTCCTATGGGATAAGGGGGAAGGCTGAGACCCCGCAGGCTTGCTGAGGAGGCTAAAGAATCTCGCCCCATGGAAAGCGAGCACCCCGTAGTGGAAATCAACCTCACTAAACTCCTTTTACGAAAATTTGGTAATTAATTGGAAAGCTTGTTTTTACAAGCTTTTTTTGTCGTTTATTAATTAAATAAGAGTATTACTCACAAACTATTTTCTAACTGTAGTGGAAATCAACTATTCTTCTTTTATTTGAGTAAAAAAGATTGTTAAAAAATTTTTTTATAAAAAATTTATTTTTTTTGCAGGGTTTTTAAATTTGTCTTCGTCTAAAGTTATGGAAGAGGAAAGAGGTGATGCAATGGAGTCGGATGAACAATTAGTAAGGAATATAGTAAAGGGGAATCATCAACTATTTAAAGAATTAATAGTAAGATACCAATCTAAGGTATTTGCAGTAGCACTGAAAGTTTCAAATAACCAAAAGGATGCTGAAGATATTTCACAAGAAGTCTTTCTCCAATTGTATCGTTCTCTGGAAAACTTTAACGGAGAATCAAGTTTAGCCACATGGATTTATCGAATTACAATGAATAAAGCAATTGATTTTAAAAGAAAACAAATAAAACAACAGGAAAATGAAACTAGTGAATTACTTACTACTTTACCAGAAGAGAATTTATTATCACCTGAAGAAGCTTTAATAAAAACGATTGATAAAGAACTTATTCATTCATATTTAATTGAATTGCCACAGGCATATAGCGATGTATTGAAATTATATTATTTTGAAGAACTTACCTATGGGGAAATAGCTTTGAAATTAAATGTAGCCGTTAAAACTGTAGAATCACGTTTATATCGAGCCAAACGTTTAATAAAAGACAAGCATAAAGGAGGGATCATTTGAAACATTTAACTTCTGACCAACTATTATCGTATCAACAAAAGAAGCTTTCAAATAAAGAATCTCTTTTGCTTGAACAGCACTTAAATGAATGTATCTCATGCCAGGCGGAACTCGAACTTCTTAAAGAATTAGACAAGGAATGGATGAATCCACCTGATTTACATTTTTCAGATGAGCTAGTGAACGAAATAATGAAACAAACTGAATCAATACAGATTACGGAAAAAGCGAATGAAAAGAAATCTAAAACAAATTCAAAAAAAGTTCGCTTTATCCATTTAGTATTGGCTGCTGCAGCAACATTTTTATTTTTCCAATTTCAATTAACTGAACGGATTACAAATTCAAATCGTCACGTTGTACAAACGATTGATCAGACGTCTTCATTAATTGAAAAAAGTGAAAAAATTAAACTATCAATTCCAATTCCAAAAATTTTGAAAGGAAATAAAAAATAATGGAGGTACAAACTTTGAAAAAACGTAAAAAATTAGTTTATTTATTATCGATCTTACCTGGTCTTGGCCATTTTTATTTAGGATTAATGAGTCGAGGATTGCAGTTTATGCTGTTATTTTTCGGTACAGTATTTTTAACACATTTAATTTCAAGCTTTGGATTTTTTATACCAGTCATCGTATTTTATAGTTACTTTGATGCACTTCAATATCATAGTAAATATCGTGAGGACATTGAATTGGTAGATGAGCCAATCGTAAATTATCAATTTAAATTTAATAAGTTTTTAATTGGTTGGGTATTAATCGGTTTTGGTTGCTTATCTTTATTAGAGAACGCTTCAGATTATATTTCTAGACATTATAATATCTTTATTGACTATAATTTAATACAAAATTTACTAATCAGTATTGTTTTTGTCGGACTTGGTATTAAATTATTAACTGGAAAGTCGAAAAAAGAAGTATGAGGAATTGGAAGGTTGGCACTATAACAGCGGGAATTATATTAATCGCAATTGGTTTACTATGGTTTCTACAAAATTTTATTTCAATTCCTTATTCGAAGCTTCTAATTAGTGCATGGCCAGTTGCTTGTATTTTATTAGGAATTGAAATATTACTATTCCATTTAGTAAGAAAAGAAGACTCACTTCGTTTTCATGGATTTAGTATTTTTTTACTTATATTAATGATGGTTGTTTCAATCCTATTTAGTATTGGTCATTTGTTTGTCAAAGAAATTGGTTATACATTCAAAACTAAAAATATTGAAATAAATGATTCGAAAACGATCACTTCATCAATTAATGAAGTTATTATTAAAGCTAATAATAGTGACATTAGTGTAAATGGAACTGATTCTAGTGCTGTAAACGTAAATGGTAATATAAGAGTTCCAGATCGGAATAAAAAAGACGATGAAAAAATATCAGATTATTATTCAGTAAAAACACTTGGTCATAAAATGATTATCGAGATTCGTAATGATGACAATCAGATTTTTCACTTTGATAATGACAGTTCACAACTAAATATTGATTTGCCTAAAAGCATTTTAACGAATATAAACGTAAAAAATGGCTCTGTAAATTTAACAAATAAAAACAATAAAACAGTAATCCATTCAAATGACGGTCAAATTAGTATTGAAAATGTAACTGGAAACTTAGTTGCAAAAACTAGAAATGGTTCGATCAGCTTAACGAATGCAAATTTAAAAAGTGATAGTGAAATTGCAACGAATGATGGTGAAATCACAATCAAAAATATTTCTGGTTATTTAAATTCCACTACAAGAGATGGTAGCATTTCGATTGAACATGCAAATATTGAAGGAACAAGCGAAATAACGACTTATGATGGAGAAATTAACTTAAGTGACTATAAAGGAAAAATTAACGCAAAAACAAATAATGGTGCAATTAATGTTGAAGATGCATTATTAAATGGTAATAGTAAAATTTCTTCTGATGATGGTGAAATTCAAATCGACCTACTAAAGGATAATAATCTAACGATCAATGCGGAAACAAATGATGGTGGCTTCAGTGGTAATATTGGATGGGAAATGAAAAATAAAGATGAAAATCATACGAATAAGGCGATGGTTGGAAGTGGCGAACATCAACTTTATTTAAAAACGAGGAATGGATCAATTTACGTAAATAAAGATTAGTAGATTAAGAGCCCCAGGCATTGCATGGGGCTCTTTTTTTCTTAAGACGGATTAGAATTTGCTTTTTAATCAAAAAAAAACCTTTAAATACATTTTGTATCAAAGGTTGTATCCAGTTAAGGTAAGTGTACAGATTTGATATGTCCCAGTTTTAGATAAACATTTTGTCCACTCGCAACGGAAAGTTCTATTTGATTATTATCTACTTTATTTAAAAGCCCAATTTTCATTGGATCTGTTCCACCATCAAAAATAACAAGCTTGCCAATTTCTTTTTTAAGCTGAATTTCTAAAGATCTGTGTATTGGTGTAGTAGATGGATGAACCGCTAGCGTCTCATTTGTTAAATTATATGGCACCACTCTATGGTTATATGGTGTGATCCATTTTAAATGTGATAAAGAAATATACATTGTATGAAATACTGGTGAGTAAAATACAAGATAATCATTTAATACGTTCATAATATAACCATGAAAAGTTATATTACCAGTTACATAGATTTCTGAAAATATTCCTTTAGCATTTAGTAAAATTTTACGATAAGAAATTGACTCCATTTCCTGCGTAATGGATGGTTCATTAGGGGTATTTATTTTTTCTTTTAAATTATTATTTTGATATACCATATGGATGTGCATCCAAGGGATATAATAATATTTTATGCCGTTAAAAAGGACTAAAATATCTTGTCCTAAATCAGTAAGAATTCCTTCGAATATGACATCTCCAGATAATCTTACTGAGACTTGTTCTCCAAGTAATGTAGAAACATCACTCACGTAGATCTCCTCCTAGAGGTAAAAGTATTGATTAGTGTGCGAATACTAATTGTACCCAGTAGTATAATAGAAGCAATGTAACAACCGTTGTTAATGGGATAACAATTATTGTGACGCCTAAATAATCTTTCCATTTTACTTTAATTTTATTTTGTTTTAATATGTGCATCCAAATTAATGAAGCAAGAGTACCAATTGGTAATAATAATGAACCCATGTCACTTCCGATGATATTAGCAAGATAAATCGTTTTTAAAGTGATTGGGTCAAGACCCATTTCAGTTAGTGTAATTGTCCCAATCATAAGCGCAGGGTGATTATTAAATAGATTTGATAAAACAGTTACTAAACCGCCCATAATAAAACTCGCTTGGAATAATCCTTGATTAACGATTGGTTCACATTCTTTTACTAAAAACTCCGTTAAACCAGCATTATGAAGCCCATAGATGATTACGTACATTGAAAATGCAAAAATTAATATTTGCCAAGGTGTCTTTTTTAAGATATCTGTAGGTGCTGTTCTTAAGTGGTACCATCTCCAAATTAATAAGACTAAGGAGCCAAGTACTGCAACTAATTCAATTGGGATTGAAAAGTAAGATGCAACGAATAACAAACATCTCATTAAGAATACGAAAGCAAGAACTTTTAACATAAATTTTGTACGTTTCTTTTTCGTTTCTACTGAAATTTTTGTTTTTAGTGGATGGAAGTTTTTTATAAAGAACGATTCTTCAATATCATCCGTTGAAATTGGTAAAGTCTCAGGTAATTTATTCTTTAAAACAACATACATGAGCACCGACATAAACAATAAACCTAATGTTGCAGGGACGAACATCATTGCTGTATGCATATAAAGCGTCATATGCACAATCTTTAACGCGATTAAGTTTACAATATTACTTACTCCGATTGGCGCACTAGATGCTGTCGCAATAAGCGCTCCAGATAATAAATATGGAATTTGTTGGTGTGGTTTTAGACGAAGATTTTTTAATAGAAGGATTAAGATTGGAGTTGTAATTAGAATACTGCCATCATTGTTAAAGAGTAAAGTCATCAAAAAGCATAATAGTTGGATATACCAATATAACCGATAACCCGAACCTTTTGCCAAAGTAACTAGTCGAGCTGCTGACCAATGAAAGAAACCGAAGCTTTCTAAAATAACAGCCATAACAATTGTTGCTATAATTGTAATTGAAGCTCCACCGATTTTCGTTATTATGTCATATAAATCGTGGCGACTAACAATTCCAGTTACTAGAATGATTATTGCTCCAATTGAAGCAGGCCATGCTTCATGAATTCCTTTTGGTCTCCAGAATATGACAGCCATTGTCATAATGAATACAAATGCTGTCATTGCGATTTCAAAATTCATTTTTATTCACCTTTCTCTAATCGGTAGCATTTTTTTGCGTCCTACTTGTCCGATTAATATACTAATATTCAATTTTACTAATCATGTACTTAGTTAGTAGACCATTTTTTATAGTTTGTATATTTGTCCACATAGTTGAAATGTCCTGAAATGACATCGTCCTATAGGTACAGTTGCCTCAGGAAATTCAATTTTCAAAAAAAAAAGGGCCAGCTGTTATGCTGACCGAAGTTATTTTGAAATATCAATTACGAAAATCTCTTTCCATTTATGTAATAACAATCTTCTTGATATGTAATAAATGCAATTTCAAATTCTGGAATATGTAAAGTGTTAATCTGTTTTTCAATTGTAGCTGCGAAACGATCTCTAGTTTCATCGCCACGTTCAAACCACTTTACTTCAATAAATGGAAAGCTTTCTACAATTTCACCATTAAAAATTGAAGTTGAATGAATACAATCAATCGTAAAATTATCAGTTCCACATTCACAAACGACTGCGAGTTCTTCGATTAATGGCTTACTAATTTTGCAAATATCATCAGTTGAAATCCCTTTAATTAATAATTGAGGCATAAATGTCCCACCTTTTTTTCTACAATTATAACTTAATTTACTTTGATAATTAAATGAGTTTAATTTTTCTATGTAGGGTTTTACTTTGTTTACATGGAATATATTTATTTGGCTTTGTAAAAAAACAAAGATCAAAAAAATGTGAAAAGGTGAAATAGATGAAAACAATCGTTATCTGTCACGGAATGAGTTCAGGGGGCTGGGCATGGAAAGAGGTAAAAAGATTATTAGAAAAAGAGGGGCATACAGTATATACACCTACAATGACCGGTTGCGGGGAAAGGTTTCATTTAGCGAATAAAGAAGTAGATTTAAACACTGCAATAAATGATATTGTTAATGTGATTAATTATGAAAATTTACATAATATTGTTCTGATTGGTCATAGTTATGGTGGTGCAGTAGCATCAGGTGTAGTTGATCGAATTCCAGAATTAATCGATGAAGTTATCTATTTAGATGCAATGTTATTAAATGATGGTGAAGCAGTTGTTAATTTGTTTCCAGATGAAATAGTAAATTTTCTTCAAGGATTGATTGATACAAAAGGTGATGGGTGGAAAGTTCCTGTTGTAGAAGAAGAAAGATACGATCATCGTCTAACTGATCATCCTCACAAATGTTTTAAAACTCCGCTGAACCTTAAAAATAAAGAGTTAAACAATATTAAGACTTCCTATATAAACTGTACAGAAAAAGAAAAAAATCCATTTTACTATGGAATTTTTCGATCAGTAGAACGTGCAAAGGAAAGAGGGATGACAATTCATAATTTGAAAGCAGGACATATTCCTAATATTGAAAATCCAACATTGATTGCACAGTTCTTATTGAACATATTATCTTGATTTGGTATTTAGAATATTTCTGTGGATGATAAAAAAACCAATAATTGGTATTGATAATCATTTTCAACTGTGGTAATCTAAGATTAATAAAAGAAGTTTAAGAAATAAGCCATTGTTTTTCTTAGTTCTTCGTTTGTATGCACATTAAAAAGTAAAAAGTAAAATGTGGAATGCGACCCTAGAACCCCCCAATACCCTAAAGAAGAGAAGAACGTGCTAGGACAGTAGTTTTTCTCTTCACCAAATTAATAACCCTGTATTTTGACGCAGATCATTCTGCGTTATTTTTTTTGTGTGAAAATACAGATTATTTTGTGAAATTATATAAAAATTATTATACTAATTTACTAATATGTTAGTTTCAAAAGTGTGAACAAAAAGTTAATCAAAATCTAATATTTGTCTAAAATGTGAACGTTGTGAATAAGTGAGCAATCGTGTGTAACTACTGATATATAAAGGTTTTTTGGAAAAATACATATTTTCAAATATGTCTAAAATGTGAACACTCTTTTTTTCCTTCCAAAATGGAAATTAATTGTTTGTTTTTTTAATTAAAGTATCTTACTATAACTGTGGACATTGTTTGTCATTTTAGTGACAATTTATAAAAATACTTATCTAAGAAATAATTCAAAAAAAACTATTTTGAACTTTTTACTTACGTTATAGGAAGGAAGAGCGAAATGAAAAAATTTCTAATGGGCATGATGATCATGCTGGTTGCATTAGTAATGGGTGCTTGTGATAAGATTGCAGTTCTTAATCCAAAGGGTCCAGTTGCTAAAACGCAAGCGGATACGATTATCTTCTCAATGTTGATGATGTTAGGAGTTTTACTAGTAGTTTACATTCTTTATATTGTAATTCTATATAAATATCGTGCTAGTAAACTACCAAAAGATTATGAACCACCTCATGAAGAGGGAAGTAAAACACTTGAAATTATTTGGACAGTAATCCCAATCATTATTGTTGCAGTTTTATCAGTAGTAACTGTTAAAACAACAAATGCAGTTGAAAGTGTACCAAAAGGTCATGAAAATGATAAACCACTTGTTATTTATGCAAGTTCTTCAAACTGGAAATGGCATTTCTCTTATCCAGAACAAGGAATTGAAACTGTTAACTATGTAAATATTCCAACGAATAGAAATGTAGAATTCAGACTTTATTCATTCGGTCCAATTACAAGTTTTTGGATTCCTCAATTAGGTGGACAAAAATATGCAATGAGTGACATGGTAACGAAATTGAATTTTGTTGCTTCAAATGAAGGTTCTTACATTGGTAAGAACAGTAACTTCAATGGTAAAGGCTTTGCTGGAATGGAATTTGAAGTACTAGCAATGAATAATAAGGATTTTAACGGATGGGTGAAAGACGTTAAAGAAACAGCTCCTGCTTTAACAGAAACAGAGTTTAATAAATTACTAAAAATTGAGCATTTAGGTAGAAAGACATATACTTCGACTCATTTAGGATTTAGACCAGCTCCAGAAGGAAAAAATGCAGGACATCAACATGGTTCTATGAAGGATTCATCTGATCACCATGACATGGATAATATGGAGGGGATGAAATAATGGGTTTTAAATGGGATCACTTTTTTGTAACAGGTGAACCAATGATCTATGGCGCAATGGTGAGTATCGTTGTTGTATCTATTGCTATTGTAATTGGTTTAACCAAATTTAAAAAATGGGGTTATTTATGGAAAGAATGGTTAACAACTGTTGACCATAAACGTATCGGTGTAATGTATATTCTGTGTGCATTATTAATGCTATTCCGTGGTGGAGTAGATGCGTTATTAATGAGAGCACAGCTAGCAGGACCAGATTTAAAAATATTAGATGCACAACATTATAATGAAATTTTTACAACTCACGGCTTAATTATGATTCTGTTCATGGCGATGCCTTTCATTATTGGATTAATGAACATCGTTATTCCTTTACAAATCGGAGCTCGTGACGTAGCATTCCCTTACTTAAATGCAGTTAGTTTCTGGTTATTCTTTGCAGGTGCAATGCTTTTAAACTTAAGCTTTGTTATCGGTGGATCACCTGATGCTGGTTGGACAGCTTACTTCCCTCTAGCTAGTAAGCAATTCAGCCCAGGAGTTGGGAATAACTATTACGCAATTTCGCTTCAAATTGCTGGTCTAGGTACATTAATGACTGGTATTAACTTTATCGTTACAATTTTAAAAATGCGTGCTCCAGGCTTAAAATTAATGAAATTGCCAATGTTTACATGGAGTATCTTAATTACAAACGTTATTATCGTATTTGCATTCCCAGTATTAACAGTAGCTTTAGCATTAATGATGTTTGATCGTGAGTTTGGTACTCAATTCTTTACGATGGCACATGGTAATGATATGCTTTGGGCGAACTTATTCTGGATTTGGGGACATCCTGAAGTTTACATCGTTATTCTTCCAGCATTCGGTATATATAGTGAAATTATAGCTACTTTCTCAAGAAAGAATTTATACGGATATAAGAGCATGGTTGTCAGTATGATCGCCATTTCTGCTTTAAGTTTCCTTGTATGGGTTCACCATTTCTATACGATGGGTCAAGGCTCTGTTGTAAATGGCTTCTTTAGTATTACAACAATGGCCAATAGTATACCGACCGGTGTTAAAATCTTTAACTGGTTGTTTACATTAAGAAAAGGTAAAATCGAATTTACTGTTCCAATGCTGTACTCACTAGCATTTATTCCGATCTTTACAATCGGTGGGGTTACAGGTGTAATGCTAGCTATGGCAAGTGCTGACTACCAATATCATAATACGATGTTCTTAGTTGCTCACTTCCATTATGTATTAATTCCAGGTACTGTTTTTGCGGTAATCGCAGGGTTCTACTATTGGTTCCCTAAAGTATTTGGTTTCAAATTAGATGAAAAAATTGGTAAGATTACGTTCTGGACAATTATCGTTAGCTTTAACGTAACATTCTTCCCATTATTCTTATTAGGATTAAAAGGTATGACTCGTCGTACTTATACTTATAGTGCTGAGTCAGGTTTCGGACCTTTAAACTTGATTGCTACAATCGGAGCTGTTGGGTTAGCAATCGGATTCTGTTTACTTGTTTACAATATTTATTACAGTGTACGATACGCACCAAGAGAAACAACTGGTGATCCATGGAATGCAAGAACATTAGAGTGGGCTACAAGCAGTCCAATTGCTCCTTATAATTTCGCAGTTATTCCGAAAGTTGATTCTTTAGATCCATTCTGGAAAGCTAAAAAAGAAGGTAAGTCTTTACTTGAAGGCGAGATTACAGATATTCATATGCCAAGTAATAGTGGTATACCTTTCATTTTAGGTTCAGCATTTATGGCATTTGGTTTCTTCTTAATATTTGAATGGTGGGTACCAATGATTGTATTTGCAGTTCCTGTCGCACTTTGCTTGATTGCACGTTCTTTCCAACGCGATCATGGCTATCATATTCATAAAGAAGAAATTATTGAAACAGAGAAAAAATTACGAGGTGATCATTATGAGCAGCAGGCCTCTGTATAGTCTAGGTGAAGAAAGTTCTAATAAGATTCTTGGCTTCTGGATATTTTTAGGAGCTGAAATTGCCTTATTCGGAACATTGTTCGCAGTTTACTTCACTTTAGCAAATAACACTGGTTCAGCACCTACTCAAAAAGAATTATTTGAGATGAAAGGTGTAATGATAGAAACATTTGCCCTATTAACAAGTAGTTTTACGATTGGTCTAGTCGTGAACGCAATAAAATTAAATCACAAAAAAGCTTTTATAAGCTTCCTTGTTTTAACACTAGCTTTAGGAGCAGTCTTCTTAGGAGTAGAGATTACAGAATTCTTTACTTATGTTCATGAAGGAGCAACAATCCAAAGTAGTGGAGCATTATCAGCATTATTCGTATTATTAGGTACTCACGGTGCCCACGTATCATTCGGTATGTTATGGGGTATTGCAATCTTAATTCAAGTTTCTCGTGAGGGAATTACAGAAACTACAGCAAACAAAACATTTATTTATTCATTATACTGGCACTTCTTAGACGTAGTATGGATCTTTATCTTTAGTTTTGTTTACGTGAAAGGACTGATTGGATGAGCGCATTATTCCCTAAGCATCAAGTGGTTGGCTTCATCCAATCACTTGTTCTAACAATCATAGCTTTAAGTGTTTACTATTTAAATTTACCATTTAATGTATCACTTATTATTTTAATTGTAACTGCATTATTACAAGGCGGTCTTCAGTTAATTGTTTTCATGCATATGAATGAAAATGAAAATAAGCGAGTATTATATATCAATTTAGGTTACGCAGTATTTATTGCAGTAGCAATTGTCTTCGGTACTCTTTGGACATTAGTTTGGGGTATGTAATATAAAAAAGCTCTTCGATATTCGAAGAGCTTTTTAATATGTTGAAAAACAATCTTGTCAATTAATTATCAAATTTTCGTAAAGGAGTAGAGTGATGTTGATTTCCATTACAGGATGCTCGCTTTCCATGGGGCGAGAGCTGAGCCTTCTCGGCAAGCCTGCGGGGTCTCAGCCTTCCCGCATATCCCATAGGAGTCGAGCATCCCTCCATTCCAATCAACTAATTCATCAAAACAAGTTTACGATAAAAACCTAATTTAATATCCTTTACTTAGTGAAATCTAACAGAATATTAAACAGTTTGTAAGTCAATTAAAATTTGACATCAACTCTGAAAAGCTCTTCTAAATTCGAAGAGCTTTTTTCACTTTTTTATAGGTAGTATTTTGATTTTCTTACACAACTTAATGTAAGATCGTTTAATTAAGTAAAATAAAAAAGGGGTAAATCAATTAGATAGCAGGTCGATTTGTATTAAATGTAGAAGTAAGTAATTAATATTCGAGGTTATACTTATGAACGATTACATAAAAACACGAGGGATAAGGTTTGAAATGAGACTGTATTAACAATTGGTTGATGTCTCTAATTGAATTAAAGTTGGACAAAGTATTCCTCCTTCTAAGATAATGTCATCAATTGTTCACAATGTTATGAATAATATCTTATTTGTGATCGTTATTTCTATTATTATATGTAATAGTTTAATATAATGATTGCATAATAATTAATCATATCTTGTTTGAAATGTAATACAAGATACATAATTATTTGGGTATTTATTTACTTTTAAGGAGGAAAACAAATATGGAAACGAATGACAATTCTAACATTGCAAAGTGCCCGTTTAATCACGGTAGCACTACTACTCCTAAATCAGGTGGTACAGTAAATAAAGACTGGTGGCCAAACCAGTTAAATTTGAACATTCTACACCAGAATGACAGAAAATCTAACCCTATGGATGAAGAATTTAATTATGCAGAAGCATTTAACAAGTTAGACTATCAAGCACTTAAGCAGGATCTTCACACCCTTATGACAGACAGTCAAGATTGGTGGCCAGCTGATTATGGACATTATGGTCCATTCTTTATACGTATGGCTTGGCACTCAGCAGGTACATATCGTACAGGTGATGGCCGTGGTGGAGGAGGAACAGGTACACAGCGTTTTGCTCCACTAAATAGTTGGCCTGATAACGGAAATCTCGATAAAGCCCGTCGACTGCTTTGGCCAATAAAGCAAAAGTATGGTAACAAGATTTCTTGGGCTGATTTATTTATACTAACAGGTAATGTTGCTATTGAATCAATGGGCGGTAAAACATTTGGTTTTGGAGGAGGTCGCGAAGACGTTTGGCATCCAGAAGAAGACGTCTACTGGGGTAATGAAACGGAATGGTTAGGGGATAAGCGTTACACGGGTGATCGTGACCTTGTGAATCCACTGGCTGCTGTTCAAATGGGGCTTATCTATGTTAACCCAGAGGGACCAAACGGTAACCCAGATCCTATTGCAAGTGGCCGTGACATACGCGAAACCTTTGCTCGTATGGGAATGAATGATGAAGAAACAGTGGCACTAATCGCCGGAGGACATACTTTTGGTAAAGCACATGGCGCAGGAGATGCTGCTCACGTTGGTCCAGAACCAGAAGCAGCGCCAATTCATTCTCAAGGCTTAGGCTGGCTAAGCACTCATGGCTCTGGTAAAGGTAGTGACACTATTACTAGTGGTATTGAAGGTGCCTGGACTGCAAACCCAACAAAATGGGATAATGGTTACTTTGACTTATTGTTTAAATATCAATGGTGGCTTACTAAGAGTCCAGCAGGTGCCTTTCAATGGCTCGCTGTAAATCCTGAGGAGAAGGATCTTGCTCCAGATGCAGAAGATCCGACCGTTCGTGTTCCTACCATGATGACTACTGCTGATATGGCATTGCGTTTTGATCCAGATTATGAAATGATATCTCGTCGTTTCCATGAAAATCCAGAAGATTTTGCTGATGCATTTGCTCGTGCATGGTTTAAACTAACGCACAGAGATATGGGTCCCCGTTCAAGATATCTAGGTCCAGAAGTCCCAGAAGAAGTTCTAATATGGCAAGATCCTATACTTGCTTGTGAATATGAAATAACTGATGCAGAGGTTGAAAAGATCAAATTAATGATCCTTGACACAGGACTTACTATTAGCGAGTTAGTAAATACTGCTTGGGCTTCAGCAAGTACTTTCCGTGGCTCAGATATGCGTGGCGGTGCTAATGGAGCTCGAATCCGCCTAACTCCACAGAAGAATTGGGAAGTAAATCAACCTGACCAACTTGCAAAAGTACTGAATGTACTAGAGAGTATTCAAAACCATCTACATAAGAAAGTCAGCATGGCCGACTTGATTGTACTTGGTGGTAGTGCCGCAGTAGAAAAAGCTGCACAAGATGCTGGTTTTGATGTGAAAGTTCCTTTTACTCCAGGACGTGGAGATGCTATACAAAAGCAAACAGATATAGAAAGCTTTGCAGTGCTAGAGCCTATCGCTGATGGTTTCCGAAACTATCAAAAGAAACAGTATAGTGTAAATTCAGCAGAGCTATTAGTAGATAAGGCACAACTATTAGGCCTTACTGCACCAGAAATGACTGCACTTATAGGCGGCATGCGCGTACTAGGTACAAACTATAATGGCACACAGCACGGAGTGTTTACTGATCGAGTTGGCACACTTACTAATGACTTCTTTGTAAACTTGCTAGACATGGGAATTGCATGGACACCTGTAGACGGAGACGTATTTGAAGGACGTGATCGTAAGTCAGGTGAGAAAGTACGTACTGCAACTAGTGTTGATTTAGTGTTCGGTTCAAATTCAGTGCTACGCGCGATAGTAGAAGTGTATGCTCAAGACGATAACAAAGAGAAGTTTGTGCGTGACTTTATCGCTGCATGGGTTAAAGTCATGAATGCAGATCGCTTCGATCTTGCATGAGAAAACATAGATTATGAAAAAACTAAACTTAAATATAATTTAAAGAAAAATCCTTCCTGAACTATCAGGGAGGATTTTTCATTTGTACCAGCAGAATATAGGGAGCAAATCCCAAGAGACTTAGCAGAGAAGTATGTAACGTAAGAGCCAGGGTATTAGTGGTGACTTGGAATTTAAATAATGAAATGAAAATATAAATGCTGAATAACTAAAGGATGGATTGTTGCTGGCATTCAGTCTGAAAATTAAAGCTTTGTTTGTCTACATACAAAAGGCTGCCTTATAAACATCCTTTTTCAGAGTGTTGAAATATATTGAAGTCATTATTGGAAAATACAAACATTATGAATTTCTATGAAAAAAGTATTTATTTATTATTGTTGTCTCTGTCATCTTATTGTTAAACAAGTGATATTGGTTGATAGATAAATGTTTTAACTAACCTGAAATAATTCAATATATTTATTTTCATAATAAATAATATATCTTTTTTTGACGTTCAATATTTGTAAAGATGTGTAAGTCGTCCTCATAAGTTACAATTTGATTAATAAAGTGTAATTCAATCGTACTATTGATTGTTCTATTGTTTCTATGATTATTCTTTTTTATTAAGAGTTGATTGGAACGAAAGGGTGCTCGACTCCTATGGGAGAAGCGGGAAGGCTGAGACCCCGCAGGCACCGCCGAGGAGGCTCAGGTCTCGCCCCATGGAAAGCGAGCACACTGTAGTGGAAATCAATATGATACAACTTACTTATCAATGATTAATCCAACAATTAAATTACAAATTCTTTTTTTAACAGCCATTTTAGGTTGTAAATTAAGATTTAAAAGAACTTTTACGAAAATACTATCATACTTAAGTTGATTTTTTACGATCATTTGGCAGCATAAAAGCTACTAAACCTAATAGTGGTAAGAAGCTACATAAATTCATTACGAATTTTAGGCTAGTTGCATCGGCAATTACACCTAATAATACTGCTCCTAAAGCACCCATTCCAAATGCTAAGCCAACTATTAATCCACTTACTAAACCAACTTTTCCAGGAACGAGTTCTTGAGCGTAAACAACAATTACACTAAAAGAACTGGAACTAATGATCCCAATTAAAAATAATATCGGAATAACTGCCAGTAATGAGATATGAGGTAATAATAATGCTAATGGAAATGTACCAACTAATGAAAATAAGATCATATTCCGTTTTCCGAAGCGATCAGCTAGTGTTCCACCTATGAAAGTACCTATAACGCCTGCAATCATAAAGATAAATAAATATAATTGTGTACTTTTAATCGATAAACCATAACTTTTAATTAAGTAAAACTGATAATAATTTCCTATACCTGCTGAGTACCACGAACGTGCAAATGTAATAAATACTAGCAGGATAATAGCAAATTTTACAGCTGATGTAATTTTGATATTTTCACCCGAAGACTGGCCTTTACCTTTTAATTTAAACGGGTTTTCTTTCAGTTTTTTTCGATACCATGTGGATACGTAAATTAATACACAAATTCCAATGGCAGCTAGAATCGTAAACCATGCAGCACCTTTTTGTCCTAGCGGTACGAAAATTAGTGCTGTAAAGATTGGAGCCAGTGAGTTCCCTGTATTTCCGCCTACCTGGTAGATAGCTTGCGAGAGTCCTCTTTTTGAACCAGATGCTAAAAAGGCTACTTTAGAGCCCTCTGGATGAAAGATGGCAGAACCTATACCAATTAATAGAACTGATAATAATACAATAAATAAATTAGGAGCAAATGCTAAGCAAAGCATTCCTAATAAACTGGATGCCATCCCAATAGGTAGGAGAAATGGTGACGGCTTTCGATCGGAAAAAATCCCAAATACGGGTTGCATTACAGAGGAAGTCATATTTAGCGCAAAGGCTATGAATCCAATTTCTGTATAAGTTAAATTCATTGTCTTTTCTAAAATTGGAAATATGGCTGGTACAACTGCTTGCATAGAATCATTTAATAAATGGCCTAAACTGATTGCAAATAAAATTTGATACATAGTTGACTGATTAATAACCTTTGTATTAACTGCTGGTTGCATAATATCCTCCTTTCTTATTGACCTATCTATCATAAACTAATCTTCGGAAAATTTACACAATTTTGCCTTATACACTTTTCATTAATCTTTATGCTCATTTATAATAGAAGAAATAATAAGTAGCTATGCCAAGTGAATTTAATAATAAAGAAGATCATGATTGTAATTGATAGGGAGTGTAGAATGGACAGCTATTCAACAGAGTTAATGAGATTTTTTAAAGAACATAAAAATGATATAAATCGGCCCACAATGGAAGCGTATATGAAAAATAGATTTACATTTTTAGGGATTAAAGCACCAGAACGAAATGCACTGTTGAGACAGTTTCGAATGAGTAATGGTGAACCACCAAATTTAGAAACAATAATCGATATATGGAGCTTAGAGGAAAGAGAATTTCAATATATTGCATTAGCATGTTTAGACCGCCAATATAAAAAAGCAGAGCTCGAAAGGATTAAATTATATGAACAACTAGTAGTCGAAAAGTCTTGGTGGGATACAGTTGATACAATTGCTGGACGATTGATTAGTTATCATTTTTTAATTTATCCAGAATTGATTGATGAGTATGCTAATAGGTGGATATGCTCGGATAATATGTGGCTGAATAGAGCAGCGTTATTATTTCAAATGAAGTTTAAGGAGAAAACTGATCAAGAGCGTTTATTTCATTATTGCCGTCTACTCAAAGAAAGCAAAGAATTTTTTATTCAAAAAGCAATAGGTTGGGCGTTAAGAGAATATTCCTATCTCAATCCTAAAGAGGTTGAATTATTTATCAAACAAACTAATTTATCATCTTTAAGCAAAAGGGAGGGATTAAAATATATTGATAAATTAAAGTAATAGATCTGTCGATTTTCCGGGAAATAACCGATATATTTTATTTTAAGTGAAAACTACTGTTAAATTAAGTAAGTTGAGACATTAGTATGAAAAGGTTATAATAGGTGCATTATTGTTTTTTCAAACCACTCCTCTTTTGTAGAGTAGCGTTATTTAAATTTGAGTTATGTAACCTGTACGAAATAACTAAATGAAAAAAGTTCAAAGGAGATTTAGTGTTCATGAAATCTACTTTTAATTATATTATAAAATTATGTCTATGTATTAGCTTAATAAGTAGCTTCTTTATTCAAAAAACTGTACACGCAGAAGAAATAAAGCTATTTAGTGATAAAGCAATTTCAATATTGGCTGATAGTGGGGAAGTAATTTATAGTAAGAACGCAAATAAAGTTGATTTCCCAGCTAGCACAACTAAAATAATGACCGCAATGGTTATGATGGATCATTTAAAAGAGAATGATAAAATTCAAATGACAAAAAGAAGTATCCAAGAAGAAAAAAGTAATTCTCAAATCCTTTTTTCTGAAGGAGAAGTTTTAGAGCGAAATACAGCATTAAAAACAATGATGATTTTAAGTGCCAATGATTTAGCATATGCAATTGGTGAAAGAGTTGGCGGAAACATGGACAACTTCGTAAAAATGATGAATGAAAAAGCTAAAAAGATTGGTGCAAATCACACAAATTTCATGAATCCAAATGGTCTTCACAATGTAAATCATTATACAACTGCACATGATTTAGCTTTAATTACAAAGGAAGCTTTAAAATACCCATTAATCATTAAAGCAATGGGTACAAAAGATGCTCATATTAATACATCTAAGCAAAAGAATGTATATATTTTTAATCGTGGAAAAATGTTCAAAAATCCTTACTTTTATGCAGGGAAAACTGGATATACTGATTCTGCTAGGAATACTTTAATTGAAATAGATAAAAAAGACGGCCAAATGATTATAAATATTTTATTACGTTCATCAAAACCGCAATATCTACAAGATATTAAGTTATTAGATTCCTATTCATTTTCAAGAATCCATAAAAAAACGCTGATAAAACAAAGTGATTGGCAGAGGGAATTAAAAATAAGAGATGATTTAATTCAAACAAAAATACCGAACGATTTATCTTTTTTGACTGCATTAGGTGCGAATACAAATTACGATATTAAATTAAAACCCTTAACTGCAATTGATAAATCATACAAGAAAAATGGGATTTCTAAAAATCAAAAAATTGGGACAGTTGAAGTATGGGCCAATAATGAAAAACTTTTCAGTTCTGAGTTATTAGCTTCTAAATCGTATGACCGTCCGACAATCCTTTCTATGAATTCCTTTATCATTGCAGGATCGGTAATTTTACTTTTGCTGTTAATATTTTTTATTACAAAACCAAAAAGGAAAAGAGAATATATGTAAATAAAAAAGGCGAATCGTATTTTTTACGTTTCGCCTTTTTATCATTAAAGTAAGATTAATTTTAGAATTTGATAGAAAATTGCAGCTACTGTTGCTGAAATTGGGATTGTAATAATCCAAGTAATTACCATACGTTGAGCAGTACCCCAGTTTACATCTTTAACACGTTGAGCAGAACCTACCCCCATAATAGAAGATGAAATTACGTGAGTTGTACTTACTGGTAAATGTAAAGCAGTAAATGTGAAAATAATAGCTGCTGAAGATAAGTCAGCTGCTGCACCATTAATCGGGCGAATTTTCATGATTTTACCACCAACAGTTTTAATAATTTTCCATCCACCAACTGAAGTACCAATAGCCATTGCCATAGCACAACCGATACGTACCCATAAAGGAACGTCTGCACCTGCTGGTTCAATTTTAGCGGCAATTAAAGCGATCATGATAATTCCCATTGCTTTTTGTGCATCATTTGTACCGTGAGTAAATGACTGTAAAGAAGCAGTGAAAATTTGAACTAGTCTAAAGCCTTTATTAGTTTTAGCTAGGTTAGAACGTCTAAAAATAGTTCCTAAAATTGTCATAACGATAAAACCAAGCGTAATTGCAATGACAGGGGAAATTAATAAAGCTTCGATAATTTTAATAAAACCGTCCGCCTCTAAAACGTCAAATCCTTTTGCTGAGACAGCGGCACCAGCAATTGCACCAATGATTGCATGAGAAGAACTACTTGGAATACCGAAATACCAAGTTAATAAGTTCCAAAAGATACCACCTAATAAAGCAGCAATCACGACAACTAGTCCGCTTGAACCTTCAATTGTAATCGGATCAACGATACCAGTTGTAATCGTTTTGGCAACTCCTGTAAATGTGATTGCACCAATGAAATTCATTACAGCTGCTATTAAAATAGCTGTACGTGGTTTCAAAGCCTTTGTTGAAACGGACGTTGCAATTGCATTAGCAGTATCATGAAATCCATTAATAAAATCAAACAAAAATGCAAAAATCACGATTAATATCGTAAGTAAAAATAAATGCTCCATTTTATGACTCCTTACGCATTTCGCATGATAATTTGCTCAAGAGTGTTTGCTACATCCTGTGCACTATCAGCTACAGATTCTAAACCTTCGTAGATTTCTTTATACTGAATAATTTTAATAGGATCTTTTTCATTCATAAATAATTGCTTAATTGAAGTACGTAATAATTCATCACATTGAGATTCGTAATCCTTAATTTTGATTGCATGAACGCGGATTTCTAATAATTTTTTATTGGAAAGTAATTTAACTGCAAGTAAAATTTCTTCAACAGCTTTTTGAAGAATATCAACGAATTTTACCATGTATTCATCAGCAGATGTGATTGAATACATTTCAAATCGAGCTGAACAATGTTCAAATCCATCTAATACATCATCCATTTTCATTGCAAGTTGTAAAATATCTTCTCGCTCAATTGGAGTAATAAAGGTTTTGTTTAATTCTACGATTAAAGAGTGAATAAACTTATCACCTTTTGTTTCATATTCTTTCATTTCTTCTTGAAACTTCTTTAAGTCGCTTGCATTTTTTATTTTAAAATCAACGTAATAATTCGATGATACGTGCAAGTTCTCAGCTATACCTAAAAGCTTTTCAAAGAATACATCCTTTTTTTGTCCAAAAAACATTATGATTCCTCCAACTAAAACATATAATTTATTATCACCTTCACATTTGTCAGTTAATTTTAAAATGTCAGAAACTATGTAAAAATGTCGAAAAAAGTAAAGGCCACGTTAATAATAATAATTGGTTTTTGAAATTAATCAATTAAAAACGTTTAATTAATTTACAAATTTACAATATCTTTACAATTCCTTAACAAAGTTAATATTTCGATTCCTACATTAGTTAATATTAATAATAGTATTCACAGAATTATTGACTTTATGTGAGATTTTAATTTAGCATTAGATTATACGTTTAAACTATTGGACTAAAAAAGGATGTGATGATTTTGGAAAGTACATATAAAGCATCTGAAATTACACAATTAGTAACTAAGCAAAAAGCATTTTTTCAGACTGGTTCAACTAAAACTTCAAATTTTCGAATTGAACAATTAAGAAAATTATATAAATCAATCGTAGAGAACGAGGATGAAATAAAAATAGCCTTAAAAAAGGATTTAAATAAGTCAGATTTTGAAGCCTATATGACTGAAATAGGATTTACTTTAAAAGAAATTTCGGAAGCAATTAAACAGATTAAAAAATGGATGAAGCCTAAAAAAGTTAAAACTCCGCTTACGCATATTGGTACAAAAGGATATATTTACAGAGAACCGTATGGAGTAACATTAATTATCTCACCTTGGAATTACCCATTTCAATTAACGATGGCTCCATTAATTGGTGCAATAATTGGTGGAAATACTGCTATTATTAAACCATCGGAATTAACGCCAAATACATCAATCATTATTAATAAAATAATTAATGAGAATTTTGATAAAGAATATATCGCGGTAATTAATGGTGGAATTGAAGAGAGCAAGATACTATTACAACAAAAGTTTGATTTCATCTTTTTTACTGGCAGTGTTCAAGTTGGAAAAATTGTGATGGAAGCAGCAAGTAAAAATTTAACGCCATTAATACTTGAATTAGGTGGGAAAAGCCCCACAATTGTACATGTCGATTCGAATATCCAACTAGCTGCGAAAAGAATTGTTTGGGGGAAATTTACGAATGCAGGACAAACTTGTATTGCGCCAGATTATATTTATGTCCACAAATCAGTAAAAATGGATTTTATTGATGCATTAAAGAATGAAATTGTTCAGTTTTATAGTAATAAACCTTTGTTAAATAATGATTATACAAAGATCATTAGTGATCGCCATTTTAATCGTTTGGTTGGCTTTTTGAATAATGGTGAAATCCTACATGGTGGGGAATTTGATCAATTATCTCATAAAATCGAACCGACTTTAATTTCTGGACTATCTTGGGATTCACCAATAATGTCTGAAGAAATATTCGGTCCAATTTTACCAATCCTTACCTATGAAAATATAGATGAGGTAATAAATGAAATTAATCAACACCCTAAGCCATTAGCACTATATGTCTTTACAGAAAGTAAACAGATAGCTAATGAAGTAATTGAGAGAGTTCCATTTGGTGGTGGATGTGTAAACGATACTCTTTATCATATGGCGAATCCTAATTTACCTTTCGGTGGGGTAGGAGAAAGTGGTTCAGGAAATTATCATGGGGAGTACAGTTTTGCTGCTTTTACACATGAAAAAAGTGTCCTTTTACAAACAACTAAAATTGACTTGAAAATCAGATATCATACAACAAAAAACGCTTTACGGTTTATTCGTAAATTGTTAAAATAAAGGTTAATTGTAACTTAGTTTCTTAGCTCCTTGACAAAAGGGGCTTTTTATATGTTAAAAATAATTTATTCATTTTTACATAATAATAAAATAATAATATAGATGGGACGCGAAAATGAAAAATATAATTGAAATTGAACAAATCGAGAAAAAATTTAGTGAAAATAATGTGATTTCTCCACTTTCATTAGAAATTTATTCTGGAGAATTCTTAACAATTTTAGGACCAAGTGGTTGTGGGAAAACGACACTTTTAAGAATGATTGCTGGTTTTGAAGAACCATCATCAGGTGTGATCAAACTAAATGGAGAAGCGATTAATAGTTTACCTCCATATAAAAGGGATATGAACTTAGTGTTCCAACACTATGCATTATTTCCTCATATGAATGTTGAAAGAAATATTCAATTTGGATTAAAAATGAAAGGTATTTCGTTAGAAGAGCAAAAGATCCGTGCTGACGAAGCGATGAGATTAACTCAATTAACTGAATTTAGAAATCGTAAACCTAGTCAGTTATCCGGTGGACAACAGCAAAGGGTTGCAATTGCTCGTGCAATAGTGAACAATCCAAAAGTCTTATTATTAGATGAACCATTAGGAGCACTTGATTTTAAGCTTCGTAAAGATTTACAAAGAGAACTAAAAAATCTTCAACGCGAATTAGGTATTACTTTTATCTATGTAACCCATGATCAAGAAGAAGCGATGAGTATGAGTGATCGAATTGTCGTTATGAATAATGGGAAAATCGAACAAATCGGAACACCGAAAGAAATTTATCAAAATCCAGCAAGCAAATTTGTTGCTACATTTATTGGTGAAAATAATTTATTTGATAAAGGTGTAAAAGAAATTGCTGTTAGACCAGAAAATATTAAAGTTTCTCATGCTACAAATGAAAAAAATACTTATTCAGGCATAATAAGAGATGTAGAATTTGTTGGTACTCTAAATAAAATCTTTATTGATTTACATAAACATGAACAAACGATCATTGTCTATCAAATGCCAGACCAAACAAGTTTTAATAGAAATGATAAAGTTGAGATTAGTTGGAAGTCGGAAGATGAGGTGATTATGTATTGAGAAATGAAAAATACATAATTGCACCTACGATTATCTGGTTATTAGTTTTTTTTCTAGTACCTTTATTATTAATTTTTGGTTTTGCATTTATGAAAAATGGAATGTACGGTGAAATAGAAAAAACATTTACACTAGAAAATATTGTAAAAGTTGTTGACCCACTTTATTTAAAAGTTTTATGGACAACTTTTTGGATTGCTTTAGTAACTACAATAATTACTCTTTTGATTGGATATCCTTATGCATATACAGCTACAGTTGTAAATGAAAAATGGCAGAGGATCTTACTTTTATTAATCACAATCCCTTTTTGGATAAATTTCTTAGTAAGATCTTATGCTTTAATTGTTATCCTTCGTTCAAAAGGGATTATTAACACATTATTAATCCAACTTGGGATTATAAAAGAACCGTTGCAACTACTGTATAATACGCCATCAGTCATAATGGGAATGGTCTATACATTATTACCATTTATGGTGTTACCGATCTTTGTTGCCATTGAACAATTGGATAACAGAAAATTGGATGCCGCTAACGATTTAGGAGCTACTCCATTTCAAACCTTTATATATGTAACTCTTCCATTGACGATGAAGGGGATTTTTGCAGGTAGTATTTTAGTTTTTGTTGCTTCATTTGGAATGTTTGTCGTTTCGGATGTAATGGGTGGATCAAAAGTTGCTTTAATCGGAAATGTCATTCAAAATCAATTCTTAGCAGCAAGGAACTGGCCATTTGGTTCCGCACTTTCAATATTCTTAGTCCTTACTTCAATCGGTTTAATAGGACTTTACTATTTAGCTACAAAAAATATTGGTGCTGATAAAAGTAGAGGTGAAAAATAAATGAAAAAACCTATACTTATTGGATTTTCAACAATTATCTTGATTTGCTTATATTTACCAATCTTGATTTTAATCCTTTTTTCATTTAATAAATCAAAGATTAATGCACAGTGGACTGGGTTTACGTTTGACTGGTACTTAAATTTATTTCATAACCCGCAAGTTATTGATGCCTTTATGAATAGTTTATATATTGCAATTGTAACAACAATCCTTTCAACAATTCTTGGTACTATTTGTGCACTTGCCTTACATAAGCATAAATATAAATTTTCAAATCTTATTAGTGGGCTAGTTTACTTACCAATTGTCGTTCCAGATATACTAATGGGACTTTCATTACTAATACTATTTACTAATTTTCATATTGAATTAGGTAGTATCACAATTATTATTGCCCATGTCACTTTTTGTATATCATATGTAATTATTCTTTTAGCAGCTAGACTTTCAGGAATGTCAACTGATTTAGAAGATGCTGCAAGTGATCTAGGTGCTACACCATGGCAGACGTTTAGATTTGTAACTTTACCAGCGCTAATGCCTGGAATTATTGCTTCAGCACTTTTATGTTTTACATTAAGTATTGATGATTTTGTAATAAGCTTTTTTGTTTCAGGACCGAGTTCAACAACATTGCCAATTTATATTTATGGAATGGTTAAAAAAGGTGTAACTCCTGAAATAAATGCAATTTCGACGATTTTAATTGTTACAATTATATTCTTAATGGTAATTTCTGAGGTTTATCGTACAAAAGGTATTAACAATCAAGAAGAATCAGAGAAAAAATCCTATATCGTCTAAAGTAAAAGTGTTTTCTAGTGACCTTTTTTAGGTCTAGTTTCACTAAAAAACGGGGCTTCTGGATTAGAAATCAACCAAGGCATATTGGATTTATGTGCCAAAATTTAAGGAGGTAGTCAGTAGGCATTATGAGTATATTTAGAAAAACTGCTGCAATAATGGTTTCTTTAGGCTTAGTAAGTTTACTTTTATCTGCCTGTTCAGTTGGAAAAAAAGAATTAAATATTTATAGCTGGGCAGATAATTTTGACGAGAAAGTTTTAGAATCATTTGAAAAGAAATATGATGTTAAAATTAATTATCAAGTTTTTGCAAGTAATGAAGAGTTGTATGCAAAACTAAAAGCTGGTGGCTCGAATTATGATGTAATCCAGCCTTCAGATTATATGGTTAAACTAATGATTCATCAAAATATGTTGGCTAAATTAGATAGAAGTAAGATGCCAAATTTAAATAATATTTCACCTCAATATACAAATCAAGAGTTTGATCCAAAAGGTGACTACTCAGTTGTTTATACTGGGGGATTAACAGGGATTGCCTATAATCCAAAATATGTAAAAGAGAATATAGATAGCTGGAATGATCTATGGAATCCAAAATACAAAGGCCATGTTACTTTACTTGATGACAATAGAGAAGTATTTGGAATGGGATTAATTAAAAATGGCTATTCAAATAGTTCAACAAATGAAGACGAATTGCTAAAAGCTTATAACAATTTAAAAACATTAACACCTAACTTATTAGCATTCGATACAGATACGGTAAAACAAAAGTTTATTACCGAAGATGCTTGGATTGGTCAAGTATGGTCCGGAGATGCTGCTTATATTCAAAAAGAACTTAAAGATGTTAAATGGGTTGTACCAAAAGAAGGATCTTCAAGATGGGCAGATACTTTGGCAATACCAAAAGATGCAAAACAAAAAGATCTTGCTGAAAAGTTTATAAACTATATATATGATCCAAAAGTAAGTGCACAAAATTATGAGGCGATTGGCTATGCTGATCCAAATAGTAAATCAGGGCCATATCATTCGGCGGAGTATAAACAAAATCCGTATATTAATGTAACAAAAGAACAAACTGATGCAACCAACTGGATTAAGGACGTTGGGGACCAAACAGAACTATATGATAAGTATTGGACAGAATTGAAAACTGGCAAGTAATCATTTCAGACAGTCTGAAACTCAAATTTTTTGTACTTTGTCTACACACTAAGGTTATCTCCTACGAGATAACCTTTTTAGTTTGAGATTAATTTGTTTAATAAAAATCGAAATTGGTCTCTTTCACTATAGGATAGGTTTTCGAATAAAGTTAGCCACAATTCTTGACGGAAATTGAAGATTTCTTCAATCAAACGTTTTCCTTCATCTGTTAATTCAAGCCATGTAACTCTTCGATCACGGCTATCCCTTTTTCGAGAAATTAAATGATTATTAACCAATTTATTGACAGCGGTTGTAATCGAACCTGAAGATAATCCAATTTGTCTTCCAAGTTCAGAAGCAGTAATTTT
The DNA here is from genome assembly GCF_042886615.1 of Gottfriedia sp. NPDC057991. NCBI lineage: Bacteria > Bacillati > Bacillota > Bacilli > Caryophanales > Bacillaceae > Gottfriedia > Gottfriedia sp. NPDC057991. Next base: position 495,615 of record NZ_JBHVQN010000002.1, read on the forward strand.
TTGATTTTTATATATTAAATATAAAAGCAAATATTTTGGTGGAGTTAAGGAGTTTTTTACTTCCTCATCAGTTTTTTGCCAGTTTTTTCGAACTCGAATCATTAAACTTGTTAAATCATCTAGAAGAAGTTTGTCGTTTTCGGTTAACAAGGCAGAATCCGCCTCCTAAATTATGAATTAATGTTGTATATAAAGTGGGTATTGTACGTATAGGTTACCAATATTCTAAATCATTTACAAGAATGAAGGGAATTTAAGCAATATTTTTAAATTTGTCAAGTTTTGGCTGTATAGTATCTATAGTGTTTTGTAAATAGTATGATAAAAGAGACATTGGTAGGGGTGAAGTTCAATGTTTAAGTATTTTAAGTTTAAAATAAATGATACTGTTCAATTTGTGAAGAACGATGGTCATTTCTATCGAGTGATCGGGTACAGGATCGAAAAAAGTATTTATTTAAATGATGAGTACAGCAGCATTATTTACGAACTCTTACGAGAATTTGACGGTCTTCAAGTTGACGCTGAAGAAGAAGAATTAGTAAGCGTATCAAACTTTGATGAATTCTACGGTTCAATGTTTGAAAAACTAGGTACATTTACAATTAAGTTTGCTAAAAAGCAAGAAGAAGTAAAGATAACAAACATGGGTGAAGCTTCATCCGTGGACGAGCTATTAGATAAATATAATGATTATCGAAGACTAGCAATACTTTTTAAAGATTGTTTATATGATTTAGCTGCCGAAAATGTTCTAAATGAGCTCACGGATTTTTCGGAATCCAAAAAAGATTACATGCATTAAGCATGTAATCTTTTTTCATTAGATTTAATTGTAACAGATTTTTTTTGAAATTTACTTTCATAGACAAATTCAGTTACTTTCGCGCAGATTGCGACTGAAAGAATTGTATATCCTACTTCATTCCATGATAGATAGGTTAGTGAACAAAGAAGAATCACAGAGTCAAAAATAAAGTATACTTTACCGATCGATATTTTAGATTTTTTGCTCATTATAATTGTTATTAAATCATCTCCACCAGTTGCACCGCCACTTCTTAGAATTAACCCTAAACCAAGTCCAGCGAAAATTCCACCTAAAATAGCGGGTATCCAAAGATGATTTCCAAAGTTAAATGTAATATCGGATGTTTTTTCAATTATAGAATAAAAAGCAGAAAATGAAATGGCTCCGATGGTAGTATTGATTAATAACTTTCTACCTAAATACAATCCAGCAATCAAGATAATTGGAATATCGAGTAGCAAAGTTGTAATTGAAGGTGATATATTTAATGCGTTTTTTACTAATAAAGCAATACCAATAAATCCACCTTCAGCTAAATTATTTTGATAATGAAAATGATACAGTGTAGTGGCTAAAATAAATGAACCAATTAAAATCATTAAGGTCTCACCCAAACGATTGTTACTCATCGTTATTTCCTCTTTTCGTAGTTAGTAGTTAAAAAGTACAGCTATAAACTAACTACGTACATATAGAGCTCGTAGTTAGTTTTTTATCTTTCTAACTACAAAGCTATATATCATTGAAGAAATAACATAATCGCCTGTCAACCATAGTTTCGCCTACCTTCAGTTTTATTTTAGAGTTCTTTTGGTTCTCTAAATAAAAACCGCTAAGTGTAGGATAAGTCTTTACGTTGCCAAATGCTCCTTCGAGCAATCATGGTTACACGTCCTTTGTTCCAGTTTAGTTAGAAAAATCTAACAGGTGAAAAATAAGTTCCTTGAGAACTTATTCTTAATTTTATCATATGCAAAAATATTTGAAAAAAGAAAAGAATTAACAAAAATCTACAAAATGTTAGAAGTAAGGAAGGAATAAGTTGTTAGTAAACATGTTTTGTTGAAAAAAATGTGAAACATTTCACAAAATAGACATAGCATTTTCAATAAAAACGATATATAGTATATTTGTAAACGAAATTGTGAAACATTTCACAAATATAAATGATAAATGGGACTTAATGAACCTTAAATAGGATGATTAAATCCAACATCAGAGGAGGAGAGCCAAATGGCTGTTCAAGAGAAAACTGTAAATGAAATATCTATCGCTTCTGAAATGGTAAATGAATTAGTTTTAAAAGGACAAAAAGCATTAAAGGAATTTGAAAGATACAATCAAGATCAAATCAATGAAATTGTACATTCGATGGTTCTAGCTGGTTTAGATCAACATATGCCACTTGCAAAAATGGCAGTTGAGGAAACAGGGCGTGGAATCTATGAGGATAAAATTATTAAAAATATATTTGCTACAGAATATATATGGAATTCAATAAAAGATAATAAAACGGTTGGAATCATAAGTGAAGATCAACAAACAGGAATAACAGAAATTGCCGAACCTGTTGGGGTAATTGCAGGTGTAACTCCAACAACTAATCCAACGTCAACAACATTATTTAAAGCAATCATTGCGATTAAAACAAGAAACCCAATTATTTTCGCTTTTCATCCTTCCGCACAAAAATGTAGTAGAGAAGCAGCAAGAATCGTTCGTGATGCGGCAATAAAAGCTGGAGCACCTGAAAACTGTGTACAATGGATTGAAGTCCCATCTATTGAAGCAACAAAGTGTTTAATGAATCATGAAGGAGTAGCACTTGTTTTAGCAACAGGTGGTGCTGGAATGGTTAAATCGGCTTATAGTACAGGAAAACCTGCTTTAGGTGTTGGACCTGGTAATGTACCATGCTATATCGAGAAATCTGCTGAAATAAAGTGTGCGGTAAATGATCTTATTCTTTCAAAAACATTTGATAATGGAATGATTTGTGCATCTGAACAAGCAGTTATTGTAGATAAAGAAGTTTATGACGAAGTGAAAGCAGAGTTAATATCAAATAATTGTTATTTTGCTACAAAAGCAGATAAAAAGAAATTAGAAAAGCTTGTCATAAATGAAGCTACATGTGCTGTAAATGGTGACATTGTTGGTAAATCTGCATATGAAATAGCAGCATTAGCTGGAGTAAATGTACCAGTAGATACAAAAATTCTTATCGTTGAATGTGATAGCGTGGGTGCGAATGAACCTTTAACAAGAGAAAAACTAAGTCCAGTTTTAGCTGCAATTAAAGTAAATGGTAAAGAAGAAGGATTTAAACGTTGTGAAGAAATGTTAGAGCTTGGAGGATTAGGACATTCTGCAGTTATTCATAGTAATAATGAAGAAATTCAAAAAGAGTTTGGACTAAGAATGAAAGCATGTCGAGTAATTGCAAATGCTCCTTCAGCTCATGGTGGAATTGGGGATTTATATAACGCATTTATTCCTTCTTTAACATTAGGCTGTGGATCGCACGGTAAGAATTCTGTATCGACTAACGTAACAACTGTTCATTTATTAAATATTAAAAAATTGGGAAGAAGAAATATGAATATGCAATGGGTCAAACTACCACCAAAAATTTATTTTGAAAAATATTCAACTCAATATTTAGAAAAAATGCCTAATATTAAAAGAGCATTTATTGTAACAGACGAAGCAATGGTTAAATTAGGTTATGTTGACGTGATAAAATATTATTTAGAGAAAAGACAAGAGAATATTCAGATTGAAATCTTTTCAGATGTAGAACCAGATCCTTCAGATGTTACTGTAATGAAGGGTGCAGATAGAATGTTATCATTTGAACCGGATACAATTATTGCTTTCGGTGGTGGATCTGCTATGGATGCAGCCAAGGGTATGTGGATGTTTTTTGAATACCCAGAAACTACTCTGGATGGACCTAAACAAAAATTCCTAGATATTCGAAAAAGAGCTTATAAATACCCTAAATTAGGTCGTAAAGCTCAGTTTGTAGCAATTCCAACGACTTCAGGTACTGGTTCAGAGGTCACACCATTTGCTGTAATTACTGATAAAGCTAATAACATTAAATATCCATTAGCTGATTATGAATTAACGCCAGATGTAGCAATTATTGACGCTCAATTCGTATCAACTGTTCCTAAAAGCATTACAGCAGATACAGGAATGGATGTATTAACACATGCAATTGAGGCTTATGTCAGTGTATTAGCAAATGATTATACAGATGGATTAGCATTACAAGCTATTAAATTAGTATTTAAATATTTGCCTAAAGCTTATGAAAATGGGAACGATTTTGAGGCACGTGAAAAAATGCATAATGCATCGGCAATCGCAGGTATGGCATTTGCAAATGCGTTCTTAGGAATTAACCATAGCTTAGCGCATAAAATTGGAGCGGAATTCCATATCCCTCATGGCAGAGCAAATGCGATTTTAATGCCACATGTAATAAGATATAATGCTAAAAAACCAACTAAATTTACAGCTTTCCCTAAATATAAGCATTTCATTGCAGATGAACGATATGCTGAAATTGCTCGTTTCCTAGGCCTACCTGCCTCAACAACTGAGGAGGGTGTTGAAAGTTTAATTGCAGCAGTTATTAAGTTAGCTAAGGAATTAAATATAAATATGAGTATCGAAGCACAAGGAGTTACTGAAAAAGAATTTATAGAAAAAGTTTCATATTTAGCTGATCGTGCTTTTGAAGATCAATGTACTACTGCTAATCCAAAACTACCTCTAGTAAAAGAATTAGAAGAAGTTTATCTGAATGCATTCAAAGGATGTTAATGAATTAAAATAGATTAAAGAAGGAGCACCTAAACAGGTGCTTCTTTTTTGGCTAATTATTTTGATATAATAGTCATATTGAAAGTGGTGATTAAAAATGGAATTAAAGCAACAAAGTCCATGGTTCAAGGTAAAAATAGGTGAAGAACATAAAAATCAAACAGTAGAATCGTATTTAAAAAATATATGGCAGTTTCCTAAGAAATTGCTACATGAATTAAGGACGGCAAAAGGGTTTAAGATAAACGGAGAAGCTAAACCTTGGAATACGATACTTTTAAGTGGCGATCAAGTTGAAATGCTATTGTTCATAGAGGAAGATTATGGTGTAATTCCACAAGAACAATCTATAGAAATCTGTTACGAAGATGAACATTTATTAATTGCTAATAAACCGTTTGGAGTTGACACACATCCGAATGAAAAAGGACAGTTAAATACATTAGCAAATGGGGTAGCATTTCATTTTCAAGAAAATGGATTAAAAACAAAAGTACGCCATATACATCGCCTCGATAAAGACACTACTGGTGGAGTCGTATTTGCTAAACATGCATTAAGTAGTGCAATTCTGGATTCGATGTTAAGTCAACGTAAAATAAAACGTACTTATACAGCTATAGTTGAAGGGAATGTGAATTCATCAAAAGGTACAATAAATGAAGCGATTGGAAGAGATCGACATCATCCTACAAGAAGAAGGGTTTCACCAAAAGGCGATCATGCAATTACACATTATAAAAAAATAAGATACATATCAAACTTGAATGTAACATTATTAGAATGTCAGTTAGATACTGGTCGTACACATCAAATTCGAGTTCATTTAAGTTTTTTAGGTCATCCATTAATTGGAGATTTATTATATGGTGGGAAACAAAAATTATTGAATCGTCAAGGATTACACGCCAGTAATGTACAATTTACGCATCCTTTTACGAAAGAAAATGTTTCGATTCATATCCCATTCCCGTCGGACATAAAACAAATACTTAACGAAAAGTGAGATGAATGAAATGTTATTAGAAGTCATTGCCACAAATGTAAAAGATGCATTAGATGCAGAAAGGTTTGGGGCAAATCGAATCGAATTAGTAACTGGAATAAAAGAGGGTGGCTTGACACCAAGTTACGCGACAATTAAACATGTTGTTCAAAGTGTTTCAATTCCAGTACATGTAATGATTCGTCCACATAGTCGTTCTTTTTTATATGATCAATATGACCAAGAAGTAATCTTAAGTGATATTGATGTTTGTAAAGAGCTCGGAGCAGCAGGTATCGTTTTTGGTGCATTGACTACAGAGAATACAATTGATGAAGATCTTTTAAAAAAAGTAACGGCTCGAGTAAAAGATATGAACTTTACGTTTCATAGAGCAATAGATGAATCAAATAATCTTCTAACAGCTATTAATACATTAAAACAGTACCCTGAGATTACGCATGTATTAACATCTGGCGGTGTTGCTAGTGCTATTGATGGAAAAGAAACAATAAAAAATATGATCGAATTGACAAATAATTCGAATATAAAAATTTTAGCAGGAAGCGGATTATCCATTGAAAATGTAGCAGACTTCATTGAATTTTCGAAAGTAGAAGAAATACATTTTGGTTCTGGTGTTCGAAAAAATAACTCTGCAATAGAAGTAATTGATTCTTCTTTAATGGAAAGTTTGCGAAGAAGGTTAGTACGAGGATCAGTCAAATAATGTTTGAATACATCAAAGTTATTTTCACATAATAAAAAAAGTAGTCCGCAAAAACGGACTACTTATCATACAGCTTTATACAATTTTATTTATTATTTACCGATAAATTGTTGAGTCCAAGCATTTGATCTTGAGTCATAACCAACACCAATTTGAGTTAAGTTAGGATTTAAGATATTTGCACGGTGACCAGCACTGTTCATCCAAGCAGTAACTACTTCTTCAGGTGTTTTTTGACCTTTAGCAATGTTTTCTGCTGCATAGCTATAAGTGATTCCGAATTGTTTCATCATATCAAATGGTGATCCATAAGTCGGTGAAGTGTGATCAAAGTAATTTTTGTCAGTCATATCTTGTGATTTTAAACGTGCTGTTTTAGATAATGTTGCATTAACAGTAAATGGTTTTAAACCAGCTTTTGTACGTTCAGCATTTGTTAAATCAACTACTTTTGATTCATAAGCTGATAATGATGCTGAATTTGATGGTGTTTCTGTTGACGGTGTTGATGGTTTAGTTGGTGTTGTCGGCGTTGTTGGTTTAGATGGTGTAGTTGGTACCGTCGGTTTTGTTGTTGGTGTTGAAGGTGTTGATGGTTTAGCCGGTGTAGCTGGCGTCGTTGGTACTGTTGGTTTTGTAGTTGTATTTGAACTATTACCTTGTTTTAGTTGAGCTTCTAATTGTTGTTTAATTGAATCTTGAAGCTTAGTCATATCAATACCAAATTTAGATAAATCTATTTTACCGTTAGTAGTGTTTAAGCTTGGTAGATTAAAGTAGCTAAATAATACATTATTTAAATCAACTTTTTGAGTATATGCTTTTGTATCCTTATTAATTGTATCCGCGTGAACTGCAGTTACAGGAGCACCCACTAGTAGAGTAGCAGCCAATGTTGATAATGAGATTACTTTTTTCATGTCTTATTCCTCCATTTGTTTGGTTATTGTCTCGCTGTACAAGTAATACTTTAGCATGAAAACGCATGACATAATTATGGGAAATAATGGGGAGCAAAATTTGAGGATTTTTTTGGTAGTACTGTTTTAGTACAGAAATAAAAAAATCGTTGTTATTACAACTATTTTACTAGAATAATATTAAATAAGTAACGTAAATTTTTGCTTAAAATTTCCATTAAAAAAGTTTGAAGTTAAGAAAACGTCATATTTCTCCGTTATATTACAGGAAGAAAAATCCAGTTTTGTTGTTATCCAGTTACGATTGTAATCATTCTGTAATGAACGTATTGAGGGTGAATAATTTGAAATTATTTATTGATGATACTAGGCAAGCTCCATACGGTTTTTATAGGCAAGATCCTTTGAGGAAGGAATAAAAGAATGTAAAACATCAACAATTTCAACAAATATCCTTGGAATATAAGCTAAGCTACCCGATATTGGAAAGAAAATGGATTAGACCATATAAAGAGGTTTCTTGCACATACTTGGCGTTTTTAAAATGGTAAATGAAAAAAATCATTAATAATAGAAGAAAAGAAAACTAAAATTACATAGAGCTATTATTAAAAGGACACTATTAGATTAGTGTCCTTTCGAGTGTTGAAATATAAAATGATCAATAGAGAAAACGGACATTAAATGAACATTTATTAATGATGAAATTATCATTTTTTAGATAATCTATCTATTAATATGAGTAGTTTATTAATTAATGTTCGATATTAATTGACCTACAAACTGATTAATAACAACTGTTAGGATACTCAAAGTAAAGGCTATTTGATTAGGATTTTATTTCATACTTTTTTTATGAATAAGTTGATTGGAATGGAAGGGGGCTCGACTCCTATGGGATAAGCGGGAAGGCTAAAGACCCCGCAGGCTCGCCGAGGAGGCTAAAGAATCTCGCCCCATGGAAAGCGAGCATCCCGTAGTGGAAATCAACATCACTCTACTCCTTTACGAAAATTTGATACTAAATTGACAAGATTATTATTCAACAGCATGAGGACACTAAACTAAATTAGGTTAGTGTCCTTTAAACTTTTCCTTCATATATATAGGAACGAAATTACATAACAGTGTTACTTAATTAATACATGCTTCTCTATTACAGACTTATGCACTTTATAATAATTTGTAATAACAGGGAGGATTTCTTTGAAGTCCGGACATTTAATATTTGTGTTTTGTAGATCAGTTAAAGTATTAATACAATCATATTCGGATTTACAATTAAAATAAGATAAAACTTCTTTTTCAACTTTAAGTAATCGTCTGATGAATGGAATGGAAAGGAGAGGACTAATAAATTTAATTGGAATAATTCCTATTGTAGTTTTGTTTAAATAATAGGAAAGAAAGTCTTTATAAACATCCTGTACAGGGTAAGGAGAGGGATCTGTAATTTGATAAGTTTTGTTAACACCGATTTCTGCATGACTCAAATAGTAAACAGCATTAATTAGGTAGTCGATGGGAATGAAATTGCAATAAGCATTGTCTTTACCAATTCGTGGTATAGGTAAATAGCGAAGTTTTGTGAAGAAATTTAAAATGAAATATGGTCCATCAAATTTACTTGTCTCACCAGTTTCTGAATGACCAACTACAATTCCAGGTCTTATGATGGTGATTGGCAGTTGGGTTTTTAGTTTCTCAACTTCTATTTCAGCATAATACTTCGTTTCTTCATAAAAGTTTTTAAATGTTTGTCCCATTTCTAACTCATGTTCATAAATTCTTCCTTCACGAGTTCCAGAGACATAGCTAGTACTAAAATAGGTGTAACGCTTCAAAGATTTCAGTTTAAGCGCAAATTCATTTACGTTTATTGTTCCTTTCACATTTACTTCATATGCAACTTTTTTAGGAACTGCAAGGTCGTAAATTGCAGCCAAATGAAATAAGTCCGTTACCTTATTAATAAGTACATTAAGATTTTTTAGGCTGAGTCCAAAGTTTTTCTGGGTGATATCACCACTTAAAAGTTCTATTTTTAAAAGAGTGTAATCTGGATATTTTTGATCTAATGTAATTAAAAAGTCTCGGCATTGTTTTTCAGTATTAGGAAGAATGAGTAAATAAATTTTTTGAAAAGACATTTCATTATCAAGAATTTTGATGAGTAATTCCTTTGAAATAAATCCAGGAAATCCAGTAATAAAATATGTTCTTTCCATTCTAACCCCCTACTTTATGTAAATTAAATCTCTTTGTTTATTTTATTAAAGAAAAATTCATTTAATGTAATATTTACTTCAATATTATAAAGGTATTTGGATCTTTTTTTTTCACTACGCTTGAACTTTTTATTAGGGGGAAGATTCAGGTAATAGCTTATTTAGTAACTCATGAACTACTTATGAGTAAGTATAATTCATGATTTAGCTAATTTAGTTCCTCATGAACCGCTTATGAGTAAGTATAATTTATGATTTAGCTAATTTAGATCTTCATGAACCGTTTATGAGTAAGTTTAGTTCATGATATAGCTAATTTAGGTCCTCATGAACCCATTATGAGGAACTAAAATTCATGTTTAAGCATATAAAGTTCCTCATGACCCTCTTATGGGTATGTATCCTTCAGTTTTTAGCTTTTTCACCGACTCATAAATCCTTTAATGAGCAAAGTAAAGCAAGAAAAAAGCTTGCCCATAAGGACAAGCTTTTAATTTCAATTATTTAACTTCTTTCTTCAAGTCTTCAGCAACAAACTCTACGTTTGTACCTACAACTACTTGTACGTTTTTATCGTCTAATTTAATAACTCCACGAGCACCTGCTTTTTTAAGAAGTGCTTCATTTACTTTTGAAGCATCTTTTACTTGTAAGCGTAAACGAGTTGTACAGTTATCAATATTTGTTAAGTTTTCTTTTCCACCTAAAGCTTGTAGGTATAATGAATCACCAATTTCAGTTGTTACTTCATCAGTTTCAACTTCTTCGTCTTCACGACCTGGTGTTTTAATGTTAAATTTCTTAATTGCGAAGTAGAACACTACAAAGTAAATTACACCAAAGATTAAACCGATTAGGATTAACAGAATAGGTTTTGTTGCAATATTATAGTTCAGAATGTAGTCCATGAAACCAGCTGAGAATGTAAAGCCATCTTTAATTCCTAAAGCATTTACGATACCCATTGATAAACCAGTTAAGATTGCATGGAATGTATATAGTACTGGAGCAATGAACATGAATGCAAATTCGATTGGTTCTGTAATACCTGTTAAGAAAGATGTTAAAGCTAGACCAATAAACATACCTGCAACAGTTTTACGTCTTTCTGGTTTTGCAGCAGCGATCATTGCGAATGCAGCAGCTGGAAGACCAAACATCATAATTGGGAAGAAACCAGTCATGAATGCACCAGCAGATTTGTCACCAGCGAAGAATCTGTTTAAGTCACCGTGAACTAATTTACCAGCAGCATCAGTAAAGTCACCTAAGTTGAACCAGAAAATTGTATTTAAAACGTGATGTAATCCTAATGGGATTAAGATACGGTTTAAGAAACCGAATACTGCAGCTCCGATTGGACCGATATCAATAATCCAGTTACCAACTGAGTTAATTGCATCTTGAATTGTTGGCCATACATAACCAAATATTCCTGCTAATAAAAGCATAGCAGCAGACGTTATAATTGGAACGAAGCGTCGTCCACTAAAGAAACCTAACCATTCAGGTAATTTAATACCACTGAATCGGTTGTAAAGAAGACCAGCTACAACCCCAGTTATAATACCACCAAGGGCAGCCATATTAATATCTTTATTTATTGTAGTTGTTCCCGCAGTTAGTACGAAGTAACCGATTGCACCTGCGAGACCAGCGGCTCCATTTCCATCCTTTGAAATACCGATTGCAACACCGATCGCAAAGATTAACGGAAGATTAGAGAAAATTGCATTACCAGCAGCCGCCATAAACGGAATGTCTAGTAGATCAGGTTGTCCAAAGCGCAGTAAAAGTCCTGCAGCTGGAAGGACAGCGATTGGAAGCATTAATGCTTTACCAATGCGTTGTAAGAAACTAAGCATATTATTTTCCCTCCGAAAATTATTATAATGATTACGCTTTCAATATTAACTTAAAAGCTTCAACTTGTCTATACAACTAGTTAAGATAAAAATTGCTATTTTCTTCCAAGAAAATTAAAAATAAAAAGGGAAGAATCAATTCTTCCCCTATATTAAGCCATTTTATATAGTTTGTTTTTCTTTAATTATTGACCCTTTAAATGACTTTGCGCTTGAGCAATTAAACGTTTAGTGATTTCGCCACCAACGGATCCGTTTGAACGTGCAGTTGTATCGGATCCTAAAGTTACACCGAATTCGTTAGCGATTTCATATTTAAATTGATCAAGTGCTTGTTCTACACCTGGAACTAATAATTTATTTGTTCTTGTCATAATTATCTCCCTTTCTGTAAGTAATAGCTTACAATTCTATTTTTTACATTTAGGGATTTCTCATGCTTGGTAAATACAGTCATATTAGGGTTATGTTAACTTTTTAACCAATGCTGTTCCTTCAACGACAAGTACATCTTCTTGATTATATACATTCGTTTGAAGCGTTAATAATTTTTTATCATCTCTTTTACGTATAACACTTACGATCACTTTAATTGTGTCATTAATTTTTACAGGTGCTTTGAAAAATACTTCTTGAGATAAGTAGATGGTGTTTTTGCCGGGTAGTTTTGTACCTAGTACTGAGGAAATAAAGCTGCAAATCAACATACCATGTGCAATTCTTTCTTTAAAGATGCTTTCTTTTGCAAAATCATCTAATAAGTGAATTGGATTTACATCTGTTGAAATTGCAGCAAATTGTTCAATTAACTCTGCAGTAATTTTAACTTCAAGAGTAGCTTCGTCACCAACTGAAATGGAGTCAAAATGAACTTCCTGTACATTTCTTGCACTTTCGAAAACATTCATTTTGTTTCATCCTCTCCTAGATGAAATGTCTAGCTAATCAAGCAAATTGTTTAATAAATATTGATTATAGTTTTGTGAATGAGAATTCTTGTAAGTTTTTAAACCAATCTTCTTGAGTTTTTTGGAACTGTTGATACATGTTCGTCCAAGCAGTGTAAGGTGTGTTATTTAATGGTTGCTTAAAAAATTGTTGGAAAAATTGTTGTTGTTGATTTGAAAATGTACTCATAACTTGAAAAAACGGTTGATATGGGTTTTGATTCATATTTGTCCATAAAGATTGAAATGGAGTAAACTGATCAACTAATTTTTTCCAAGTTTTTTCATAAGTCTCTTGGTTAATTGTAGGCTTAATTTCATTTAATAACTTAATCATTTCCTGGAACTGCTCGTAAGACTCTTGTTGTTGTACTTGCACTTGCTCGTTTAAAGTTTTCCATTGTTTTGCTTGTTCTTGAAATAAAGACTCTGTCCATTGTTGAATTTGTAATTGATTGTCTAACAAATATTGAAGCATTTTTTGAAAATTCTCAGTTGCAAGTTCAGTTTGTAATTCGATTGTTTTTTCAGTCATTAGTGTTTCCTCCAAAAAAATTTATTATTGAATGCATTGCTGCAATTTCAATCATCTTTAAAACTTTGATCAGAGTTGCTAAATGGAAAGAATGAATTTGTGTAAATCGAAAAGAATGTTTGGAGCATCTGATTATATTGAGTAAATGAATTATGACAAGTTTTTAGATATTCCTCTCCGGCATCTGTAATTGAGTAAATTCGCTTAGCCGGACCTTCAATTCCATATTCCCAACTAGATTCAATATAACTTTCTTTTTCAAGTTGTCTTAGAATCCGATAAACATTACTTGAATCAAGCGTAGTAAAACCTAAATCAAATAATACTTGCATTAATTTATAGCCATGCATATTCCATTGCTTAAGGCTAAGAAGTAGAAAGGGAACCAAGAAGTTTTTAGGCAATGTAATCGATTCAGAGGTTTCGGGTTTATTTTTTTTACTTGTTTCCTTTTCATTTGTTGTCATAAAGTTATGTTCCCCCCTATATCGTAGTAATGGAATCATCATCCCTTAGGTGTAATTTACACTTAGTTAAATTTATTGTCAATGTATTTTAAATATAATGAATATTAAAATACAAATTTCGACATGAGATGTAGAAATATCGCGAAAACATTGGATTGTTTTGTCGTTAGCTTGTTTTCTATACTTAAAAGTAGTGAGGGGGATTAACATGTCAGAGCAAAATTATTCAGATCCATTGAAAATGTGGAAGCAAATGTATGATGTAAATGAAAAATACTTTGGAAAAATGATGAACGAATATGTTCAGAAAGAAGAATTTTCCGAGTGGATGGGTTCTGTAATAGATTTTAATCTATTTTGTAAAAAGATGTTGAATGATCAATCAAAGACCTTCTTAGAGGCTTCAAATATTGCTTCTAAAGAAGATATCGCAAATGTAGCTAGCTTAGTGATTAATTTAGAATCGAAAGTAGATACATTAGAAGATCAATTATATTTAGATTCCCAACCCGAGTTAGATGTAGCAGCATTGAAAAAAGAGTTAGACATTGTGACAGTTAAACGAGATCTTACAAAATTGAAAGCTGAAACCAAATCAATTCATCAACAAGTTAGTGATTTAAAGTCTTCAATGGAAAGCATTGAGCAACTAAAGTCTTCAATGGCTAACATTGAACAACTTTTACAACAATTAACTACTAAACAACCAACAAAACAATAATTAGTTAATAAAGGAGAAATGATAATGGATTTAGTAAATCGTGTAGCGATCGTAACAGGTGGAGCAAAAGGGATAGGAAAAGGTATAGCATTTGCTTTAGCAGAAAAAGGCGCAAAAGTTGTAATCAATTATAATAATAGTGAAGCACACGCAAAAGCAGTTGTAGATGAACTTTTTGAAAATGGTTATGAAGCGTTAGCAGTGCAAGCTAATGTTGCTGATTTAGATCAAGCAAAAGCATTAATTGATCGTACGGTTGAGCATTTTGGCCGATTAGACATTATTGTTAATAATGCTGGTATTACTAGAGACCGTAGTTTCAAAAAACTAAGTGCAGAAGATTGGCATGAGGTTATTGATGTAAATTTAAGCAGTGTTTATAACACATGTAATTCTGCTTTACCATACTTACTTGAATCTGATAACGCTCGTATTGTTAATATTTCATCAGTTATTGGTCAGGCAGGCGGATTCGGCCAAACAAACTATTCTGCTGCAAAAGCTGGTATGATTGGATTTACTAAATCTTTAGCACTTGAATTAGCAAAAACAAACGTAACAGTAAATTCTGTATGTCCTGGATTTATTGAAACTGACATGATAAACGAAATTCCAGAAAATGTAAAAGAGCAAATTAAATCAAGAATACCAAAAAGAAGATTTGGTACTGTAGAAGAGATTGCGAAAGCTGTTGTTTACTTATGTGAAGGTGGAGAGTACATTACTGGTCAACAGATTAATGTAAATGGCGGACTTTACGTTTAAGTCTTACTTATAGATGACCTTTTTTTCAGATCAAAAGGGGGGAAAAGTGTGTTTAATTCACAAATGTTAGAAGAAGCTACGGAATCGCTTCCGAGCGGATTAAAAGAATCTTACAAAAGATTGAAGAAAACTGCAGATATTCTTATAAAAGAGGGAGAGCCTTTAGTAGGTCAATCTCCTAAAGAAGTGATTTGGACTAAAAATAAAAGTAAATTATATCATTATATTCCAACTACAAAAAAAGTAAAAAAGACTCCAATCCTTCTTATCTATGCTCTAATTAATAAACCGTATATTCTTGATTTGACAAAGGGGAACTCTTTTGTTGAGTATCTTGTTAATGAAGGATTTGATGTTTATTTATTAGATTGGGGAACTTTTGGTCATGAAGATCGTCATTTGAAATTTGACGATATTATTCACGACTATATTGCAAAAGCAGTAAATAAGGTTCTTCGTTTTTCAGGTGCAAAAGAATTATCAATGTTAGGCTATTGTATGGGTGGTACTTTAACAAGTATTTATGCATCACTTTATGAAAATGCACCAATTAAAAACTTAATTTTTGTAACTAGTCCATTCGATTTTTCAGATACAGGATTATATGGTGCATTTTTAAATGAAAAATACTTTGCACTTGATAAAGCTGTTGATACATTAGGTAATATTCCTCCTGAAATGATCGATTTTGGTAACAAAATGTTAAAACCAGTTACTAATTTTGTTGGACCTTATGTAACATTATTGGATCGCTCTGATAATACAAAATTTATTAAATCGTGGCAGTTAATGCAAAAATGGGTTACAGATGGTATTCCATTCCCAGGTGAAGCATATCGCCAATGGATCAGAGAGTTTTACCAACAAAATAAATTATTAAGCGGTGACTTAGAAATTAGAGGAAGAAAAGTAGATGTTTCTAACATTAAAGCTAATGTTTTAAATATTTCTGCTACGAAAGACCATATTGCGATGCCTTGCCAAGTTGAAGCATTAAATGAGCATATTTCAAGTGTAGATAAGCAGTATGTGTCGATTCCATCGGGCCATGTATCAATCATGTTTGGACCTGTTTCATTAAAAACGACATATCCGACAATTGGTAAATGGTTAGCTGAAAGATCATAATTTCAGTAAATTTCTAGAAAACTTTTAAAGAAATAGCATTATATTTTACTTAAAAAATCTCACTTTAAAAAAAGTGGGATTTTTTTTATTCAACTGACAAAAACTACCTTAAATATGATCTGTTGAAAGGAGTTTAGAAAGTGAAAAGTATTAGCGGAGTTTTGTATTGGCCAACGACCTATATTAATACACAACCCGAACTAGAAAATATAACGCCATTAGATGAAGATCTAGATTGTGATTTTGTAATCATTGGGGGTGGTGAATCTGGAAGTTTATGTGCATATTTCTTAAGCCAAACGGGTGCCAAGGTCGTTTTACTAGATAAACGAAAACAAGTTGTACAAGGTAGTACTAGTGCAAATACGGGACTCTTACAGTATTCAAATGACAAAACTTTAAATTCATTTATAAATTCATATGGAAAAGAAAAAGCTGTTCGTCATTATCAATTATGTGTAGAGGCAATTAAAGGTCTTGAAGAAATGTCAAAAACAATCGATATTAATCCGGATTTTAAAAAAAGAAAAAGTTTATACTATGCTAGTGATTTAGATGGAAAAGAAATGATTGATTTGGAATATAAAGTCTTAAAAGAAAATGGTTTTAATGTTGAACGATTTACCAAATCGCAAATTGTAGAAAAATTTAATTTTACGAAAGAAGCTGCACTTTACACAGGTGATGACGCTGAAGTAAATCCATATAAATGCGCTCACGGCTTACTCTTATATGCTCTGAAACGAGGATTGAAGGTGTATTCAGATACAGAAGTAACTCGGATGATCGGTACAGAGCAAGGGGTACAATTATTCACTAATAATAAACATACCATTCGTGCCCAAAAAGTAATTTTTGCTGGAGGCTATGAATCCCAAGAAGTAAAAAGTGAGAAAAATGCTGTTTTAACATCGACATTTGCGATTGCAACTCAACCTCTAATTGAGAAAAACAATGCATGGTATGAGAATTGTTTAATTTGGGAGACAGCTAGGCCCTATTTATATCTTCGGACAACGGTTGATGGGAGAATAATTGTCGGTGGACTTGATGAACCTACAATAATACCTGAAAAACGTGAATCTATGTTATTTCATAAAAAAGAACAGCTTATAAAAAATTTAATAGAGTTATTTCCTAATTATAAAGCTGCTTATGCAGAATATTATTGGACTGGAACATTTGGCGGAACACATACTGGCTTACCGATGATTAGGCAATACAATGAATATCCAAATTGTCTTTTTTTAATGGCCTATGGAGGCAATGGAACGGTTTATAGTTATATATTAGCTAAAATATTAAAAGATCTAGTTACCGTGGGGTCTCATCCAGACGCATATATTTATATGAATAATTAAAAAATTATTAGAATAATGATCAATTACCAATTTTATGTATAAAAAGAGTAAAGTAGTAAGAAAATTTAATAGGTAATAAAAATTTAGGAGTGTATTACATGAGTTATCATGAAATGTTTACTGAGTTGTTTTTAGGATATATAGCTCTTTTTATTGTCGTTAAAATTAATGGGAAAACACAAATTACGCAAATAACCCCATTTGATTTGATTTCGTCACTAGTGTTAGGAAATATACTAGGAGATGGTATATATGATAAAGAAGCAAATCTACCAAAAATTCTTTTTAGTATTTTTGTTTGGGGTGCATTAATTTTTGTTACTGAGGTATTTACACAAAAGTCAATGTGGGCTAGAAAGTTCTTAGAAGGTGATGCTTCAGTTGTTATTAAACACGGAGCAATTCAATGGAAAGAATTGAAAAGAAATCGTTTGGATACTGATCAATTGATGCAATTACTAAGAGCTAAGGATACTTTTGCAGTCAGTGAAGTAGCGTATGCTATTTTAGAAAATGACGGTACGATCAGTGTCTTGAAGAAATCAAATTTCGATACGCCTACTAAACAGGATTTAAAAATTCAAATGGAAAAAGAATTTTTACCAGTCGTAGTAATTAGTGACGGAAAAATAATTGAAAGAGCTCTTAACTCGCTGAAAAAAGACGAAAAGTGGGTACATAAAAAACTTTCTGAGTCAAATTTATCACTTAAACAAGTATGCTTTGCAGAATGGGATTCAAAGCAATTACATTTACATACGTATTAATACAAAATTTGAGGATGAGATAAATGAAATATTATATTTATTACTGTTTTGGAGGTACACATTCTTCACCTTTAGCCGCAGCATATCATTTGAAACAATTACCACTTGATCGCCAACCGACAACTGAAGAAGTAAAAAATACCTACTTATTTAATAAACTAAAACCAAAAGATGGTGGAAAACTATTTTTTCACGGTGAAGACGAAAATGGAGACCAAGTATATACAGTAGCCAAAAGATATACTAAAAATGTGCCGACTGCCATAGAAGGTTTAGGAAAGGTTTTATTAAATGAAGAAGATAAAATCATCTTATCAAGTACATCGCCAACTGTACCAATAGCTATGACTTTAGGTGGATTTACATCAAGATTTTTGCATATCGATTTTATTGGGGTACCGTTACTTGTATTAGGTGCAAAGCAAACATATCTGAATTTGATAAAATTAGTTGAAAATACTCAAAGATATCATCACATAGCTGCTGAGAAAGTTACAGACTTATCTAATAAAAACTTCAACAAAGATTAAAAAATGGACGATCTATAACGTCCATTTTTTAATATGGCATTTTTAAGACATCCATAGCCTTTTTAGCATCGTTTTCGATTAACTTATTAATATTAAATACTGAATATTGACCTTGTTTTGATAAATAGCTAAAAATTTGAACATGCAAATTGTTCACCGATACTAGTTGCTTAATAAATAAATTACTTAAGTCAGGAGTAGCGGTTTCTGTAAGTGCATGTGCATACATTTTTGTTAATACTTTTGTTGCTGATAATAAATCTTCAGCACTCATTTCACTTGCCAATTTATCGCTTGCTGCATCCCTTTCCCCAATCGTAATATTGCTCATAAATTTAAGTAAATCACGTAAGTTATTTTCAAATAATGTAATAGAAGTTTTATATAATTCTTTTAATCCTGAATCTGTTATATTTTTTATATTTGTTTTAAGCTTATATAAATAGTAAGTAGTTGTAGCAACAATTTCATGTAATTCTAAAGTTTCATGCCAAGCCAATGTTCTCATTATTATCCCTCCTCTATTGTACAAGCCTATGCAGTAGGACAGGGTTATATGACGGATAAAATAAGGTAGAGGCCAAGCAGGAAAGGAGGAAAAGGTAGAAAGGTAGAAATTATTGAGGGTTTGATCGAGAACTTAAAAATTCCGATTCAAAAAAATTCTGCCATTCTTTTCCCGTCCAACTTATGTATATTGAAAATGTGATTCATCAGTTTAGTATATGTGTAAAGAGTGTATTAGAAATGATTGATTTAATTAATGAGGAAGATTTAAATTTTCGACCGGTTGATGATAAGAAATCCATCGGGGAGCTAGTGCAGCATCTGTGTGAGCTTATAGGTGCAGATATGGAAATTATGAGCGGTGCTAGTCAAGAAATGATGGCTAATTACTATACCTTGGTTGAATGTAAATCATTAGTTGAAATGAAAAGTTTATTACAAAAAAATTTTCATGAATTAAAGGAATTCTATTTTAGTATGAAAGAAAATGATTTTGTTGATAAAACTACTTCATATTGGGGTCTTCAATATTCTAAATTCGAATGGTTATTAGAGATTTTAGTCCACTTCACACACCACAGAGCGCAATTACATATGCTACTAGTCCAAAAAAAAGGTGATATTAATATCGCACTATTTTAAAGACAAAAATAGGGGATAGAAGAAGTGATAATTTCTTCCGATCCCCTAAAACTTGCACTTAATCAGTCTTTGGTTTCGTGCTGTGGATGCATAAATTGTTTTGCAGGTTGTTCTCGCTTTTTTGATTCTAATAGGTCGGCGTTTTCTGCACTTGCCCAACCAATATCATTTGTTGGATGAATCCATTCGTCGCCCGCCATAACTGATGGATCAACATCGTCAGACCAATTATTTAATGGAGAGTTAGGAGAGCTATACTTACTATCCCCAATAACTACACCTTTTGAATTTACAAAAGGTTCTTCCATTTTAATGTCTGTCCCTTTAAAAGATGGGAAATTTGAAATATGGGGTAAAGTATCATGAAATACTGGTGAATCGATTTCAGTTTTGTCATTTTTTCTCTTCATTACATATCACCTCTACTTACAAATTATTATTTGCTATTTAGTGAATTCAATACAAAAAGGACAATATCCAAAATGAATATTGTCCTCTTGTACTTATACTTCAATTGTAAAAAATGAAGGCGATAATGTTTTAGGTGAGAAATAAACTAGCATCGCATAATTACCAGTTCGATATTCTCCAGTTAATAAGAAATGTTCGATATCAAATGAAAGGGATTCAATCAATGTATGCTTATAGATTTCTTTTTCGTTTAAATTAAGTGAAATAAATTCTGAACCTAAATATTCAGGATTTTCGATAATTCGTTTATAAATTTCCTTCGCAACATCATGGTTTGTTACTTCGTCCCACCATGGTTTACGCGGTTTATATTTATGATTTAAGTAATAATCAATCTTCATAATATCTTTAACGATCGTATCATTTTTAATTTGATATTGAGTTAAAAACTCATTTAGACGCTTAAATAAATCTTCAAGCTGGTGGCCGATTCTTGACCAACCTCTTTCTTCCCAATATGAACCAAATAATTGGAAGAAATCAAATGGACTTTCAAACTCATTTTTAATTAAATATTCAATCGTACTATTTGTTCGATGGTCATTCCAATATTTTTCGAGTACGTCTTCAACTTGCTTAATTTTTACAATATCATCGAATGATAGCACATTATTACTTAATATTTCATACGGAGCATAATCCATATATACGTAATCATGTTCGAGCGCTCTTAAGCGTACTCCAGTGCCTCTTAGCATTTTTAAGAACCCAAGTTGCAGCTCTTCCGGCCTTAAAGCAAAAACGTCATTGAATGTTTGACGAAATGAATTGTAATCTTCTTCAGGTAAACCAGCAATTAAATCTAAATGTTGATCTATTTTTTCGCCATCTCGTACAAGTGTGACAGTTCTGCAAAGCTTTTCAAAGTTTTGTCTTCTCATAACTAGTTCGTTTGTAGCATCATTTGTAGATTGAACTCCTATTTCAAATCGGAATAAGCCTTTAGGTGCATTTTGATTTAAAAATTCGATGACTTCTGGTCGCATAATATCACCAGTAATTTCAAACTGGAATACTGTTCCTTCCACATGTTCGTCAATTAAAAATTGGAACATATCCATTGCATAACTACGACTTATGTTAAAAGTTCTGTCTACGAATTTAAATACCTTCGCTCCGTTTGCCATAAGGTAACGAATATCATCTTTGATAACCTCTCGATTAAAATATCGAACCCCAACTTCAATAGAAGATAGACAAAACTGGCAATTAAATGGACAACCTCGGCTGGTTTCGATATATTGAATTCTTTTACTTAGAAATGGTAAATCTTCTTTAAAGCGATAAGGGGAAGGAATAGTTGTTAAATCTAATTTTTCGGTTTGTGGTTTAATGATATTTTTTACTTCATCTCGATAAGCAATGCCATTTATGGAAGTGAAATCATTCCCATCTTCAATAGCTTTAATTAATTTCTTAACGGTAATTTCACCTTCACCAATCGTAATGATGTCAATTTCCTTTACGCGATCTAACCAATAATTCACATCATAGCTTACTTCTGGTCCACCAACAAAAATAATAACGGAAGGATCAATTTTTTTATACATACGGATCACTTCAATTGTTTGTTCGATATTCCAAATATAGCAGCTAAAGCCAAGAATTTTTGGCTTGCGTTTATATAAGTCTGTGATGATATTAAGACTTGGGTCTTTAATTGTATATTCTGCAAGCTCTATATCATATTCAGGCTGAGCATACGCTTTAATGTATCGAATACCCAAATTAGTATGGATATATTTTGCATTTAATGTTGCTAAAACAATGTTCATTTATATACCTCGTTCTAAATTATTATCGGTTTATTTTATCATAAAATATTGAGATTACTAAATTTTCAAAAGCGAAATAGAAAATGAATGAAGAAAAGAAGCGATCCATGTATCAAATTATTAGACGAAATCAAATTAGGGAGAAGTATTTTGGAGAAGATACGGACTAAAATACCCTAATAAATAAGATGAATCTTGTTCGATTTTATAGTAGATTTTCTTCACATTTTTTATAAAAAAGACATATGATTTACTAAATACAAAAAAGTTTCCTTAGGGAAAGAAAGGAACAACCAAATGAATAGGAAGGTTTTATTTTTCACTTATTTGTGTAATAAAATAGGAGTGCTGTCAAATCAGGATGTAAAAAAAGTATTAAATCATTAATTACTATCAAAAATGGATAAAAGTTGTAGAAAATTGATGATTGTTCATTTACTTAGAACTATTGACAATGAAGACCGACACATGACATAATTTTATTAAATAGTATGAATAGTTTGAATTTTTAACGGTGTCCAAATAGATAGTCTAAATAAGTGGAGGTGTAAATATGAGTTTATTTTTAGAACAATGGAAAAAGCTTGCGAATATTAAATGTGATTTGGCAAAAAGAGATTGGTTTTATGGTACTAGTGGAAACTTGTCAATGAAAATTTCAGACGATCCATTATTATTTCTTGTAACAGCGGATGAGAAGGATAAGAGAGCACGCTGTGATGAAGAATTTATTGTAGTTAATAACCTTGGTGAACCAGTATTTGATACGGTATTAAAGCCATCACTTGAAACATTGGTTCATGCAAATATTTACGAAAAAACATCTGCTACTTGTGTGCTCCATGTACATACTGTAGATAATAATGTTATTTCTGAATTATTTGGTGATGAGGGGCAGGTTGAACTTGAAAATAATGAAATGGTTCATATATTAACGAGTTCTTATTTTGAAAATAAAATAACAGTTCCAATCATTGAGAATGCACAAGACATGGAAACTTTTAATCATGCATACACTCCATTTTTAACAAAGGATTTTGGGGCTGTTCTTGTTAGGAATCACGGGATCACTGTTTGGGGAAGAAGCCCACTAGAAACGAAGAAGTGGCTAGAAGGAATTGAATTTCTAATAAGTTATAAAGTAAAACTAATGATGATTCAAGGTCATAAAATAAAAGCAGGCAACTAAATAGAAGCGAAAAAGCTGAAATAGTAGTGGTAAATAAATTCCATTACATTTCAGCTTTTTTATTTTATAATAAAATTATACTATTATTGGGATCTTTTCTAGTAGCTTATGCTAAATAAAATTTTTTTAGAGTATACTGTATATAAGGGTATTGAACAATACTATTTGTTCATAGCTACAATTTACTAAACTTTAGATAAAGTGCCTATAGAATTTCACTTAAATCAAAATTAATCATTTTAAGCAGGATTTAATAAAAAGTCGTCTAATTTATTAAGTAAGAACGATCGATAAAAGCGCTATTTCATAAAAAAAATAAACCTACTAGGTAATTTTGCTTAGTAGGTTTCATATTGTATCTATTTTAAATAATTTAGATAGAATGAATAATAGAAACTAATTCGATGATGAATGAAAAGGTTTGTTAAAAAACATCCTGTAGAAGGGAATCAGTCTAATGAATGAATATCAACTCAGCCGTTTATTATTATCTATTTCATTAAAAAGGGAAGAAATGGTATTTTTTGCGGAAACTAAAGGGTTAAATGAACATTTGACCTTAAAGGCCAGTCAAGAATTGGACGAGTTAATTATTTCATACCAAAAAAAATTGCTAACTGAATTAAATAAGTCATTTTCATTGAAATAATCTTAAGATTGATTAATAAGTGTAAAATAATATTATAGAATGAACTATGTAAAAGAAATTGAAGGGGTATTATTATGGAAGAGACAAATAGAAAAGATCTAGAGCTTTCTTTAAAGCTATTTATTGTATTATCGCGAGCTCATAGAAAAATAAATGATTCTGCAAATAAATCGATTGCTAGTTTTAATTTAAATCCAACTGAATTTGCAGTGCTTGAGCTTTTGTATCATAAAGGAAACCAACCGCTTCAACATATTGGAGAAAAAATATTAATTGCAAGTGGAAGTATTACTTATGTAGTAGATAAACTTGAGAAAAAGGGTCTAGTATATCGAAATCCTTGTAGTGCAGATCGTCGAGTAATCTATGCAGAAATAACTGAAAGTGGAAATAAACTGATGGAAGAAATATTTCCTGTGCACGAAGAATTTTTACATGAGCAAATGAGTGATCTATCTAATGAAGAAAAAAATTTCCTCATTCACTTATTGAAGAAAATTGGCTACCATGGGTCTAACTAAAAAAGCTCTCATTTGATGGGGCTTTTTTTTATTTTTAAACAATTATCTTTTAAATTATTTTGGATTAACACTTATTTATGCTGTTAAAACTAGTTTCACTGCAATTAAATTTTATGATTCTAAGTAAAAATTTTTTAATTTTCAGAAATTTATTTAGAATTAGGTTTTTTTACAAGAAGATTTTTTATATAATAGCAATATCACAAAAAATGGAGGGATTAACATGGGTTTTCAAGATTACCAGTATTCAAGACCAAATATTAAGAACTTAGGGGAACAATTTAAACGTTCACTACAAAATTTTTATGATGCTTCAACGGTCTATGAACAAGAATTAGCAATGAATGAAATCAATGATTTAAGAAATGAATTTTCAACAATGGAAAATTTATGTGCAGTTCGCCATTCAGTTGATACAAACGATCAGTTTTATGAGGATGAGCAAGCGTTTTTTGATGAGAACACTCCAATTGTTCAATCATATGGGCAACAATATTATAAAGCATTAATCGGTTCACCATTTAGAGAGCAACTTGAAGAAAAATATGGCCATCAATTATTTGCTTTAGCTGAATGTGAAGTGAAAATTTTAAGTGAAGAAGTTATTCCAGATTTACAAGAAGAAAATAAACTAACGACTGAATATGCTAAGTTAGTAGCGGCTGCAAAACTTCCATTTTATGGTGAAGTGAAAACGTTAGCACAAATTTCAGCACATT
The DNA here is from genome assembly GCF_042886615.1 of Gottfriedia sp. NPDC057991. Lineage (NCBI taxonomy): Bacteria > Bacillati > Bacillota > Bacilli > Caryophanales > Bacillaceae > Gottfriedia > Gottfriedia sp. NPDC057991. The sequence goes on from NZ_JBHVQN010000002.1 coordinate 520,685, forward strand.
TCGAGGATAAAGATCGAGAGGTTAGAAAGACAGCTTACGATACATACTTTGGATACTTCTCGGAGAATCAGGATAAATTTGATGAGATTTACGATAAATTAGTAAAAATCCGAACTCGTATTGCAAACAAACTTGGTTTCTCAAACTTTATTGAACTAGGATATGCTCGTATGATGAGGACGGATTACGATGCAAAAGATGTTAAGAAGTTTAGAGAGCAAGTTCTTGAAACAATTGTTCCAATCGCTACCGAATTAAGAGAACGACAAGCTAATCGAATCGGTGTAGAACAACTTTATTACTATGACGATAAATTCGAATTTGTAACTGGTAATGCAACACCTAAAGGTAATCCTGAGTGGATTATTGAGAATGGTAAAAAAATGTATGATGAATTATCGAAAGAAACAAGTGAGTTTTTCAATTTTATGTTAAAGGAAAATTTACTAGATTTAGTTGCTAAGGAAGGAAAACAAGGTGGGGGATACTGTACTTATATTCCAAACTATAAAGCTCCTTTTATTTTCTCGAATTTCAACGGAACATCTGGTGACATTGACGTACTAACACATGAAGCTGGTCATGCATTCCAGGTTTATGAAAGTCGTAAATTTGAAACACCTGAGTATAACTGGCCTACTTTTGAGGCTTGTGAGATTCATTCAATGAGTATGGAATTTTTCACATGGCCTTGGCAAGAAGAATTCTTCAAAGAAGATACACAAAAATATTATTTTACACATTTAAGTAGTGCAATAACTTTTATTAGTTATGGTGTGGCAGTAGATGAATTCCAGCATGAAATCTACGCAAATCCTGAATTAACACCTGAGGAACGCCACGGACTATGGAAGAGAATAGAAGAAAAATATTTACCTCATCGAGCAAATGATGGAAATAGTTATTTAGAGAAAGGTGGTTTATGGCAAAGACAAGGGCACATTTACCAATCACCATTCTATTATATTGACTATACATTAGCTCAAATTTGTGCATTACAATTCTGGAATAAAATGCATGAAGATCGAAATTCAGCGTGGTCCGATTATGTTGGACTTTGCCAACTAGGAGGAAGTAAATCATTTTTAGGCTTAGTTAAAGAGGCTAAACTTGAATCTCCATTTAATGATGGCTGTATTGAGGAAACACTAGAACCTGTTAGAAAATGGCTAGCAGGAGTTAACGATCAAAATTTATAAGGAATTACTCCGACTTTTTAAAAGTCGGAGTTTTTTTATCTAGAAATGATCGAGTTAGAAAGTTAAGTGAACAATATTGATGATAAAATTATCATTTTTTGATGATCAATTAATGATTTGAATTGTTAATACATTCGGAGCAATTTTATTATTCCATCAAACTCTAGATATTGTTTATTTTTAGAGTTATAAATAGTAAGTCTTATTTCAACAGCACGAAAAGAGAAAGGATTATTTCCTTTCTCTTTTACTATTTATCAAATTCAATTATTAACAACTTTAGCCGTTTCTTCAGAATTGGCATGTTTCTTTGTTCTCTTAGTAAAGAACAGTTCATATACAACTGGAATAAATACTAGTGTTAATAATGTTGATGAAGTCAAACCACCAATTACTGTAATAGCTAATCCTTTTGAAATAAGTGTACCGCTAGACGTTGTTAATGCTAAAGGTAGTAAAGCAGCTATTGTAGCAAATGCGGTCATTAATATAGGTCTTAGACGTGTTTTACCTCCCTCAATGATTGCTTGGCGAAGAGGTAATCTTTTTTGTTCTAAATTTTGTCCGATTCGATCCACTAGTACGATTGCATTTGTTGTTACGATCCCAATTAACATTAGTAAACCAATCATTACACTAATTGAGAGCGGTTCGCCAGCTAGGAATAGTGCAACAAATGAACCGATTGGTACAAATACCAATGCAGATAAAATAATAAATGGAATTCGAGCTTTTCCAAAAGTAATTAACATGGTTAAATAAACTAATCCGATTGCAACTCCCATTGCAACACCTAGATCTTTAAATGTTTGAGTAGTATCATCACTACCGCCACCACCTTTTAAAGTTACATCAGATGGCAAGTCTACGTCTTTTTTTACATCATTGATTACTTCATTTGTTACTTTTGCAATGTCTTTTCCTTTTATTTGAGCAGAGACCTTAGCAAATACTTTACCATCTAATTTTTGAATTGCAGAATATGTTTCAAGTGCTTTAACTTGGGCTACATCTGATAATTTAATTGGTCCTAATTTACCAAACAATTTAATATGTTTAAGATCCTCTACGGATTGGAGTTCTTTATTGTAAGTTAACTGCACATTTTGATCTTTTCCATCAATTTTTAATGTTCCCATATTGACTGGGTTTGTTTGGTCTGCAACTAAACCTAAAATCATTCCAGCGGAAAGTCCATTTTCAGAAATTTTTTTCTCATCAACTGAAACAATAACTTGTTTTTGTTTTTCTGCGAAATTATTCGTAACATATTTTAGGTGATCATTCTTTTTCATATAGTCTTCAACTTTTTTTGCACTTTCTTGAAATGCAACTAAGTTATTAGAATATAAATTGATGTCAACGTTATTATTTGATGGTGGACCACCAGAAGAGTTTTCTTGTAATCCTACTTTAGCACCTTGAACTTCAGATGTTGCTACTTTCTCCATTTTACTTTTTGTATATTTAATAAATTGATCAACATCTGCACTTTGCTTTAAATTAATAAAATAGCTAGCTTTATTCTCAGTTTTTAGTCCAGTCATAAAGTCACGGCTACCAACACCAGTAGAAACTTCTTTAACTTGCTTCATATTTAAGAACATCTTTTCCATTTTTAATGAAACTTCATTTGTTTTTTCTAATGATGTGGATGATGGCAGATCTAATGAAGCAATGATTAATCGTGAAGATTCATTTGGAATAAATGTGAAACCAAGTCTACCTACTAAAGAGAAAGAACCTGCAAGTAATACAATAGCTAGTACAATAACAATCCATTTGCGATTTAATGATTTTTCGATCACTTTACCGTACCAAACTTGAATTTTATCTTCTTTTTCTTCAGGTGGTACTTTCTTAAATGCATAGCGACTTAAAATTGGTACGATTGTAATTGAAACTAACAATGAAGCAAGTAAAGAAAAAACAATTGTTAAAGCAAATGGTAGGAATATTTTACTAGTAAATCCACCAACAACACCTAAAAAATAATTAACATAGATTTTCATTTTTTGTGAAATGATAAGATGACAAGAAATTGATTAATTTTAGGAGGTATGAAAATGACAAAATCAAAAAAAGAAAAGGAACGATTTTGGAATGAAAGAAAGTCGAACCATCAGCCACATGATAAAGTAAAATCGTTTAAAGAATTGGACAAAGAAACAAAATAGCCATCTCCTTTACTAAAGTGTGATTAGTACCAAATTTTTTTGTGAATATCACTTATCACATTTTCAATTGTTATCATAAAAAAAAGTCCCGTGATATACACGGGACCTGAGACTGATTTGGTAAAGAATTCTAATAAATTATAATAGAATCGAAATCTATGTAGTTCGAACCTTTTTAAATATGAATATAAGCTGATCATACTATTTTTAAACTATTCAGCTGTTTTTAGTATTTTATAATTTTTATGGTTTACGACTGTTAGCGGTTCCATTTCTAAATCTCTGAAGTTTTCCATTATGGATATGTCAACAATGACAGAATTTTTATTTACTTTTTGTACTCTACCTTTCAATCCCTGTTTAAACTCAATGATATTTCCTGCTTCTGCAATTTTCATGAGCATATCTCCTAACAAAGTTTTGATTTGACACCTTCTATAATGCATGAAAACGGTTTAAAGGTAAAGAGAAAATTTAAATTTTTATACAATTATGTCTTTTTTCATAGAAATTATGTTTAAAAACCTTTTGAAGGGCAAAAATGGTTGTAGCACTTTCAGGAGGTTAGTTTGTTGAAAGAATGGTTTGAAGAGTTTGAAGTAGAAATTTCAAATGAAATTAAAAATTTGGTTAGTAGTAATACGCTTATAGGTGATCCGATTTTATATTTTGAAAAAATTATTTTAGTACCATTTTTTGAAATGATTTTAGCGCTAGGCGAAGCTCATTCATCATACGAGTTTGCGAGTATTGGAACAGGAGTAGAAGTAATTCCTAAAGCATTCTTAGTTTTAAAAGATGGAAAAAGTGAAGTAGTTTTAGTAAATAATAAAAATATGAATTTAGCTGTTACTGAAAAAATTCTTGATGTAACTATTTAGTTTCCATTAAGTACATTCTTTGTTAATGTTAGGTTTGAAGTTTATTTCTTGTGGCAATCAAAATAATAAAGGGTGATTATATGGAACAAAATGAATTTATCAATTTGATTGATCAGCTTGTAAAAGGTGAGATATCAGAAATTAACGTTACAAAAGATGATTTTTTAGCATTTAGACAAATAATCGTTAATCGAGAGGACTTTAAGCACTTTCGTGGGATTGCACAGCATGGAGGCCATGCAATTTATACTTACTTGGAAGAAGCTAGAAGTTAACAATTTTTGTTAAAATCTAAAGACAGAATAATATTATTTTAATCGTGTACTCATTAAAAGTTTGCGAAAAAAAAAAGTTTTTTTTGCTTTTTTTCTTATTTCGCAAGGTGTTAATGAGTACTTTTTTTGTGAAAATGTTATGACCTCATTTGACAAAAAAATCGTTTTACACTTTATTGCACTCTTCTCCATAATTTGTTAAATTTCATATATTGTTTTATTTCGAGACATATTGTCGAAATGTTTATTTTTTAAATTCAGCACCTATATGTTGTGTTTGTTCTAAAAAGGTAATACAATATGTAGGTATATAATATAAGTATTTTCAATATTCTTACATATTAACGAGGGTGATAATATGGTGATAGTTTACAGTTCAATGACTGGCAATGTTAAGCGATTTGTCAATAAAGTTAGAATGCCGTCAATCCAAATAAAAGATGGACTAACAATCGAAGAACCGTATATTCTCATAACTTATACTGCAGGATTTGGTAGCGTACCTGAAAACGTAAGTACTTTTTTGGAGAGTAATTCGAAGTATTTAAAAGCAGTCAGTGCAAGTGGTAATAAAAACTGGGGAGATTCTTTTGCAGCAAGTGCAGATAAAATAGCATCAGACTATCAAGTTCCAGTGTTATCAAAGTTTGAACTGTCAGGGACAAGTCGAGATGTACAATATTTTATTGAGGGAGTGGAAAAGCTTGAGACATATTGAGCTGAATAATGAATTGACGATTAAAAAAGATGGTTTTTTTGATCTCGCAAAAGATAAAGAAGCGCTTCTTTGTTTCTTGAAAGAAGTTGAAGATAAACAGATTCAGTTTTCTTCTTTAAAAGAACGCTTAAACTATATGATTCAAGAAAACTACTATTATAATGTTGAGATGGATTACTCCTTTGATGAAATAGAAAAATTATATGAGTTAGTATACAATGCAGGATTCACTTTTCAATCATATATGGCCGCATCAAAATTCTTTAAAGATTACGCATTAAAAACAAATGATGGAAAGCATTATTTAGAAGGATATGAAGATCGAATTGCGATCGTTGCATTATATTTAGGAAGAGGCAATATTGAAAAAGCATTGAAATTAGCAAAAATGATGATTCAACAAAACTATCAGCCAGCTACTCCAACCTTCTTAAATGCTGGAAGAAGTAGAAGAGGCGAATTGGTGTCATGTTTCTTGCTAGAAATGGACGATAGTTTAAATTCAATCGGATTTCAAATTAATACGGCAATGCAACTGTCAAAAATCGGTGGTGGTGTTGCACTAAATCTATCAAAACTTAGAGCACGTGGAGAGCAAATTAAGGAAATTGATAACGCTGCAAGTGGTGTTGTTCCTGTTATGAAGCTATTAGAAGATTCATTTTCATATGCTAACCAGCTAGGACAACGTAAAGGTGCTGGTGCAACCTATTTAAATATTTTCCACTGGGACGTAGTTGAATTTCTTGATACAAAAAAAATCAATGCCGATGAGAAAAGTAGAATTCAATCACTATCGATCGGATTAATTGTTCCAAATAAATTCTTTGAACTAGCAGAAAAAAATGAACCATTCTATGTATTTGCACCATATACAGTGTATAAAGAATATGGCATTCATTTAGATGATTTTGATATAGATGAAAGATATGAAGAGTTAGTAAATAATGAGCGTGTTAAAAAGAAAAAACTAGACTTAAATGCTCGAGATCTTTTAGTAAAAATTGCTGCGATTCAGTTAGAATCTGGTTATCCATATTTGATGTATAAAAGTAATGCTAATCAGCAGCATGCATTGAAGGATATTGGCGAAATAAAAATGTCTAATTTGTGTTAATTGCTAGCACCTTCTAGAAGAAATTCTAGTCGAAAACTCTGTTAAACGGGAGAAGCCTTATAATAGGTAATCTACCGTGCTAAATCTTATCTTAATTCGTTAATCTAAACTATTTATAGTAAGTGTCTTATAGGTATTAAGTGTTAATTCATTAATCAAAATGTAGCACAATATTTAGGAATGTCTGAAGAAAACAAATCCGGAGACAATAACGCAATAAATTTCCTACCTATAAGAGACTTTCTGAAAGATTAAGATAAGTAAAAGCCTAACGACTATCGAAAGCATAGCTGGATGAAAAACTCCAGTGAAGAAGCGAGTAGAGTACACTCAAAAGCGAGTGGAAAAGCAGAGCACCTTACCAGGTTGAGCTGAAGGTGATGATATAGTCTATCCTGCATGGTGACATGTAGCAGTTCATAAGAGAACGGGTTAGGTTGTAGCGGGCCTGATTGAATATAAGAGACAGAAATTTTTCAACTACAAGAAACATCAGTCATTAATAACTATGGTGAAGAAGATGCGATCAAACGTGATGTGAATTGTAATTTAGGATCATTAAACATTGTAAACGTAATGGAAAATAAAGCGATCAAAGAATCTGTACAAGTTGGAATTGAGGCATTAACTGCAGTAACAGATATGACGGAAATAGAGAATGCACCTACAGTGAAAAAGGCAAATGAAGAACTTCATTCAGTAGGTCTAGGTGCAATGAATTTGCATGGATTTTTAGCGAAAAATGGAATTTCATATGAAAGTGCTGAGGCTAAAGATTTTGCGAATACATTCTTTATGATGGTAAACTTTTATTCTATTGAAAAAAGTATGCTAATTGCTAAAGAAACTGGTAAAACGTTTAAGGATTTTGAAAAGAGTGAATATGCTAAAGGTACTTATTTTGAAAAGTATACTTCAAAATCATTTGAACCTAAAACAGACAAGGTAAATGAATTATTTAATGGAATCTATATCCCGAATGAATTTGACTGGGTTACATTAAGTAAGCAAGTACAAGCGTATGGACTATATAACAGCTATCGTTTAGCAATCGCACCTACTCAATCGATTAGCTACATTCAAAATGCTACTTCATCCGTTATGCCGATTGTAAATGTTATAGAATCTAGAACTTACGCAAATTCAACAACTTATTATCCGATGCCATATTTATCAAAAGATAATTTCTGGTATTATAAATCGGCATATGATATCAACCAATTTAAGCTAATTGACTTAATTGCTGAAATTCAGCAGCATGTCGATCAAGGTATTAGTACAATTTTATATGTAAATAGTGATATCTCAACGCGAGAGCTTGCTAGATACTATATTTATGCTAATAAAAAAGGATTAAAGAGTTTATATTACACACGTACTCGTAAATTGAGTGTAGAAGAATGCATTAGTTGTTCAGTATAAAAAAGTAGTATTGAACTTTAGTATATAAAGAGTTGAATAATCTAAACCTGAATCTAAATAAATTACTTGATGATCTAAAATGAAAAGCTCGAATATAGAATGCTTTATGCATATTGTTCTATATCATCGAGCTTTCTTTATGATTAGGGGGAAATATAAATGAAAGCTGTTAACTGGAATAAAAAAGAGGATGATTTTAGTTTAGTATTTTGGAAGCAAAATCTATCGCAGTTTTGGACTGAAGAAGAAATTGTCGTTTCATCTGATAAAAATACTTGGAATACATTATCAAAAGAGGAGCAATCGGCATTTAAAAAGGTTTTAGGTGGATTAACATTGTTAGATACTAAGCAAGGCGGAGAAGGTATGCCTTTAATCTTAGTTCATCTTAAAAATTTACAAGCTAAAAGTGTACTAGCATTTATGGGTGCGATGGAAGAAGTACATGCGAAAAGCTATTCGCATATTTTTACAACGCTTGCTACAGAAGATGAAATTGAACATTTATTTAAATGGGTGGACGAGCATCCAATTTTAACTAAAAAATCGGAATTAATTTCTTCTTATTATTTAAATTTATTAAAGCGTGATGTTTCGGATGAAGAGTTGTACATGGCAATGGTTGCAAGTGTATTCTTAGAAAGTTACTTATTTTATAGTGGATTTTTCTTCCCGTTATACTTAGCTGGTCAAGGTAAAATGACTGCTAGTGGAGAGATTATTAATCTAATTTTACGTGATGAAAGTATTCATGGTGTATTTGTAGGATTATTAGCGCAACAAATTTATGACCAATTTACTGATGAACAAAAAACTCGACTTTACAATGAAACAATGTCATTATTAGTTCAATTATATGAAATTGAGTTACAATATACAGAAGAAATTTATTCTTCAATTGGTTTAGTAGATGAAGTTAATAAATTTATACGATATAATGCAAACAAAGCGTTAATGAACTTAGGATTTGATACTTATTTTGATGAAGAAGATATTAATCCGATTGTTTTAAATGGTTTAAAAACGGATACTAAAAATCATGATTTCTTCTCTGTTAAAGGTAATGGGTATGTAAAAGCAGTTACAGTGGAAAAATTAACAGATGAGGATTTTGTCTTTGAATTTTAAATGTAAGGAAGTATGTAAATGAAAGCACTAGTTTTTAGAGAATTTGGTCAATCAGACGTATTAAAATACGAAGAAATAGCAACACCTAAAATTTCAAACGATGAAGTATTAGTTGAAATGAAGGCTGTAGGTGTTAATTTTGCAGATATTTATCGTCGTAAAGGAAATTATCATTTAGCAGGTGATCCTCCATATATTTTAGGTTATGAAGGCTCTGGAATAATTACCGAAGTCGGTTCTGATGTAATGGACTATAAAGTAGGAGATCGCGTAGCGTTTGCAGATGTTCCTTTTTCGAATGCAGAGTATGTTGCTGCAAAGGAATCTCATATTGTACCAATACCAGATGAAATTAACTTTGAAATTGCTGCGTCTATTATGCTACAAGGGTTAACTGCACATTATTTAATTAATGATAGTTATAAAATAAAAGCAGGTGATGTTGCACTTGTTCATGCAGTTGCAGGTGGTGTTGGGCAATTATTGACTCAAATGATTCTTTTAAAAGGTGGCGAGGTAATCGGCTTAACTTCATCACAAGAAAAAAGAGAAAAAGCTTTATCAATCGGTGCGAAAGAAGTATTTTTATATACTGATAATTGGGTTTCACAAATAAAAGAGTTTTCAAAAGAAAACAATGGTGTAGATGTTGTTTATGAATCAGTGGGATCTACAATAATGGATAGCTTTGAAGCAACAAAAGTCCATGGTACAGTTGTATTTTATGGTATGGCTGGAGGGGATCCAGTTCATATTGATCCAAGAATGTTAATGGATACCTCAAAAACGCTAACTGGTGGAGACTTGTGGAATGTACTAATTTCGAAAGAAGAGAGATTACGTAGAAGTAATGAGCTATTTAATTGGATTGCAACTAAACAATTAACCGTACAACAACCTACTGTGTTTCCTTTAAAAGATGGTAAGCTTGCACATGATCTATTAGAAAGTAGAAGATCAACTGGTAAAATCATATTATCTGTTTAATAAAAAGACCAAAACTTTTATGTTTTGGTCTTTTTTTATAAAACTATTTAATTGGTAATGTAATTGTAAAAGTAGTACCATTATGACCGCTTATTGCGGATATGGTACCGTTATGATTTTGAATCAGTTTTTTAGTTAGAGATAAACCTAGTCCGGTACCGTCATCTTTCGTTGAAAAGAACGGATCAAATATATATGGTAAATCTGAAGGTGGAATTCCTACTCCATCATCTCTTAATGCAATATAAATAAAGTCTTTTTCAATATAAGTTGCAATGATAATTGTAAGCTGACCTTCTTTTTTTGCATCTAATGCATTATGAAATAAATTTAAAATTACTTGTACAAGTTGGTTTTTATCAAAGAAAATATGTGCTCCCATTAATTCCTCAGATAGGTAATATTCAATTTTAACATTATTTAAAATGGTCTCGCTAAATAATAGCTGTTTGATGTGATTTGATAAAAAATCATTAATATTAATTGGCTCTGGTCTATAGTTCGCATTTTTTGTAATAGATAAAAAGTCTGTAATAATTCCATTTGCTCGATCTAATTCTGGTATCAATAAATCATTAAACAATTGCTTATATTGAGGTGGAGCTTCTTCTTGCAAGAATTGCAAATAACCTCTAACAGTTGTAAGTGGATTACGGACTTCATGTGCTATACCTGCAGCAATTCTACCTGACATTGCTAGCTTTTCAGAATCTCTTGCCTCATTTAAATTATGAAAAACACCAATTACTCTTGAAATTTCTCCATTTAAATCACGGATGATGCGAGTATTGATAATGCCATAGTTAATATTTAAAATTTCCTTATTATAATATTCTTCGCCTGAATAAAGTGTTTGTAATAAGCAAATTTCTTTATCGTCTATTTTTAATAAATCTCTAATATGTCGTCCGATTAATTCGCATTTAGTAATTCTAAAATCAATCGCAACTTGTTGATTGTATAGCGTAATGATACCATCTTTATCTATAAATAATATGTGGTGCGGTAATGCATCGTAGATCGATTGCAAAGTTCTTCTACTATTAGATAAAAAGTTAGAGAATTTAGCATGTAATGGAAGTGTAACATTATTTGTATGATATATAGTTGTATTTCTAGTTAAATGATTCGAATTAGATAATTCACGAGTTTCATTTGAAAATATAGATCCGGAAGTTATTGTGTTTAAAATTGTTTCATACGATTTTACTTTTTCTTCAAGTTCGGTAATTTTATTTTTTAGTTCTTGCACAGTCTCGGTAATCATTTACACTATACTCCAATTTCTACTAAAATAAGATTATACTGTAGTCATTATATCAAACTAATTCGTTTATTTTAATGAAAATTAGAAATAATTAATTAGTAATGAAAGAACTAATGGGAGAGAAGTATGGGAATAAAAATTGGAGTTACTGGGTGGGGCGATCATGATCGTTTATACCCTGATCGGATTCACTCTTCAAAAAAATTGAGACAATATTGTATGCATTTTCCAATTGTTGAAATTGATTCTTCCTATTATAGTATTATGCCACAATCAAACTATCAAAAATGGGTAAATCAAACAACAGCTGACTTTTCATTTATCGTTAAAGCATATGGAGGAATAACGGGCCATTCAAGGCAAAATTATTCTAAAGAGGAACAAATTTTACTGTTGACGCCATTTTTGGAATCAATCCAGCCTTTAATTGAAGCGAATAAGTTAAAAGGGATCTTATTTCAGTTTCCACCATGGTTTAATTGTAAAAAAGAAAATGTTGAATTATTAAGAACTTTGAAAAGTAAACTTAAAGGAATTCCAGCAATTTTAGAATTTCGTAATCAGACATGGTTTTATCCCAGTTTTTATGAGCAAACTTTGAAGTTTATGGAGGATGAAGGATGGATTCATTCAATTTGTGATGAGCCACAAGCAGGTAATGGTAGCATACCAATCGTATTACATCCTACAAATCCAAATTTAACTTTAATCCGTTTCCATGGTCGAAATAGATATGGATGGAATCACAATGGACAAGATAATTGGCGTGAGGTACGTTATTTATACCGATATAATGAAGAAGAATTATACGAATGGGTAGAAAGAATTGAACAGTTATTAAAAAACACAAAAGAAATTTGTATACTGTTTAATAATAATTCTGGTGGAGATGCAGCGGATAATGCTAAACAATTAATGAAGCTGCTAGGTATTGAATTTGGACCATCTTCTACCGAGCAGCTTGAATTATTTTAATTTGATTTTCGTAAAAGAGTTATGCAGCAAATATTAATAAGTAGGAATGCAACAAATGCTAACATTGGAATTGTGATGAATCCAAACCAATTTAAATAATCTCCAGTACAAGGGACCGGACCACACTGCGTTGCTGTTTCCTTAAGTGCAGGAACTTTTTGAATTAAAATATGATAGATGGAAATACACATACCTATTAGTGATAAAGGTAAAACATAAATAATATCTTTGATTTTATTTTTATAAAAAGCGATTCCTATAATAAAAACGATCGGGTACATAAAAATTCGCTGATACCAGCATAATGAACACGGTGTCCAATGATTAATAACTGAAAATGATAAACTACCTAGTGTTGCAATTATACTTACAATCCAGGTGAAAAATAAAATTGATTGCTGTTTCTTCATTCCTAACCATCCTTAATTGATTTTCGATATTGCTATTGTACCTTTGATTGGATGTAAAGTGTTATTAAAACGCTGATTAGTTCATTATTTTTTACAAATTTAAATTTTTAGTTATGAAAAAGCCTGGGATCATTATGATATTATCCCCTTATAGTAAACACGTCTATTTATCAAAACAACATACTGTTACATAAACAAATAGCAACTTAATCAATAAATTATTCTCTTAGTTGGTTTACCAGTTTTCAAAAATGCCTTATTTTCATTTCAACACACTAAAAAACCTGAGATCATTAATCCCAGGTTTTTTTAAAGATCTATTAAGCGATTGCTGCATCTAGAGCAATAACAATCATGTCATTAAAAGTTGTTTGTCTTTCCTGTGCAGATGTTTCTTCACCAGTGAAGATATGATCACTTACAGTTAAAACAGTAAGTGCGTCTACATTGTGTTTCGCTGCGAGTGTATATAATGCAGTAGTTTCCATTTCTACAGCAAGTACACCGTAATCACCTAATTTTTGATACATGTCCATATTATCTCGATAGAAAATATCTGAAGTTAAAATATTACCTACTTTAACATTTAACCCTTTATTCACTGCACCATCATACGCTTTCTTTAATAAATCAAAGTTAGCACATGGAGAATAATCGAAACCAGGGAATGTTTGACGATTCATATTTGAATCTGTACAAGTCGTCATTGCAATAATGACATCACGAATTTTTACATCCTTTTGAAGTCCACCACATGTACCAACGCGGATCAAAGTTTTTACACCATAACTACTAATCAGTTCATTTACATAAATTCCAATTGAAGGTATTCCCATTCCAGTACCTTGAACGGAAATTCTTTGGCCTTTATATGTACCAGTGAAACCAAGCATTCCACGTACTTCATTATAACAAACAACATCCTCTAAAAATGTTTCTGCGATATATTTAGCTCTTAATGGGTCTCCAGGTAATAAAATTTTATCAGCAATTGCACCTTGTTCAGCGCCAATATGTATACTCATTTAATGATCCTCCTTAAAACTGTTGGTAAATAGCCCATCCATTATCAGTATGTTAGTTTCTACATTTAAATAAAAAACATTCTTATTTGTATCGCTACTTAAAGGAAAAAGTAAGATGGACGTAGTACATATTAAATATAGAAATATTCATAGACAAAATTAACCAGTACAGATAATTTATGGCGAATTTTAATTATTGCACAGGTGATAAAATAATGAAAGAGTTTACAATTAGAATATCAGCTTTCTTGAAATAACTAAAAATTATTAATTTTAACTATTTAAGGGAGAATGATCTATGAAATTTCGTTTTATTGCAGCTCTATGTATAGGGATATTAATTATTCTATTAATTAGCAATCGCCTAGTTAATCATAGTATGTTATCAAGTGGTAGCCAGGTTAGCCATATTAAAGTTGAAAAGGTAAAATGGAATCTAACGACTAAAAAAACCTCACAAGAAGTAATCGTATCATCTAGAACTTTGAATGCGTTACAACGTGACAAAATTAGACTATTTATTACGACAGATCAATTAAATTCTTATAAAGTCATTGAACCTGTATATAATGGAGATAATCAATTTACATTCAAGTATTCCTTTAAGAAAGACACTCCATATTATGTTAGTTTATTTTTAAATAATCAAACGCTTGATACAAAGATTTTCCAAAAACAAAAGGACAAAACTGATGAAGTATTTCCGACAGCAATTTTAACGAAAAAGACTGATGATTACAGAGTTTCGCTACTTTATACTTCAATTCTTCCAAAAACTAAGAGTAAAATTACATTTGATTTTGATCAGTTTAAAAAACGTTCCAAATTTACAAATCACCAATTTTATATTATGAATGAAGAAGGTACATATTTTAAACTAATTAGTAATCCTAATAATCATTCAAAAGTAAACTATGAACTTGATTTACCTGAAGCAGGTATGTATAAAATATTTTATGAATTTAAATTAAATGATGATCAAAAATCATTTAATTTTATTTTAGACGTAAAAGACAAAGACAGCTAAGGAGTAGGAAATGCACAATTTATTATTGAATTCAAAAGTATTAGTTTTTGATTTAGATGGTACTTTGTATGATGGTACTGAGCATTACGATTACTATGCAAAATTACTAGCTAATGAAATAAGTTCAGAAAAGCGTGATTCTTTTTTAAGGGATTATAAAAAAATAAAAGATTATGACCACGCATTAACAATTGGAAAAATTTATGACTCTGAAAATGATTTAATCATATCATTAGATCCAATTACATTGAAGCCGATTCAAGTATTCACTTGGGAAGGGCAGCTACTATCTAAAGATGAACTTCCAGAGAATTATATTGAAAAAATTAATTATGAATTACCTTATATTCCAGTAGGAGATGGTTGGTGGATTCCTTTAGTAGCAAGTTATCACTACGGTGCAAAAGATGTATTTCACTGTTATGATAAAACAAAAGAATATATGGCTACGAAAGAGTTTAGTATTCCTTATATAAAAGGTTTAAAAGAGGCTTTAGAGAAAGTTAAGGATTCTAAAAAATTAGTATTGTTAACAAACTCTGATCGCGAAGATGTAACTAGATTACTGAAGTTACTTAATTTAAACGATTTATTTCATCTTGAAATTACTGATGGAAAGAAGCCGTTAGAAACCGAAAACCATTTAAAAAGTATAATGAATAAGTTCAATGTTATGCCAAATGAAATTGTGTCAATCGGTGATAATTTTATTAATGAAATATCTCCGGCTTTAAAATTAGGTATGCACGGAGTGTACATTACAAATCAAACGACTATGCAAGTTAGTGATTCCTTATTAGTTGTAAAAAAACTTGAGGAAGTATTTGAGTAAATTAAAAAAACTGTAAGCGAAAACTGCTTACAGTTTTTTCTTGTGCATTTTTAATGATAGTGGGCTAGTCTTTATCACTGATTTGAATGACAATTCCAATTTGAAGTATACTCTATTTTCCAACTTATTTTTATGGGCTTCATACATACTTTTGAAATCGCTATGAGAAAATATTGTTAGGAGGAAGTGTGAATGAACAAAAATCGAAAACTATACTCTCTCATATTTTCTATCTTTATTTTTTTTACTGCTTTTTTTAGTAATAACATAAATAGTGAAGCAAGAACTACAAATTACGGCTATATTACTCACCCATTATTAATTTATTTTTTTGATGTAGGTCAAGGAGATAGCATGGTTATGATTTTACCAAATGGTAAGACAGTACTGATCGATGGAGGAGATGTTGAACATGGTGGAGTCGTTATAAAAAAACTTAGACGACTACATATAAAAGCGATCGATCTATTAGTCAGTACACATCCAGATATTGATCATATTGGTGGGTTATTAAAAGTAATGAATAGTGTTAAGATAACAAAAATACTGGATAGTGGGAAAAGATATAATTCACATTCTTATTACTTATATAAGAAAGAAGCGTATCAGAAGAATATTCCAATGAGTATTGCAAAATTAAATGAAAAAATAATGCTTGACCCTAATGTAGAGATCACGGTTTTAAATTGCGGGAAAAAATCGTATACGAATAATAATAGTTCAATTGTATTAAAGGTAAAATACGATGACATTTCAATTTTATTAACTGGAGATATTGAAAGAAAAGCCGAACAAAGATTAATTAAAGATGAGAATATTAATGCTCAAGTACTAAAAATTCCGCATCATGGATCATCAACATCAACTTCAGAAGCGTTTTTATTTGCTGTAAATCCTACAGTCGCAATCCTTTCATATGATAAATTTAACTTATTTGGTCATCCTCATCGGTCAGTAATGAAGCGGTTAAATCACCTAGGAATTAAGCAATATACAACGGACCAATTCGGAGATATCGAATTATCAACAAATGGTCATAAATTATATATCGAAAAAGAAGAAGTATTGGTTGATCCATGAAGGACAAGAACCAATACTTCTACTTTTGTAGTCGTATAAGGGAATTAAGAATCTACAAAAGTGTCATTATTTGTGACGTTTTTGTTAATTGCTTATAAGTAGTATAGACAACTAGGAGTATATATCATAAAATAGTTATGAAGAAATCAAGGTACTTATCTAAATGAATGTGAATGATGATTAAGTAAACACTACTTTCTATATTGGAGTATTGGCGAAGACTTCTTAAGCAAAGGAAAGAGGAGAATAAATGAAATCAATTATTAATGTAAAAATTTACACAGGTACAGAAGTAATTGAAAATGGTTATATTCGATACGATGAAAAAATTTCTTCTGTTGGTCATATGAATAGCTACGAAAATGAAGGTGAAGAAATAATTGATGGAAAAGGAACAGTTATTATTCCTGGAATGATTGATATCCATATACACGGAGCATATGATGTCGATGCAATGGATGCTAATCCTAACTCAATGGTAACAATGGGTAAAGAAATGATGAAGGAAGGGGTAACAACCTTCTTCCCGACTACAATGACACAATCCAAAGAAAATATTAAAAATGCTTTAAAATCTTTAAACGAGGCTAAAAAACTTGGTGCTCATTTTGAATATATTCATTTAGAAGGACCGTTTGTTAATAAAAATAAAGCTGGAGCACAACCATTAGAATACATCATTAACCCTGACGTTGAACTATTTAAAGAATGGCAAGAAGCTTCTGGCGGATTAATTAAATTAGTTACTTATGCACCAGAGGTTGAAGGTGCAAAAGAGTTAGAAAAAGAGCTAGAGCGGACTAATGTAGTTGGTACAGTAGGTCACTCTGATGCGATCAGATCAGATTTTGAAGGTAGAAATATTTTCCACGCTACACATTTGTACAATCAAATGAGACCTATGCATCATCGTGAAGCAGGGACAGTTGGACATGTATTACTTGATGACCGAGTAATGGTAGAAATGATACCTGATGGAATTCATATTCATCCTGATATGGTAAAACTTGCTTATCGCCTAAAAGGTGCTAAAAAAATAAGTGTTATTACTGATGCGATGAGAGCAAAAGGGTTAGAAGACGGCAAATATGAATTAGGTGGCCAACCTGTATTTGTAAAAAATAAAAGTGCAAGATTGGAAGACGGAACGCTTGCGGGTAGTATTTTAAAAATGGATGATGCATTCAGAAACATTATGGCATTTACTGGCTGTAGTCCTGAAGAAGCAGTACAAATGACATCAATAAACCAAGCTGAAGAATTTGGTCTTAAACAAAAGGGCGCATTAGAACCAGGTAAAGACGCTGATTTTGTGCAAATGACTCCTGATTTCTTCGTTATTGATACAACTAGACAAGGTAAAAATATAGATGAGGTGACTTTATGAACGTAATCGTAGTAAAAAATGCAGAAGAAATTTCAAAAGTAGCATATGAAAAAATGGTAAAGGCATTTGAAGGGAAAGCGGAATTCACATTAGGATTGGCGACAGGTGGATCTCCACTAGGTATTTATGAACTTTTCCGCATCCATAAACCAGATGTGTCAAACGTTATCACTGTAAATCTTGATGAATATGTTGGTCTTGCAGAAGATGATCAAACAAGCTACCACACTTATATGTCAGAACAACTTTTTAACCATTTAAATTTTAAAGAAAACCATTTACCAAATGGAAATACAAAAAATTTAGAAGAAGCTTGTAAAAATTACGAAGAATTACTACAAAAGCATCCTGTAGATTTACAACTTTTAGGAATAGGGGAGAATGGTCATATTGCTTTTAATGAGCCTGGTACATCATTTGATACACCTACTCATATTGTAGAGCTTACAGAATCAACTCGTAACGCAAATAAAATTTATTTTGAGAACGAAGAAGATGTCCCTACTCATGCAGTAACTATGGGAATAGGTTCAATTATGAGAGCTAAAGAAATCATTTTAGTGGCTTCAGGCATCAAAAAGGCTGAAGCAGTTAAGGAAATGTTAAATGGTAAATTAGATATTAACTGTCCTGCTACTGCACTCCAAAACCACAATAATGTAACAATTGTTGTTGATGAAGAAGCCTACTCACTTTGTAATAAATAATGTTAAAACTTGATAAAAATTCACCGTTACCGATTTATTTTCAAATACAAGAGATTTTAAAGCTAAAAATTAACTCAGGAGAATGGAAACCTGGTGAGCGAATTCCCTCTGAGCAAACATTGAGTGAGATGTTAAATGTAAGCAGAATGACAATAAGACAAGCATTAAACAATCTTGTAAAGGAATCATTAATAAGTCGGAAACGTGGAATTGGTACGTTTGTATCAGTAAAAGACGGAATTGAAGTTGAAGAATCACTAAAATCATTAAGGAGTTTTTCTGAGGATATTACATCCATAGGATTGACCCCTACTAATAAACTACTTGGCTTTTCAACGATCGAAGCTGATGAATATTTAGCAGAAGTGTTATCAATTGAAAGTGGATCTGAAATTTTTAAAATTGAAAGATGTCGTTTAGCAAATGAACATCCCATTGCAATCGAAACAACATACCTACCAAAAAAATTAGTAAATCGAATTGATGAAAAAGCATTGAATCATTCCTTATATGAATATTTTGAAGTTACATTAGGTTATTCAATTAAAAAAGCTACAAAATGGATTAAAGCCTCTTTAATGACAGAAAAAGATTCATTAATTCTTGAGGTAGCGGAAGATTCTCCTGCATTAGAACTACATCAAGTAACGTTTATTAATGAGGGTATACCACTTGAATATGTAAGCTGTATTTACCGTGCTGATCGCTATCGTTTTACAATCGATATTGACCGTTAAAAAGGGTGCTTTTTTAAGCACTCTTTTTTTATTATTCAGTGGAGATGCAAATAAAATGTCGAAACTGCAAAGAAAATTGGCAAATCTGCAAATAAAGGGTAACATTCATGAAGAAATAGAGAGAAGGAATCAAAAATAGAAGAAATATCGGTAAAATGATTGGAATACAACTCATAAAACGGTTCATGAGTAAGTAAAAAAAGAGAAATCTGATATATACTAACATAGTGGATTCATGAGTTAGAGTAAAAAAGCAAAAAATCTTACATTATATTTCAATAAGAAAAAGGATGCCCCAAGAAGCACCCTTTCCTCTTACTTAATTTGTAAAACAATTTTAACTGCTTCGGCTACAGAAGGAACGATATATGAAGCATATTTCTTAACTTCATCGTCGGCATTTTCCATTGCAAAACTATTAGGAGTTAGTTCAAACATCGAGATATCATTGTATGCATCACCGATACAAGCAATTTCATCAGGTTTAATTCCTAATTTTTCGATTAGTATTTGAATTGCCGAACCTTTACTTACATTAACTGGAACAATATCTAAACAATTTTTAGCTGAAATAAAAGAAGTTACAAATTCAGGTAGTTCTTTTTGTAATTCTTTTTGTAGCTCAAGTAAGTCCTCATCTTCACCTAAAACTACATATTTTTTTGGTGTAATCGATTTACCTAAATCGGTTTTTAGTGTTTTTAATTCAACTGCATTCATGCTAGAGTTCTTTTCAATTTCTCTAACTAAATCCGTTTTCTCTTCGATATAGTATGTCGAATTATCAGCTACATAGATTAAAAATTTATCGTGTGAAATCATTTCGTAAACTTGATCGATTATACTTGGGTGGAATGTTGCATCTAACAATGCTTCGCCATCATTTGAATAAATATAAGTTCCATTCATACTAATACGATGGAAATTACCTTCTAAGCTTTCCATAATTTTTACGATTTCATAATCTAAACGTCCGGAAGCAAAGCATAATAAAACACCGCGATTTAAAAGGTTTTTTAATGCTTCAACATCATGTTCAAATAGTTGACCTTGGTGAAACATCGTCCCATCTAGGTCACTTACAAATAACTTAATCATTTTTCTTAACACCTACTCAATTTATATTTATACTTTTATATTCTATCCTACTATAATAGATTATCAAAAAAATATGATTAATTTATGAAACTTAAACCGTGTTTTAACTTTTTCAGAAAAATTATGTTATGATATAAAAGCGATTTTTTAAACTTGGGGGTGATAAAAAAAATGTCAGAGATGTCAGTATGCTATACAATCAAAAAAGTTCTTAATAATAATGTTTTAATAGCTAAAAATCCCGATCATACCGAAGTAGTTTTGTTGGGTAAGGGCATCGGTTTTAATAAAACTAGAGGAGATTTAATTTCCGAAGGTGTAGTAGAAAAAATGTTTATCTTAAAAGATGAACAAAAACAAAAACAATATAAATCATTAATCAACTTTATGGATGAAAAATTAATGGGTACGCTGCAGCAGGCGATTTATTTAATTTCTGAAAGAACAGGATGTACATTAAATGAGCAAATTCATATTGGGTTAACAGACCACTTAATATTTGCGATCAAACGAATTAGAGAAGGTTATAATGTTGATAATCCGTTCTTACAAGAAACGAAAGCAATGTATCCAGAGTATTTTAAAATTGCACAAGAAGTTATTGATTTGATAAATAAAGAAATTGATATAAATTTACCGATCGAAGAAGTAGGGTTTGTAACGCTCCATATCGTTAGTAATTTATCAATGGAAGTTGTTTCGGATGTAAATAAGTTCTCTCAGATCATTAAAGATTTAGTCATCTATATAGAAGAATATTTACAAATTGAAATTGATAAAGAAAGTATTCATTATTCAAGATTAGTTCGTCATTTGAGATTTTTAATTGACCGTATATTTCATGGTAATTCATCTGAAGAGTCACCAGCTTTGGGCATAATTTTAAAAAAAGAATATCCTGTATGCTATGATTTAGCATGGAAAATTTTAAAATCAATCCAAGCTTCATTAAATAAAAAAGCAAGTGAAGCTGAAGTAATATACTTAACCTTACACTTAGAACGACTTGTTCAGAGTAAAATTAATAAATAATTAAGAAGCCTAAATAGAAATTTGGCGCTTTTTTAACATAATAAATAAATAATTAAAAAAAATAGGTAATTTGGCTTGATATTTTTAAATTCTATAGATATAATGAAAGCGAAATCATATAAAAACATAATTGAATATTGTACACATTAAACGTGTTACTGATTCGATCAGGCATGAGTTGAAAAAATGTGAATTATTATACTTGGGTAGGGGAAACTATATCCAGGATTCAATAATCTCATTTTTTCTGCTCATGCCTTTTTTGTTTGGATAAAAGGAGGAAGACAATGTTTAAGAAAATCTTTGGAGTTTTACAAAAAGTTGGTAAAGCGCTTATGCTTCCAGTTGCAATTTTACCAGCTGCTGGATTGTTACTTGCATTCGGTAATGCATTTCAAAATCCACAAACATTAAAGTATTTACCATTTCTTGATGCTCACTGGTTCCAACTAGTAGCAAAAGTCATGGAACAATCTGGTGACATCATTTTTAGTAATCTGTCATTATTATTCGCAGTAGGTGTTGCCGTTGGTTTAGCAGGGGGAGAAGGTGTTGCAGGTCTAGCTGCAATCGTTGGATTCCTGATTATGAACAAAACAATGAGTGTGTTCAAAGATGTTGGACAATATGTTGTTTTAGATAAAACATTAAATATTGCCAAATTTGATGATCCATCATTTGCGTATGTATTAGGGATTCCTACATTACAAACTGGTGTATTTGGTGGTATTATAGTCGGTATTTTAGCTGCTTGGGCTTACAATAAATATTATGAAATTGATTTGCCATCATACTTAGGTTTCTTTGCAGGTAAGCGATTTGTACCGATTGCTACAGCGGCGTTTTCAGTATTACTTGGTATTTTAATGTGCTTTATTTGGCCGCCAATTCAGCACGGTTTAAACTCATTCTCACATAATATGATTGATGCGAATTTAACATTATCCGCATTCGTATTTGGTGTCATTGAGCGTTCATTAATTCCATTTGGTTTACACCATATTTTCTATGCACCTTTCTGGTTTGAGTTTGGTTCATATACTGATAAAACAGGTATGGTTGTACACGGAGATCAAAAAATCTTCTTCGCTCAATTAAAAGACGGAGTAAAATTAACTGCTGGTACATTCATGGTAGGTAAATTCCCATTCATGATGTTTGGTCTACCTGCTGCTGCACTAGCAATGTATCATGAAGCAAAACCTGAAAATAAAAAAATCGCTGGTGGTATTTTAGCATCAGCAGCATTAACTTCATTCTTAACAGGTATTACAGAGCCAATTGAATTCTCATTCTTATTTGTTGCTCCAGTATTATTTGGAATTCACGCGATCTTTGCTGGTTTATCATTTATGATTATGCAATTATTAAATGTTAAAATTGGTATGACTTTCTCAGGTGGTCTAATCGACTACTTATTATTCGGGGTTCTACCGAATAGAACTGGCTGGTGGTGGGTAATCATCGTCGGTTTAGCATTAGCAGTGATTTACTACTTCGGTTTCCGATTTGCAATTAGAAAATGGGATTTAAAAACTCCAGGCCGTGAAGATGCTATCGCTGAAGATACTAAAGGTAATACTCCAGCTAATGAATTACCATATGAAATTTTACAAGCTTTAGGTGGAAAAAGTAATATTTCTTCATTAGATGCATGTATCACACGATTACGAGTACAAGTTAATTCAAAAGATGATGTAAATAAAGATCGTTTAAAAGCATTAGGTGCCGCTGGAGTTCTTGAAGTTGGAAATAATATTCAAGCAATTTTTGGACCTAAATCAGATACATTAAAATCACAAATTAAAGACATTATGACTGGAAAAACACCGGTTGTTAGTCAAGATGCACATAAAGAAACAGCTTCAGCAGTAGATACTACTATTGAAGAAGCTATTATTAATCCAATTGAAGGGGAAATAATCCCAATTACAGAAGTACCGGATCAGGTATTTTCTGGAAAAATGATGGGTGACGGATTTGCGATTATTC
Organism: Gottfriedia sp. NPDC057991; assembly: GCF_042886615.1. Classification (NCBI taxonomy): domain Bacteria; kingdom Bacillati; phylum Bacillota; class Bacilli; order Caryophanales; family Bacillaceae; genus Gottfriedia; species Gottfriedia sp. NPDC057991. Next base: position 544,158 of record NZ_JBHVQN010000002.1, read on the forward strand.
CTTCAGAAGGCACAGTTGTATCTCCTGTAGATGGCGAAATTGTAAATGTATTCCCAACAAAACATGCGATTGGTATCTTATCAACTGGTGGAAAAGAAATTTTAATCCATATTGGAATCGATACTGTAAAACTAAATGGTGAAGGCTTTGAAGTACTAGTTTCACAAGGTGAGAAAGTAACAAAAGGTCAACAATTAGTTAAAATTGATTTACACTTTATTCGTGAAAATGCACCGTCTACAATTACACCTGTTGTCTTTACAAACTTAGCTGAAGGACAACAAGTTGTAATCGAAAAGCCAGGTAAACAATCAAAAGGTGAAGTAGGCATCATTAAGATTAAATAAATCTAATTAAATAGACGAAAAATGTTTGATTTTAAAAGGGGTAGTATAGTTGACACTATGCACCCCTTTTAATAGAATATTTATAGTAGGCCAAACGTCTATACCAAAAATGTAGATTTAATCACAAAGGAGATAAATTATTATGGAAAAGACTTTTAAAGTAACAGCTGATTCTGGAATTCACGCTCGTCCAGCAACATTATTAGTAAACGTAGCAGGTAAATTTAATTCTGATATCAATCTTGAGTACAATGGTAAAACAGTTAACTTAAAATCAATCATGGGTGTAATGTCTTTAGGAATTCAACAAGGAACTGAGATCAAAATTAGTGCTAACGGTGAAGATGCAGAGCAAGCTCTAGCTGCAATTGAAGATACAATGAAAAAAGAAGGTTTAGGCGAATAATGTCTTTACATATTAAAGGTATTGCCGCTTCTAGTGGAATTGCAATTGCAAAAGCATTTCGCTTAGAAAATGCTGAATTAAACATTGTTAAAAAACAAATTTCAGATATTGATGCTGAAATTGCTAAACTTGACAATGCAATTCAAGTTTCTAACACTGAATTAGAAAAAATTCGTGATCATGCGAATGCTGAACTTGGTGAAGATAAAGCTGCAATCTTTTCTGCGCACATCTTAGTTTTAAATGATCCAGAGCTAGTTAACCCAGTTAAAGATAAAATTAAGTCTGAAGGTGTAAACGCTGATTTTGCGATGAATGAAGTTGCTTCAATGTTCGTTCAAATGTTTGAAAGCATGGATAATGAATATATGAAGGAACGTGCTGCAGATATCCGCGATGTTACGAAACGTGTAATGGCGCATCTTTTAGGCGTTACCATTTCTAACCCTGCTAATATTACTGAAGAAGTAATTATTATTGCAGAAGATTTAACACCATCTGATACAGCTCAATTAAACCGTAAATATGCTTTAGGTTTTACAACTGATATTGGTGGTCGTACATCTCACTCAGCGATCATGGCTCGTTCTCTTGAAATTCCTGCTGTTGTAGGGACAAAAGAAGTAACAAGTAAAATCGAAAATGGCGTAATGGTCATTGTTGATGGATTAGATGGTCACGTAATCGTAGATCCTTCTAATGAAGAATTAGAAGAGTATAAAGCTAAAAAAGAAAAATTCGAGCTTCAAAAAGTTGAATGGGCTAAGCTGAAAAATGAGCCAACTGTTACAAAAGATGGACATCATGTTGAGTTAGTAGCTAACATTGGTACACCAAATGATGTAGAAGGCGTTATCAATAATGGTGGTGAAGGTGTTGGCCTTTACCGTACTGAGTTCCTATATATGGGACGCGATAACTTCCCATCAGAAGAAGAGCAGTTTGAATCTTACAAATCAGTTCTTGAAAGTATGGGTGATAAACCGGTAGTAGTAAGAACACTAGATATCGGTGGAGATAAAGAATTATCTTATTTACACTTACCAAAAGAAATGAACCCATTCTTAGGATACAGAGCGATTCGTTTATGTTTAGATCAGAAGGAAATATTCCGTACTCAATTACGCGCATTACTTCGTGCTAGTGTTTATGGTAATTTAAAAATTATGTTCCCGATGATTGCAACTTTAGATGAATTTAGAGCTGCAAAGGCTGTTTTATTAGAAGAAAAAGAACAGTTATTAAAAGAAAATGTTCAAGTCTCAGACAATATTGAAATTGGTATGATGGTAGAAATCCCTGCTTCTGCTGTTCTAGCAGATGTATTTGCTAAGGAAGTTGACTTCTTTAGTATTGGGACAAACGATTTAATCCAATATACAATGGCTGCGGATCGAATGAATGAACAGGTTTCATATTTATATCAACCATATAACCCATCTATTTTAAGATTAGTTAAAATGGTAATTGATGCTGCAAACAAAGAAGGTAAATGGGCTGGAATGTGTGGAGAGATGGCTGGAGATGCATTAGCTATTCCTTTACTTGTTGGATTAGGCTTACATGAATTCTCTATGAGTGCTACTTCAATCTTACCTGCTCGTAGTCAAATGGCTAAACTTTCTAAAGCTGAGATGGAGACATTAGCTGAAAAAGCTTTATCTATGTCTACAGCTGAAGAGGTTGTTAACTTAGTTAATAGCATCTAATTTAAAACAACAGGGAAACCTGTTGTTTTATTTTTAAGATTTTATATCTATTCAGTATGATGACAAACCGAATCGAAAAGTTCCTACTGTTGACAAATTCGCTTCTTTAATTTAGTGTATGTTTAAATTATTAAACGAATAAGATTATTTTTGGATAATAAAAGTAGGTGGAAGATTTGAGTAAAGAAGCAATTGAAGTATTTAGAGAATGTATTCCCTTGTTCCAAGCGTTAAGCGATCCTTACAGACAGGATATCATTTTAATGTTATCAGAAGGTGAAGCGCTAACTGTTAATGAAATTACAGAAAAAACTTCATTATCTAGACCCGCTATATCACATCATTTAAAGATATTACGTGATAATCAATTAGTACAAATTGAGCAAAAAGGCACTCATAGATATTATTCATTAGCAATTGATTCTTCTCTAGAATTACTTAAGAAATTAATCATTACTGTTGAACAACATTGTTAATGAATCGTAATGACATAAAAGGGACTCCGACTTTTGTCAGAATCCCTTTTACTTTTCATTTACGATTAAATCCAAATAGACATTTCTTTTGCAGAAAAACGTGTTGTATGATGTCCAGGTACTTTTTCTTTACCAATGGCAATCAACATCGTTGGAATATAGCGATCATCAGTTAAGAAAGTTTCTTTAAATGCTTGTTCGTTAAATCCGCCGATTGCACAAGTGTTCCAACCTTTTGCAGATGCAGCCATTATTAATTGCATACCAGCAAGAGAAGAATTCAAAATACCTTGTTCACGATTACGTTGCTCTGTTGCATAAGCACCTTCAACGTTCGCTTTTAATTTGTCTTTTGCTTCTTGAGTCATAAAACCGGCTTCCACTGCAGGTCCGAAAACTAAGTCAACATTTTTTGCTGATTGTGTATCGGCTAATACAGCTATTACACATGAAGCATCTTTAATCTGACCTTGGTTATATGCAACAGGTAATAATTTACCTTGCGCGTTTTCACCATGGAATACAACGAATTTCCAATGTTGTAAATTCCAAGCAGATGGTGCAGTCATTGCAGCATCAAGTAGTTCAGTAATTTCGCTGCTACTGATTTCAGTAGAAGAATCGAATACTCGTGTAGAGTTTCGTTCTTTAATCATTTCAAAAAATTGTTCATTTTTCATATGAAAATACCTCCAAAAATTAGGTGCATTAGATACATTTTTATGTACTTATTTAATATAGATAGTTCCATTATTAGAGTCAACAAATTAGTGTTGAAATAACCTAAATTTAATTTGAAATAAGGTTTAGTTTACTTATTTTTTTATAAGAATAGCTCAAGCTTTTTTATTAATGATTATTATGGTAGTTTTATTTGTGGATATTAAAAGAGGAGTGTGTAAAATGGAAGCAATTAATTTAAAAGAATTACAAGTTGGATTTATCGGAATTGGCGTTATGGGCAAAAGTATGGCAAAGCATTTAATGAAGGCAGGTGCAAAATTACATATTTATAACCGTACAAAAGAAAAAGCAAATGAATTAATTGATCTAGGTGCTACTTGGTATGATACACCTAAAGAATTAGCACCAAATTGTCAGGTTATTTGTACGATGGTCGGCTATCCAAGTGATTTAGAGGAAGTATACTTGGGCGATAATGGGATTATCCAATCGGCTTCAAAAGGAACTACTTTTATCGACTTTACAACTTCGACACCAACTTTAGCGAAAAAAATTGATGAACTAACAAAATCAGTAGGTATGTCATCATTAGATGCACCTGTGTCAGGTGGGGATTTAGGTGCAAGAGAAGCTAGATTAGCGATTATGGTTGGTGGAGAAGAAGAAACTTTTCATAAAATGTCCACATTATTTGATGTTTTAGGAAAAAATATTGCTTATCATGGACATGCTGGTAGTGGACAACATGTAAAAATGTGTAATCAGATTGCAATAGCTTCAGGTATGTTAGGAGTTTGTGAGGCGCTTGCATATGCAAAAGCAGCAGGATTAGACGGTGAAAAAGTATTAGGAAGTATTTCTACTGGTGCGGCAGGTAGCTGGTCATTATCTAATTTAGCACCTCGTGTTTTAAGAGGCGATTTCGAGCCAGGATTCTATATTAAACATTTTATAAAAGATATGGGAATCGCAATTGAAGAAGCCCAAAAGATGGAATTAAATCTACCAGGACTTTTACTTGCAAAAAAATGCTACGATGAATTGTCTAAAAATGGTTTAGATGAAAAAGGAACGCAAGCACTTTATACTTTATACGATCCGTCTCACCACATTCAATAATTTAATGAATAGAGGTTAACAAGTGCAGAATTTTCAACTTGCAAAGTTTTATCAACGATTAAGTGCGTTTTTATTCGATACGTTTATTGTTTCAGTAGCCTATGGGATCATTATTGCTATTATTACGATGAATCCTGAGAAGATATTAAGTCGTTTTAATTCTACATCAGGAAATTCTACGGTCGATTTAATCGTTATTTCAATTATTATGATCATATTATTTGTAGTTGTTCCACAATTTAATAAAGGGATGACATTTGGTCAAAGATTTTTAGCTATTAAAATGATAAAAGATAACTATGAAGAAACGACAATGATCCTATTTTTCATTCGTTTTATCTTTATAGCAGCAATATCAGTACTACTTTTAGGAGTACCATTAATAGCTAATGTTTATTTAATGTTATTTAGAAAAGATCATAAAACAATTCAAGATTTGTTATTCAAAACAAGAGTAATACAAGCTAGATAATAAAGGCAGGGGAAGGATCAAGAAATCCACCCCTGCTTTTTTATTTCCTTAATCGCGCTTTTCATTTCTAAGACTAGTTACAAACTCTTCTAATCGATCACACGCAATTTCTAGTTCTTTCATTGAATAAGCGTATGATAATCGAATATATGAATCTCCATATTCAGAAAAAGCTTCTCCAGGAATAACCGCCAGATTATGTTTTTCTACTAGATTTAGTGCGAATTCCATGGAAGGCATATTGAATTCTTTAATTGATGGGAATAAATAAAATGCACCCTCTGGCTTAATACAAGGTAGACCCATCTTTTCTAATCGATCAATCATATAATTACGTCTTATTTTATATTCCTTTGCCATTTCGATCGGAGAATCAATGCAATCAGTTAATGCTGTAATTGCTGCATATTGAGATATTGATGTAGCGCATGATACGTTATACTGATGCACTTTTAAGATTTCTTGAGCTAAAAAAGCTGGCGCATAGATAAAACCAATTCTCCAACCAGTCATAGAATGTGATTTACTAAGACCGTTTATGACAATTGTCTTTTCTCTCATTCCAGGGTAACTTGCAATAGAAGTATGAGTAGTATCATATGTTAGTTCACTATAGATTTCATCTGATAAAATGAATAGATCTTTCTGAGATAAATAGTTAGCTAAGTTCTCAAGTTCCTCTTTCGTTAATGTGACGCCTGTTGGGTTATTTGGATAAGGTAAAACAATACAACGTGTTTTTTCAGTGATCTGTTCTTCCAATAATTCAGGCGTTATTTTAAAACCACTATTAGATGTATCTACAAATACTGGTTTTGCACCACAAGTTTGAATAATTGGTGCATAGCCAGGGTAGATTGGTGCAGGAAGAATAACCTCACAATCATCGTTAAGAATTGTTCTAAATGTAACATCGAGTGCTTGACTAGCCCCTACTGTAACGATTATTTCATCCGCTGGATCATATGATAAAGAATATTTTTTCTTTAAAAAATTAGAAGCAGCATTTCTAAGTGCAGGCAGTCCTGCATTAGGAGTATAGACTGTTTGATTTTGATTAATTGCATGAATAGCAGCTTCTTTAATAGGTGCTGGAGTTGGAAAATCAGGTTGACCCAATGTTAATGCAATGACATTGTCATATTTTTCAATTTTTTGGGCAAATTTTCTAATACCAGAGATTTGAATTTCTTTTACACTTTCGTTTATAAATCTGTTCATATTAAATCCCTCAACTTATTATTTTTATATTAAAATTAAAACTTTTTAATCGTATTATTCAATGAAATTTCCTTCATTTTACCATATAATAAAAAAAGTATTTAGTAGTGAAATAATTTGATTGCCTAAAGAAGGTGTGTAAAACTTGTTAGAAGTAATAGGAATAACTAAAAATGAAATAATCGATCGAAATATAACAATTGCAGATGCAAAATCAAATAAATACTTATGGTATTGGGTTGATATTAATGAACCAAATGAAGATGAGATTCAACTTTTATCAACCGAATTTAATTTTCATCCTTTAGCGATTGAAGATTGTTTAGAATATGTACAACGACCTAAACTTGACTACTATGAAGGATATCATTTTTTAATTTTGCACGAATTAAATAAATTAGACTTAGATGAAACGGAACTAGATATTTTTGTAAGTGATCATTATGTCATCACATTTCATATACATAAAAGTCCGATTGTACAACTAGTTTTAGATAATATAATGTCAGATCGTCGAGCTTCGAAGAGTCCACTTCATTTAACTCATCGAATTATTGATGAGCTTGTAGATAGTTATTTTCCACTAATTTATCGTTTGGAGGATGAGTTATCAGACCTAGAAATTGATCCATTAAGGAAGCAAGTAAATAATGCCGTAGAAAGATTATATGATACTAAATCGGACTTATCGAAATTAAGAAGAACGATTTTACCAACTCGTGATTTATTATATCGAATCCTTAACTCGAATCGATTTAAAGATATATCTGAACATCGAATATATTTTGAAGATATACACGATCATTTAATGAAACTTTCGGATATGATTGAGACGAATCGAGATTTAGCTTCCGATATTCGAGAAAGCTATTTTTCATTAAGCTCAGAAAAAATGAATAATATTATGAAAACATTAACAATCATATCATCTTTCTTTTTACCACTAACATTTATCGTAGGTTTATATGGAATGAATTTCCACTATATGCCAGAATTAGCATGGAAATATGGATACTTATTTATCTTAATCTTAATGGGATTTGTTACGATCCTAATGTACATATTTTTTAAAAGAAAAGGTTGGTTTTAAGTCGTTAAGCACTTAAGCTTGACGACTTTTCTTATATTTTAGAATACTTTGTAATAATGTGGCGTTCTATGTAGAAATGTTTTTTTCGAATTTTTTGTATTAATAATTAGAAGTTTAAATAACTATGTTATAATTTGTTGAAAGAAGGGGTGGGGGACACTTTAATGCTGCAATTAAAAGATTTATTAATTCAATTTGCAATCATAATCATTCCGGTCTTTTTATACGAAATGTTCTGGCTTAGTAGATACCACAATACAAGCCCGAAACAAAATAGAATATTAGTTGGATTGCTAACTTTTTTTAATATTTTTATTTGCTTGCTTTACCCAATTCACATTAGTGAAAGCATGGCTATTACTTTTAGTATTTTATTAATCTATTCATCTATTTTATATGGTGGAAGATTGATTGGAACGATTATTATTTTAACGAAAGCAGTTTTTGTGTATTTGCTATATGGTTTAGCATCTTTGAAATCCTTTCCTTTTGAACTGATTTCGTGTATTTTACCATTTATTGTTTCACCACATTGGGTTAGTTTTTCTAAACGAAAGAAATTTGCTTTAAGTATACTAATGCCAATTTTATTTTCGTTCAGTATGGTCTGTTTGCTTTACTATGAAGCAACGGTAAATGGTATAAAAGAGTACCAATCAGATCAAACAATTTTTTCGGCGTGCATATTTTTTACTGTTTTAACAATTACAATGCTGTTTCATGTTTATTTAAGAGAATTTCTATTTGAAAATGCTGAAATTCGTGTTCAAATGCAGAAATCGGAAAAATTAAATATGGTGAGTGAGCTTGCGGCGAGTGTAGCTCATGAAGTGAGAAATCCATTAACAGTTGTAAGGGGTTTCATTCAGTTGATTGAGAATCAAGAAAGTGGAACGAATAGAGAATATATGAAACTTGTATTAGCTGAACTAGACCGGGCAGAAAATATCATTTCGGATTATTTAAACTTAGCTAGACCTCAAATTGAAGAAAAGAAAATAATCAATATGACGGAACAATTGAATGAAGTAACAACATTAATGTCAAGTTACGCCTCACTGCAGGGTGCTTTCTTACAAGTAAATGTAAATGAGGATATGTATACTGTCGGAGATCGAGCTAAACTTAAACAAGCAATCATTAATGTTCTAAAAAATGGTGTAGAAGCAATAAAGGACACGAAAGGTTATATTAAGATTGAAGCAAATATTGAGAAAGAAAGAGATCGAGAGTACATACGAATTGTTGTTAAAGATAATGGAATAGGTATGTCAAAAGCACAATTGGATCGTTTAGGACAACCTTTTTATTCTTTAAAAGAAAAAGGAACAGGTCTAGGACTAATGGTTACCTTTAGTATCATCGAAGCCCATAAGGGAACGATTGAGTATTTAAGTGAAGAAGGCAAAGGTACTGAAGTTCATATTATATTACCAGCATACCATCAAGAGCAGAGTGAAGAGGTACAAATGAAAGAATAAAGAGAAGGGATATTCCCCTTCTCTCAGACTGCCCGCCAAACGCTCGCTTTCTTCGTTGCTTCGCCTGTCTGCGGTGCTCATTACCGTCTAGGGTAACTCCGCTCCTCACCAGGCTTCGCGCCTCGAAAGACAAGCGCTTGCAATCAGTCTGAAACTCAAGTTTTTTGTACTTTGTCTACACACTAAGAGAAGGGAAAATACCCTTCTCTTTTCAAACTAATTATCTTTAAATTTATAACTCGTGAAATAGAAGTGCTAAATAATAAACAAATTATTTTACTGACTTAGGTTTAAAAAAGAGTGATTTAATTGCATTCTTCCAGTCTCTTTCTTTTGAGGCAGCTACCATCTTCTTTGTTTCCTGTAATTCCCTAATCATCCTCATTAATTGAGCATCTCGACCAGATTCTTTTGATTTAATTTCTTCAAACATTTGCTCTAATTTTTCATCTTTTTCTTCAATTACTGTTGCTAAACCTTGAAGCTCTTCACTTTTTTCTTCAACTGAATATAATATTTTTTCTAACTTTTGATCCTTCTCCAAGTTCTGATTGATTAATGTTTGATTTTGAGTTAGGATTTGTTCATTTTGATATGCTAGATTCGTAATTTGAGACATAAACTCTTCAAACATAATTTGATTAGAATTTGTCGGTACAAAAGTAGTGACATTTTCTTTTGAAACAATAGGTTCAGTTACTAGGTTTGATCCATTTAACTTCGAAAGAACTACTTCATCAGGTAGTTTTTTATTTTCCTCTAGCACTTGTTCAACAGTCATTTCTTCAAAACGATATTCTTGGACTACTTCTTCCTCAGAGTTTTGATCTGTATGGCTAAATAATGCACCAGATACTGTAACCTGCTCTTCTTTTTGTAAAGCTTGATCTATTACGACTTCTTCAATTATTTCTAATTGTGATACGGACTCTTCAAACTTCTCAGTATCATGTGAAATAGATTGCTCCATTACGAATTCATCAATAGTTTCTATTTGAGAAAGTGATTCTTCTAAATGCTTTGTATCTTGTGAAGTTATTTGACTTATCTCTGCTACTTCAATTGTTTCTACATGGGATACAGACGCTTCTAAAGGTGTTTCTTCTTGTAAAAGTGAATGATGGATTAATTCCGAATCAATTGTTTCAATTTGGGAATCTGCTACTTCAACAATATCATTCTTTTGTACTTCAATTAGTTCCATGTCATTCTTCATGTCAAAATTCTTATGTATGTTATTTTCTAGAGGAATATTCGGGGTGTTATTTGTTACGAATTCAGTATTTTTTTCCGTCATTTCATTCTCAATTAAAGCTGTTTCAATTACATGAACCTCAGAATGACTTTGAACTAACTGATTATTTAACGCATATTCAACGGATTGTAAAAGATTTTCACTCTTTTGATACTCTTTGATAATCATTTGAAATAATTCGAAATCGTTTTGATTATAGATCCTAGTATCTTGGTTCTTTGTAAAATGATATTCTTTCTTTTCTAGTTCCTTACTAATCTCTCTTACACGAGATTTACCTATTTTTAATTTCTTTGAAATGTCTTTACTTGTAAAAATTACTGACATTTGATATCCTCCTGAAAATGTGTGTTTTTAGAACATTCAATACAAAGTTAAAATTTTCCTACCTAATCTACTTAAAATAATTCTACAATGTATAACAAAGTCCATATGATTACTACAATTAAAATCAATATATGAGGAAAAATAGTGAAAAATAGAAAATATTACTTAAAAAGTAGCATAAATTCGACTCAAAAATAGAGAGTGAAACAATGTTTAATCACTCTCAAACCAAATCTTTAAATTTGTAATCTAATCTATCAAAAAGTAGACATATAGTAATCTATTGATCTGAATTTGTCTGCTTATTCGTTTTTTCTAATCCTGCTTCTTGTAGTACAGCCTTTTGAGCTTGTCCTTTTTTACCTAAATAATTATGCTTAGCACCGAAGTATAAAATAAAAAGGAATGAAATTATATTAATTACAGCATCAATTTGTTCATTATTTAGGAATTTAAACCCAAAAGAATTTAGTAACAATTGAAGTGCAAATAAGAACCCAGCAACATAACGAATAATATCTTGTAAGTTATTATTACCGAACATATCAATCACCCCCTATTAATATAGTATGCTTGCCTCATATAATAGGTGTGACAAATCTATTAAAATATGTGAGGGAAATGATGAATTTCCGTACATTCAAATAAAAAAAGGGAAGATTAAAAACCATTTTATTTAAAAGGTTTTTTAATCTTCCCATTTAATCTATATTAATGTTATTTTAGTAAGAATTGTTTCAACTTATTTCTCTTGCTTACCTTTATTTTTACGAATTGGTTCACTCGGAAAAGTAAATGTAGAGTTATTTAGAAATGAAGAAGCTCTTAAAAATTGCCCTGGGGTATTTCTTCGGTAATTAGATCCGTTTTTGATATGATTTTCAGCTTTAACGTTTTGAATACCTAAGAAATGATGAAGTATTTTTTTGGCATAGCTTAATGACATGGATACTTTTGGGTTACGGTGAGTATTTTCTAATATTCCTAAATGCGGGAGAAGTTTAAAGTCTTCTTTTAACGGTGGTATATGAAAGAAAAAATCTCCACAAGCAATCAACACATCAGATTGTTGTTTACTTGACTTGGGGTTATTTGAAAAATGTAATCCAACTTTCTTAGCAATTCCTTTATCAATAAGCTTTAATATAGCTTGTCTTTTTAGTGAATATAGTTCACTTGGTTCAAGTGCTGTTTTAGCATGTTTATTTACAACAAATATTGCCTGAAAAATTTCTTCATTTGTAAAATTTAGTTTATTCAGGCTAGGTTCTTTCGATTTCATGCTTCTTGGTTACCTCCAAAAAATAATAGATATGAGTATATTATATCTTTAGTTTAAATTTTTTCAAATCAAATCTAGAGAAGTGGTTATATAATAAAAAGCTAATCGAAATAATATTCATTAATGCGACTAGCTTTTTTATTTAATTAGTATGGATAGGGTCCTATATTACCTGGCGAATTTAATCCAGCATTATTAGGTAAAAAAGCACCAGGGTTTACAGGTGGGAAAGGTTGTTGGTATCCAGGAAACCCACCACCGAATCCACCGCCAAAGCCACCACCGCCAAAGCCACCACCACCAAAGCCACCACCGTACGGAGGATATGGTCCGTATGGAGGATAAAAAGGTGGTCTAAACGCTAGTGCACCTAACGCGAATCCGCCTGCTAATCCCGCTAATCCTCCTATTATTGGCAAAATTGGGAAAAAAGGTAGAAAGCGTTGTTCGTTATGATCATAGTAGTAGGATGGAGCATGATCTTCTCTATAATAATGATTAAAATTAGGGTGATATTGATAATTCATGTATTTAACCTCCTCTCTTGTCTTCAATATTAGTGTATGGAGTACTAAAATAATTGAGCAAGTACCCATAAAAATAGGTAACCAACCTAGTACGGATGAGAACTGTGAAGAATAATCATTCTTGATCTTTATTATTTTTTTATTTTGCCTGTAATTTCAATTGATACGATTTCAGGTGGAGTAAATAGGCGAATTGGTAGTTTAGTTGTCCCAATTCCATTTGAAACAACTAAATGACTATTAAATTTACTTGATAGGGTGTAAACACCTCGGTTGTATTTCTTTGCATATGGGGGCATTATAAAGGACTTATATAAAGGTAAATAAATTTGTCCGCCATGGCTATGGCCAGAGAGTTGAAGATTGATCGGATAGTTTTTCGTCAAATCAGCAATGTCAGGTTCATGTGCTAGAACAATTGTATAACTATGTTTTTGAATTCGTTCTAAAACGTCATTATATTGTTTGTTTCCTAGCATATAATCATCGAGACCGATAAATGAAACTTTTTGTTTTTGAACGAAATAAGTTTTTTCTTCGTTTTTTAATAATATAAAATTGCTTTGGGTTAACAGCTCTTCGTATTGTTCAGTAAAATAACCCCCATGATCATGGTTACCATATATTGCAAGTTTTCCTATTTTTGGATTAAGTTCTTTTAAAAGCTGAATAACTTCTTGCTTGTAAGAAAACTTTCGTATATCACTAACCAAATCTCCGGTAAATAGAATAAAATCAGGCTTCATTTGGTTTATATTATTTACGACCTTTTTAAATCGCTCGATATCTTTTTTATTATTAAAGTGAGTATCAGAGATTTGTATTAATTTAATAGTAGTATTCGCATTTAACCGATTGTCTGAAAAGGTTAAATGCTTAGTTCGAATTGAAGTTGGCTCAACATAGACTGAATAATAGATTGTACAAATTAATAGTAAAAAAAATGATGTTCGTTTAATTTTCAATTGTCCCCCGACCTTTTTAAAGGAATAAATACTGCATACTATATTAAATAGTTTAATTGTTAAAAATATTCTCAAAATAACAAAATGTTGTTAAACTATAGAATACAAAGGGAGTGATACGAGTGAAGGATAAGGTAGTGATCGTTACTGGTGGCTCTAGTGGTATGGGGAAAGCAATGGCTATGCGCTTTGCAAAAGAAGGTGCAAAAGTAGTTATTGCTGGAAGAGATTTAGAAAAATTAAATCATGCAAAAGAAGAAATTGAACAATTTGATTGTCAAGTATTACCAATAGCTATGGATGTACGGGATCCTGAATTAATTAAAAATATGGTAAATGAAGTTGATCAAACATTTGGAACGATAGACTTCTTAGTAAATAATGCGGCAGGTAATTTTATTTGTGCTGCAGAGGATTTGTCTGTAAACGGTTGGAACACGGTTATAAATATCGTTTTAAATGGAACCTTTTATTGTAGTTCTGAAGTTGGACGGTATATGATACAACATAAAATTAAAGGAGCGATTACAAATATAATTGCTACATATGCTTGGGATGCGGGTCCTGGAGTTATTCATTCTGCATCAGCTAAAGCTGGTGTCCTTGCCATGACCAGAACTTTAGCCGTTGAGTGGGGGAGGAAATATGGAATTAGAGTCAATGCGATTGCTCCTGGACCTATTGAGCGGACAGGTGGTGCGGCTAAACTATGGCTTTCTGAGGAATTAGAAAATCGCACAATACAAAGTGTACCACTAGGCAGGTTAGGTACTCCAGAAGAAATAGCGGGACTTTGTGCATATTTATTTTCAAATGAGGCTGGTTATATTAATGGTTCTTGTTTTACAATGGATGGAGGACAGTCCTTACATCAATACCCATTCTAGAAGGAGGTTCAAAATGGATCCTTTAGACGTAATAAGTAACTTAGATAAAGTCGTACCATATTTTCAACCAATATATGGAGCCGATACACAAAACTGTGTAGGAGTTGAGGTTGTTGGTAGACTTAAACTTGAAAATTTACACAGCCTTGAATTCTTCTTTGCAAATGATTTGGTGCCAGATGACTACTTATTAGAGGTTGACAATCATATTTTAATTCAAGCTCTCGATGAAGTTGTACAATCTAAATTCGATGGTGGTATTTTTATTAATCGTCACCCTTCAGCGCTTCTTTCAGATGATCCAGAAAATCTTTTATCGATTTTACAATCATATGAAGAAAAGGGCATACAACTAAATAAAACTGTCATTATTCTTCAACATCAACTGTTTTATGGTTTTGAGAAAGAACTAAAAAATTTAATTACATATTATCAAACATATGGTATTAAATTTGCGATTAATAGCGTAAATGAGAAGTTAATTAACTTAGAAAAACTACGGTTTTTGTCTCCAGATATCATTAAAATCGATTTTAAAATGGTTCAACAACTTCATACATCATCATTTCAAGATTTATTAAATTCCGTAATTTATGTGGCAAGAAAAGTAGGGGCATCAATGTACTACGATGGAATAATCGATTCAATTCAATTAAGAAATGCATGGAAAAATGGTGGAAGATTCTATCAAGGTGCATACTTGTTTACACCACAACCATCAATTAGTCAGTTAAATCATGAATGTGAGCCACTAAAGAATGATATCGTAAAATATATTCGGGGCGAAAAGAACAAATTAATTGCGCTAAGAGATATGACTAATTTAATACAACAAAAAGTTGAATCGGCAATTAATAAATTTAAATTAGGAGCGGATTTAAATTCATTTTTAATTAATATATCAAGTGAATTAAATTCCTTTTGTTTTAGGATGTATATTTGTGATGAGGATGGTTTTCAGCAATCAGCTAACTTGTTTAAAGTTAATGGTGAGCAGTGGGAGCTTCAAGAAAAGTATAAAGGTAGAAACTGGAGCTGGAGGCCATATTTTTTAGAAACCGTTTTGAAAATGCAATCAAATGATCAGGGACAATTATCTGATATGTATAGAGATATTGAAACCGGTGAAAAGATTCGAACGTTTTCTTATCCAATGAATAATGGAAGCTATTTATATATTGACTTAAGTTATGATTTTTTATTTAAACATAATGAGTTACTTTTTTAGTGACTCTCTTATAAGATTTAATCAGAAAATGACTGTCGCCTCAAAAAAGACAGTCATTTTTTTGCTGTGCAGTATTTGTTATAAAGGTAATAAAATTATTCTATTTAAAACAAGAAAAAACAAGTACGATTGGTATTCTTTGTCTTCTTAAAAACTCTTCTTCGCTTTTAAAATGTATTTGTTGTGGAGTACCTTCTTTCAAATGATCAATCCGAAATCCAGTCTTTCTTAAAAGATTAAAATATTGTTCAATTGTGCGATGGTATTTGATTACTATTTTATTTATCCATGGTTCTTTTCTTTCGCCAGTTAGAAAGTAATCGTCTACAATCCAATTTTCGCGTCGATCTCCTGATTGTTTACTTAAAAAGGAGGCAGTAGTTAATGGGTGTTGAACACTAAATACAAAATGGCCGTTTTCTTTTAAGCTGTTAAATATTTTTTGAAATAATAGCTCAATGTTTGAAATATAGTGTAGTACAAATCTAGAAGTGACAAGTTCAAATGAATTAGAAGGAAAATAATAATCCTCTATTGAAGTATGATGGACGGTACCTACTGTATCCTTTATATTGGTCAAGGCTGCTTTAATCATGTGCTCTGACCCATCTATGCCTGTATAGGTTTTAGCACCAAGTAGTAGAAGTTCCTTACCAAATGATGCGTCACCACATCCTAAATCTAATATGTTTTTTCGCTTAACATTCCCAATTAGTTCATTGATGATTGGTCCTTCAATCGCATTGTTAGGACTATCTTCTCTTTTTTTTCGTCGAATATATTCTGAAAAAAAATCATCTTGATTGTAAACCGTTGAACCACGAAACACCATAATAACACTCCCTAATCGCTCAAAAGTTTTTTGAAAATTGAAAAGTTGACACAAATTATCTAACTTTAACATTAAATTTGATTTAGATAAAGGGAGAAAGTACCTAGAAAAAATCTTGTTTTGGAACATAAAGGTTTAGTTGATTTTATCAAAAATCGACGAATTCATATATAAATCCTAATTTTAAATAAAAGTAGTGTTTTTCTCTGTCAACTAATGTAAAAAAGATAAGAACGATTCGTGTGGTAAATTTCAATATAATAATGATACGATTAGTAAAAGTTCAGATGAGGGAGGATTTTATTTGAGAGGACTTATTTCGAAAGTTCTTTTTACATCGTCCGTCTTGTTTTTTGTTTTTCATTTTATAGGAGTTGGGTAATGAGAAACTATTCCTGTGGACAAGTCCTTGAAACAATCTTAAAAACAAATGAAGTATAGATTGATAAAAAACACCTAAATGAATGTCATAGTTCATTTAGGTGTTTTTAATTTGAAAAGGAAAGCGAATAGATAATGGATTAACGTTTTTGTAATGCAGCTTCAATTTGCTCCATCTGAACACCTCTAATTACCTCATCATCAATGATTAAAGTAGGTGTTGAGAATGAATCTAACTCAATCATCATTCTTTTTTTAGCATTTTCATCTTTAGAGACGTTATATTCAATATAAGAAACTTTCATTTCTT
The DNA here is from genome assembly GCF_042886615.1 of Gottfriedia sp. NPDC057991. Classification (NCBI taxonomy): domain Bacteria; kingdom Bacillati; phylum Bacillota; class Bacilli; order Caryophanales; family Bacillaceae; genus Gottfriedia; species Gottfriedia sp. NPDC057991. The sequence continues at coordinate 561,157 of NZ_JBHVQN010000002.1, forward strand.
TTAAATAATTTTTCAAAAATTCACAAGGAGGGCATCCATCTTGTGTGAATAATTCGATCTTCATAAACCGACATCCTTTTTTATTTTTTTCTTAAAGCAATTGTATAAAACTATTATGACATAGAAAAATATAGTATATAAAGAAATTTGTTTTTTAGTTGAAACGACTATTTTTCTTGAATTTATCTTGAAATACAAGTATTCTTATTAATGGACACTTACATAGCTGAAATCTATCAAAAGTTTTTTGGATAGAAATTGTAAGAAAGTAAAACCTATATTTAGGGAATGACACATGGTAGAAAGGAGTTCTAATATGTCTTTATTATTAGGAATTTTAGAACGCTTAGAAAGTTTAAAACAACAAGCTACGAACGGTGAGGTTGCTCAAAGATATTTTGAAGTTAACGGTGAAAGAAAGTGTAGCGTAAAGTATTCTGAGAAAAATGAAACATTTGAATTAGAAGTATTTCAACAAGGTGAAAAGCCACAAACTTTCCCATTCGATAATATCGATATGGTAGCAATTGAAATATACGAAATTATTTCATAAGAAAAGAAAAAACAAGCTTAGCTTGTTTTTTCTTTTTTTTTTAAATATTTTATTACAAAATAGTAAGGTCGTGCTAATCCCAATTCTTAATGAATACATTATTATGTATTGTTATGAAAAGGGAGGTCATATACGTGAATAAAGATCAGTATCGATTTTACAATGTAAGTGAGAGAAATATGAGTTTTGATCATGTAGTTGATCGGCTATATCATTTTGTAAAAAGTGATCCTAATAAACAATATCGACTTTCCATTGGAACAGATTCTCAAGTTCATAGTAATGGAACTAAGTTTATTACAGCACTTCACTTGCATAGAGTAGGTAATGGCGCTTGGGGATGTTTACATACTTGTTGGCATCACAAGAAAATCCGAAATTTAAAAGAGAAAATATTTCTAGAAACTATGTATAGTCAGGAAATAGCTTTTTTATTATCACCTTTTCATTTAGAAAAAATTTTTAGTCCTCTTCATGAAAATGCTAATTCGAATAATTTTAGTTTTGAAATTCATCTAGATATTGGTACGATGGGGCTAACGAAAGAGTTTATACAAGAAATGACATCTAAAGTAAGTGCCATGGGCATCATTCCTAAGATAAAACCTGATTCTTATACAGCATTTAGTTATGCAAATAAATTTACAAAATAAGAAGTTTAAACTAAATAAACATTGATTAAAATGAGGATTAGGAGGGATGATGGATGCTAAGTGAACAAAATTTCACAGAAGATGAATTATCTTTATTGGTCGACACAGTGATGAAACAAAATTATGCAATTGAACTCATTTCATCACAGATAACTGATATAGAAAATGGATTAATGGATGCAGGCGAGGATCAATACGAAAGATTAATACATTTATATCAAAAATTAAGGGATTTAGGACTATGAAGACAAATATAGATGAACGTTTAGATAATAAATTATTTATCTAAACGTTTTTTTGTTTTTTGAATAGTTATAGTTAAATAAGTAAATTTTTAAGAAAAGTTAAATTGGAAAGGGGTTGCAAATCTGATAATATAGGGATGGGGACATAGTCCTTAATTGAATAAAATAATGTATAGGATTTTTTCCATACAGATGATTAGCAAAGTTGTATGTGTATTTATTTGATGTTTGTTTATGAATAGATAATTTCTACCATTTTTAAATACTTTTGCTTTTCTATTGGGGGACGATGTTTTTGATTAGTATTGATGGTTCGCAATTTTTTGAACATAAAGTAGAAGAAGTAATTATTTCAAGCGAAAAAGTGGCTCATGTGCAGATTGGTAACAGTTTGGAGCATGCATTATTAGTACTTACAAAATCTGGATATTCTTCAATTCCAGTGTTAAATCCGAAGTTTCAGTTGCTAGGTTTAATTAGTACGTCCATGATATTAGACAGAATACTTGGATTAGAAAGAATTGAATTTGAACGTTTAAGTAATATGAAAGTTGAAGAGGTAATGGGTACTGAAATACCTTTATTAAAAACGACTGATACGCTCGCTAAAGGGCTTGAATCTGTCGTTGATCATCCTTTTGTGTGTGTGGTTGACGCTAATAATACTTTTGAAGGTATATTAACTCGTAGAGCGATTTTAAAACAATTGAATAAAAATGTGAGAAGATATAATAAGCATTAACCATTAAAAAGTAAGTCATCATCAAATTGACTTACTTTTTTAATGTTGGTTTTTTAGGAAAAAGAATTGTTGAAGAGTCTAATCCAATTTTTATGAATAAAGGCAAGGGGGGATTATGTGCAAATTGATGATATACGTTTAATAATTACTTTGTCTGAAGAGAAGAATATGAGGAAGGCAGCAGAGAGATTGTTTGTTTCTCAACCAGCTTTAAGTCAAAGGCTACAAAATTTAGAGAAACAGGTTGGTAGTGAACTGTTTATTCGTTCTCAAAAAGGATTAATTATTACTGCTTCTGGGGAAATCATATTAAATTACGCGAAAAAGATGGAAGAAACATATCAAACAATGTTAGAGCAGTTACAAATTTTAAAATCCGATATTTCGGGTACTTTAAAGATTGCCGTTTCATCTGTAGTTGCGCAATACTGGTTACCACCAGTTTTAAAAAAATATGTGTCAAGCTATCCCGAAGTACAAGTTTCACTTTTTACCGGTTGGAGTAGTGAAATCACAAATCGCTTATATGAAAATGAAGTTCATCTAGCAATTGTCCGAGGAAACCAAAATTGGTTTGGAGAAAAGGAATTACTTTTTTCTGATGAATTATTATTAGTTGATACAAAAAAACATAGTCTTGAGGAATATAAAACGATACAAAGACCATTTATTCAGTTTAAAAGTAATTCAAATTATTATCAGCTTATCCAGTCATGGTGGTATGAACATTTTAATTCATTACCAAAACATGAAATTGTAGTCGATCAAATTGAAACTTGTAAGCAATTTGTATTGAATGGTCTAGGCTTTGCGATCTTACCTTCCTCTGTATTGCATGATGTTAGTGATGAAAATATTATAAAAACACCGTTAATTACAAAAGAACAATCAGGTTTATATCGTGATACATACTTACTTTATAATCGAGATGCGATGAAATTAAAACAAGTAGAAGGATTTATAGAATCAATTCGAAAAAAAAAATAAAGATTAATCGACAAAATGTTGCTAGTACCTTACTAGATTTGATAGAGTATTCTTATTGATAATAATAAAGGGGGCAATTCATTATGAAATTAATGGACGCAAATGAAATTATTGCATTTATCGCAAATAGCACGAAAAAAACACCTGTAAAGGTTTATGTAAAAGGTCAATTAGACAAGCTTACTATTTCTGAATCAGTTCAATCATTTATTTCTCAAAATTCAGGAGTTTTATTTGGTGAGTGGGATGATGTTAAAGTAATCCTTGAAGAGCAAAAAGAATACATAGAAGATTATGTAGTAGAATCAGATCGTCGTAATTCAGCAATTCCACTTTTAGATGCTAAGGGTATTAAAGCTCGTATCGAGCCAGGTGCGTTTATTCGTGATCAAGTTACAATTGGTGACAATTCAGTTATTATGATGGGTGCTGTAATTAATATCGGTGCTGTAATCGGAGAAGGTACAATGATCGATATGAACGCAGTACTTGGTGGACGTGCTACAACAGGTAAAAACTGTCACGTTGGTGCTGGCGCTGTTTTAGCTGGCGTAATTGAGCCACCATCAGCAAACCCAGTTATTCTTGAAGACAATGTACTAATTGGTGCTAATGCAGTAGTTTTAGAAGGTATTAAAGTTGGTGAAGGTGCAGTAGTAGCTGCAGGTGCAATTGTTACTGAAGACGTTGCTCCTTATACTGTGGTTGCAGGTGTTCCTGCTAGAAAAATCAAAGATATCGATGATAAAACAATTTCAAAAACTGAAATCATTCAGGCTTTACGTCAACTAAATCAATAATAACAAGAAGTAAGCGTAGAATTTATTTTTCTACGCTTACTTTATAGACATTATACTAAAATATGAGTTCAGACTAGTTACAAGCATTTGACTTTCGAGGCGTGAAGTCTGATAAGGAGTGGAGTTACCTTTTAGATGGTAATGAGCACAGATCAAAGCAGGCGAAACAACGAAGAAAGCACTCGTTTGGTAGTCAGTCTGAAGCGTAGAATTTATATTTCTACGCTTTTTTTGGAGGAGTTAAAATGGATTCATTTATTAAAATTAGACGGGATTTACATTTAATCCCCGAACTTGGATTTCAAGAATTCAAAACACAAGCTTATTTACTAGATTATTTATCTAGTTTAGATCAAGAAAGAATGGTAATTGATACATGGAGAACAGGTATTTTCGTTCGAGTAAAAGGGTTAAAATCTACTAAAACGATTGGTTACCGTACAGACATTGATGGATTACCAATGAAAGAAAATACAGGATTAGAGTTTTCATCGATTCATGAAGGCAATATGCATGCCTGTGGTCATGATGTACATATGAGCATTGCGCTTGGTGTTCTTACTAATGTTGTTAATGAGCCAATAAATGACGATGTCGTATTTATTTTTCAACCAGCAGAGGAAGGTCCAGGTGGAGCGGAACCCTTACTTAAAAGTGAAGAATTTAAACCATTTAAACCAGATGTAATTTATGGTTTACACATAGCACCTGAATATCCCGTTGGTACAATTGCAACAAAACCTGGTATGTTATTTGCTCATACATCAGAGCTTTTTATTGATTTTCATGGCTTAAGCGGTCATGCAGCTTTCCCTCATTTAACGAATGATATGATTGTTGCATCAAGTCATTTTATTACTCAAGTACAATCCGTTGTATCAAGAAATGTAAATCCACTAGACAGCGCTGTCATTACGATTGGAAAAATAACTGGTGGTACAGTTCAAAATGTTATTGCAGATCATGTTCGAATAGAAGGTACGATGCGAGCGTTAAGTGAAGAAGCGATGCTAAAATTAAAAAATAGAATTGAAAGTCTTGTGAATGGATTTCAAGAGAGTTTTCAGTGTAAAATAGAAGTAGATTTTGGAAGTAATTACTATGGAGTAATAAACGATGAATCGTTGACGAATGAATTCATTAATTTTGCGAAACAATATGACGGTATTGAGGCCGTTCTTTGCAATGTTGCAATGACAGGTGAAGATTTTGGTTATATGACAAAAGAAATTCCAGGCCTAATGTTTTGGATTGGCGTAAATTCGGAATTCGGACTCCATAACCAAAAATTAAACCCAGATGAAAATGTAATCCCTTTAATGATTCGATTTATTTCTGACTTTATGAAAAAGTAATAATGAAAATGATTTTCAGTTAATAATAATTATAAATTAATATTGACTTTAAATAAGTAGTTTACTATAATATCACTTGTATGATAAATAGTTACATAAATATTGGAGGTAATAACGATGGCAGAACGTTTAGTAGGAAAACAAGCACCACGCTTTGAAATGGAAGCAGTTTTAGCAAATAAAGAATTTGGTAAAGTAAGCTTAGAAGAAAACATGAAAAACGATAAATGGACAGTTTTATATTTCTATCCAATGGACTTCACTTTTGTATGTCCAACTGAAATCATAGCAATCTCTGATCGTTACGACGAGTTTGAAGATCTTGATGCAGAAGTTGTAGGTGTTTCTACAGATACAATTCACACTCACTTAGCATGGATCAACACTGATCGTAAAGATAATGGCTTAGGTCAATTAAAATATGCATTAGGTGCAGATACAAACCACGCTATTTCTCGTGACTATGGCGTATTAATTGAAGAAGAAGGTATTGCATTACGTGGATTATTCATCATCAGCCCAGAGGGTGAATTAATGTACCAAGTAGTACACCACAACAATATCGGTCGTGAAGTTGATGAAGTTTTACGTGTACTTCAAGCTTTACAAACTGGTGGACTTTGCCCAGCTAACTGGAAACCAGGTCAAGCAACTCTATAATTCTAAACAATTAAGAATTAATGTCAAAGGTCTAACTCATAGTTAGGCCTTTTTAAACACAATAACGAAAAGTGGAAGGCGTTTGTTAAAGACCCGACAAGCATAAGGCAAGGGCCGAGAAAAGTTGGTTTTTACTTTTATCGGTCATTGACTTATGACCTCGAGGGTCTAACGCCTGGAGCTAGACAAAACGAAAAGTGAAAGGCGTTTGCTCTAACGCCTGTAACTTGACAAACACCAATAGTAGAACAAGCTCACTTAGAGCTAATGAAACAAGTAGGAGGACTATAAAATGAGACTTCGCTCACCAATGCCTGAATTAGATGGTGCAACAACAGTATTAAATGGAGAAATTCAAAAAGAAAACCTAATCGGTGACAAACCAACATTAATTCATTTTTGGTCTGTTAGTTGCCATTTATGTAAAGTAGCAATGCCAAATATTAATGCTTTTAGAGATGAATATAAAGATCGATTAAATGTAGTAAGTGTTCATATGCCAAGATCTGAAGATGATTTAGAAATTGATAAAATTAAAGAAGTTGCAGAAGAACACGGTATTACACAAACAATTTTAGTTGATAACCAACATACAATTACAGATGCTTTTGAAAATAAATATGTACCATCATATTACGTATTTGATAAAACAGGTGTATTACGCCACTTCCAAGCTGGAGAAGGCGGAATGCCAATGTTAGAAAAACGTGTTAATCGAGTACTAGATGAAGCGGCAAAAGTAGAATAATTTTTAGAATCGATCATCACTTAAGAGACTTTTTTTAAAAAGTCTCTTTTTTTATTTAGACAAAGTACAAAAAACTTGAGTTTCAGACTGATTGCAAGCGCTTGTCTTTCGAGGCGCGAAGCCTGGTGAGGAGCGGAGTTACCCTAGACGGTAATGAGCACCGCAGACAGGCGAAGCAACGAAGAAAGCAAGCGTTTGTCAACAGTCTGAAGAGACTTTTTTTAAAAGTCTCTTTTTGTATTTCCGCATTCTTCATCTTGAAACTAGTAGAAAGTGTATTTTATAGGTATAATTAAAGAAAACTAATCTTTAGTTTAAGGAATCATTCTGTAGGAGGAAAAAAGTTTGGAGATTCAAACAATCGCAATCTTTATCTTATGGTTGTTTTTATATGCCTACATGATTATTGCTTCAATTGATTTTGGTGCAGGTTTTTATGCGTTTTATACGATTACAACTAAAGAAGAACCAAAATTAATTGGCATAATAAATCGACATCTTTCATCTATTTGGGAGCTGGCTACATTATTTTTCATTTTTTTCTTTGTAGGAGTAGTTGGTATATTCCCGAGGGTAGCATATTATTATGGTGTTCCACTATTAGTTCCAGGTAGTGTAGCGATGATTTTTTTAGCAATTAGGGGATCGTTTTATACTTTTCAACAATACGGAGGAAATAGGAGTAAGTTCTTTTTAATTTTGTATGGGGCGACAAGTCTATTAATACCTGTTACATTATCGACTGTTTTAACAATTTCTGAAGGTGGATTTATTATCGAGAATGGAACAGATATACGATTTTATCCATTTAAATTAATTACGAATTCTTATTCACTATCCGTTATGCTTTTGGCTGTATGTTCAGTTCTATTTATTAGTGCAATGTTTTTAATTTATTCTGCAAAACTGATCAATGATACAGAGTCGGAAATTAAATTAAGAAAGTATGTACTAGTGTGGTCATTACCAACTATTATTTCAAGTATCATTGTATTTTTGTCAATGAAATTACATAATAAAGTTCATTTTGATCGAATGCATAATGTATGGGAATTCTTCCTTATATCTTTGATTTGCTTTTGTATAGCAATTTATTTTGTGATAAAAAGGAAAAGATATGGTTTAGCATTTATATTAGTATTATTGCAATATTTCTTCGCATTTTTTGGGTATGGAATAAGTCATCTACCATTTATCTTATATCCTTATCTAAGAATCGAAACAAGTTTCGCTAAGAGTAGTTTAGCAATCGTGCTAATTATACTGTTTGTTGTATTTTTTATCTTATTTACTGTGTATTTTATATTTTTAGTTCTTAATAAACCTTTCTTTATGAAAGTGTTTTTAAAAAGTAGTGAAAAAAATGACTTTGAAGATTAATAAGAAGATAAGAACTTATTATTATGGAAAACCACGAATTTATGAATTCTGTGGTTTTTTTTTATAGACTTTGTTAAAGCAGATTGATGATTTACTTATGCAACTAAGTGGAATAAGAAATGGTATTATGTAATTAACAAAAAGAATATTTTTAGGAGGAATTAATGGGGTTAGAGCATGAATTTTATCTTATTCCAGATACAATTAACGTAAACCAAATTTGGAAATTAAGAAAAAACAAGAATGTAATTGAAAGCGTTAGAATACATGATGATATTATCCAATATATAATGGACTCTTTAAATTGGATACCTAGTAAAAATCCATCAACTAGTGGGAACCTGAATAGAAAAGGACTTAATTATTATGGAGAGACTCTATTTGAACAACAGTCTTCAGAAAAGATAATTGCAATATTTACTTCATGGAAAGACTTATTTAGAAATGGACCCAAAGTGTTAAAACTTAGAGGTAATTTTGTTTATGGGGAAGATGATGAAGATGGAGAACTTGAAAAGTTAATCATCAATCGAGACGAATTAATTAACAAAATAGAAAAAATGATAGCAATGGCAGAGAAATTATCAGAAGGTAATTTTTATTTATATCATTTGGGGATTTAAATAGAGCATTCAATTTTTCTAATGCAACTAAAGCATGCAATAGTTGTATACCTTGTCTTTTAAAAAGGGGAAAGTTTTGTTTGAAATTTATTGAGTTTGGAATCGGTAATACATGGTTAGTTAGGACAGAAACAGAATTAGAAGATGGGACTGAATTTGAAGAAAAGGGAATTATTGGACCCGTAAAAATTAATTCTTTATATATAAGAATTTGGCTAGCTAAAACAGTTATAATAATTGACTCTATAGAAGGCTTTAAACGAATAAAAAAGAATCGTCATCATTTTAAATTTATTTTTGGGTTTAGTAGTTGTTAATTCCTTATTGAACTACCATGGGAGTACGATATAAACTTCCATTCACGGTTGTGAATCTGAGGATTCATGGATGGCTAACGCATTGCATTAGTTGTATAAGAGTTCCTAAGGTTATCTAATTAGATAACTTTTTTAGTTCAAAAATCAACATTTAAATTTAACAGAGCTTTTTTATAAAAATAGGGCGATCTCAAAAGTATTTTGACTTTTGAGATCGCCCTATTAACGTGTACTAATGATTAAACTTCCATAATAATTGGGAGAATCATTGGTTTACGTTTTGTTTTTTCGTATAAGAAAGGTGATAAAGTATCAGTAATTTCATTTTTTATTTCTGACCATTGAGAAGTTTTACGTTCCATGATTTTGTTTAAATGAGTAGAAATCATTGCTTGCGCTTCATTTATTAAATCGCCACTTTCTCTCATATAAACGAAACCGCGTGAAATGATATCTGGTCCTGCTGAGATTTTAAATTCTTTCATATCGATGCTTACGACAACGATTACAAGACCTTCTTCAGATAAAATTCTACGGTCTCTTAAAACGATATTACCAATATCCCCGATACCGCTTCCATCAATATAAACATTACCAGAAGGTACTTTTCCTGCAACCATAGCCTCATCTGCACGAAGAGCTAAAACTTCACCATTATCCATGATAAAGCAGTTTTCTTCAGGTACTCCACAGTCCATAGCAAGCTTAGCATGCATGCGCTGCATTCTATATTCACCGTGAATCGGCATAAAATATTTAGGTTTCATCAGTCTAAGCATTAATTTTTGCTCTTCTTGACCACCATGACCACTAGTATGAATATCATTTAATGAGCCGTGAATTACTTCAGCACCAGCACGATATAGTAAGTTAATTGTACGATTTACGCTCATTGTATTACCTGGAATTGGTGAAGAAGAAAATACTACAGTATCTCCAGGAATAATTTGAATTTGACGATGTGTACCATTTGCTATACGTGATAATGCAGCCATAGGCTCACCTTGACTACCTGTACATAAAATGACTAATTGGTTAGCCGGAATACGATTAATTTGAGATGCATCAATAAATGTATCCTTAGGACATTTGATATAACCTAGGTCATGACCGATCTCGATATTTGCTTCCATACTTCTACCAAAAACAGCAATTTTACGTCCAGTTGCAATAGCAGCTTCAACTACTTGCTGGAGACGATGAATGTTTGAAGCAAATGTTGCAAAAATTATTCGACCGTCTACTTTACGGAAAATGTCATTAATCGTGTCTCCAACTTTTCTTTCAGACATTGTAAAATGTGAAACCTCACTATTTGTACTGTCAGAAAGTAGACATAAAACGCCTTCCTTACCAATCTCAGCCATTTTTGTTAAATTAGCTGTTTCTCCGACTGGTGTAAAGTCGAATTTAAAGTCACCTGTATGAACGACTTGTCCTTGAGGTGTTTTGACAACAATTCCGTAACAATCTGGAATACTGTGAGTAGTACGATAAAAAGTTACGCTAGTTTTTCTAAATTTAATGATGTCGTCTTCTTTTATTTCAATTAATTTAGCTTTTCTTAAAAGACCGTGCTCTTCTAGTTTATTTTTAATTAAGCCAAGAGCAAGTTTACCACCATAAATTGGAATATTTAATTCTCTTAATAAATATGGAATACCACCAATGTGGTCTTCATGTCCGTGAGTGATAAATAAACCTTTAATTTTTTCCTCATTTCGAACTAAGTAGGAATAATCAGGTATAACATAGTCTATCCCTAGTAGCTCATCTTCAGGGAACTTGATTCCGGCATCTATTAATATAATTTCATCTTGATATTGTACTGCGTATGTATTTTTACCAATTTCCCCTAAGCCACCTAGTGCGAATACGGCAGCTTGATCATTTTTAAGAAATTTCATAAATTACGCTAGCTCCAAAATTTTAAAGCTTTCACTTTGTTTTTCGAATTCAAGATGAGCACCGGTTAAAGCTTGAACAAGTTCAATATTATAATTGAAAGGTAATAATTTCGCACGAACTTCTCTTTCACTATCTGCTTCTACATAAACTGTTTTAGTTTTTTCTCTTACAGGTACCTCTAATGGTAATTCCTGATAGTATACTTTAAAAATCATTTAAATCTCTCCTTGTCAAATCACTATCTTCTCAATATTATAAGTGATTTTCTATATATTTTCATTCTTTTTATTGAAGATTAACTAAAATACGGTCATTTTAAAAAAAAATTTGAAATTATTGAGATATATTTCTTCTTTTTCAAAAATTGTTTTAGCCGTTTTTTTAATTTTTTTCTAAGTTTACGTAACATTAGTTTTACCTCCTAGACATGAAATTAAACTTATATGTAGAGAACACGGACATAGTATATTTATGTGTAGTATTGATCGAAAAAACATTTTCATTCAATATAATCAGAAAAGCAGTTAAAATAGAGGGTATCTTAAAGTTAAGGGGAGAGGAATGTGAAGAAGTTATATGCAGCTTTGTTTTTATTAAGTATTATTTGGAGTACATCTTTTTTATTTATTAAGCTCCTTTTAAATGATATAGGGCCAGAAGCAATTGTATTTTATCGCTGTTTCTTTGGTGCTATGACATTATTAATTATTATGTTAATTAAAAGGGTAAAGATTGATTATAAAAATTTACCGAAAATGGGTTTAATTATTGTCATCTCATTATTTAATCATGCAATACCGTGGCTTTTTCTTTCTTTTAGTGAGACCCATCTACAAAGTAATGAAGCGGCAGTATTAAATGCTTTTACGCCAATTGCAACACTTATTATTGGATATTTTTTCTTTTCTCAAAAAATTCATAGAAAACAATGGATTGGACTTATGATAGGGATCGTTGGAGTTATGATTATGATGAATCTTAATCCATCAACAATTTTCTCCGATAATATAATTTATTCAATATTAATGTTATTTGTTACTTTTTGTTATGGACTTGGTTCACATTTAACTAAAAAGTATTTACAAAAAATTGATGTAATGATTGTTTCATTTTTAACCTTAGGTATTTCTGGTGTATTCGGCTTTTTTTATATGGTCGTTTTAGGAAAGGGGACTTTAAAACCATTTGTTAATTTTGAAGTTTTTAGTGGCGTGTTTGGACTAGGCGTTATATGTTCGGGGTTGGCATATTTATTATTTTATTATATGGTTAAAGAGGGAAGTGCAGAATTTGCAACAATGGTTACTTATATAGTACCTGTATTTGCTTCTATTTGGGGATTTTTCTTTTTAAACGAACCTTTATCTTTTAAAATGATTTTGGGGCTATTAATCGTACTTCTTGGAGTATTTATTACGAATAGTAAACAGAAATCAAAAATGAATAACTCAAAAGCAAATGCAGCGTCTTAGTGAGGAGAGAATAATATGACTAAACCAATCGTTTTTTTTGATATTGATGGAACGATTTTAAATCATGATAAAGTAATTCCGGAAAGTACAAAGAACGCAATTTCGGAACTTCAAAATAAAGATATCCACGTAGCGATTGCAACTGGTCGTGCACCATTCATGTTTAAAGAAATTCGTGAAGAGTTAAATATAAATGGTTTTGTAAGTTTAAATGGGCAATATGCTGAATTTGAAGGTGAAGCTATTCACAAACATGCCCTACATCCAGAACAACTTCACCAATTTACTCAAAAAGCAAAAGAACTAGGTATTCCGCTTATTTATTTAAATAATGAGACAATGAGAGCGTCAATTGATTCACATCCTCATATAAAAGAAGCAATGACATCGATTAGAATGCAACATCCTGAAGTTCAGCATGATTTTTATTATAATCGTGAAATTTACCAAGTTTTACTGTTCTGTGAAGAGCATCAAGAGCCATCATTAACCGATGGATTTAATGATTTTAATTTTATTCGCTGGCATGAGTATTCGTCAGATGTCTTACCAGTTGGAGGTTCTAAAGCGAATGGAATACTTCAAATGGTAAACCACCTTGGATTTGATATGCAAAATGTAATCGCATTTGGTGACGGATTAAATGATTTAGAAATGATCGAAAAAGTTGGTACGGGGATTGCCATGGGTAATGCAGTAGATCCACTTAAAAAATTAGCAAATCATATTACAACGAATGTTGATGAAGATGGAATTTTAAACGGTTTAAAATGGGCCGGACTTCTTTAATAAGAAAGAGCGATTGGTTTTCCAATCGCTCTTTTTTATTTTCTCTCTAAAGGTGAAGCTCCTTCTGGAGGAGAAAAAGGATTTGTTTTATTAATACGATCATAAAACATTACTCCATTTAGATGGTCAATTTCATGCTGGAAGCAAATTGCTGGTAAACCTTTTAAACGGATTTTTACTTCTCCTAATCTCGTGTCATAGCCAGTTACTGTTATTCTTGCGTAACGTGGAACATATCCAGGAACATCACGATCAACAGATAAGCAACCTTCACCACCTGATAAATAAACTTCCTCAACAGAATGACTGACAATTTTAGGATTTAATAATGCATAACTAAATAAATTACCTTGTAAGTCAGTAACATGAACACCTATGGCTCTTTTAAGAATTCCAATTTGTGGTGCAGCTAATCCGATACCTGATCGTAGACCGTATTCGGCAGATATTTCTGGATTTTGACTATTTATAACATATTCTAATAATGAATTAGCTAAATTAATATCCTCAGTGGATGGAGGTAAGCTTACTTCACTCGAGATTTCCCTTAATCTAGGATCGCCTTCTCGAATTATATCTTTCATTGTAATCAAATGAATTTCACTCCTGTCTTAATATTTCCTAAATATAAGTATGTACTATTCACTAGTATTATTAATTTAGTCTAACAAATCTTTTTTAAATTGTCAGTCACAAGCCAATAGAATGGAAAAAGGAGCGATAAAATATCGCTCCTTAAAGTTTGTGGTTATACATTAATAATAGAGGCTTACTAGTGTGAATTATAAAACGAAAGCTGCACCAACGATAATTAATAAAATGAATAGAACAACGATTAATGCGAAACCGCCGTAACCGCATCCACATCCGCCGCCGTAACCATATCCAGGGTATCCACCTTTTCCTCCACCGTATCCGTAACCGTACATATAATAACCTCCCTTTAAACTGTTTCCGCATATAGCGGATACTACAAATTATGAAAAACTACATAAAGTGTGTGGGTATGTGACCAGATTATTTTTTAGGACGTATAAAAAGTCTGAAAAGATGCAACATGGAAATAATAATGAAAAAAAATTGGGTGAAATTATGTATAAAAAATTCAATACTCTATTTCTTGTAATAAGCATACTCTTTATCTTTTGTTCGGGTTGTACTTCTCAAGTAAAACAAAAGAATTTAGTCATAAATCAACTAGCTCAAATTGCAGAAATGGAACAGAAATTTCAAAAATCTGGAGAAGGTATACAAAAACTAGAAGTAAAAGAATTGGAGTATTATGAAAAAATTTATTTATATAAAATCAGCGAAGTAAATAAAAGACAAGAGGCGGCTAAACAAGCAATCAATTTGTTAAATGAACGGAAAGAACGAGTTATAGAGGAGTCAAAATTAATTCACGATATAGACATAAAAATTAAAGAACTTCAAACAATAAATATTGAAACGAAGGATGAACAGTTTCGAAATGAAGTTAATAACTTTATAAAAACATGGAGAGAAAGAACCGACTTATACGATAAATTGAATTCAAAATATAAAGATGCAATGGAAACGGATCTTTCAATTTATAACTTATTATCGCAGAAAAAAGTTGATTTAAAAAATGTAAAGAGTGAGACAAAGGATACAAATCACATTTATAAAGATGTCATTAAATATAATGATCAATTAAATCTTTATACTCAAAAATTAAATAATTTACAAAAAGACATATATGAAAAATATGGTAAATAACACATTGGGACTAGAATTACTAAACAAAAATCGTTGTAGTACAGTTTGAAATTTATGATAAAAAAAAACCTTTATTAGCTATTTGAGTATAATTTAAAAGAGTTTCTGTTATTGTATAACAGATTGCTGTTTCAAAGGTAGTACAGGGTGAAAATTTTGTGACAAATTTTCCGAAAAATCATGAATAAAATAATACAACAAAATATTTGACGAGTTTATGAACGTGTTATAAACTGTACTAGTGTTCAATGTTGTACTAGTGTAATACACAAATAGTATAAGTACAGATTTTAATTATAAGTACAAGTTGCTTGTAATTACTCTTAAGAAAATACACATGATGGATAAAGAAAATAAATCCTCCATAATTAAAGAAGGGTGTGGGTTTTAGTGGCAACTACTACGAAGAAAGTAGCTGGAAAGGAAACAACAGAAATGAAGAATACACAAACTGTTTCTGAATTAATGGATCAAATGCTTCAATTTGGTGATTCAGTTGGAACTCTTCAAATTTTAAATGAAGAGGGCGAAGTCGTTAATGAAGCAGCGATGCCTGAATTATCAGATGTGCAATTAAAAGAATTAATGAAACGTATGGTATGGACTCGTGTTCTTGACCAACGTTCAATTTCATTAAACAGACAAGGTCGTTTAGGTTTCTATGCTCCTACCGCAGGACAAGAAGCTTCTCAATTAGCAAGTCAATTTGCTCTTGAAAAAGAAGACTTTATCTTACCTGGTTACCGTGATGTACCTCAAATGATCTGGCACGGTTTACCATTATATAAAGCATTTTTATGGTCACGTGGACATTTAGTAGGAAGTCAAATTCCTGAAGATGTAAATGCAATCTTCCCACAAATTATTATTGGTGCTCAAATTATTCAAGCTGCAGGTGTTGCACTTGGTATGAAGTTGAAAGGCCAAAAATCTGTTGCCATTACATATACAGGTGACGGTGGATCTTCTCAAGGTGATTTCTATGAGGGTATGAACTTTGCTGGTGCTTACAATGCTCCTGCGATTTTCGTTGTTCAAAATAACAGATACGCAATCTCAACTCCAGTTTCTAAGCAATCAAAAGCTAGAACAATTGCTCAAAAAGCAATCGCAGTAGGTATTGCTGGTATTCAAGTTGATGGAATGGATCCATTAGCAGTTTATGCAGCTACATCAGAAGCTCGTAAACGTGCAGTAAATGGCGAAGGTCCAACATTAATTGAAACATTAACATTCCGTTATGGACCACATACAATGGCTGGTGATGACCCAACTCGTTACCGTACAAAAGATACTGAAAATGAGTGGGAAGCAAAAGATCCAATCGTTCGTTTCCGTAAGTTCTTAGAGAAAAAAGGTCTTTGGACTGAAGAAGAAGAAAATGCAATTATCGAAGAAGCAAAAGAAGCAATTAAAGATGCGATCAAACTTGCTGACCAAGAGCCAAAACAAAAAGTTACTCACTTAATGTCTAATATGTTCGAAACAATGACAAGTAATATAGAAGAGCAATATGCAATTTACAAAGAGAAGGAGTCGAAGTAAGTCATGGCGCAAATGACAATGATTCAAGCTATCACAGATGCATTACGCGTTGAAATGAAAAACGATCCAACTGTAGTAGTATTCGGGGAAGACGTTGGAGTAAACGGTGGTGTATTCCGTGCAACTGAAGGTTTACAAGCAGAATTCGGTGAAGCGCGTGTATTCGATACACCACTTGCTGAATCAGGAATCGGTGGATTAGCAATCGGTCTTGGAATTGAAGGCTTCCGTCCAGTACCAGAAATCCAATTCTTCGGATTCTTATTCGAAATTTTTGACTCAATCGCTGGTCAAGCAGCACGTATGCGTTACCGTACAAGCGGTCGTTTTACTTCACCAATTACTTTCCGTTCACCATTTGGTGGTGGGGTTCATACACCAGAAATGCACGCGGATAGTCTAGAAGGATTAATGGCTCAAACTCCTGGTTTAAAAGTAGTTATTCCATCAACACCTAAAGATGCTAAAGGTCTTTTAATTTCATCTATTCGTGATAATGACCCTGTTATCTATTTAGAGCACATGAAATTATACCGTTCATTCCGTGAAGATGTACCTGAAGGCGAGTACACAATCGAATTAGGTAAAGCGGATGTTAAACGTGAAGGTAAAGATGTATCAGTATTTGCTTATGGTGCAATGGTTCACGCTGCATTAAAAGCTGCTGAAGAATTAGAAAAAGCCGGCGTATCAGTAGAAGTTGTTGACTTACGTACTGTTCATCCATTAGATACTGATGCAATCGTTGCATCTGTTGAGAAAACTGGCCGTGCTGTTGTTGTACAAGAAGCACAAAAACAAGCTGGTATTGCTGCAAATATTGTTGCTGAAATTAATGATCGTTGTATCCTTTCATTAGAAGCACCAGTTTTACGTATTACTGCAGCTGATACTGTTTACCCATTCTCAGAAGCGGAAACAGTATGGTTACCAAACCATAAAGATGTAGTTGAAGGTATTCAAAAAGTTTTAAACTTCTAATTTAGTTTATAACAAAAAATAGTGAAAGGTATTTGATGAAATTCATCAATACCTTTCTTACATTATAGATAAAATATTTTAAAAAATTAATTTAACTTTGTTCGGAGGTAGAAATCTGTGTCAAACTCAGTGGCAAGTCTATTTGAATTTAGATTACCAGATATCGGTGAAGGTATTCACGAAGGTGAAATTGTAAAATGGTTTATTAAAGCAGGCGACGAAGTAAATGAAGATGATATCATTTGTGAAGTTCAAAACGATAAATCAGTAGTAGAAATTCCATCACCTGTAAAAGGGAAAGTATTAGAAGTATTAGTAGCAGAAGGAACAGTTGCAGTTGTTGGTGACGTATTAGTACGTTTAGATGCACCTGGATATGAAAACATTAGCTTCAAAGGACAACATGCTGAAGAAGCTCCAACTACTACTCCAGTACCAGAAGCTGCTGAAGCAGTTCAAGCAAAAGTACAAGAATCTTATGAGCAAAGTGAACCAAAAACAGATGCTGCACCACTATCACCTGTTGCTGCAATTGAACCAAAAGCTCATGTAATTGCAATGCCATCTGTACGTAAATATGCTCGTGAGAAAAACGTAGATTTACGTATTGTACCAGGTTCAGGTAAAAATGGCCGTGTAACAAAACAAGACGTAGATGCATTCTTATTAGGTGGAGTAGCACCAGCTGCTGCAGCACAAACAGAAGTTGCTGTTGAAGTTGTAACTGAAGCTCCAGCTGCTGCACAAGAAGCTCCTAAAGCAATGCCAATTCCAGAAGGAGCATATCCTGAAACTCGTGAAAAAATGAGTGGAATTCGTAAAGCAATCGCTAAAGCAATGGTTAACTCTAAACATACTGCTCCTCACGTAACATTAATGGATGAAGTAGATGTAACGAAACTAGTTGCTAGCCGTAAAAAATACAAAGAAGTTGCTGCTGCACAAGGTATCAAATTAACATTCTTACCTTACGTAGTTAAAGCTTTAACTTCAGCATTACGTAAATTCCCAGCGTTAAATACATCAATTGATGATGCTACTAACGAAATCATCCACAAGCATTACTATAACATTGGTATTGCTGCAGATACTGATAAAGGTTTATTAGTACCAGTCGTTAAAGATGCTGATCGTAAAGCTATCTTCTCTATTTCTGCTGAAATTAATGAGTTAGCTACAAAAGCTCGTGACGGTAAATTAGCTGCTGCAGAAATGAAAGGTGCTTCATGTACAATTTCAAATATCGGTTCAGCTGGTGGACAATGGTTTACTCCAGTAATTAACCACCCTGAAGTAGCTATTTTAGGTATTGGTCGTATTGCTGAAAAACCAGTAGTATTAAATGGAGAAATCGTTGTTGCTCCAGTATTAGCGTTATCATTAAGCTTTGACCACCGTATGATTGATGGTGCAACTGCTCAAAACGCTTTAAACCATATTAAACGATTATTAAATGATCCAGAATTATTATTAATGGAGGCGTAAGATAAATGGTAGTAGGAGATTTTGCAATTGAACTAGATACGGTCGTTATCGGTGCCGGTCCTGGTGGTTATGTTGCAGCAATTCGTGCAGCACAACTTGGACAAAAAGTTGCTGTTATTGAAAAAGGTAATCTTGGTGGGGTATGTTTAAACGTAGGTTGTATTCCTTCAAAAGCATTAATTACAGCTGGACACCGTTATGAAACAGCTAAGCATTCTGAAGACATCGGTATTACAGCAGAAAATGTAAAAGTTGATTTTACAAAAGTTCAAGCTTGGAAAAGCAGCGTAGTTAATAAACTAACTGGCGGTGTTGCTGGTTTATTAAAAGGTAACAAAGTTGAAGTTATTAAAGGTGAAGCTTACTTTAATGATGCTAACACTCTTCGTGTAATTACTGAAGAATCAGCTCAAACTTATACTTTTAACAATGCGATCATCGCAACAGGTTCAACTCCAATCGAAATCCCTGGTTTCAAATGGAGCAACCGTGTAATCGATTCAACTGGAGCATTAAACTTACCTGAAATTCCAAAAAAATTAGTTGTTATTGGTGGCGGCTATATTGGTATGGAATTAGGTACTGCTTATGCTAACTTTGGTACACACGTAACAATTCTTGAAGCTGGTGACGAAATCTTAAATGGTTTCGAAAAATCTATGAGTTCAATTGTTAAACGTGGATTAAAGAAAAAAGGTAATGTAGATATCGTAACGAAAGCGTTCGGTAAAGGCGTTGAAGAAACTGCTGATGGCGTTACAGTTAAATTCGAAACAAATGGCGAAATGAAAGAAATCGAAGCTGATTACGTATTAGTAACAGTTGGACGTTTCCCGAACTCTCGTGACATGGGCTTAGAAAATGTTGGTGTTGAAATTAACGAACGTGGTGTTATTACTACTGATAAACAAGCTCGTACAACAATTAATAATATTTACGCAATTGGTGATGTAATTGCTGGTCCTCCATTAGCACACAAAGCTTCTTATGAAGGTAAAGTTGCTGCTGAGGCAATCAGTGGTATGTCAAGTCAAATCGAATACTTAGCAATCCCTGCAGTAGTATTTACTGATCCAGAATTAGCAACTGTTGGTTATACTAAAAAACAAGCAGATGAAGAAGGATTAGCTGTTAGTGTAGCAAAATTCCCATTCGGTGGAAATGGTCGCGCATTATCTCTAAATTCAACTGAAGGATTCGTACAATTAGTTTCTCGTAAAGAAGATGGAGTACTAGTTGGTGCTCAAGTTGCAGGTGTAAATGCATCAGATATCATTTCTGAGCTTGGTCTTGCAATTGAAGCTTGCATGAGCGTTGAGGATATTGCTCAAACAATTCATGCTCACCCAACATTAGGTGAAATCTCAATGGAAGCTGCAGAATTAGCGATGGGTCATCCAATCCACGTTCTTAAATAATGCTTCGTTAAAAAATGATATAAATAAAGAAGACCTTCATTAATTGAAGGTCTTTTTATATTCGAAACGTGCGTATTATTTTTAAAAAAGTAATTTAGTTAAAATTCAATTCTTGTGCGAGATAGTCTCGTTCATGTTCGTAAGTCAAGGAAATCTGGTCCGATACATGCTTCTCCACTTAGATAAAGTACAGGTAAATTATTTTAGATCGCAAATTCTAAAATCAGTTCTGCTTTTGCAATATAAATCTCTCCACCTAGTACTGCTCTAGGATTTGAGCCACTTAGAACAACTCCGCCTAATGATGCACCAGCAATAACCAGCCCAACAAAAATTTCTTTCGTAGCTGAATTAACACCAGTTTCAATACCAATAATGCCTTCAAGTGTGATTCTTCTACAGCTAAAGCCGCTATGAAAGCTAAGAGGTGGTGGGAAATTCTGAGCAATATTGCTTAGTAGAATCTGGTTAAAAGCAATGTTCTCAGCGATTATATCTAATTGTTTATTAATTTTTTTTATATCTTTTTCGATTTTTTTTAATTTTTCTTCTTCAGACATAGGCATCACTTCCTATTTTAGTCATGCTATATCATATTCATATGCAGGCTTGTACACTTTGAAAGTGGACAAATATACAAAAAAATTCTTAGTACGGGAATTTTATATGCTTTTGATTGCTTTTAAATACGCTCCTAACATATTTAATGCGCCTTATTTAGTTAGTTTTGAGTTAGGTTAACTATTGATGCATTTAAAGCTGAGTACTAGCAAAATAACGAATAAAAAGATTGTCCGTAACCTCCTATTTGGTAGGAGGTTTTTTTGCATGATTAAGGCATGTCTCGCATAACGTTTAAAAAACAAACTTTCTAGTATTTGATGATTGATTGGCGGGAGAATTGATGCGAAAACAACTAATAGTATTAATGATTCATCAACTATTTTGGGTAGGATTTTCATTTGTTTTATTCTTGTCGAAAAGGGATCAAATATATTCTAAAGTCATATTGTTTCTAGTATTCTTTTACCAGCTTTATTTAATTGCAAAATACGTTGGAAACACAAGAAAAGCAAGTATTATTATTACTTGCTTTTATGCTTCGATATTTTTCTTTTGTCAGGCTATCGCAAATTTATTTTAAATTATCGTTTGTAAAAATACATGATTCGATTGTTAAATAATTCAAGCTTTGCTTCAATTTTTTGAGCTAAATATCTACATAGCTCATTTGCTTTGCCTTTATCACCATATGTTGAGTTTGGTAACAGTGTAATCACGATATTTTTATCATCTTGAATTGAAACAACAAAATGTTTATAACGAGAATCATTGCTCTGTAAATAAAGTGCATCTTGATCATCTAATTTTTTATTTGAAATAGTGTAAGGAAAGGAAACCCTTTCATAATTCCAGTCAACTTGTTGACCGATCTTAGTTGAAGATTGTATGTAATCATTTATTAAATTATTTATTAAATCTAAATTTGCTTCTTGGAATTTTGATTTATCAACTAATTGAATGGTAGCTTGTTGAACCATTTTTAAAATTTCCCCCTAAGATGTTTTTATGAAAAACATCACTTTTAATCTTTTTTATCATAACATTATTTCAAATTTTTAGACAAGTATTCGGTATGAATTTAATTTTTTCTTCATATGTATTAACTTACAATACTAAAACGGAGGAGTGGGTGAAACAATGTTTGAGAAATTATATGATGATCATGAAAATGTAAGAGTCCGATTTGTTGGCTTCGTTACGAACGATACAAGATACGATATTGGTATTGTATATACGAACATGTTCTTTGGTAAGCCGCTCGTCATCTGCATGCAGTCTAGACAATGCATTGTATTAGATCGACAGGATGTTTCATTTCCAAATCAATTGAAATTTTTATGTAAACTAAAAACTGAGGAAGAGGCAATGGAGCTCGCTGAATATTTAGCTGACTGGTTACCATCACCAAGTATAGAAGAGAGCTATGAATAGAAAATAAATGTGTTATACTAATTGAATAGCGGTCACCTTATATAATCCCTTGAATAATCTAGTATTAGAAAATTTAAGTTATACTTATTTACCACTTGCGTAAATAAGTATAACACATTATAATGAAGTTAGTTAATTGATACAACATTATGAAAGGGGTTACAAAGATGGGAACGTTCGTATGTAAATGTTGTGAAAAAACAGTAGGTCATTTCGAGGATGAAAAAGTAACAACTCTTTACGTTAAAAACTGTGAAGATTGTGAACCAACTGATAATGAAGTTTGCTAATTATAATTAATAAATAAAAACTTAAAGTCTAAGAGAATATCTATAGACATCTATAAATGAGAAATTCCACAAGGGAATCGTTTTTCCTTGTGGTTTTTTATGTTTTTAATAAATGAACAAAAAAAGGGAGACTCAATTAAGAATCATCCACTTTTATCTTTATGCAATTTGAGTTTGATCGCCAATTCTTGCAGTAATAACGTCGGATGAAGCTTCGCTCGTTGTAACTGGTATCAATTTTGAATTATCCTTTAAATATTGAGCCATTTCGTTCGAGTCAATTCTAGTATTTAAATTTGTTAAAAAAGCAGAAACCATCGCAAAAGGATATCTATGCATATTTAAATGGAAAATAATCTCTTGTATTGAACGTATTCCGATACCGTGACCATAATAATAATTACTTCCCATAGTTACAGTGTTTTCTCCTTGCCATTCTGGAGTCATTGGGTCAACTTGAGGATTTTTAATATAAACAACGTCTCCTGGAGCTGGACGATCAACTTCAGCCGTTAAAATTGCTAACTTAGGTTCGTAATTCCAAGTGTATAAGTAAAATCCGTTATCGAATAGTTGATCAAAAATTTCATAGCCATAAAGATCTAGAAGGGCTTTATAAAATAACATTATAATTGCAGTTGCACATTCTGTTGCGTAAAATTGTCCGTTGCGAAAAATATCATAAATTCCCATGGAAGCTCTTATGCCTGGCCTAAGTCTAAATCCTCCCATTGGTGTACGAATCCAAAACATAGGATTACAATATGCTCTTCTAAAAACCCTAAATTGCATGCCGCTTGTTAATAAATCTTTAGAAGCCTGAAGTATATAAGTTCTAAGTGTCAAATCAAAAGATAATTCACGGTTAGATTTATAAATATGAGACTTTTTACTATTTGTTAAATTAGATAATATTTCTTGGTAAAGTTTATTATTTGAATCTCCGTTGTTTTTTAATGAAGCATGAACAATTTTATTATTCACGACTATCAATTAGTTCACATCCTAACATAAAAACAATTTTTTCGTGCGAAATCAATATAATTACCTTACCTATCATATGCCTATATAATTTAGATGTGATTTACAATACAAAAAAACTAGGATTGATTTCCTAGTTTCTTCATGAAAGCTGTAGTTATTTTAATACTTTTAACGTTAATAATTCCTCGTCTTCTGGACCTTGAACAGGTAATCCTGCTTCAATATTCTTTTTAATATAAACTAGATTTTCAAGTGTGATTTCTTCACCAGGTAAAAAGATTGGAATTCCAGGTGGATAAACCATTACAAATTCAGCAATAATTCTACCGACAGAATCCTCAAGTGGAACAGATTCTGTTTCAGAGTAAAATGCATCCCTAGGAGAGACTGCTAAATTTGGAATCGTTGGGATCTCAACGTTTAAATTCGTATTGCGCTCTGAGATGTCAAATTCAGTTACTAATACCTCAAGTGCATGAATTAGCTGCTGAATGTCTTCTTCACTATCACCAGGTGTTAAAATGCAAAGAACATTATATAAATCAGACATTTCAACTTCAATATTAAATCGCTCTCTTAACCAAACTTCAACGTCATGGCCCGTTATACCCAGTTTTTTTACGCTGATTAATATTTTAGTAGGATCAAAGTTGAATGTAGCCTCTTTACCAACTAAATCATAACCAGGGCAATATAAACCATTGATTGAATTAATTTTATTTCGAGCATTATTTGCTAGCCGAATAGTATTAGTTAGTAATTCTTCACCAACAGTTGCTAATCTCTTTCTCGCAACATCTAGTGAAGCAAGTAATAAATAGGATGTTGAAGTAGTTGTTAGCATACTTAGTACAGATTGTACTCTGTGGACATTCACAATGCCTTCTCTTACATTTAAAATGGAACTTTGAGTCATAGAGCCACCAAGCTTATGTACGCTCGTAGCAGCCATGTCAGCCCCTGCTTGCATCGCAGAGATCGGTAATTCGTTATGGAAATGAATATGTACACCATGCGCTTCGTCAACTAATACGGCTAAGCCATGTGAATGTGCTAATTCAACAATGCTTTTTAAATCTGCTACAAATCCAAAGTATGTTGGATTAATAACTAATACTGCTTTTGCATCAGGATTAGTTAAGATGGCCTCTTTCACTGCATTTGTCGTAATACCGTGTGAAATACCTAATTCACTATCAATTTCAGGATGAACAAAAATTGGTGTCGCGCCAGAGAAAATGATTGCAGATAAAACAGATTTATGAACATTTCTAGGAATGATAATTTTATCGCCAGGTCCACAAACACTCATTACCATTGTCATGATCGCTCCACTTGTGCCTTGAACTGAAAAGAATGTGTGGTCAGCATCAAAAGCTTTTGCTGCAAGATCTTGTGCTTGTTTTATTTTACCTTTTGGATGATGTAGATCATCTAAAGGAGCAATGTTGATTAAATCGATCGATAATGCATTATCACCAATAAACTCTCTAAATGTTGGATCCATTCCATTTCCTTTTTTATGTCCTGGAATATGGAATTGAATAGGGTTCTTCTTTGCATGCTCTAATAAAGAAGAAAATAACGGCGTTTCATTTTGTTTCATTTAACATACACCCCATTTAATGAATAATAGTGTTTTTCGGAAGTGATATGTTTGTAAACAATTCAACTGTTTACTCTCATTAAGTTAAAAACTGTCTTACCTTCATTTGAAAAACAAAAAAATTATATCATTCTATGAATTTTCTGTATAGAAAAATATTATAAAGTTATGAAATTTTATTCATCTGAATGAAATTATATCAATTTTTAAAATAAGAATGGAATTTAAAAAATGTGTTAAAATGGAATTAATTAGAAAATAGTAGGAGTGAAGTAAATGGATTACCAATACCCAATTTCATATGACTGGACAACTGATGAGACAATTGAGGTAATAAAGTTCTACACATCAGTAGAAAAAGCGTATGAAAAGGGAATAGATCGTGAAGTGTTAATGGCTACGTACAAACAGTTTAAATCAATTGTACCTAGTATTGCAGAAGAAAAAAAATTATGTAATGAATTAGAAGAGATATCAGGCTATTCCGCATACAGAGTCATGCAAAAAGCTAAAAATGGTGCTCCTGGTGATAAAATTAAAATGTAGTATTCAATAAGTTAAGAATTAAATAGTAAGAAAAAATTCTTAAGTAAAAAATAGAAGCCCATTAAAAGATCGTTAGCTACCTTCAATGGGCTTTTCATATGTATGTATTGTTTAAGTAATTCAATTTCACATTTCGTCCTGTCGAAAAATGTGTAAAGAATGGGCATAGACTTTTGATTTTGACATATGTATAATTAAACAACACTTATATTAATTCAGTTTATACTTATTTTGTATAAAGGAATTAAAGTATTATATGTTTCTATAATACGTTGGATTAGTTCTTCCTTTGTAAGTGTAATTGCTTCATCTTTTGCAATCGTAATTCCACATAGGTATTCTGCTTTTTTTACATCATGAAATCTTTGGATACCTTTATTAAATTCATCTTTATTCATTTTACTTTTTTGTATCACATCAGGTTTCATATGATCGTTTGATACAACAAAATCTTTCGGAATCATTTTGTAAAGTTTATTTTTATTCTTTTCAAAATTAATGGCAATCGATTGCTTATTTGGACTTTCGTAAATAATTCCAAAGTAAACAAACAGGTGAGTACCCCAAAGTCCAAATTGGAAATGAGGAAGCATCTTGTATCCACGATTATTTGTTGCAAAAGCAATCCAAGTATCTTTTGGAGCATTCACAGTACGACGAGCATGCTTAGCAATATGGCCAAAGAAGTTTTGATCTGTTTGTACATTTAAAAATGGTAGTATTTCTTCTTCAATTTCTTTAAATTTTGGTTGAATTTCATTTTGTATAGCACTCATTCTAGTTTCTAATGTTGAGTCAGTTGTAAATATTTCAAAATCACTTTCTTTAAAAAAAGTTTGAGTCATTTTCGAACCCCCTAGCTGCATTATCTAATTAGTATACCATGTTTGTCCAAAACAAATGGGTAATATGTTTCTTCATAAAATAGTTACATTATAAGCTTAAATAACATATATTAGTAGCAAGATAAAAATCAGAAAATTTTGTTAATTAACTTTTACAATTTGTTTTGCCAACTTATATTCTATGGAGGGATAATGATGAGACAAGTGATTAATGCGTTAAAAAGAACTGATGCAGAAAAGAGAATTCCTGTACTTAGATTAGAATTAGATTACGAACTAGCTACACTATTCGATGCTATGACAGTCAATGATAATGAAGCAATGATTGAATCTAAGAAGAAATTAGAATTATTAAGATTAGAATTAATTCGTCTAGAAGCTTAGCGAGTTTATTTACCGAACCTTTAAATAGGTTCGTTTTTCTGTGCGCTCATCTTCCGCTAAAAGCCCAATTGTCTATCGTATGCCCACCCTCCAAAATAAGTTCCTCATCATTAAATAAAAATCATTTCATTAGGTTTTTTTAGGTTAAAATTGGTAAACTGATAAACAGGACCATAATAATTTAGTTTTAGCACGTAGAGTTTGGAGTGTTTAATTATGAATGTAGACTGGAAAGAAATTGAACAATTCGCGAGGAAATTGCTTCAAGAAGCAGCTGAAAATATTAAAAGTTCTTTATACGACTCCATAACAATCAATACTAAATCAAACGAAAATGACTTAGTAACAAATAAAGATGAAGAAATTGAAAAATTCTTTTACGAAAAAATAAAAAAGAAATTTCCAAATCATTATTTACTTGGTGAAGAGGGTAAAGGCGATGAATTGGATCATGTAAATGGGGTTGTATGGATTCTTGATCCAATCGATGGAACGATGAATTTTGTTCACCAAAAACGTAATTTTATGATTTCTTTAGGTATTTATGAAAATGGAATCGGTAAAATGGGATTTATAATGGATGTAATACATAATGAACTATATTTTGCTAAAAAAGGTGAAGGAGCTTATTTAAATGATCTCGAATTAACGCCTTTGAAAAATGTAGTACTAGAAGAGGCTATTGTAGCTGTAAATGCTATTTGGTTAACTAAAAATCGTTATGTAAACCATGAAAAATTAAGTAACCTTATTCGAAGAGTTAGAGGAAGTAGGTCATATGGATCTGCAGCGATGGAAATGGTCTATGTGGCAATGGGAAGGGTTGATGCATATATCACCCCAAGATTATCGCCTTGGGACTTTGCCGCGGGTAAAATTATTGTTGAAGAACTAGGCGGAATATGTACTACGCTCAAAAATGAAAGCCTTTCAATTCTTAAAAAAAGCTCAGTGCTAGTAAGTAACGCTTCGATTCATAACGAATTACTCACTGATTATATCGAATTTCTACAATAATAATAAAAAGAAGGTAAGTTTATAACTTGCCTTCTCTTTTTAATTTAGCACGTAATGAAAAACCATAACCAACTAATGAAATGGAAATAATTAGTGAAATGACAGCGCCAATAATACTTAGTTCTGCTAGCATAATACCAACTAGAATTAAGAAGATTACGGATAAAAGTGCTACACAGAAAAGTCTAAATTTTATGCTAGACATGGTGAATCCTCCTGTTCATAATTCTTATTTTACTCTTTGTCGAAACGGATGTAAATTTGAATAAGGTAAATCTTTACTAAAAATTTATTAATAATTTTTTTTGATTAAACATTTTCTTGATATATTTCCGTATGCATGTGCTATAATGTTTTAGTTAATAATGAAAATAGATGTGTAGACATTTTAGGAGTGAATATATTTTGAAAAAAAGAGAAGATTTACGCAATATAGCAATTATTGCGCACGTTGACCATGGGAAAACAACGTTAGTTGATGAGTTATTAAAACAATCAGGTACATTCCGTTCAAACGAAAACGTTAATGAACGTGCAATGGACTCTAATGATATAGAACGTGAACGTGGAATTACAATTTTAGCTAAAAATACTGCAATCCAGTATGAAGGTAAACGTATTAACATCATGGATACTCCTGGACACGCCGATTTTGGTGGAGAAGTAGAACGTATCATGAAAATGGTTGATGGTGTTCTTTTAGTTGTAGATGCATATGAAGGATGTATGCCACAAACTCGTTTTGTACTGAAAAAAGCTTTAGAACAACATTTAACACCAATCGTAGTAGTAAATAAAATCGACCGTGACTTCGCACGTCCTGATGAAGTAGTTGACGAAGTAATCGATTTATTTATCGAATTAGGTGCAGATGAAGATCAATTAGAATTCCCAGTTGTATTCGCATCAGCTATCAACGGAACTTCTAGCTTAGAATCTGATCCTTCTAAACAAGAACCAAATATGAATGCTTTATTCGATACAATTATTGAGCACATTCCAACTCCAATCGATAATAGTGAAGAGCCTTTACAATTCCAAGTAACATTATTAGACTACAATGACTATGTTGGACGTATCGGTATCGGACGTATTTTCCGTGGAACAATGCAAGTTGGTCAATCAGTTGCTTTAATGAAACTTGATGGATCAGTTAAACAATTCCGTATTACAAAAATGTTCGGATTCATTGGATTAAAACGTATTGAAATCCAAGAAGCAAAAGCTGGTGACTTAGTAGCAGTATCTGGTATGGAAGATATCAATGTTGGTGAAACAGTATGTCCTGCTGAACACCAAGAAGCACTTCCAATCTTACGTATTGATGAGCCAACTCTTCAAATGACATTCTTAGTTAATAATTCACCTTTTGCAGGTCGTGAAGGTAAATTTGTAACTTCTCGTAAAATTGAGGAAAGATTATTACAAGAGCTTCAAACAGATGTAAGTTTACGTGTAGAAAATACAGATTCTCCTGATGTATGGATCGTAAGTGGACGTGGTGAGCTTCACTTATCAATCCTAATTGAAAACATGCGTCGTGAAGGATATGAACTTCAAGTTTCAAAACCAGAAGTTATCATTCGTGAAGTTGACGGTGTAAGATGTGAGCCAGTTGAGCATGTACAAATTGACGTTCCTGAAGAATATACTGGTTCAATCATGGAATCAATGGGTGCACGTAAAGGTGAAATGAGAGACATGGTTAATAATGGTAACGGCCAAGTTCGTTTAACATTTATGGTACCAGCTCGTGGATTAATTGGTTATACTACTGAATTCTTAACTTTAACTCGTGGTTATGGAATCATTAACCATTCATTCGATAGCTACCAACCAGCTATTCAAGGTCAAGTTGGTGGACGTCGTCAAGGTGTATTAGTATCAATGGAAACTGGTAAAGCTTCAACATACGGAATTATGGGTCTAGAAGACCGTGGTATAATTTTCCTTGAGCCAGGAACAGATGTTTATGATGGTATGATTGTTGGTGAGCATAACCGTGATAATGATTTATCAGTAAACGTTGTTAAAGTTAAACATGCTACTAACATTCGTTCAGCAAATAAAGACCAAACAACAACAATGAAAAAACCACGTATTATGACGCTTGAAGAATCTTTAGAATACTTAAATGATGATGAGTACTGTGAAGTTACACCAACATCAATTCGTTTACGTAAAAAGCTTCTTGATAAAAGTGAGCGTGAGCGTGCAGCGAAAAAGAAAAAATTCGCTGAACAAGACTAATTAAATTTTAAAATAATTATGATATAATAAAACCGACTAGAAAATAGTCGGTTTTATTTTTGTAGACCAAGTACAAAAAGTTGATTTTTAAGCCGGTCTAAAAACGAATAGAAGTATTCAGTTTTATTATTTAATAGGGGGATATGAATTTGGAAAAAGCTCCAAAGGGATTTGAATTTGTCATAACACAGTTAATAAATATAACTCATGATATTCATCTTTCAATGTGGATATTATATGGTTTAATTGTTGTACTATGTATTGTGGTATATCATTTAGGTTTCGCAAAAAAATTGAGCATCCTTAAAAGTTTAATCATTTATGTTTTACTTATGATCGGTTGTAGTTTCCTTACTTTCTTAGCTTTAAGGATACCAATCGTGGAAGCATTACTTGCAAGTGTTTTCGTGTTAGGTGTATATAAGATTCGTTTACATCAATCAAAAAAGAATAATGCTACTACATAACGTAACACTTTATAGAGAGTTGGTATTTAGATGAAATCTGTTCAGGACGCTTTATATAATTGGTTAACGATAAAAGTAATATATGAAGGTAGACCTTCGGATGAAGCTGCTAAAGAGACGTATGAGATGTTTGATTCGATTTTAAAAGAGGATCATAAAGTATCTAACGTAAAAATAGAAAAAATGGAAGATTTTTATTTAATCACATTTACACAAGCAGAAAAAGAGCGTACTACGCGCTTTCCAATTGAAATGATTGATTGCTTTTTAGATCAAGTAAAAGTTAATCCAGAAAAGTATTAAAAACCTAGAAATTAATCTAGGTTTTTTTGTTTAAACTTTTGGTGGTTTCAGAAGCTCAAAATATTAGTGCAAATTTTAGATAATAATTTCAAATGATTAGTTTTTAAGTAATGTTCAATTTTAATTGACAAACAAACTGAATAATGAACAGTTATTTTACTCTAAGTAAAGGATATTAAATTAGGTTTTTATTGTAACCATTTATTTGATGAATAAGTTGATTGGAACGAAAGGGGTGCTCGACTCCAATGGGATAAGCGGGAAGGCTGAGACCCCGCAGGCTCGAGAATCTCGCCTCATGGAAAGCGAGCATCACGTAGTGGAAATCAACCTCACTAAACTTCCTTTACGAAAATTTGGTAATTTATTGACATGAATTTTTCAACAGCGTAAAAAAAGAAGCCCAATTGGCTTCTTTTTCCATAATTTACCACTCGTCATTGTCCTTAACAGGTTTTAAGAAACGGAAATTTCCTGTTGCAATTCTTTGTTCTGTTTTTATTTTAATTCGATCGTAACATTCAGAGCATGTATATGTATGGATAGGACGATTTCTTAATTTTTTTGCAATAGGTGATTCATCGCTAATAGATTCGCTTTTATCACAAATCATGCATTTAACTCTCATGTGAAATTTCTCTCCTTATATATGGAACTTAAGTTAACATAATTATAACAGGTTTTAGAATATATTTTTAGAAAACAGTGGTTTTAGCAGGAAGTTTTCAATAAACTTTGAATTATATTAGTATACTCTTTATTTGAAGGAGATGAAATAGTGATGGCAAACAGTATTGAGAAAACATTATCACCAAGCTTATTTGAAGATTGTAATAAAGAAAAGATTGTTTTTTTAAGCACTTTTAACTCCGAAAAGAATGCACCAGTTACGAATGCAATATCTTGGCTTGCTGCTTTAGATGATAAGACGATTCGTTTTGCAGTAGATCAAAGATCTGCAATTATAGCTAATATCGAAGAGGTTGTAGGGGTATCATTAAGCTTATTCTCAAATGAAACAGTTTATAGTATTTCAGGAAATGCAAAAATTTTAACGAAGCAAATGCCTGGAATTCCATTAAAATTAGCGTGTATTGAAGTAGAAGTTAATGAAGTGAAAAATATATTGTTTTATGGGTCTAAAATAACAGTCGAACCAGAGTACGCCAAAACTTATGATGAAAGGGCTGCAAAAAAATTAGATGTAGCAGTTTTAAATGGTCTTAGATCTACTTGAGCTTTAAACATTAAAAAATATTCTAAACTAGAGAGAATTTCATATAATATATTAACGGTTCGTCCATTCTTTGACTAGTAACCATATGTAAGACCAGTCAATTTAGAATTAAAACTAATTATTCTAATCTGAGTTATTTTTAGTCAGGAGGTTAAGGATTGAGTAAAATATATGTTCTCGACACCAATGTACTACTGCAAGACCCACTAGCAATCTTTTCATTTGAGGATAATGAAGTAGTTGTACCAGCTGTTGTATTAGAGGAAGTAGACTCAAAGAAGAGATATATGGATGAAGTTGGTCGTAATGCTAGGTATGTATCCAAACTAATTGATAGTTTTCGAGAACTAGGGAAATTACATGAAAGTATTCCTCTTGAAAATGGTGGTTCGTTTAGAATTGAATTAAATCATCGCTCATTTCAACAATTGCAAGAAATCTTTGTTGAAAAAACGAACGATAATCGGATTTTAGCTGTTGCAAAAAACTTATCACTTGAAGAAGAAGCAAAAGAAAGCGGAAAAACAGTGATTTTAGTTAGTAAAGATACATTAGTTCGTGTAAAAGCGGATGCATTAAATTTATTAGCCGAAGATTATTTAAGTGATCGAGTAGTGGAAGTTGATCATATTTATACCGGTTATCTAGAGTATTACATAAATACAGATTTATTAAACAAGTTTTACGAGAAAACTGAACTTCCTGTTTCAGATATAGCGAACCATCCATTTTATCCTAATCAATTTATCGTTTTAAAGGATGCTCTCGGTGGTAAGAGCTCAGCTCTTGGTGTTGTTGATAAAACGGGTACAAAAATTAAGAAATTTGTTTTCTCAAATGAACATATTTGGGGCATTAGGCCAAGAAATGCTCAACAGTCCATGGCTTTAGAATTATTACTTCGAGACGATATACCATTAGTCACATTGATTGGTAAAGCTGGTACCGGAAAAACTTTATTAGCTTTAGCTGCAGGTTTAATGCAAAGTGAGGACCTGCAAAGCTATAAAAAGTTATTAGTTGCTAGACCGATTGTTCCAGTTGGAAAGGATCTTGGCTATTTACCAGGTGAAAAGGATGAAAAACTTCGACCTTGGATGCAACCGATTTATGACAATCTAGAATACTTATTTAATACGAAAAAACCAGGTGAACTTGATGCCATATTAGCTGGAATGGGATCAATTGAAGTAGAAGCTTTAACTTATATAAGAGGTAGAAGTATCCCAGAGCAATTTATTATTATCGATGAAGCACAAAATCTAACTAGGCATGAAGTAAAAACAATTTTAACTCGCGTTGGTGATAAGAGTAAAATTGTATTAATGGGGGATCCAGAGC
This sequence comes from Gottfriedia sp. NPDC057991, assembly GCF_042886615.1. Classification (NCBI taxonomy): domain Bacteria; kingdom Bacillati; phylum Bacillota; class Bacilli; order Caryophanales; family Bacillaceae; genus Gottfriedia; species Gottfriedia sp. NPDC057991. The sequence continues at coordinate 594,823 of NZ_JBHVQN010000002.1, forward strand.
AAATTGATCATCCGTATTTAGATGAATACAACAATGGATTAACTTATGTAGTTGAAAAATTTAAAGATCAAAAAATAAGTGGACATGTAAAATTAATAAAAGGTGAACGTTCATCAATTGCCCAACTTGCAGCGGATATATTGTAATAATTAAATGCTTACAAAAGCAACATCTTCCCAAAATCAATCGGTAAGATGTTGCTTTTGTTTTAAACTATAAAATTATTTTTTTGATTGAAGTAATTGGTGCTTCTTTATTTGTGCCATCAACAAAATATAAATGTACTGGCCCATTTTCAAGGATTCTTTTGCCATTGTACGAAAATGCTAAATAACTTTCATATACAGTTTCAAACGGTAATTTAATTAATTCACCTTCTGTTTCAATCGTAACTTCTGAATCACGATTTTTCGGATGACTATTGTCTATAAAATAAGAAAATGGCATTGCATACGATTCCTTAAGCCATTCTTTTTTTTGAGTAGCGAATAAAGGACTATTATCAACCTTAGCACCTTCAACAATTTCACGATCCCAGTGCTTTGAAACACTTTTAGTATATTGCTCAAGCTCATCAACCTTTTTCAACTCACCAGCTAACAAACTCTCTAACTTAACCTTTCTTTCATCAAAAATCCAAACACTTGGATCAATCGTTAACGGAAACTCCACGTTACCTGTTAATTGAAAAACATCACTCATACTAAAACTCCTTCTATGTACAAATTCTACCTATAGTGTACGACTATTTTGTGTAAAAAGACAATCAATTGAACAGAAAATGAGCAGGGTAACTCTTGTTTTCATTTAAGAATTTTAAGTATTTAATCATTTCTATCTCATAGAATCTTCCTATACTTGAACAAGTTTTTTGGAAAGTGATTATCTTAGAACTAAAAATCACAAGATAATCCTTTAACAGTATATATGGTTTTATTTAAGTACTTAAAATATTTAGTAGTATAATTTAGGTTGTAAATTAGAGTATGTTAAGAGTAGTTGATTGGAGCGTAAGGTGCTCGACTCCTATGGGAAATGCGGGAAGCTGAGACCCCACAGGAAGCGAACGCGACGAGGAGGCTCAGCTCACGCCTCGTGGAAAGCGGGCATTCTGGAGCGGAAATCAACGTTCTTTTTTTGCAGAAACTAGGTCACTATACAAATCTAAATCTTTACATAAGAAAACTTTAATAAATAAACTGTTGCAAAAATAAAATTTTCTAAAATACATATTTGCAAAACTTATGATTTAAGTTGATTTTTCCTCAAAAGAACTATAATATTAAATAGATAGCTTGTACGGAAGCGGAGGGAGAAAATTGAGGTCTGATGCTGTAACAGATTACAAAGATAAAGCATTTGAATTATTAAAAAAAGATGCTGAAAAAATATTAAAATTAATAAATGTGCAACTTGATCATTTAACGATGCCACAATGCCCTCTTTATGAAGAGGTTTTAGATACTCAAATGTTTGGATTATCAAGGGAGATTGATTTTGCTTCTCGTTTAGGTTTAATTGAAGCAGATCAAGGTAAAGAACTTCTTTCTGAACTTGAGCGTCAACTATCTGCTCTACATGAAGCGTTTACAGATCAAAAGAATAAATAATTATTAGCAACAAAAGTTCAAACAATTAATGTTTGAGCTTTTTTTTGTGAATTTTTTTAATTGTTATAAGTAATAAATCTATTAATCTATGTTACAATATTTTTATTTAAAAAGGGAATTTAGCAAAATAGTTGAATACATAAAGTATAATTAATCAAAGCAGGGATGATTAAGTAATGTTAAAAAAATATTTGAAAAATATTGATTATATGATTTTTGTTCCATTATTAGTGTTGTGTTTATTTGGATTAATTATGGTGTATAGCGCAAGCTCGCCATTACCATCCATTCGTTATCAAAGTGAACATTGGCCAAGCGACTATTTTTTTCATAAACAATTAGTTGCCTTTGAAGTAGGGATGTTTGCATTTGTTTTTTTAATGTTTGTACCTGCAACTTTCTTTAGAAAAAGAATTGCTTTGTTATTAAATGTAGCTGTAAGTATAGGATTACTTGTTGCAGTTCTACTCTTTGGTGAAGTTAGAAATAATGCAAAAAGTTGGGTATTTGGAATTCAACCAGCCGAGCTAATCAAATTAGGATCAATCGTTCTTTTAGCAGGATGGTACTCTAAAAGACAAAAGCGAATTACAAAGAACTGGAAAATGTTATTTGCCCCGTGGAGCATAGTAGCTATTTATATCATCCTATTGAGATTACAACCGGATACAGGTACGGCTTTATTAATAATCGGTACTTGCGCAGTAGTTTCGTTTTGTAGTGGTTTTATTGTTAAGAGATTAATTCTCCTATTCGTTGGAGGGATTGGATTACTATATCCATTAATTAGTATTTGTATCAGTTTAGGGATCGGGTTAACAGATGTACAAGTTAATCGATTTTTAGCATTCCGAAATCCTTTTGATTATGCACAAGGAATTGGATTTCAAATCGTAAATTCACTAATCGCATTTGCAAATGGTGGCCTTACTGGAGTTGGATTAGGAAAAAGTATTCAAAAACTAGGTTACTTACCTGAGCCTCATACTGATTTTATTCTAGCTATAATCGGTGAAGAAACAGGTTTAATAGGAGTAATTGTAGTTATTTTATGTATATTCATTATTGTTTGGCGAGGATTGTTAATAGCTCATCAATCAAAGGATTCTTTTGATTCATTATTAGCTACAGGAATTAGTGCAATCATCGTCATTCAATCATTTGTAAATATTGGAGGAGTTACTTCGTTAATTCCACTTACGGGTGTTCCGTTACCTTTTGTTAGTTATGGAGGAACTTCGTTAATCGTTATGCTTTCTATGGTTGGTATTTTAATGAATATTTCAATACGAAATAAGATTGATAAAGAAACTTTATAAAATCTTCAAACATGCATTTTGAAAAAGTTTATTCTTAATTTATTGATAATTATCTTTCATAAATACAGGAGGCTTACAAATGACTTACACGAAACAGATTAAAAAAGTTCTTGTTGCTAACCGAGGTGAAATCGCAATTCGAGTATTTCGAGCTTGCACTGAGTTAGGAATTCGAACAGTTGGTATTTATTCTAAAGAAGATGAAGGGTCATATCACCGTTATAAAGCTGATGAAGCATACATAGTTGGAAAAGGAAAAAAGCCAATTGATGCTTATCTAGATATTGAAGGTATTATTGAAATTGCAAAGAAAAACAATGTAGATGCAGTACATCCAGGATATGGATTCTTATCAGAAAATATTAAATTTGCTCAGAGATGTGAAGAAGAGGGCATTATTTTTATCGGGCCATATTCAAGGCATTTAGATATTTTTGGAGATAAAATTAAAGCAAAGCAGCAAGCTCTTCAAGCTAATTTACCAATCATTCCAGGGAGTAATGGTCCAGTTCACTCATTGGATGATGTAAAGGAATTTGGTGAAACTTTTGGATTCCCGATTATTATTAAAGCTGCTCTAGGTGGTGGCGGTCGTGGAATGAGGATTGTCCGTACGAATGCAGGAGTAAAAGATGCTTATGATCGTGCTAAGTCTGAGGCAAAAGCTGCTTTTGGTAATGATGAGGTTTATGTTGAGAAATTTATTGAAAATCCAAAGCATATTGAAGTTCAAATATTAGGGGATAACCAAGGGAATATTATTCATTTGTTTGAACGCGATTGTTCAATTCAAAGAAGACATCAAAAATTAGTTGAAGTTGCACCATGTACTTCGATTAGTGATGATTTAAGAAATAGAATTTGTGATGCAGCTGTTCAATTGATGAAAGAAGTAGAATATGTAAACGCTGGAACAGTTGAATTTTTAGTTTCCGGTAATGATTTTTATTTTATTGAGGTTAACCCTCGCGTACAAGTTGAACATACGATTACTGAAATGATTACTGGAATTGATATTGTTCAAACACAGATCTTAATTGCACAAGGTAATAGTTTACATAGTGATAAAGTAGGAATTCCATTACAAGATGAGATTCCAAGAATTGGTTTTGCGATTCAAGCACGAGTTACAACTGAAGATCCACTAAATAATTTTATGCCTGATACAGGAAAAATTATGGCATATCGTTCAGGTGGAGGTTTTGGTGTAAGATTAGACACTGGTAACAGCTTCCAAGGTGCTGTTATTACACCTTACTATGATTCATTATTAGTAAAAGTAACGACTCATGCATTAACATTCGAAGGCGCAATTGCGAAGTTAAATCGAAATTTAAAAGAGTTCCGTATCCGTGGTATTAAAACAAATATTCCATTTTTAGAAAATGTTACGACACACCCAGATTTCTTGTCTGGTGAGTATAATACTTCATTTGTAGATTCATCTCCGGAATTATTTGTTTTTGCGAAAAGAAGAGACCGTGGAACAAAATTATTAAATTATATCGGAAATGTAACAGTGAATGGATTTCCGGGTATATCTCTTAAAGAAAAACCAGCTTATGATGATATTATCATTCCAAATGTAAATCATATTAAAAGTGCTGAAAGTGGAACTAAGCAATTATTAGATAAATTAGGTGCGGATGAATTTTCGAAGTGGTTAAAAAATCAACCAAATGTTTTATTTACAGACACAACATTTAGGGATGCTCACCAATCACTGCTTGCAACGAGAATACGTTCAAAAGACCTAATTACAGTGGCGGAACAAACGTCAAAATTATTACCTAACTTATTCTCAATGGAAATGTGGGGCGGAGCGACTTTCGATGTAGCGTACCGTTTCTTAAATGAAGATCCATGGGAAAGATTATTAAATTTAAGAGAACAAGTTCCAAATGTATTATTCCAAATGCTTTTACGTGGATCAAATGCAGTTGGATATAAAAATTATCCTGATAATCTTGTTAAAAAGTTTATTGAAGCATCGGCTCAGGCAGGAATCGATGTATTTAGAATATTTGATAGTCTAAATTGGATTAAAGGGATGGAAGTTGCAATAGATGCTGTAAGAGAGAGTGGAAAGCTTGCTGAGGCATCGATTTGTTACACAGGAGATATATTAGACCCAACTAGAACAAAATATAATCTGGCGTATTATAAAGAGCTTGCAAAGGATTTAGAATCGGCTGGTGCACATATTTTAGCTATTAAAGATATGGCAGGTTTATTAAAACCTCAGGCTGCTTATACGTTAATTAGTGAATTAAAGGATACTGTTGATTTACCAATCCACTTACATACTCATGATACGAGTGGAAATGGTTTATACACATATGTAAAAGCAATAGAAGCGGGCGTAGATGTTGTAGACATCGCAATTGGAAGTATGTCTGGATTAACTTCTCAGCCAAGTGCAAATAGTTTATATTATGCTTTAAAAGGTTCAAATAACGAGACAAACTTAAATATAAACGGCTTAGAACAGTTATCAACCTACTGGGAAGGCGTTCGTAAGTATTATAGTAGTTTTGAAAGTGGTATGGTTTCACCACATACAGAGGTTTATCAACATGAAATGCCAGGTGGTCAGTATTCTAACTTAAAACAACAAGCTAAAGGTGTTGGTTTAGGAGAACGATTTGAAGAAGTTAAGGATATGTATGGTAGGGTAAATCAACTATTTGGAGATGTCGTTAAAGTAACACCATCTTCTAAAGTAGTTGGAGATATGGCATTGTTTATGGTTCAAAATAATTTAGACGAAGATTCTGTATATGAAAAAGGAGAAAATATCGATTTTCCTGATTCAGTAATAGAGTTTTTTGAAGGAAAATTGGGACAACCTTATGGTGGATTTCCAAAGAGTTTACAACGTATCATCTTAAAAGGTAGACAGCCATTAACTGAAAGAGCTGGGGAGACGTTAAAACCAATCGATTTTAAAGATGTTGAGGAGTATTTATTCAAGACATTAAATCGCCAGGTTACTGATTTTGATATACTAGCTTATTGCTTATATCCTAAAGTATTTATGGACTATCAAAAAAATGTAGAAAGCTATGGAGATTTATCTGTACTTGATACACCTTCTTTCTTCCATGGAATGAAATTAGATGAAGAAATCAAAGTAGATATTGAACGTGGTAAAACACTGATTGTTAAACTTGTTTCGATTGGTCAAGCTCAGCCTGATGGAACAAGAGTTATCTACTTTGAATTAAATGGTCAGCCACGAGAAATTGTGGTAAAAGATTACTCTGTCAAATCTACTGTCGTTCAAAAAAGAAAAGGGGACACTAGTAATCCAAACCACATTAACGCAACAATGCCAGGTACGGTTTTAAATGTACTTGTTAAAAAGGGCGATGTAGTTGAAAAAGGTCAAACTTTAGCAATCACTGAAGCGATGAAAATGGAAACAACTGTCCAATCTCCATTTACGGGTGTAGTAAGAGATATTTTGATTACATCAGGAGAGAGTATTTCTACAGGTGATCTACTAATAGAACTAGAACAAAGATAAAAAGTACGTGTATAGCGAAGTTAGAGTGCCCCGCAGTAAAAGGGCGACTCTTCTTCGCTTTAAATTTAAATAGTAAAAAAAGGTATTTCTTCTACAATTAAGTGGAAGAAATACCTTTTTTAAGAGATATTTTTATTTTGAAGTAACTCAGAATTTGAGCTTTTACTTCTTGTACAAACTAAACTTTGGAAACTAAATACTGCAAACAAGCACGAGATTAAAATAGCATGTGTTAATGCAACATAAATATTTAAGTTTGTAAAAACAATAACCGCTCCACAAATTACTTGAAGTGTAACAAGAATTAAAGATACAAACCAACCAAAATAAATGCCACGTTCATTACGATAGTATTTATAAGCATGTACAAATGCAATAATTATCCAGACGAATAAAAGAAAAGCAGCAAATCGATGCCCCATTTGAATCCATTCGTGAACTTGTGTAGGTATACCATTGTTTGCTTTACTGCACAGTGGCCAGCTAGGGCAAGCTAAGCTAGCATTTTCGTGACGTACTAGTGCGCCTGTGTAAACTACTAAGTATGAATAAATCCATAAACCGTAAGTATGAAATTTCATTCTTTTTCCGACATAAAAAGAATTTTTTTGGTAATTACGATCGCGTTCAAAAATTAATAATGTTAACATGACTACTGCAGCAAAACAAATTAGAGAAATACCAAAATGAATTGCTTTTACAGCTGGGATTTGACCCCAAACAACTGCAGCTGCTCCGATTAATGCTTGAGCAATTAGAAAAATACAAGAAATGATTGCTAAAAATTTTGTTTCTCTTTTATGAGGAATGACAATCCAAGCAAGCACTGCTAATAATAAAACAAATATACCGGCAAGGCCTGATGCTGCACGATGAGATAATTCAATGACAGTTTGAATCGTTAAATGATCAGGAATGATTTGACCTTTACAAAGTGGCCATGATCTTCCACAACCGAGTCCAGAATTCGTCTTTGTTACGAGTGCACCACCTAATAAAACAATTAAAAGAATGAATGAGGTTATTAACGATACCCCTTTTAAAACACGTAGCAAGTATATCCACCCACTTTTATAAAATAATAATAATTTTAAAATTTAATTATTAAAAAAATTATTCTGTTAATAATACTTCTATATCATATAAGATTACGACACAAAATTCAAAGGTAACCTTCATATTTAGACATAATATTTGTTTTTTCTTAACTTTGGATGTATTCATTTTTAAATTATAGAAATAATTAATTTTATAATTAAATAGTATTTAGTATTGAAAAGATAGACTGTTTACGTTAAAATTTTTTTGAAACGTACACAATTTGTTCATATAATTATCACAAAAATTTCATTATATTTAGTTTAATAGAAGTATGTCTAAATTAAAAACTCATTATGAACCATTAAAAATGGGTATGAAAAATGAAGTTTTGTAAAAAAAGAGGAGGATTGACTTGGAACAATTAGCTAATAATGTTTCTAATAACGAAGAAACTAATCATCCTTCTAGTTCACTAAAGAAAGATTTGCTTTCTTTAATGAAAATAGGGATCGTAAACTCTAATATACTGACAACTTTTACAGGTATCTGGTTAGCAATCCAAATAAATGGATTAGATATATTAGATTCTTTACCAAAAGCAATTATTACTGTAATAGGTTCATCATTAATTATTGCGGGATCATGTGTAATCAATAACTATATTGATCGTGATATTGATCCTTATATGGAGAGAACTAAAAACAGACCAACTGTAACCGGTAATATTAAACCAAGTGTTACAATTTCGATTGGTATTCTTTTATTAATTGTGGGCTTTACATTTATGGCTTTCACAACCTTAATGGCTGTTGTATATGCATTTATTGGTGCATTTACATATATCGTACTATACACTCTTTGGACGAAACGTAATTACACGTTAAACACAGTAGTAGGTAGTATATCTGGTGCAGCACCCCCATTAATTGGATGGGCAGCAATGGATGCGAATTTGCATCCAATCGCATGGATGCTGTTTTTAATCATGTTTATATGGCAACCACCTCATTTCTTAGCACTTGCGATGAGACGTTCTGAAGAATATAAAAGAGCGGGAATTCCAATGCTACCAGTGGTTTACGGATTTGAAATGACGAAACGTCAAGTGATGATCTGGGTATTATGTTTATTACCACTGCCATTTTACATGCAAGCTCTAGGTTTACCATTTATTATTTTTGCATCAATATTGAATATTGGATGGGTTATTTTAGGATTATATTGTTATAAACAAAAGGATGATCAAAAATTCTCAAAACTGATGTTTATATACTCCATTAACTATTTAACTCTTCTATTTATGTCAATGATTGTGTTTACAATTTCGTTTTAATTAGGGGTATTACGGGGGATTTTTTTATTGTTTGTTTAATCTTATTTTTAAATAAGAATGAAACACTTTAAATTGAAAGAGGGGGAAGTATACTTATGAAACATTGGCGATTAGTCTCGCTAATTTCCTTGATAGCAGTTATTTTGAGTGCATGTGGACATGCAAATCAATCTACACTGAATCCTCAAGGTGAAGTAGCAAAAATGCAATACGATCTTATGAAGCTAAGTACGTTGATCATGGTATTCGTTGTTGCTGTTGTAACAGTTCTTTTCCTTTACGTAATCGTGAAATATCGTTACCGTAAAGGTCAAGAGAATATTATTCCAAAGCAAGTAGAAGGTAATCATTTTTTAGAGCTTCTTTGGACGATTATTCCTGTTATTTTACTTATTGTTTTAGCAGTACCAACAGTATCACAAACGTTTAAGCTTTCAGATGAGAAGCAAATAGCAAAAGATGAGAAGAAAAAAGATGCAATTGTTATTAATGTAAATGCTCATCTTTTCTGGTGGGAATTTGAGTATCCAAAACAAAAATTCATTACTTCTCAAGATATGTATATCCCAGTAGGTAAAAAAGTTATCTTGAACCTAAAAGGTCAAGATATCAAACACTCATTCTGGGTACCATCATTAGCAGGTAAACTTGATACAAACGTTGAAGGCGAAAACAAAATGTGGCTTTCAGCGGATAAAGAAGGTACATATAATGGATTCTGTGCAGAGTTTTGTGGTCCTTCACATTCATTAATGCAATTTAAAGTTAAAGTTGTAAGTCAAGCCGACTACGATAAGTGGTTAGCTGATATGAAGAATCAAAAGGGTCAAGCTGTAACAGCAGATGCACAAGAAGGTGAAAAAATCTTCAAACAAAGCTGTATTGGTTGTCATGCTGCAGATGCAAATGATACAAGACCACCTGCTGCACGACTTGCTCCAAACTTAGCTAACTTCGGTGATCGTGATATGGTTGCTGGTATTGCTAAAAATAATGAAGCAAACATCAAGAAATGGTTAACAAATCCGGAAGCTATGAAGCCAGGAAACCTTATGTCAGGTAAATATGGTGACTTATCAGCTGATCAGATTGATGCATTAACTGCATACTTAACTAGCTTAAAAATTGCAAAATAAATTAATGGATATGAAGCAAAGGGGGTAATACTGTGAGTTCTGTAGCGAAAAAGAAACCACTATTGTGGGACTACTTAACGACAGTCGACCATAAGAAAATTGCCATCCTGTATTTAATTGCAGGCGGATTCTTTTTCTTAGTTGGTGGGATGGAAGCGTTATTTATTCGTATACAATTAATTAAGCCAGACAACACATTTTTAGTTGGTGATGCTTATAACCAAGTATTAACAATGCATGGTACAACAATGATTTTCTTAGCGGCGATGCCGATGATCTTTGCATTTTTTAACGCGGTAGTACCATTACAAATTGGTGCTCGTGACGTAGCTTTCCCGTTTTTAAATTCTTTAGGTTTCTGGTTATTCTTCGTTGGTGGAGTTTTCTTAAACCTAAGTTGGTTCTTAGGTGGAGCGCCTGACGCAGGTTGGACTTCATATGCGACACTAGCTCTACACAGTAAATCACATGGTGTAGACTTCTACTTATTAGGTCTACAAATTTCAGGTATTGGTACATTAGCAGGTGGTATTAACTTCCTAGCAACGATTATTAACATGCGTGCTCCGGGGTTAACATACATGCGTATGCCACTATTTACTTGGACAGTATTTGTAACATCAGCACTTATTTTATTTGCATTCCCGGCATTAACAATCGGGTTAGCGTTATTAATGTTTGACCGCCTATTTGGAACTGCATTCTTTGATGCATCTTTAGGTGGAAACTCAATGATCTTTGAACATTTATTCTGGATTTTCGGACATCCAGAGGTATACATTCTTATATTACCGGCATTTGGTATCTTCTCAGATATCATTCCAGCATTCTCTAAGAAACGTCTATTCGGTTACTCTTCAATGGTATTCGCAACAGTTTTAATTGGTTTCTTAGGATTCATGGTATGGGCTCACCATATGTTTACAGACGGTCTTGGTGCAGTAGCAAATGCAATTTTCGCTGTTGCAACAATGGCAATTGCAGTACCTACAGGGGTTAAAATCTTTAACTGGTTATTAACAATGTGGGGCGGACAAATTCGTTTTACAACACCAATGCTTTGGTCAGTTGCTTTTATTCCATCATTCGTTCTAGGTGGGGTAACTGGTATTATGAACGCTGCAGCTCCTGCTGACTATCAATTCCATGATAGTTATTTCGTAGTAGCTCACTTCCACTACGTAATCGTTGGTGGGGTAGTATTTGGTCTATTTGCCGGTGCACATTACTGGTGGCCAAAAATGTTTGGTAAAATCTTAAATGAAACATTAGGTAAAATTACATTCGTATTATTCTTTATTGGTTTCCATTTAACATTCTTTATCCAACATTTCTTAGGTTTAATGGGTATGCCTCGTCGTTACTTTACATATTTACCAGGACAAGGCTTAGATACTGGTAACATGATCAGCTCAATCGGAGCAATGTTCATGGGTCTAGCTACAATCGTTATGTTAATTAATGTCGTTTATACAGCAATTAAAGGTAAGAAAGCTGCTGGAGATGCATGGGGTGTAGGTCGTACACTTGAGTGGTCAATTCCTTCTCCTGCACCAGAATATAACTTTGCTCAAATTCCATATGTACGTGGATTAGACGCTCTATGGGTAGAAAAAATGGAAGGAGACGGCAAAATGACACCTGCTGAACCACTAGGTGATATTCATATGCCAAACTCATCTATTTTACCATTTGTTATGTCAGTGGGCTTATTTATTGCAGCATTCGGAGCATTGTATAATGACCAACTTAAGAACCACACAGCAGTTGGTGTATTAATTCTTGGTTTAGTTATTACATTCGGTTCAATGTTCTTACGTTCTTGGATTGATGATCATGGGTTCCATATCCATAAAGAAGACATAGCTGATGAGGGGGTTGAGGCATAATGGAAATGAATCAAAAATTTACAGCTGAAACGTTTCCTCATAACCCTGAAAAAGCTACAGAAGAAGGTAAAAATAAGTTCTTAGCATTCTGGCTGTTTCTTGGTGGAGAAACTGTATTATTCGCATCATTATTTGGTACTTTCTTAGCTTTAAGAAACTCTACTGCTGGTGGAGCAAGTGCTGCAGAAATGTTCGAACCAAAATTAGTTTTCATTGCTACAATGTTACTTTTAACATCTTCTCTTACAAGTGTTTATGCAATGTACCACATGAAAAACTTTGAACACAAAAAGATGATGCTTTGGCTAGGAATTACAGTTTTATTAGGTCTAGGATTTTTATTATTAGAAATTTACGAATTTAGACACTATATGCACGAATATCATTTTACAATTAAGAGTAGTGCATTTGGTTCTTCATTCTATACATTAGTAGGTACTCATGGTGCCCACGTATTTGTTGGTTTACTATGGATCACTACTTTAATGCTTCGAAATGGTGGTAGAGGTTTAAATTTATACAACGCTCCGAAGTTTTATGTTGCAAGTTTATACTGGCACTTCATCGACGTAGTATGGATTTTCATCTTTACAGTAGTATACTTAATGGGAATGGTGGGATAAGAAAATGGGTACAAATACAAACTCTCATCAAAGAAATCAAGTTGAAATAAAGTATCACAGACGTAAACATGCAGAAGAAATGAAACAACAATTAATTTCTTTCGCGTTAATGATCATTTTAACACTTGCATCATTCGCAGCAGTATTATACAAAGATAAAATGGATCCATACTTTACAGTACCATTTATTTTATTACTTGCTGTAGTACAACTAGTGTTCCAACTTTATTACTTCATGCACATGAAAAATAAAGGTCACAGCACACAAGCGTTCTTCCTATATTCAGGACTTACAGTTGCTGTAATTACACTATTAACATTCTTAACATTAATCTGGTTATGATGAAAAAAGGAAGTGAATTTTATTCACTTCCTTTTTTTATGCCCGTTTATGTAGATTGTTGATATTTTATGGAACTATAGTTTAAATATGGTAATTCATTAACTCAAATTACTAAGGGAGACCTCCAAAATTGTTATACGGGTTTACTCTAGATAAGGAATATAATGCAATTGGCTGTTTTTCTTGTACAACTAAAGTATCTGTTCCTTTCATAACAACTTTGAACCATTCATGCTCCCAATACTACTTTCAGGTATTTTGGTTGTATAAGAATGATTAGTAGAAGGAAACTATAAAGCCGAAATAATTTTAGAATAAGTATTTAATCGGTTTTGGATGATAAGTAAAATGGAAAGGAAGATTAAACGTGGACATGGACATTCCTAAAGATGATGATATTGAAATAGAAGAAAAAGTAGAGCTAAGTGGGAGTATAGATAAATTAACAGAGCATCAAATTTGGGGTGCACAAGGTTTTATGGATATTCCAGATCAAAGTAAAACGTACAGGAAAAGATATTTAGGAAACCGATATCAATAACTCGAGAAATCGTTGACCGAGAAAAGAGTGCAAGTTTCAAAAACAGGCAAGGAAAAAATAATCTTGTATTTAAAGTGATTTTTTTATTTATACCCAGAATTATTTCCGTTCACCAAAGATCTTCATGAATAAATATTGATACATAACAAGCGCATGCGTTATTGAAGATCATTTTAATCTTTAAGCAATTAACGCAATACTTTATTTCAAAATTTAGGAGCTGATTGATTAATCAGCTCCTATTTCACATTTCAAAAAAGCAATTCAACTAACTCTAAGAGGTTCTTTATTATTAGGAGGCTGGCTAGTTTTTGAGGCATACTCTTTGTTCAAAGCCAACACTAATATCATTCCGATGATACAAACTGTACCAAGCCATTGGAAAAAACCAAAAGGTTCTTTTAACCAAAATATTGTTGTTAAGACGGCAGCTAGTGGCTCTATGCTTCCTAGCAGACTTGATTCTTTAGGCGGCAGACTTTGCAAACTCTCTATATAGAACGAAAATGCAATCATGGTACCAAATATGATAATAAAGACTAGATATAAAATGGCTTCAAGCGTTAAGTTTTTATTGTCCATTTGCCAAGGCGGATGGATAAAACTTAATACTAAGCCACCGATAATCATAGCCCATCCGACAATGACAAGTGAGTCGTATTGCTTAAGTAATGGTACGGCAAATAAAGTATAAAATGCTAAAGCTACTCCGGATAATCCCCCCCAAGCGATTGCTGGTGCAGGCACAGATAATTGTGAGATTGAGCCGTTTGTTAATAAGAAAAAACTTCCAATTAAAGCTAAAGAAACAGTTAACAAATCTCTTCGTGTTAGCGCGGCTTGTTTACGGAAACTTAAATATACGATTATCATTACAGGTGCTAAATACTGTAATAGTGTTGCAACAGCTGCGTTTCCATGTTCGATAGAAGCCATATATGTGTATTGAACTGCTAGCATCCCCAGTACCCCGAAGATAATCAATTGAACCGCAGTCCTTCCAGTTTTCCAAACCCCAAGAATCTGAGAACGGTCTTTTCTGAAATATTGAATGGCTAATAGTAAAAATCCAGCTATAAGCAATCGGATTGTAACCAGCCAATCTACATCGATTTGATACTGTTGAAAAAGTTTTTTTGCGACTGTACCACCAATCCCCCAAAAAACTGCTCCCGTGATAACAAGAAATATTCCCTTTCGTCTATTCATGATTTTAGTCTCCACCTTCAAATAAAAAAATAGTGTTATAATATTTTAAATGATAAGTGGAAAAACGCTAAAATAATACTCAAATTGAATGGGAAAATGTAAGGATATTGAGGTGGTAATGGGTATATGCAAATTAAAAATTTTATGTTAGATAAAAGCTTAAAAGAATTAACTAAACATCATACTGTTGTTTTACCAATTGCCTGCTATGAAACAACGATTAAGCAAAACATAAATGGTTATATACCACTTCATTGGCATGATGAATTTCAATTTGTTCACGTTGCTAAAGGAGAAGCAATTTTTCAAATAAATGAAGAAAAAATTCTTATATCAGAAGGGCAAGGGCTTTTTATAAATAGTGGCTGCCTACATATGGCAAAAGATCGGAACGATTCAGACTGTGCCTATATTTGTTTAAATGTTTCACCAAGTTTCGTTTTATCCCAAGAACTTTATACAACCTTTGTAAAGCCTTATTATCAGGCGACCAATATACCCTATTTATTTTTAAATTCAAAGGAGCTATGGGCCAATAGCATTTTAAGCTATATTTTGAAAATCAATCAGATGATCAAACAAAAATCACCATTCTATGAAATCGACGTAAGCTTACAGCTAACATTAATATGGAAGAATTTAATAATGAACGGGATTGAATTAGAGTATGAACAGTCAGTAGTAGTAAAGAGTAAGCGCATGAAGCAAATGTTAAATTGGATCCACTTACATTATTCTGAGAAAATACTATTAGACGACATTGCAAGAGTTGGTCAATTAAGTCGATCTGAGTGCTGTCGATATTTCAAACGGATGTTAAAAACTACACCTTTAAACTATGTAACCGATTATCGAATACAAAAAAGTTTAATACTACTACAACAACCGGAATCGAATGTCACTGATGTTGCCTATCAAGTTGGATTTAACAGCACAAGCTACTTTATTGATAAATTCCGAAAGTCGATGAACTTGACACCATTAGCTTACAAAAAACGAAAACTATAATCATGACACAAACTCGTCGGAATGATAGAGTAATATAAAAAAAAGACAATTAGGTGGTGGTTTTTTCATGAAACATCTTCTTCCTAGAATGGAAGATTTGTTGCAAACAAATTTTTCTTTGCACTCTGATATGGATGTCAATATTAAAGCAGCGTATATATTTAAACAGCATCATAGTGAAGTCTGGATGTTAACGATCAATGAATATCTTTATTTTAAGAGCAAAAATATCAATGAATTTTATTGGAAAAAAGCGGGTGTTTCCAATGAAAAAGCTGTTATTCAAGACGTGATTCAAGAAGTGCAAACATCAGATGTTGTAGTCATCATGGATGGAGAAGGAAAAATCAAGGGCTACATCAATTCTGCTGTTTTAGTTTCGAAAGTGTTTGAATCTTATCAATATTTAGAGGCCTATTTTCGAACGATGATTGATACAATGGATGGATCAGTCTCGATTGTAGATGAAGTCGGAAAAACAGTGGTTTGGACTCATGGTGCTGAAAGGATCTTTTCGATTCCTAAAGAAGAAATTATTGGGAATAAAATGGAAGAGTTTTTTCCAAAAGATATGTTATTAAATAAAGTTACAATGGATACAGGTCAATCTTTTCGTCATAAGCACCATAAACCACGTGAGGATCTCTTTGTCATGATTAATAGCAGTCCAATCTTCATCAATGATCGAATTGTAGGTGCAGTAGCTGCTGAAACAGATATTACGAGTCAAGTGATAATGAATCAAGAACTTATGAATGCATCCTCCAAAATTCTTCAATTGGAGAAGGAGGTTTCAAGACTGCAATTGTCACATGATTCTTTTCAACAAATTAAAGGTTCGAGTCAATTAATGAAAGAAACAGTTTCGTTATCGAGGAAAATGTCTGAAACGAGTGCGAATATTTTATTGCTCGGTGAAACTGGGGTTGGAAAAGAAGTCTTTGCAAAAGCCATACATTTTTATCGTGGATCATCTTCTCCATTTATAGCTGTAAACTGTGGTGCGATTACACCATCATTGTTTGAGAGTGAATTTTTTGGCTATGAAAAAGGAGCTTTTTCTGGTGCAGATGTAAAAGGTAAAAAAGGAAAACTAGAGTTGGCGCATGGAGGAACACTTTTTCTGGATGAAATTGGTGACTTACCGTTAGATATGCAAGTGAAGTTACTTAGAGTATTGCAAGATAAAACGTATTACCGCGTTGGTGGTACAAAGCAGCTAACAGCTCAATGCCGAATCATTGCTGCTACAAATAAAGATTTGGAAGCAATGGTTGAAGCTAATACATTTCGAGAAGACCTTTATTATCGTCTTAACATTTTATCTATTACGATTCCCCCATTGCGAGAACGAAAAGAAGACGTAATGGAGCTCCTTCATCAATTTATCTATGAGTTTTCATTACTATATCATCGAACGATTAAAATCGTTGACCCTCAGGTAACTTCCGCCTTATTACAATACGATTGGCCTGGAAATGTGAGAGAGATGAGGAATGTAATAGAACGATTGGTATTACTATCCGGAGAAGGAACCATCTCGATCGGAGCCTTACCGCCAAAGATGTTACAATCTACATTGTTATCGACTAGATACGATGATTCCTTACAAGACGATCTAAATGATTTTGAAAAAAATAAAATCATTGAAGCCATTCAAACAGAGAAAGGGAACAAGCAAGCAGCAGCAAAAAAATTAGGAATATCTCGAGCTACTTTATACAATAAAATGAAAAAATTAAAGATTGAGCTTTAAAAACAAAAAGCCTTTACGACTAAATTAGTCCAGACGAGCGTAAGAAACTCCTGGGCTGATTTAGAACCTAGCAATCAAATGGTTACGCAAATTATCTCCCATTACTGAAAGAATTTCTACTAAGGTCCGTAAGTGAGCAACCTTAAATAAAGGCCACTTATGGGATATTCCACCTTCTGTCAAACCGCTTTTGTCTAATTTTTTAGACACTAAACGCAAAATAGTGTCTAAAAATATTTACACTGTTTCCTAAACAATCTTCTACATAATAGTTTTTAAAAATGGCACAGAACTTGCAACAATACTTCATGTCTGATTTAACCATACATTAAAGGGGAAATGAACATGAATAATCGAATGCAAGAATTACAAACATTTTTACAACAACAAAGTATTCCAGGCGGTTTGGTCACTTCACGCCAAAATATTTTTTATTTATCGAATTTTGATTACAATCCGCACGAACGATTTGTAGGTATTTTTGTCTTCCCGAATGACGAACCCGTTTTTATTACACCAGCAATGGAAGTTCAAATGATAAAGGAAGCAGGTTGGAAACATCCAATCCTAAGTTACACAGATTCCGATCACCCGTGGGCACTTGTTGGTCACTTG
The DNA here is from genome assembly GCF_042886615.1 of Gottfriedia sp. NPDC057991. Taxonomy (NCBI): domain Bacteria; kingdom Bacillati; phylum Bacillota; class Bacilli; order Caryophanales; family Bacillaceae; genus Gottfriedia; species Gottfriedia sp. NPDC057991. The sequence goes on from NZ_JBHVQN010000002.1 coordinate 612,775, forward strand.
ATTGAAAGCAGAAACAAAATGAAACAATTTGCAGTTGAAAAACATGATATCTCCTATTTTTACATTGAAAGTCTGCAACAGATTTTTGGTGAAGTAGAGTTTGCATCACTAGATTCTATACTTACTGAAATGCGACTAGTAAAAGATGCTGATGAAATTGAAATATTACGTGAAGCCGCCGCTTTTGCTGATTACGGAGTTCAAGTTGGTATTGACGCATTAAAAGAAGGAATCACAGAGCTTGAAGTATTAGGGAAAATTGAATTTGAATTAAAGAAAAAAGGGATTAAAGAAATGTCATTCCCTCCTATTGTATTGTTTGGCCAAAATGCAAGTAACCCACATGGAGCATCATGTGACAATAAGTTAAAAAAAGGAGATACTGCCCTATTTGATTTAGGTGTGAAATATAAGGGATATTGCTCTGATATCACAAGAACAGTCATTTATGGTAATCCCAATGGCGAACTCGTTAAAATCTACAATACCGTGTTACAGGCCAATCTGGCTGGTGTGGAAGCTTCTCAACCTGGAACAAGAATTGGTGATGTTGACCTCTCAGGTAGACGCGTCATTCAAGCAGCTGGCTACGGTGATTTTTTTCCACATCGAATCGGTCATGGTCTAGGAATTGAAATACACGAGGCACCTTCTATTAATGATGGTAATGAGGGCTTACTGAAATCAGGAATGGTCATCACTATTGAACCTGGCATTTATATCAATAGCTTCGGTGGTGTACGCATTGAAGACGATGTGGTCATTACGGATAATGGGTATGAAGTATTAACGAAGTTTCCAAAAGAATTAATGATTGTAGGAGCTGAACGAAATTGAACCGAATCGAAAAAATACAGAAACAGCTTTTGGAGAACAATGTCGACGCAATATTGATTACAAAGAGTGAAAATCGTAGATATATGACAGGTTTTACAGGATCAGCTGGGATGGTACTAATTTCAAAAAATGCTGCTATCTTTATCACCGACTTCCGCTATGCAGAACAGGCTCAAAATGAAGTGAAAGACGCTAAGATTATCGTCCATAACGGTAATATTGAAAAAGAAGTTTCAAATGAAGTCGACTGTCAAGGTCTTAAAAAGGTCGCTGTTGAGGCAAATGCCATGACATTAAATACGTTCTCAAAACTACAAGAGTATGGAAATATACAATGGATTCAATTGGAAAATATCGTTGAAAAGGTTAGAGAAATCAAAGAGCCAATAGAATTAGAATTCATGAGAACGGCAGCTAAAATCGCAGATAAGGCGTTTGATTATATTTTGAATATTATTAAACCAGGGGTTACGGAAATAGAAATCCGTAATGAACTGGAATTCTATATGCGAAAGCTTGGTGCAACCGGATCATCTTTTAATACTATTATTGCTTCTGGAAAGAGGGCTGCCCTACCGCATGGAGTGGCTTCCGAAAAAGTGATTGAGCATGGTGACATGGTAACCCTTGATTTTGGTGCATTGTACAAAGGTTATTGCTCAGATATTACGAGAACAATCGCCGTTGGGAGCTGTTCGGATGAGTTCCACAACATTTATCACATCGTATTAGAAGCTCTAAAACGTGGAACGGAAGGAATTCAATCAGGTGAAAAAATGAAAACGATCGATGATTTAACGAGAGACTATATTACAGAAAAAGGATTCGGAAATCGTTTTGGACATTCAACAGGTCATGGGTTAGGTATGGAGGTTCACGAACCAATCCGGCTTTCTGACAAAAGTGTAGAAATTCTTCAAACTGGAATGGTTGTTACCGTCGAACCAGGAATTTATATCCCAGGATGGGGTGGCTGCCGGATTGAAGATGATATTGTAGTAAAAGAGAATGGTTATGAAATCATTACCCATTCTGATAAGCACTTAATTATCTTATAAAAAATATTGAAAAGGTCATCTAATGGATTTTTAAAAAGATGACCTTTCTTTTGAATTGGGGCGTATTCGATATGAATGAAATCATCTTATATATCATGACAGGATTTATGGTTCTAGGGGCAATCGATTATCTGATAGGCAATCGGTATGGAGTCGGACAAAAATTTAAAGAAGCCTTCCAATCCATGGGGCCACTTGCCCTTTCAATGGTTGGTATGATTTCACTATCTCCTGTATTAGCAAAATGGTTAACACCGATTGTATCCCCTGTCTACCAATTTCTCGGAGCAGATCCATCGATGTTTTCATCCACGTTTTTAGCCCTTGACATGGGAGGATACTCATTAGCAAATGAAATGGCTCAATCGAGTGATGCTGCTTTGTTTTCTTGGGTGTTTTTAGGAACAATGATGGGGCCAACTATTGTTTTTACGATTCCGGTTGCTTTAAGCATCGTTCATAAAGATGACCATCCCTTTTTTGCTAAAGGAATTTTAATTGGGCTAATGACTATTCCATTTGGATGCTTAGCAGGAGGATTTGTTGCAGGATTTGGCTTTATATGGATGCTGAAAAATTTGATTCCTTCTATTCTGATTTCTGTCTTGATTGGCATTGGAATGCTATCGGCTCAATCGGTGATGATTCGTGGTTTTAAATGGTTTGGAAAAGGAATTGAAATCGTTATTATCATTGGTCTTGTCTCGATGATCATTAAAACTTTAACGGGTATCGTTATTATTCCAGGTATGATGCCGCTTTCTGAAGGCTTTGAAACAGTTGGAAAAATAACCATCATACTTGCTGGTGCATTTCCTTTTGTTTTTGTGTTAGTAAAAATATTAAAGAAGCCTCTTGCAATACTTGGAAGTAAGCTAGGTATGAATCAACAAGCATTAGGTGGATTCATTGCCTCCTTCGCCCATCACATTCCTATGTTTGCGACATTGCATGAGATGGATGACCGTGGGAAAGTCATAAATACCGCATTTGCCGTAAGCGGCGCATTTGTTTTTGGCAGTCACTTAGGGTTTGTTGCGGGTGTGGAGAAGAATTTTGTTATACCACTGATTGTCGGCAAACTGACCGCTGGGTTTTTGGCTGCTGCATTGGCTTTGCTAGTGTCAAAACGTGAAACCAAATGAATTATTAATAATAGAGAAGTAGATTGGAACTTTAAGGGCTCACCTACAATGGGAAAAGCAAGATGCCGTAAGACCCCACAGAGAGTGACACCTCAGATTTTCATTCACTATAAATACCAATCATTTAAAAATGAATAACGTTTTCAAATCGTATTTTAATTTGAATAAACCGTTATTACTGTTATATAATTTAGTAGTATAATAGTTTGGATAATTTCATTAAATATTATATGATAGAAGTAATGTTTAAATTTTTTTTGTCTTTGTGAAGTTTTTGTTTATAGTTCTTAAATCTACAATCTATTTACATAGTCCAATATTAATTTAAGCATTAGGTAAAAATAATAAGTGTTAATAGAATAATTAAAGGGTGTGCATTCATGATTAGCTTAGGGATGTTCGGGTTTAAAGCACTTTGGAGTCCATATTTATTGGTGTTTTTAGTTTTAGTCATTTTAGGTTATTTTTACATAATTAATAAGTATAAAGATAAAAACCATGTTACTGAGACTAAACAAAAGGTGTTTTTTGTAATTGGAATTTTGTTAGTTTACACCGCACAAGGCAGTCCAATCGATTTAATTGGTCATATTATTTTTAGTGCACATATGACTGAAATGGCAGTTTTATACTTAGTTGCACCGATCTTTCTTATTAATGGAATTCCAAATTGGTTATGGAGAAACATACTGAAACCAAAAGTCGTTAATTCGTTTTTTACTTTTGCTACTAAACCATTAATTGCTTTACTTATTTTTAATGTTGTATTTTCGATTTACCATTATCCATTAGTATTTGATACTGTAAAAACGAATAATGTCTATCATTTCTTATTTACAAATATATTATTTTTCATGGCAGTATTTATGTGGTTTCCAGTTATTAATAACTTACCTGAGAGACAAACTCTTTCTGATATTCAAAAGATTGGTTATATGTTTGGAAATGGTATTTTATTAACACCAGCATGTGCACTTATTATTTTTGCAGGACATCCATTTTACGCGACTTATAATGATCCAGTGTTATGGAGTAAAGCAATGGAACTGTGCGTATCACCAGATTTATTAAAATCACTAAATATTTCAGGTCCAGAAGTATTTAACTTTATGTCAGCAAGGGAAGATCAGCAGGTTGGCGGAGTTATCATGAAAATTATCCAGGAAATAGTTTATGGATCTGTTATTGGTTATAATTTTTTCAAATGGGCTAAAAGAGAACAAAATGGAAATAAAATTGATCCAATCAGTAGTAATCCGTTATTGCTTAAAAAAACGTAGGGGTGGAAATTTTGAATTCGTTACCAATTTTACCAACAATAAGTACAAGCTTTATTGTCATTAGTGCCATATTAGTTGCAATCGGCTGGTATCTTATTGCAAAAAGAAATATAGAGGGACATAAGAAAGTTATGTTCTTTGCAGGAGTCTTTGCGCTCTCGTTTTTCATTGTATACGCAACTAGAACAATCTTTATAGGAAATACTTCTTTTGGAGGACCAAAAAGTTTAAAGTTGTATTATCATATATTTTTGTTTTTCCATATATTCTTAGCTACAACTGGCGGAGTATTTGGTCTAGTATCAATAATTTCAGGATTTAAAAACAAATTAAAACTACACAAAAAAATTGGACCGATTACTAGTATTATTTGGTTTTTTACTGCAATTACAGGTGTATTCGTTTATTGTTTATTATACGTTTTCTACAAAGGTGGAGACACTACTTCAGTTATTAAAGCTGTTTTAGGATTTTAAGTAAAAAATAAAAGAGTGAGTAAAAGAAGTTGTACTTCTTTTTACTCACTCTTTTTAATAATTATAGAATAATGAACTTGCTTACTAGAGAAATTTGCTCTTCAGCTTTTTTAAGTAAGTCTTTACTTTTATCAACGATACTTTCTGGGAAGTTTTCGCCTTCACCGTACTCTACACCGTGAGGATAATAGTATTTACCTAAAAGTGGAGTAAGTAATTGGATTTTACCTTTACTTGACTCTACATGTCCTTCTACTGCGAAACCTTGAACACGTAAGTAGTAGATTTCATTACGTTGTTCAAATTTATAATCGTAAGTTACTCTTTCGTAATCCCATTGACCAGCAAGGACAAAGCCTAATTCTTCCATGATTTCAGTTAATAAATTTACATTTAATACATGATTTTCTAAATTTGTATTCTCAAATTTCATGTTATTACCCCCTAAATTACTTAGAAAAAATCCCTATTAATATAATATTATCTATGACAATATTTAGCAATGAAAAGCTGATAAATGTATTTTAACTAATTTATATATTTTTTTGAATAATTTGGCTACAATGGATATATAAACATAGAGTTAACAATTGGGAAGGGAAGATTTAAATGGAAAAGCTTATAAAACTTTTCTTTTTTACAATAAGTTTTATAACAGTTTTTATGTTCAGTCCACTAATTAAAGATTGGATCACCAATATTTCATCGTTTAAACAATATCAAAAAGTAGAAGAAGTGAATAGGCCAATGATCGAAAATGCAAGTACTGAAAAGGTTACATACTCCGTTTCTCAGTATATTGGTAAAAGTGAACAGGAAATTTTAAAAACCTTTGGTAAACCGTCAAGAAAAGTTCCTTCTCAATATGACTACGATTGGCTTGTTTATGATAAGGATGCTACAAAGTATACTCAATTTGGTGTACTAAATGGCAAAGTTGTAACAATTTTTGTTGCTGGAAATAAAGTTGATATAGCTCCATTTGTGATGGGGAGCCACTATGAAGAAACAATGGATAATGTAACTCTACATGATAAAGTATCATTTTCGATATTAAGTAATCAATACACATTTAAATTATCGACAACTGATTTACACGAACGTCCACTTGTTTCATTAAATAATTGTTTTGCTCAACTTTATTTTGACCGTTTTACCGGAAGTTTATTAGGTGTTCGATATTTATCACCAGAAACTTTAGTTAAGCAAAAACCGTACGAGCTAATTTATAGTGGGAATTTAATAAATGCAAAAAAATTAAATACATTACAAGAAGCAATTGTAGACCGTGAAGAAGAAAGACAGATATTTAATTTAACGAATGTTTACCGTAAAAGAATGAATTTAAGTACTTTAAATTGGAATGCTGATGCTGCTAAAGTAGCTTTAGGACATAGTAAAGATATGGTTCAAAATAAATATTTTGATCACTATTCTAATTTATATGGTAGTCTAGCTGATCGTTTAAATGATGCAAATGTTCCATACAGAATCGCTGGCGAAAATATTTCGGCTAATTATGTAGATGGTATAGCATCTGTATACGGATGGATTAATAGTAAAGGTCACCGAGTAAATATGTATAAAAAAGAATATACCACACTTGGAGTTGGAGCCTTTAATAAATATTACACCCAAAATTTTATAAAATAATGGCGAAATCAAGCAAAAGCGAAAGTTTGTGCTTGATTTTTTTATTTCCATACAAGCACAAAATTATTCGAAAGACATAATTTTGTAGTAAATGCTTTTAATTGGAGTGATATGAATGGGAAATGAAAATAGTCGTCCATCTATCGAACAATTTAGGCAATTCGTTATGGAACACCCAAAACTTCGTGAGGAAGTAAAAACGGGTAAAAAAACATGGCAACAATATTTTGAAGATTGGTATTACAAAGGTCAAGACCACGAAATGTGGGATGAATACAGAAATGACACTAATACAAAGTCTCAAAAGAAAACTGCCAAAACGGAACAATCAGAAGAAGGATATGTTGGAAAAGTAATTTCTTTTGTAAAAAATTTAGATCCAGATCAAATTCAAGGGCATTTAACAAATGTAAACTCTACTTTAACCAATATTCAACAGCTTATATCACAATTTAAATCTCCAGCTACTTCAACGAATCAAAGAGAAGAAAAGCCGGTGTCACAACAATTTAATTTTAGACAGGATTGAGGAGATCTAAATTGAGAAAAGATGTTTTGGAATTTCTACAGAGTGAAGAAGATTATTTAAAATTTTTAAGACAACAACCAAAATGGTATCGTAAACTTTCTAGAAATCCTGAGCTTACTGATGAGTTTAGACTGGCTTCCCTTGAGTTTTTTGGTAAAACTATTCCACAACGAGTTGATAAATTGTCAAATCAAGTTCAAATGGCATCGTTTATGATTGACATGTTCCATGTATTAAAGGATCAACAAAGCACTAGTAGTGAATCCTCTGATACTGAATCAAAGGAAGATTAAAAAAGGATAATAATTTAATCTGTCATAACTTTTTGCTACAATGAAGAAAGTAATTTTTAAAAAGGAGTAGTAGTTATGACAGAAATTTGTTTAGTAAGACATGGACAAACTGATTGGAATTTTAACAATATAATTCAAGGTAGAGAAGATATTCCTTTAAATACGATAGGTAAACAACAGGCGAATGATAGTGCATTGTTTTTAAGTGATCAAAAGTGGGATCGGGTTATTACAAGTCCATTAGTTAGGGCGAGACAAACTGCGCAGGCAATTGCAGATTTTTCTAAAATTGATGAAATTATAGAGGATGAACGATTTCTAGAAAGAGAATTTGGTGCGGCTAGTGGAAAACCTATTTCTGATGTTCATGAAAACATTTATAATAATAATGTAGAAGGAATGGAAACAAATGAAGAATTAATTGATCGAGCTTTTAGTGCATTAAAAGACATTGCTCAAAATTATGAAGGTAAACGAATTGTAATTGTTGCACATTCTCATACGATTAAGGCAATTCTACATGCGATTGATCCTGAGAAAGTTAATTTTAGGACAAAATTAAAAAATGCTTGTGCAAACTTTATTGAATTTAAAGATGGTAAATGGAAGATAAATGAATTTAATATTTCTGATCATATAAAAGCTTAGGACAAGTTCTTTTATTTACCGAATTAAATGTGGTATAGTTTATTCTTGGAGGTGTAAGGAAATGTATGCAACAATGGAAACCTTGCAACTTATAACAGTCTCAGAAGAACTTGCTTCAATGATCGTGCAATCGGATGTTGCAGATCAGTATCGAACTTCATATATTGCATTAATTAATGATAAAACTGCTCAAGAAATTATTAGCCGTTTTACGAAGACGAAGGATTTATATGAGGATGTTCAGCGATTTGGAAAATATCATCCAGATTATAAAGAAATTCGAAAAAAAATGAGTGAAGTTAAAAGAGAACTTCAATTAAACGATACAATCGCTGCTTTTAAGCAAGCGGAAGATCAGGTCCAATTACTTTTAGATGAGACTAGCTATTTAATGGCTCAAGCTGTTTCGCCTTCAGTGAAAGTTCCAGCGGGTAATCCATTCTTCGTAAATACAGGTGGAGGATGTAGTACTGGTGGATGTGGCACAGGTGGTAAGTGTGGATGTAAAACGAGGTAATAGATCATATTTAAAGGCTCATTATTTAATAATGAGTCTTTTTTTAATAAAATTCATTTTCTGAACCTAGTACAGTTAGCGCAATTATTTCCACAACAAAACATTTTTTTATTCGGAACGTAAAATCGATGTTTAAATACGAAATTACTTTTTTCATTACGAATAAATTCAACTCGGTAAATTAGTTTAAACTGTTCAGTAATGGTTTTAGAGCATTCAATCAGGAGTTTTTTGATCGCCTCTTCGTTCTGTTGACGATCTGTCTGGATATATAGGAAATTGGCACCGCAAATTTGTTTGTTTGAAAAATGATTAATTTGTTTATAATTTGAAATACAGTTAAAAAATTGTTCCCAAACATCATCTAACATAATTTTCAATCCTTTCTAAAAACTATTTATGAAAGTTTCATTGCAAAAGAAATTTGGGATATGATATTCTATTTCTAACGGATTTTTAAAGGAGAAAGCTATGTTCGTGCAAAGACAAGGTATTATTATTTATTTACAATCATTAAAACAAGCAAAAATGTTACGTAAATTTGGAAATATTCACTTTGTCTCTAAACGTTTGAAATACGTAGTCCTATACTGCAATATGGATGATATAGATCGAACAATAGAGAGATTGAAAAAATTTCATTTTGTAAAACGAATCGAATTGTCATATAAACCTTTTATTAAGACTGAATACGAAAATGCAAAACCAGACGAAGCAAAGGAATATGATTATCAAGTAGATTAAAAACGATTGAATGGCTAATTAATTTAGAAGGGGTAACCTATCTGAATTAAAAACCGTTCAATCGTTTTTCTTGTGGTATGGTTGAGAGGGAAGGGGATAGGGAAAAACTATCCCTTTGTTTTCTTTTTACTTTATGAGTAAGATTAGGAAATATAGTTATTTCATTGGTGGAATTAAATGATTTAAGCGTAAAATTCCGATAATATATTGGTGAAATAAATCGTTTTCATAAAATGAGCTTGAATGTCTTATTTGTAATGTGATGATTTCTTTGTTTAAAGTTGTAGCTAATTCTTCAAATAATACTTCACGTTTTGTAACTGAATCTTTTTTTAATGTAATTCCTTCTCTACAATAATATATTGGCTGGAATTCGCCAATAGAAGTAGGGCTTAATATAATAGCAAAAGAACAGCAGTTTGAGCCTTTATTTTCAGATGTTAATTTAAGTAAAAATTTAACTCTATCTTTTTGCGATTTAGCAATTTCAAATAGTTCATATAAATCTGAGTATCCTTCTCCAATTTCAATCATGCGTTGGATCATGAGTGTTCCCCCTTAAAACGTAAATACTTTACGAGTATTTCAAAAAAAAGTATGGTAATAAATGCAACATTTATTCTACAGGATAAAAGCATAAAAAAAAACCCCGCATTTGCAGGGCCCCTCTTATTAAAGTGTAATCACTTAAAAGAAGGCAAAGGGAGAGGAGAAACCGGAGGAAGAACTTATGGGGAAACGTAAGTCTTCTCCGCGGTTGGCAACAACATCAACTGAGATGTTGTTAAAATTAATTATTTCCAAAGTGGATGATTTTATACATTAGTAGCAGAATATGGAAAGAAATGTTTTTGTTTTAGTGAAATTATGATAGGATATTTTCGTAAATTGAAATATATAGTAGGTGTGAATTAAATGAGAGTAGTGTCAGGAAAAAATAAAGGATTAAGTTTAAAGGCAGTACCTGGAATGAGTACTAGACCGACAACTGATAAAGTAAAAGAAGCAATGTTTAATATAATTGGACCATACTTTGAAGGTGGTATTGTATTAGATTTATTCGGTGGTAGTGGTGGGCTATCAATTGAGGCTTTAAGTAGAGGGATTGAAAAAGCGATTATAGTAGATCGTGAAATGAAGGCGATTAAGACGATTAAAGAAAACTTAGCAACATGTAATCTAACTGATTATGCTGAAGTATATCGAAATGACGCTGAGAGAGCTGTTAAAGCGATTATTAAAAGAGAGATCCAATTTGATTTAATTATTTTAGATCCTCCTTATAAAAAGCAACAAATCGTATCCTTAATTGAAACTTTTGATGAAAAAAATCTACTTGCATCAGATGGAACAATTTTAGTAGAACATGCTACTGATGTCGAATTACCTGAAAAAATAGGGGAATTTGTACGAACAAAAGCAGAAAAATATGGAATTTGTGGCGTATCTGTGTATCATATTGGTATGGAGTAATTTTTAGGGGGTACAAAATGAAACGTATTGCTGTTTGTCCTGGAAGTTTTGATCCAATTACTTTAGGGCATTTAGATATTATTAAACGTGGAGCAAGAGTGTTTGATGAAGTAATTGTTGTCGTATTAAATAACTCGGCCAAAAATTCTTTATTTACTTTAGAGGAAAGAAAAGAATTAATTACGGAAACTATTAGTGCAATTCCAAATGTACGCGTTGATTCATTTAGTGGTCTATTAATGGATTATGCGAAAAAAATTAACGCTTCTGCAATATTAAGAGGCCTAAGAGCAGTATCAGACTTTGAATATGAAATGCAAATTACAGCAATGAACAAAAAATTAGTAGATGAAATTGACACGTTTTTTGTTATGACAAATAATCAATATTCATTCTTAAGTTCTTCAATTGTAAAAGAAGTCGCGAAATATGGTGGAAATGTAAAAGATTTAGTACCAGATTGTGTAAATAACGCATTAACGGAAAAATTTTTGAAACCTCAAGTTTAATTTAAACTGAGGTTTCTTTTTTATATACGGAAGGTTTAAGAAGATAACTTTTTTGTATACAGTTTATAAATCAAGATGATTACATAAATGTAAAGAGAAATTAATGTTATGAATGAACCTGTTGAAACCAATGATTCGAGGTTTAACTGTTTCTCTGTAAAAATCTTTATAACAGGTAAAGTATTATTAGTAACATTAGAAGTTAACTGGTTAAGATATAGTGGCTTCCAAAAGATAATTGCTAAAATAGGCGCGATTCCAGATTGCAATAAACGACCGATTAAATAAGGTTTAATACTTAATTTCACTTCAGAAATAATACTTGCTACTTGAGCTTGTATTGAAAAACCACCAAACCCTAAAATAAAGCTAGTTAAAGCCACTTGCTGCAATAATGTACTATTGCCTAGTTCACTAACTAATTTAGATCCTAAAGTAATTTCAAATAATCCAGATAAAAAAGGTGTAGATAAATTGTGATTAACATTTAAATTTGAAAAGCAATATGCAATTATTTTTCCAACATTAGATATAAATCCAATTTCAATTAAAAGCATATTAAGTACAGAAAAAACGATAATAAATCCACCAATCATTAATAATGTCTGTACGGAAGAAGCTATTGCGTCCCCTAATATTTTACCAATCGGTCTTCTTTCGCTTAATCGTTTTTCATGCATAACTTTAAATGCGTATTTAAAGCGGTTTGAATGGATTCTTTCTCTACGAGAGTAGTTAGGTTGGTTTCTTCCATAAAACCTCATAATGAGGCCTACAATAGCGTTAGATAAATAATGACTGAGTGCAAGTACGATCCCGACTTTTGCGTTATGAAAAAAACCAACAGATATTGCAACAAAAATAAACAATGGATTAGACGAATTTGTAAATGAATTAAGTCGTTCGGCTTCTAATTTTGTTAATTCCCCATCTTTATAAAGTTTAGCAGAAAATTTTGCACCTGATGGAAATCCTGATGCCATCCCCATAGCCCAAACGAATGCCCCAACACCCGGTACTCTAAATAAAGGTCTCATAACTGGCTCTAAAAATACACCAATAAATTGAACGATTCCAAAGCAAATTAGAAGTTCGCTTAAAATGAAAAAAGGAAGGAGCGAAGGAAATACGATTCCCCACCACATATTTAATCCTCTAATTGAACCTTTAAATGCTACCTCTGGATGCAAAATAATTGTTGATGTCAGAAATATGAGTATTAAAAAAATTAGTAAGGTAATGAAATAATTTTTTCTCACATATAAACCTCCAAAGATAAACTTAAAAAACATATAGATTTTTGTCTAATTGTAGTAAGACCATTGAGTAAGAAATAAGATAGTAATATATGTATAAAAAAAACTTGTACAATTAAATATACGTTGTTGGAATTCAATTTTAGACCAAAGAGTTTAATTGGAGGGGAAACAACTTGGAACCGAAAATTGGTTTAGCATTAGGTTCAGGTGGTGCAAGAGGATTTGCTCATGTTGGTGTAATTTCTGTTTTAAAAAAGCATAATATTTCTATAGATCTGATTGCAGGAAGTAGTATAGGTGCTTTAGTTGCTGTTTTATACGGTGCTGGAGCGGATGTGGATCGTCTATATAAAATTGCAAAAGTATTTCAATCTAAATACTATATTGACTATGTTGTTCCAAAAATGGGTTTAATTTCTGGGAACAGAGTTAAAGAATTAATTAAAGTACTATCATTTGGTAGAAAGCTTGAAGAATTAGATTTGCCAGTGTCGGTAATTGCTACTGATTTATTAACAGGAGAAAAAATTGTATTTCAAAAGGGAGATATTGCTACTGCAGTCCGAGGGAGTATTTCAATACCGGGAATTTTTGTACCAGAAACATGGAATGGAAGACTTTTAGTTGATGGTGGAGTCATCGATCGTATCCCTGTATCAGTTGTAAAAGAGATGGGGGCGGATTTTATAATTGGAGTAGATGCCTCTCCGATTCAAGTTAGTGGTGAAGTTTCGACGATCTATGACGTGATTATGCAAAGTATTGAAATAATGCAGCACGAGCTCGTTAGAAATAGAGAAATTGCATCTAATGTTATGATAAGACCTAAATTAGACCATGTTAATTCTAGAAACTTTACTAACCTTGAAAATGTTATCAAAATAGGTGAAGAAGCTACAGAAAAATTAATACCAGAGATTCTTGAAAAGATTGAGCAATGGAAGGAGAAAAATAGTGATAAAAAGGATCAGAATTCTTAATGTACTATTAGTACTTGGTATTACGCTAATTCTTTTATATTTCATTCCATTACCATACTATGTTACAAAACCAGGCTTAGCCGAACCATTAAGGCCATATGTAAAAGTTGAAGGAGCAAAAAAAGATAAAGGCGAATTTATGCTGACGACCGTAGCGATGGGAAAGGCAAATATCTACTCATATATTGCTACGAAAATTAATGACAATTACCATCTATACAAAATAGATGAAATAAAAGTAAAAGGTGAAAGTGATGTGGATTATCAATTCCGCCAATTAAGATACATGGAAGAGTCAAAGCAAGCTGCGATTTTAAACGCATATAAGCAAGCTGAAAAATCTTATAAAGTAACGGAAAATGGAATAGTAGTCGTATCTGTTTTAAAGGATATGCCAGCCCATAACGTATTAATGCTAGGTGACGTCATTACTAAAATCGATGGGAAAGAAATTCGTACATTAAATGATTTTACCAATACAATAAAAAATAGAAAACCTGGTACAAATTTTAACTTAGAAGTAAGTAGAAAAGGAAAAATTAAAAACTTTAATATTAAAACAGAAGCTTTTAAAGATGAACCTAATCGTGCTGGAATTGGTGTTTCTATTGCAGAAAATTTAAATCTAACTACAAATCCAAAAGTTAAAATAAATTCAGAAGAGATAGGTGGACCTTCAGCGGGGCTTATGTTTGCACTAGAAATTTATGATCAATTAAAAGAGGAAAATTTAGCAAAAGGTCATGAAATAGCTGGTACTGGAACAATTGATCTAAATGGAGTTGTTGGTCCGATTGGAGGAATATCTCAAAAAATAATTGCAGCATCTGATTCGGGGGCAGAGATTTTCTTTGCACCAAATGAGAACGGTAAAAAGAATTCAAATTATAATGAGGCTGTAAAAAGTGCGAAAAAACATGACTTGAAAATGAAAATAATACCAATTGATACATATGACCAAGCAATCAATTATCTTGAAAAGTTAAAGACAAAAAAATAATGATTAAAATGGGCACATGATAAAAATGGCAGGATATAGGGGGGAGAATACCGATATCCTGCCATTTTTGAGTTTCTAATGTTTCTTGAAAATACTTAAGATCTACTAAATTGCTTACTCTTTTCATCATAAATAATTGGATAAAGTGAATATTCGGTTTTTATTAATCTTTGTTGATTGTGTAATGAAAGTATCGAAGCATAAGTATGGGTTGCTTTCAAATCAGTACTTAGTTCTTTTTGGTTTTGCTGATTAATAGTTGTGTAAATTGGTAATTCAATTAATTTTTTTTTGCTATTTAAATAAGTTTTTCCCATTGAACTCATACCAAGTAAACGAATATATGGAACGCGATCTTTCTCTAATATAGCTGACATTTCCTTTTTTGATGTATTTGTTAAGATATGTGTTAACAATCTTTGAATTCGAGTCCAAGTATATCTCTTTGTTTTTATTGTTGTCATTAGCTCTTCAAAATTAAGACAGTTTAATACAGAATGTAAGACTCTTCTTTCTAAACCTTCGACAGCTTCGTAAATTTCTTCAAGTTCTTCTTTAGTTGAAGTCATTAATTTATATTTCAAAAATGGTAAATATTCATTCCATGAATGAAGAGCACCATACTCGTTCATGTATTCCTCAATTGAATCTTTCGTAAAACTTGGAACAAAGTCAGAAATCGATTGATTTTCACCTTTTAGAATTTTTCTAATTGCTGTAGCGCTAGCGATACTATGATGATTGGTTTCTTCGTCATGATAATTTGCAGCTATTCGCTGAATCGTTCTACCTTCCATTTTACTATCAAAATGGAAGATAGCTTCTAAATAATGTATTCCTAAAATATTATTTGGAAGTGAAACATCTAGCTTTGATGTTTCAAGATTTTTTTGTAAAGCAGTGCTATAAGCAGCAGGATAACTTAGCCCTTCATCAAGAAAGGTACGTATACTTGAATTGATTGAAGAAGTAAGCTGCTTCTTTTGTTTGATTAACTCGTAAAATGTCTCGATTTTACCCTCTTCACTTCCAAAACAAACATAATCACATTTTAAAGAATCCAGAATTGAAATAGCTCCTTTGGCAAAGATGCTAGCGTGTTGAGTCGAATAGCTATAAGGTAATTCAATAACAAGATCTGCTCCTGCTTGTAAAGCCAACTTTGTACGTACGTGCTTTGGAACGACTGCTGGCTCGCCTCTTTGTAAAAATTGACCACTCATTACTGCAATAACAACATCAGCATTTGTACTTTTTTTAGAACTAGTTAAGTGAAAAACATGTCCATTATGTAATGGGTTATACTCTACTACCACACCAACCGAACGCAGGGAAATGCACCTCCAATATTTACTAATTTCAAGAATTTATACACTTAGAATACCAGTTTTGAGAAATAATTCGCAACCTAGTGTGAATTGTATTGAATTTTATTGTGGAAAATAATATATTAGATAGGTTACATATAAGAAGCAAGGTCAAGGTATTTAAGGGAAAGCTAGTAACCAAGTCTAAAACTTTTAGTGAATTTTCGACTTATGCTTGTTGGAAATTACATCAAAGCAGTTTGTTTGATGTCTAGCTCCGGCTCCTAGCTCTTCGAGTCATAAGCCAATTTTCTTCTAAGATTAAAGAGCAAATCTTAGCTGAAAACCGTCTTATACTTGTCGGAAATTCAGTCAAAGAAGTATGTATGATGTCTAGTTCCACAAGCTAGCTCTTCGGTAATATTCCATTAATCTTCGAAGTGGAAAGAGCGCCACTTCTTCAGCTGAATGGAGATATTCCCTTCAGAGCTGGGCAAGCTTGTTCCACATTTCAATAGTGTAAAGAAAAAATATTGACAAGTGATTATAAAGAATATATAATTTTCATTGTTGCCTTGAGGTGGTTTATTTATGAAATGGTCAGTGCACCAGTTGCAGAAATTAAGACATAAAGGTTTAAATTTAGATGAGACAATTGATGTAAGTCAAATAAAGGAACGTAATACTGATATTCGAGAGGTTTCTCCACTTCGAGTTACTGGACGAGTTGATTTTGGAACGAACCGATATACGTTTCATTTAACAATAACTGGATATTTAATTTTACCTTGTGTAAGAACATTAGTTGATGTAAAATATCCTTTGTCGATTACCACAACAGAAACATTTTTTACAACAACAGAATGGAAAAGTGAAGATGAGAATTTTCACATCCTAGAGGGTGACGTGTTAGACTTAACCCCAGTGATTGAGGAATGTATTTTAGCCGAGATTCCAATGCAGGTTTATGCAGAGGATATTGAGGGGAAAGAAACAGCTCCAACGTCAGGAACAGATTGGGAAGTTAGGGAACATGTCGAAGTAGAGCAAAAAATTGACCCTCGACTTGCTGGATTAGCAAAATTTTTTGACAAACAAGATAATTGAGAAGTACCGGATAACCGGCTTCATAACAAACACTCACTTTAAGGAGGTGGGATCAATGGCAGTACCTGCAAGAAGAACGTCCAAAACTGTAAAAAGAAAGCGTCGTACGCATTTTAAATTAGCGGTACCTGGAATGGTTGAATGCCCAAACTGTAGCGAATTAACATTAGCACACCGCGTATGTAAATCATGCGGACACTACAAAGGAAAACAAGTACTTAGCAAATAAGCTAGTCTTTGAATGAGCACATAGGAAACTATGTGCTTTTCCTTTTGCCTTTAAACCTCGTTTTTCTGTCTTTAAAATACGATCAAATCCTCTAAAGTCGTGCTTCCTCTTACCTCTGCCCATTTCAATTCCTGTATAGTATAATAAAAACTAATAGGAAACTAGGTGAAGAGAGAGGGATTCCAATGTCTGAAGTAATTACTTATCAAAGAGATGAAATAGATTATATATTTTTAAATAGGCCTAATTACGGGAATTGCATTGATGAAAATACTGTAGAAAAACTTTCTGAAATTATCCGAGAAATCCGAATGAAATCCCAAAGTAAACTAGTTGTACTAACAGGGGAGGGTATGAAATATTTTTGTACCGGTGGGGATTTAAACACAATCTTAAAGTTTAAAAATAATTTAAGTGGATTGGAATCTTTTAATCTAAAAA
This sequence comes from Gottfriedia sp. NPDC057991, assembly GCF_042886615.1. Taxonomy (NCBI): domain Bacteria; kingdom Bacillati; phylum Bacillota; class Bacilli; order Caryophanales; family Bacillaceae; genus Gottfriedia; species Gottfriedia sp. NPDC057991. The sequence continues at coordinate 630,260 of NZ_JBHVQN010000002.1, forward strand.
TGTGTGAAGTGATTTATCAAATAGCTATGTTACCTCAAATCACAATCTGTTTTATTAATGGTTATGCTTTAGGTGGCGGCTGCGAACTGGCAAGTGCATTCGATTTTAGATACGCGAGTCACAATGCAAAAATAGGATTTATTCAAGGTAGAATGGGAATTCCAACCTCATGGGGTGGAGGTACCATACTTCAAGAAAAAATGAGCCATCAAGATTGGATTACTTTACTATCATCCTCAAATATTTATACCGCATTTCAAGCTAAGAAGATCGGCTTTATTCATGAACTATCAAAAGATTTAACAAGTTTACATAATGAAAGCTTTATAAGTTTAGCTAGAAGTATTCCAGCACAAATCCATCATCAAAATAAAAAAATACTTATTCGTAAATGGACCGAGCAAAATCTTAAGAGAAGAATGGAAGAAGAAGTTATTTCAGCTATGCCACTTTGGTTTTCAGATGAACACATAAAAAATATCGAACAATTTACAAAAAAATTGGAAAAGTAATCTTCTACCTTCATTTTTTTGTGCATATGAATTAGTAAAATCTGCTTATTGCATAAGAAATTGGAGGGGATTGCAAATGGTTGCAAATCGCCAGGATGCATGGACAAAAGATGAAGATAACTACTTAGCTGAAGTAGTTTTAAAAACCATAAATGAAGGGTCAACTCAATTAATGGCATTTAAAGTTGTAGCAAAGAACTTATCAAGGACAGCTGCTGCTTGTGGTTACAGATGGAATTCTTTTGTTAGAAAATTCTATAAAGAAGAGATTGAAAAAGCGAAAAATAGTAGTAAAAAACAAGCTGTTCCTTCTAATGAAGTAGAACCAACGCATGATTTGGAAACAATTACGAATCAGACTCATGAAGAGGCTACAACAGAAAAAGGTCATTCCGAAATAACTTTTGAGTCCGTATATAAATTCCTTGAATATTTGAGATTAAAAGTTGATGCGAGTGGACGAATTAAAGATATACAATCTCTAGAAAAAAAGCTACTGAAATATAAGCAAGAAAACGAACAATTGAAAATTGAAAAGCAACAATTAGTTGAAAAACTAAATGAGCTGCAAAATGAATATGAACATTTATTTGATTTTCTAGATCAAAAACGAAAAATAGTAAATGTTAGTTCTAAAAATGACACGAAGGTAAAATAAAATGAAAAAACTCAACATCTCCAAAAGGGGTGTTGAGTTTTTTGTCTTTATTTATTTTCAGGTTTCCAAATGACAAATTCAGAATCTGCCTCAATGAAACTTTGCTTTTTCCAAAATTCATTTGAATTTGCTCTTGGTATAGTTTTAATCGTTTTCTTAAAGGATTTAGCGAAATTTACTAATTCTTTTCCGTACCCATTCTTTTGATAATAAGGTAGAACTTCCATCTTATTTATTTCAATTATCTCTTCGTTATTTTCGCTATGTGTATATAAACTCATTCGGGCAATAAGTGCCTTGCCTAAGTAGATACCATAGAAAGGAGATTGAAACTCGTTATCAATTAAATTTGATTCAAGATCTTCAAGCATTGATAGCTCTTGTAAACCGTAACCGGAAAATTGCTGAAATTGTTCAAGTGTTTTAAAATTTATTTGTAAACGTTCTATCTTGATGTTCAAAAAAGCTCCCCCTTAAAAAGAATGTAAATTTTTAATATTTTAAATATAATTATATCGTACAATTAAATTTAAAAAAAGATAGATTAGGTGTAAATTTATTATCAAAAAGATAATAATGGAAAAATAATTTTTCGATTGGAGAAATCAATGGAAATTGGAATAATTGGTGGTGGTGCCGTCGGTCTTCTTACAGCATCGTATTTGTATCAAAATAAACATAATGTTACATTGTTTACGAGAACAGAAGAACAGGCAAATCTTATAAATAACTTAGGTGTTATACTTTCAGTAGATGAAAAAACGAAACAAATGTGTATAACAGCAAATAAATTATTATCTAAAATAAACACGTTCGATCTATTGATTGTATGTGTTAAGCAATATCATTTAAATCAAATCGTAAACACTTTAAAACAATATGAGGGGGAGAATATATTATTTCTCCAGAATGGAATGTCACATATTGAAATCGTTAAAAATTTACCCATTCCAAATTGCTTTATAGGTATAGTTGAACATGGTGCATTAAAAACTTCTCCGAATGGAATCACACATACCGGTAAAGGTATTATTCGAATTGGACAAATAAAAGGGAAAATAGATGCTTTAAATCGTTTATCGAGTTTGCATACTGTTGAGTTTCCAATTAAAAGCCAAGATGATTGGGAGTATATACTTAAACAAAAGTGCTTAATAAATTGTGTTATTAACCCTTTAACGTCTATATTGAACGTTCGAAATGGTGAATTAATCACTAATGAGTATTTTAATCCAATTTGTAAATTATTATTTAATGAGGTTTCAACTGTCCTAGATTTAAATAACCAAAATGAGTGGGATAAATTAGTAGAAATATGTGAGAAAACTAAAGAGAACTACTCATCAATGAATCGAGATTTATTTCACGGTAGACAAACAGAAATTGAAAGTATGCTAGGATTTGTTAAAAAATTGGCAATTAATAAAAAATTAAATGTACCGACAATTGAACTTGTGTACAATAGTATAAAAGGACTTGAGAAGAAAAAGGGGTAATTCTTTTTGGAAAAATTTTTCATTTTCTTTATTTCGCTATTAATTGAATTTCCGATTTTTTCTACAATATTTATCTATATGTTTTTAAAATTATTTTTTAAAAATAACAAGCGTAAACTTTTGCTTTTTACGTTAGATTTATCTACAATTCTATATATTAGTTCATTTTATTTTGTTTTAAATATGATCTTTCCAACTGCAACAGGTTGGATATTAATTAATTTATTATTGGTTATCTTATTTATTAGTATTATTCTTCAATGGAAAGCAAAAAGAGATATTCGGTTTACTAAGCTACTAAAAGGTTTTTGGAGAATGTCATGTATTCTGTTTATTATTCTTCACTGCATTACTGTGTTGGCTGGTTTAGTTTTAAAAATAACCGAGTATAATGCTTAATTGAAGAGCGAGAGAGGAAGTTCGTAATGCAAATTAGTAAAGTCCATTTAGACGGGCAAAATAAATTGCTTAATGATTTTGTAAATGGAAATGAAGTAATTTCTTCTTTCTTTGGTGAAAATCCATTAGTAAAGGAAGAAATGGAATATAGAATAAAAAATGTAATGGAGCGTTCTTATAATCGCACAGGATTAGTTAATGCACTTGAGAAGTTTCATCATAAGCATTATGCAAGTAATGAATCATTAGAAAATGTGAAAAAATTACTTAATAACGATTCATTTGTTGTAATTGGTGGACAACAAGCTGGCTTATTAACCGGCCCATTGTATTCTATACATAAAATTATTTCAATTATTCAATTGGCTAAGAAATATGAAAAAGATCATGGTCTAACAGTTGTCCCAGTATTTTGGATTGCTGGTGAAGACCACGATATAGATGAAATAAACCATATTCACACAATTGAGAACAATACAGTGAAAAAACAAACCTTTTATCAAAAAACGACTTATTCTCAGGCTGCTTCTCGAACTGAATTAGATCAACAGGAAATGAAAAAGTGGATTGATAAAATTGTTAAAACGTTTGATGAAACGAATTATTCGAATGAATTACTTGAAGAACTATATTCGATGATTGAGCAATCTACTACTTATGTAGATTTTTTTGCGAAAATTATTTTTAAATTGTTCAAAAAAGAGGGACTTGTCTTAATTGATGCCGACGATCCGAATGTCCGAGAGTTGGAATCATCTTTATTTAATGACATGATTCAAAAGCAAGATATCGTAAGAGGGGTTCTAAAGGATACGAAAAGCAGATTAATAAAATCTGGGTACCATGAAACACTTCAAATTTCTGAACAGAGCATTCATCTTTTTTACCATAGTAATGAAGGTAGACAATTACTTGAAGTGTCTGAAAATGAAGAGGTTTTTCAAACGAAAAATAAGAATTATCAATTTTCAAAACTTGAGTTGATCAAAATAGCTAATGAACAGCCAGCGTTATTAAGTAATAATGTTGTTACTAGACCAGTCATGCAGGAGTATTTATTTCCTACATTAGCATTTGTCGGTGGACCTGGTGAAATTGCTTATTGGGCTGAGCTAAAGGACATTTTTAATGTATTTAACCTTGAAATGCCACCCGTGTTTTTAAGACATATGTTTACTATTTTTGAAAGAAATATTGTATCAGCATTAGAAGATTTTTCATTAGATATTAATGATGTACTGAAAACATCATTAGAAGAAAAAAAAGTTGAATGGATTAAAGAACAAGTGAAACTAGACTATAAAGTAGTGTTTAGTAATGCTAAAAAATCTTTAGAAGAATTGCATATACCTCTTCAAGATGTAACGAAAAAAGTAACACCTAATTTAAAGGATTTTTCGATAAAGAATTATTTAAAGATAGAAGAACAAATTTTACTTTTAGAACAAAAAATAGAAGAATCAATTTTAAAGCAAAATGAAGAGCAGATTAAAAAATGGAATCGAATCATCTGTTCAATTTCTCCTAATGGGAAACCTCAGGAACGAACGCTAAATATTCTCTACTATATTAATAAATATGGTTTTGATTTTGTTCATGAACTTTGTGATTTAGAACTATCATGGGATTACGCTCATCAAATCGTAAAAATTTAAGCCTATAATCAAAAATATTGCTTTTATTAATATGAATAGTTGTTTTTTATAAGAAACAAACATTGAAATAAGCTGAATTTTATAATAAAAATGAAATCCTGCTGCACTGCTAGCAGGATTTTTTTGTTTTTTAAAGAATTTTTTAGAAAAGGTGGTAAGAAGTGGGGGAATGTGGTAAGTTTGTGTTAGAAAGTGGGGGAATAGGATGTTTATCGGTGAATATCAACATAATATCGATGTAAAAGGACGTCTTATTATACCTTCTAAATTTCGAGACAAGCTTGGTGAAAACTTCATTGTTACAAGAGGTTTGGATCAATGCTTATTTGGCTATTCATTGGCTGAATGGAGTGTAATTGAAGATAAACTGCGCACACTACCACTAACTAAAAAAGATGCGAGAGCATTTACCCGTTTTTTCTTCTCAGGGGCAATGGAATGTGAGATGGATAAGATGGGGAGAATTAATATAACACCTAATTTACGCAGTTATGCAAAATTAGAAAAAGAATGTGTAGTAGTTGGTGTTACAAATCGAATTGAGATTTGGGATTTAACAACTTGGAATACATATATGAATGAATCAGAAGAGTCATTTGGTGAGTTAGCAGAAAACTTAATCGGATTTGACTTGTAAAAATTAACAAATTGAAAGTAGTGAAAGCATCATGTTTGAACATATTACGGTTTTATTAAAAGAAACTGTTGATTCATTAGATATTAAGGAAGATGGCATTTATGTAGATTGTACACTTGGCGGTGGAGGTCATAGTGAATACTTACTATCTCAACTTTCATCGAAGGGTAGATTAATCGCTTTTGACCAAGATGAAACAGCAATTAGACATGCAAAAGAGCGATTGAATAAATATGAGAATCAATTAACAATTGTAAAAAGTAATTTTAAACATATAAAAGAAGAACTCCATAATTTAGGGATTTTTGAAGTAGATGGCATCTTATTTGACTTAGGTGTTTCTTCGCCACAATTAGATGTAGCTGAACGGGGATTTAGTTTTCATCAAGACGCACCTCTTGATATGCGTATGAATCAAGAACAAACATTATCAGCATATGAAGTTGTAAATGACTGGCCTTACGAGCAGCTTGTGAAAATATTTTTCCGATATGGAGAAGAGAAATTCTCTAAACAAGTTGCTAGAAGGATTGAAGAATTAAGAGCTAAGAAACCGATTGAAACAACTTTTGAGTTAGTCGAAATCATTAAAGATGCAATACCTGCACCAGCAAGAAGAACAGGTGGACATCCTGCTAAAAGAATTTTTCAAGCAATTCGTATAGCTGTAAATGATGAACTAGGTGTATTTGAAGAAGCTCTAAAAGATGCAATTACGCTTATAAAACCAAAAGGAAGAATAAGTGTAATAACATTCCATTCATTAGAGGATCGCATTTGTAAAACGATTTTTAAAGAAGCTAGTTCACTTCCACCGTTACCACCAGGTTTACCAATTATTCCAGATGAGTTTAAGCCGAAGTTAAAACTAGTGACAAGAAAGCCACTTTTACCAACAGATGAAGAAGTCGAATTTAATAAACGAGCAAGATCTGCAAAGTTAAGGGTTGCAGAAAAATTATAAGGAGGGAAAATAATGAGTAATTTGGCTAGAAAGCTACAACAAAAACAAGTTACTGATTTACAACAGAGACCTTCTAACAAGAAAAAACAAAAGAAAGTATCAAAAATTACACCTTTTGAAAAAATACTTTACTTAGTATTTCTTTTTGCATGCTTCTTTATGGGGACAAAAATCATTAAAACCCAAGCGGAAATATATGATACAAACTTAAAAATTCAAAATGTGAAAAATGAAATAACGAATGGAAAACAGCGTAACTCTGAGCTTAAAATGAAGATTGATGAATTAAGCACATATGAGCGAATATGGCAAAAAGCAAAAGAGTTAGGTTTAAATATTGATAGTAATAACGTAAAGTTTACCGACACTAGCAAGTAGGAGATTGTGATATGAGTAAGAAAAAAAATAAATACACAAATTATGGTATTCGTTGGTTTTTTATTGCTACTTTAGTCCTTTTTATCTCCCTTGTTGCTAGACTTTCTTATATTCAATTATCAAACACAGTAGAAGGTAAAAATTTAAAAGTTTATGCGGATGAGAATTACAATACATCTCAAAAAATTCCTGCTAAAAGAGGAACAATATATGACTCAAATGGGGTTCCACTAGCCGAAGAGGTGACAGCTTACACTGTGTCGGCTGTTCTAGATCCAAGTGCATCAAAAAACTCTAAAGTGAAAAGACATGTCGTAGATAAAGAAAAAACCGCAAGTGAATTAGCACCAATTTTAGGTATCGATGAATCGGATCTTTTAGCGAAATTAGGTAAACCAAAATATCAAGTTGAATTAGGACCAGGTGGAAGAAATATTTCTCAAAGCAAAAAAGAACAAATTGAGAAATTAAAGCTACCTGGTATTGTTTTTACTCCTTCACAGCAACGTTATTATCCAAATAGTGTTTTTGCATCTCATACTTTAGGTTACACAAATATAAATGATAACGGCGAATTAATTGGAGAAATGGGATTAGAAAAATCATTGAATACTGAGTTAACTGAAAAGGATGGTAAAAGAAGCTTTTTACGTGATCGAAAAGGCAATATATTACCATATGTAAATGAAAAGGTTATTTCTCCGCACAACGGGGATGATGTGTATTTAACAATAGATACAAAGATTCAAAGTTTACTAGAAGATGCAATGACTAGCGTTGAAAAAAAATATGAGCCAGAAAAAATTATGGCAATCGTTTCTGATCCAAAAACAGGTAAAATTCTCGCGATGAGTAATCGTCCTAGCTTCAATCCGAATCTTCATGACATTACAAACTATACGAATGACCCGATTTCATATGCATTTGAAGCAGGTTCTACGATGAAAATATTCACTTTAGGGGCTGCAATGAATGAAGGAGTCTATAATGGAAATGAATATTTCCAATCAGGTCGATATAAAGTACCGGGTGGAGGCACTGTCCATGACGTAAATCGAAATGGATGGGGTTCAATTACTTTTGACGAAGGGATCCAAAGGTCTTCAAACGTAGGTATTTCGATTCTACTTAATGAAAAAATAGGTGCAGATCGCTTTTTACAATATTATAAAAACTTTGGATTTACACAAAAAACTAATATTAATCTTCCAGGTGAATCAAGTGGTAAATTAGTATTTAATTATCCACTTGAAAAAACTACAACTGCTTTTGGACAAGGATCTACAGTAACAGGAGTTCAAATTATCCAAGCTGCAAGTGCTATTGCTAACAATGGAAAAATGATGAGGCCTTATCTTGTTGATAAAATTGTCGAGCATGATACGAATAAAGTTATTAAAGACTATAAATCTCAAGTTGTTGGTAATCCAATTACAGAAGAAACAGCAAAAAGAGAGAGAGCGTTATTAGAAACAGTTATTACTGCGCCACACGGTACAGGGCATCATTATGCGATTGAAGGATACTCAGTAGCTGGTAAAACTGGTACAGCTCAAGTTGTTGACGATCACGGGAAATATCTTAAAGGACGTGGTCAAAATCTATTTTCATTTATCGGTATGGCACCAGCAGATAATCCAAAATTGGTCGTATATGTAGCGATGCTTCGTCCAAAACTTGAAGCGACTGAGATCGGTTCAGATGGTGTTTCTGAAATATTTAGAACAGTGACGAAAGGCGCATTAGAGTATATGAAGGTTGAGCCTGTTGAAAATGCAAAGGTAGATAAATTAATCGATAAAGAAAGTATAGAAATTCCGAATCTGAAAGGTCTAACTTTAGATGAAGCAAAATCTTTAGCTATATCTGAGGGATTGAAACCAGTATTATTAGGTAATGAGTTAGAAGTTACTGGACAATCAATTAAGTCCAAAACTGAAGTTGTTAGAGGTACTAAAATCTATCTTAAGACAAATGGAACAAATACGATGCCGTCAATCATTGGCTGGTCAAAATCGGATGTTAATCGTTTAGGTAAATTATTTAAGCTAAAAATCTCATCAAAAGGATCTGGTTACGTAACGAGTCAGAGTATTAAAGAGGATTCAGAGCTACGGGATAATGATTATTTAACCATTGAATTAACGAAACCGAATGGATCAACTAAAGAAGATACTGGTGTAAATGAAGATGCACAAGAGTAAAAAGGTTGAAGTAAGAATCAATTAAATAAAAATTATAATAGGCCATTCTAGGACAATAAACAGCTAGAAGGTCTATTGTAATTGGTACAAGCATATATTGAAACGAACATAATGTAGAGGAGTGTTCGTTTCGATGCGAGTATCTAATGTAACAGTTCGAAAACGATTATTTTTTGTATTCATTGGTGGTTTATTAATTTTTTCTATTATTGCAACGAGGCTTGGTTATGTACAATTTGCGATGGGTGATCTTTTAACTGAGCGAGCGAAAAACTCGTGGAGTAGAGACATTCCATTTGAACCAAAGCGTGGTGAAATTTTAGATCGTAATGGTGTTGCCCTTGCTACTAATAAAAGTGCTCCATCAGTATTAGTCGTTCCTAGGCAAATTAAAGATCCTAAAGCAGCGACTGAGAAACTTGCCCCAATTTTAAAAATCTCCGAGGTGAAACTTTATAAGATTTTAACGAAAAGATCTAGTATGGAACACATTCGCACAGAAGGTATAAAAATTACAAATGAGAAAGCTAAACAAATCCGAGATCTTAACATAGCTGGGGTTTACATAGCAGAGGATTCTAAAAGATATTATCCGTTTGGTGACTATCTTTCTCATGTTTTAGGATTTGCAGGAATCGATAATCAGGGTTTAAATGGATTAGAACTATATTATGACAAGCAATTAAGTGGTGAAAAAGGTAGTGTACAATTTTATTCTGACGCTAAGGGACAAAGAATGCCCAATATTGCAGACGACTATATTCCGCCGATTAATGGTTTAAACTTAAAATTAACTGTAGATTCGCGTATACAAACAATTCTTGAACGAGAAATGAATAATGCAACAGCTCAATATAATCCTGATTCAATGATTGGAATTGCGATGAATCCGAATACGGGAGAAATACTTGCAATGAGTAGTCGTCCAAGCTTCGATCCTACTAATTTTAAAAATGTTTCTCCAGAAGTATATAATCGAAATTTACCTGTTTGGTCAAATTATGAGCCTGGTTCAACCTTTAAGATTATTACACTCGCAGCTGCATTAAATGAAGGGTTAGTAGATTTGAATAAAGACCATTTTTATGATGATGGGGCTGCTGAAGTAGCTGGAGCTCGTTTGCGTTGTCATAAAAGAGGTGGACATGGCTCTCAGACATTCTTAGAGGTAGTTCAAAATTCATGTAACCCAGGATTTGTAGAATTAGGTAATCGCTTAGGAGAAGATCGTTTATTTAAATATATTCGTAATTTTGGTTTCGGTAAAAAAACAGGAATTGATTTACAAGGTGAAGGCTCAGGGATTTTATTTAGTATGGATCGAGTCGGTCCAGTTGAAGCAGCAACAACTGCTTTTGGTCAAGGTGTATCAGTTACACCAATTCAGCAAGTTGCAGCCGTATCAGCTGCTATTAATGGGGGAATTCTTTACCAACCATATATCGCTAAAGAGTTTGTAGATCCGGTTACAAACGAAGTAGTAAGTCGTAAAACACCAATATCCAAAAGACGAGTGATCTCTCCAGATACATCTAAAAAGGTACGATTAGCTCTAGAAAGTGTTGTTGCACAAGGTACTGGTAAAGGTGCATTTGTGGAAGGGTATCGTGTTGGTGGTAAAACTGGAACAGCGCAAAAAGTAAAAGATGGACGATACGACGATAGTAGCTTTATCGTTTCATTTGTAGGCTTTGCACCAGCTGACAATCCTCAAATAGTGGTTTATATTGCAGTTGATAATCCAAAAGGCACTGTTCAATTTGGGGGAGTTGTAGCTGCTCCAATAGTAGGGAATATTATTCGTGATAGTATGCAAGTTTTAGGCGTACCACCTAGAAAAAATCAAATCCCAAAAAAATTCGTATACGGTGATACACCAACATATGAAGTGCCAAATTTAATTGGTTTGGAGAAAAAAGATTTGCAACCTTTGCTAGATACTTTTACTATTGAATATAGTGGCAGTGGAAATATTGTCGTTGACCAAGCACCAAAAGCAGGTGTTAAACTAAAAGAAGGTTCTAAAATTAGAATTTATTTAGGAACCAAAGAAGAAACTAAATCTAAAACAAAAGATAAAAAATGATTTAGTGAATACGAAAGGAATTACTATGAAACTTCATACTTTACTATCAAGATTAAAGCCTTTAGTGAATTTTCCATCTGAAAATCCGGAAATCACTGGAGTTGAAATGGATTCGAGAAATGTAAAACCAGGCTATTTATTCATCTGTATTGAAGGATATACAGTTGATGGCCACAAGTACGTAAATCAAGCGATTGAAAAAGGCGCAGTAGCGATACTTGCACAAAAACCAATTGAATCGAATGTTCCAGTAGCTTATGTGAAAGACACAAATCGTTCGATGGCTGTTATTGGTAATGCCTTTTATGAAAACCCAACTCATAAACTAAATCTAGTTGGTATTACTGGTACAAATGGTAAGACCACAACTTCATATATTATTGAAGAGATTGTTAAACACAATAAGAAAAAAACAGGTGTCATTGGCACAATTGGAATGAAAATTGGAGAAGAGATTTTTGAAACAAAAAATACAACTCCTGATAGTTTAACTTTACAATCAATGTTTGCAAAAATGGTTGATGCAAATGTGGATACTGCAGTAATGGAAGTTTCTTCACATGCATTACATTTAGGGCGAGTTCATGGCTGTGAATATGATATTGCTGTTTTTACAAATCTATCACAAGATCACTTAGATTATCATGGAACGATGGAAGAATATAAAAAAGCTAAAGGTTTATTATTCTCTCAATTAGGTAATAGCTTCTCAACTCAAAAACCTAAATTTGCAATCCTAAATAATGATGATCCTGCTTCTGATGAATATATGAAGTTTACGCAAGCTAATCTAATATCTTATGGTTTAAGTAAAGAAGCTGACTTGTTTGCTGATGAGATTGAATTAACGAATGCTGGTACTAGATTCACATTACATTTTTTAAATAAACAATATGTTGTAGAAATGAATCTAATTGGAACATTTAACGTATATAATGTGTTAGCTGCAATTGGTGCAGGAATCGCATTAAATATCGAAATGGAGACAATTCTAGACGCAGTTGCAACAATTGAAGGAGTACCAGGACGTTTCCAAGCTGTTAATGCTGGTCAAGATTTTACAGTTATTGTAGACTATGCCCATACACCAGATAGTTTAGAAAATGTATTAAATACTGTTAAGCAATTTGCAAAAAATGATATACTTACTGTTGTTGGTTGTGGTGGAGATCGTGATCGAACAAAACGACCACTGATGGGTAAGATTGCAGCGGATCTTTCAACAAAAGCGATCTTTACATCTGATAACCCAAGAACAGAAGACCCAACTTTAATTTTAGAAGACATGAAACGCGGATTAGAGCATAATAATATTACGGTAATAGAAGATCGTAAAAAAGCTATAACATTTGCGATTCAAAATGCAAAAAAACATGATATTATTGTTATTGCAGGTAAAGGTCATGAGACATATCAGATTGTAGGAACGAATGTTTCACATTTTGATGATGTTGAAGAAGCTAAAGAAGTAATTTTGCAAAGAAGAGGATAGTATCCTCTTCTTTGTAATGTGAAAAATTGATTTCATAATTCTTATTAAAAGAATTAAACTATTAAGTAAACAACAAAGAAGAGAACTTAGAAAGGAGGGCGTATAATGCTAGAACCGTCAATTTTAGTTGCTATGATTTCAGCATTTATCATTGCAGTCATTTTATCGCCTATTTTTATACCGTACTTAAGAAAACTTAAATTTGGACAGAGTATTCGAGACGAAGGTCCACAATCTCATAAAAAGAAATCAGGAACCCCAACAATGGGTGGGATTATCATATTAATTGCTTTAAGTTTATCTGCACTTTTAATTTCTATGTATTTTGATGTTTTATCAACACGTACATATGTATTATTATTTGTCACAATTTGTTTTGGAGTAATTGGATTTTTAGATGACTATATTAAGGTTGTTAAAAAAAGAAACCTAGGACTAACATCTAAACAAAAATTCATTTGCCAAGTTATTGTATCAATCATTGTCTTTTTTGCAATCCGTGCTATGGGAATCTCTACATCTATTTCTATACCAGGAACAAATTATTCATTTGATTTAGGCTTCATCTATGTATTATTAATTATCTTTATGCTAGTTGGTACTTCAAACGCTGTTAACTTAACAGATGGATTAGATGGACTTGTATCAGGTACAGCAGCAATCGCATTTGGTGCATATGCAGTTCTTGCTTATAACCAACACCAGCTTGATGTTGCAATATTTTCAATCGCAGTAGTAGGAGCTGTATTAGGTTTCTTAGTATTTAATGCACACCCTGCAAAAGTCTTTATGGGAGATACGGGCTCATTAGCATTAGGTGGGGCGTTGGCTGCAGTTGCAATCGTTACACACTTAGAAATTTTACTTGTTATTATAGGTGGTATATTTGTAATTGAAACACTATCAGTAATGATTCAAGTTGCATCATTTAAAGCAACAGGTAAAAGGGTATTTAAAATGAGTCCTTTGCACCATCATTATGAATTATCTGGATGGTCAGAATGGCGTGTAGTTGTAACATTTTGGTTTGTAGGATTACTTTTTGCATTATTAGGAATCTATATTGAGGTGTGGATGTAATTGAATAACGTATCGAACTTTCAAAATAAAAATGTATTAGTTTTAGGAATGGCAAAGAGCGGTTACGCAGCAAGTAAATTATTAAAAAAATTAGGTGCTACTGTAACTGTTAATGATCGAACTCCTTTTGAACAAAACGAAATTGCACAAAAGCTAAAAAGTGAAGGTTTTAACGTAGTTTGTGGTGAGCATCCACAATCATTATTAGATGATCAACCATTTTGTATCGTTAAAAATCCAGGAATTCCATATACGAATCCAATTTTATTAGAAGCTGAAACGCGTAATATTCCAATCTATACGGAAATAGAGCTTGCATATTTAATAAGCGAAGCACCATTTATCGGAATTACTGGTTCAAATGGGAAAACGACAACTACGACTTTAGCATTAAATATGTTACAAGAAGGCAATAAAAAACCACTTGTTGCAGGAAATATTGGTACTGTCGCATGTGAAGTTGCTGAAAATGCAAATGAAGATAATATTATTGTAACTGAACTTTCTTCATTTCAATTGATGGGAATCGAAAGTTTCCGTCCGAAAATTTCATTAATCACAAATATTTTTGAAGCTCATTTAGACTATCATGGTACAAAAGATGAGTATATTAGGGCAAAAGCCAATATATTTAAAAATCAAACAGAAAATGATTTTGCTGTCGTTAATTTTGATGATGAGAATGTAATGGCAATGGCTAGTCAAATTAGAGCGAAAATTATTCCATTCTCTACAACTAAAATTGTGCAAGATGGTGCATATGTTCAAAACGGCTTTGTTTATTTTAAAGAGAAAAAAGTAATTGAAGTTGAAAAAATTGTCTTACCAGGTAAACATAACTTAGAAAATATATTAGCAGCAGTAGCGATTTCTAAACTTCTTGATGTTGAAAACGATGCGATTGAAAAGGTATTAACAACTTTCACTGGTGTAGAGCACCGACTTCAGTTTGTTACTGAAATAAATAAGAGAAAGTTTTATAACGATTCAAAAGCTACTAATATTTTAGCAACACAAAAAGCAATTTCTTCTTTTCAAAAACCAGTCATTTTAATAGCTGGTGGATTAGATCGAGGAAATGGATTTGACGATTTAATTCCTTATTTTAAAAATGTAAAAAAAATGGTCACTTATGGTCAAACAGCAGAAAAATTAATTGAATCAGCAGAAAAAGCAGGAATGAAAGCAGTAAAATCGGTAGATAATGTTGAAGATGCTGTAAATGAAGCATTCGCTCATTCAGAAGTTGGAGATATTATTTTATTGTCACCTGCTTGTGCAAGCTGGGATCAATTTAAGACTTTTGAAGAACGTGGTAATAAATTTATACAAGCAGTGCATAAGTTAATGTAAGGCTTGTTTAATTCAAAAGTTGAGGTGTATTTAAGTGCCAACAAAGAAAAATAGTCCTGACATGATTCTTGTTCTCGTTACGCTATCATTATTAACAGTAGGTATGATTATGGTTTACAGTGCTAGTGCAATATGGGCATCTTATAAGTTTCATGATTCGTTCTTTTTTGCTAAACGGCAATTATTATTTGCTGGGGTTGGAGTAGTTGGAATGTTTGTAGTTTCAAATATTGACTACTGGTTTTTCAGAACACATGCAAAAAAAATATTAATCGCTTGTTTTATCTTGTTGGTACTTGTACTTGTACCAGGAGTTGGTCTAGTACGAGGTGGTGCACGAAGTTGGATTGGAATCGGTGCATTCTCGATCCAGCCCTCTGAGTTTATGAAACTTGGAATGATGGTATTTTTATCAAAATACTTAGCAGATAATCAGAAAAATATTACGTCTTTTAAAAAGGGACTTGTACCAACATTAGGTCTTGTATTTTTGGCATTTGGTTTAATTATGCTTCAACCTGATTTAGGAACAGGTACAGTAATGGTAGGTACTTGTGTAATCATCATATTCGTAGCTGGGGCAAGAATATCTCATTTTATGGGGTTGGGTATTGTTGGGGTTGCAGGATTTGTTGGCCTAATAGCTTCTGCTCCATACCGAATTAAAAGGATTACATCATTTCTAGATCCATGGTCTGATCCATTAGGAACTGGATTCCAAATTATTCAATCACTCTATGCAATTGGTCCAGGTGGATTATTTGGTTTAGGATTGGGACAAAGTAGACAAAAGTTTATGTATTTGCCTGAACCACAAACTGATTTCATTTTTGCTATTCTTTCAGAAGAACTAGGATTTATTGGCGGAACTTTTGTCATTTTATTATTCTCTTTATTACTTTGGAGAGGGATCCGAATTGCCTTAAGTGCTCCTGATTTATTCGGTACTTTTTTAGCAGTAGGAATTGTCTCAATGATAGCAATACAGGTAATGATTAATATAGGCGTTGTAATTGGCTTAATGCCTGTTACAGGGATTACATTACCATTTTTAAGCTATGGTGGTTCATCTTTAACATTAATGCTATTAGCCGTAGGTGTATTATTAAATATTAGTAGACATGCGCGTACATAAAAAGACCGACTCAAATTGAAACAAGTACACGATGTACTTGGATTTTTCAAAAATGAGTCGGTCTTTTTTATATATTAAGAGAAGAAAACGCGACGTGGGCTTACCTAAAAACTCGCCACTTGGTGAGTTTTCTTTATTTTTATAGAAAAAACAATTAGAATGATAGTGATAAAATTGGTATAATAACTACTTAAACTGCTTAAAGTTATTTATGTATTGTAATTTAGGAGGATCTTTATGAAAATTTTAGTTAGTGGTGGGGGTACTGGTGGTCATATTTATCCAGCACTTGCGCTAATTAAAGAGTTAAAAAAACAAGATTCCAATGTAGAATGTTTATATGTTGGTACAGAAAATGGATTAGAAAAAGGGATTGTATCTAAAGCAAACATACCTTTTAAATCTATTGTTATTACAGGGTTCAAGAGAAGCATATCATTAGAGAATTTTAAAACAGTCTATCGATTCTTAAAGGGTGTATCAGATAGTAAGAAAATAATTCGTGAATTTAAGCCAGATGTAGTTGTTGGAACTGGTGGATATGTTTGTGGTCCTGTTGTTTACGCAGCAGCAAAATTAGGGATTCCGACAGTTATACACGAACAAAATAGTATACCTGGACTAACAAATAAGTTCTTAAATCGTTATGTAACAAAAGTTGCAATTTGTTTTGAAGAAGTCGCTGAATATTTTAATAAAGAGAAAGTAGTGTTTACTGGAAACCCGAGGGCTTCTGAAGTACTTGGAGAATCAAATCCAGCCGTATTAGAATCATTAGGATTAAAATCAGGTAAACGCACAGTACTAATTGTTGGTGGTTCGAGGGGAGCAAGACCGATTCATCAAGCCTTTTTAAAAAGTGTCAATCAATTAGGTGAAAAAGATTACCAAATGATTTATGTAACAGGCGAAGTACATTACGATTCTGTCATTGAGGAAATAAATAAAGTCGGTAACCCAGAAAATGTAGTGGTTAAGCCATTTTTACATAATATGCCTGAAGTATTAAGAGAAGTGGATTTAGTTGTATCAAGAGCCGGGGCAACTACATTAGCAGAATTAACTGCATTAGGTAAACCTAGTATTTTAATACCAAGCCCATATGTAACGAATAATCATCAAGAAGTTAATGCTAGATCACTTGAGAAAAATGGTGCGGCAATTGTTATATTGGAAAAAAACTTCAATAGTGAATATTTAGTAACTGAAATTGAAAAAGTATTACTAAATCCTATTAAACTTGAAGAGATGAAAAATGCATCATTAAAAATGGGTGTACCAGATGCTGCAAAAAAACTAGTAAATGTATTAGAGAAAATAAGTAAATGAACTTGCACGAACAAGTTTGAAATAAAATAAAAATGTAATAGAAGATACTATAAGCTAAAGGGGGATATAGATCGAATGTTTGAATCAAAATTAAAGGAAATATTAAATGACTCGAGTCTTCTAATAAATGAGCCTTTAGCAAACCATACGACAATGAAAATTGGAGGACCAGCTGAGTATTTGGTTATTCCTAAAACTGTGAATGAAATTAAAGAGATTATTAACCTTGCAAATGAACATAACGTAAATGTGACGGTAATCGGAAGAGGGTCAAATTTACTTGTATCGGATCAAGGTATTGAAGGTGTCTTAATTAAAATTAGTGATTGCTTAGACCACATTGAAGTAGAAGGTACAAAAGTAGTTGTAGGTGCAGGTTATTCAGTTATTCGATTAGCTACTCAATTAAGTAGAAAAGGATTATCTGGTCTAGAGTTTGCTAGTGGGATTCCTGGTAGTGTTGGTGGGGGTGTATATATGAATGCAGGTGCCCATCAATCAGATTTTTCAAATATTACTTCTAGAGCACACATTCTATTTCCTGATGGAACAATGGAATGGTTATCAAATGAAGAATTAGATTTTTCTTATCGAACTTCAGTTTTACAACATAAACGTAAAGGATTTGTATTAGAAGCAGAACTTCAGCTTCAAGAGGGAACAAAAGAAGCTTCAACTGCATTAATGCAAAAAAACAAAGATTATCGAAGAGAAACACAACCTTGGAATTATCCATGTGCTGGAAGTATTTTCCGTAATCCATTACCACAGTATGCTGGTAATTTAATTGAACGTGCCGATTTAAAAGGATATCAAATTGGTGGTGCGAAGGTTTCTGAAATGCATGGTAACTTTATTGTAAATGCTGGAAATGCCACTTCAAAAGATGTACTAGACTTAATCGCATATATTAAGGAAACTATATTAGAAAAATTTAATGTGCAACTTGAAACAGAAGTTGAAATTGTTGGGAAAAAAATGTAAGTTTCTTCTAAACTAACCATATTATATGCTATAATTTACATAGCATATGATGACCAAGATAGAATGGCATTCATTTGCTATTCTATTTTTTATTATTCTATTATTAAGTCAAGAACACTCGTGATTTAAATTATGAGATGAATCGACTTCGGATGCAATATAGTATTAAAAAAACGTCATATTATTTTACTATACTAGTATCCGACATGAAGTATAAGATAAAATCATATCGGACACTTGAACTAGAACGAATTCAAGTATGGTGCTTGTTGCGTGAATAGAACTTGTTTGGTGGCTGTCGTTCGCCAATACCTCTCGAAAGTCGCAAAGAGAACAACCGTAATACCCCTCAGTTTAAAATCAAGCTGAGTGCGTTTTACCTAGCGTTAGGAAACCTTAACCGTAGGGACTACGGGGATAGCTTAGTAAATAAAAGAAACCTCTGCTAGGAAAGAAATACGCTAGCAAGTATGCTTTGTTCCCAAGAATCTCGTAACTTTAGTCATGAGTAGTTCAATATTCTTAAATTACTTCTTAAGCAAAAGTAAATTAAAAAGATATTTTTAGTTGAACATTGATAATGGAGGCATATTTATGCAGGAAAATAAGATTATTAGTTTAGAAGACCGTGTACCTGTTTTACGTAATAAAAAACGTAAAAAAACAAATTTGCGGTTACTGGTTACAATTCTTGTGTTTTTTTCTTTGCTTTTATGTGTATTATATTTCCAAACATCAATTGGTTCAAAAATTCACTTAGTAATTAATGGAAACCAACTGTACTCTGATAAAGAAATTCAAAAATTAGCCGGTGTAAACATTAATAAAAGCTTTTTGACAATAAGGTCAAAAAGGGTAGTAGATCAGCTTGAAAGTCAAAATACAATTCAATCTGCAATCGTACGTAAAAGATTTCCTAATAAAGTAGAAATCGATGTAAAAGAATTTCAGCCTGTTGGACAAGGTCTATTCAGCGGGAAAAAGTATCTATTGTTAGAAAGCGGAGTCCTTATTAAAGAGAAAAAATCACTAGGAAATACTACAGCACCTGATTTAATTGGTTGGAAACAAGGAGACGAGTTGCAGGAAATGGCTGCAGAATTGAAAAAAATGCCACAAAGTATATTTCATTCAATTTCTGAAATAGATTATACTCCAAGTAAGGATGATCCTTTGTTAATAACGGTTTATACGAATGAAGGGTATGAAGTAAGGACAACGATTCGAAAATTCTCGAATAAAATGTCAAATTACCCATTAATTTTAAAGTCAATACCTAAAGATCAAAAAGGGGTTATCCATTTAGAAGTTGGTGCGTATTTTTCTCCTTATAGTACGGATACTAAATAGCCGATATACATTAGTAAACAGTACTTTCAAGTCTTTTTTAACTTTACATGTTAGTGTAGACTAGTAGTTAAATGGAAATAATGAAAAAAATTAAAAAGATTATGAAAAATCAAACTTAAAAAAGAGGAAAAACCCCGTAAATGTTGAATAGTTTTCATATATGATATTTAAGAATGAATTGATGCTCGATTATAATAGATAGAGAAAAAGGAGGTGCCATCATGAACAGCAATGAGATCTATGTGAGTCTTGACGTTGGAACTTCAACAATTAAAGTAATCATAGGAGAACTAGTTAACGACACACTTAACATTATCGGTGTTGGTAATGTTAAATCTTCGGGCTTAAAACGTGGGTCAATAGTTGATATAGATGAAACAGTCAAATCAATCAAAAAAGCAATTGATCAAGCAGAAAGAATGGTTGGCATTCATATTGACAAAGTAATTGTAGGGGTTAGTGCGAATCAAGTGCAATTGATTAGTACGAACGGCGTAGTAGCAGTTTCTAAAGAAAATAAAGAAATTGACAATGAAGATGTTTTAAGGGTAATGGATCAGGCTCAAGTAATTTCTATACCACCGGAAAGAGAAATTATCGATGTTGTTCCACATGAATACATTGTTGATGGCCTTTCTGAGGTAAAAGACCCAAGAGGAATGATTGGTGTACGGTTGGAAATGGAAGGTACATTAATCACTGGTTCAAGAACTCTAGTACATAATATACTTCGTTGTGTTGAAAGAGCGGGGTTAGAAGTAACGGATATTTGTCTACAACCTATGGCTGCAAGTACGATAGGACTAAAGCAGGATGAAAAAAACTTAGGTGTAGCACTTGTTGACATCGGTGGAGGCTCAACTACAATTTCTCTTTTTAGAGAGGGTGTACTAATGGCAACTTCAGTCCTACCAGTTGGAGGGGACCATATTACAAAAGACATATCAATTGGACTGAAAACTTCAACAGAAGATGCAGAAAAAATTAAAGTGAAATTTGGACATGCTTTTTATGATACTGCATTACCTGAAGAAGTATTAAGTGTTCCAATAATGGGTAGTGAACAACATCAACAATACAGTCAGCAAGAAATTTCCGATATTATTGAAGCTAGATTAGAAGAAATCTTAATTTTGGTTCAAAATGAGCTTGTAAGAATGAGAGGCAGCAATTTACCAGGTGGATTTGTTCTAACTGGTGGTACAGCAACAATGACTGGTGTAATCGATTTAGCTCAAAAGGTATTTAAAAATAATGTAAGGGTTGCAACACCAGATTATATTGGTGTAAGAGAACCTCAATACATTACTGGCGTAGGTCTAATCAAGTATGCTTTTTATAAATCAAAAATGCGTGGAAAAAAACTTAGCTCTAATATTGCATTCGAGTCAAATGAACGAAAACCTGTGGCTGTTTCAAATTCAAATACAAAACCAAAACCAAAACAGCAGGATGAAGAGCGCGTCATGAGTAAAGTTAAAAGCATTTTTAAATATTTATGGGATTAAATTTGTGATGAATTTGAATAGTAGGGGGATCAATCATGTTAGATTTTGATACAAATGTAGATGCATTAGCGAAGATAAAAGTAATTGGTGTAGGTGGCGGAGGAAATAATGCCGTTAACCGAATGATTGAACATGGAGTACAAGGTGTAGATTTTATTGCTGTGAATACTGATGCACAAGCTCTTAATCTATCAAAAGCAGAAGTGAAAATGCAAATCGGTGGCAAACTGACTCGTGGTTTAGGGGCAGGAGCTAATCCAGAGGTAGGTAAAAAAGCAGCAGAAGAAAGTAGAGAACAATTACAAGAAGCTCTTAAAGGAGCAGACATGGTATTCGTAACTGCTGGAATGGGTGGCGGTACAGGAACAGGTGCAGCTCCAGTAATTGCACAAGTAGCAAAAGAATTAGGTGCATTAACTGTAGGTGTAGTTACTCGTCCATTTACATTTGAAGGTAGAAAGCGTTCAACTCAAGCAGCAACAGGAATCGCTGCAATGAAGGAAAGCGTTGATACTTTAATTGTTATTCCTAATGACCGATTATTAGAAATCGTTGATCGTAATACTCCAATGCTAGAAGCATTCCGCGAAGCAGATAATGTACTTCGTCAAGGGGTTCAAGGTATTTCTGACTTAATCGCTGTTCCGGGATTAATTAACCTTGACTTTGCAGATGTTAAGACAATTATGTCTAGTAAAGGTTCTGCATTAATGGGTATTGGTGTTGCTGGTGGAGAAAACCGTGCGGCTGAAGCAGCTAAAAAAGCTATTTCTAGTCCATTATTAGAAACCTCAATTAATGGTGCGCAAGGTGTACTTATGAATATCACTGGTGGAACTAACTTAAGCTTATATGAAGTTCAAGAAGCTGCAGATATCGTATCGACTGCATGTGATGCAGAAGTAAATATGATTTTCGGTTCTGTAATCAATGAAAACTTAAAGGATGAAATTATTGTAACGGTTATTGCGACTGGATTTGAAGGTGTTATTACAGCACCACCTACTCCAAAACCAATGGCAAGACAAACAATTTCAACACCTACTCAAACTCCACAACCAACTATTAAACGTGAACCAATTCGCGAAGAAGTTCCGGTTGTAGAAACGACTAAAAATGTAACTAGTCTTGATGACTTAGATATTCCAGCGTTCTTACGTAATCGTAAAAGACGCTAATAAATGTAAAAAAACCAAGATAAGATGAATCTCTTATCTTGGTTTTTTTCATTCTTTCGAATAGTGATTTTGTAAATTAGTTAGATCACTAAAGACACTCTTGAACTTTTCGTTACAGCCTTTAGGGAAAAATACACCTAACCCATGTGAGTGTGTAAATTCAAAAGATGGGAATTGTTGTTTAATGTCTTCCCAAAATTTATAAACTCCAAAATCTTGTATTCTTACTTCAGTGTCATGGATTAAAACAATTCCTTCTTTAGATACTTTTGGTAGCCAAGTAGTGTAATCATGTAGCACAGCTTCAAAAGTATGAAACCCGTCAATATGAAGTATGTCGACCGTATGATCTTCGAAATTCTGAATAGCTTCATCAAAAGAATTGCGTAACATTTTAGCTTCTTTTTGGTAATGTTTTTGAACAATTTCATGTACCGTATCAAAAACTTCATTACTATACAATCCACTATGCAGATCACCTTGCCAAGTATCAACTGCAAAACATTCACATGACAGATTATGATCTTTCACACTTTGACAAAAACAAAAAAAAGAAAAGCCAAAGTGAGTACCTAATTCTACAATTTTTTTTGGTTTCATGAATTGAACTAAATCATAAGCAAATTTAGCATGACCTTTCCAGGCAGAGTGTTGTCTTATTGTTGGTTTAGTTCCGTCAAACTCAAAAATGGGTGAATGAAATATCCAGTTATCCAAATCCTCACTCCTTATGGGGTAGATTTAATAGAAATAAAGGGTAAGTTTTCTTTAAAATATTGACCTGTCCAATCCATATTTCGAAAATGTATTGTCGAAAAACTCTTCAATAAAGATACCTTTTTTTGACAGACTTCTTACCGTGCTCATCCTATACTTACATATAAATGAATATTCTATAGAGGATGGCGAACAAAATTGGTGATATATGGCGATCTTGTTTGGTTATTAAACTTGTTAATGGACTTCTTGATTATTCAGTTGACAGGCTTAATTCTAAAAAGAAATGTCTCTATTTTGCGGTCATTGTTAGGGGCATTATTAGGTTCAATCGTTGTTTTAATGACGTTTACTCCTTATGCATATGTTGTTGGCTCACCCTTTATGAAAATATTATTATCGTTTTTCATCGTATTTTTTGCATTTGGACGTCAGCGGATCATCACTTTTTTACAGCTATTAAGTATCTTCTATTTTTCAACATTCGTTTTAGGTGGCGCATTATTAGGCTTACATTATTTATTTGCTACTAATGAATCAAATTTAACGAAATCATCCTTTTATGGGGACCCTGTTAGCTGGTATTTTGTAATTGGAATGCTACCAATCGTTATATTTTACGCTAGGAAATCAATCAATCAGATCTCGTTTACAAAATGGAAATTGAATGAAATGTACGAAATGGAAATTGTGTGGCGGAACACCTCGATTAAAATTAGAGGGTTAATGGATAGTGGTAACTCACTTCATGAGCCTCTTTCTAGGAAACCAGTCATTATTTTAGATTGTTCCACTAGTGACTATGGATTACCAATAGAACTAGTAAAGTTAGTCAGAGACTCTGAAAATACATTACATAATACTGAAGCACTCGATGTCTTAAGTTTTTTTCAAGGAACGTATATACCTTATAAAAGTATTGGTCAAAGTAATCAATTCCTCGTCGCAATAAAACCTACTGTTGTTAAATTGAAAATTAATGGGAAATGGTATTCATCGAGTTCGGTTTTAGTTGGATTGAGTCATGTTACTTTGTCTTCAGACAATTTATATGAATGTATCCTTCATCCAAAAATGATGCAAGGAACAATTAATGAAATTGCATAGGAGGTAGAAAATGAATCGATTTTTCTTAAAACTAAAGTTAGGTTTGTATAAGCTATTAGTAAAGCTTGGTTTGAAAGCCGATGAAGTATACTACATTGGGGGAAGTGAAGCATTACCGCCTCCTTTGACAAGGGAAGAAGAAGAAAAGCTTTTACAGAAACTACCGAATGGAGATTTAGGTGCTAGATCACTACTAATTGAAAGAAATCTACGATTAGTAGTTTATATCGCTAGAAAGTTTGAAAATACAGGAATTAATATTGAAGATCTGATTAGCATTGGTACAATCGGATTGATAAAAGCCGTTAATACCTTTAATCCGGAAAAGAAAATTAAATTAGCTACTTATGCTTCAAGATGTATCGAAAATGAAATTCTGATGCATTTACGTAGAAATAATAAAAACCGTTCTGAAGTATCATTCGATGAACCGCTAAATATTGATTGGGACGGTAATGAATTATTACTTTCAGATGTATTAGGTACAGAAGACGATATCATAACGAAGGACTTAGAAGCTAATGTCGATAAATCATTACTAACAAAGGCATTAGATCAACTGAATGATCGTGAAAAACAAATAATGGAGCTACGATTTGGACTAGATGGAACTGAAGAAAAAACTCAAAAAGATGTAGCTGATATGCTTGGAATATCGCAATCATATATATCCCGATTAGAAAAACGTATTATAAAAAGACTTCGAAAAGAATTTAATAAAATGGTTTAAAATTAAGAACCGATTAGATTTGAGATTTTTCAAATACTAATCGGTTTTTTCTATGTATGAAGGATATCTAAATAATTTTTAAAAATATTTTCATAAGTCCTACCTGTTAATTTTTATTAATTCAACAAAGAAAATCCTTGCTTTTTGCGAATTTACTAGGTTTTTTTATCCTGAATTTATTATTTTTGTATATTTTATTTCGTGCATAAATTTTCCACCGAAGGAGATACTTACCTATAGTACAGCAACTCCAAGTAGGAGGGAACATCATGACACGAAACAAAGTAGAAATATGCGGAGTAGATACATCAAAGCTTCCAGTTTTAAAGAATGATGAGATGCGTAAGTTATTTCATGCAATGCAAAGCGGTGAGCGAAGCGCAAGAGAAACAATCGTAAATGGTAATTTGCGACTTGTCCTAAGTGTTATTCAGCGTTTCAATAATCGCGGAGAATTTGTGGATGACTTATTTCAAGTAGGCTGCATAGGCCTTATGAAGTCTATTGATAATTTTGATTTAAGCCAAAATGTAAAATTTTCGACGTATGCTGTACCTATGATTATTGGTGAAATAAGAAGATATTTAAGGGATAATAACCCAATAAGAGTGTCTAGATCATTAAGAGACATTGCTTATAAAGCATTACAAGTTAGAGAGCGATTATTAGCAGAGAATTCAAAAGAACCAACTCCTGTTCAAATCGCAGAAGTACTAGGCGTAACACATGAAGAAATCGTCTTTGCATTAGATGCAATTCAAGACCCAGTTTCGTTATTTGAACCGATATATAATGATGGCGGAGATCCAATTTTTGTAATGGATCAGCTAAGTGATGATAAAAATAAGGACGAGCAATGGGTTGAAGAACTAGCACTACGTGAAGGAATGAAACGACTAAACGATCGAGAAAAAATGATCATAAGCAAACGATTTTTCCAAGGAAAAACACAAATGGAAGTCGCCGAAGAAATCGGAATCTCCCAAGCACAAGTTTCAAGACTAGAAAAATCAGCAATAAAACAAATGAACAAAAATATACAGGGATAAAGAAAAGCGGAGGCGACTGTCCAGCTCCGACAAGCATAAGACGATTTCCGGTAAAGGTTTGCTTTTTAACCTTTACCGGAAATTGGCTTATGACCTCGAGGAGTTAGGAGCCGCAGCTAGACATCATACTATTTCTTTCCCTGAATAAAGAGTAATTACTCAAAAGAAAGGAAAGTTGCTTTTTACTTTCATCGGGCTTTGACTTATGACCTCAAGGAGCTAGGAGCCTTAGCTAGACATCATACTATTTCTTTTCCTGAATAAAGAGTAATTACCCAAAAGAAAGGAAAGTTGCTTTTTACTTTCATCGGGCTTTGACTTATGACCTCAAGGAGCTAGGAGCCTTAGCTAGACATCATACTATTTCTTTTCCTGAATAAAGAGTAATTACCCAAAAGAAAAGTAGGTTCTAACCATTACCGGAAATTGACTTATGACCTAGAGTAGCAACAAAAGGAGTCAGATTTCAATCAAGCTTTAATTCCTGTATAATGAATTGCTTATTATAATGAATGAAATTTATAAACAAACAAAAATTTAAAACCAAATAATCCAATAACTATAAATAGTTAAACTGGAAGAATGAAAATACGATATTAATGTGTTAGACAATGGTTGAACATCGAACAACATTGTCTAACACATTTTTATTTGAATTTTATCATGATGTTTGGCCCTTACTTCATATATTTTATAAAAAGGATGGTGAAGTTAAATGGCCAGAATTTCAGATTTTCAAGTTAAAGATGTTGTAAATGTTGCTGATGGAAAGAAATTAGGAAATATTGTTGATTTAGATATTGATCAATCAAACGGAAAAATAACTTCGATTATATTAACAAAGCCAGGGAAAGGTTTAAATTTTTTTAGTAAAGAAGAGGAAATGACAATTTATTGGAATGATATTGTTAAAATAGGTGAAGATGTTATTTTGGTAAAATATCGTTCATCTGTAGATTTGGATGAAAACCAAGCAAGTCCAGTAAAATACACATAATGAAAACTCGTCGACTGACGAGTTTTTTAGGCGAAGGCAATGGAATAGTTGCACTTATACTTTATTCTTAAAAGTGGCTACCACGTCGAGTACGTTTCCTCGCTACTAATTTATACTTTCGAAAGTGAAAAAAATAATAGTGTTTTGTCAAAAATAATCAAAAATGTGAAATCTATGGTAAAATATAGGAAACCATCAACTGGTTTACATATATATTTACTAAATTAGTTTCTGTGAGGTCTTATAAATATGAAAGAGAGTTTCATTCAATCGACTGAAAGTACTTTTATGATTCAACCTTGGGAAGACTCATACAAACATTTAGTTGCAGGATTTACAACAAAAAATGATGGAGTTAGCCAAGGTTGTTTCACTTCTTTTAATCTTGGATTACATGTAAATGACTCGAAGGATACTGTAGTAGAAAATAGAGAACTCCTTGCGAGTAAACTAGAGTTTTCAAAGACAAAATGGGTTTGTTCAGAACAAGTTCATGGGAATAATGTCGTGAAAGTAACGAAAAAAGATTGTGGCAAAGGTGTTATTGATTACGAAAGTAGCATCGAGACAACAGATGGTTTTTATACGAATGAGGAAGATGTATTATTAACTTCTTGTTATGCAGATTGTGTTCCATTGTATTTCCTTGAACCAACAAGTAAATTTATTGGTTTAGCTCATGCAGGTTGGAAAGGTACTGTTCAAAACATTGGAGGACGTCTAATCGAAAAATGGATTACAGAAGAAAACTTACAACTAAAAAATATCCAAGTTGCGATTGGGCCATCAATTGCTGATTGTTGTTATGAAGTGGATGATTTTGTGATGAATAAATTAAATGATGCTTTTGAACACAAGATACCTAATAATATTTTAACCACTTTACATAACGGGAAATTCAAATTGAATTTAAAAGAAGCAAACAAACAATTACTCATTAAATCGGGTATTAGTGAAGAAAATATAATAATGACAAATTATTGTACAAGTTGTAACCCGGACATATTTTTTTCTCACCGTAAAGATGGTGGAAAAACAGGAAGAATGATGAGTTTTATTGGTTGGAGGAATTAGCATCATGACAGTCAAACAAAATTATGAACGTATTAGTGAACAAATTAATGCAGCCAAAGTAAGAGCAAATCGAAATGATGAAGTCACTTTAATAGCTGTTACTAAACAAGTATCTACTGAAGTGGCTAAAGAAGTTTTAGCTGAAGGTATACATCAATTAGGCGAAAACCGTTTTGAAGGTCTAAAGGAAAAACAAGATCACATCCAAAATGATGTTGTTTGGCATTTTATTGGTTCACTTCAAACTAGAAAAGTAAAAGACGTCATACATAGAATAGATTACTTACACTCATTAGATCGACTATCTTTAGCAGAAGAGATCCAAAAAAGAGCAGCTGAACCATTAAAATGTTTCCTACAAGTGAATGTATCTGGAGAAGACTCAAAGCACGGCATATATCCAAATGATGTAATCGAATTTGCTAGACAGCTTTCAGAATTTGATAAAGTACAAGTTGTTGGATTAATGACGATGGCACCATTTACAGAGGATGTAACGATTATTCGAAATAGTTTTAAAGGATTAAAGGAATTACAAGAGAAAGTAAGAAATCTACATCTTGCAAATATTCCATGTTCTGAATTATCAATGGGGATGTCTAATGATTTTGAGATCGCAATAGAAGAAGGTGCTACATTCATAAGAATTGGTACTGATTTAGTAGGAAAGGGTAGGTAGAGAAGATGAGTATTATTGGGAAAGTAAGAAACTTTTTTGCAATGGAAGATGAGTATGAAGATGATTATGAATACGAAGAACAACAACAACAACAGCAGCAACAGCAGCAACAGCAACAACATAAACAATATCAACAACAGCATCATCAACAACAAATGTCTAAACATGGTAATGAAGAAATTAACCATGAGCGAAATGCATCAAAGCAAAAATTAGTAAGTATTCCAGGAGGAGCTTCTTTGTCGTCAAAAGTTGTATTAGCGCAGCCGCGTGAATATGCAGAAGCACAGGATGTTGCAGACCATTTAAAATCAAAAAAAGCAGTTGTGATTAATCTACAACAAATGCAAATCGATCAAGCTAAACGCTTTGTTGATTTCTTAAGTGGTACAGTTTATGCAATAAGTGGAGATATAAAAAAAATTGGTACAAATACGTTTATTTGTACACCTGATAATATTGATATTTCTGGTACGATTACAGATATGTTATTTGAGGAAGACAATTCTATTAAAAGGTGGTAATTAAATGGGTATACTTTTTTTTATTTTATACAATTTAATCCGGTACTATAGATACGTCATCGTAATTCATATCATTTTATCTTGGTTCCCTCAAATAAGACAATCAGGCTTCGGTCGCTTAATTGGTAGGATATCAGAACCATATTTAGAGCCGTTCCGCCGAATTGTTCCGTCAATCGGTATGTTTGATTTTTCACCAATTATTGCATTATTTGCTTTAGAATTTGCTGGAATTGGTATTGCAAGTCTTTCTAATTACTTTTAAAGAGAGAATCTAACAGGTTCTCTTTTTTATTAATATTGATAGTTTGATGAAAAAGAGGATTACATCAATGAGTATTTATGATCATTTTCGAAAAGAAGAGCATGTTTTCGTAGACAAGGTTATCAGTTGGAAGGAACAAGCAATTGAACGCTATTCTATTAAGTTGACGGATTTTCTTGATTTAAGAGAACAAATGATATTGCAAACAATTATCGGTAATCAAGGGGAGTGTTTCGTCGCTTTCTTTGGTGGACGTAAAGATTGTGAACGAAAGCGTGCAATTATTTATCCTAGTTTTTATACACCAGTTGAAGAGGACTATTCTTTAGTTGCATTTGACTTAGTTTATGCAACTAAATTTCACACTTTATCACATCGGCAAGTATTAGGAACATTAATGTCTTTGGGAATCACAAGAGGGAAATTTGGTGATATTCTACTTAAAAATGATATGATCCAAGTAATTGTTGCTGATGAAATAGCAAGTTTTGTAGAAAATAACTTAACTTCTGTAGGGAAATCGCCGATTAAATTTAGGAGAATTTCATTTAAAGAATTGATTGAATCAGATGATGTTTGGCAAACTAATAATGGGACTGTATCATCACTAAGATTAGATGTCTTATTGAGTGAATTCTATAATATATCGAGACAAAAAGCTCAAAGCTTAATAAAGGCCGAACACGTTAA
The DNA here is from genome assembly GCF_042886615.1 of Gottfriedia sp. NPDC057991. Classification (NCBI taxonomy): domain Bacteria; kingdom Bacillati; phylum Bacillota; class Bacilli; order Caryophanales; family Bacillaceae; genus Gottfriedia; species Gottfriedia sp. NPDC057991. Next base: position 660,490 of record NZ_JBHVQN010000002.1, read on the forward strand.
AGTAAATCAGCGAGTTATTGATTCTACTTCGTTTTTATGTGAAGAAGGAGATTTATTCTCTGTCAAAGGTTTTGGTAGAGGAATGTTAATGTCAATTGATGGCTTATCAAAAAAAGAAAAATGGCGGATAAACTACGGTGTTAAAAAATAGTCAGAAATTGTAGCAGGAAAAACGTAGAAACTGTCGAAAATTTATTATAACCTATTAATAAAAAACATACATGGAGGTGGCTTAATTGCCTTTAACACCACTTGATATTCATAATAAAGAATTTGGTAAAAGTTTTCGTGGCTATGACGAAGACGATGTTAATGAGTTTTTAGATCAAGTCATTAAAGATTATGAATTAGTTATTCGTGAGAAGAAACAATTAGAAGAACAAATTCTTGATATGAAAGAAAGATTAAAGCATTTTTCTACTATAGAAGAAACTTTAAATAAGTCAATTTTAATTGCGCAAGAAGCTGCTGAAGATGTAAAAGGTAGTGCCCAAAAAGAAGCTAAATTGATCATTAAAGAAGCGGAGAAAAATGCTGATCGTATTATCAATGAAGCTTTAATTAAATCTAGAAAAGTTACAATTGAATTTGAAGAGCTTAAGAAGCAATCCAAAGTTTTCCGAACTCGTTTAAGAATGGCAATTGAAACTCAATTAGAAATGTTAGGACATGAAGATTGGGATCATATTTTAGATGATAAAGAAACAGAAGAAATCGCAAACTAGTCGTATATGCCTTGACGATTTGTAAAGTTTTACATATAATTTATTAGATATTAATAGTAAATCGGTGACAGGGAAGAGTACTTCTATAAAACTAGGTAGCGAGTCAAGGATAGTGTAAGCTTGATATAGAAAATAGAAGGAAAATCACCCTAGAGTTCTTTTCTGAAAATTAGTAAGAAAAGACGTTTCATTCACGTTACGAATGCTAAGTGGACAATGAATTCATGAAATTTATTGTCAATTAGGGTGGTACCACGGGAAACCTTTCTCGTCCCTTTTTTGGGATGAGGAAGGTTTTTTGCGTCTTATACGATTTATTATACATAATAGACAACCCCACTAATAAAAGGCTTGTAAGATGGATACAATGCGTTAATGTGGAAATTAAAAAATGTAAAGTAAGCTGTCTTTGAGTAGTTGGACTTGCCTGAAACGGCTAGCTTTAGATCAATCTTTTAAAATGTTTAAAAATGGAGGAAAGCAAATGGAGTACAAAGATACGTTACTTATGCCAAAAACTGAATTTCCTATGAGAGGAAATTTACCGCAACGTGAGCCACAAATTCAAGAAGAGTGGAACAAAAAAGATATTTATGCAACTGTTCAAAAACATAACGAAGGAAAACCGTCATTTATTTTACACGATGGACCACCTTATGCAAATGGTGACCTTCATATGGGACATGCACTTAATAAAGTATTAAAGGATTTCATTGTTCGTTTTTATAATATGAATGGATACCGTTCTCCTTATGTTCCAGGTTGGGATACTCACGGGTTACCGATTGAACAAGCATTAGCAAATAAAAAAGTAAATCGTAAAGAAATGTCAGTAGCAGAATTCCGTAAACTTTGTGAAGAATATGCTTACGAGCAAGTAGAACGTCAAAAAGAACAATTTAAACGTTTAGGAATTTTAGGTGATTGGGACAGACCATATATCACACTTGAAAAAGAATATGAAGCTGAACAAATTAAAGTATTCGGTAAAATGGCTACTAAGGGATTAATCTATAAAGGTCTAAAACCTGTATATTGGTCTCCATCAAGTGAATCTGCACTTGCTGAAGCGGAAATCGAATACCAAGATAAGCGTTCAGCATCAATCTATGTTGCATTTGCAGTTGAAAATGGGAAAAATGTTCTAAACGGTGGAGAAAAATTCATTATTTGGACGACAACTCCATGGACGATCCCAGCTAACTTAGCTGTATGTTTACATCCTGACTTAAGCTATGATGTAGTATCTGTAAATGGTGACAAGTTCGTGGTTGCTAGTGAGTTAAGGGAAGCTGTAGCAAAAGAATTAGGTTGGGAAGATGCAGTAGTTGAAAAGACTTACAATGGAGCAGAACTTGAAGGAATCATTTGTAAGCATCCTTTATATGATCGCGAGTCAGTCGTTATTTTAGGTGATCATGTAACAACTGACGCTGGAACAGGTTGTGTTCATACTGCACCAGGTCATGGTGAAGATGACTTCCGTGTAGGTCAACAATATGGATTAGAAGTACTTTGTCCAGTAGATGAAAAAGGTGTACTAACGAAAGAAGCTCCTGGATTTGAAGGATTATTCTATGATGAAGCTAATAAAGTAATTACAAAAGCATTAGAAGAAAAAGGTGCTTTATTAAAATTACAATTTATTACACACTCTTATCCACATGACTGGAGAACGAAAAAGCCAATTATCTTCCGAGCAACTGCACAATGGTTTGCTTCAATTGAAGCAATTCGTGAGCAATTAATGCAAGCTGTTCAAGATACTAAGTGGTTCCCAGCTTGGGGTGAAACTCGTCTATTTAACATGGTTCGTGACCGTGGAGATTGGTGTATTTCACGTCAACGTGTATGGGGAGTTCCGATCCCAGTATTCTATGCTGAAGACGGAGAAGCCATTATTACTGAAGAAACGATTGAACATGTTTCGAACTTATTTAAAGAGCATGGTTCAAATATTTGGTTTGAAAAAGAAGCGAAAGAATTATTACCAGAAGGATTTACACATCCTGGTTCACCAAATGGTAACTTCACTAAAGAGAAAGATATCATGGATGTATGGTTTGATAGTGGTTCATCACATCAAGCGGTATTAAACACTCGTGAGGAATTATCTTTCCCTGCTGACATTTACTTAGAAGGTTCTGACCAATACCGTGGTTGGTTTAACTCTTCATTAAGTACAAGCGTTGCTGTAACAGGTCAAGCTCCTTATAAAGCTGTAGTAAGCCATGGTTTCGTTTTAGATGGTGAAGGTCGTAAAATGAGTAAATCAATTGGAAACATCGTCCTACCATCAAAAATTATGAATCAGTATGGTTCAGATATCTTACGTCTATGGGTAGCTTCTGTAGATTATCAATCAGATGTACGTATTTCTGACGCTTTAATGAAACAAGTTGCTGAAGTATACCGTAAAATCCGTAATACGTTCCGTTTCTTACTAGGTAACTTAGATGGATTTAATGCAGAACAAGATGCTTTAAAATATGAAGAGCTACGCGAATTAGATCAATACATGTTAGTTAAGTTAAACAATGTAGTTAAAACTGTTCGTGAATCATACGAGAAATATGAATTTGCAAATGTTTACCACACAATTCAAAACTTCTGTACAACAGAATTAAGTTCTTTCTATTTTGATTTATCAAAAGACGTTTTATATATTGAGCCAAAAACGAATAAAGATCGTTTAGCAATTCAAACAGTATTACATGAATCATTACAAGCACTAACTCGTTTAGTTGCTCCAATCTTACCGCATACAGCTGAAGAAGTTTGGTCACATTTGGCAGGAACTACAGTTGATAGCATTTTCTTAACTGAAATGCCAGCTGTTAAAGATTTCGGCGATACGCAAAGCTTAGAAGCGAAGTGGGAAAAATTCATGGATTTACGTGATGACGTATTAAAAGCACTTGAAGTTGCACGTAATGAAAAAGTAATCGGTAAGTCTCTAACTGCATCAGTGAAAATCTATCCAAATGCAGAAGTAACAGAGTTATTAAACTCTATTAATGAAGACTTCAAACAATTATTAATTGTTTCTCAAGTTGAAATTGCAAATAGCAATGAGCAAGCTCCAGAAACAACTCAAAAATTTGATACATTAAGTATCGAAGTAACTCCTGCGACAGGTGAAACTTGTGAACGATGCTGGGTAGTTACTGAGGAAGTTGGAAAAGATGAAGAGCACCCTACACTTTGCTTACGTTGTGCAAGTGTTGTAAAAGGTTTGTAATCATTAAGTGTTTAAGCAATTAAGAGAAGAGTCGAAAGTTTAAGCTTTCGACTCTTTTTAATTTAGATTTGTTTTAATATTTTTCAAAAATTGTAAAAAGGTATGTATTGGTGTATGTTATGTATACAGTCCTAAAAATAAGATATAAGAGGTTAATACATAATGAATTATGAAAATAATCCAAATTGGGATAAATTAACTGATTTAATGAAGAAGCGAGTGGAATTAAGAGAAAAGGGATATAGCTACCAAGAAATTGCTGACCTGGAGCAGAAAAGTCGTTCAAGTATACAGCAAAGTATCAAGCGTTCATATTACTTGTTAGGAATAAAGGAACCAGATATTAAAGGTATTCTCAAAAAAGAAATTGATAAGTCCGTTCATATTGAAGGAATTAGGAATGAGTTGCTTGAGGAAATGAGAAAACAAGGAATTAGGGAATTTGTGAAAGAGTTTATTAAAAGAGATGATGTAAGAGAAATTCTTAAAGAAGAATATAGAAAAGATTTTGAAGGTGAAAAAGGATGATCATTAGTAAAATCTTCCTTTTTTTATTTTTGGATTGTATGTATGTATGTGTTGATGTATGATGATTCTTGTAAGCGATAACAACAACTAAAAACATACATTGGGGGAATACAATTTGAATAAAAACATCAAAAAAGTAACTCAAACAGTTTTAGGAATTGCAATCGCAATGCCAATGGTTTTAGGATTAGGATCAAATGCAGGAGCAACTTCAGGTGCAGTAACTGCTACTAAAGTAGCTGTAAAAGACAAAGCTAACAATAGAGCTATAACTGTTGGATATCTAGCTAAAAATCAAAAAATTAACTACTCGGGTTACAATAGTACATTTGTAAAAGTTAGCTATAAAGGTAAGACAAGATATATTCTGAAAAAATACGTAAAATATGTACCACCAACTAAACCAGCAACAAAACCAGTAACACCATCAAATCCAACAACACCATCAAACCCATCTACACCAGCTAGCTCAAATGCCTCGATTCAACAACAAATTTTAAATTTAGTAAATATCGAGCGTGGTAAAGGTGGATTAAAGCCATTAACACTATCTAGCTATTTAAACGGAACGGCTCAAGCATGGTCACAAACGATGAGTAATGCGAACAATATGTATCATTCAACATTAAGCTTTAATGGTGGATATAAAGGTGAAAACATCGCTCACGGTCAAACAACTGCAAACGAAGTTATGACTGATTGGATGAATTCAACAGGTCATAGAGCAAATATCATGAGTCCTAATTTTAAACAACTTGGCGTAGGTAAAGTAGGAACTTATTGGACGCAACAATTTACTGATTAATGAATATTGGCCAGAATTAATTGAAATTAAAGCATTATAGTGGATAGAAAAACCCGCAATAGGAAATTGATTCCTAAGCGGGTTTTCTTCGTTTATAGAGTATAGGGCATTCATTAAACAAAATAACACTCACTTTCACAATTATGAATGGTAATATCTTTATCCATTTCCTTTAAAGGAAAAAGTTTCACCTATTATCGACTTCGATTTGAGGGAAAAGTATTTGTACATAAATAAATTGGGAGTGAAGAAGATGAGGAGCAATGAAATTTTCTATATTAAACAAGAGCTCAAACTAATTAAAAATGAATTGCTACATCGTTTATTTTCCGAACCAATAAGTTCTTCTGATATTGAGCAGCATCAATCAATTTTTGAGGGGACAAATAAACATCATATTCTCGTTGAAGACATGCAAAATGATTTATATGATATTGAGATTGCCTTGCAAAAAATTGATCATGGATTATTTGGTTATTGTGAAGTAACTGGGCAAGCTATTCCGATTGAAAAATTAAAAGTGCTTCCAACAGGTCGAACATTAGAGGATTTTAGTTTTGTAAGAAATCATTACTAATACTATTCATTGTATAAACGTTTCCCCTATGCTAAAATTTGATGAGATATCTAATAAGGTAGGGGATAAATGTGGCATATATTATTGCGGTAATTGTCATTTTAATTGATCAACTGACAAAACTTGCAGTTTTAAAGAAGATGTATTTAGGAGAAAATATTGAGATTATTAAAAATATTTTTTACATAACATCACATCGAAATCAAGGTGCGGCTTGGGGAATGCTCCAAGGCAAAATGGGCTTCTTTTATTTAATTACATTAGTCTTTGTGGTAGCAGTGATTTACTTTATTCAAAAGCATGCAAAAGGAGATCGCTTCCTTGGTTTATCTTTAGGGTTAGTCTTAGGTGGTGCGATTGGTAATTTTATTGATCGATTCTTCCGTAAAGAAGTAGTTGATTTTATTCATGTTTATATTTTTAATTATGATTTCCCTGTGTTTAATATCGCAGATTCAGCACTTTGTGTGGGCGTTATTTTATTATTTATTATTACTTTATTGGAAGATAAAAGAGGAGTTAAGAAATGACAGTTTTTGCTTATACAGTTCAAGAGGATCAACATTTAGAAAGAATCGATACGTTTATTGCAACTCAAAATGATGAGTGGTCAAGGTCTCAAGTACAAACATGGTTAAAAGAAGATTTTGTATTAGTGAACGGTGAAAAAATTAAACGTAATTATAAAGTGAAACAGGGCGATGAAATATCAGTTTCAGTACCTGATCCAAAGCCATTAGAAGTAATTGCTGAGAATATTCCACTGGATGTTTATTATGAAGATGCGGATGTTATTGTAGTAAATAAACCACGTGGAATGGTAGTTCATCCTGCATTAGGTCATGAAACGGGTACTTTAGTGAACGCTTTAATGTATCATTGTAAAGATTTATCTGGTATAAATGGTGTATTAAGACCTGGTATAGTACATCGAATCGATAAGGATACTTCAGGTTTATTAATGGTTGCAAAAAATGATGTAGCTCATGAGAAGCTTGCAGACCAATTACGTCAAAAAACCTCTGTACGTAAGTATATTGCGATTGTACATGGGGTAATTCCGCATGAAGAAGGCACAATCGATGCGCCAATAGGCCGAGATAAGACTGATCGTCAAAGTATGACGGTTACTGAAGATAATAGTAAAGAAGCAGTAACTCATTTTAGAGTTTTAGACCGTTTTGATGAGTTTACTTTAGTTGAATGTCAGCTTGAAACAGGCCGTACTCACCAAATTCGTGTCCATATGAAATACATTGGATACCCGTTAGCTGGTGATCCTAAGTATGGACCTCGCAAAACATTAGATATTGATGGTCAAGCTCTACATGCAGCTGTTTTAGGATTTAAACATCCAAGAACAAATGAGTATTTAGAGTTATCATCACCTATACCAAAAGTACTAGAAAATATTATTGAACAATTACAAAGATAACTGTTGACAATGATCGTGACATAGGTCATAATGAGGACAGTTGAATGAACCTTTAACACAACCCCGTGAGGTTGAGAAGGAAGCGGAAAAAGAAAAAGGGATAATTGTATCCTTTTGCGCAACCCTCTTGTCCATCGGGCAAGAGGGTTTTTTGCTTCTACACTATAAAAGTAGGAGGTAAGGTAAATGACTGAAAAAGCAATCATCTTAGACGAACTAGCGATCAGACGTGGTTTAACAAGAATTGCACATGAAATGTTAGAAAATAACAAAGGTATTGAAAATGTTGTTTTAGTTGGTATTAAAACAAGAGGTGTTTATCTGGCAAAGCGTATTGCAGAAAGAATTAAACAGATTGAAGGTAAAGATGTAATCATGGGTGATTTAGATATTACTCTTTATCGAGATGATTTATCGACAAAAACAGAAAACAAAGAACCTTTAGTGAAGGGTTCAAATGTTCCTGTTGACCTAACAAACAAAAAAGTCATTTTAGTTGATGATGTGCTTTACACAGGTAGAACAGTTCGTGCCGCAATGGACGCTGTTATGGACCTAGGTAGACCGGCACAAATACAATTAGCAGTTTTAGTAGATCGAGGACATCGTGAGCTTCCAGTAAGAGCAGATTACGTTGGTAAAAATATACCAACATCGAGTAATGAAAAAGTAGTCGTAGCATTAAAGGAAACAGATGACCACGATAAAGTAAGTATATTTGAAAAATAGAAGTCCCTTTTAAATATGGTCCAGAGAGGCTAACAAAGGGTCTAGTTAGTTGCTGCCTTCTTAAGCAACGCACTTGGACTCTTTGTGTATAACCACAAAGAGTTTTTTTATTGGGAAAAATGGAGGAAACAACATGATGAAACAAAAACCTGTCCTTGAGATAAACGAAAAACCGAATTTAGGTCAATGGATTTTCCTAAGTTTACAACATTTATTCGCAATGTTTGGTTCGACAGTATTAGCTCCAATCTTAATCGGCATAAACCCTTCAATCGCACTAATTTCAAGTGGGATTGGAACAATCGTGTTCATATTAATCACAAGAGGTAAAGTACCATCTTATCTTGGATCATCATTCGCTTTCATTGCTCCGATGATCTACGCGAAAACAAATTTAGAACCTGGTGCAGCGTTCGTAGGAGTTTTCATCACAGGTATTATTTATGCAGTAATCGCACTAATCATTAACAAAGTAGGCGTGAAGTGGTTATTCAGAGTATTACCACCAATCGTTGTTGGCCCGGTAATCATCGTAATCGGATTAAGCTTATCATCAGTAGCAGTAGGAATGGCAATGAATGGACCAGACGGCAAATACAGTTCAACATCAATCGCAATCGCATTAATTACATTAGCAATCACAATTATAACAGCATTATTCACTAGAGGCTTCTTATCAGTCATACCAATATTAGTGGGAATTATCGGTGGATATATCACTTCAATCTTCTTTGGAGTAGTAGACTTCTCGGGAATAAAAGAAGCACGCGTGATAGACGTACCTGATTTCTCAGTGCCATTTGTTCACTACACACCACATGTCACATTCCAGTTATTGATCATCTTTGTTCCTGTAGCAATCGTGACAATCTCAGAACATATTGGACACCAAGTCGTACTAGGAAGTGTCGTAAATAAAGATTTAATTAAAGATCCTGGATTAGATAAGTCATTATTCGGAGATGCAGTTTCAACAATGATAGCAGGCTTAATTGGTGGACCTACTACAACAACATACGGTGAAAACATTGGAGTTCTAGCAATCACAAGAGCTTACAGCGTATACGTATTCATAGGTGCTGCAATCTTGGCGATGGCATTCGGATTCATCGGAAAAATTTCAGCGGTCATTAGCTCAATCCCGACACCTGTAATGGGTGGGATCTCAATCTTACTATTCGGAATCATCGCTTCAAGCGGATTACGAGTACTGGTAGAAAACAAGACCGATTTCGCTAAACAACGTAACTTAGTTATCGCTTCAGTCATTCTAGTACTAGGAATTGGTGGAGCTGCAATACACATTGGTAAACAATTCGCATTAGAAGGAATGGCTTTATCAGCTTTAATCGGAGTTGTACTAAATTTAGTCCTACCAGAAAACATTGGTGGCGATCGTACAATTGAAAATAAGGATGAGAGCTTAACTTCATAATTGACAATAAAATAGGGCATTCTTACATTGAAAAGATGCGCCTTAAATAAAACAGATGAAATTCATTTAGGGGGATGACGGATGAATCATTTATTAACCATGTCTGATTTAACAATCGAAGAAATTCAAGATTTGCTAGAACAAGCACAAAGCTTTGCAAATGGAGAAATAAGTAGCCTGAAACGTCAGACATTTGTTGCAAATTTGTTTTTTGAGAATAGTACGAGAACTCGCTTCAGCTTTGAAGTAGCCCAAAAGAAACTTGGACTTGAAGTCATTAACTTAGCTGTTGAAAACTCAAGTATTCAAAAAGGTGAAACTTTATATGATACGGTTAAAACTCTTCAAGCAATTGGTGTTGAAGCAGTCGTAATCCGTCATACACAAGACGAGTATTTTCAAGAAATAAAGGATGCAGGAATGCCAATCCTGAATGCCGGCGATGGATGTGGAAATCACCCAACACAATGCCTACTTGACCTACTAACAATCAAACAAGAATTTGGATGCTTTGAAGGATTAAAAGTAGCAATCGTTGGAGATTTAAGACACTCAAGAGTTGCTCGCTCTAATGCTGAAGCACTAACTAGATTAGGTGCAGAAGTATACTTCGCAAGTCCTGATGAATGGAAAGATGATAAAAATACTTATGGAACATATAAAAATTTAGATGAATTAGTCGAAGAAGTTGATGTCATGATGCTATTAAGAGTTCAGCATGAAAGACATGACGAAGAGACAAATCACATAATGGAAAATTACTTACAAAAGCATGGCCTAACGGTTGAAAGAGCAGCAAAAATGAAATCTACAAGCATTATCATGCATCCAGCACCATTTAATCGAGATGTTGAAATTGCAAGTGAACTGGTTGAATGCGAGCGATCAAGAATCTTTAAGCAAATGGAAAATGGAGTATTTGTACGAATGGCTGTGTTAAAAAGAGCCTTACCAACAGTATGGGGAGAGATGAAAAATGAAGTACTTGTTTAAAAACGGTGTCATCTTACAAGAAAATGGTGAACTTCTAAATCGAGACGTATTAGTAGTTAATGGAAAAATTTCAGTCATCGCTGCAACAATCGTTGATGAAGATGCGATTCAAATTGAATTAGAGGGCAAATTGCTTTCACCAGGTTTAATCGATGTTCATGTGCATCTTCGTGAGCCGGGCGGTGAACATAAAGAGACAATCGAAACAGGTACGAAGGCAGCAGCAAGAGGAGGATTTACAACAATTGCTGCAATGCCAAATACTCGACCAGTACCAGATACAATCGAGCACTTAAGCGCATTAAATAAAAAAATAGAAGAAACAGCAGTCGTAAATGTATTACCATATGCATCAATTACAATCCGACAAGCTGGTGAAGAGCAAACAGACTTTGAAGGCTTAAAAGAAAATGGAGCTTTTGCATTCACAGATGATGGTGTAGGTGTTCAATCCGCTGAAATGATGTACAAAGCAATGCAAAAAGCAGCTGAACTAAATGTATCAATCGTTGCACATTGTGAAGAAAACACACTGATTCAAAAAGGGTGTGTCCACGAAGGTAAGTTTTCAAAAGAAAATGGTTTAAATGGAATCCCTTCAATTTGTGAAAGTGTTCAAATTGCTCGAGATGTTCTATTAGCTGAAGCTACAGGTTGTCACTATCATGTTTGCCATATCAGTACAAAAGAATCAGTAAGAGTAGTACGCGATGCAAAACGTGCTGGAATTAATGTAACGGCTGAGGTTTCTCCACACCATTTAATTCTTTGTGAAGATGACATCCCAGGCTTAGACACAAATTTCAAAATGAATCCTCCATTAAGAAGTGCAGTCGATCGAGAAGCATTAATCGAAGGATTACTTGATGGAACAATCGACATGATTGCAACAGATCATGCACCTCATACAGAAGAGGAAAAAGCTCAGGGAATGCAATTAGCACCGTTTGGAATTGTAGGGTTAGAAACTGCTTTTCCATTATTAAACACTCATTTTGTTGAAACAGGTAAAATGACTTTACAACAAGTAATAAACTTTTTAACAACTAAACCTGCTGAAGTTTTTAACTTAAACAGAGGAAAAATTGAAGTTGGAGCGGTAGCAGACCTAACTGTAATCGACTTAGATTTAGAAGAGGAAATCGATTCAACAACATTCCTTTCAAAAGGTAAAAACACACCATTTAATGGTTGGAACTGTAAAGGTTGGCCAGTAATGACAATGGTAAATGGCAAATTAGTATACGAAAGAGAGGAACTAACAGTATGATGCGTCAATTAATATTAGAAGACGGTACAGTTTTTGTAGGAGAAGGATTTGGTAGCGAAGTTGAAACAACAGGAGAAATCGTATTTACAACAGGTATGACAGGATATCAAGAGGTATTAACTGACCCATCTTACTGTGGACAAATCGTAACATTCACTTTCCCTTTAGTAGGGAACTACGGTATCAACTTAGAGGATTTTGAAAGTATCGTACCAGCAGTACATGGCTTAATTGTAAAAGAATATGCTGAGCATCCATCAAATTTCCGAAACAAAATGAGCTTGGATCAATATTGCAAAGATAAAGGAATTCCAGGTTTAGCAGGAATCGATACACGTATGTTAACGAAAAAGCTTCGTGAAGTTGGAACGATGAAAGGTAAATTCTGCAGCATGGAAGCAAATGTTGATGAAGTAGTTGCAGAATTAACAAATACACCATTATTCACAAATCATGTTGAACGAGTTTCAACACAAAAACCTTATAGAAGTCCAGGTAGAGGACACCGAGTAGTATTAGTAGATTTCGGAATGAAGCACGGTATTTTAAGAGAATTAACAAACCGTAAATGTGACGTAACAGTCGTACCATATAATATTTCAGCAAAAGAAATTTTCTTACTTGCTCCGGATGGAATTATGTTAAGTAATGGACCTGGAGATCCAAAAGACGTTCAAGTAGCAATCGAAATGATTAAAGAAGTAGTAGGCAAAGTACCATTATTCGGAATTTGCTTAGGTCACCAATTATTTGCTCTAGCAAATGGCGGAAATACTTCAAAGCTTAAATTCGGTCACCGTGGTGCGAACCATCCAGTTAAACACTTAGAAACAGGAAAAGTAGCAATCACTTCACAAAACCATGGTTATGCAGTAGAAACGGATTCAATTGAAGGAACTGATTTAGAAGTAACACATGTTGCACTAAATGATGGGACTGTAGAAGGTCTTAAACATAAGACATACCCAGCATTCACAGTACAATATCACCCAGAAGCTTCACCTGGACCAGAAGATGCAAACTATTTATTTGACGAATTTATGAGCATGATGGAAGCACAGAAACGAGAGGGGAACTTACAATGCCAAAACGCGTAGACATTAAAACAATCTTAGTAATCGGATCAGGACCAATCATAATCGGTCAAGCAGCAGAATTTGACTATGCTGGAACACAGGCTTGTCAGGCATTGAAAGAAGAAGGATACAAAGTAATTCTTGTAAACTCAAACCCTGCAACAATTATGACGGATGTACAAACAGCAGATAAAGTATACATCGAACCACTAACTGTAGATTTCGTAAGTCGAATCATTCGTAAAGAACGCCCAGATGCACTTTTACCAACATTAGGAGGTCAAACAGGACTTAACCTAGCGGTAGAATTAGATAAATCAGGTGTGTTAAAAGAATGTGGTGTGAAAATTTTAGGAACGACGCTAGAAGCAATTAACCGCGCAGAAGACCGTGACTTATTCAGAACTTTAATGAATGACTTAAGTGAGCCAGTACCAGAAAGTGAAATCATCCATACTTTAGAAGAAGCATACGACTTTGTAGAAGAAATTGGCTACCCAGTTATCGTAAGACCTGCCTTTACTCTTGGGGGAACAGGCGGAGGAATTTGTAATAATGAAGAAGATTTAAAAGAAATCGTAGCAAGCGGATTAAAAAATAGCCCAGTAACACAATGTCTATTAGAGAAAAGTATTGCAGGTTTTAAAGAAATCGAGTATGAAGTAATGCGTGATGCAAATGACCATGCGATTGTAGTATGTAACATGGAAAACATCGATCCAGTTGGTGTTCATACTGGAGATTCAATCGTAATCGCTCCTTCTCAAACGTTAAGCGATCGCGAATATCAAATGCTACGAAATGTATCATTAAAAATCATCCGTGCTTTAGGAATCGAAGGTGGATGTAACGTACAGCTTGCACTAGATCCTGATAGCTTCCAATACTATGTAATCGAAGTAAATCCACGTGTATCACGTTCAAGTGCGCTAGCTTCAAAAGCAACAGGCTATCCGATTGCAAAATTAGCGGCAAAAATCGCAGTAGGCTTAACATTGGATGAAATGATTAACCCAGTTACAAAGAAAACTTATGCTTGCTTCGAGCCAGCATTAGACTATATCGTATCAAAAATTCCACGCTGGCCATTTGATAAGTTTGAAACAGCAAACCGTCAGTTAGGAACTCAAATGAAAGCAACTGGAGAAGTAATGGCAATCGGTAGAACACTTGAAGAGTCATTATTAAAAGCAGTGCGCTCTCTTGAATTAGGAATAAGTCACATCGAGCTTAACGCAATAAAAGAACTTTCTAAAGAAGAAATGATTACTCGCATGGCAAAAGCTGACGATGAAAGACTATACATTGTTGCTGAAGCAATGAGAACAGGTATGACATTAGAAGAAATACACGATATTACTAAAATTGATTTCTTCTTCCTACACAAAATTGAAAAGATCATAAAAATGGAAAAACAAGTTAAAGAAAACCATTTTGAACTAGATGTACTGTTAAAAGCTAAGAAAATGGGCTTCAGTGATGATTACATCGCATCACAATGGAATGCTACAAATAAAGAAATATACGAATTTAGAAAACAAAATCAAATCGTTCCAGTATATAAAATGGTTGATACATGTGCAGCTGAGTTTGAATCAACAACACCATACTTCTATGGAACATATGAAATCGAAAATGAATCAATTGTAACGGATAAGAAGAGCGTAGTAGTTCTTGGATCTGGTCCAATTCGAATCGGTCAAGGGATTGAGTTTGACTATGCAACAGTACATTGTGTAAGAGCGATTAAAGAAGCTGGATACGAAGCAATCATTATTAACAACAACCCAGAAACAGTTTCAACTGACTTCAGTATCTCAGACAAACTGTATTTCGAACCATTAACAATTGAAGACGTAATGCACATTATTGATTTAGAAAAACCGATTGGAGTAGTTGTTCAATTCGGTGGTCAAACAGCTATTAACTTAGCAGGCAAATTAGTAGATCGTGGTGTGAAAATTCTCGGAACTTCACTTGAAGATTTAGATCGTGCTGAAAACCGTGACAAGTTTGAAGAAGCACTTCAACAATTAGGAGTACCACAACCTTTAGGTAAAACAGCAATGACACCTGAAGAAGCAGCAGATATCGCTGATGAAATTGGTTATCCAGTATTAGTAAGACCATCATATGTACTAGGTGGACGTGCGATGGAGATTGTCTACCACCGTGAGGAAATTCTTCACTACATGCAAAATGCAGTTAAAATCAATCCAGAACATCCAGTATTAGTCGACCGTTACTTAACTGGTAAAGAAATTGAAGTAGATGCAATCTCTGACGGAATCGATGTATATATCCCAGGTATTATGGAGCATATCGAACGAGCTGGAGTTCACTCAGGAGATTCAATCGCAGTATATCCTACACAAAATGTATCAGATGCTGCGAAGCAAAAATTAATCGACTATACAATCAAATTAGCTAAAGGCTTAAATATTAAAGGATTACTAAACATCCAATTTGTTGTTACAGATAAAGATGAAGTATTCGTACTAGAAGTAAACCCGAGATCAAGCCGTACAGTACCATTCTTAAGTAAAATTACAAACGTACCAATGGCAAATATCGCAACAAAAGTTATCTTAGGTCAAACATTAGCTTCATTCGGATATGCAACAGGCTACCATCCAGAAGGAAATGAAGTATATGTAAAAGCACCGGTGTTCTCATTCGCTAAACTACGCTCAGTAGATATAACTTTAGGCCCTGAAATGAAATCAACTGGAGAAGTAATGGGTAAAGATGTAAGTCTTCAAAAAGCATTATACAAAGCACTAATCGCTGCGGGTATGCAAATCCCAACTCACGGTTCAGTGATCATTACAGTAGCTGATAAAGATAAAGAAGAAGTAGTAAATATCGCAAAACGCTTCCATGAAATTGGATTTACAGTATTCGGTACTGAAGGAACTAAAAATCACTTAGAAAACCACGGTGTACCAGTAAAAGCGGTAAACAAAATTAACGAGCATGAAGACAATATGCTAGATATGATCAAGCGTGGAGATGCACAGTTTGTTATCAATACGTTAACAAAAGGTAAAAAACCAGCTCGTGATGGATTCAGAATTCGTCGAGAATCAGTTGAAAACGGAGTAGTTTGCTTAACTTCACTAGATACAGCAACTGCAATATTATCAGTAATTGAAAGCTTAACATTCTCAACTTCTGCACTACCAAACAAAGAAATGAAGGCTGGCGTATTAGTATGATAAAAAAAGAACTCATGACAATTGTCTCAAACAGAGAAATTGCCCATCAAATTGTCGAAATGACATTAAAAGGTGAACTAGTTCAGGAGATGCACTCTCCTGGACAGTTCGTCCATATAAAAGTGACTGGTGGACTAACGCCACTATTAAGAAGACCAATCAGTATATGTTCGATCGACAAAGAGAAAAGTGAGTTCACTATGATATTCCGCGCAGAAGGTGAAGGAACTAAGCTTTTAAAAGAAGCAAGCGTTGGACAACAAGTTGATGTATTAGGTCCTCTAGGTCAAGGTTATGATGTTGAAACTCTTTCAGAAGGAGATACAGCACTACTAGTTGGTGGTGGAATTGGAGTACCTCCGATGTACGAACTTTCAAAGCAATTTAAAGCTCGTGGTGTAAATGTCATTCATGTGTTAGGATTTGCATCAAGTAACGTAGCTTTTTATGAAAAAGAATTTTCGGAATTAGGACCAACCTTTATGGCAACGGTAGATGGAACTCTAGGTACGAAAGGATTCGTAACAGATGTAATTCGTGAAAAAGAGCTTCAATTTGATCAATACTTTGCATGTGGTCCAACTGTGATGTTAAAGGCTTTACAACAGCAATATAAAGGTATGAAGGATGGCTATATATCACTTGAAGAACGAATGGGCTGTGGAATCGGAGCTTGTTTCGCATGTGTATGCCATACTGAAGACGGGTCATATCGTAAAATTTGTAGCGACGGACCAGTATTCCAAGCTGAGGAGGTAGTACTATGATTTCATTACAAACAAAACTTCCTGGCTTAGATTTAAAAAATCCTATTATGCCAGCTTCTGGTTGCTTTGGATTTGGTAGAGAGTTTGCAAATCTTTACGATCTAAGTATTCTTGGAGCTATTATGATAAAAGCAACAACAGTTGAAACCAGGTACGGAAATGAAACACCTCGTGTAGCTGAAACTCAGGCGGGGATGTTAAATGCGATTGGACTTCAAAATCCTGGTTTAGAAAAAGTAATAAACGGAGAATTAAAATGGTTATCAAATTATGATGTACCAATCGTTGCAAATATTGCTGGATCAACTATTGAAGACTACGTAACAGTCGCAAAAGAAATTTCCAAAGTAAGTAATGTAAAAGCACTAGAATTAAACATTTCTTGTCCAAACGTAAAATGTGGTGGGATTGCATTTGGAACGGATGCTGCAACAGCGGCTGAAGTAACTAAGAAAGTTAAAGAAGTAAGCGAAGTTCCGCTTTACGTAAAATTATCTCCAAATGTAACAAATATTGTTGAAATCGCAAAAGCAATTGAAAATGCAGGAGCAGATGGTTTAACAATGATCAATACATTACTTGGGATGAGACTGGATTTAAGAACTGGTAAACCAATACTAGCTAATAAAACTGGTGGATTATCAGGTCCTGCAATAAAACCAGTAGCGATTCGTATGATTCATGATGTGAGCCAAGTAGTAAACATCCCAATCATCGGAATGGGCGGGGTTATGAATGCAGAAGATGCACTTGAGTTCTTCTTAGCGGGAGCAAGTGCGATCGGTGTAGGAACAGCAAACTTCGTTGATCCATTTGCTTGTCCGACAATCATTGAGGAACTACCAGAAGTACTAAACAAATATGGATATCAATCAATTGAAGAATGTATTGGAAGGAGCTGGAAACAACATGTCATCACAAGTGGTCATCGCGCTTGATTTTTCATCAAAAGATGAAGTAATGAATTTTGTAAAAAAATTTCAAAAGTCTCTATATGTAAAGGTAGGGATGGAGCTATTTTACAAAGAGGGTCCAGCGATCATAAAGGAATTAAAAGAATTAGGACATCAAATCTTCCTAGATTTGAAACTTCATGATATTCCAAATACAGTAAAACATGCAATGAAAAATATCGCATCTCTAGAAGTAGACATGGTTAATGTTCATGCAGCTGGTGGAACGAAAATGATGAAGGCAGCTTTAGAAGGTCTAGAAGAAGGCACTCCAGCTGGTAAAAAAAGACCATTACTAATAGCTGTGACACAACTGACAAGTACTTCAGAAGAACAAGTAATCCATGAACAAGGAATATCTTCTTTACAGGATTCGATTAAACTATATGCTGCTATAACAGAAGAAAGCGGTCTTGACGGTGTAGTTTGCTCTCCACTTGATGTAGAGTTAGTGCAAGCAGCAGTTGAAGGGGATAACTTCCTAACTGTAACCCCTGGTATTCGCCTAGCAGATAATAGTGTAGATGATCAAGTACGTGTAACAACTCCAGCGAAAGCTAGACAATTTGGAAGTAGCTATATTGTAGTAGGACGCAGTATTACAAAAAGCGAAAATCCAGTAGAAGCATATGAAGAAGTAATTGCACAGTGGGAGGGCGTAACAATATGAAAAAAAATATCGCAGCAAACTTATTAAGCATTGGGGCAGTAAGCCTACAACCTGAAACTCCATTTACTTGGGCATCAGGAATCAAATCTCCAATCTATTGTGATAATCGCCTAACTCTTGGCTATCCAGAAATTCGTAAAAACATTGCAAAAGGTTTAGTTGAATTAATTCAAACTAAATTTGGTAACGTAGATGTAATCGCTGGAACTGCAACTGCTGGCATTCCACACGCAGCATGGACAAGTGATTTAATGGCATTACCAATGGTTTATGTACGTAGCTCTGCAAAAGGCCACGGCAAAGGAAACCAAATCGAAGGCCCAATCACAGCTGGACAAAAAGTAGTAGTTGTAGAAGACCTAATCTCAACTGGCGGCAGCGTAATCACATGCGTTGAAGCTCTACGCGAAGCAGGCTGCGAAGTACTAGGAGTAGTCTCAATCTTCACATACAATCTTCCAGCAGCAGTAGAGAAGTTCGATGCAAACGACGTAACATACTACTCTTTAACTGACTATGACACACTAGTTGAAGTAGCAAAAGAACAAGGTTCAATCGAAGCAGAACATGTAGCAAAACTAACTGCATGGAGAAAAAATCCACAAGACGCTAGCTGGATGACTGTTGAAGTTTAATACTTAGAGTAGGAAAGATGACTTTTTTGGAGTCATCTTTTTTTATGTAATAAATTTGTTGGTAGTGCAAAAAAGTGGACTGCCAATAAATCGACCTAAAGGGTAAATAAAATCGACCGAAAGTGCAAATAAAATCGTCGAAACTGCAAATAAAAAAAGCGAACTGCAAATAAATGCCAAATGTGCAATTAAAAAGACCAATTCTGCAATTAAAATAATCAAAACTGCAAATAAATCGTAGAATTGCTTCGGTTTAAAAGAAATTAGGTCAGAAAATTAGTATTTCAAAATAAAACAATGAGTATTTACTTTAAAAAAGGAGGATAGGAAGTAAAAATGAGCGTCGCTATAAAAGACTGGGAATGGCAAATAGAGATGAGCCATCGCAATTAAAAATAGAGAACAGCAATTAAAAAACGATAATGGCAATTAAAATTAAGGAATCACAATTAAAAATAGCAAAATCACAAATAAATCATAAAAATCACATCATCATGACTGCTCTACGATAGAAAATTCATTTAAAATAAGCTTCCAAACTTTAAATCACATAAAATGAATAGGATTCACATAAAAAATCATTCAAAATGAAAATCTTCACCTAATAATCTAACTAAATTAGTCTAAATTCACAACCTTAATCCAAAACAAATTATTTGATAAATAATTAATAAGTTTTTAAACTATTCATACAATTGATTGAAAGAAACTTTAAAATTGGAGGGTCAAGTATGTCAATCGCAAAACAATTTCTTTCGAATAGTTTAAAGGAATTCAAAGGGATAAAAAATCTTGGTGATCGTTCGATGGATCAGCTAAATAATGAGGAGTTGCACTAACAACCATCTAGTGAATCGAATAGTATTTCCATAATTGTAAGGCATTTAAGTGGTAATATGATTTCTAGATGGACGAATTTTCTCACGACGGATGGTGAAAAACCATGGCGAAATCGTGACGTTGAATTTGAGGGGATTTACCAATCAAAGGATGAGTTATTAGCTGATTGGAATAAAGGATGGAATGTTGTTTTTAACACGCTAGAGAGTCTACAAGAAGAAGATGTATTAAAAACCATTAAAATTCGTGGTGAAAATCATACTGTTTTACAAGCAATACATAGACAAATTAGTCATTATGGAAATCATATTGGTCAAATTGTTTATATTGCTAAATTAATAAAAAATGAGGATTTTAAGAGTCTGAGTATTCCAAAAGGACAATCTCAAGAATTCTTAGAGTACAAACTGAATGAATCAAAAAAATCTACGACTTAGGTTGTAGATTTTTTTACGCATAAAGAAAGTATAAATTTGCAGCGGTGAAGCAAGCTCCTCGAAGTAGCTAATTTTAGTAAAAATTTAATTGCAACTACACCCTCTGTCTTTGCCTAAAAACTCTCAAATTCGCGAGTTTTCTTTAAAAATTACTAGCTTTATCTTTCACTTCACTCTGTACTATGAGGGATTGAAGTATGTTTATCCAAATTTCAAGAAGTTAAAAAGTGTCACAAAAGAGACTAAAATTTAGTAAATATTAGTAAACTTTTCCTTATATAATATTCTTGTATAGAATTGTGATGAATGATTCGACAATAAAAATTAATAAACAACACATATCACTCTCTATTTCAAATACAGAAAATTATTTGTAAAAGGAGATGTTTAAATGAAAAAATTAATCGGAGTAAGTGTCTTAACTGCAAGTCTAGTCTTAACTGCAACCCCTATTAGCTATGCTAGTACAAACAATTTACCTTATGTAAAAGAAATTTTAGCATTACAACCGAATGTTACAGAAAAAGAACTGTTAAAGGACGTAGAATCCATTTCTAAAAACAGTGGTGATACACAAGAAGCTATATTAAAACAACTTTTTAGTGAGCTTAAACAAGACGAAGCTCAGGGATTGTCAGAAAAAAAATTGCAAGCTAGAGGGGGCGGTGGTGGTACTGTTACGGTTGGTACAGGAGTAAAAGGCCAGATTTACTATACGGCATCACAAACTGCTTACTTAAATCATGGACATGTAGGAATGTATTATAGTACTGAAACTGTAGTCGAATCTGTTCCAAAAGAGGGAGTTCGCGTCAAAGATTACAAAGCTAGGTTAGTAGACAAAGGAAATGCACAAGTCAGATCCGTTAACACTACAACTGCCAAACGGAATGCAGCTGCCGATTGGGCACGCAGTCGAGTAGGTAAAGATGACTATTCTTACAATTTTGCAACTAACCGTAAAACAGACCATTATGGTGATAAAAATTGTGCAAAGTTAGTCTGGTCTGCATATAAGTTAAAAGCGGACTTAGATTTAGATAAAGACAAAGGATCAGGTGTATATCCGAGGGATGTTCGTGATGCAAAAGATACAACGCTAGTCCGAAAAATATAAATTTTATAAGGCGATAAGTTGAACAGTTAGACTTATTGCCTTTTATTATAGCCTAGGAGAAAAAAATGAAAAGAAAGTATAAATATATCATACTATTTTTAGCTTGTTTCCTTGTTATTTACAGTTGTTATTTTGTTATTAATAAGATTAGAGTTTCTCCATTTATTGTAAATGAGGAGACGATTCGAAAGAAGAACTTTTTAGAGGATAAACAAGCCGTCTTATATTATTCTTCTACAGCTGACCAAGATATGGATGATAGAGGAATCAGTATCGCGATCTTGGTTGATGATGACGGTGTAGCTAGTGGGTATAAAATGAAAGGATTAGAGGGTGGTAGTGTTGCCTTAGGAGAAACTGGTCTTTTATTAGAGGATAAAGAAACACTACATTTAATTGGGAATAAATATAAAGAAGTTAAAATGAAGTATCAACATACAGGAGAAATAACAGGATATTTAAAAAATTCAAATCTTTATTTTACTATTTTTAATTCAGGTTTTGTAAAAAATGGTTATGCTTCAAATGTATTATATGGAAATGACAAAGGATTTAATAAAGGAAATATCCCCCATTTTATTTTAACATCGGGTGTAGATAAAAATGACATAATTATATTAACAAAAGATATTGAGAAAAATACTTGTCATTTACGTAAAGTTGGTTTCGACGACAACAAACTAAAAATAAAAGATTTAATTCTGCTTAAAAACCGAAATGGTTATGATAGCTACAGTCATAGCTCACAGATTTTAAGTAATGAAAATTATTACTACTTGGTACTTGAGGAAAGGAAACAAGGAAATTTGAAGGATGCGGATGAAGTGCTAGTTCGAATAAATAAGAAAACATTAAAGCAAGATATAATCACACTTGTATCCTATAAAAATAAAACCATCAATCAATTGTCGGCAACAATTCCTTACAGCCTTAATCATTCGATCTATATTTATGGTAAGGAGCTTTTCTTTGTAAATGGATTAGGTGATGTTTACACAGTGGACACTACTAGTAATATAGTGAAAAAGAAATTTACAATTGAAAATCCACGAAATGGTCCGTACCGCTATGGAGAAAAAACATATTTCAAAAATGATTCACTGTTTGTGGTAAGGTATGATTCAAAAAAGAAAGTTAAATATTATTTTGAACAATATTCCCTGGAAACTGGCAAAAAAACAAAGGTAGTTCAAATGAAAGGTGTAGAGGAAATTTTGTCGTCAGTAAAAGGGAAATCAGTTCATTCTTATGATTTTAAAATATTGAAATAAAAAAAGGAATTATTATTTTATAAATGAACATTGTTTATATTTAAATACAAACAAAAAAATAATAGTTACCTTCTAGTATAGTCTAGGAAAAAAAATGAAAAGAAAATATAAATAGATCATACTATGTTTAACTTGCTTACTTGTTATTTTCAGTTGTTATTTTATTGTTAACAAGATTAGAGTTTCGCCATTTATTGTAAATGCTCTTTTCGTAAAGTTTGTTGTTTTTTTAATGAATAATTTTATAAATCTATCCTTTTTTGTGTATAAAACACTAAGGGGTAATTTCAAATGAATGGAGGAATGATTATGAAGAATTTCCTTGCAACAATATTACCAAGTATAGTTTTATTAGCATTTACTTGGATAGATTCTATGTTTCCTGAAAGTAAATATATAATTTTAGGAATATATTTACTCTTCCCAATAATATTCATTATTCAGGGCATTATTTATTCAAATTCAAAAGGAAGTATGATAGTTGGCTTCACGCTATCAGCTGCTGCAGTTATTCTACCTATTTCAATATGGTATAATATAGGAAATATAGTTACTCCAGTAATGATATATCTTTTATTAGGAATGCTATCATTCTATTTATTCAGAAAAATTAAATATAAGTCAGTCTAAAAAGTTGATATGACTAAAACGAATTTTACTTTTTGGTATTTCAAATATAACCCATTTTAGTCGTCAATTGACGGTTTTTTCCTTTATGAAAAACCTTTTAAAATGTTGACGGTAGTATAATTGGATTTTTGACACGCTGAAATAAGCATTTGTTCGACTCGATTTTCAAATGCCACATTTTTCCCAAAATCAAGCCAGCGGAACCAGTATTATCCACTTTTTCAAGTGATTATGAAAGTTGTTAACGTGTTGAATGTGATAAATTCCCTTCTTTACACGCTGTATTTGTCGCTCAATGACTGTTTCGTGTTGTAATCCTTTTATCTTAGAGTACTTTTTATAATTCGTTGCCGTATCAGTGCATAACAAAGACAACTAGTAATAGAGTCAAAAAGAAATTTACGATTGAAAGTCCCCGAAAAGGTCCATATCGCTATGGAGAAAAAACATATTTCAAAAATGATTCAATGTTTGTGGTAAGGTATGATTCAAAAAAGAAAGTTAAATATTATTTTGAACAATATTCTCTAGAAACTGGCAAAAAAACAAATGTAGTTCAAATGAATGGAGTAGAAGAAATTTTGTCGTCAGTAAAAGGGAAATCAGTTCATTCATACGATTTTAAAATATTGAAATAAGAAAAATGATTAGTTCATAAATCTACATTGCATATATAATCATAATCTTAAAATCTACGACTTAAGTTGTAGATTTTTTTTATGTCTCTTAAGACTAATAGTGCACGAATGTTCAATCAATTTAATGAAGAAATAGATTAATTGAACGATTAAAATGTATTTGAGACTAGATAAAAGGAATAACGAAGAACATTAGGATCGGAAAGTAGTTCTGGGAGAAACGCTTTAAACATCATAAAAAATATCTCACCATCATTACTTTAATCCTGGTAAAAATTTTAATAGTGAAAATAGTTCGAAAATATTGTAAAATGTTACAGGTTAGGGGGATGGCAATAGATGAAAATTTTAATCGAAACAGTTAATCATTTTAAACCGTATTGGAAAGTATTTCTAGTTGCTTTTGTATGTTCATTAATTGCTGGCGCATTTGCGATTATTCCGCCGATTTTGACTGGTAAATTGGTCGATGAGATTGTAAGCGGTCCTGATTCGAAAATAATCTTTTATTTAATTTTAGGGATTATGCTTTCATTCTTATTTAAGGTCGGTTTTGAATCATTACAAGAATTTATTCAAGTAAAAATTGGTCTAGATGTAATTACAGATATGCAATTACGTGCATTTACAAAGCTTCAAAAAGCACCGATGACGTTTTTTTCAACAACACCTCGAGGGGATATGTTATTTAGGTTAACGCATGATGTAGAGTCTGTACAAAACTTGAATAATACAGTTATACCTCGTTTTCTTCAACAAGTAATTGCGGCAATTGCAGCATTTATAGCGGTGTTTCCTTTATATTGGCCAGCGGCTGTGGTCATGCTTATTGTATTTGTAATTTATTCAGTTCCTTCATTTATGATTGGTAAAAAAGTAAGAAAAATGGGGGCTATAGCTCGTGATATGAGTGCTGATTTGTATAATCATACTCAAGAAAGTATTGAGTCAGTTCGTTTAGTGCGGACTTTTCAAACGCAGGATATAGAAAATAAAAAATTAGAAGATAAACTGTCTGTTTGGAAAAGATTTGCTATTCGTTTGGCTTTAATTGGGAAGGTTAATTGGCGTTTAGGAAATTTGATTAATAATGGTGCACCAGGGGTCATTATGTTAATTGGTGGATACTCGATCTGGCAGCATGAAATTACAATTGGTACATTAATTGCTGTTCTAGGTTTTATCCCAACAATGTTTATGCCTGTCCGCTCGTTGGCTGAAAATGCATTAACAATTCAACAAGCAGTTCCAGCACTTCAAAGAATATATGAGTACTTTGACCTACCTGCAGAACAACCTGATGATTTACCGAAATTTGGAGAAGTGAAAGGTGATATAGAAGTTAATAATATTCGATTTACTTATCCAAATTCAACTGAAGAAGTCCTAAAAGATGTTTCATTTTCAATTAAAGCAGGTCAACATATTGGGATTGTTGGTTCAAGCGGTGGAGGAAAAAGTACTTTAATTCAGTTATTACTCGGATTATACCAGCCTACTTCAGGATCGATTTCAGTTGATCATAAAGATTTATCTTCTCATGATTATCAATCATTACGCCAAAATATTGGTGTCGTTTCTCAAGAAACATTCCTTTTAAATAGTACGTTAAAGCAAAATTTACTCTATGCTAAACCTAATGCAACTGATGAAGAACTTGGGCTTGCTGTTGAAGCAGCAGATTTATCTGATTTAGTTGAATCGCTAAAGGATGGTTTTGAAACGATAGTAGGTGAAAGAGGTCTAAAATTATCTGGTGGTCAAAGACAACGAGTAGCACTAGCAAGAGCAATATTACGTCATCCACCAGTATTAATTTTCGATGAGGCTACATCATCATTAGATGGAGAAACAGAGGAAAAGGTACAATGTTCACTTGAAAAGTTAATCCCAGGTCGTACAACAATTACAATCGCACATCGTCTTGTAACAGTAAAAGATGCTGATTGTATTTTATTATTAGATAAAGGACGGATTGCTGAACAAGGAACACATGAAGAATTATTATCATTAAAAGGTCAGTACTATCAATTATATATGGCACAATACAGTGAACTAGAAAAGGAGAGTGCTGTATGATGCAGAAAAATACTAAAAAAATAGGCGATGGAAAAAGAGTCATAAACTTTCTCAAGCCTCATAAAAAATGGGTATTTGCAGATTCATTTGTAATTGCTTTAAGCCAAGTTTGTGCAGCATTAATACCAACTTTAGGAACTGGCTGGTTAATTGATCATATAATTCCAAACCATGATAATGCATTACTATGGGGATTAATGTGGTTGCTTGTTATTGCTGCAATTCTTGATTTAATTTTAATGGTCATTGATGAGTATTTTTGCCATCATATTGCTAAATCTGTTACAAACTGGCAAAAACTTCGCTTATTTAAGCACTTGCAAATTTTACCTTATTCATATTTTCATCAATCTAAATCTGGTGAATTATTAGCACGAGTTTCTGATGACCCAGATACACTGCATAACTTTTTAGCATGGGAAGGCTCTACTTTTATGGCTTCTGTTCAAGGAGTATTTATATATAGTATTGTCTTACTTTGGATTAATCCTTATTTAATGATTACTAGTGTTGTTTTAGGTGTTTTATTTTATTGGACTTCCAATAAAGTCGGAGCTCGTACTAGAATTGCTTCGGCTAAAGCTAGAACTGAAGCGTCACGTTATTTAGAAAGATTACGAGAATCAGTAACAGGGATTCAACTTTCGAGAATTCTTGGTGCAACGGATTATGAAATTCAAAGTGTTGCTGATATTCGTAAATCATTTATTAAAGAATCAATTATCGAATTAAAAGCAAGAATGCAATCGATTGTTGTAATCGGTAGCTATAATGGATTTGCTTTAGCTGCTGTCTATTTTATAAGTGTTTTACTGATTTCAAATGATCAAATCACAACGGGACAAATGTATACTGCAGGGGGACTTGTGACCATTGCTGCTAATGAAATTCAAAGAATGTTAAGAAACTGGTTATCAGTACGTAGAACTGGTCCAGCATTAGATCGTTCTGAAAAATTATTAGCTGAAGAAGTTTCAGAATTTGAAGTACAAGAAGGTGAAAAATTAAATTCTGTTAATGGATTAATTGAATTTAAAGATGTTAAATTTGCCTATCCAACGAAGGAAGAATTTGTGTTAAATGGCTTGTCATTTCATGTGAAACCAGGGGAAGCAGTCGCCGTAGTAGGACCAAGTGGTGCTGGAAAATCAACAATTGTAGATTTATTATTAGGTTTTTATCCGTTAAATAATGGAACAATAGAAGTAGATGGTTTACCAATTGAAAAAGCAAATGCAAAGTGGATCAGGGATGCGATCTCGTTTGTTTCGCAAGATGTACAGCTAAGAAATGGTAGTTTAGCTGATAATATTCGTATAGGAAATGAATTGGTGACAAATGATGAAATGATTCAGGCACTAAAAGATAGTGGATTATCAGACTATCTAAATTCATTACCAGAAGGTCTAGAATCATCAATTGGTGAAAGAGGGGCACTATTATCTGGTGGTCAAAAACAAAGATTATCGTTAGCAAGAGCTTTAGTTAAAAATTCTCCTATTCTTATTTTAGATGAAGCAAGTTCAGCTCTAGATCCGATTACAGAGTTGCAAATAAATGAAGCGATTCAACAGCGAAAATCAAAACAATCTGTCATCGTCATTTCACATCGATTATCTACCGTATTAACAGCGGACAGAATCGTTGTACTCGAAAATGGGAAAGTAGTCGAAGAAGGGACGCATCATTCTTTATTAGAAAAAGATGGTGTTTATTCAAGATTATTTAAAAGAGAAGCTGAAACTGGTGAAAATGTCATTAGTGTATCGTAAAAAGATTAAAAAAGAGTGTTGCAGTCGCTGGAATTAGTATTTTAACAAATTTCTATAATGGTAGACATGTATTTGTTTAGGATTTAGTGACAGATGAAAGTAAACGCTCAAATGGATACGGTAAGAAATTACTAGATTTTATTTCTGATTTTGGAAAAAGAAATGGATGTCAATTAGTAACACTACAATCCTGTGTCCAAAGATTTAATATGCATCGTTTTTATGAACAAAAAATGGAGTATAAAAAACTTTCTTATTCTTTTAGTAAAGATATTGAATAAACTTAAAAACCCTAATGATTTAGGGTTTTTTCATTCTATTTATTTAAAATAGACAAAGAACAT
Source organism: Gottfriedia sp. NPDC057991 (assembly GCF_042886615.1). NCBI lineage: Bacteria > Bacillati > Bacillota > Bacilli > Caryophanales > Bacillaceae > Gottfriedia > Gottfriedia sp. NPDC057991. Next base: position 688,675 of record NZ_JBHVQN010000002.1, read on the forward strand.
GTATGATAAAATTAAAATTGCTTTATTAACTTGAATTAGGGGGAGTAATCCGTGAATAGAAAAGAGTTTTGGAGTTTAATTGAAGAGTCTAAAAATATAGAAGATCAAGCTGAATGGTTAATTGAGGCTTTAAGTAAAAAAGATTTAAATGAAATTGTGGATTTCGACTTGCATTTTCAAGGTTTAATGAATGAGAGTTATCAATCAAGATTATGGGCTGCTGCGTATATATTAATGGGTGGATGTTCAGATGATACATTTGATTATTTTAGAGGTTGGCTAATTGGTCAAGGTGAAGTAATTTATCACAAAGTAATGGGAAATCATGAGTTTTTGGCAAATTACATAAATGATGAAAATCTTGATGAAGAAGGCTATCCTCAAAATGAAGAATTATTAAATGTAGGATAAGATGCATATACGTTATTAAAAACAGGTGATATTGAGTGGGACGATGAAAGTTATGATGAGTTGTTAGAAAAACTGGAACAAAAAGGTCTCATGCCTGCTAGCGAGATGGAATTTGATTGGGATGAAGAAGATTCTGATGGTTTAAAAGCGATGTTTCCAAAATTATGGGCAAGATTTGGTGAAAATCCATTAGGATAATAATTATTGTTTTCTTTTAGTGAAATTATAGATATAACTAAGAGCCCTTTAAAAACAAAGGGCTCTTAAAATTAGAGTTAACTATGTATATGTTTTTTTATTAATTCAACAACATCTAAAAGATAATTACTTTCGTGTGAAACAAACTGATTTTTATCTACAGATTTTTGAATTGGAATTTTTTCCTCTGTTTCAGTAATTTGAAAACCATCAACTTCAACTGTATCTCTTAATCCATGTGCGAATTGATAAAATTGGTTAAAATCAGCTTTCACGATTCCTGAAACTTCTTCTTTTTGTAGGTTGAAAACAGTAAAAGGTTTATTGCTTTTTAGTAAAAAAACATGACTCAATTCATGATCATTAATCGTTTCTAAAATAATCGAATTTTTAATGATACCAAGAGGGATTACATCTTCCATTTTTACTTCTATTCCAAGTTCTTCTTTTACTTCTCTTAATCCATCTTGAACTGTTTCAGTAGATAATATATGACCAGCAGCAGTGATATCAAATAAATTCGGATAATCCTTTTTTTGATGACTACGGATTTGAAAATAAATTGAAGCTTGGTCTTCTACTATACTAAGTAACCAGCAATGAAATGTTTCGTGCCATAATCCTTTTTTATGTACTTCACTTCGAGAGGCTTCTCCTATATGATTACCAGATTCATCAAAAATTTTAAGTAATTCTTCTTTCATTTAACTAACCACCTTGTATTTGATCTATGAACCATGTACTTCATTATAAAATAAATTTTGTCGGATTGAAGAATTTTTTGATTGATCAAGATAATAGTTACCATTCCACCTCAATAGAAATAAAAGGATAAAAAACGGCGGTATCATCCTAAGACCGCCGTATGCTAAAGGTGATGTTTAGAAATGTTCACTCTATATCTATTCGTAAAAATTAGTTTATCTATTTATAAGTCTACCCTTATTCAATACTGATGCTGCTACTGCTATAAGGAGTATACCCATAAAAGCGGGTGCGGCATGACCGAGTGATACATAGATTTGACCTCCTATGATCGGCCCAATTATTCTTGCTAAAGCCTGAATAGATTGGTTGCCTCCTTGGATTCTACCTTGTTCACTTGGATCAACAGTCTTGGAGACCATCCCATTGAATGATGGCCCAAAGATCGAATCACCAAACCCAAATATAAACATTCCAATGATAAGAAGAGGATAGTATGAGAACAAAGCCGATGCTGCAATAAGACTGTAGCCTATAATTTCTGAAACCATTCCAAGAGTTGCTATTTGTGAATCACTAAATTTAATTAACAGCTTTGGCATGATGAAACCTTGTGAGATGATGTCCTGGACACCCATAATTGAGAACATTAGTCCAATAAGTGCAGGCTCCCAATTGAATGTATCAATTGTAAATTGTGAAAAAACTGCCTGTAATGATCCGTTCGGTATCCAAAGTAGGAACGCTGAGATGAGTAGCCATTTTAAGTTTTTTATGGAAAGTACATTTACAAGCTGGCTGAATGGATTCAGTCTTACAAGAGTAATCTTTTTAAGTCTATTATTTATACCAAGGCTCTCGGGCATATATAAGATTCCGAAAACAACATTTAGTAAAGTTATGATTGCTCCAAAATACATGGGTACTGAATAGCCAAACTTGGCAAGTAATCCACCAAGAGTAGGACCGATTGTAGCGCCTACACCTGCAACTGCACTTACCCACCCAAAGTATTTAGTTCGTTGCTCACTAGGTGTGATGTCTGCAAAATATGCAAAGATTGTGCTTATGCTCCCGCCAGTTATCCCTTCAATTATACGTCCAGCAAAAAGGACCCATAGAGCTCCTCCTATGCCAAAAACTAAATACCCAATAGCGGAACCTAAAAGGGATACTAAAAGTATTGGACGACGGCCATATCTGTCGCTTAATGCTCCAAGTCCGGGCGCTGCAAAAAACACGCATACGGCATAAACAGAAGTCAACAACGTAACAACTATGGCTTGATCTCCTGGATTGCTTAAATAAGGTTGTACTAAGTATGGTACGACTGGTGTGATGATACTGAAGCCTATTCCGCAAAGAAAGACAGAGATTAGACCGAAAAGTAAAGCTTTTTTATCTATGGTTTGTTCCGGTTTTTGTTCTTTGTGTGATCTAAATTTGAACAATAATATTCTCCTCTCAATAACGATATTTTTGATTCCTTGGAAACATATTTATCGTACGAGGATTTTGTTTCCTTGTCAACAATAAAATTGAAATAAAAAAGCAGCCTATTCTATAGTAGAGTTGGGCTGCTTAGGGAACAAATTTACTATTCAAATTTGTTCCGGATTACGATCGATATCGATTCCTTGTTTCTTTATTTCTGCATCTAAATGATTACAATAATTGTTCACGAAGTTAAGCATACTGTCGAATTGTTCTTCGGTTATTTGATCAAATACAGCTTTATCTCGTTCTCGAAACTTTTTATGTAGATCTTCATGGATATTGTCTATTACGTTTCCTTGCTCAGTAAGCCTAAAATAGATTTCTTTTTTATTATCTGGTTTCTGGTAGCTTTCAATCAGTCCTTTATTTATAAGCTTCTTCGTTATTTTAGTTATGGCACCTCTTGTCATATATAAGGAATCAGCAAGTTTGGTCACGTTGGAATCTACATTTTTTCCAATGTATTCGATACAATGTACTTCAGAAGATTGATATCCCTTAAGAGCCTCTTCCATCTTAAACTTATTAAGCCAAACCATCTTGTTAAATACGTCCCTGAAACCCATCATAAGCTGTTCTTCTCTGTTCATAGTCAATCCTCCTAACCGTTGGTTCATTATCAATATTATATAAAATATTGTTTCTAATTCAACAATATTAAAATCATTATTTTAAGAATAGGTGACAGGAGGGGGCTACAAGTATATAAGTGAATAAGGTTGTTCCACAAATCGTAAAAAAATACACGAAATGAGAAACTTTTTATCTTTTTAAACTAATCATTTTGAATGTTTAGGGAATAGTGAGAAATATAGGTTTAGCAAGCTTGACAAGAATTGCGAATAATCCCTTCTTGAGTTAACTATTTTCTGAAAAGTTTACATTCATCCATAATTAGGTTAATTTAGTATTATATATTTGTAAAAGATTGTCCCTGTTGAGTAATGTAATGATTTGTTGACACTTTCACAAATGACTTCATTAAATTAAAATTATTAGGTGAATTGAAATGAGAATAGCTTTTTTTGACTCAGGAATTGGTGGGTTAACTGTCTTAAATGAGGCACTGAAAAAATTACCAAATGAAGATTTTTTATATTTTGCTGATACCCTTCACGTTCCTTATGGTACAAAGTCGAAGGAAGAAGTAAGTGCATTTGTAAAAAAGTCTGTTGAAATGATTATTAAAGAAGATGTAAAAGCACTTGTAATTGCATGTAATACGGCGACTAGTATTGCAGTAAATGAATTAAGAGAAATGTATGATTTTCCGATTATCGGTATGGAACCGGCTGTAAAACCAGCTGTTGAAATGAACAGAACAACTGGTAAGAGAGTATTAGTTTTTGCGACTCCACTAACGTTAAAGCAAACAAAGTATAATGAGCTTATATCGAGGGTGGACGATTTAAGTATTGTAGATTCATTGCCTTTACCAGAGCTTGTTCATTATTGTGAGGAATTAAATTTTGATGAAAATTTTATGATTGATTATTTTAAAAGTAAACTTTCATTATTTAATATTGAGCAATATGGAACAATTGTTTTGGGTTGTACTCACTATCCATTTTATAAAAACATCTTAAAAAAGATTTTACCTGAAGATGTTCAAATTGTTGATGGAAGCAATGGTACTGTAAAAAGATTAATCCAGTTACTTGGAGAAAATGGCCAATTAAATGAAACTGGTCAAACAAATGTCAAATTTATGTGTTCGAATAATGACGTAGAATATATTGAGAAGACAAAACAGGCGTTAAGCTACTTACAGAATGAAAGATAAGAGATAAGCTAGATTTAGCTTATCTCAGACTGCCCGCCAAACGCTCGCTTTCTTCGTTGCTTCGCCTGTCTGCGGTGCTCATTACCGTCTAAGGTAACTCCGCTCCTCACCAGACTTCGCGCCTCGAAAGACAAGCGCTTGCAATCAGTCTGAAATCCAAGTTTTTCGTACTTTGTCTACACACCGAGATAAGCTATTGCTTATCTTTTTTTATTTTTAAATACAGGTCTAATATTGTTTATGATCGAATAGTTGTTAAGGTCAATCTATTGTAAACTTTTATCTATTAATAGAAGAGGAGAGATTGTATATAAATGGTAAAAATAAAGGATGTATTAAAGTATTTCGGTGTCATTACGATGCTATTTTTTGCTGCTTATTTCATCATTAAATATATAAGAGAAGATGAGATTTTTTCGAACTTAATTTTTGGATTTTGCGTAGGACTTGTACTATTTTTAGGATCATTACTAAGTAGTAAAATTGAAAAAGGTGAAATAAAAAAGTAAATAGTTTAGCTCGGTAGGTCATGAAAATAAAAATGGTGCCTTTTTTATAGGCACCATTTTTTTATTTCTTCAATTTTAAAACAAGTTCTTCATCAGGTGTTACATAAACCGTATTGTTTTGTTCGTATATGACAAAACCTGGTTTGGAACCATTTGGTTTTTTTACATGGCGGATTTCCGTGTAATCGACTGGGACCGAGCTTGATTGACGTGCTTTACTAAAATATGCAGCGATAATAGCTGCTTCTTTAATTGCAATTTCACTAGGATCCTTAGCACGAATGACAACATGGGAGCCTGGGATATCCTTTGTATGAAACCATAGCTCGTCTCTACTAGCAAGTTTATTTGTTAGATAATCATTTTGTTTATTATTTTTACCGACTAATAATTGTTCGCCTGTAGTAGAGATGTATTCATCTAATGTAACTTTTTGTTTGTTTGACTTTTGGGCTTTTTTCGATTTTTTCTTTCTTATATAACCCGTCTCAACTAGTTCTTCTCTAATTTCTTCCAAATCACGTGGTGAAGCAGACTCGATTTGTTGAATAACTGTCTCTAAATAATCATTTTCTTCTATCGTTAATTTAATTTGTTCTTCAATATGTGCTACTGAATTTTTAAGCTTAGTATATTTTGTGAAATAAGCTTGTGCATTTTCAGAAGGTGTTTTTAATGGCGATAACGGAATGACCATTGTGGCACCATTTTCGTCATAGTAATTAATTACTTCAATTTCTTTCATGCCTTTTTGTAGTGCAAACATATTTGCAGTAAGCAATTCGCCTTGTAACTGAATTTTATCTGCTTTATCAGTATCTTCAAGACTTTTGTGTAACTTTTTAATTTTTTTCTTGTTTTTTGTAAGTTCATTTTGTAACAGTTTTTCTAAATCTCCGCTTTGTTGCTTTACACGGTCACGTTCAGCTTTACCAAAGTAATAAACATCTAAAAGCTCACTTAAGCTAGGGAAAACAGTTTGTTCGGCTTGTAAGTGAGATAAGTTTATGAAATAAAACATTTCTCTCGATTCTAAGCGGAAAAGTGAAGGAGTAAACTTTTTTAGTTGTATTTCATTCATGATTGTTTTAAATGAATTATATACATCTTCTTTTCCATTAAAGACAATTTCATTTGCGAGTAATGGAGAGATTCCGGAGAACTGTTGAACAATTGCTTCGGATAGTGACACCTCACCTTGGCTAATATTTTGATTAAACTCCTCTTCAGAAATAACTTGAAATGGATCATGTTTTTCTTGATTTGGAGGAGAAATATAAGTTGCACCGGGTTGTACAATTCGATGACGATTAACTGCCATCGGTACATGCTTAACACTGTCTAAGATTATTTTTCTTTCTTCATCAATTAAAATGATATTACTATGTCTACCCATTAATTCAATGATCAATGTTCGGTATTGTTCATCACCAATTTCATTTCTACTACGAACTTTAATGTTAACGATTCGCTCGTGTTCAAACTGTGTAATGCTTTCAATGAACCCACCATTTAAATGTTTTCTTAAAAGCATTGTAAACATTGATGGTTCTGATGGGGTATCATAGTTTTGATTTGTAAAATGGAATCTTGCGTAACTAGGGTGAGCACTTAATAATAGTTTGTAATTGGCACCATTTGCTCTCACGGTAAGTAGTACTTCATAGTTACTTGGTTGTACAATTTTTGATATTCTTCCAGTTGTTAGTTTAGAAGCTACTTCGTTTGTCATAGCTCCTGTAAAAAGTCCGTCAAAAGACATATGTATCACGTCCTACTCTTTAAAACACTATTTTTTTTTGAAATTATAAATTTTAATCATTATCAATTAAATGATGGGTTTTTAATGTGACTTAATATCAATGGAAAATAGAACGTTGATTTCCACTACAGAGTTCCCGCTTTCCATGGGGCGGAACCTGAGCCTCCTCGTTCCTGCGGGGTCTAAGGCTTCCCGCATCTCCCATAGGAGCCGAGCACCCTTTTCGTTCCAATCACTTCTCTAATTGTATTCAATTCTAATTCAATTATTGGTTCAATAAAATGATGAGGGTTCAAACTAAGTGACTTAGTAATCGTGAAAAAGGTTCATTGATTTCTACTCTAGAATGGACGAGTTACTTAAGATCGAGTTCTAAGGAACGAAAAAAATTCAAATTAATTTAAAGACTTTAAAAGTCCATTCAACCGTATTTTTAAGTTTACCTTCTAATTACTATCCTAAAGTTCCAATTAACTTCTAATTACATTCAATCTATTTCTCAAATCATCATATTTCATAAACTGACTCATATCCATTAAATAAACAATCAAGAAATTTCTTAAGGGAATTCAATCATACAATATCTTGATTGGTCTTGTCACAGTTCTTGGCGGTTAAAAGCTAGATTTATTTTCATCATTATATCATTTATTTGGACGAGTCTGAATATGATTTTATGAGAGGTAAGGGGGACAACTTACCTAATGTTTAATTAGGGGTGAACGCGGGTATGAATTTTTATCGGATGAGAGCGGAAGAAGTCGTGCAAGTAACGAATACAAATGTTTCCTCCGGTTTAACTGATGAGGAGGTAAAGAAAAGGCGGGCAACTTTTGGGGCAAATGAATTAAAGGAATCAGAGAAAACTTCCAAACTCGTTTTATTTTTAAATCAATTTAATGATTTTATGGTATTTGTTCTATTAGGCGCAACGATTATATCAATCTTTTTAAAGGAAGTAGTAGATGCAGTTGCGATTATGGCAATTGTATTAATTAACGGGATTTTAGGATATTTTCAAGAAGCAAAGGCAGAGAGATCATTAGAGGCTTTGAAAGAATTGGCTGCTCCACAAGTAAATGTTTTGCGTGATGGGCAGTTTGTTAAGCTCCCTTCAAGGGATTTAGTTGTTGGGGATATTATTAAGTTTTCAAGTGGCGATCGGATTGGTGCTGATATTCGCATAATCGAGGCATCAAGTTTATACATAGAAGAATCAGCGCTAACAGGTGAATCTGTACCGGTTCAAAAAAGATTTGAATCAATTCAGACCGATGATATTGGTATTGGTGATCAAGATAATATGGGCTTTATGGGAACACTCGTTACGCGTGGAAATGGTAAAGGTGTTGTTGTTTCGACAGGAATGAAAACAGCAATGGGGCAAATTGCGAATTTACTTCAAAATACAGAAACCATTGTTACACCTTTACAAAGACGATTAGAACAATTAGGTAAAATATTAATTGTTCTTGCATTATTTTTAACAGCTTTAGTTGTATTTATCGGTGTTTATCAAGGAAATGAATTATATCATATGTTTTTAGCGGGTGTGTCACTTGCAGTTGCTGCGATTCCAGAAGGCTTACCGGCAATTGTAACGGTTGCTTTATCTCTTGGTGTACAGCGGATGATTAAAAAGAAAGCAATTGTTCGAAAGCTTCAAGCGGTTGAAACATTAGGTTGTGCTTCAGTCATTTGTTCAGATAAAACAGGGACTATGACAGAAAATAAAATGACTGTTACAAATATCTGGACGGGCGGGTCTAGTTTTGAAGTATCAGGAAATGGATATGCAATCGATGGAGAATTTATGAATAAAGAGAGAACCATTAATCCAACTTTAAATAAACAATTATTTCAAACTCTTGTATTCGGATCGATATGTAGTGATGCACAATTAATTCAAAAGAAAAAAGAAATCGTACTAGATGGTGATCCTACTGAAGGTGCGATTGTTGTTGCAGGTTATAAAGCTGGGATTGACCGAGATTACGTAAATTCGAATTTTACTAGAATACATGAGCTTCCTTTTGATAGTACACGGAAAATGATGTCGGTCATTGTAAAAAATCGTTCTGGCGAACAATTTGTAATTACGAAGGGTGCACCAGACGTCTTACTTTCAAAATGTAATACAATTTTATGGCATGAAAGAGAAGAACAATTAAATACGTTTAGACAAAATTCAGTGGAAAGTACAATCGAAACTTATGCAAATAATGCACTTCGTACGATTGCGATTGCTTTTAAACCATTAAATCCAAATTCGATCATTGATGAAAGGGATCTCGAAAAAAATTTAACTTTTATTGGTTTACAAGGGATGATTGATCCACCAAGAGTAGAAGTTGCACAAGCTGTTCAAGAATGTAAAGAAGCGGGTATTAAAACAGTTATGATTACGGGTGATCATAAATTAACTGCTTCTAGTATCGCTAGAAAACTAGGAATATTAAGAGATAATGGTAGAGTAGTAGAAGGAAAAGAATTAGATGCACTTTCTGTAGAGCAAATTCAGGAATTTGTTGAAGATACGGCAGTGTTTGCTCGAGTTTCGCCTGAACATAAGTTGAAGATTGTTAAAGCATTCCAAGCAAATGGTCATATTGTAGCAATGACTGGTGATGGTGTAAATGATGCACCAGCAATTAAAGCGGCGGATATTGGAATTTCAATGGGGATTACTGGTACAGATGTAGCAAAGGAAGCTTCAGCATTAGTTTTACTGGATGATAATTTTGCTACAATCAAGTCTGCAATTAAAGAAGGACGCAATATTTATAGTAATATTCGTAAATTTATTCGTTATTTATTAGCTTCAAATGTTGGTGAAATTTTAGTAATGTTGTTTGCAATGTTATTAGCGTTACCACTACCTCTTGTTCCAGTACAAATTCTATGGGTAAATCTAGTGACTGATGGTTTACCTGCAATGGCATTAGGTGTTGATTCAGCTGAAGATGATGTAATGAAAAGAAGTCCTCGTTCATTATCAGAAGGGATTTTTGCAAGAGGTTTAGGATGGAAAATTATTTCAAGAGGGTTTTTAATTGGATTTGTCACACTATTAGCATTCATTATTTCCTATAATCAACATCCAAATCAACTAGAATACGCACAAACTGTAGCATTCTCCACATTAGTTTTAGCTCAATTAATTCATGTATTTGATTGTAGAAGTGAACGTTCCATTTTCCATCGAAATGTATTTGGAAATTTATATTTAATTGGTGCTGTTATCGTTTCAATGCTATTAATGCTTGTTGTTATTTACTACCCACCATTACAACCTATTTTCAAAACGATTCCGATCGTGCCTAGGGATTGGTTCTTAATTGGAGGTCTTTCATCAATTCCAACTTTTATGCTTGCTGGAGCATTATTTACAAAGAAAAAATAATTTACGAACAAAATGGATAACCAATTTAAAATATGTTATAATTCCTTAAGGTAGTAGAGGTATGCTCTATTACCTTTTCTCTTTTACATATTGAATGAAATTTGGGAAATAAATTAGAGAGAAAATTAGTGTATTGGAAGTGGAACAATGGTCGTAAGTATGACAGGATATGGTAAAGCCATTTTGTCAAATGAACAGTACAAAATACATATTGAAATGAAAGCAGTGAATCATCGATACTTAGAGACAATCGTTCGAATGCCGAGACAATTATTAGCATATGAAGATGCAATTAAGAAAATTGTAGCTGAGTATACTAGTCGAGGTCGGGTTGAGGTTTTTGTTACAATTGAGGGCTTATTACAACGTACATTACAAATAGATGAAGGCTTAATTCAACAATATAAAAAAGCGATTGAAAATCTATCAGGTGAAGAGCAAAGTAAATCTTCTTATAATCCAATCGATTTATTAAACCTACCTGAAGTTACTACAGTAAGTGAAGTAGAACAAATCAATGATAATTTTGAAGAATTATTATTAACGACTACTGAAAATGCATGTCAGCAATTTTTTGATGTTAAGTGCAAAGAAGGTGGACAACTTAAAAAAGATTTAATAGAAAGATTAACAGCAATTGAAGAATGTAAAAAACAGATTACTGTGCATTCTCCTCTTGTTTTGAAATCATATCGTGAAAAACTTCAATCTAAATTAGCGGAAGTTGAATTAACAGCGGTTGATGAGCAAAGATTATTAACAGAAATTATGCTCTTTGCAGATCGATGTGACATATCTGAAGAATTAGTTCGACTAACTAGCCATTTAGAATTGTTTAATGAAACTTTACAAGTAAAGGAATCAATTGGTCGAAAACTAGATTTCATCGTACAAGAAATGAATCGAGAAGTGAATACGATTGGTTCTAAAGCAAACTCATTAGATATTTCTAAACAAGTTGTTGAAATTAAAAATAATCTTGAAAAAATTAGAGAGCAAGTTCAAAATATTGAATAATGTAAAAGATTTGTTTATCGTTTCAAAGGTCCGGTAACAATGTGAAGTAGAAGACTAATTAATTTTTTATTAATTGACTCCAACACAGTATGTAACAATAGATTGACCTTTAATAAATTAAACTGTCTAGAATTAGAAGGGTAGGGTCATAAATGAGGCATGAAAGAGGCTTATTAATCGTACTTTCTGGTCCATCAGGAGTAGGTAAAGGTACGGTGCGTAAAGCTATTTTTGATAATAAGGACTTAGATCTGCAATATAGTATTTCGATGACGACAAGAAATCCTCGTGAAGGTGAAGTACATGGAGTAGATTATTTCTTTACATCAAAAGAAGATTTCAAACAGAAAATAAATGAAAATAAGTTTCTTGAGTGGGCTGAGTTTGTAGGTAATTACTATGGAACGCCAATTGATTATGTTGAAAAAACATTAAGCGAAGGAAAAGACATTTTCCTAGAAATTGAAGTTCAAGGTGCCCTGCAAGTAAAAAAAGCTTTTCCTGAAGGTATTTTTATTTTCTTAGCCCCTCCGAGTATGAGAGAATTACAAAATAGAATTGTAACAAGAGGTACAGAAACTGAAGATGTAATTATGAATCGTATGAATGCAGCAAAAGAAGAAATTGAAATGATGGATGCTTACGATTATGTAGTTGAAAATGATCAAGTTGATTTAGCTTGTGACCGTATTAAAGCAATTATTTTAAGTGAACATTTAAAACGTGAACGAGTTGCAAATTATTATAAAAGAATGATGGAGGCCGAATAAACTATGTTATATCCTTCGATTGACCGTTTATTAACAAAATTAGACTCAAAATATACGCTTGTAACAGTTGCTTCAAAGCGTGCTCGCGAAATGCAAGTAAATAAAGATACTCGTGTTGAAAAACCAGTGTCAGATAAATTTGTAGGAAAAGCATTAGAAGAAATTAATGCTGGCTTATTATCTTATAGAAAACTTGAAGAATTTAAAGAAGATTAATATTTAACTGTGTGATGAGGCTGTCCCAAAACATTTGCTAATTATCCATATGACTAAAAAGGACAACGTGGTGTTTAACACCTCTCCTAAAAGTTTCGTGGTGATTAGAAATGGGGGCAGTCTTATTTTTGTGATAAAATGGCAGCGAGTAGTTTAATCAAGGAAAAGCGTTGATTTATGAAAAAAGGATAAGCTCATTTTGGCTTCTGAGTTAGACGATTAGAATCTTTGGTGAATTTTTTAGAAAAGCCTATAATATTTATTTCAAACATATTTGTGGTATCTTAGACATAGAACATCCAAAAGACCTATTTTTTGACATATTACATAGAAAGAATAAAATTTGAAAGGGTGAAGGTGAATGGAACAAAAAAAGATTCTCCTATGCGTTACAGGTGGAATTGCAGTCTATAAAGCAGCAGCACTTACAAGTAAACTAGTACAAGCAGGATATGACGTTAAAGTAATGATGAGCTTATCCGCTACAAAATTTGTGACACCTTTAACGTTTCAAGCTTTATCAAGAAATGATGTTTATATAGATACTTTTGATGAAAAAGATAGTGCAAAAATTGCACATATCGATTTAGGTGATTGGCCTGATTTAATAATCGTTGCTCCAGCAACTGCTAATACAATTGGAAAATTAGCAAATGGTCTTGGGGATGAAATGATCCAGGCAACATTACTGGCTGCAACAAAAACGGTTTGGATCGCACCAGCTATGAATGTTAATATGTATAACCATCCGATTGTTCAAAAGAATATGAGCATATTGAAAGAGATTGGTCATCGATTTATTGAGCCAAATGAAGGGTATTTAGCATGTGGTTATGTAGGAAAAGGTAGATTAGCAGAGCCGGAAGAAATCGTTCAATTCGTGAATGAACATTTCCAAAGAGAAGTTGGAGTATTAAAAGGTAAAAAAATTATCATTTCTGCTGGTCCAACAGTTGAAAAAATTGATCCAGTTCGCTTTGTTTCAAATCATTCAACGGGTAAGATGGGCTATAGTATCGCAGAAGTTGCAGTCTCATTAGGCGCAGAGGTAATCCTTGTTTCTGGACCAACCAATTTAACGCCACCTGAAGGCTGTAAATTTATCCAAACTGAGTCTGCGGAGCAAATGTTTGAAGCGATTTGGTCTTATTATAATGAGGCGGATGTTGTAATAAAAACAGCAGCGGTTGCTGATTATACACCTTCAATTACGTATGATCAAAAAGTGAAAAAAGCTGAAGGTGATCTTTCAATTGCTTTTAAACGTACGAAAGATATTCTTCTAACTTTAGGTCAACATAAAACACATCAAATTTTAGTAGGGTTTGCTGCAGAAACTGATCAAGTAGATGAGTATGCAAAAAGTAAACTTTTAAAGAAAAATGCTGATATGATTGTTGCAAATGATGTAACGAAAACAGGGGCTGGTTTTGGATCTGATACGAATATTGTAACCATTTTTAAGCGGAATGGTGAAGTTAAGCCACTTCCTAAAATGAGTAAAAAAGAAGTAGCAGAAGAAATACTACTTGAAGTTCATCACTTATTAAATGAGGTAGAAAGATGACATACGCATCAGTTTTAGTTGATGTATCAGTCAGACAAACAGACCGTCCTTTTGATTATAAAGTACCTACTAGGTGGCAGGATGCAATACAACCTGGAATGCGAGTAATAGTTCCGTTTGGGCCAAGGAAAGTTCAAGGTTTCGTATTGTCTATAAAAGAAACAACTAACTTAGAGAAGGTTAAAGAAATTGAAGAAGTTCTTGATGTCATGCCAGTTTTAACAGAAGAACTTCTTCTTTTAGGTTCTTATTTATCCCAAAAAACACTTTGTTTTTTCATTTCTGCATATCAAGCAATGCTTCCTACTGCTATTAAAGCTGTTTATAAAAAACATGTTCAAGTTACATCTGAAGAAGCTTTAGATCAATTAGTTCCTGAATTAGCAAATCTATTTTCGATCGTTAAAAGAAGAGAATGGACCGAAATAGAAAGTCTTGTTAGTAAAATTTCATTAGTTCAACGAGCTATTAAAGAAGGGCTGCTTGAAATTGAATATGAAGTGAAAAATAAAGCAAATAAAAAAACAGAACGTGTAGTTTCTCTATTAAAAGTATTAGACGATGAATTACCTGCAATCTCATCTCCACAACAAAAAGACATTATTGAATACTTACGTATGAATGGTCAAACAAGTGTGAAGGAGTTAAAAGAATGTCTTGGAATCACTGATTCACCTATAAAGACATTGGAGAAAAACGAGGTAATTTCAATTAAAACTGTTGAAGTTTATCGTGATCCATATGAAGGTAGGGAAATTGAACGATCTAAGCCTTTACCACTAATAGAAGAACAACAGATGGCATTTGAGCAAATCGTTTCTTCATTTCATGAAAGAAAGAATAAGATTCATCTTTTACATGGAGTAACAGGAAGTGGAAAGACAGAAGTTTATTTGCAAGCCATTCAAGAGGTCCTATATGAAGGTAAAGAAGCAATCGTATTAGTACCAGAAATTTCACTTACCCCACAGATTGTAGGTCGTTTTAAAAGTAGATTTGGAAATGATGTTGCCGTTCTACATAGTGGTCTATCTATTGGTGAGAAATATGATGAATGGAGAAAGATTCAAAGAAAAGAAGTTAAGGTAGTAGTGGGTGCCCGTTCAGCTATATTTGCACCATTTGAAAATATTGGGATGATCATCATTGATGAAGAACACGAGACGACCTATAAACAAGATGAACATCCAAGATATCATGCAAGAGATATTGCAATTTGGAGAGGAGAATATCATCATTGTCCTATCGTTTTAGGAAGTGCGACTCCTACTCTAGAATCATTTGCAAGAGCTGGTAAAGGTGTTTACGAACTAAATACAATGTCCAAAAGGGTTAATCAGGGCCCATTACCTGAAGTGGAAATAGTCGATATGAGAGAGCAGTTAAGAATCGGAAATCGTACGATGTTTTCTACAGCTTTACATGAAAAAATAATTGATCGATTAGAGAAGAAGGAACAAATCATCTTATTTTTAAACCGTCGAGGCTATTCTTCGTTTGTAATGTGTAGAGATTGTGGTTACACAATTCAGTGCCCCCATTGCGAGGTTTCCTTAACTTATCATAAACATAACCATCATTTAAAATGTCATTATTGCGGCTATGAAACCTATATGCCAAAACAATGCCCATCGTGCCAAAGTGAACATATTCGATTTTTTGGAACTGGGACGCAGAAGGTAGAGGAAGCTATTACAAAAACCTATCCAGAAGCACGAGTAATTAGAATGGATAATGATACGACTAGTCGTAAAGGTGCCCACGAAAAAATGCTTAATCAATTTGGTAATGGTGAGGCTGATATATTACTAGGTACACAAATGATTGCAAAAGGACTTGATTTTCCAAATGTTACATTAGTTGGTGTTTTAGCAGCAGATAGTTCGCTTCATTTACCAGATTTCAGAGCAAGTGAGCGAACATTTAGCTTATTGACACAAGTAAGTGGAAGAGCTGGTCGTCATGAAAAACCAGGTGAAGTAGTTATACAAACATATTCACCAGAGCATTATAGTATTGAATTAGCTAAAACACAGGACTATGTTGCGTTTTATGAAGAAGAAATGAAAATAAGACGCTCATTTCGATATCCACCTTTTTATTATTTAGTTTTAATATCAATAGCACATAATGATTTGATAAAAACAGTAAAAGTAAGTGAACAAATTGCAGGCTATTTAAGAGAGTACTTATCAGAAGGATCAATTGTACTCGGACCAGTAGCATCACCAATCGCAAAAATAAAAGACCATTTTCGATATCAATGTGTGATAAAATACAAATCTGAACCTGCACTCTATGACGTACTAAACCGAATCCAACAATACTACCAAGACGAAACGGACAAAGGTAAACTACAATTAACAATCGACTTTCAACCTACTATGTTTATGTAACGAAAAGTGGAGGCGACTGGTCAGACCCGACAAGCATAAGACGAAGGCCGATTAAGGTTGGTTTTTACCTTAATTGGACTTTGGCTTATGACCTCGAGGGGCTAGGAGCCGGAACTAGACAAATCTAAAAGCGGAGGCGACTGGTCAGACCCGACACCTCGAGGGGCTAACGCCTGGAGCTAGACAGAACGAAAAGTGGAGGCGACTGGTCAGATCCGACTAGCATAAAACGAAGGTCTTTCTATAGAAATTAAATGAAAACGAACAATCAAGATAGGAGTTGTGAAATTGGCTTTATTAAAAATAGTAGAATATCCAAATGAAGTACTTGAATCACCTTGTGAAAAAGTGACGTCATTTGATAAAAATTTAGTAAAACTTTTAAATAACATGTATGAGACAATGCTAGCAGCTGATGGTGTTGGTTTAGCAGCCCCACAAGTTGGAATTCTGCAACAAGTAGCTGTTGTTGATGTTGAAGATGAGAATGGAAGAATTGATTTAATTAATCCAATCGTAATGGAAACAAAAGGCGAGCAAACTGATGTTGAAGGTTGTTTAAGTTTCCCTAACTTATATGGTGATGTAACAAGACCTAGCTATGCGAAAATTAAAGCACAAAATAAACGTGGAAAATATTTTATTATAGAAGCTCGTGGATTTTTAGCTCGTGCACTTTTACATGAAATTGATCATTTAAATGGAGTTTTATTCACTTCTAAAGTCTCGAAATACTATGAAGAAAGTGAATTAGAAGGGTAGGCAAAAAAATGACAAAGATTGTTTTTATGGGGACGCCAGATTTTTCTGTTCCTGTTTTAAGAAGATTAATCGAAGAAGGATATGATGTAGTAGGGGTAGTAACTCAGCCAGACCGCCCTGTTGGTCGAAAAAGAGTGTTAACTCCACCTCCAGTTAAAGTAGAGGCTTTAAAACATAATATCCCAGTTTTACAACCTGAAAAAATTAGACTTGCAGAAGAAACAGAAAAAGTGTTGGCATTGAAACCAGATTTAATTGTAACTGCTGCTTTTGGACAAATTCTTCCTACAGATATTCTTGAAGCTCCTAAATTCGGTTGTATAAATGTACATGCTTCATTGTTACCTGAATTACGAGGTGGAGCTCCAATACACTATTCGATCATTCAAGGTAAGAGTGAAACTGGTGTAACAATTATGTATATGGTTGAAAAGTTAGATGCTGGTGATATGTTAGCCAAAGTCGTTGTTCCAATTGAAGAAAAAGATCACGTTGGAACGCTTCACGATAAATTAAGTATTGCGGGTGCGAATTTACTTTCAGAAACAATCCCACCTTTATTAAAAGGTGAAATTACAGCAGTGAAGCAAGATGAAAGTAAAGTAAGCTTTGCAAAAAATATTAAACGTGAAGAAGAACAAATTAATTGGTCAAAAACTGGTGAAGAGATTTATAATCACGTAAGAGGTTTACACCCTTGGCCAGTAGCTTATACTACATTAAACGGAGAAGTTTTAAAAGTTTGGTGGGGTGAAAAAGTAAATACGAATCAAAATTCTACACCAGGTGAAATAATTGATGTTTTAAACGATGGATTATTAGTGGCAACAGGTAATCATACTGCTATCAAAATTACTGATTTACAGCCCGCTGGTAAAAAGCGAATGGAAGCAAAGCAATATATTAATGGTGCAGGTTCTTTTATTGAACGTGGAATGAAGTTAGGAGAATAACATGAATAATAATGTACGAGAGATTGCCTTAGAGGCTCTTCTTTCAGTTTATAAAAATCAATCGTATAGTAATTTGTTAGTAAATAACTATATTCAAAAGAATGACTTATCTTCTGCTGATTCAGGACTATTAACAGAAATAATCTATGGAACAATCCAAAGAGATCAATTATTAGATTTTTATTTAGAACCATTCATAAAAAATCAAAAGAAATTAGAAGAATGGGTTTATATATTAATAAAACTTTCATTATATCAATTGCATTTTTTAGATCGTATACCACCTCACGCAGTTTTAAATGAGGCTGTTAATATTGCTAAAAAACGTGGACATAAAGGAATTGCTTCTTTAGTTAATGGGGTTTTAAGAAATATTCAAAGAAATGGTTTAAGATCAATCGATGCAATAAAGGACCCAATCGAAAAGCTTTCAATTGAAACGAATCATCCAAACTGGTTGATTGAACAATGGGTAAAAGAATTCGGTGAAGAAGAAACAAGAAAGATATGTGAAGAGAACATACTACCACCGTTTCAAACTGCAAGGGTAAATACAATGAAAGCAACAAGAGAAGAAGTGCTCAAAATGCTTGAAGATGAAGGAGTACAGGTAAAAGAAGGAAAACTATCGCCATTTGCAATAGAAATCCAAAAAGGGAATGTTGCCTATACAAATGCCTTTAAAGAAGGTTTCCTTTCAATTCAAGATGAAAGCTCGATGTTAGTCGCACAAGCACTTGGAGTTGAAAAAGGTGAAGATATATTAGATACATGTGCAGCACCTGGCGGGAAATCAACACATATTGCTGAGTTGTTAGGCGGTACTGGATCAGTCACTTCATTAGATTTACACAAGCATAAAGTAAAGTTAATTAAAGAACAAGCTAATCGTTTAGGGTTAGATAATATAGAAACGAAAGCTCTAGATGCAAGAAAAGCACCTGAAGAGTTTGAAGGAAGATTATTTGATAAAGTATTAGTAGATGCTCCATGTTCTGGTTTAGGGGTTATTCGTCGTAAACCAGATATTCTATTAAAAAAGAATGCTTCTGATGTAACAAATTTACAAAGAGTTCAAAAGTCAATTTTAGACGAAGCTTCAAAGTTAGTTAAGCCAGGTGGAACTTTAGTATATAGTACTTGTACTGTTGGACATGAAGAAAATATTGATGTCGTCGAAGCTTTTTTAGATGAGCATCATGATTATGAATTAGATCACTCATTAATTGATCATGTTCCGGAAAAATTAAATAAAAATAAATCGGTCCAAAAAGGGTATGTACAGCTTCTACCACATTATTTTGGAACGGATGGATTTTTTATTGCAAGATTAAGGAAGAAGGTGTAACGTTGAAATTAGAAAATACTACAAATTCAGTCAAAATAGAAAAAACTCATAAACCCTCAATTTACTCGTTAAAAGTGAGTGATGTAGAGGATTGGTTAAAGGCGCAAAAGCAGCAGGCTTTCCGTGCTAAGCAAATTTATAATTGGCTATACGTACAACGAGTTGAAAGCTTTGAAGAAATGCAAAATATTCCAAAAGATCTACGTATGTTACTTGAAGAGAATTTTACAATAACGACATTAAAAACATTAGTTAAACAAACCTCTTCAGATGGTACTATGAAATTTTTATTTGAATTACATGATGGATATTCAATTGAAACTGTTTTAATGAGGCATAATTATGGCAATTCTGTATGTGTAACGACACAAGTAGGTTGTCGAATTGGATGTACTTTTTGTGCATCGACTCTTGGCGGTTTAAAACGAAATCTTGAAGCAGGTGAAATCGTTGCACAAGTATTAGAAGTACAACGTGCTGTTGATGAAGTTGAAGAACGAGTAAGCTCAATCGTAGTTATGGGTATAGGCGAACCATTTGATAACTATAATGGTTTAATGGATTTCTTAAGAATTGTTAATTCTGAAAAAGGTCTTAACATAGGTGCAAGACATATTACAGTATCAACAAGTGGAATCATTCCAAAAATCTATAACTTTGCAGATGAAGGTCTTCAAATTAATTTCGCGATTTCATTACATGCTCCTAACAGTGAGTTGCGTTCTAAATTAATGCCAATTAATCGTGCATACAAATTACCGGATTTAATGGACGCTGTTCGTTACTATGTTGAAAAGACTGGTAGACGTGTAACGTTTGAATATGGATTATTCGGTGGCGAAAATGACCAAGTTGAGCATGCGGAAGAACTTTCTAAGTTACTTAAAGGGGTTAAATGTCATGTTAATTTAATTCCAGTTAACTATGTACCTGAAAGAGATTACGTAAGAACTCCTAAGGAACAAATTTTTGCATTTGAAAAAGTACTAAAAAACAATGGAGTTAATGTTACAATTCGTCGTGAACAAGGTCATGATATAGATGCAGCTTGTGGACAGTTGCGTGCAAAGGAGCGTAAAGAGGAGACGAGGTGAAACAATGCAAACTTTTTTTCAAACTAATACGGGGAAAGTTCGAGAGCATAATGAAGATAGCGTAGGTATATTTACGAACGATTCTGGAATCGTATTAGCTGTAGTTGCTGATGGAATGGGTGGCCATTTAGCTGGTGAGGTTGCCAGTATGATGGCGATCAATTTCCTTGAAGCAGAGTGGAAAAATACTAGTAATTTTGAAACACCGATCGAAGCCGAATCATGGCTAAAAAATATTGTAGCGCAATTAAATACAAACTTATTAGTTCATTCAGAGCAAAATGAAGAGTGCAAGGGTATGGGGACAACCCTTGAAGCGATTATTTGTACTCCTTTATTTTTTACGATTGCACATGTAGGAGATAGTAGAAGTTATTTGAGGAATGATGAAGGGTTTAAGCAAATAACAGAAGATCATACTTTTGTCGCTGAACTCGTTAAATTTGGGCAAATTTCTATGGAGGATGCAGAAATTCATCCTCGTAAAAATGTTATTACGCGAGCACTTGGTACAGAGGAAACAGTTGATGTTGATATTAAAACTTTAACTTGGGAAGAAGATGATTTAATCATTTTATGTTCAGATGGTTTATCAAATAAAATATCAAATGAACTTTTTAATGAAAAATTAAATGAAAATCTACCAATCGATCTTCTCGGTAACCAGTTGATTTCACTCGCAAATGACTTTGGTGGGGAAGATAACATCACGCTTGCCATTATTAAGTTTGAGCCTAGAAATATAGAGAAAGGGTGATGATGAGCGTGATGATTGGTAGACGCCTAAACGACCGATATAAGATCTTAAAATTAATTGGTGTTGGCGGTATGGCAAACGTTTATTTAGCCCGTGATATGATATTAGATCGAGATGTAGCTGTAAAAATGTTAAAAGCTGATTTTTCAAACGACCCTGATTTCTTAAGAAGATTTCAACGTGAAGCATATTCAGTTACTTCGCTATCTCATCCAAATATCGTAAGCTCATATGACGTTGGGGAAGAAGATGGATTACAATATATCGTTATGGAATACGTTGAAGGTGAGACTTTAAAGGAGTATATTCAGCATCATACACCAATAAAGCCAAAAGAAGTATTGAGGATTATGGAACAATTAGCTTCAGCATTAGCTCATGCGCATCATTTTCAAATCGTTCATAGAGATGTAAAACCGCAAAATATTTTAATCAATGAAGAAGGAAATGTAAAAATAACTGATTTTGGAATTGCAACAGCTTCGACAGCTGCAACAATTACACAAACAAATTCAGTACTTGGTTCTGTTCATTACCTTTCACCTGAACAAGCAAGAGGTGGAGTTGCGAATAAAAAGTCAGATATTTATTCTTTAGGAATTGTAATGTTTGAGCTATTAACTGGAAAACTACCATTTTCGGGTGAGAGTGCAGTTGCGATTGCATTAAAACATTTACAAAGCGAAGTTCCACCACCAACAAAATTTAATCCAGAAATACCACAAAGTGTTGAAAATATCGTTTTAAAAGCTACTGCCAAAGATATCTTTTATCGATATGATACTGCAGATGAGATGAAGCTAGATTTACAAACTGCTTTAGATAGTAATCGTTTGAATGAAAAACCTTTTGTGATTCCTACAAATGATGATGAAACGAAGGTAATTCCGATCATAAAGGATATTCCTGTATCAACTAATGATGATACTGTTGTCGTACCAACAAAGAAAAAATCAAATAAAGAAAAAGAACCGATCAAAAAAGAACCTGTGAAAAAAGAGCCTGCCAAAAATGAACCTGATAAATTAAAACGGAAGAAGAAAAATTCTTTTGCAAAGTTTATTATAGGTACATTTATTGCACTTTTAATTGGTGGTTTATTAGCTATAACATTGATTCCTGCGTTATTTTTACCTGAAGACGTAGAAATTCCAGATGTTAAAGATATGACTTACGAAAGTGCGGTTACGTTGCTTGCATCAAAAGGGTTAAAGATAAGCGATCCAAAAGAAATTTTTGATGATGAAGTTGATGAAGGTAAAGTAGTAAAAACTTCTCCTAATATTGGGGAAACTGTTAAAGAAAATTCATCGATAACGATTTATAAATCAAAAGGTAAAAAAAGTAATGAGATGGAAGACTTAAAAGGATTCCAATACAACACGATAAAATCTCGATTACAAGACGATTATCGCTCTGTTACAACGCATTTTATCGAAAGTGATGAACGAGAAGGTGAAATAATCGACCAATCTCCAAACGTCGGAGCTGAAGTCGTTCCTTCAGAAACAGATTTAAATATATGGATTAGTAAAGGGGCATCTACGATCACTCTTCGTGACTTAAAAGGATGGTCTAGAAAAGATGTTGAAACCTATGCAGGTGACAATAACCTAAAGCTTAATGTAACGAAAGAAGATTCTGGAACTGTTGCTGAAAATCATGTTATTTCTCAATCTCCATCTGCTAACGTTGCTGTAAAAGAAGGGGATACATTAAATGTCGTTATTTCTTCAGGAAAACAAAAAGAAAAGACGAAAAAAGTAACAATCAATATCCAAGTACCATATACCCCAACCAATCCTAGTGCACCTCAGTTAATTGAGGTATTTATTAGGGATAAAAATAATAATGGTGAAAAACCTGCAATTTCAAAATCGATCACCGAAACAACTACTATACCAGTAGAAGTGACAATTGATCCTGGACAAACTGCTTCCTATAAAATTGTTAAAGATGGTCAAGTTATTGCAGAAAGAGATGTACCTTATCCATCGAATTAAAGAGCTGTAGGAGTGAGTATATGCCAGAAGGCAAAATCATAAAAGCATTGAGTGGATTCTATTATGTCGAAACAGATGAGACAGTTGTTACTTGTCGTGGTAGAGGAAATTTTCGTAATAAGAAAATAACACCTTTAGTTGGAGACGAGGTAGAATATCATATCGAAAAAAGTGGAGAAGGTTATCTACTTGAAATTAAAGAGCGAAAGAATGAACTTGTTCGACCACCTATTGCAAATGTTGATCAAGCAATTTTAGTTTTTTCAGCAGTAGAGCCCGATTTTTCTCCAATATTATTAGATCGATTCCTTGTATTAATTGAGTTTAATGAAATTAAACCGTTAATTGTCATTACAAAGATCGATTTGTGTTCCGAAACACAATTAAAATTAGTGTATGAATACGTTTCTTATTATCGCCAAATTGGATATGAAGTATGTTTAACTTCTTCAAAAACTGAGGAAGGATTAGAAAAAGTACTTCCACATATGTCAAATAAAATATCTGTATTTGCAGGACAATCTGGTGTTGGTAAGTCAACTTTACTAAATGCGATTAATCCGGAGCTAGATTTAAAAACAGGTATTATTTCCACTCATTTAGGACGAGGAAAACATACAACTAGACATGTTGAATTAATAAAAATTGGACAGGGGCTAGTTGCAGATACTCCTGGTTTTAGTTCATTGGACTTTATGGGAATCGAATCCGAAGATTTATCGTATTGTTTTGTGGAAATGCGAGAAAAAAGTCAAGAATGTAAATTTAGAGGTTGTACCCACTTGAAAGAACCAAAATGCGCCGTAAAAGCTGCGGTTGAAAGTGGGGAAATTTCTCCTAAACGATATGATCATTATGTATCATTCATAGAAGAAATAAGAGATAGAAAGCCGAGGTATTAATCATGGTTAAAATTGCACCATCAATCCTTTCAGCGAATTTCGCTAAACTTGGAGAAGAAATTATAGATGTAGAACGTGGAGGAGCAGATTATATTCACGTTGACGTAATGGATGGTCATTTTGTACCAAATATTACAATTGGACCACTAATTGTTGAAGCAATTAGACCAGTGACGAAGCTCCCACTTGACGTACATTTAATGATTGAAAAACCTGATCAATACATAGAACAATTTGTAAAAGCTGGAGCGGACATTATTACGGTTCATGTTGAAGCGTGTACGCATTTGCACCGCACGATTCAAACGATTAAATCATTTGGTATTAAAGCAGGAGTTGTTCTTAATCCAGCGACTCCAGTTTCATCAATTGAACAGATTATAGATGATGTCGACATGGTCCTTTTAATGACAGTAAATCCAGGCTTTGGAGGACAGAAGTTTATTCATTCAGTTGTTCCTAAAATTAAACAAGTTGCTAATTTAATTAAAGAACGCAATTTAACAGTTGAAATCGAAATAGACGGTGGCGTAGACGAGCATACAGCTAAACTTTGTATAGAAGCAGGTGCTACCGTATTAGTAGCCGGTTCAGCAGTTTATAATAAGGAAGACAGAAAAGAAGCAATCGCGAAAATTAGAGGATAATGTAATCATCTAAAATTGCATGGAAAATCTAATTATGAAACAAAAAATGCAATCGACATTCGATTGCATTTTTTTTAAAGGTGGAAAAAAGTTGATTATACATATTGTAGGTGCAGGACCGAAATCGAATACAATAACTGAAATTACCCAAAAAGACGAAAACCAGTTGCTGATTGGTGTAGATAATGGATCTCATTACTTAATTGAAGAAGGATTAATTCCAGAGGCAATATTCGGTGATTTTGATTCATTAAGCGATGAAAATTTAGAAAAGATAAAAAGACTTGTCCCAAATGTTTTTATTTACCCTCCCGAAAAAGATGAAACGGATTTAGAACTTGCTATTCAATGGGCAATTACAAAAAAACCAGAAAAGATTTTCATCCATTGTGTAACTGGAAAACGCTTAGATCATGAATTTGGCAGTATTACATTATTAATAAAATTTATGAATTCGGGTGTTCCAATAAAAATCGTTGATGAATATAACGAAATATATGTCATTAAGGAAGGGACCCATTATATTAGTAAGCTGCAGCAGTTTAAATACGTATCCTTTTTTTCATTAGGTGCTACAGTAGAAAATTTAACTTTAAAGGGGTTTAAATACCCACTAACGAATCATTTATTGGAGATAGGATCATCACTATGTGTAAGCAATGAACTGCTGGAGGGTGAAGGGTCTATTTCATTTAGCGAAGGCATAGCATTAGTAGTAAGGAGCAAAGATTAACAATTTCATGTCATAGTTTTCGCTCAACGCAAGTAGAATGTAATAGGATTAATCTTTTCCTTAAAAATGCTAGAAAGCTTGTAGGAGGGAAAGCATGAGATTTTATACGATTAAATTACCTAAATTTCTTGGCGGACTTGTTCGCGCCATGCTGAGTACATTTAAAAAAGACGCTTAACTTAGTCGGAGTAGGTTTTTTGGTTAGATGCAATAGGAGTCATAAAAAAAGTAAAAAAGCATAGCGGATCGCTATGCTTTTTAGTACGTTAATTAAACGCGCTCAATTTTACCTGATTTTAATGCTCTCGCTGAAACGTAAACACGCTTTGGTTTACCGTTAACTAAAATACGAACTTTTTGAAGGTTAGCACCCCAAGTACGTTTTGAAGCATTCATAGCGTGAGAGCGACTGTTACCAGAACGAGACTTTCTTCCTGTGATTACACAAACACGAGCCATCTATTTCCCTCCTAACAAAAAACGGAATAACATTTCAATGATTATTTTCATTCAAACACTACTATAATTTATCATACCGCTCTACTTAATGCAACAGTTATTGGCAAGTTGTTCAAGAAAAAAACCTTGACATCGAAATGTATGATATACTAAATATTAAAGAGGGACCTCCTAAGAAATTCATTAAAAATTGTATTTTCTATAATTAACCATGAATATTATTGAAATGCTAATAATAGTAGTGAGTCAATAGAATTATTTTGGAAAAAGGTATACAATAATAAGTAAGTAGTATAACTAACTATACTTGGATTATCCAATAAGGGGGACCAAATTATGTCATTAGAAATGAAAACTCAATATGGAACAATTGAGATTGGTACAGATGTGATCGCTACAATTGCTGGTGGAGCTGCCATTGATTGTTACGGTATTGTTGGAATGGCTTCTAAGAAACAAATTAAGGATGGTCTTACAGAAATCCTAAAAAAAGATAACTTTACAAAAGGTGTTATTGTTCGCCAAGTAGGTGAAGACGTTAATATCGATATGTACATAATTGTAAGCTATGGTACGAAGATTTCTGAAGTTGCTAATAACGTACAAAATAAAGTGAAGTATACTCTTGATCAAACATTAGGCTTGTCAGTTGACTCTGTTAATATTTTTGTTCAAGGTGTGAAAGTAGCAAACCTGTAAAGACGCATTAAGGAGGAGAATTTGTGTCGATAAAACGTATTGACGGTAAATTATTTGCAGATATGGTGATTCAAGGTGCAAATAACTTAACGAAAAATGTAAAATTTGTAGATTCATTAAATGTATTCCCGGTACCAGATGGTGATACTGGAACAAATATGAATCTTTCTATTACTTCTGGATCAAAGGAAGTAAAAGAAAAACCAAATAGTCATGTAGGGAAAGTTGGTCAAAGCTTTGCAAAGGGCTTATTGATGGGTGCGCGTGGAAATTCTGGTGTAATCCTTTCTCAATTATTTAGAGGTTTTTCTAAATCAATTGAAACAAAGGAAACAATTTCAACAACTGATTTTGCTCTAGCATTAGAAGCAGGGGTAGAAACTGCTTATAAAGCTGTTATGAAGCCTATTGAAGGAACAATCTTAACAGTTGCAAGAGAAACAGCAAAAAAAGCAGTTGTCATCGCAAAAACACAAGAAGAATTTATTCCTTTTCTTGAGGAAACAATTACTGAAGCAAATGCATCATTAAACCGTACTCCAGACTTACTACCTGTGTTAAAACAAGTTGGTGTAGTCGATAGTGGAGGTCAAGGCTTAGTACTTGTCTATGAAGGTTTCTTAGCATCATTAAAAGGTGAAGAAATTTCTCTAGAAGGTGCTGAGGCGACTCTTTCACTTGAGGAACTAGTTGAAGCAGAACATCGTAATGTACAAAGTATGTTAAATACTGAAGACATTGTTTACGGATACTGTACTGAATTTATGGTGCGATTTGAAAAAGATAAATTAAAAAAACATCCTTTTGATATTGACACTTTCCGTAAAGAGTTAAGTGCATGGGGAGATTCTTTATTAGTAGTTGCTGATGATGAAATTGTAAAAGTTCATATTCACGCTGAGTACCCTGGGGAAGTATTTAATTTAGGTCAACGATTTGGAAGCTTTTTAAAACTAAAAGCTGAAAATATGCGCGAACAACATACTAACTTACTACATGAAGAGGTTTCAAATGAATCTCCTTCTAAAAATGAGTCTACTCAAACTACTGAAAAACAAGAATTTGGTATCGTTACAGTAGCTATGGGATCAGGGATTAAAGCATTATTTGAAAGTATTGGGGCAACTGTTGTAATTGAAGGCGGTCAAACAATGAATCCTAGTACAGAAGACATTGTAAAAGCGATTGAACAATGCAACGCAGAAAATGTTATTGTACTTCCTAACAACGGAAATATTGTGATGGCTGCTGAGCAAGCGGCATCTGTTGCAGAATGTAATGTAGCAGTTGTAACGTCTAAAACAGTACCTCAAGGTATGTCAGCTTTATTATCATTTAATCCTACTGCATCATTAGATGAAAATAAATCAGGTATGCAAGATGCTTTAAAGACAGTAAAAACAGGTCAAATAACTTATGCGGTTCGAGATACTGAAATTGATGGTGTAGAAATAACAAAAGATCATTTCATGGGAATCCTTGAAAGTAAAATTGTTACAACAGATGCAAATCAATTAGAGGCTGCAAAAAAATTACTACAAGATATGATTGATGAAGATTCTGAAATCTTAACAATCTTATATGGTCAAGATGTATCGGATGAAGAAATTTCAAAATTAGTCGAATTTGCCGAAGAGAGCTTTGATCACTTAGAAATTGAAGTTCATAACGGAAAACAGCCTTTATATTCATATATTTTTTCGATTGAATAAGATAAAATATAGCAAGACAGAAGAGGAAGTGGGATCACTTCTTCTTTTTTTTGTACTTTATTTAAAGACTAATGTAAAATAACGTAGAACTCTGTAGAATTTCGTATTACACTATAAAGTGGACATTGTTTTGTCCGTAATACCAACTTTTTATCTAAATGATTTGTTCTAACAAAACAAAAACTAAATAAAATACGCTTTTACAATAACGTATTGGGGGAAACGTGATGAAATATAAAAGTGTTTTTGACATAATTGGTCCAATTATGATTGGTCCTTCTAGTTCACATACAGCGGGAGCGGCTAAAATTGGTCGTGTAGCAAGAAATCTTTATGGAAAAGAACCAAAAAAGATTTTGATTTCATTATATGGTTCATTTGCTAAAACATATCGTGGACATGGCACAGATGTTGCGCTTATTGGTGGATTATTAGATTTTGATACATTTGATGAGCGTATTCCAGAATCATTAAATATTGCACAAGAAAAAGGGATGACAGTTGATTTCATTGAAGAAGATGCAGTAACTGAGCATCCAAATACAGTGAAAATTTCTATTCTCGATGATGACCAACCATTTGAATTAGTGGGAATTTCAATCGGTGGTGGAAAAATTGAAATTATTGAGTTAAATGGATTTGAACTTAAACTTTCGGGTAATTACCCTGCAATCCTTGTTGTTCATAATGACCGTTTTGGTTCAATTGCAGGCGTAACAAATGTCCTTATGAAATATGCTGTAAATATTGGCCATATGGAAGTTTCACGTAAAGAAGTCGGACAAATTGCATTGATGGCAATTGAGGTCGACCACGATCTAGATGATAAAGTTATAAAAGAAATTGAATCTTTACCACATATCATTCGTGTTACGAAAATGGTTGATTAAGAAGAGGGGGAACTTAAATGTTTAAAAATGTTGCTGAATTAGTTGAATTAGCTGAATCAAAAAATGTTAAAGTTTCAGAAATAATGATTCAACAAGAGATGTTATTTACAGGAAGAAGCCGTGAAGAGATTATCGGTAAAATGGAGCAAAATCTTGTTGTTATGGAAAAGGCAGTTGAAAGAGGTCTTGCAGGTGTTCACTCACCAACAGGTTTAACAGGAGGGGACGCTGTATTACTTCAAAATTATATTGCAAAAGGTAATTACCTTTCAGGCCATTTACTTTTAGATGCTGTTAGTAAAGCGGTTGCGACAAACGAAGTAAATGCTGCAATGGGTACGATTTGTGCAACTCCTACAGCCGGTTCTGCTGGGGTAGTACCTGGAACCCTTTTTGCTGTAAAAGAGAAATTAAATCCTACTCGAATGCAAATGATTGAATTCTTATTTGCATCAGGTGCTTTCGGTTTTGTTGTAGCCAATAATGCGTCAATTTCAGGTGCTGCAGGCGGCTGTCAAGCGGAAGTAGGCTCTGCAAGTGGTATGGCAGCAGCAGCGATCGTTGAAATGGCTGGTGGTACGCCAAGTCAAAGTGCTGAAGCATTTGCTATTACATTAAAAAATATGCTTGGTCTAGTATGTGACCCGGTTGCAGGTTTAGTAGAAGTACCATGCGTTAAGCGAAATGCAATGGGTGCTGCTAACGCAATGGTAGCAGCAGATATGGCATTAGCAGGTATTACAAGTCGAATCCCATGTGACGAAGTAATTGATGCTATGTATCGAATTGGACAAACAATGCCATCTGCACTAAGAGAAACTGCAGAAGGAGGACTAGCGGCAACGCCAACAGGTCGTGAGTTAGAAGCAAAAATATTTGGTGTTTCGCTAAAAAAATAGTGAGTAATGAACTTGAACAAAAAATATCTGTATTAAGTGGTGTTGGCGAGGAAACTGAAACACAATTAAATGATATGGGTATTTTTACTATAAATGACTTAATCGAATATTTACCGTATCGATATGAGGATTTTCGAAATAAGGATTTATCAGAAGTGAAGCATGAAGAGCGCGTGACTGTCGAGGGGATTGTTCATAGCGCTCCTCTTCTTCAATATTTTGGCAAAAATAAATCACGACTAACATTTCGACTTTTAGTTGATCGATACTTAATTACTGTTATTTGTTTTAATCGACCGTATTTTAAAACAAAGTTAAACTTAAATGAGCATGTAACTGTTTCTGGTAAGTGGGATCAACATAAACAAACCATTTCATTATCAGATCTTGTATTTGGTTCTCGTACGAATAGTCATGAAATTGAGCCTGTCTATTCAATTAAGGGCAAAATGTCTGTAAAAACAATGCGTAAATTTGTTGAGCAGTCTTTTAAGAAATTTGGACATTTAATAAATGACTTAGTGCCAAACGAACTAATTCAAAAATATAAACTTTTAAATCGTTCAGAAACAATGAGATTACTTCACCATCCAATTGATGCGAATAGTTTAAAACAAGCTAGAAGAAGCTTTGTTTATGAAGAGTTTTTTCTTTTTCAACTAAAAATGCAAGCACTTCGAAAAATTCAGCGTAATCAATCAAAAGGTATCCCAAAAACATTAAACACTAAAAAAATTCAACAACTAATCCAATCCTTACCATTTCCTCTGACATCAGCTCAAAATAGAGTTGTACAAGAAATATTCACAGATTTAGAAAGTCCTTATCGAATGAATCGCTTATTACAAGGTGATGTTGGGTCGGGAAAAACAGTTGTCGCTACCATAGCATTGTATGCATGTACACTTAATGGTTACCAAGGGGCATTGATGGTGCCTACAGAAATTTTAGCTGAGCAACATTTTGAATCGTTAGCAAAAATGCTACAACATACTGAAGTAAATGTTGAGCTTCTTACAAGTTCTGTAAAAGGTAAAAAGCGTCGTGAAATCCTGGAACGATTAAAAAACGGTGAGGTACATATTTTAGTCGGAACTCATGCTTTAATTCAAGATGAGGTTCAATTTAATAAATTAGGCATTGTAATAACAGATGAACAACATCGATTTGGTGTTGGTCAGCGAAGAGTTTTAAGAGAAAAAGGTTATTTCCCTGATGTTTTATTTATGACAGCAACTCCAATCCCAAGAACTTTGGCAATAACAGCTTTTGGTGAAATGGATGTATCGATTATTGATGAATATCCGGCTGGTCGTAAAAAAATAGAAACGTATTGGGTTAAACAAGAAATGTTTGATCGCGTTTTAGATTTTATCGGTAAAGAAATTAAAAATGGACGACAAGCATATTTAATCTGCCCACTGATCGAGGAGTCAGAGAAATTAGATCTTCAGAATGCATTAGATTTACATAGTGTTCTATCTTTTCATTATCAAAATATGGCGAAGGTTGGATTGATGCATGGAAAGCTTTCATCAACAGAGAAAGATGACGTGATGAAGGCATTTGCAGCTAATGATGTTCAAATATTAGTATCAACGACAGTTGTAGAAGTAGGTGTAAATGTACCGAATGCAACTGTGATGGTTATTTATGATGCAGATCGATTTGGACTTTCACAATTACATCAGCTAAGAGGACGAGTTGGACGAGGTTCAGAACAATCTTATTGTATTTTAGTTGGCGATCCAAAAAGTGAAGTAGGAAAAGAAAGATTAACAATCATGACAGAAACAAACGATGGTTTTGAGCTAAGTGAAAAAGATTTAGAACTTAGAGGACCAGGAGATTTCTTTGGAAAACAGCAAAGTGGTGTACCCGAATTTAAAATGGCTGATATGGTACATGACTATCGTGCATTAGAAGTTGCGCGAAATGATGCAACATTACTTGTTAATTCAGATGTATTTTGGAAAGCTAATGAATATCAAGGATTAAGAATGTACTTAGACAGAACGGGGTTATTTAATTCAGAAAAATTAGATTAGTACTAGGTATTAAAAGTTTGTCAAAAAACTATTGTAATACGTGGATATTTAATATAAACTGTATTTAATACCTGGTCACAAATTAGTAGTTGAGGTATGTAATATGAGAAGAAATAAAAAAGATCGTCATGAATTGTTAAAAAAAATAATAAAAGAAAATCCGTTTATTACAGATGAAGATTTAGCTAATCAATTATCTGTGAGCATACAAACTATTCGTCTTGATCGTCTTGAATTATCAATTCCTGAGTTAAGAGAGCGCATCAAAAATGTTGCCACTCAGCAATTAGAAGATGTAAAATCACTACCAGTAGATGAAATAATCGGTGAAGTTATTGATATTCATTTAAACGAAAGTGCCATTTCTATATTTGACGTTAAGGAAGAGCATACTTTTAGTAGAAATGGAATTGCCCGAGGTCATCACTTATTTGCCCAGGCTAATTCTTTAGCAGTTGCAGTTATTCATGATGATTTAGCTCTTACAGCTAAGTCCAATTTTGTTTTTATTAAACCAGTAAGAACAAATGATCGAGTAATTGCGAAGGCAAAGGTTTTACCGCAAAAAGGAGACCCAAGGCGTACTACAGTTGATATCAATGGCTATGTTGAAAAAGAACATGTATTCCATGGCTTATTCGAAATGTACCACCGAAGTATTGAAGAATAGGAAGTGAACAAGATGAAATTAGCGATCGATGCAATGGGTGGAGATCATGCCCCAAAAGCCATCGTAGAAGGTGCGATGCTTGCAGTTGAAAAATTAAATGATATACATATTACTTTAATTGGTGATGAATCAAAAATAAAACCATTCTTAACGAATGATAAAAATATAACGATTATCCATACAGATGAAGTAATTGAAGGAACTGAAGAGCCAGTTAGAGCGGTTAGAAGAAAGAAGAATGCTTCTATGGTCCTAATGGCAAACCAAGTAAAAGAAGGTAATGCTGATGCTTGTATTTCTGCTGGAAATACTGGGGCATTAATGACAGCTGGCTTATTAGTTGTTGGTCGAATGGATGGTGTAGAACGACCTGCACTTTCACCTACAATGCCTACTTTAGATGGCAAAGGCTTTGTATTCCTCGATGTAGGTGCTAATGTTGATGCAAAAGCAAACCATTTACTACAATATGCAATAATGGGATCTGTATATGCCGAAAAAGTTAGGGGTATACATAATCCGACTGTTGGATTACTAAATGTCGGTACGGAAGATAAAAAAGGTAATGAAC
This sequence comes from Gottfriedia sp. NPDC057991, assembly GCF_042886615.1. Classification (NCBI taxonomy): domain Bacteria; kingdom Bacillati; phylum Bacillota; class Bacilli; order Caryophanales; family Bacillaceae; genus Gottfriedia; species Gottfriedia sp. NPDC057991. The sequence continues at coordinate 722,056 of NZ_JBHVQN010000002.1, forward strand.
TTGCTAAACAAACATTCCAATTACTAAAAGAAAGTAATTTGAATTTTATAGGAAATGTTGAAGCTAGAGACTTAATGAACTCAGTAGCAGACGTAGTAGTTACAGACGGGTATACTGGAAATGTAGCTTTAAAAGCTATTGAAGGTACTGCACTTGCAATGTTTTCATTAATTAAAGATGCGATGCTTACTAATTTCACATCGAAGCTTGCTGCAGCTGTATTAAAACCAAACTTAAAAGGTGTTAAAAAGAAAATGGATTACTCTGAGTATGGTGGAGCAGCGTTATTTGGCTTAAAATCACCTGTTATTAAGGCTCATGGAAGTTCTGATGCTATGGGAATTTATAGTGCAATTAAGCAAACTCAAACGATGGTTGAACATAATGTTGTAAAACTAGTAAGTGATCACATGGAGAAAATCGAATCAAATTCATAAGGGGGTCACTCCAATGGGTAAAGTGGCGTTTATTTTTCCTGGACAAGGATCACAAAAAGTTGGAATGGGTAAAGATGTAGCTGAGAGCTATAATGAATGTGGATCTATTTTTGAAACTGCTAACGAACAACTTGGATTTAATCTTTCTGAAATTATTTTCAATGGAACTGATGAAGAGTTAACTGCTACATATCATGCACAGCCAGCAATCTTAACAACTTCAATTGCTATGCTTGAGAAGATTAAAACGGCTGGAATTAAACCAGACTTTGTCGCTGGTCATAGTTTAGGTGAGTTTACAGCCCTTGTAGCAGCGAATAGCATTTCATTTGAAGACGGTGTTAAATTAGTACATAAACGTGGTCAATTAATGGAGCAAGCTGTACCAGTAGGACAAGGTGCTATGGCAGCTGTATTATTTTTAGCTCCAGAAAAAATTGAAGAAGTTATTTCTGAAGTGAATAAAAATGGTCATTCTGTAGGTATTGCGAACTATAATTCTCCTACACAAGTAGTTATTACTGGAGATGCAGAAGGTGTACAAATTGCTTCAGGTTTACTAAAAGAAGCTGGAGCTAAACGTGTATTACCTTTAAAAGTAAGTGGACCATTCCACTCATCTTTAATGAAACCTGCAAGCGAAGAATTCCAAAATGAGCTTGGTAAAATAAATGTTAATGATTGTGTAACTCCATTAATTTCAAATGTTACTGCTAAAGTTGTTACAGATGCAAATGAAATTAAGGAATTATTAGTTAATCAATTGTATTCTCCAGTAAAATGGAACCAATCTATTCAAGAATTAGTTGACCTTGGTGTTGATACATTCGTTGAAATTGGTCCTGGAAAAGTTTTAACTGGATTAGTAAAAGCAATCTCTCCATCATCAAAATTAGTAAATGTTTATGATGTTGAAACATTAAACCAATTTTTAAATGAATGGGAGGAAATAAAATCATGCTAAATGGTAAAGTTGCATTAGTTACAGGTGGATCTCGAGGTATCGGACGAGCAATCGCATTATCTTTAGCAAAAAATGGTGCGAATGTAGTTGTTAATTATTCAGGGAATGAAGCGGCTGCTCTTAAAGTTGTAGAAGAAATTACAGCTCTTGGAGTTAAAGCTATTTGCTATAAAGCAAATGTATCAAATGGTGAAGAAGTTGCTGCATTAGTAAAAAATACTGTTGATGAATTTGGTAGTATTGATATACTAGTAAACAATGCAGGTATTACAAGAGATGGTCTTTTATTACGTATGAAAGATGCTGATTGGGATGATGTAATTGATACAAACTTAAAAGGTGTATTCAATTGTATCAAAGCAGCAGCGAAGTTTATGACTCGTCAACGTAATGGCCGCATCATAAATATTAGTTCAGTTGTTGGACAAATTGGTAATCCAGGACAAATGAACTATGTAGCTGCAAAAGCTGGCGTATTAGGTTTAACAAAAACAGCAGCAAAGGAATTAGCTTCTAGAAATATTACAGTTAATGCAATTGCACCTGGTTTTATTGAAACTGATATGACAAATGAATTAAATGAGCAAATCAGAACACAAATGTTATCGAATATTCCATTGCAATCTTTTGGTCAACCAGAAGATATTGCAAATGCAGTAGTATTCTTAGCAATGGATGCAAGTAGATACATTACTGGACAAACAATTAATGTTGATGGTGGACTTGTAATGAATTAGTTTGGCGTTTGCCAAATTTTTATGTATAATGCATAAGTAGACAATCTTTGGGGGGAGGTGAATAATAATGCAAGATGTATTAGAGCGCGTATCAAAGATTATTGTTGACCGTTTAGGTGTAGAAGAATCTGAGATCCAAGTTACAAGCCGTTTCAAAGAAGATTTAGACGCAGACTCATTAGACGTAGTTGAATTAGTAATGCAATTAGAAGATGAGTTTGAATTAGAAATTTCTGACGAAGATGCTGAAAAAATCGTCACAGTTGGTGATGTTGTGAACTACATAGAGAGCAACATGTAATGAGAAAAGTCCCGTATTTTATACGGGACTTCTCATCATTTTCTTGACTAGTAGGTTTAGCAGCATATCAAACTGCTTTTTAGTTGGAGGTAAATATGCCGCATTCAAGAAGAGTAAGAGAATATAAACTTTCTGATGTTGAAAAAGAGAATTTTGTAAAATTACAAAAACAAATAAATATTATGTTTAATAATGAGGGCTTGCTAATTCAAGCGTTTACACATTCATCCTATGTGAATGAGCATCGTAAAAAACCATATGAAGATAATGAGAGATTAGAATATTTAGGGGATGCTGTTTTAGAGCTTACCGTTTCACAATATTTATTTCAAAAATATATTACAATGAGTGAAGGCGAGTTAACAAAATTACGTGCCGCAATCGTTTGTGAACCATCACTTGTGAAATTTGCGTATGAATTAGATCTTGGTCGATATATATTACTTGGTCGCGGAGAAGAATTGACAGGTGGTCGAACGCGTCCAGCATTACTTGCGGATGTTTTTGAAGCATTCATTGGATCATTATATTTGGACCAAGGATTACAAACAGTTATTAACTTCTTATCTCTTCATATATTCCCAAAAATAAACGATGGTGCTTTTTCGCATGTGATGGATTTTAAAAGTCAGTTACAAGAGTTTGTCCAAAGAGACTCCACAGGTTCAATTGAGTATAAAATACTTCAAGAAAAAGGACCAGCTCATAACCGAGAATTTGTTTCAAAAGTATTATTAAATGGTGAAACATTAGGAATCGGTAGTGGTAGATCTAAGAAAGAAGCAGAGCAACAAGCAGCTAAAGAAGCATTATTAAAATTAAAAGAGTCAAGTAAATAGATTAACTAAAAAATCTAGTAGAAACTTGTCGGATAAAAGATAAAAATGACGAATTCCCCCTTTTATGGGGGAGTTTTTGTGTATATAATTAAATCAAAAAAGGGGGAATTCAGTTGTTCCTCAAACGACTAGATATAATTGGATTTAAATCATTCGCTCAGCGAGTTAATATAGATTTTGTAAAAGGTGTTACAGCAGTTGTAGGACCAAATGGAAGTGGTAAAAGTAATATTACAGATGCCATTAGATGGGTACTAGGCGAACAGTCAGTCAAATCATTACGAGGAGCGAAGATGGAGGATATCATTTTTGCTGGTAGTGAAGGAAGAAAACCATTAAATTATGCAGAAGTTACACTGACTTTAGATAATGAAGATCAACAATTACCACTTGAGTATAATGAAGTAAGTGTAACTAGACGTGTTTACCGTTCTGGAGATAGTGATTTTTATATTAATAAACAATCTTGTCGGTTAAAAGATATTGTTGATTTATTTATGGATTCTGGACTTGGAAGAGAGGCATTCTCTATTATTTCTCAAGGAAAGGTTGAAGAAATATTAAGCAGTAAGCCAGAAGAACGAAGAGGAATTTTTGAAGAAGCAGCTGGAGTATTAAAGTATAAAAACCGAAAGAAAAAGGCTGAAGCGAAATTATTCGAAACGCAAGAAAACTTAAATCGAGTTGATGATATTTTATTTGAATTAAGTTCGCAAATCGAACCACTAAGAATGCAAGCTTCAATTGCAAAGGAATACATAGAACATAGAGATGAGCTAGAAAAAGTTGAGGCAGCTCTATTAGTATACGAAATTGAATCGCTTCACCAGAAATGGGAGGAGCTTAAACAGGAAGTTGCCCAAAACTCTGATTTAGAAATTTCGTTATCGACAGAGATTTCGACTGAAGAATCAAAACAACACGAATTACAAGAGAAATTAAATGCATTAGATGAATCAATCGATCAATTGCAACAAGTTTTATTAACCGTTACGAAGAACTTGGAAAAATATGAAGGTCAGAAAGAGCTAATGAAGGAACGAAAAAGAAATACTTCAACTCAATCTGAACAATTAAGAAAACAAGTTGATGAAGTTACTGAACAAATAAACGAGACGAATAAATTGATCGAAGCAGAAAAAGAACATGAAAAATGTTCTCGTCAAAATGTAAACAAAACGAAAACAAATATTGTTGAGATCCAAAATGAGATTACATCTTACGAGGGTGATATCGAAGAACAAATCGAATTAATAAAATCTGATTATATTGAGCTTTTAAATAATCAAGCATCGATTAAAAATGAAAAAACGATGCTTGAAAAGCAAAGCCAACAATACTCAGTAAAATCGAGTCGATTAGATTTAGAAAATGAAAAATACATTCGTCAAAGAGAACAATTACAGTATAGAAAAACCGAATTGCTTAAAGAGAAAGAACAATTTGATTTAACATTTAAAGATTTAAATGAAAAATTTGAATCTCTAAATAAGCAGCTTGATGAAACTTCAACAGTATTAAAGGAAAAAGAAGAATTACTAAATAAAGCTTATCAGTTTATTCAACAAACAAAATCAAGAAAAGAAACACTTGAAGAACTTCAAGAAGATTTTGCTGGTTTTAATCAAGGTGTTAAAGAAATTTTGAAAGCAAGAGGCACAAAACTAGAAGGTATTAAAGGTGCAATTGCTGAACTAATTACAACAAACAAACAATACGAAATTGCTATTGAAATTGCACTAGGTGCAGCAACACAACAAATTGTTGTTGAAAATGACGAGCATGCTAGAAGAGCAATTCAATTTTTAAAGCAGCAACGATTAGGCCGAGCTACATTTTTACCAATGAATATTGTTAAAGCTCGTTTTGTACCAGCTAATGTTATTGAGGGATTAAAAAGAAATCCTTCCTTTATTGGAGTTGCATCATCCCTTGTTAGTTATTCAAGCGAGTATGAGCAAGTGATTCAAAACTTACTTGGAACAGTTTTAATCGCAAAAGATTTAAAAGGTGCAAATGAACTGGCTAAACTCGTTGGACATCGCTATCGCTTTGTCACGCTTGAAGGTGATGTAGTTAATCCTGGTGGAGCGATGACTGGTGGAGCCGTGCGAACTACGAATTCTTCACTTATTGGAAGACAGCGAGAATTAGAGGAGATCACCGTAAAGCTAAAAGATATGCAAGAAAAGACTAACTCGCTTGAGAGTGAGGTTCAAACCCTTAAAGCGACAAATCTAGAAAGTTCTTCTAAAGCTCAAACATTAAATGATGAAATTCTAAAGGTTAAGCAAATAATTGTTTCAATAATGGAACAACTAAAAAGTATCGAATTTGAAGAAAAAAATATAAATGATGCTTTAGCAATCTATGATTTAGAAATGGGAAGTTCAGCAAGTGATTTATTAAAGGTTAAAGACCGTCTAGAGGAATTATCATCGTTAAATGCTAATGTGAAAAATGAGATTAGTTCAAAAGAACAGCAGATAAATGAATTAACTGAACGGAAGCTAAATCAAAAGGAAATTAAAGATGAATTACAATCGAAGTTAACTAGTCTGAAAATTTCACTAGCACAAGAAGAGCAAAAGTTAAGTTATAGTAACGAAAGAATTCGCCAGTTTGTAGAGAATTCTATAAAACAAAAGCAAATTCTTGAAGAAACGAAGGAAAAAATAATTTTCTTATCAAGTGAACTTATGACGAATGAAAATGGTAAGGAAGAGCTCGAGAAAATAATATCGGATACTCGAATCGAATTTTCAAAAACGACGGAAATTATTTCTAAACGTCGAGAGCAACGAATTGCTTACCAAACTGAACTAGAAGATTATGCTCAATCATTACGTGAAAAGCAACGTCAATACAAGTCGCTTTCTGATTTACTAAAACAGCAAGAAGTAAATAGTAATCGACTTGATGTAGAGCTTGAAAATCGTCTAGAACAACTGAATGTAAAGTATATGACTACTTACGAAGCGGCAAAAATGAAATATACACTTGAAATGACAGTTGATGATGCAAGAAAACGAGTTAAACTATTAAAGCTTTCAATTGAGGAATTAGGAACTGTCAATATTGGTGCAATTGATGAGTATGAACGAGTTTCTGAACGTCATGATTTTCTTCAAGAACAAAGAACTGATTTAAATGAAGCAAAAATCACGCTTTACAATGTAATTAGTGAGATGGATGAAGAAATGACAAAACGGTTCGAAACGAGTTTTAGTGCAATTCGTGAAAAATTCCAAGTCGTCTTTACTCAGTTGTTTGGTGGAGGAAGAGCTGATTTAGTTCTAACAGATGAAGAAAATTTATTGTTAACAGGTGTCGATATTGTTGCACAACCACCTGGTAAAAAGCTTCAAAATTTAGGCTTATTATCAGGAGGCGAACGAGCGCTTACGGCAATCGCACTACTTTTTGCTATTTTACAAGTACGACCAGTACCTTTCTGTGTACTTGATGAGGTTGAAGCGGCACTAGATGAGGCCAATGTAGCTCGATTTGCAAAATTCTTAAGATATTTTAGTGAACAAACTCAATTTATAGTTATTACACACCGTAAAGGTACAATGGAAGAATGCGATGTATTATACGGTGTTACAATGCAAGAATATGGAGTTTCTACGCTAGTATCAGTTCGTTTGGATGAAGGCGAAGCATTATTATCGAATGGTAATTAGAAAGGATTGAAATTATGAGCTTTTTTAAGAAATTAAAAGAAACAATCTCAAAACAAACAGAGTCAGTGACTCAAAAATTTAAAACTGGATTAGAGAAATCTAGAAATAACCTTACAGAAGGGTTAAACGATTTATTTGCTAGATACCGTAAAGTAGATGAAGATTTTTTTGAAGAACTTGAAGAAATTCTAATTATGGCTGATGTTGGTGTAAACACAGTAATGGAACTAGTAGAGGACTTGAAATTTGAAGTTAAACGAAAAAATATTCAAGATCCAAAAGGTGTACAAGAGGTTATTTCTGAAAAACTAGTTGAATTGTATAAAGGTGATGATTTAACTGATGATTCAATTGAGTTAAATTTAAATCCTGATGGCTTAACAGTTGTTTTATTCGTTGGAGTTAACGGAGTAGGAAAGACAACTTCAATTGGTAAAATCGCTCATAAACTAAAAACTGATGGCAAAAAAGTTCTACTTGCTGCTGGTGATACATTTAGAGCGGGAGCTATTGATCAATTAGAAGTTTGGGGAGAACGAGTTGGTGTCGATACAATTAAACAAAGTGAAGGTTCAGACCCGGCTGCAGTAATGTATGATGCGGTTCAAGCTGCAAAAGCTCGTAAAGTAGATGTTTTACTTTGTGACACAGCAGGCCGCCTACAAAATAAAGTAAACTTAATGAAAGAACTTGAAAAAGTGCGTAATGTCATTGCTAGAGAAGTGCCTGGTGCACCACACGAAGTATTACTAGTAATTGATGCAACAACTGGCCAAAATGGTCTTGTTCAAGCAAAAACATTCTCTGAAGCAACAAATGTCTCTGGCATCGTCTTAACGAAACTAGACGGAACGGCTAAAGGTGGTATTGTTTTAGCAATCCGAAACGAACTAAAAGTACCAGTAAAATTTGTCGGGCTTGGAGAAAAAATGGACGACCTACAACCATTCCAAGCAGAACAATTTATATATGGCCTATTTGGAGATTTAATGAATAAAGAAGCATAATGTAAATTAAGAAATGACGTGGATATGTTTAAATTGAAAAACATATCCACTTTTTTAAATTTGTGCAAAAAAAAATATCGTTAATTTCAACTTTATTTAGTTTATGATAAAAGTTCAAATTAATTTTGCAGGTTTGATTTTTTTAATCGTCAAGTAAAAAACTTGACAGATATTTGTGTATTAGGTAAACTAACATATGTAAAGGCAAATCACTTAACAAAGGAGTGATAGTTTTGGCAAATCATACAATGTTAGATAAGACGATGAGAATCAATTATCTATATGATTTTTATCATTCTCTTTTAACTCCTAAACAACAAAGCTATATGTCATTATATTATTTGGATGACTATTCTTTAGGTGAGATTGCGGAAGAGTTTAACATAAGTCGACAGGCGGTTTATGATAATATAAAACGGACTGAAGCTATGTTAGAAGAATATGAAGAGAAATTATTACTTCTAAAAAAATTTCAACAACGAAATGAACTTTTAAATCATTTGAAAACTTATGCTAAAACAGGTAAAGTTGTAGATGACGAGTTTCTTCGAGTAATCGATGAGTTAGAGAAATTAGAATAATAAGGAGGACGGTTTTATGGCATTTGAAGGATTAGCCGACCGACTTCAAAAGACATTACAAAAGGTTCGAGGCAAAGGTAAAGTATCTGAATCTGATGTCAAGGAAATGATGAGAGAAGTTCGTCTTGCTTTACTTGAGGCGGATGTTAACTTTAAAGTTGTTAAAGATTTTGTGAAACGTGTTTCTGAACGAGCTGTAGGACAAGAAGTATTACAAAGCTTAACACCTGGTCAACATGTTGTAAAAGTAGTTCAAGAAGAACTAACAGCTTTAATGGGTGGAGAACAAAGCAAAATTGCTGTTGCAAATCGCCCGCCGACTGTAATTATGATGGTTGGTTTACAAGGTGCTGGTAAAACAACAACGACTGGTAAATTAGCGAATTTACTTCGAAAAAAGTACAATCGTAAGCCACTTTTAGTTGCAGCAGATATATACCGTCCTGCCGCGATTAAACAGCTTCAAACATTAGGTAAACAATTAGATTTGCCAGTATTTTCATTAGGTGATCAAGTAAGTCCGGTTGAAATTGCGAAACAAGCGATTCAACACGCTAAGGATGAACATCATGACTATGTCCTAATTGATACTGCAGGTCGTTTACATATTGACGAAGGTTTAATGGAAGAACTTGCACAAATTAAAGAACTTTCAAAACCTGAAGAAATCTTCCTTGTTGTTGATGCAATGACAGGACAAGACGCAGTCAATGTGGCACAAAGCTTTAATGATCAATTAGGTTTAACTGGAGTCGTTTTGACGAAGCTTGATGGCGATACTCGTGGTGGTGCCGCATTATCAATTCGTGCAGTGACGAATACTCCAATTAAATTTGTTGGACTTGGTGAAAAACTAGATGCAATTGAGCCGTTCCATCCAGAACGAATGGCATCACGTATTCTAGGAATGGGTGATGTGCTTACTTTAATTGAAAAGGCACAAGAAAACGTAGACCAAGAAAAAGCAAAAGAGATGGAACAAAAATTAAGAAATGCATCTTTTTCTTTAGATGATTTCTTAGACCAACTTTCTCAAGTTAAAAAAATGGGACCACTTGGTGATATTTTAAAAATGATGCCAGGTGCAAACAAAATTAAAGGATTGAATGATGTGCAAATTGACGATAAACAAATCGCTCATGTAGAGGCAATTATTCAATCGATGACAAAGCAGGAAAAGCTTACACCAGATATTATTAACTCTAGTCGCAGAAAGCGAATAGCTAGAGGTTCTGGTCGCCCTGTACAAGAAATAAACCGTTTATTAAAACAGTTTGAAGAAATGAAAAAAATGATGAAAATGATGGGCGGCATGCAAAAAGGGAAGAAGAAAGGTTTTAAATTTCCGGGCTTATTCTAATCTATTTGTATAATTTTCCAACATTTAAACATCATTTAATAAAAAATTATGCTGTTAAGAAATTTTACTTTACAAACAGTATTGGTTTTTGATAATATATAAATCGTTGTAAATATTTTCGGAGGTGCTTTAAAAATGGCAGTTAAAATTCGTTTAAAACGTATGGGAGCTAAAAAATCTCCTTTTTACCGTGTAGTAGTAGCAGACGCTCGTTCTCCTCGTGATGGACGTTTCATCGAGGAAATTGGAACTTACAATCCAGTTGCTCAACCAGCTGAAATCAAAATTAACGAAGAAGCAGCATTAAAATGGTTAGGAACAGGTGCTAAACCATCTGATACAGTTCGTAACTTATTCTCTAAAGCTGGTATCTTAGAGAAATTCCACAACGCTCGCAACGGCAAGTAATTATGGAAAAAAAGATGAATACACTCATAAATGCAATTGTTTCAAGTCTTGTAGATCATCCAGAGGATATTTCACTTCAAGTTAAAGAAGATGAGAACAATCTATTCTTTCATTTACAGGTAAACCCTGAAGATGCTGGTAGAGTGATTGGCAAACATGGTAAAATTGCTAAAGCGATTCGTACGGTTGTATATGCAGCAAGTAATGAACACGCAAAACGTATTCACTTAGATATTCAGTAATGTAAAACGGTCCTTGGCTATAGCTAAGGACCGTTTTCAACATTACAGAGTTTTACTTAGAAAACCGAATATAATGTGGTGTGGTAGCCACTTTTTATGAAAAGGATACAGTCGTTTATTCAAAAGGTAGCTTTTGATACTTTAATGACTTTAAGATATGCTATACTTGGCATTAGGCAAGCTGTATTAACCGTTGAAGTCTCAGGTAGACATATATACAATCTAAATGGTCAAACTAATAATGAATAGAAGAAATTTTAATATAGAGGTAAAAGAATGAAAAAATATTTAAATGTCGGAAAAATTGTAAATACACATGGAGTTCGAGGAGAAGTTCGTGTTATTTCAAGAACTGATTTTCCAGAGAAACGTTACGTAAAAGGTAATACACTATATTTCTTTAAAGAAAACGAATCGACACCAATTGAATTAATCGTAACAAGTCACCGTGTACATAAAAATTTTGATTTACTTACATTTGAAGGGTATGAGTCTTTAAACTCTGTAGAACCACTTAAAAATGGGATTTTAAAGATTACTGAAGATCAATTACACGAGCTAAGTAAAAATGAGTACTATTACCATGAAATCATTGGTTGTGTTGTTGAGACAATTGATGGAGAAGAAATCGGAAAAATAAAAGAAATATTATCTCCAGGTGCAAATGATGTTTGGGTTATACAAAGAAAAGGTCAAAAAGATGCCCTTATTCCTTATATCGAGCAAATTGTGAAAGAAATAGACGTGGAGAATAAAAAAGTTAAAATCGAATTAATGGAAGGTCTTTTATGATGAAATTAGATTTTCTAACCCTTTTCCCAGAAATGTTTGAAGGTGTTTTAAATTCTTCTATTTTAAAAAAAGCACAGGAAAAAGAGGCTGTTAAGTTTCGTTGTGTAAATTTTAGAGATTTCTCCACAAATAAACATTCAAATGTTGATGACTATCCATATGGTGGCGGGGCTGGTATGGTACTAGCTCCACAGCCGATTTTTGATGCAGTTGATGAATTAGTATCAAAAAGTGAAAATAAGCCGAGGGTAGTCCTTCTATGCCCTCAAGGAGAGCGATTTAGTCAACGTAAAGCTGAAGAGCTTGCAAAAGAGGAGCATTTAATCTTTATTTGTGGACATTATGAAGGTTATGATGAACGAATTCGTGAACATATAGTGACGGATGAAATTTCAATTGGAGATTATGTATTAACAGGTGGAGAACTAGGTGCTATGGTAATTGCTGATAGCGTTGTTCGTTTATTACCTGGGGTACTTGGTAATACAACTTCAAAAATTGAAGATTCGTTTAGTACAGGTTTATTAGAGCATCCTCATTACACAAGACCTGCCGATTTTAGAGGCCATAAAGTACCAGATGTTTTATTATCTGGAAATCATGCTCTAATCGAAGAATGGCGAACAAAACAATCTTTTAAACGAACGATAACGCGTCGTCCAGATTTACTTGGAAACTACTCACTTTCTAAAAAAGAGTCACAATGGATGGATCAAGTAAAAGAAGAATTAAAACAAGAAAACTAGTTGCGTGCACTAATAGAATATGTTAATATAACTTGTGGCTTGAGTAAATACTTAAGCCTTTATTCTCGGTGTTCCGCTGCGAGTCACTAAATCTTGTAAGAGCATCGGTTGGAAAAGGAGAGCATAAATTATGCAAAATTTAATCAACGAAATTACAAAAGAACAACTAAGAACTGACTTACCAGCATTCCGTCCTGGTGATACTGTACGAGTTCACGTTAAAGTTGTTGAGGGTACTCGTGAGCGTATCCAATTATTCGAAGGTGTAGTTATTAAACGTCGTGGTGGCGGAATTAGCGAAACTTTCACAGTTCGTAAAATTTCTTACGGAGTTGGTGTTGAACGTACGTTCCCAATTCACACTCCAAAAATTGCTAAATTAGACGTTGTTCGTCGCGGTAAAGTACGTCGTGCTAAACTTTACTACCTACGTGCACTTACTGGTAAAAAAGCAAGAATTAAAGAACTTCGATAGTCTTTTGAAAGGAGCTTGTATAAAACAAGCTCCTTTTTTTCCAATATTTGTAGATTATGGATATAATAAAAAGTAAAATAGAATACATAAATAAAGTTATTAACTTTACTGGTTTATAACTGCAAAACGTATGGTTATTAAATGGAGGGATTAGGTTGAAAGAAAGCAATAGTGGTGGAATTTGGGAATTAGTTAAAACAATTTTTATTGCGCTTGTACTTGCACTTGGTATTCGAACATTCCTTTTTACACCGGTTTTAGTTGACGGGATCTCAATGATGCCAACACTACAGGATCAAAGTAGAATGATTGTAAATAAAATCGTATACAAACTACATGAACCTAGACGTTTTGATATTGTAGTCTTCCATGCTACAAAGGAAAAAGATTATATTAAACGAGTAATTGGATTACCAGGTGACACAGTAGAATATAGAAACGATGTCCTATATGTAAACGGTAAACCGTATAAAGAACCATATTTGAACGAATATAAAAAAGAAACGACAGATGGTCCTCTAACTGAAGACTTTAAGTTAGAAGAGATTACTGGTAGAAAAACTGTACCTAAAGGACAAGTATTCGTTTTAGGTGATAATCGTCGATTAAGTAAAGATAGTCGTATTATCGGAACAGTTAGTCAAAAAGAAATTTTAGGCCGAGCAAGTTTTGTTTTTTGGCCTTTATCTGAGGTTGAAATGGCTAAATAAAAGCCAAATTAATCTTGATTATTCAATGTATAAGAAGGTGGCAACATGACGATTCAATGGTTTCCGGGCCATATGGCAAAAGCTAGAAGACAGGTTACAGAAAAACTTTCATTAATTGATGTTGTAATTGAATTAGCGGATGCAAGGGTACCTGCAGCTTCTAGAAATCCAATGATCGATGAAATAATTTCAAATAAACCAAGATTACTTTTGTTAAATAAAGCGGATTTAGCAGATCCAAGAATTACTCAGCAATGGTTAGCTCATTATGAAAAACAAGGCGTAATGGCAATTGCTATTGATGCGGCATCTGGACAAGGGTTAAAAGCAATTATTTCTTCCTGTGAAATACTCGTAAAAGAGAAATTTGATAAAATGAGATCAAAAGGGATTAAACCTCGCGCAATTCGAGCGTTAATTGTTGGAATCCCGAATGTTGGTAAATCGACTTTAATCAACAAGCTCGCACGAAAAAATATTGCTAAAACTGGTGACCGTCCAGGCGTAACACAAGCACAGCAGTGGATAAAAGTAGGGAAAGAAATTGAACTACTTGATACTCCAGGTATATTGTGGCCTAAATTTGAAGACCAACTTGTAGGACTTCGTTTAGCAACTACAGGAGCAATTAAAGATAGTATCATTAACCTACAAGAGGTAATGATTTATGCGATTAAATATTTAAGAGAGTTTTATCCAAATGTGTTAAAAGAAAGATATGACATGAATGAGGAAGTTTTATTTTCTGAAGAAGTCGTCGATATTTTTGATCATATTGGAAAGAAACGTGGATTACTTATGTCAGGCGGAATTATAGATTATGATAAAACATCTGATTTATTTTTACGTGAGCTAAGAGCGGGGAAATTAGGAAGATTAACTTTCGAAAATCCATCAATGCTTGAAGTGACTGATGAAATATTAGAAGAAAGTGCGCAAGATTAAGCGTACTTTCTTCTTTTTTAATGAAAATTTTACGGTTCAAACTTAAACATGTGTATAAAAGGAGTTCTAAATTATGTCTCTGAAAATAGATGAAATAAAAAATATACTAAGTGAATTAACTGACCCAACGAATGAACTCTTAAAAGACTTAGAAAGTGATCAAAGAATTGGTGTGCAAAAGCTAGTCGCTAAATGGTATAGAGAACAAGAAAAAAAAGATTTAGCTAGAAAGAAATTCCTTAAAATGATGGAATATGAACAGAATCTTTATAACCAAAATATAAAGTTAATTGCGGGGGTAGATGAAGTTGGTCGCGGTCCATTAGCTGGTCCTGTTGTAGCAGCAGCAGTAATTTTAGCGGAAAATACTGAGCTAATTGGATTAGATGATTCAAAAAAATTATCGAAAGAGAAACGACAGTATTTCGTAAAGCGAATCAAGGCAGAAGCAATTTCTTACGGAGTTGGTATGGCCAGTTCAACTGAAATAGATAAAATCAATATTTATGAAGCAACTAAATTAGCGATGAGACGTGCGATCGAACAACTTACTCATTTGCCTGAACATTTATTAATTGATGCAATGAAACTTCCACTGGATATTTCTCAAACATCAATCATTAAGGGTGATGCAACAAGCATCAGTATAGCTGCTGCATCTGTACTTGCAAAAGAAACTAGGGATTCTTTAATGTACGAACTTAGTTTAAAGCATCCAAACTACGGCTTTGAAAAGCATATGGGATATGGAACAAAGGAACATCTAAAAGCGATCGATGAGCATGGAATCATTAATGAACATAGAAGGTCCTTTGCACCAATAAAAGAAAAAGTTTGATTGTAAAAAAATTGGTAGTTAACTTACATCAATTTACTGAACTGGACTAAAATATAAAAGATTAACGACGCTTAAGATTACATAATATTCTAAGTTTATATTAGGTAGATAAATGAATCGAAATGATGTAAACCTAAAATCAAAAATGATCCGACTGTCGTTAATCTATTTTTTATAGAATAAAGATAAATTATTGGAAAAATAATATTGTAATATGATAAACTACATTGACTATTGTATATGAAAGGGTTTTCTATAGAAAAACATAGAATATTTAATTCTTTTCTACTAAAGTATTTACAGTATATTCTGTAAGAGATACAATAGGAATGTGTTTTAATTTGTCTTGTTCTAAAAGGGGAGGATGGATCATGAATATCCATGAGTATCAAGGGAAAGAAATCCTACGAAGCTATGGCGTAAAAGTACCAAACGGTAAAGTTGCATTCACAGTTGAAGAAGCAGTAGAAGCAGCGAAAGAATTAGGTACAGCTGTATGCGTAGTAAAAGCTCAAATTCACGCTGGTGGCCGCGGTAAAGCGGGTGGCGTAAAAGTAGCGAAAAATTTAGATGAAGTAAATACATATGCTAGTGAAATTCTAGGTAAAGTATTAGTTACTCATCAAACTGGACCAGAAGGTAAGGAAGTTAAGCGCTTACTTATCGAAGAAGGCTGCGATATTAAAAAAGAATATTATGTTGGTTTAGTTTTAGACCGCGCTACTTCACAAGTTGTATTAATGGCTTCTGAAGAAGGTGGAACTGAAATTGAAGAAGTAGCAGAAAAAACACCTGAAAAAATCTTTAAAGAGTATATTGATCCAGCAGTAGGTCTACAAGGCTTCCAAGCTCGTCGTATTGCGTTCAATATCAACATTCCAAGCAACTTAGTAAACAAAGCTGTTAAGTTCATGATGGGCTTATATGCTGCGTTTATCGAAAAAGATTGCTCAATTGCTGAAATTAACCCATTAGTAGTTACAGGTGATGGAGAAGTAATGGCATTAGATGCAAAGTTAAACTTTGACTCAAATGCTTTATATCGTCATGCAGACATTTTAGCTTACCGTGACTTAGAAGAAGAAGATCCAAAAGAAATCGAAGCTTCTAAGTATGACTTAAACTATATTTCTTTATACGGAAATATCGGATGTATGGTTAATGGTGCTGGTCTAGCAATGGCTACAATGGATATCATTAAACACTACGGTGGAGATCCGGCTAACTTCCTTGATGTTGGGGGCGGTGCTACAGCTGAGAAAGTTACAGAAGCGTTTAAAATCATCCTTTCTGACCAAAATGTTAAAGGTATTTTCGTTAATATCTTCGGTGGCATCATGAAGTGTGATGTTATTGCTGAAGGTGTAATCGAAGCAACTAAACAAGTTGGTTTACACTTACCATTAGTTGTTCGTTTAGAAGGAACGAATGTTGAATTAGGTAAGAAGATTCTTAATGAGTCAGGCTTAAACATTGTTGCAGCAGATTCAATGGCGGATGGCGCTGAAAAAATCGTTGCACTTGTAGGCTAAGAAAGGGAGGATAAAAATGAGCGTATTCATTAATAAAGATACAAAAGTCATTGTACAAGGTATTACTGGTTCACAAGGCTTATTCCATACAACTCAAATGTTAGAGTATGGTACTAAAATCGTTGGTGGTGTAACTCCTGGTAAAGGTGGAACTGACATTGCTGGCGTACCTGTATTCAATACAGTTAAAGATGCAGTTGAAGCTACTGGTGCTAATGCATCTGTAATCTACGTACCACCAGCATTTGCTGCTGATGCAATCATGGAAGCAGTTGATGCAGAATTAGATATCGCTATTTGTATTACAGAAGGTATTCCAGTACTTGATATGGTAAAAGTTAAAAAGTACATGGAAGGCAAAAAGACTAGATTAGTTGGTCCTAACTGTCCTGGTGTTATCACTCCAGATGAGTGTAAAATTGGTATCATGCCTGGTTACATTCATAAAAAAGGTCATGTAGGAATTGTATCACGTTCTGGTACATTAACTTATGAAGCTGTACATCAATTAACTCAAGCTGGTATTGGTCAATCTACAGCTGTAGGTATTGGTGGAGACCCTGTAAATGGAACAAACTTCATCGATGTATTAAAAGCATTCAATGAAGATCCAGAAACTTATGCAGTTATTATGATTGGTGAAATCGGTGGAACTGCAGAAGAAGAAGCTGCTGAGTGGGTACAAGCTAATATGGCGAAACCAGTAGTAGGATTCATTGGCGGTCAAACAGCTCCAGAAGGTAAACGTATGGGACATGCTGGTGCAATCATCGCAGGCGGTAAAGGTACTGCTAAAGAGAAAATGGCTACAATGGAAAGCTGTGGCATTAAAGTTGCACTTACTCCTGCAGTAATGGGCGAAACTTTAATTGGTGCATTAAAAGAGCGTGGCTTATATGAACAATGTAAGACACATGAAGCTTTAGTATAAGAATGATAAAATAAGTAGCCTCCGTTAGGAGGCTACTTTCTTATAAGAAAGGAGAATGTATGAAAAAGAAAATTAGACTTATTCATTTGCATCATTTTTTATTTGAAAACTATCAAGCAATCAAGAAGATTCTTCTTTATGATCCACATTTAGAAAACCTCTATCAATACTCACCTTCTACATTTAAAACTACATTTCAAATGACTTCTAAAGCCGCCGAAAAATTATATGATCAACTTCATTCAACTTCCATTTTTGATATTTTAAAAGAAAGCTATAAAAAAAATATTAAAATTATTACAATTTATGATGATTTATATCCGGATTTGTTGAGAGAAATATGTGACCCTCCGTTTGTTTTATATTTAAAAGGTAATCAAAATATCCTTAATGAACAATTTATGTTGAGTATAATTGGAGCTAGAAAACCAACGTTATTTGCGAAAATTATATGTGATTCGATAATTTTAGGTCTAATAAAAGAAAATTGTGTTATTGTAAGTGGAATGGCATCTGGATGCGATTCAATTGCACATAATTCAGCTATTTTCCACAACGGAACAACGATTGCAGTTGTCGGATGTGGGTTAGACTATATTTATCCGAAAGAAAACCGTATCTTATTTAATGAAATATCGTTAAATCATCTAGTAATTAGCGAATATCCATACTATATTAGACCAGAAAAAAGATACTTTCCTAGAAGAAATAGAATTATTGCTGGGTTATCAAAAGGTTTAATCGTTTTAGAGGCTAAAGAGAAGAGCGGGACGATGATTACTGCAAATTTTGCAATTCAATACAATAGAGAGGTATTTGCAGTGCCAGGTCCGATTATAATGGAAGAATATAAAGGAAATCATCGACTAATTCAGGATGGAGCGAAATTAATTACATGTACAAATGATATTTTGGAGGAATTTTAGGAATATACTAAAAAATAAAAAAATATGTTTATATTACAAAATATTGACAATACTAATGCGACTTGTGTTATTTTATATCTAAATAAAATTTGACTAATGTATAGAATAAACTATACAATTTGAAATTGTATGAAGGAAAATCAAAAATATAAATTGAACTCTTCTTATTATGAATCGATTTTGAGAATACATAAGAATAAAAGTAAGAAATAAGGAATACAGAGAGTAATGAATAGGAAACTCTCGGGAGGCTTAAAAGATGGCAGAAAATTTAGTTATAGTGGAGTCCCCTTCAAAGGCTAAAACAATCGAAAAATACTTAGGTAAAAAATTCAAAGTAATCGCATCAATGGGACATGTTCGAGATCTACCTAAAAGCCAGATGGGGATTGAAATAGAAAACGATTACAACCCAAAATACATAACTATCCGTGGAAAAGGTCCAGTTTTAAAGGATTTAAGATCTGCTGCGAAAAAAGCAAAAAAAATCTATCTAGCAGCCGATCCAGATCGCGAAGGTGAAGCAATAGCGTGGCATATTGCGAATACACTCAATATCGATACATCATCAGATTGTCGTGTAGTGTTTAATGAAATTACAAAAGATGCTATTAAAGAGTCTTTTAAAAAACCTAGACCAATTAATATGAATTTAGTAGACGCTCAGCAAGCAAGACGTGTACTAGATCGTTTAGTAGGGTATAACATAAGCCCATTACTATGGAAGAAAGTGAAAAAGGGCTTAAGTGCTGGTCGAGTACAATCTGTCGCTCTTAGACTAATCATCGAACGAGAAAAAGAGATTGAAATCTTCATACCTGAAGAATATTGGACAATTAAAAGTAAGGCTTTAACAAAGAAAGAAACATTTGATACTTCTTTTTACGGAGTTAATGGTAAAAAATTGGAATTAAATTCTGAAACTGATGTAAAAAATGTTTTATCGCAAATTAAAGGTGATCACTTTGAAGTTCAAAGTGTCACTAGAAAAGAACGTAAACGTAATCCAGCCACTGCTTTTACTACTTCCTTACTACAGCAGGAAGCAGCAAGAAAATTAAATATGCGTGCAAAGAAAACGATGATGATTGCACAGCAATTATATGAAGGAATTTCCCTAGGTAGTGGAGGACAGGTCGGATTAATCACATATATGAGAACTGATTCGACTAGAATATCCGATGTTGCGACTGAGGAAGCAAAATCTTATATAATTGATACTTATGGTGCAGATTTTGTTGCTACAAATAAAAAAAATGAAAAAAAATCAGATAAAGTTCAAGATGCACACGAAGCAATTAGACCAACGTCAACTTTACGTTCACCTGATACAATCAAAGCACATGTTAGCCGCGATCAATATCGTCTTTATAAATTAATTTGGGAACGATTTGTTGCTAGTCAGATGGCATCAGCAGTACTAGATACGGTTAAAGTTGACTTAATTAATAATGATGTAATATTTAGAGCTAATGGGTCAGTAGTTAAATTCCCTGGCTTCATGAAGGTGTATATCGAAAGTAATGATGATGGCACAGAAGAAAAAGACCGTATCCTTCCACCGTTAGCTGAAGGTGAGAAAGTTAAATTAGAAGATCTATTACCTGAACAACATTTTACTCAACCACCTCCACGTTACACGGAAGCTAGATTAGTAAAAACTCTTGAAGAGTTAGGTATTGGTCGTCCATCAACTTATGTACCAACTTTAGAAACGATACAAAAACGTGGTTATGTTTCATTAGATAATAAAAGATTTGTCCCTACTGAGCTAGGTCAAATAGTATTTGATTTAGTCGTAGAGTTTTTCCCAGAAGTAATTAATATTGAGTTTACGGTTCAAATGGAAGGTGACCTTGATAAAATTGAAGACGGCAATGTGAACTGGATTCAAATCATCGATCAATTTTATAGAGGTTTTGAGAAGCACTTAGAAATAGCTGAGAAAGAAATGCAAAAAGTTGAAATTAGAGATGAACCTGCTGGTGAAGACTGTGATTTATGTGGAAGCCCGATGGTATTTAAAATGGGCAGATACGGTAAGTTCATGGCTTGCTCAAACTTTCCAGATTGCAGAAATACAAAAGCAATCGTTAAAGATATTGGTGTCAAATGTCCTACATGTAAAGATGGGAATATAATCGAACGTAAATCGAAAAAGAATCGAATATTCTATGGATGCACGAATTATCCTGAATGTGAATTCTTATCATGGGATAAGCCAATTGCGAGACCATGTCCGAAATGTGAAAACTTATTAGTTGAAAAGAAAATGAAAAAAGGTATCCAAGTTCAATGTGTATCATGTGACTACAAAGAAGATCAACAAGTGTGAGCAATTAATTTTCTCACACTTAGACGACCAGCAAAAACGCTTGCTTTCCTCGTTGATTCGCCTGCCTGCTGAGGAGTTTATTACCGTTTAGGTTAACTTTAGTTCCTCATCAGGATTCGCGAATCGAAAGTCAATCGTTCTCAATCAGACTGAAATTCATATTTACTGAGACTTTGTCTAAATAAAAGTGTGAGCAATTAATTTGCTCACTTTTACTTTTCATATCAACTTTTAATTAAGAAATCTTTAAGAAAAAAATTATAAAATATTATTACGTAATTTAGATTGAATCAGCGTAGAAGGAGTTAACAATGAAAGAACAATTTATTAATGTAATTGGAGCAGGTTTAGCAGGAAGCGAGGCTGCTTATCAAATCGCAAAAAGAGGAATTAAAGTACATTTATACGAGATGAGACCAGTTAGACAAACACCTGCTCATCATACTGACAAGTTTGCTGAATTAGTTTGTAGTAATTCACTAAGAGCGAATACATTAACGAACGCTGTAGGTGTATTAAAAGAGGAAATGAGAAGATTAGATTCAGTTATTATCCGATCTGCTGATGAGTGCGCTGTACCAGCAGGTGGTGCATTAGCTGTAGACCGACATGAGTTTGCTAGCCGTGTAACTGAGTATGTAAAAAATCATCCAAATGTAACTGTGCATAACGAAGAAATGACTAAAATTCCTGAAGGACCAACTGTAATCGCAACAGGTCCTTTAACATCACCTGAGTTATCTCAGCAATTAAAAGAATTAACGGGTGAAGATTATTTCTATTTTTATGATGCAGCGGCTCCTATAGTAGAAAAAGAAAGTATTGATTTAAATAAAGTATATTTAAAATCAAGATATGATAAAGGTGAAGCAGCTTACTTAAATTGCCCAATGACGGAAGAGGAATTTGATCGTTTTTATGAAGCATTAACTACGTCAGAAACAGTTCCTTTAAAAGAATTTGAAAAAGAGATTTTCTTTGAAGGATGTATGCCAGTTGAAGTAATGGCTAAACGTGGTAAACAAACGTTATTATTTGGACCAATGAAACCAGTAGGCTTAGAGGATCCAAAGACTGGTAAGACGCCGCATGCAGTTGTACAACTACGTCAGGATGACAGTGCTGGAACTTTATATAATATAGTAGGATTCCAAACGCATTTAAAATGGGGCCCTCAAAAAGAAGTATTGCAATTAATACCAGGGCTTGAGAATGCTGAAATTGTACGCTATGGTGTAATGCATCGAAATACGTTTATTAATTCACCGAAACTATTAGAGGCAACATATCGTTTTAAAGGGCGTCAAGATTTATTCTTTGCAGGTCAAATGACTGGAGTGGAAGGTTATGTAGAATCTGCAGCATCTGGTTTAGTAGCAGGAATAAATGCAGCTAGATTCGTAATGGAGAAAGAGTTAGTTGAATTCCCTGCGGAAACTGCAATTGGAAGTATGGCTAATTATATAACGACAACAAGTGCAAAACACTTCCAACCTATGAACGCTAATTTCGGTCTGTTCCCTAAGCTTGATGTGAAAATTAAAAGAAAACAAGAACGATATGAAGCATATGCAAACCGTGCATTAGAATCAATTATGAATTTTGTAGAATGTTAAGAAAATAAATTGCAAATAGCTACTTAATATGTTAGTATGTAGTGGCTTGTGAGGAGAAATTACCTTGAATATTAAAATATTGTGTCAATTATTCATTCAGTATTTACAATTAGAGAAAAACTCTTCACAATACACATTAAATAGTTATAAAAAAATTGTTGAACAATTTCTAGTTTTTATGGAGCAACAATCCATTATTTCATTTTCTTCAGTTACTTATTCTGATGTTCGTCTCTATTTAACAACTTTGCATGACAAACAGCTATCAAGACGTACAGTCTCAAAGCATATTTCTTGTTTAAGAAGTTTCTATCGTTTTCTTATGAGAGAAAATGAAGCAAAAGAGAATCCTTTTGTATTAGCGTCACTTCCTAAAAAAGAAACTATGATACCAAGATTTTTATACAAGGAAGAACTTGAAAAACTATTTAAGATTAGCGATCTAGATACGGAACTTGGACAAAGAAATCAAGCTCTTTTAGAATTGCTATATGCTACCGGAATCCGAGTAAGCGAATGCTGTAATTTGAAATTAAAAGACATAGATTTTCAAATTGGGACTATTTTAGTAACTGGCAAAGGGAATAAACAGCGGTATATTCCCTTTGGCAGTTATGCAGAAAAAGCTCTTCATACATATATAGAAGATGGCCGAAATAGACTGATAGTAGCTAACAAGCAAATGAATGATGATCTTTTTTTGAATCACCGTGGTACAAAACTAACGACAAGAGGTGTCCGCGGTATATTAGAAAAAATGATCAAAGATACTTCGTTGACTAATAAAATCTATCCACATATGTTAAGGCATACCTTTGCTACGCATATGCTTGATAACGGTGCTGATATTCGTAGTGTTCAAGAATTGCTTGGACATGAGAATTTATCATCTACTCAAATCTATACACATGTAACGAAGGAAAGATTACAAAAAGTATACAATTTACATCATCCTAGAGCATAAATTCGCTCAATTTTAGAAATTAATCGACGTTTCTAAGGAGGATTCACATGTCCAATTTTCATGCTACAACGATTTTCGCAATCAGACACGATGGTAAAAGTGCCATGGCTGGCGATGGCCAAGTAACTTTTGGTAATGCAGTAGTAATGAAGCATACTGCAAGAAAAGTTAGAAAGCTTTTTAATGGAAAAGTTTTAGCTGGTTTTGCAGGATCTGTTGCGGATGCATTTACTTTATTCGAACTTTTTGAGGGCAAGTTAGTTGAATATAATGGTAATATTCAACGAGCTGCTGTTGAATTAGCAAAAAAATGGAGAACAGATCGAGTATTACATAAACTTGAAGCATTGCTAATCGTAATGGATCATAATTCATTATTATTAATTTCTGGTACTGGGGAAGTAATTGAGCCTGACGATGGAATTCTTGCAATCGGTTCTGGAGGGAATTACGCTCTCGCAGCAGGCCGTGCATTAAAGGAAAACGCAGGGGGAAATCTTTCAGCAAAACAAATTGCATATGCTAGTTTAAAAACTGCAAGTGATATTTGTGTGTATACGAA
The DNA here is from genome assembly GCF_042886615.1 of Gottfriedia sp. NPDC057991. Classification (NCBI taxonomy): domain Bacteria; kingdom Bacillati; phylum Bacillota; class Bacilli; order Caryophanales; family Bacillaceae; genus Gottfriedia; species Gottfriedia sp. NPDC057991. The sequence goes on from NZ_JBHVQN010000002.1 coordinate 745,990, forward strand.
CGGAAATATAATTTTAGAAGAATTAGAATAGGAGAGTGTATTATGAGTACTTCTTTCACGCCTCGTCAAATTGTTGAAAAACTTGATCAATATATTGTTGGACAGCAACAAGCGAAAAAAGCAGTAGCAATTGCACTCAGAAATCGATATCGTAGAAGTTTACTTGAAGAGTCATTCCGTGATGAAATTTCACCAAAAAATATTTTAATGATTGGACCAACAGGTGTTGGTAAAACTGAAATTGCTAGAAGGATGGCAAAACTAGTTGGAGCGCCATTCATTAAAGTTGAAGCTACTAAATTTACAGAAGTTGGTTACGTAGGTAGAGATGTAGAATCAATGGTTCGTGATTTAGTCCAAACTTCTATTCGAATTGTAAAAGAAGAGCGTATGAATAAGGTGAAAGATCAAGCTGAAAAAAATGCGAATCAAAGATTAGTAAAACTTCTAGCACCAAGTACGAAAAAACAAGCTTCATTCAAAAACCCACTTGAGATGCTTTTTAATCAAGATTCACAAAACTCGAATGCTGAGCAAGAAGAGAATGATACAGAATTAACATCTAAAAGAAGAAATATAGAATTTCAACTATTATCTGGAAAACTAGAAGAAGATCTTGTGTCTATTGAAGTAGAGCAACAACAAGCTCCGATGCTAGATTTTATGCAAGGAACTGGAATGGAACAAATGGGAATGAACTTCCAGGAGTCATTAGGTAGTCTATTTCCAAAGAAAACTAAAAAAAGAAAGCTTACTGTTAAAGAAGCTCGTAAGATTTTAACGAATGAAGAAGCTCAGAAATTAATCGATATGGACGAAGTAACACAAGAAGCAGTTTATAGGGCTGAGCAATTAGGGATTATTTTCATTGATGAAATTGATAAGATTGCGAGTAAGCAAAACTCTACTCAAGATGTTTCGAGAGAGGGAGTACAAAGAGATATCTTACCAATTGTTGAAGGAAGTACAGTTGTGACAAAATATGGATCGGTTAAAACGGATCATATTCTATTTATAGCAGCTGGTGCATTTCATATTTCCAAACCATCAGATTTAATACCTGAATTACAAGGTCGCTTCCCAATTCGTGTAGAATTAGGTAAATTATCTGTTGAAGATTTTGTTGGTATATTAGTTGAGCCTGATTTTTCAATTATTAAACAATATAAAGCTTTATTGTCTACAGAAGGTATACAAATCGAATTTTCTGACGATGCTATACGTAGAATAGCAGAAATAGCATTTGAAGTTAATCAGACAACTGACAACATAGGCGCAAGAAGATTGCATACTATTATGGAAAAACTTCTTGAAGACCTATCGTTTGAAGCTTCTGAAATTCAAATGGGAACAATTATGATTACACCACAATATGTAAATGAAAAGCTCGCAAATATTGCAAAAGATAAAGATATAAGTCAATTCATTTTATGATCTAGCTATGAACACTTTTGAATTCAATCGGTTCAATGGAAACGTACAATTAAATAGGAGGCATTTAGAAAGATGCAATTATTAGAAAAAACAAGAAAGATTAATAAGTTATTACAACAATCTGCAGGGAAGCCAGTTAACTTTAAAGAAATGGCAGATACATTAGAAGAAGTTATTGAATCAAACGTATTTATTTTAAGTCGTAAAGGGAAATTATTAGGTTACGGTCTTCACCAAAAAATCGAAAATGAGCGCATGCAAAAAATGTTCAGCGATCGCCAATTCCCTGAAGAATACACACAAAACCTATTTAATATTAATGAAACATCATCAAATATAGACATCAATAGTGAGCACACTGCATTCCCAGTTGAAAATAAAGATTTATTTTCTGGCGGTTTAACAACTATTGTACCGATTATCGGTGGTGGTGAGCGCTTAGGTACTCTTGTTCTAGCTCGAATTAATCACGATTTTGAAAATGATGATTTAATCTTAGCTGAATATGGCGCAACAGTAGTAGGTATGGAAATTCTACGTGAAAAAGCAGAAGAAATTGAAGAAGAAGCTAGAAGTAAAGCTGTTGTACAAATGGCTATTTCATCTCTTTCTTATAGCGAATTAGAAGCAATTGAACATATTTTTGAAGAGTTAAATGGCTATGAAGGTTTATTAGTAGCTAGTAAAATTGCTGACCGTGTAGGTATTACTAGATCTGTTATCGTAAATGCACTTCGTAAATTAGAAAGTGCTGGTGTTATCGAGTCTAGATCATTAGGTATGAAAGGTACTTATATTAAAGTACTAAATGATAAATTCTTATTAGAGTTAGAGAAATTAAAATCTAACTAATTAATAAAGTCACTTCTTAAAGTAAACTAAAAGATAAAATTAAGTTTAAACCTTTTCTCAATGTAAACTTGGGAAAAGGTTTTTTTTAGTCTTTATTAAATTAAAAATGGTTAGAAATGAACAAATTTTTATATTAGAATAAAAAGATTAGTTAAATAGAGGCTATTTTCCTTTTTTTTGTATAAATGATGTATATAGACGAATTGAAAATTATGGTATGATAAGAAAATATTTACTTGATTATAGTGATAAAATATAAAAATTATTTTTGAGAGGGAATTAGATAATAGAATTGTAATGGTGTTATTTGCTTATATACTGTTGGCTGTTTTCAAATATATTGTTGTTTTTCTAGTATATCTCAGTTTATTTCCACTCCAGATCCATACTCTCCTTTAGACGAAGATAAAGAAGGAAAATATCAAACAAATAGGGAAAGTTTCTAGAGTTAGCCTACTTTCTTTATTCTTAACTCTATTTTTATGTCTACCTCGTTAGCTTTAATAAATTATTGTCATAAACAGTTAATTACAAACAACAATTATTCAAAAAAGGCTACTTTTTTAATACTATAAATAAAGATTTTTGTACGATTAAAATTTGTTCTTTATTAAGTATAACTAAAATTAGGTCATCCTTATACTAAAAATAGAATTCTGGAATATAGGTACAATTATTTTGAAAAAATGAAAAAAATTAATATTTTTTATTGTGCTAAAGAAAATTTCACATTATTTTAAAGAATGAGTGAATAAATTAAAGAATTTTAATAATATAATTTTTAAAAGGATAGAAAAAAATAAAATTATACAAATACGTGGTGCTTTTGAATGCGAATTGGATTGATCCGTAACGAATATTGAATAAAATTAATAGATTCATATTTATTACTATTTAACCGTTTAATAGTAGGGTTATTTAATCGAGAACTTCTTTTTCAATAGCACGAAAAAACTTGTGTAAATTTTTAATTCCTTTTATTAAAATGATGACCAAAAATTTAATATTCACCAAAAACTCACTATTTAAAATCAAATTGTCAATCAAGTATTAAACATAATATGGTAATTCGCTGAGGTGAAAGAAGTGTTGCAAGTTCAAAAAAATGTTTCACAAAGTTATTGGAAAATGTGGATTGAAGATCGTGATCTAGATGCTGGAGATGCGTTAATGCGGATTTATATGCCACTAGTTCATTTCCAAGTAAATCGTATGGCTCAAAGATTACCTTCAAATGTCAACAGAGATGATTTACACAGTTTAGCAATGATGGGCTTATATGACGCATTAGAGAAATTTGATCCGAAAAGAGATTTAAAGTTTGAAACATATGCTTCAATTAGAATAAGTGGTAATATATTGGATGGTCTTCGTAAAGAAGACTGGTTACCAAGATCAATTAGAGATAAGGCAAAAAAAATTGATTTTGCAATTGAAAAGTTAGAACCGGATCTTCAACGAAAAGCTACACCTGAAGAAATAGCACAGTATACTGGATATACTACGATGGAAGTTGTTAATGTCATAAATGATGTGTTTTTCTCTAATATGTTGTCTGTTGATGAACAAATCAAAGATGCTGGAGATGGACAAGTTAATTTTATTCATACAATAAAAGATCATGAAGCATTAACACCAGAAGAAATGCTACTGAAAGATGAACAAATAGGGTTGCTTGCCAAGACGATTGTTACTGAATTAAATGAGAAAGAACAGCTAGTAATAAGCTTGTACTATCATGAAGAATTAACATTTACTGAAATTGGAACAATTATTAATTTATCGACTTCTAGGGTTTCTCAGATTCATGCTAAGTCTATTTTTAAATTAAGGGACCTTTTAAGTAAAAATAATAGATAGGAGCCTTGTAATTTCTACAATGTAAATTTAGAATTTTAAAAGGCAATTCTATGAGAAATGATTAGTATTAATGATTTTTAAGATTAGTTATTTATATTTGAGTAGTGGAAATCAGCCTCACATTACTTACTTTATTGACAATTTCTTTTTTAACAATTTTATAAAATATGAAGAAGAATACGATTAAGTTGAATAAATTAGCAAAAATTCCCAATACTGATAAAGATTCAGTAATTGGGTCAGGTGAATTTTCAATTCCAAATCACTAAATTTATTGCATTCATTTGTTAATCATTTAGTGTGGCAGTATAGCATAGCTTAAATTTGAATAATAGCAGTTCGATGATCTAAAAAATAGACTTTCTATGGATGAAAATGGAAGATGGATTTATTTAGAGAAAGGAAAAAGCAGACATTGTTGAAACTTCGACAATAATTTCTCGTTTTCTCTTGATAATTAATGATGTATATGCTATAGTAGTCCATGGTGTTAATACACACGCTTGCCGATTTTCTTATTGGTGCTACCCAGTTTGGGAGTGATAGGAGAAGAAGACGTGAGCGGAGGAAAAAGAACCATTAGGAGGAAATAAAATGTCAGTAATTTCTATGAAGCAATTATTAGAAGCTGGTGTTCACTTCGGTCACCAAACACGCCGTTGGAACCCAAAAATGAAACGTTACATCTTCACTGAGCGTAACGGTATCTACATCATCGACCTACAAAAAACAGTTAAAAAGGTTGAAGAGTGTTACAACGTAATGAAAGGTATCGCTGCTGAAGGTGGAAACATCCTTTTCGTTGGTACTAAAAAACAAGCTCAAGAAGCTATTAAAGATGAAGCAATCCGTTCTGGTATGTACTTCATTAACCAACGTTGGTTAGGTGGAACGTTAACAAACTTCCAAACAATCCAAAAACGTGTTAAACGTTTAAAAGATATCGAAAGAATGCAAGAAGATGGCACTTTTGAAGTGTTACCTAAGAAAGAAGTTATTCAACTTAAAAAAGAATTAGAACGTCTTGAAAAATTCTTAGGCGGAATCAAAGACATGAAGCAACTTCCTGATGCATTATTCGTTGTTGATCCTCGTAAAGAGCGTATCGCTGTTGCTGAAGCTCGTAAGTTAAACATTCCTATCATCGGTATTGTTGACACTAACTGTGATCCAGATGAAATCGATCACGTTATCCCAGCAAACGACGATGCTATTAGAGCTGTAAAACTTCTTACATCAAAAATGGCAGATGCGATTCTTGAAGCGAAACAAGGCGAAGAAACAACTGCTTAATGAGAAATTGAAAGGTGATAAGAGGTTTTAGCCTTTTATCACCTTTTTTTAAGGTTAAAATAATCGAAAATTGTTTACCTTATAAAACGATTAAATAAAATATGCTTACATATAGGAGATGAAATGTTATGGCAATTACTGCACAAATGGTAAAAGAATTACGTGAAAAAACTGGCGCTGGTATGATGGATTGCAAAAAAGCATTAACTGAAACTGAAGGTAACATGGACAAAGCAATCGACTACCTTCGTGAAAAAGGGATCGCTAAAGCTGCTAAAAAAGGTGACCGTATCGCTGCTGAAGGTTTAACTTTCGTTGAAGTAGCTGGAAACGATGCAGTACTAATCGAAGTAAACTCTGAAACTGATTTCGTTGCTAAAAACGAAGGTTTCAAAGATTTAGGTTCTGTTCTTGCAAAACATATCGTTGCTAACAAACCTGCAACTGTTGAAGAAGCTTTAGCACAAACAATGGAAACTGGTGAAACTGTTGAAACATACATCAACCATGCAATTGCTAAAATCGGAGAAAAAATCTCATTACGTCGTTTTGAATTAGTTTCTAAAACAGATGCTGACGCATTTGGTGCTTACTTACACAGTGGCGGTCGTATCGGTGTTCTTTCAGTTGTAGAAGGAACAACTAAAGAAGATGTTGCTAAAGACGTATCTATGCACATCGCTGCAATCAACCCTAAATATATCTCTCGTGATGCTGTTTCTCAAGATGAAGTTGAGCATGAGCGTGGAATTTTAACTCAACAAGCATTAAACGAAGGTAAACCTGAAAACATCGTTGCTAAAATGGTAGAAGGACGTATTGGTAAATACTTCGAAGAAATCTGCTTATTAGATCAATCTTTCGTTAAAAACCCAGACGTTAAAGTAGGTCAATTCGTAAAAGCTGCTAACGGAACTGTTAAATCTTTCGTTCGTTATGAAGTTGGAGAAGGCTTAGAAAAACGTGAAGATAACTTTGCTGAAGAAGTAATGAATCAAGTAAAAGGTAACTAATTTAGTTACTTTGAATGAAAATAGGGGACACTATGTGTTCCCTATTTTTTAAAGAAACGTAAATACATAGATGTACGTAAATGGAGGGTATTATGAGTAAAGCAAAGTATAATCGCGTAGTATTAAAACTTAGTGGTGAAGCACTAGCTGGCGGACAAGGATTTGGAATTAATCCTTCAGTTATTAAATCAATTGCAGAACAAGTTAAAGAAATTGCAGAACTAGATGTTGAAGTAGCAGTAGTAGTAGGTGCTGGTAACATTTGGCGTGGTAAGACAGGTAGCGAAATGGGTATGGACCGAGCTACAGCAGACTACATGGGCATGTTAGGTACTGTAATGAACTCATTAGCACTTCAAGATAGTCTTGAAACACTTGGTGTACAATCTCGTGTACAATCATCAATTGAGATGCGTCAAGTTGCAGAACCATATATCCGTCGTAAAGCAATTCGTCATTTAGAGAAAAAACGTGTTGTAATTTTTGCTGCTGGTACAGGAAATCCTTATTTCTCAACTGATACTACTGCTGCATTACGTGCTGCTGAAATTGAAGCAGATGTTATTTTAATGGCAAAAAATAATGTAGACGGAGTATATTCAGCTGACCCATCAATCGATAAAACGGCTGTAAAATACGAAACTCTTACATATTTAGACGTATTAAAAGAAGGTTTAGGTGTAATGGATTCAACTGCATCTTCTTTATGTATGGACAATGATATTCCATTAATTGTATTCTCAATTATGGAAGAAGGAAATATTAAACGTGCCGTTCTTGGCGAAAATATTGGAACAATAGTAAAGGGGAAATAAAAATGTCTAATCAAATCATTTCTTTAGCAAAAGAAAAAATGACAAAAGCTGTTTCTGCTTTCTCTAGAGAATTAGCAACAGTACGTGCTGGTCGTGCGAACCCAGCTATTTTAGATAGAGTTTTAGTTGAATATTATGGTGCTCCAACGCCAATCAACCAAATGGCAAATATTTCAGTACCAGAAGCAAGATTATTATTAATTACTCCTTACGATAAAACAGTAATTAATGATATGGATAAAGCGATTCAAAAAGCTGACTTAGGCTTAAATCCTTCAAATGATGGAACTGTAATCAGAATTAGTTTCCCACCATTAACAGAAGAGCGTCGTCGCGATTTAGTAAAAGTAGTTAAAAAATCTGCTGAAGATGCTAAAGTAGCAGTACGTAACATCCGCCGTGATGCAAATGATGATCTTAAAAAAGCAGAAAAAAATGGCGAAATTACTGAAGATGAATTACGTGGTCTTGTAGAAGACATTCAAAAACAAACAGATTCACATATCGAAAAAATCGATGGAATCACAAAAGAAAAAGAAAAAGAGATAATGGAAGTTTAATACTGCATTGCAAGGTATATCTTACTAGCGCTTAGAAAAATAATGAATTTTTCACATTATACTATTACATAATTTCATTATTGCATTATAATTAAATAAACTAAGCGCTTTGAGTAAAAAGACCCTCTGTTTAAGGGGGTTTTTTTACTCAATGCTTTAATTAGATATACTTAAACGGAGGATTAAAAATGTTTAAATTAATTTCTTTTTTTAAAAGAAATAAAGAAGAGAAAAATGTACCTCCAAGTTCGCAATTAAATGAGGTCGACGGAGTAATTCCTGAGCATGTTGCAATAATAATGGATGGTAATGGTAGATGGGCACAAAAGAGGAATCTACCAAGGGTTAAGGGACACTATGAGGGAATGAAAGTAGTTCGAAAAATAGCAAGAACTGCTAGTAAATTAGGCGTAAAGACTTTAACGTTATATGCTTTTTCAACTGAGAATTGGAAAAGGCCTAAACCTGAAGTAGAATTCTTAATGAAGTTACCACAAGAATTTCTAGGGACATTTTTACCTGAATTAATCGAAGAAAATGTGCAGGTAAGATTAACTGGAAATAAAGAGCAATTACCAAGCTATACAACAGAAGCAGTGTTAAGAGCAGTAGAGGAAACAAAAAATAATACGGGTATGGTATTAAATTTTGCCTTAAATTATGGTTCTAGAGACGAAATTATTTCTGCTGTTAAAAAGATTTCTTCAGATGTATTGGATAATAAAATAAATAAAGATGAAATTAATGAAGACTTGTTTGATCGTTATTTAATGACTAGTGATTTTAAAGATCCAGATTTATTAATTAGAACAAGTGGTGAATTAAGGATTAGTAATTTTATGCTTTGGCAAATTGCTTATTCTGAACTATATTTTACAGATGTATTATGGCCCGATTTTACCGAAGAATGTTTAATTGATGCGGTAAAAGAATATCAAAATCGAGCAAGAAGATATGGTGGTATTTAAGAAAGCGGTGAACGAATTTGAAACAGCGTATTATAACAGGAGTTATAGCTGGAGCATTATTTTTAGGATTAGTAATACTTGGTAAATGGCCGTTTGGATTACTTATATTTGCACTTGGCACAATCGGTTACTTTGAATTGATTAGAATGAAAAAGTTTAATTTATTTAGTGCACAAACTGTACTTGGATTAATCTTAACATGGGTAGCAATTACACCAAATGATTTATCAAATAAGTTTTTTCCTATAGAAGTCGGTAAAACTGAAATTTCAATTGTACTAATCCTATTACTTTTATCATATACGGTAATTACAAAGAATACATTTACTTTTGAAGATGCTTCTTTTGTAGTGCTAAGTAGTTTATATGTAGGATACGGATTTCATTATATGTACGAGATGAGAAATATTGGCATTTCATACTTTTTCTTCCCATTATTCGTAATATGGGCAACTGATTCAGGTGCATATTTTATTGGGAAAGCCACTGGTAAAACAAAACTTTGGCCTGATATTAGTCCCAATAAAACGATTGAAGGTTCGATCGGTGGAATTATTTGTGCTGTAGTAGTTGCAGTAATTTTATCGATTATGTTAACTTTAAATCATTCAATACTATATTTAGTACTAGTAGCTGTTCTTGTTTCGATTTTTGGTCAATTAGGTGATCTCGTACAATCTGCATATAAAAGGTACTACGGTGTTAAAGACTCAGGAAATTTATTACCTGGTCATGGTGGGATTTTAGACAGATTTGATAGTATCATTTTCACATTGCCGATAGTCTATTTACTATTTACGTTATAGTATTAGTTTTTGTATTTAAGGAGACATATGAAAATGAAGAAAATCAGCTTACTTGGAGCAACTGGTTCAATCGGTAAACAAACACTCGATATTATTAGAAATCAATCAAATGATTTTGAATTAGTCGCGTGTTCAGCTGGAAGAAATATTGATGAATTATATAAGGTTATTTTAGAATTTAAACCAAAACTAGTTTCAGTTACAGGTAAAGAAGAAGCTGAAAAACTGACGAGCTTAGGGATCCCTTCGAAAACCAAAGTTTTATATGGTGAAGAAGGTCTGATCGAAGTTGCAGTCCATGAAGACAGTACAATACTTGTTAACGCTGTTGTTGGAAGTGTAGGTTTAGTTCCAACAATGAAAGCAATCCAAAGTGGTAAAACAATCGCATTAGCGAATAAAGAGACATTAGTAACAGCAGGTCATATTGTAATGGCAGAAGCAGAAAAATATGGTGTCTCAATTTTACCAGTAGATAGTGAGCATTCAGCAATCTATCAATGTTTAAATGGTGAAAACCCTAGTGAAATACATAAATTAATCATCACAGCTTCAGGTGGTAGTTTTAGAGATAAAACAAGAGATCAATTAAAGGATGTTACTATTGAAGACGCATTAAACCATCCAAATTGGTCAATGGGTGCAAAGATTACAATTGATTCTGCTACAATGATGAATAAAGGATTAGAAGTGATTGAAGCACATTGGTTATTTAATATGCCATATGAAAAAATTGATGTAGTACTTCATAGAGAAAGTGTTATTCACTCTATGATTGAATTCGATGACGGAAGTGTTATGGCACAATTAGGAACACCTGATATGAGAGTACCAATCGCCTATGCACTAAACTATCCTTCAAGAAAACCAGTTACTAATCATAAGCCATTAGATTTAATTAAATTTGGGACACTTCATTTCCAAGAGATGGATTTTAACAGGTTTAAATGTTTGGATTATGCTTATCAAGCAGGAAAAGTTGGCGGTAGTTTACCAACTGTATTAAATGCAGCAAATGAGGAAGCGGTAGCTGCTTTTCTACAGAATAAAATATCATTCTTACAAATTGAGAATTTAATAGAAAACGCTCTTGAAAAACACAATGTATTAAGTAAACCTTCATTAGAAGAAATTCGTAACATTGATGAACAAACAAGACAATTCGTTTCATCACTAATAAAGTAAGGGTGGTAATTACATGAATACAGTTATAGCGTTTGTTGTAATTTTTGGCGCACTTGTATTTTTTCATGAACTAGGACATCTATATTTTGCAAAACGTGCTGGTATATTATGTAGAGAATTTGCGATTGGATTTGGACCAAAGGTTTTCTCATTTTATCGAAATGAAACTACATACACAATAAGATTATTGCCGCTTGGTGGTTATGTTCGCTATGCTGGAGAAGATCCAGAAATGGTACAAGTAAAACCTGGATCACATACCGGTTTACAATTTAACTCAATCGGAGAAGTTACTAAAATTGTAGTTGATCAGTTTGATCGTTTCCAAGATCTTCGTTTTGTTGAAGTTGATTCAATAGATTTAGAGCATAAGTTAGAAATCATTGGTACTGAAGAAGGAACTGAAGGCGTATCAAAATTCAATGTAAATGAAAAAGCGTTCATTTATAGTGAAGGACAAGGTCACCAGATTGCTCCTTATAACCGACAATTTAATAGTAAATCTGTAGGAAAAAGAGCGATTGCCATTTTTGCAGGCCCAATGATGAATTTTGTTCTAGCTTTAGTGATTTTTATCTTATTGGGATTACTTCAAGGAACTCCAGTAAATGATGCTAAAATTGGTGAATTACTTCCAAAAGGTCCAGCACAAACTGCTGGTCTAAAAGAAGGCGACATTGTTTTATCAATTGATAATAAAGAAGTTTCAAAATGGGCAGAAGTAGTTAAAATTGTTAGAGAAAGCCCAAGTAAAGAATTATTATTTAAAGTGAAAAGAGATAACAAAGTTATTTCGATTCCAATCACACCAAAAACAGAAGAAATCGATCATAAAGTTAATGGTTTAATCGGTGTATATGCACCTGTTGAAAAAAATGTTTTTTCTTCGGTTAAATATGGCATAACGGAAACAATTGGATGGACAAAAGAAATTGTATTAGCAGTTGGTCATTTAGTATCTGGTCAATTCTCAATCAATAATCTTTCTGGTCCAGTTGGTATTTATCAGGTAACAGATCAAGCTGCACAATCAGGTATTTTCTACTTAATGAAATGGGCAGCATTTTTAAGTATCAACCTTGGTATTATGAATTTATTACCATTACCAGCTCTTGATGGTGGAAGACTAACATTTTTTGCAATAGAAGCATTAAGGGGTCGACCAATTGATCGCCAAAAAGAAGGTGTCGTTCACTTTATTGGTTTTGCGCTTTTAATGTTATTAATGATCATCGTAACTTGGAACGATATTAAAAGATTTTTCTTATAAGAAGCTCTGTTTAATTTAATCGTGTAATTTCATGAATTTAGTTTTAAGAATCCGCGACTTACTTGCTTATAAAACGGGCTTAGTGACATTTTATTTGTCAATTAGCCCGTTTTAAGTGGGAGCGGATTCTTATCTTACAAAGCTCTTTTTTAGAATCGTTGTCGTATGTATTGTTACATGTAACTTTTAAGACAACTACGAAATCTATTTTTTACAAAATATTATTAAAAAGAATATAAGAATAAAAGAAAAATATGAGGTGAGCCCCTTTGAAACAAAGTATCGTATATAGTCCAACTCTTCGTGAAGTACCATCAGATGCAGATATAAAAAGCCATCAATTATTATTAAGAGCAGGTTTTATTAGACAAAATGCATCTGGTATATATAGTTTCTTACCTTTAGGCAATAAAGTTCTTCAAAAAGTAGCAAATATCGTTCGAGAAGAAATGAATAATGCCGGTGCAATGGAAATGTTAATGCCATCAATGCAGGCACAAGAATTATGGGAAGAATCAGGCCGTTGGGATAATTTTGGTCCAGAACTAATGCGTTTACGAGATCGACATGGGAGAGGATTTGCATTAGGAGCAACACATGAAGAAGTTGTTACTTCCATTATTCGCGATGAATTAAAATCATATAAAAAATTACCGATTACACTTTATCAAGTACAATCAAAATTCCGTGATGAAAAACGTCCTCGATTTGGACTACTTCGCGGGCGTGAATTTTTAATGAAAGATGCATATTCTTTCCATGCATCACAAGAAAGCTTGGATGAAGTATATGATCGTTTATTTACGGCTTATAGCAACGTATTTACTCGTTGTGGATTAAATTTCAGAGCGGTTGTTGCTGATTCAGGAGCGATGGGTGGAAAAGATACGCATGAATTCATGGTGTTATCTGAGATTGGTGAAGATACAATCGCATTTTCAAATGAATCTAGCTATGCTGCCAATATTGAAATGGCGCCAGTTGTAACGAATTACGAACCATCTGATGAGAAATTAGAAGAGATTCAAAAAGTAGAAACGCCAAATCAAAAAACAATCGATGAAGTAATTGAATTCTTAAACTTACCGATTGAGAAAAGCATTAAATCAATTATTTTCAAAGCAGATGAAAGTTTTGTATTAGTGCTTGCTCGTGGTGACCACGAAATCAACGATATTAAATTAAAGAATTATTTAGGTGCACATTCAGTAGAGCTTGCTTCTAAAGAAGAAGTAAAAGAACTAATGAACTGTGAAATCGGATCATTAGGTCCAATTGGAGTAAAATCTGATTTATTAGTATTAGCGGATAATGCAATTAAAGGTATTGTAAATGGTTGCTGTGGAGCAAATGAAGAAGACTATCACTACATTAACGTAACTGTAAATAGAGACTATAATGTTAAAGATTTCGTAGACTTAAGATTTATTCAAGAAGGTGACGTATCACCAGACGGTAAAGGAACTATTTCATTTGCAAAAGGTATTGAAGTAGGTCATATATTCAAATTAGGTACAAAATATTCTGAGTCTATGAATGCAACATTCCTTGATGAAAATGGTAAATCGAATCCAATCATTATGGGATGCTATGGAATCGGTGTATCTCGTACATTAGCTGCAATTGTAGAGCAATATAATGATGAAAAAGGTATTGTATGGCCTAAGAACCTAGCTCCTTTTGATGTACATGTTATTACTGTAAATACAAAGAATGAAGAGCAAGTAAATATAGCAGACGATATTTATAAAACGTTAAAAGAGATTGGACAAGATGTATTATTAGATGACCGAAATGAACGTGTAGGTGTGAAATTTGCAGACGCTGATCTTTTCGGAATTCCTGTTCGTGTAGTTGTTGGTAAAAAAGCTGCAGAAGGAATTGTAGAACTTAAAACAAGAGATGGACAAGTTAGTAAAGAAGTAGAAATTTCTAACCTTGTGAATGAAATAAATATGTTAAAATAAAATAAAAGTGGAAGCGACACCTTATGGGAATCGCACACAAATAAAAAGTACCTCTTATTTTAGAGGTACTTTCGATTTTTTTACACATATACTGCAATTTTAATAAGGTTGGTGAAAAAATGGGACAAACAAGTCAGGAGCGGTTTCAGCTATTATTAGATCAGCTTCAATTTCCCGAAGATATGCGAGACCTGTATTTTAAAAACGGGGAAATCGTAAATCTTGAAGTAAATAAAAGCGAAAAAAAGTGGCAGTTTACTTTTAAAATAGAAAATGTTTTACCTTTTGCAACGTTTCAAGTATTTGTAACAAGTTTATTAAGAACTTTTAAACATATAGCAGATGTTTCAGTCGTTATTAATACAGAAAATCCAAAAATAGATGAACATAAAGTAATTGATTATTGGTCATTTATGATTCAATCTGTTGAATCGAAATCACCTATATTACAACATATTGAATCTGCACTTCCTTCAGTTGAAAATAATAAAGTAATGATCGATTTAAATAGTCTGATTGAAGAGAATGCCTTTACAAATCGATACGTTCCTCAGCTGCAAGATTTATATCAAAAAGTAGGTTTTCCTAAGTTGTTTTTTGAGAATACGATAAAAGATAATGTTGAAGAAAAAACTGAGTTTCTTGAGAAAAAAGCTGAAGAAGATCGTAAGCGAGCGATGGAAGTACTTGTTGAATTAGAAAAGAAAGAGGCTGCTGAAGAAGCTGAAGGAGATGAGCCTCAAGGGCCTCTTGTTGTTGGCTATTATATTAAGGAAACTGAAATTAATACAATCTCGTCAATCATTGAAGAAGAAAAACGAGTAGTTCTTCAAGGATTTGTATTCGATTCTGAAATTCGTGAACTCAAGAGTGGCCGTGTCTTAATTACCTTTAAAATAACTGATTACACGAGCTCAATACTTGTCAAAATGTTCTCTAGAGATAAAGAAGATATCCCGATGTTAAATAAAATTAAAAAGGGTATGTGGGTAAAAGTTAGAGGATCAGTACAAAACGATACATTTGTACGTGATTTAGTCATGATTGCAAATGATATAAATGAAATTACTCCAGATGAACGTAAGGACGAAGCTCCAGAAGGAGAGCGTAGAATTGAGTTGCATGCTCATACACATATGAGCCAAATGGATTCAGTCGTTTCAGCAGGTGATTTAGTCAAACAAGCAGGTAAGTTTGGACATGAAGCAATTGCTATAACGGATCATGCAGTAGTTCAATCCTTCCCAGAGGCATTTGGAGCAGGTAAAAAACATGGTGTTAAAATACTATACGGTGTTGAAATAAATTTAGTAAACGATGGTGTACCAACAGCATATAATCCATCTCATGTCTCTTTAGAAGAAGCAACTTATGTTGTATTTGACGTAGAGACAACAGGTCTTTCTGCAGTTTATGATACGATTATCGAGTTAGCTGCTGTAAAGATTCATAAAGGTGAAATCATTGACCGATTTGAACGATTTGCAAATCCACATCATCCACTATCTGCAACTACGATTGAATTGACGGGAATTACTGACGAAATGGTAAAAGATGCCCCAAATGTTGATGTGGTACTTCGTGAGTTTAAAGAGTGGATGGGTGACGATATACTAGTAGCTCATAATGCTTCGTTTGATATGGGCTTTATTCAAATGGGCTTTAAAAAATATGAAATTGGTATTACAAATAACGGTGTAATTGATACACTTGAGTTAGCTAGAACTTTGTATCCGGATTTTAAAAACTTTCGATTAAATACACTCTGTAAAAAATTCGATATTAACTTAACACAACATCATAGAGCGATTTACGATGCTGAGGCCACTGGCTTCTTACTCCTAAAAATGCTAAAAGATGCAGCAGAACAGGATATGTATTATCATGACGAGCTAAATAATAACATGGGGAAAGGCGATGCTTATAAACGAGCAAGACCATCTCATGCAACACTATTAGCTACAAATGAAACGGGATTAAAAAACTTGTTTAAAATTGTTTCATATTCTCATATCCATTATCATCATCGAGTTGCAAGGGTTCCTAGATCATTATTAGTGAAACATCGCGAAGGAATATTAGTTGGATCTGCATGTGATAAAGGTGAAGTTTTTGAGGCAAGTGTTCAAAAATCTCCGGAAGAAGCAGAAAAGCTAATGGAGTTTTATGATTATATCGAAGTATTGCCACCAGAGACACTTTTACATTTAGTGGAATTAGAAATTGTTCGAAATGAACAACATTTAAGAGAAGTCATTTCAAAGCTTGTAAAAATGGCTGAAAAGGTAGAAAAAATTGTAGTTGGAACAGGTAACGTTCATCACTTACAAAAAGAAGATCAAATTTATCGAAAAATATTAGTTGGTTCTCAAGGTGGAGCAAATCCATTAAATCGTCATCGATTACCAGATGTTCATTTTAGAACAACCAATGAGATGCTATCTTCATTCGCATTTTTAGGAGAAGAAAAGGCTAAAGAAATAGTCGTTACAAATACTAAAAAAATTGCTAGTTTAATTGAAGATATTAAACCGATTAAGGATGACTTATATACTCCAAAAATCGAGGGTGCTGAAGATGAAGTTCGTGATATGAGTTATCAAATGGCAAGATCTATTTACGGAGAGCAATTACCAGAAATTGTAGAAGCCCGTCTTGAAAAAGAGTTAAAAAGTATAATTGGGCATGGTTTTGCCGTAATTTACTTGATTTCGCATAAACTTGTAAAAAAATCATTAGATGATGGGTATCTAGTAGGTTCAAGGGGATCTGTAGGTTCATCATTAGTTGCGACCATGACAGAAATAACGGAAGTAAATCCACTTCCACCACATTACGTCTGTCCAAATTGTAAGCACTCTGAGTTTTTCAATGATGGATCTGTAGGTTCTGGATTCGATTTACCGAACAAAGATTGTCCAGAATGTGGTACTGCATATAAAAAAGATGGTCATGATATTCCTTTCGAAACCTTCCTTGGATTTAAAGGAGATAAGGTTCCCGATATCGATTTGAATTTCAGCGGTGAATATCAACCAACTGCTCACAATTATACAAAAGTACTTTTTGGTGAGGATTATGTGTTTCGTGCAGGTACAATCGGTACTGTAGCTGATAAGACAGCATACGGTTATGTAAGAGGATATGCAAATGATC
The DNA here is from genome assembly GCF_042886615.1 of Gottfriedia sp. NPDC057991. NCBI lineage: Bacteria > Bacillati > Bacillota > Bacilli > Caryophanales > Bacillaceae > Gottfriedia > Gottfriedia sp. NPDC057991. The sequence continues at coordinate 763,169 of NZ_JBHVQN010000002.1, forward strand.
ATAATCTAAATTTACGTGGTGCTGAATTTGATCGATTAGCTATGGGATGTACAGGTGTAAAAAGAACAACTGGACAACATCCAGGTGGAATTATAGTAGTTCCAGATTATATGGACATTTATGATTTTTCACCGATTCAGTTCCCAGCTGATGATGTAAAGTCTGAATGGAAAACGACACATTTTGATTTCCATTCAATCCATGATAATTTATTAAAACTAGATATTCTTGGGCACGATGATCCTACCGTTATCCGTATGCTTCAAGACTTAAGTGGAATCGATCCAAAAACGATTCCAACTGATGACCCTGAAGTTATGAAAATATTTGCCGGACCAGAACCTTTAGGTGTATCTGAGGAACAAATAGGTTGTAAAACAGGTACTTATGGAATTCCTGAATTCGGAACAAAATTCGTTCGTCAAATGTTAGAAGATACGAAGCCATGTACATTCTCAGAACTAGTTCAAATTTCTGGTTTATCACATGGTACAGATGTATGGCTAGGAAATGCATCTGAATTAATTAACAGTGGAACTTGTACGCTTTCTGAAGTAATTGGTTGTCGTGATGACATCATGGTTTATTTAATATATCAAGGACTAGAGCCTTCATTAGCATTTAAAATAATGGAATCTGTTCGTAAAGGTAAGGGCGTACCAGCAGAGTGGGAAGAAGAAATGAGAAATAATAAAGTACCCGCTTGGTATATTGATTCATGTAAAAAAATTAAATACATGTTCCCAAAAGCCCACGCCGCTGCATATGTTTTGATGGCAGTACGAATTGCATATTTCAAAGTTCACCATCCAATTCTTTATTATGCTGCATATTTTACAGTACGAGCTGAAGATTTCGATATCGAAGCAATGATTGCTGGTCCAAGTACGATTAAAGCTAAAATTGAAGAAATTGCGATAAAAGGATTAGATGCATCAGTAAAAGAGCGAAGTTTAATGACTGTACTAGAGTTAGCTTTGGAAATGTGTGAAAGAGGTTATTCATTTGAAAAAATGGATTTATATCGATCAAGTGCAGATGAATTTTTAGTAAATGGTAACAAATTAATTCCACCGTTTAATTCGATTCCGGGATTAGGGACGAATGCGGCTAAAAATATTGTTGCATCTAGAGAAGACGGAGAATTCCTATCGAAAGAAGATTTACAACAAAGAAGTAAAATTTCAAAAACAGTATTAGAGTACCTAGATAAACAAGGCTGTTTACAACACTTACCTGATCAAAACCAATTATCACTTTTCGATGGCTTTTAACAGTTTGCAAAACTTGGGAATTATGGTATATTAGATACAGATGTAATTTAGCACGGGATTTTTCTTGAAGAGCAGGGGCAACCTGCTCTTTCTTATTACCCAATTCATCTCTTTCGTAGTTTGGAACTTGAATTTTAAGTTACAATAATTGCGTAAATTGGAAATACTAAAGATAATTTCCCTGCTAAATAGCAGGGAATTTTCATCTTGTAATGTTTGGAAGGAGGATACTTCTTGAGTAAGAAGGTCACAGAGGTTGTATCAGAATTAGCACAACCAATAATTGAACAACTAGGATTAGAGTTAGTTGATGTAGAATACGTAAAAGAAGGAAAAGACTGGTTCCTTCGAGTATTTATAGATAGTGAGTCTGGAATTGATTTGGAGCAATGTGCTGCAGTAAGTGAAAGACTAAGTGAAGTCTTAGATGAAAAAGATCCAATTGAAAACCTCTATTTTTTAGATGTTTCATCACCAGGTGCTGAGCGTCCTTTAAAGAAAGAACAAGATTTTATAAAAGCAATTGGAAAACAAGTTTTCATTAAAACTTACGAACCCATCCTTGACGAAAAGAAATTTGAAGGGAAATTAATTTCCTATACGTCCGAGGAAGTTCAATTAGAATTAACAATTAAAACAAGAAAAAAAATGATTACAATTCCAACACCAAAAATTGCAAGTGCAAGACTTGCTGTTACGTTTTTCTAAGTAGGGGGTACTTTTAATGAGTTCGGAGTTATTAACAGCATTAGAAATAATTGAAAGAGAAAAAGGAATTAGTAAAGATGTAGTAATTGAAGCAATTGAAGCAGCTTTAATTTCAGCATATAAACGTAATTTTAATCAAGCACAAAATGTTCGAGTTGATTTTAACCTACATAACGGTTCAATTCGTGTTTTCGCAAGAAAAGAAATAGTAAGCAATGTGTTTGATACACGTTTAGAAATTACAGTTGAAGAAGCACAACAACATAATCCAAACTTTATGGTAGGTGATGTCATTGAATTAGAAGTAACACCTAAAGACTTTGGACGAGTTGCTGCAACTACTGCTAAACAAGTAGTAACACAAAGAGTTCGTGAAGCAGAACGCGGTGTAATTTATTCAGAATATATTGACCGTCAAGAAGAAATGATGACAGGTACAGTTCAACGTATCGATTCACGCGCAATTTATGTTAACTTAGGTAAAATTGAAGCAGTACTTCCTGTAACAGAACAAATTCCAACTGAGAAATACAGAATCCATGATCGCATTAAAGTATTTGTTACAAAAGTTGAAAAAACATCAAAAGGTCCACAAATTTTTGTATCACGTACTCACCCTGGATTATTAAAGCGTTTATTTGAAACAGAAGTACCTGAAATTTATGATGGTGTTGTAGAAATTCGTTCAGTAGCACGTGAAGCAGGTGATCGTTCTAAGATTTCAGTATATACAAGCAACCCTGATTTAGATCCAGTAGGTGCTTGTGTTGGTCAAAAAGGTCAACGTGTACAATCAATTGTTAATGAATTAAAAGGTGAAAAAATTGATATTGTACGTTGGTCTTCAGATCCAGTTGAATTTGTAGCAAATGCATTAAGCCCATCTCAAGTTATTAGAGTTTTAGTAAATGAAGAAGAAAAAGCAACTACAGTAGTAGTACCAGATCACCAATTATCTCTTGCAATTGGAAAAAGAGGTCAAAATGCTAGATTAGCTGCGCGTTTAACTGGTTGGAAAATTGATATTAAATCACAGTCTGATGCAGATAAAATAGGTATTGACTATACATCTTCAGCGCAAGAAGTAACTGTATCTAATGATGATTTCGATGCTTACGCTGACGACTTAAATGAGGAGTGAGTAAACTCATGAATCGAAAAATTCCTTTACGTAAGTGTGTTGTAACACAAGAAATGAAACCCAAAAAAGAATTAATCAGAATTGTTCGTTCTAAAGAAGGAGAAGTATCCATTGATCCAAGTGGAAAAAAATCAGGTCGTGGAGCTTACTTAACAAAATCTGTTGAAGTTGTAAAACAAGCGCAGCAAAAAAATACTTTAGAACAGCAATTAAACGCTAAAATTGATGCTAGTTTATACGAAGAACTTTTAGCGTATATTGAAAAGGAAAAAGCATGACAAACAAAGGATTGTCTTTATTAGGACTTGCAGCTAGAGCTCGTAAAGTGGTTTCAGGCGAAGAGTTAGTTGTAAAAGAAGTCCAACAAAAGAGAGCAAAACTAGTTATTTTGTCAAAGGATGCTTCCGATTTAACTGCGAAGAAAATAAAAGACAAGACAACTTATTACAATACTCCACTTTGTTATGTTGAAAATCGCTTTGAATTAGGGCACGCTATTGGGAAAGACGCTCGAGTGGTCGTTGCAATTACAGATCAAGGTTTTGCAACAAAACTTCAGACATTATTAAATTAATGGACTAATCTGGGGGTGAACGTATGACGAAAATTAGAATTTATGAGTATGCTAAAAAGCAAAATGTTTCAAGTAAGGAAATTATTGAAAGACTCAAGGATTTAAAAATCGAAGTAAAGAATCATATGGCCACAATTGCAGAGGATATTGTTGAAAAATTAAATAAGAGTTTTCAACCAAAGTCTGTAGAGATAAAACTACCCCAAAAAGCAGTGTCCAAATCTTCTTTTAAGGTAATTCCTGCATTTAATGTAGAAGCAAGTGAAGAGCTTGATTTCGAAGTAGATTACCAATTAGAAGATACCGAAGTAAAATCAAAAAAGAACAGTAATAAAAAGAAAAAGACTGACAGCCAAAAGCAAAGCAGTCAAAATGAAGATCGACAAACGACAGGGATAAAGAAAGGCAATCAAAATATGAATCATAAAAATAACTCAACCGAGAATACCTCGAATAAAATTATCTTCTCAGGTTCATTAAAAGTATCTGAGCTTGCAAAAAAATTAGGTAAAGAACCATCAGAATTAATTAAAAAATTATTTATGTTAGGCATTATGGCGACAATTAACCAAGACCTTGATAAAGATACGATCGAATTATTAGCTAGTGACTACGGAGTTGAAGTAGAAGAGGAAGTTATTGTTGATGAAAATGACTTCGAAAGCTTTATTGATGAAGCTGACGATGAAGCGAATCTACAAGAACGTCCACCAGTTGTAACGATTATGGGTCACGTTGACCACGGTAAAACAACTTTACTTGACTATATTCGTCAATCAAAGGTAACTGCTGGAGAAGCAGGTGGAATTACACAACATATCGGTGCTTACCAAGTAGAAATCGAAGGAAAGAAAATTACGTTCTTAGATACGCCTGGTCACGCCGCATTCACTACAATGCGTGCACGTGGAGCACAAGTTACTGATATTACAATTATCGTTGTAGCAGCTGATGACGGTGTTATGCCACAAACAGTTGAAGCGATCAATCATGCAAAAGCAGCAGAAGTACCTATTATTATTGCCGTTAATAAAATGGATAAAGAATCTGCAAACCCAGATCGCGTAATGCAGGAATTAACCGAACACGGTATTGTATCAGAAGCATGGGGTGGAGACACAATCTTTGTTCCTATTTCAGCATTAAATGGTAACGGTGTTGATCAGTTACTTGAAATGATTCTTTTAGTTAGTGAAGTAGAAGAATATAAAGCAAATCCTACTCGTAAAGCACTAGGTACTGTTATTGAAGCTGAATTAGACAAAGGTAAAGGTGCAGTTGCAACTTTATTAGTTCAAAATGGTACATTAAAAGTTGGAGATCCAATTGTAGTTGGTACTTCATTTGGCCGTGTACGTGCGATGGTAAATGACTTAGGTCGTCGAATTAAAGAGGCTGGTCCATCAATGCCAGTTGAAATTACTGGTTTAAATGAAGTTCCTCAAGCAGGTGACCGTTTTATGGTATTTGCTGACGAGAAACGCGCGCGTCAAGTTGGTGAAGCACGTGCTTCACAAGCAGTTCTTCAACAACGTAGCGAAAGCTCAAAATTATCTCTTGAAGATTTATTTGCTCAAATTCAAGAAGGTAATGTAAAAGAAATCAATCTAATTGTAAAAGCAGACGTTCAAGGTTCTGTCGAAGCAATGGCTGCTTCATTACAAAAAATTGAAGTAGAAGGCGTAAAAGTTAAAATCATCCACACAGGCGCTGGTGCAATTACTGAATCAGATGTAATTTTAGCTTCAGCATCTAATGCAATTATTATTGGTTTCAATGTACGCCCTGATGTAAATGCAAAACGTACTGCAGATTTAGAAAATGTAGATGTTCGATTACACCGTATTATTTACAAAGCAATTGAAGAGATTGAATCTGCGATGAAAGGTATGTTAGACCCAGAGTTTGAAGAAAAAGTAATCGGTCAAGCAGAAGTTCGTCAAGTATTCAAAGTATCAAAAGTTGGTACAATTGCTGGATGTTATGTAACTGATGGAAAAATCACTCGTGACAGCGGTGTACGTTTAATTCGTGATGGTATCGTTGTATTCGAAGGTCAATTAGACACACTAAAACGTTTCAAAGATGACGTTAAAGAAGTAGCAACAAACTACGAATGTGGTATCACGATCGAGAAATACAATGATATTAAAGAAGGCGACGTAATCGAAGCTTACGTAATGGAAGAAATTAAACGTAAGTAACGAAAAGTGGAAAAAGCTTGCCCAGCTCTGAATGGAATATCTCCGACAACTTTCGAAGTGGTGGTTTGTCCACTTCGAAAGTAGTTGGAATATTACCGAAGAGCTAGCTTTTGGAACTAGACATAACGAAAAGTGGAAGCGACTCGCTCTGCCCCGACAAGCATAAGACAAGGACCAGATAAGGTTGGTTTTTAACCTTAACTGGTCAATGGCTTATGACCTCGAGGGGCAAGTCGCTGGAACTAGACATAACGAAAAGTGGAAGCGACTCGCTCTGCCCCGACAAGCATAAGACAAGGACCAGATAAGGTTGGTTTTTAACCTTAACTGGTC
>NZ_JBHVQN010000002.1:769500-847499 GCF_042886615.1 Gottfriedia sp. NPDC057991
GCATTGGCTTATGACCTCGAGGGGCAAGTCGCTGGAACTAGACATAACAATATCTTCTTTTAAAAAATGATTTTAAAATTGGAAATAAATAATGGACTTATCACATTTGAATAAGTTCAGCATAATAAATAATTATTTATACAATTAGTTAAACTAATCGTATGAAAGCACGAATTGTTTTGCTTTGTAAGATTGAGGTGAAAGTATGAAAGTAAGAGCACATCGTGTTGGGGAACAAATGAAGAAAGAACTTGGTGAGATTATCGGTAGAAAAATTAAAGATCCAAGAATCGGCTTCGTAACAGTTACTGATGTTCAAGTAACAGGTGACCTACAACAAGCTAAAGTCTATATTTCAGTATTAGGTGACGATGAACAACGTCAAAATACATTAATTGGATTAGCGAAAGCAAAAGGATTTATTCGTTCTGAAATTGGTCAACGTATTCGTTTACGTAAGACACCAGAATTAATTTTTGAATTTGATGAATCAGTCGATTATGGTAATCGAATTGAGACATTGCTAACTCAAATTAATAAAGAGAATAACTGATAATGAATGGATAGGCGAGTGATTCGTCTATCCATTTTTCATCATGCTAAAAAATAAACAATAGGTGATAAGATGAATGGTGTAATTGCACTGAATAAACCAGCGGGTCTTACCTCTCATGATTGTGTCTTTAAAATAAGAAAGATTTTAAAGACAAAAAAAGTCGGTCATACAGGAACCCTTGATCCAGAAGTAACGGGCGTCTTGCCGATATGTGTAGGTGAAGCTACAAAGCTAATACCATATTTAACCGATGATCGGAAAAAATATATTGGTGAAATTACTTTAGGGTTTTCTACAACAACTGAGGATTCTCATGGTGAAATTATTGATCAAAAGAAGGTTGATCGAGTTATTACTCGTGAAGAAATTTTAAATGTATTAAATCAATTAACAGGAGATATCAGTCAAACTCCTCCTATGTACTCTGCTGTAAAAGTAAATGGCAAAAAGCTATATGAATACGCTAGGGCTGGAATTGAAGTTGAACGTCCAACTAGAACGGTTACAATATTTGAAATTATTCTACTTGATGATCGAGAAGTATTCGAAGGAGAGACAATTTCTTTTAAATTTGAAGTTTTCTGTAGTAAAGGTACATATATTAGAACTTTAGCTGTTCAAATTGGTGAACTTTTAGGATTCCCTGCTCATATGTCTTATTTAACTAGAACAAAAGCAGGCGCATTTACGATTGATGATTGCGTTACTTTTGCTGAATTAGAAGAAAATGCTAATGATTTTACATTAGACCGTGTAATGTTATCGATGGAGCAAGCTCTTAATGAGTATCCACGTCTAAATGTGACCGCTGAAGAAGAAGTAAGAGTATTTAATGGTGGATTTTTTCCTAATACGATGAACTGTAAGGAAGGAGAATATATTGCAGTCTACAATGAAAATAATAGAATTATTGCAATGTACACTCCAAACCCTAAAAATATTAATGTAATTAAACCGACAAGAGTATTTCATAACCAATAGAAAAAACTATATAAATTTTATTCATTGTTCTATAATGGGAAAAGAGACTTGATTATAGAAAAGGTGATATATATGACAAAAATAATAAAAATCACCCATCCTCATTCAATAAAAAAAGAAGATTGTAAAGAAACGGTCTTAGCACTTGGCTTTTTTGATGGAGTACATAAAGGTCATCAACAAGTCATAAAAGCTGCTAAAGAAATTGCGGATGAAAAAGGATTATTATTATCAGTGATGACATTCGATCCACATCCATCTGCAATTCTCGGAAATCGTGATGATGCGATTTCCTATTTGACACCTTTGGAGCTAAAAGTGAAGTGGATGGAGAAACTTTGTGTAGACCAATTATTTGTTGTTGAATTTTCAGAGGAATTTGCTTCCCTTCTACCACAAGAATTTGTCGATCAATACATTATTTCTTTAAATGCAAAACATGTTGTTGCTGGATTTGATTTTTCATTTGGAAAATATGGTAAAGGGAATATGGAATCATTACCATTTCATTCTAGAGGTGAATTTTCACAATCAACAATTTCAAAATTCGTTTTAGACGATGAGAAAGTAAGTTCAACTCGAATTAGAGAAGCGATAAAAGCTGGTGAAATGGAAGAAGCAACCCACTTACTTGGCAGACAGTATCAAATTAAAGGGATCGTTGTAGATGGTGACAAACGTGGTCGAACAATTGGATTTCCAACAGCTAATATTTCTGTTTCAATTCCGTATGCATTACCTTCAGTAGGTGTTTATGCTGTAAAATGTATTGTTAACGGTGAATTATATGAAGGTATGTGTAATATTGGATACAAACCAACTTTCTATCATGAGTTCCAAAAACAAACAATTGAAGTAAATATTTTTGATTTTAATGAAGATATATACGGAAAAGAAGTTGAAATTTTTTGGTATGCTAGAATACGTGATGAAAAGAAGTTTAATGGTATAAATGAATTAATCGATCAATTACAAAAAGATCGTGAAACAGTAAAAAGTTATTTCAGAGAATAACTATTTTAGAATACTTGCTTTTATAATTAAAACAATGTAATATTAGTAAAGTACTTGAAAAACCGTTGCTTGGCAAATCGATTCACCGACGACTGCTAGGTGATAGGTGTTCAATAATATTATTATGAGGTGAAAAAACATGGCATTAACTCAAGAACGTAAAAACGAAATTATCAGCACTTACAAAACTCATGCGAACGATACTGGTTCTCCAGAAGTTCAAATTGCAGTTTTAACTGAAAACATTAACTCTTTAAATGGGCACTTACGTACTCACAAAAAAGATCACCACTCTCGTCGTGGTTTATTAAAAATGGTTGGTAAGCGTCGTAACTTACTTAACTACTTACGTAACAAAGACATTACTCGTTACCGTGAATTAATTAACAAATTAGGTTTACGTCGTTAATTTCGAGTATTAATTTGATACTTTAAAAAAAAGCGGGATTCTTCCCGCTTTTTCTTATACATATCGATTTAAAATTACTGATCAATTGTATTTTAAATTTATAAATATTTATTCTCTTTTTCTCGTTAGTTGATTTCTTTACTAAACATAGGAGATAATAGAGAATATACGATTTTTTTACATAATTAGTTTAGACTTTGAATTGTAAATTAGAGAGGGGTATTTATACCATATGGAACAACAAAAGCACGTTTTTTCCACGGAGCTTGCTGGTAAAACTCTTACTGTTGAAGTAGGACAATTAGCAAAGCAAGCAAATGGAGCAGTTTTAGTAAGATACGAAGATACAGTCGTATTATCATCAGCAACTGCATCAAAGGAACCTAAAAAAGTTAGCTTTTTCCCATTAACAGTAAACTACGAAGAGCGTTTATATGCAGTAGGTAAAATTCCTGGTGGATTTATTAAACGTGAAGGCAGACCGAGTGAAAAAGCAATATTAGCGAGTCGACTAATTGACCGCCCAATTCGACCATTATTTGCAGATGGATTCCGTAATGAAGTACAAGTAATCAGTATGGTAATGAGCGTTGATCAAGATTGTTCATCAGAAATGGCTGCTATGTTTGGTAGTTCATTAGCTCTATGCGTATCTGACATTCCTTTTAACGGACCAATTGCTGGCGTTGTAGTTGGTCGTATAAATGGCGAATTTATTATTAATCCAACTGTTGAGCAAGCTGAAAACAGTGACATTCATTTAACAGTTGCTGGAACGAAAGATGCAATTAACATGGTTGAAGCTGGAGCTAATGAAGTGCCAGAAGAAGTAATGCTTGAAGCAATTATGTTTGGTCATGAAGAAATTAAAAAATTAATTGCATTCCAAGAAAAAATAGTAGCACAAGTTGGAAAAGAAAAATTGGAAATTCAGCTTCATGAACTTGATGCTGAATTAGAAAAACAAATTCGTGAAATTTGTGAAACAGAATTAAATGCAGCTATTCAAGTTCATGAAAAACATGCTCGTGAAGCTGCGATCAATGAAGTGAAAGAACGCGTTGTTCTTCAGTTTGAAGAAAATGAAGCAGAAGAAAAGATTATTGGACAAGTTAAAGAAATCCTTTCAATGCTAGTAAAAGAAGAAGTGCGTCGTTTAATCACAGTTGAAAAAGTTCGTCCTGATGGAAGAAAATTAGATGAAATCCGTCCATTATCATCACAAGTTGGTTTATTACCACGTACACATGGTTCTGGTTTATTCACTCGTGGACAAACTCAAGCACTAAGCATTTGTACGCTAGGTGCACTAGGTGACGTGCAAATTCTTGATGGATTAGGCATAGAAGAATCAAAACGTTTTATGCATCATTATAATTTCCCACAATTTAGTGTTGGTGAAACAGGACCAATTCGTGGACCAGGTCGCCGTGAAATTGGACATGGAGCATTAGGTGAAAGAGCACTTGAGCCAAGTATTCCAGATCAAAAAGATTTCCCATACACAATCCGCCTTGTATCAGAAGTACTTGAATCAAACGGTTCTACTTCACAAGCAAGTATTTGTGCAAGTACTCTAGCAATGATGGATGCTGGTGTACCAATTAAAGCACCAGTTGCAGGTATTGCAATGGGATTAATTAAATCTGGTGAACATTATTCAGTTCTTACAGACATTCAAGGTATGGAAGATCATTTAGGTGACATGGACTTTAAAGTTGCAGGAACAGCTAAAGGTGTAACTGCACTTCAAATGGACATTAAAATTGAAGGTTTATCAGAACAAATTTTAAAAGAAGCATTAGAACAAGCAAAAATTGGTCGTATGCAAATTCTTGATTCAATGCTAGCTACAATTAGCGAACCAAGAACTGCTTTATCTGAGTTTGCTCCAAAAATCTTAATGATGACAATTAACCCAGATAAAATTAAAGATGTTATTGGACCTGGTGGAAAACAAATCAATAAAATTATTGAAGAAACTGGCGTGAAAATTGACATCGAACAAGATGGAACAGTATTTATTTCATCTGTAGACCAACCTATGAATGAACGTGCAAAACAAATTATCGAAGACCTTGTTCGTGAAGTAGAAGTAGGTCAATTATACATGGGTAAAGTAAAACGAATTGAAAAATTCGGCGCATTCGTTGAAATCTTTGCAGGTAAAGATGGATTAGTCCATATTTCTGAACTTGCAGAAGAACGCATTGCAAAAGTTGAAGACGTAGTTTCACTTGGAGACGAAATCCTAGTAAAAGTAACCGAAATCGACAAGCAAGGACGAGTAAACCTATCTCGCAAAGCTGTATTAAAGGAACAAAAAGAAAAAGCTGAGCAAAACTAGAAAAGCGGAAGGCGTTAGTCTTCCTTAATAAATAAAAAAAACAGGTACATTTTAAAAAATGAATCTGTTTTTTTTATTTATTTTACTTCCACTCCTATTCTAAATCCCACTCTTTTAATTTTCCAGAATTTAATGTGTGTGTAAAAATTTTTTGGTTACAATAAGAAAAGTAGAACTAGAAATTACCAGATGAATTAGTTATTACTATTTTATTCGTACATAAGTTGTAGAAAGCTTGTTCTATTTTATTAAAAAATATCATATTCCTTCTAGTAGGAGGGTGTCAGGAAATGAGTAAAAGTCGGTTAAAAGTCATAGCAATCGTTATTGCATTATTTCTAGCAATTTTAGTAGTTAGAAATCAATATACTAATCAATACGTGAAGAACTTAACTTCAAAATCGTCATTTGTAACAACTAAAACAAATGGATTATATGAAGAAATCAAAACAAAAGCGCCAACTTTCGAGATACCTCCAAAAGATGCTTATGTGGACTCGGTTTGGAAAGCAATACCCGGCTATAACGGTTTAGCAATTGATATTAATGCGTCATATAAGAAAATGAAGTCAAAAGGTAAGTTTGATCAGAATAAACTAGTATTTAAAGAAGTTTCTCCAAAAGTTCATTTAAAGGATTTACCACCATCACCAGTGTATAAAGGGAATCCTGATAAACCAATGGTAGCATTTACAATAAATGTTGCATGGGGTAATGAATTTATTCCGAAAATGTTAGAAGTATTAAAGAAGCACAATGCAAAAGCAACATTCTTTCTCGAGGGTAGATGGGTAAAGAATAATCCAACAGTCGCTAAACTGATCACTGCTGCAGACCAAGAAGTTGGGAACCATTCTTATACACATCCCGATATGGCAAGATTAGGTAGTCAGCAAATAAGAAATGAAATAACGGAAACAAATTCAGTTATACTAGCTACAACCGATCAAAAAGTTGTATGGTTTGCCCCTCCAAGCGGTAGTTATCGTGATGAAGTAGTTAAAATCGCTTCAAATTTAGGCATGAAAACAATTATGTGGACAGCAGATACGATTGATTGGCAGAAACCTCGAAAAGAAGTCATTATTAATCGTGTAATGAAAAAAGTAGGCAATGGTACAATCGTTCTTATGCATCCAACAAAACCGACAGCTGAGGCACTTGATGAACTTATCACAAAAATAGAGGCATCAGGTAGAAAAGTTGTAGATATTTCAACTTTATTAGATGAAAAACGGTACGATACAATTAAAAAAGTTGAAAACAAATGACAATTACTTTCAGCTTTGTTAAGATGATTGTAAAATATAGTTAAATTTTTCAATCTTATTACAAAAGTGTAAATAGATGGTGTATACATAGGAGGCATTACATGATTGTACGACATACTTGTAAAAATGGAGTCAGAGTAGTAATAGAAAATATTTCAACTGTCCGTTCAGTTGCACTTGGAGTCTGGATTAAAACAGGTTCATGCAATGAAACGTCAGAACTGAATGGTGTTTCACATTTTCTTGAGCATATGTTTTTTAAAGGCACTAAAACACGCAATGCGAAAGAAATCGCTGAAAGTTTCGATTCAATTGGTGGACAAGTGAATGCATTTACTTCAAAAGAATATACTTGTTATTATGCTAAAGTGTTAGATACTCATGCTGATTACGCGTTAGAAGTCCTAGGAGATATGTTTTTTAATTCTACTTTTGATGAAGGTGAATTAGAAAAAGAAAAAAATGTAGTACTTGAAGAAATCAAAATGTATGACGATACACCAGATGATTTAGTTCATGATTTATTAAGTAAAGTTATGTATGAAAATCATCCATTAGGTTATCCAATTTTAGGTACAGAAGAAACATTAAAATCTTTTAACGGCGATACTTTACGTCAGTACATGAAGGATTTTTACACTCCAGATCAAGTAGTTATTTCAATTGCGGGTAATATTGATGAATCCTTTATTAAACGTGTTGAAGATTTATTTGGAAATTATGAGGGTAAAAAGAAAGATATAAACTTTGGAATCCCTACAATACATTATGGACAAATTTCTCGCAAAAAAGAAACAGAGCAAGCACATCTTTGTGTTGGCTATAGGGGTCTTGAACTTGGACATAGCGATTTATATCCATTAATTGCCTTAAATAATATACTTGGTGGCAGTATGAGTAGTCGATTATTCCAAGATGTACGTGAGCAAAGAGGTCTTGCATATTCAGTTTTCTCTTATCACTCTGCATACCATGATAGCGGTACAGTTGCAATTTATGCGGGTACTGGAAAAAGCCAAATAAATCAATTATTTGAAACAATCCAAGAAACCTTAAAAGTATTAAATGCAGATGGAATAACAGAAAAAGAATTAAATAATTGTAAAGAGCAATTAAAAGGTAATTTAATGTTAGGTTTAGAAAGTACAAATAGTAGAATGAGCCGAAATGGTAAAAATGAATTAATGCTAGGTAACCACCGTACTTTAGATGAAGTAATTCAACTAATTGATGGTGTAACAATTGATAAGGTAAATGATATTGCGAAGTTTGTATTTACTGACGAATATGCAGTTTCATTAGTAAGCCCTGATGGAGTAATTCCAACAAATATTAAACAATAAGTTGATAAATTAGAGGTTCCCGTATAGGATCCTCTTTTTATTTTTCAAATAAAGAGTAAGAGAAAGAGTGTTTTAACAGTTTTTCATTACTGCACCTTAATTTTAGAAAGAATCTTCACCAATGCAATGGAAGATTCATAAGATATTTAGGAGAAAGATGTTAGGCGGTAGTCCTGCTTACAGAGATTAATTTCCATTTACCATAGTGAAGTAAAGAAGGTGAATGCTGCATGTTAACTGGCTTGCATATTGCTGTTATTGGTGGGGACGCCAGACAGCTGGAAGTTATTCGGAAGTTAACAGAGTTAGACGCAAAGGTAACATTAATAGGTTTTGAACAATTAGATAGTGGCTTTACCAGTGCATCAAAAGAATTAATAGCAGATGCAGATTTTAAAGATCTAGATGCAATCCTTCTACCTGTACCAGGTACGAATAATGAAGGAGTTGTCGATACAATTTTTTCAAATGAGAAAGTCGTGCTGACAAAAGAAATTTTAGACAGTACTCCTTCGCATTGTACGATTTACTCTGGAATAAGTAACTCTTACTTAGATAGTATAGTTACAGCTTCAAATCGAAAGTTAGTAAAATTATTTGAACGAGACGATGTAGCTATTTATAATAGTATTCCGACAGTTGAAGGTACGATCATGATGGTCATTCAACATACGGAATATACAATTCATAATTCGAAAGTAGCCGTATTAGGTTTAGGTCGTACAGGAATGAGTGTCGCGAGGACTTTTCATAGTTTGGGTGCAAAAGTAAAAGTAGGAGCTCGTAAATCAGAACATATTGCTAGAATTGTTGAAATGGGCTTAGAAGCTTTTGAATTCAAGAACATTGAAGAAGCCTTAAAGGATGTCGATGTTGTCATTAATACTGTTCCAGTTCAAATCGTTACAGCAAGTGTCATTTCAAGATTACAACCACATGCACTGATCATTGATTTAGCATCTAAACCAGGTGGAACAGATTTTCGTTATGCTGAAAAAAGAGGTATTAAGGCATTATTAGCACCAGGTTTACCAGGAATCGTTGCTCCTAAAACAGCAGGTCAAATAATTGGAAACGTACTAACACAGCTATTAAAAGTAGATTTAGACAAAAGGAAGGAGCAACCAAAATGACGTTGAAAGGCAAGAAAATTGGATTTGGTATTACAGGATCACATTGTACTTATGAAGAGGTAGTACCTCAAATTCAAAAGTTAGTTGATGATGGAGCTGACGTATACCCTGTTGTTACTTTTACTGTAAAAAGCACAACAACACGATTTGGTGTAGGAGAAGACTGGATCGAAAAAATAGAAGAAATTACAGGGCGTAAAACAGTTGATTCAATTGTAGGAGCAGAACCATTTGGTCCAAAAGTACAATTAGATTGTATGGTAATTGCACCGTTAACAGGAAATTCAATGAGTAAGTTTGCTAATGCTCAAACTGATAGCCCTGTATTAATGGCAGCTAAGGCTACATTGAGAAATGGAAAGCCTGTTGTTTTAGGTATTTCTACAAACGATGCTTTAGGTTTAAATGGAACTAATTTAATGTGACTTAGATGGTAATACCAAATCAGTTAACAAGATCACCTAGGGAGCTTCGGGTAAAGTATAAGTGTAAAATCATCTAGTTTTTGATGTGGTTCTTTTTGATACTCAACTTTAAATAAAACTGATTTAAGGAGACGATTTTTTAGTTCTATATCAGTTGTTTTGTAATATAAATCTAACACTTTTTCAAAGGTTGGAATAAATTGTTCGTTTAGCAACTCTCTATTGTGATATTTAGCCAGTTCATCCAAAATTAACGTCTTACTATTTGAAAGTTCTTTTAGTCGATTTGAGAGGATTTCAGAACGTTCATTGTAAATCGATTCATCATAAACACCACGCTCTAGTAAATTAAATAAATTATTTTTTTGATTTACTAATTCATTTAAATCATTTTCGATTTGTTTAAGTGCTTGCTTTTTTAAATTAATTACCTCAAAATCTTCCTCGACGGTTTGATTCGTAAAACTTATTTTGTATTCTTTTAACCAAATTTCTAACCCTTGTAAGAGTTTCTCTTCAATTAAATGAGTATACGAAGAGCGAGTGTTACAACGGTTATTTGTACACACGATTTGTCTAGGCTTACCTTTTGGATAACGCTGCTGTAATTTTGATCCGCATTTACTACAAAAAATTATTCCAGCTAGCTGATTACTTAATTTACTATTATAAGGAGCATGGTATCGACTATTTAAAATATCTTGTGCCAAATTGTATATTACATGATCAATGATTGCTTCATGTTTTCCATCAACAATTAACCAGTCAGATTTTGGTTTTCTTATACCTTTACTTGATTTTTTATTCCAAGTCACCTTCCCAGTATAAATAGGATTTTTTATCATCTCCAAAATGGAATGGTAACTCCATTTTTTTCCAGTATAGGAAGGGATATTCATTTGATTTAAACGGTTCGCAATTTCATTTGCACCAATCAAATCCTTCGTATACCATTCAAAAATACTTTTTACTACCTTTGCCTGATTGCTATTAATACGTAATGAACGGAATTCCTTCGTTTCATAAAGCTCATATCCATAAGGTGCATAGGTTCCTAAATAATTTCCTCTTTGGACTGATAAAACTCGACCTCTTTGAAGCCTACGAGTAATTATTTTTAATTCTTTTCGCGCCATAAATGCCTCAAATTCACTGTATTCCTCATCAAACTCATCATGGAGGTCATAGGTCTTTCTTGGTGTAATAATTTTTGTTCTAGATGATTTAAACGTCTCTAAAATAATACCCTGTTCCTTCATATTACCGCGTCCAAGACGGTCCATATCCATTACTAACACACCATCATAATTAAATTCTTCAACTTCTTGTAAAAGCTTTAACATTTCTGGCCGGTAAACAAGTGATTCACCAGATGCAATTTCCTGCCGGATACAAATTATCTTTAAATCATTTTCCTTCGCGAATTTTAAAAGCTGCTCCTTATGCTTTGATAAGGTCTCACCTTCACCTCTAGCCTCTGCATCTAAATCTGCCCGACTTTTACGCAAGTACAATGCAACTCGTTCCATTTAATCACCTCATAGACTATATATATGTCTAATTAAGGAATTAATTAATTTTTGAATCAATAGGCAACAAAAAGTTGGGTAGTCCGTAATAAAACAAAACATACAATGAATTATGGGGGTGGTGATACTGAGTAAACCAACAGAATTTACTGCTACCTATCAATTTGGAAAAACAAAAGTGAATATAATTGCGCCAAATGATGTCACAGAAGAAATTAGAAAGAAAATTATTGAAGAAATTCATACGATTGGCTGGAAGATTGTTAAAGACGAATTGTATAAGAAAGATGATCAGTAAGATGAATTTAGCAAGCACCTAAAAAAGGGTGCTTTTTTTATTTAATCGTTATGATTGTTCTATGAAGAATTAGCTATTTTTCCAAATGACTTAATTCTTAAGGGAAACAATATTTTTTGTACTTTTATAACGGTAAAAAACTAAATATGCAATTAATTTATCTGCAGATATAATAATGACCATAATTAAGATGATTCATGTATTTCAGAAAAATTCTGAGACAGATTCTTCAAAAATCTGTCATTTTTTTTACATAACGATCGTAATTATAGTGATAGTGATTCTAAATATTCATCATAGAGAGGGATGTTGGTTATTATCGAATATCATTTAAAAAAACAATTTTTTACAATGGGAAAATTGATCGAACGAAAGCTTGCCGATCAATTAATTTTAAATGTAAGAATAAAAGATGTATTAGAACTAGCATATAATAACTGGGCTTTAGATTATGCTAAAGGTGTAGTTGCTTTTAATCTTACAAATGGTGAATTAATAGGATATTCACTTAAAGATACAAATAATAGAACTAGAAACGATTATGAGATTATTATTTTTGAACTAGATGCAAATGTTGACGTGGAGGATGTAACTGTTTTGATGGGGAATATTGGTATTCGAGCTGTACGGAAATTTTTTGAAATAGACGATGAAACTTTTTCAAAGAATATGGTGTTTTGGACAGAAACCTATTTACGTTTTCATAATATGACGATTAAATCAATTAGAGATCGGTTTTTAAAGGTGTTATTTACTGATTATAAACAAACCTTTTATCATACTTGCATTAAAAAACAACTTGATACTGTTTACGCTAAATATATCGTTCATTACAATCATTAGGGTGAGATATTAAAAATTATTTTCCTAAGCTTAATTTTTTGTTTCAATCCCCTTTTAAATCCTTTAATCGACTCCTTTTAAAGTCAATTATTATGTCCCAAACCATAGATATCCCATTTAGATTGGTATTATCATCTAAGTCATAATTTAATGCGTTTAATGAGTACAAAAAATATCTATTTTATTCCCTTTGGTCAAGATGATCCAATAAAAAAACCGAATTCATTAGTGGCAAGAATGGATTCATTACTTGATACGGTGAAATCTTCTATTCAAGGAAATCAACTTCAACCTGTTTTAGTTGAAAAATATCGCGATCTACAATAAATATTTTAGAAAAAATAGGACTGAATTATTTTTTCTATGTTAGAATGAAGAAAATTGAGTATGTGTCATTAGGATACATACTCGTTACTATGAAAAGAATTATTCAAGCGAAAACCTTTGAATATAAACTTCATTTGACGTAAACTATTTAATAAAAGTGAAAACAGGGATGGTGCAAAAAAAAGTGGGGAATAAGCAAAGTTATGTAGTAGCTGTAGTAGGTGCAACTGGAGCAGTTGGACAACAAATGATTGCAACATTGGAGAAAAGAAATTTTCCAGTAAAAGAAATTAAATATTTATCTTCAAAACGTTCTGCAGGAACAAAATTAACATATAAAGGTGAAGAAGTAATCGTTCAAGAAGCTACTCCTGAAGCTTTTGAAGGTGTAGATATTGCTTTATTTAGTGCTGGTGGCTCAGTATCAAAAGATCTAGCTCCTGAAGCAGTTAAAAGAGGGGCAGTAGTAGTAGATAACACTAGTGCATTTAGAATGGCTGAAGATGTACCTTTAGTTGTACCTGAAGTAAATGACAAAGATTTATTTAATCATAAAGGTATTATTGCAAATCCTAACTGTTCAACAATCCAAATGGTTGTTGCCCTAGAACCAATTCGTCAATCAATTGGTTTAAATAAAGTAGTAGTTTCAACTTACCAAGCCGTTTCTGGTGCTGGAGTAACAGCAATTGAAGCCTTAAAGGAACAAGCGCAAGCATTCTTAAATGGTGAAGAAGCAACTCCATCAGTATTACCGGTAAAAAGTGGTGAGAAACATTATCAAATTGCTTTTAACGCAATTCCACAAATCGATGTATTTACTGAGAATGGATATACTTATGAAGAAATGAAAATGATTAATGAAACTAAAAAAATCATGCATTTACCTGAATTACAAATTAGTGCAACTTGTGTAAGACTTCCTGTAATTTCTGGTCACTCTGAGTCAGTTTACATTGAAGTTGATAAAGAAGTATCGGTAGCTGAACTTAAATCACTTTTAAGTGATGCACCTGGAATCGTTTTACAAGATGATCCAGAACAACAACTATATCCAATGCCATTTTACAGTATTGGAAGTAATGAAGTATTTGTAGGACGTATCCGTAAAGACCTAGATAATCCTTTTGGATTCCATTTATGGATCGTTTCAGATAATCTATTAAAAGGTGCTGCTTGGAATTCAGTGCAAATTGCTGAAAGATTAATTGAGTTAAGCATCATTTAGTGAAAACTGCTAGAGAGGTGCAAGAATGAAAATATTAGTCCAAAAATTTGGAGGGACTTCAGTACGTGACGAAAATGGTAGAAAGCACGCACTTAAGCATATAAAAGAAGCATTAGAAAAAGGATATAAATTAGTAGTAGTAGTTTCTGCTATGGGACGAAAAGGTGAACCATATGCAACAGATACACTATTAAATTTAGTTGGCGCAAAAAAAAGTAAGGTTACACAAAGAGAACTTGATTTATTAATGTCATGTGGTGAAACAATTTCATCAATTGTTTTTTCAAATTTATTAAATGAAAACGGTATTCATGCGATGGCAATGACAGGTGCATCAGCAGGTTTCCGAACAAATGATGAATTTGGAAATGCAAAAATTCTTGATATGAAATGTGGCCGTCTAATTAAAGAGCTTGAAAACTTTGATGTTGTAGTAGTCGCAGGATTCCAAGGATCAACATCTAATGGTGATATTACGACATTAGGTAGAGGTGGAAGTGATACTTCAGCTTCTGCACTTGGGGTTGCTGTTGGCGCAGAAACAATCGAGATATTTACTGACGTTGAAGGCGTAATGACTGCAGATCCAAGGATCGTAAAAGAAGCAAGACCTTTAGCAGTTGTTACTTATGCAGAAATTTGTAATATGGCATATCAAGGAGCGAAAGTAATTCATCCTAGGGCTGTAGAAATCGCGATGCAAGGGAAAGTACCTATTCGCATTCGTTCAACTTATTCAAATAGTTTAGGTACACTAGTAACATCGAATCCTACACAACGAATTATTGGTGAAAATATTCAAGACCGTTTAATTACAGGGATCGCACATGTACCGAATGTTACGCAAATTAGAGTAACTTCAAAGGAACATACTTTTGATTTACATTCTCAAGTATTTAAAGCAATGGCAAATAAAGGAATAAGTGTAGACTTTATTAATATCTCACCTAATGGTGTAGTATACACTGTAAGTGATGAAGTTGCTTCAAAAGCGATTGATGTATTAAAAGGTATTGGCTATGAGCCTTCATACACAACAGGATGTGCAAAAGTATCAATAGTTGGAGCTGCAATTGCAGGAGTACCCGGCGTAACTTCAAAAATTGTAACTGCATTAGCTGAAAAAGGTATTCAAATTTTACAATCAGCTGACAGTCACACAACTATTTGGGTGCTTGTCAAAAATGAAGATATGGTCGATGCGGTTACTGCACTTCATGATGCATTTGAACTTAGTTCTGTTAAAATGGATTAATTTTTGATCGGAGTGGAACAATGAGTAGATTTGGTAAAATTTCAACAGCGATGGTAACACCTTTTGATTCAAAAGGTAATATTGATTTTGCAAAAACAACAAAACTTGTGAACTACTTAATTGAGAATGGAACGGATTCAATCGTAGTTTGTGGAACAACTGGAGAATCTCCAACATTAACTTCTGAAGAAAAATTAGCATTAATTAGTCATGTTGTTTCAGCTGCAGAAGGAAGAGTCCCTGTAATCGCGGGTACTGGAAGTAATAATACTCGTGAAACAGTTGAATTAACGAAAAAGGTATCTGCTTTAGGAGTAGATGCAATTATGGTTGTTGTACCTTATTATAATAAACCAAACCAAGAAGGACTATATCAACACTTTAAAGCAGCGGCTGAAAGTACTGAACTACCTGTAATGTTATATAATGTACCAGGCAGAACAGTTGCCAGCCTTACAGTAGATACAGTTGTAAGATTAGCAGAAATTCAAAATGTAGTTGCAATTAAAGATGCTACTGGTAACTTAAGCATAATGACAGAAATTATTGACCGTACTCCTGAAGATTTTGAATTATATTGTGGTGATGACGGCCTAACGCTTCCTGCATTTGCAATTGGTTCAAAGGGAACGGTTTCAGTTGCGTCTCACGTGTTAGGAAATGAAATGCAGCAATTAGCTGAAAGCTTCTTCACAGGAGATATGGCGAAAGCGCAATTCTTACACCGTAAACTATTACCATTATTTGATGGATTCTTCATGGCTCCAAGTCCAGGTCCAATCAAAACAGCTTTACAAATGAAAGGTTTAGATGTTGGTGGAGTTCGTTTACCGCTTGTACCACTTTCAGAAGCTGAACGTACAACTTTAAGTATTTTAATAAATAAATTAGACGAAGCATTACAAAATAATTAATAACAAAACCACTTACGTACAATCCAATTTCGGATGGCGTAAGTGGTTTTTTATTGTATGGATTCAAACCCAAAACTCCGAAATCTCTTATTGAATCACAATAAATGGTCTCATCATTTCATAGTCCTCGTGTTCCAACATATGACAGTGCCAAACATATAATCCTGTGAATGGACCAAACCTCATGATTATTCTAGTTACTTGGTTTGGATTAGATTGAACAGTGTCCTTCCATCCACATTCATGTGGTTCAGGTGGAGTCGGTGGATCTGTGTAAAGAATGATCCTTTCTTTTTTATACTTTTCTACATCAAAGTTTCTTCGATCTAAGATTTGGAAATCAATTAAGTGAAGATGGATAGGATGAGAATCTGGCGTTAAGTTAATTAAATACCATATTTCGATCGTTCCCAATTTCGGATTTTCTGAAATAGGTGCATCCCAATGTTTATTATCCAATAACATAATTTCTCGTCCAAACTGATCCATCTTGTGATCTAATGTTAAGTATCGCTTCATTGAAGCAGACAGTTCATTTATTTTTGGAACGGGCACCATATAAGCTGGTATCATACTCGTATCCACGTTTGATAATGGCAAAGTAACTTTAAACTGCATCACAGTTCCAGTATTTTCATCAACAGGTCTTCCAGTTGGAAATGGGGTAGGAGCATCATTCTTCATAGTAATCTTCTTACCTCCAAGATTAGTAAAATCGATGATTACTTCTGCTCGTTCTGCAGGTGATAACATAAGCTCATTTATGCCAATCGGATGCTGCATGAATCCACGCTCTGTTGCGATTTGATACATAAGTTGACCAGAATCAAGCGTAATTCGAAAAAAGCGTGTGTTAGAACCGTTTAATAACCTAAATCGATATTTTCTTGGTTCCACGTTTAAATAAGGATGAACTTTACCATTCACTATCACTGTATCACCAACAAATTCAGGAATAATAGACGTTTGTAGTACTTTGATTGGTTGATCTGGTTGTTCTGGATAATAAAGTGAACCATCATGATTAAAACTTTTATCTTGTATCAATAGCGGGATATCATATTTCTCATTCGGTAAATTTAATGAACTTTCCGAATGGTCACTAATTAGATAGAATCCTGCTAAACCTGCATAAATATTAAGTCTTGTAATGCCAAGTGCATGATCATGGTACCAAAGCGTAGATGCGCAATCGCAATTATCGTATCGATATACTTGCTTTCTAAAATAACGTCCAACTTGTTTATAATCTTTTGTAAACCAAGCTTCAGGATAGCCATCGCTTTCAGGCTCAACACAAGCACCATGTACATGCACTACTGTTCTTACTTGAGGGACATCTTTATGGGCACCATGAACAGTATAGTCGATAGGAAACAAGTGTTTATCTGGTAGATCATTGATCCATTTAATAAACACGGTCTCACCTTTTTCTACTTTAATTGTAGGTCCAGGATAACTTCCTTCATACCCCCAAACAGTCGAGTCATTTAACTCACGATGGAGCGATTGCTTAAACTCCGTCATCGTTACTTCATAATAAGTATAAAAATGATCTTTCCAGCGTGGTTTTAAAATTGGTGGAATTGGTAGTTCGTCTACGAATTTAGATAGATTCATTCTTGAAGGCTCTCTATCATTAAAATTCATCTAGATCCTCCTTCTCTAAGTTATTCATATTCCTGTAATGAGAAATAATTGACCAATGAATCACTACAAAAAAAGAATTTAACTATTAAAATGAGACATTTTTTGAACAATACCCATAAGAGGTGCCTTTGTAATTTTCTCATCATAGAGAGATTTATTAATTGGTTTATTAAGAAGAAGTAAAAGGAGGAATAAGAAAAGATAAGAAGTCTGAAAACTTGATTATTTTAGCAGAAAAGTCTTCTTTGCTCCTATGCGTAAGAAGGAAGGTTGAGGTGGAAACAATCATTTTTATTTTCAATGTTAGCAATAGCCACCTGAGCGTTAAAAATGATTAAAAATACATACCCAAAGTAATCCGATTTTCCTATTTAAGGAAGAATGTATCTTGTTTTACCTGTTCCGACTAGGATATAATGTTTGTAAGATTTTGAACGGTCTGTAAATTTAAAGAACTAACTAGGAGGAACAGGTTGTGGTGAAGGAAATGAAGGAACAACAAGTAAAAGTTTTTGCCCTTGGTGGGGTAGGCGAAATCGGAAAAAACATGTATATAGTCGAAGTTGGTGAATTGATTTATGTGTTAGATGCAGGTTTAAAATTTCCTGACCAAGAAATGTACGGAATAGATTATGTCATACCTGATGTAAGTTATTTAGAGAAAAACGCACATAAAGTAGTAGGTGTTTTTATAACACATGGACATGAAGATCATATTGGTGCGATTCCATATATTATGAATAAACTTCCACAAGTAAAGTTTTACACTAATAAATTAGCTTATTTATTTATAAGAGAAAAATTAAGTGAAAAGGGTATTAAAAACCTTGAGCAATTTGAACTATATGACGAAACCACTTTATTAACATTTGAAAATAGTTCAATTAGTTTTTTTAGGACTACCCATAGTATTCCTGATTCATTTGGATTTTGTGTAAATACACCACAAGGTGCGGTCGTTTTTACTGGAGACTTCAAATTTGATCAATCGAAAAGTCCTTATCCAGGTGCTGATTTAGGCAAACTAGCACTAATAGGAGATAAAGGTGTATTATGTTTGCTTTCTGATAGCACGAACGCAGAAAGACAAGGGTTTTCGGGGTCTGAGAAGAAAGTATCGGAAGAAATTAAAAAAGAAATAATGAATGCAAATGGAAGAGTTTTAGTAGCTTGCTTTTCTTCAAATATATATCGCATCCAACAGGTTATTAATGCAAGTGTAGCGACTGGTAGAAAACTAGCGGTGGTCGGAAGTAGTATGATGAAATCGATTGAAATAGCGAAGGAATTAGATTATTTAACGATTCCTGATGATTTAATGATTTCAGTTGTTGATACAGATAATTATAAAGAAAGAGATATTGTCATTCTAACTACAGGTACACAAGGAGAACCAATGGCAGCCCTTTCAAAAATTGCTAAAGGTACGCATAAACAAGTTTCAATCCGAAAAAGTGATACTGTACTAATGGCAGCAACAGCTATTCCAGGAAATGAAATGTTAGTTGCATCTTCTGTTAATCTATTATTTAGAGCTGGTGCAAATGTTATCTATGGCTATAAAAAGGTACACGTATCAGGTCATGGCTATGAAGAAGAATTAAAATTAATGCTTGAATTGATGAAGCCAAAATATTTCATACCAGTTCATGGTGAATATCGAATGCAAAAAGCACATTCACATATTGCAGAAGAAGTAGGGATGGCAAAAGAAGAT
This sequence comes from Gottfriedia sp. NPDC057991, assembly GCF_042886615.1. Lineage (NCBI taxonomy): Bacteria > Bacillati > Bacillota > Bacilli > Caryophanales > Bacillaceae > Gottfriedia > Gottfriedia sp. NPDC057991. The sequence continues at coordinate 788,741 of NZ_JBHVQN010000002.1, forward strand.
ATTTTTATTGTTGAAAAAGGGGACATCGTTTCATTTAAAAATGGTCAAGCTTCTCGTACTGAAAAAGTCGATGTTGGCAACGTTTTAATTGACGGAATTGGTGTCGGTGATGTTGGAAATATCGTATTACGTGATCGTAAGCTACTTTCTCAAGATGGAATACTAATTGTTGTGGTAACGTTTAACAAGCAAAAGAAAGCAATCATATCTGGTCCAGAAATTATAACTCGTGGCTTTGTGTATGTTCGTGAGTCCGAAAAATTAATAACTAGATCAACTGAAATTGTAAAAGACATTACAGAAAAAATGTTACAGAACGATCAAATTGAATGGACATTATTAAAAAATTCAATTAGAGATGGATTAAGCGCTTATTTATATGAAGAAACAAAAAGAAGACCAATGATTCTTCCAATATTAATGGAAGTATAATTTTAAATTGAAGTGAGGTACTTCTTATTCCAAGATGGGTATGATTTCCTTATTATTTTCACATACTAACTTGTATGAAAAATGATAGGGGGAACCGTTTTGACAAATTCAAATAATGAAACACCTATTCCAAACGAAGAAGCACCTCCAAAGCCAAATGATCAAAAGGAAATGAGCATTGTTGAAAAAATTCAACAGCTAGGACAAACAAATGTTCCAGCAAGCAATGATTCAAAAATCCATTGTCTAACGATAATTGGGCAAATTGAAGGGCATGTAGCATTACCACCTCAAAATAAGACAACTAAATATGAACATTTAATCCCGCAATTAGTTGCAATTGAACAAAATCCTAAGATTGAAGGATTATTAATCGTTCTAAATACTGTCGGTGGAGATGTGGAAGCTGGTCTTGCGATATCAGAAATGATTGCGACATTAACGAAACCTACTGTATCAATCGTTTTAGGCGGTGGACATAGTATCGGAGTTCCAATTGCAGTAAGTACTGACTTTTCATATATTGCTGAAACGGCAACAATGACGATCCATCCAATTCGTCTAACTGGTTTAGTAATTGGTGTACCTCAAACGTTTGAATATCTTGATAAAATGCAAGAAAGAGTAACTCGTTTTGTTACAAAGCATTCAAATATTACGGAAGAACGTTTCAAGGAATTAATGTTTACAAAAGGTAATTTAACAAGAGATATCGGCTCAAATGTAGTCGGTGGAGATGCAGTAAAATATGGACTAATTGATGATGTAGGTGGCATTGGGCAAGCATTAAGTAAATTGCAGGAATTGATTGATGAACGAAAAGAAAAGTCTAATAAAGAGGAGAATGAATTTTGATTCTTTATACAATAATGCCAATTGAATCGATTTTTCCCGTTGATCAACAAGAATACACCTCGCAGCAGTTTTTGGAATACAATGGTGTTCCAATGTTGGTTGATAGTGTAGGGGGTACAGCTTTTGAAATTAAAAGAATTGTAAGTACCGATCCGCAGCATTTTATGCAATATTCACCTGGTCAAAGAATTTTAGTTCTTCCAACTTGAGGTAATTATTAACAATACATGGTAAACATATGTTCTGATATGTTATAATAAATTCAATTTAAGAAAGCAGCCAAAAGGCTGCTTTCTTTGGCGAATCTGCAAATTTTGATGGGGGTGAATTACATGGCAAAGCAGAAGCAGCAAAAGTCAAAAGCTCGAAAATCAGTAAGTGGAAATGGTTCAATATGGTATGAAATTAGTGGATTAATATTTTTAGCACTATCAATCGTAACAATTTTAAAGCTTGGTATTGTAGGTAAAGCCTTTGTATTATTCTTGAGATTCTTCTTTGGGGAATGGTACATGCTAAGCTTTCTTTTTATAATCGGTTTATCTGCATATAGCATAATTTATCGAAAAAGACCTCCATTTGTTTCGAGTATTACGATTGGTGGATTGTTAATCTTCTTTAGTATATTGATGTTTAGTCATGTTACTCTATTTGATTTATTAGCAAAAAATAATCAATTTCATGATCAATCTGTCATAAAAAGTACGCTAGATTTATTCTTAATTGAAGCCAAAGGTAAAATTAGTACGGTGGATCTTGGTGGAGGTATGATTGGAGCGATACTTTTTGCAGTTTTATATTTCTTATTTGATCGAACCGGTGCAATTCTATTCGGAGTCATAGCAATTGTTGCGGGAGTTTTATTTATTACTGGTAAGCCACTTGGCGGTTATTTATATCAATATATAATGCCAAAAGTAAGAAATTTAATTTCAGATACATGGAAGGATTTTACAAATTTCTGGAAACGTGGTCGTGAACAAAAAACTATTAGTAGACGAGCTGAGGCTAAACAAAAGAGAAAAACAAGGAAAGATTCATATGAAGACAATGATAATGATGAAGAAGTGTCAAATGGTAACAATATAAATTATCAAGTTAAAAATTCATACGAAGATGGGATCATCGAACCGAAAAAAGAAATTCAAATCGAATATTCTCCTACATATCAGGCACCTAAGGAACCAAAATTGATAATCGCAAATAATTCAAATCAAGTCCAGGCCCATTTTGCAGAGGAAGACGATCAGTCAATCGAATTGCCAGTTGCAGAAGTAGGAATTGATGATAAGGTAGATTACGTATTGCCATCAATGGATTTATTAGCCTACCCAAAAGGTGCTAAAAAACGTGAAAATGAGTCCAAACTAAAGGAAAATGCGGACAAGCTTGAAAGAACATTTCAAAGTTTTGGTGTAAAGGCTACAGTAACAAAAGTACATCATGGACCTGCAGTAACTAAATATGAAGTATACCCTGAAGCGGGTGTAAAAGTTAGTCGTATTGTAAATCTTAGTGATGATTTAGCACTTGCACTCGCAGCCAAAGACATTCGTATTGAAGCTCCGATTCCAGGTAAATCTGCGGTTGGAATTGAAGTGCCTAATACGAATATAACGACTGTATTACTTAGAGAAGTTCTCGAAGCAAAAAATCCGAAATTACAAAATCCATTAGCTGTATCGTTAGGAAAAGATATTGCCGGTGATGCTGTATTTGCAGAGCTTAATAAAATGCCGCATATATTAGTAGCTGGGGCGACAGGTAGTGGGAAAAGTGTATGTATAAATGGAATCATTGTTAGTATCCTAATGAATGCAAAACCATCTGAAGTAAAGCTAATGCTAATCGATCCGAAGATGGTTGAATTGAATGTATATAATGGTATTCCTCATCTGCTAACTCCGGTTGTAACAAATCCTAAAAAGGCTTCACAAGCGTTACGAAAAGTTGTTAGTGAAATGGAAAGAAGATATGAGCTTTTTTCTCATTCAGGTACTAGAAATATCGAAGGTTATAACGAATTAACTAAACAAAATAATACGATGACTGACTCAAAACAACCTTTATTACCATTTATCGTCGTGATTGTTGATGAGTTGGCTGACTTAATGATGGTAGCTTCAAGTGACGTGGAAGATTCAATCACTAGATTAGCTCAAATGGCTCGTGCAGCGGGTATCCACTTAATTATTGCTACACAAAGACCGTCCGTTGACGTAATCACGGGTGTCATTAAAGCAAATATACCTTCTCGAATTGCTTTTAGTGTATCTTCTCAAATAGATTCTCGTACAATACTTGATACTGGTGGAGCAGAAAAACTATTAGGTAGAGGAGATATGTTATATCAACCAATTGGTGCATCTAAACCACTCCGAGTACAAGGAGCATTTTTATCTGATGATGAAGTTGAACGAGTAGTCGAGTTTTCAATCTCTCAACAAAAGGCTCAGTACCAAGAAGAAATGATGGTAAAAGAGGAAAAAGATGGGAAATCCGAAGTGAATGATGATCTTTATAATGAAGCTGTTGAGTTAGTAACAAATATGCAATCAGCCTCGGTATCACTACTACAAAGAAGATTTAGAATTGGTTATACAAGAGCTGCCAGATTAATTGATTCTATGGAAGATAATGGTATAGTTGGTCCGTATGAAGGTAGTAAACCTAGGGAAGTATTAATTAGTAAACCAGTGGAAGATGAGCAAGCGTTGTCTTAACAAAAAGAAAAAAATGTCGAAACATTATTGACATTTTTAGACATAGAATGATATTATTTCTTCAGATAAATTGATAGTCCTCATATAATATCGACATGATGGGTCGGAAGTTTCTACATTGCAACCAATATTTGCAATACTATGGGGAAAAAGCATTATTATGGAGAAATGATTTATATTTACCAAAATCAAAAACTCTTATAATCTAGCTTTTTCACTAAGTGGAACTGTAGATTATAAGAGTTTTTTTATGTTAAATATGAACAAATGATTCATTAACGTAATAAAAAATAAAGCGTTTTCAAAAAAGTGTTGAAATGAGTAAAAAATAACAGTATAGTAAAGAAGGATTATACGACAGATGTCTAACAACTGATGTCTGAAATCCGAAGTTTGGGGGATGGGAAATGAAGATTAAAACAGACACCAGATTACTTTATCTCCAAGTGATGGATCGAATAAAACAAGATATTGAGAATGGTATTTACTTGCCACATCATAAGTTACCATCAGAGTATGAGTTATCTAAAATATTTGGAGTATCAAGAGCAACATTAAGAGAAGCGTTAAGAGTTTTAGAAGAAGAAAATATCTTAGTTAGAAGACATGGGGTCGGCACATTTGTGAAACCGAAACCAATTTTTAGGACAGGCATTGAACAATTAAGTAGTGTTTCAGAAATGATTATTGATGCAGGTAAAGAGCCTGGGACAATCTTCCTATCTTCTAAACTATTAGTTCCTACGAAAGAAGATTTAAAAAGCTTCACAATCACAGAAGATGATCGTATGCACGTAGTAGAAAGAATTCGAACAGCAAATGGTGAACCTGTAGTTTATTGCATTGATAAATTACCAACTAATTATTTTAAACAGGTTCCATCATATGAAGACCATTCATTCTTTTCATTCATCAAAAAAGAAACTGGTCGAAATATCGAATATTCAAGTGCAAGAATTGAACCAATAGGTTACCACGATAAAGTTTCTCCTTTATTACAGTGTGAACCAGATGTTTCATTATTATTAATCGAACAGCTACATTTTGACGATTTAAACCGAGCAGTTTTACATTCTTATAATTACTTCAGAGCGGATCAGTTCAGTTTTAATGTTTTAAGAAAAAGAAATTAAAATTGTATAGCCAAATTAATATTTACAAAAAATAAGTTTTGGCTGGTTTTCAAATATTGTTTACTGAAATTTCATTAAATTATTAGGGAGGTGGATCGTTAAGTTAACGATTATATACCAAGCTAGTGCAAAAGTAAATAAAAATTTAAGGGGGCAAAATTTTTATGAAGATGAAAAAAGCTGGTCTTGTTCTTTCAATGGCCTTAGCAGCAGGTACAATGTTAGGTGCTTGTGGTAAAGGTGGAGATACAAAAGACGCAAAAGGCGCATTTAAAGTAGGTATGGTAACTGACTCAGGTACAATTGATGATAAGTCATTTAACCAAGGTACTTGGGAAGGGATCCAAGCAGGAGCGAAAGAATTAGGTTTCAATCTTAAGAATGATACAAAATACTTAAAACCTGCTGGAGAAACTGAAGCTGATTACTTAAAAGAAATCGGAAACTTAAATGATGCGGACTTTAAATTCATCGTTACTCCAGGTTTTAAATTTGAAACAGCAATTTATAAAGCACAAGATAAATATAAAGATGACAAATTTGTAATTATCGATGGTACACCACACTCTGCTAAAGATTATACGCCAGATGTAAAGAAAAACACTGTTTCAATTTTCTTCTCTGAACACGAAGCTGGTTACCTAGCTGGTATTGCAACAGCAGTTCAATTAAAAACTGGTGATGTTGGATTTATCGGTGGTATGGAAATTCCAGCAGTTCAAAAATATAACTGGGGATTCCAACAAGGTATTAAATATGCAAACGAAAACCTTGGAACAAGCATTTCTTTAAAAGCTAATAACGTAGTATATTCTGGAAGCTTTACAGACAAAGCAGCAGGTCAACAAATTGCAGCTCAAATGTATGACCGTGGCGTTAAAGCAATTTTCTCTGCAGCAGGTGGAGTAGGACAAGGTGCTATTACTGAAGCTAAAAACAGAGTAGCTAGTGGTAAACAAGTATGGGTTGTTGGTGTAGACGTAGATCAGTACTCTGATGGTGTTTATAAAGATAACAAATCAGTAATTTTAACATCAGCTATGAAAGGTGTAGCTAAAGCAGCATCTGATATGGTAAAAGCTGAAAAAGATAAAAAATTCCCTGGTGGACAAACTTTAACTTACGATGCAAAAAATGATGGTATTGGTTTACCAAAAGAAAATCCAAACTTAAGTTCTGAAACTTTAACAAAAGTTCAAGATGTATTTAACAAAATTAAGTCTGGTGAAATTGTAGTAGCAAATGAAAGAGGAAATTTAATTAAGTAATTAAATATTTAATGAATAAATGGTAGAAGAAGCATAGGAAAGGAGAACCTTTTATATGCTTCTTCTACCCTAAAAATGATTTTGGCTTTTCATGCCTTAATCAATTGTAAGCACTTATATTGGTAAAGCTTCCAATTGATTAGGGCGTGACTATCGGGTGAGAGAATAAAGCCCTCCCTAAATAAAAAATATAGAAAAATATTTCGAAATCAAGTAAAACTTTAAAATAAATGACTTCGTAATATACAAGGAGGAAAATTATGGAATATGTAGTGGAGATGCTAAATATAACAAAAGAGTTTCCTGGCATTATAGCGAATGATAATATTACACTACGATTAAAAAAAGGGGAAGTTCATGCTTTATTAGGTGAAAACGGAGCAGGGAAATCAACTTTAATGTCCGTCCTTTTTGGAATGTACACACCTGAAAAAGGAATTATAAAAGTAAAAGGTAAAGAAGTTAAAATTTCAAATCCAAATGTTGCAAATGAACTAGGAATCGGAATGGTTCACCAACATTTTAAATTAGTTTCAAATTTTACAGTTACAGAAAATATTATTCTAGGTCTTGAACCTAAAAAGGGTCTAGTAGTAGATATCAAGACTGCAGCAAAACGTATTGAAGAGCTTTCTAAAACTTACGGTTTAAATGTAGATCCTTATGCAAAGATTGAAGATATTACAGTAGGGATGCAACAAAGAGTCGAAATTTTAAAAACTTTATATCGTAATGCTGAAGTACTAATCCTAGATGAGCCAACAGCAGTACTTACTCCACAAGAGATACAAGAATTAATGAAGATTATTAAAAATTTGATTAATGAAGGCAAGTCAATCATTATCATTACACATAAGTTAAAAGAAATTAAAGCTGTTGCAGATCAATGTACAGTCATTCGTCACGGAAAATACATCGGTACTGTTGAAGTAAAACAAACTTCTGAATCTGAAATGGCATCTATGATGGTCGGACGTCAGGTGTCTTTCAAGGTAGATAAAGTAGAATCAAAACCTGGTGAAGTTGTTCTAGATGTAAATAATTTAAGTGTCAAAAATAATAAAAAAGTTTTAGGTTTGAAAAATGCTACTCTTCAAGTTCGAGCAGGTGAAATCGTTGGGATTGCAGGAGTTGAAGGAAATGGACAATCTGAACTTGTTGAAGCAATTACAGGTTTAAGACCGATTGAAGAAGGTTCTATTTTATTAAAAAATCAAGATATTACAAAACACAGTATACGCGAGCGAATTAAAAGCGGTATTGCACATATTCCAGAGGATCGTCAAAAAAGAGGACTTGTACTTGAATATACAATTGAAGAAAACGTTGTTCTAGAAATTTATAATCAAGAACCATTCTCTAAATATGGAGTTTTAGATAAAGCTGCGATTGCCAAACATGCAAAGAAAATCATTGAAGAATTCGATGTACGCTCTGGTGAAGGTGCTAAAACAGTCGTTGAATCAATGTCTGGAGGAAACCAACAAAAAGCAATCATTGGTCGTGAAATCGAACTTAAGCCTGAGTTATTAATTGCATGTCAGCCAACGCGTGGATTAGACGTTGGTTCGATTGAGTATATTCATAAGAGATTAATAGAGCAAAGAGATAGTGGAAAAGCTGTTCTACTAATCTCGTTAGAGCTAGATGAAGTTCTTAATTTATCTGACCGCATTGCAATCGTAAATGCTGGTGAAATCATTGATATCGTTAATGCCAAAGACACAAATGAAGATGAATTAGGATTAATGATGGCTGGTATAAGGAGAGGTGAAGGGGCATGAAAAAGGGAGGAATTATTTCTTTAATTGCCGTAGTATTAGGTTTACTAGCTGGAGCATTATTAATTTTAGCAACAGGTAATGATCCGGTTGAAGGGTTTAATTATTTATTCCAAGGTGGATTAAAAGATCCGGAGCGTATTGGTAATACACTTGCTACTGCTACTCCGTTAATTTTAACAGGACTTTCTGTTGCGTTTGCATTCAGAACAGGTTTATTTAATATTGGTGCTGCTGGTCAAATGCTTTTTGCAGGATTTTGTGCTTCAGCAGTCGGTTTAACAGTACATTTACCTACTCTTGTCCTAGTACCGTTTATGGTAATTGTAGCCTTTATTGCAGGAGCAGCTTGGGCATTTATTCCAGGACTACTAAAAGCTAAGTTTAATGTTCACGAAGTAGTTTCTACGATTATGATGAACTGGATTGCATACTGGACAGTTTATTATTTAGTACCACAATATTTTAAAGGTAGTACTGAAACAGAGTCAAAAATGCTTGCAGATGCTGCAACATTAAAAATGCCATTTTTATCAAATTTATTTGGTGGTTCATATATTAACTTCGGTTTATTTATCGCCGTTATTATGGTAATCGTTATTTCATTTGTTATTAATCGTACAGTATTAGGTTATGAATTAAAAGCTGTAGGTTACAACCGTAGTGCTGCTGAATATGCGGGTATTTCGGTAAATAGAAATGTTATTTTATCAATGATGATTTCAGGTGGACTTGCTGGGCTAGCAGGTGTTGTTCAATTCGCTGGTAATGCTTCACTAATTCAAATTGGGGTTTTACCTACTGAAGGATTCGACGGAATTGCTGTGGCACTTTTAGGAATGAATACACCAATTGGCGTATTTTTCTCAGCTATTTTCTTTGGACTATTATATTCTGGTAAAGGCTTTATGAGTGCAATGACTTCAATTCCACCAGATATTGCTGATGTTATCATTGCAATTATTATCTATTTCTCTGCAACGAGTATTTTAATTAAAAAAGTCATAGATCGAGTATCCAAATCACGCAAGTATAAAAACAGCAATGTAGGAGAGAAGGTGAAATAAGGCATGGATTTAATTATACAAATTTTCCCATATGCAATTGCCTATACGATTCCATTATTAATCGTAGCATTAGGTGGTTTATTTTCTGAGCGAAGCGGTGTCGTAAATATTGGTTTAGAAGGTTTAATGGTTGTCGGTGGTTTCGCTAGTGCCTTAACAATTTCAAAACTTCAAGAAACTCATCAAGGTGAAGTTTGGGTAATCTGGGTAGGAATTCTTGTCGCAGTTCTTACAGGTGCTTTATTTTCTTTACTACATGCGTTTGCAAGTATAAATTTACACGCAGATCAAGTAATTAGTGGTATCGCAATTAATATGATTGCAGGTGCTTTAACAATCTTCTTAGCAAGAAATATTACTGGATCAGGAAACATCAGTATTAACGGTATTACACGTACCGATATCCCAGTCTTAAAGAACATTCCAATTCTTGGGGATTTATTCTTTAAAAACACGTATTCTACAACATGGTTAGTAATTGGCATTCTACTCATTAGTACATTTGTACTTTATAAAACTCGTTTAGGCTTACGTCTACGTGCATGTGGTGAATACCCACAAGCAGCTGATGCAGCAGGTATTAATGTATACCGTATTCGTTACCTTGGCGTTATTATTTCTGGTGCATTCTCTGGATTAGGTGGAGCAATTATTTTAGTAACTTACTCTGGCGAATTTACAGGAAGTGTTGCAGGTCTTGGTTTCTTAGCGATTGCAGCATTAATTTTTGGACAGTGGAAACCACTTGGAATTTTAGCTGCAACATTATTCTTTGGTGTAGCTACAACAATTGCCAACGTATCACAAGTTATTCCAAGTTTAGCTCATATACCACCATTAGCACTAAAGCTATTCCCATACGTAGTAACTTTAATCGCATTAGTTATATTCTCAAAAACATCTCAAGCACCAAAATCAGTTGGTGTTGCATATGAAAAAGGTAAACGATAAATAATTGTTTTTGAAGCTTCCTATTTAATTAGGAAGCTTTTTTTATTGTTAAAAAGGATGTTGTCAATTAATTGTTGGATAATCACTGATAAGTAAGTTGTGTGGAATTGATTTCCACTACAGGGTTCTCGCTTTCCATGGGGCGAGATTCTTTAGCCTCCTCGGCTACGCCTGCTAAGGTCTCAGCCTTCCTGCTAATCCCATAGGAGTCGAGCACCCTTTCGTTCCAATCAAGTTCTTGATAAAAAAGAATAATCTTAAAAACAATAGAATAGTCAATTGAACGAATGTATGACCCTTTATTAATCAAATTGTAACTTATGATTACGACTACACATTTTTACAAATATTAATCGTCAAAAAGAAGATATTAAAATTTATACAAGTTAGTTAAAACATTTATCTATCAATCAAAATCACTTGTTTATAAATCAAATGACAGATAAAACAATGATAAATAGTCTAATTGTTCATAGAAATTCAATTAATGTTTATATGTATCAATATTGAATACATTATATTTCAACATTCTGAAGCTTTATTTATTTTGGTTAAAAGAATTAATTACGAATAATATCGTTGTTATAAATAATAGGAAGTGCAAATAAAAAAGGTGAAGCTGCAAATAAATCAGAGGAAATGCAAATAAAAAACTCGTATCTACAATAAAAACTAGCAAAACTGCAAATAAGGCCACAAATCATGATGAAAAACAGTAAAAGTATTAAAAAAATAAAAGAAATAACAATAAAATAGGATGGCAAACAATCAAAATTAAACAAAATCCAGTAAAAACAATAATCAATCTACTCAATTTCTTACTTAAAGAATGACCAAAAAATTATATTAAATTTTTCAAGCATATATAGTGAAAAATCAGCTCAATCTTAACAAAATACACAACTTTATCAATAAATTTCAATGAGTATCGCTTATACTAATGATTACGTTATATTTCAACTGGTCGATCGAAGCTTCCTTTATAAAATCCGAAGCTTCTTTTTATTTGAAATAATTAATTTGGGTAAACTAAGCAGTAGGTTTTATTTTTGGTAAAATTAGAGATACAATGAAGATATTGGAAATAAATATGAGTAAATAGTATTTGTCTAAGGAGGGTTCAATTTGAATTTGTTACAGTACAAAAATAGTGATATTAACGGTATTAAACTACATGTGGTAACAACTGAAAAATTTAAAACAAATTCGATTACATTAAAAGTACGTGGAAAACTTGAAGAAGACACAGTATCGTATCGCGGAATTTTACCTTATATATTGCAAAGTGGAACAAAAGATCTTCCTACTAATGGTGAAATTAGAAGGAAATTAGAAGAATTATATGGGGCGACCTTCTTTGTAGACGTATCAAAAAAAGGTGATTATCATGTTATGTCATTTACAATTGACATAGCAAATGAAAAATACCTTTCAAATCAAGGTTCATTATTAAAAGAAGCGCTTATGCTTATTGCTTCTATTTGGCAAAATCCATTTTTAGAAAATGGGGTATTTTCAGCTAAGCATGTTGAAACTCAAAAAAGAACTCAAGTACAACGAATTCAGTCCATTAATGATGATAAATTAAAATTTGCAAATCAACGACTAGTGGAAGAAATGTTTAAGGGTGAACCTTATGCATTACTTGCAAATGGAAAAACAGAAGATGTCAATTCAATTACAGCTGAGTCACTTTATAAGTACTATGAAAAAGCTTTGCAACAAGATTTAATTGATCTTTATATAGTTGGAGATGTTGGATTTGACCAATGTAAACAATTAGTTGAAGAAAACTTTAGAAACACAACTAGTAGGCAATTAACAGTTGATACAACAAAAGCAACGCCAGTCGATTCTCCTAATGAAGTAATTGAAGAGCAAAAATTAAATCAGGCTAAACTACACATCGGTTATACTACTGGGATTTCCATTAAAGATCCAGATTATTTTGCACTGCAAGTATTTAATGGACTGTTTGGCGGATTCTCTCATTCAAAATTATTTATCAATGTTCGAGAAAAAAATAGCTTAGCGTATTATGCTGCTTCGCGTTTTGAAAGTCATAAATCAATTTTAATGGTCATGTCTGGTATAGCAAGTGAAAATTATGAAAAAGCAACAACCATTATTGCTGAACAACTTGAAGAGATGAAAAAGGGAAATTTCACTGAAGAGGAAATTGATCAAACAAAATTAGTGATCAAAAACAGTCTATTAGAAAGTATGGACACTGCTTATGGAATCATTGAAACATTATTCAATGACCAAGCTGCGGGAAATGAACGTCCGATCGAGGACTGGTTTCCTGAAATCGAAAAAGTTACTAAAGATGAAATTGTAGCTGTAGCGAATAAAATAAAACTTCACACAACTTACTTCTTAAAAGGTCAGGAGGGAGCATAATGGAAAAAAAGTATTTTGAACAATTGAATGAAACGCTTTATTTCGAGGAGCTTGATAACGGATTAAAAGTATATATTCTTCCTAAACAAGGCTACAACAAAACATATGCGACCTTTACAACTAAATACGGTTCGATTGATTCTGAATTTATTCCTTTAGGAAAAGATGAAAAATTAGTTGTACCAGATGGGATTGCTCATTTTTTAGAGCACAAATTGTTTGAAAAGAAAGATGGAGATGTATTCCAGGTTTTTAGTAAACAAGGAGCTTCTTCTAATGCGTTTACAAGTTTTACACGAACTGCTTATTTATTTTCAGCAACGAATAATGTAGAACAAAATTTAATGACGCTAATTGATTTTGTTCAAGATCCATATTTTTCTGATCAAAGTGTTGAAAAAGAAAAAGGGATCATTGGTCAAGAAATTAAAATGTACGAAGATAATCCTGATTGGAGACAATATTTTGGGATGATTGCAAATTTATATGGTAAACATCCTGTTAGAACAGATATTGCTGGTACGGTTGAATCAATTTCAAAAATTACAAAAGAATTACTTTATACTTGTTACGAAACTTTTTATCACCCAAGTAATATGCTGTTTTTCGTTGTAGGTCCTGTAGACCCTGATAAAACAATGAATTTAATTAGAGATAACCAAAGTAAAAAAACTTTCAAAGATGCAAATGAAATAAAGAGATTTTTCCCTGAAGAAACTCCTGAATCTGCAGAAAAGAAAAAAGTGTTACATATGAATGTCCAATCATCGAAAGTACTTGTTGGCGTAAAAGATTTTACTGCACCTAAAGGTGGAAGCGAATTACTAAAGCATGAACTATCAATTTCCGTATTACTTGATTATTTATTTGGCAAAGGCTCAAACACTTATCAACAAATGTATGAAGATGGTTTAATCGATGATACATTCTCATATGATTACTCTGCAGAAAATGGTTTTGCTTTTGCAATCATAGGAGGAGATTCTACTTCACCTGAAAAACTTTCTGAAAAAATAAAAGAAGTATTATTAGACTCAATAAATCATCAGTGGGAAAAAGAAATTGTCGATCGCGTAGTTAAAAAGAAAATTGGCGGATTTTTACGATCTTTAAATTCTCCAGAATATATCGCTAACCAATTTACACGATACGCGTTCTTAGATATGCATTTATTTGACATCGTATCTGTGTTACAATCTATTTCTGTAGAGGATCTAAAAGAAAGTGCTAGTCATCTAATAAATGAAGACTTTATGAGTGAATTTTTTGTTCTTCCTCATTGAAAAATTAAAAGCATCCTTTTTGGGATGCTTTTTGAAATTTAAAGAAAAAAATTTAAGGGTTTATTTAGAATCTAAGTGTAATATTGAATTTTAAAGAGTTTTCCTCGCTTCTCTTTTACCTTTATATTTCTTAATACTCTTGAAACCTGCATTAAAACCTCAAATAAATGGAGATTATAATAAATGAGAAAAAGAATTCTAGTAATTGGAGCTAGTGGTGACATTGGCTTGGCGATTTCGAAAAAATTAATCAATGAAAAATATGATTTAGTTGTCCATTATAATAGTAAGAAAGAGCCACTAAATGAACTGATCGAATTGGCTAATGAAATTGAAGTAAATTGCCAATTCGTTCAAGCGGACTTATCAGTTGAAAATGGAGTTGAAATGTTAACATCACAAATAATTGATAAAATTGATTCAATTGTGTATGCATCTGGTTTTTCAATCTTTGGTTTGATTAACGATGTAAGTGATGAAGAGATAGATCGAATGACCCAATTACATATTAAAAGTTTGATCAAAGTAGTCAATCATTTTCTTCCTAACATGGTGGCTAAAAAATCTGGCAGTATCGTCGTTATTTCGTCTATATGGGGACAAATTGGTGCATCATGTGAAGTATTATATTCAACTACAAAAGGTGCTCAAAATGCCTATGTAATGGCATTAGCTAAAGAGTTAGGGCCAAGTGGAATAAAAGTTAATGCTGTTGCTCCAGGTGCCGTAAAAACGAATATGTTAAATGCCTTTAATGAAGAAGATTTAAAAGAAATTGCAAATGAAATTCCTATGAATCGTTTAGCTCTTCCAAGTGAAATTGCGAATACTGTAAATTACCTAATTTCCGAACAATCTTCTTATATAACTGGCCAAATTCTTGGAGTAAACGGTGGTTGGCATACTTCATAGTAAAATTTCCCGTCGAAAGTTATTTATTTCACATATTTTACCTTTTATATTATGGCGAAATCGTTTATTATTAAATGTAGAGTAAAGTAGTTAACAAATAGGGGGTATAGGTATGGAGTTAATCGAATGGTATTTTGAGTATGAAATACATAAGAATCGCCCTGGACTACTTGGAGATATTGCATCACTAATCGGTATGCTAGGGATTAATATTTTAACCATCAATGGTGTCGACACAATGAGACGCGGCATGTTACTTGGTTGCGATAACGATGATCAAATTACTAGATTTGAATCAATTTTAAATACTATGGACAATATAACAATAATTAAACTTAGAAAGCCAACTCTAAGAGATCGTTTAGCTGTAAGACATGGTACTTATATTCAACGTGATGTAGATGATAAAAAGACTTTTCGTTTTGTCCGCGATGACTTAGGTATGCTTGTTGATTTTATGGCAGAGTTATTTAAAATGCCAGGCCATAAGCTAATCGGAATTAGAGGGATGCCTCGTGTTGGTAAAACTGAATCAGTAGTAGCAGCAAGTGTATGTGCAAATAAACGCTGGTTATTTGTTTCATCAACATTAATTAAACAAACATTAAGAAGTCAATTAATAGAAGACGAATATAATTCAGATAATGTATTTATTATTGATGGCATTCTTTCTCATAGAAGAGCAAATGAGCAACATTGGCAATTGGTTCGCGAAATTATGGCAATGTCTTCTGTGAAAGTAGTTGAGCATCCAGATGTATTTGTACAGCAAACTGAATACTCTTTAGAAGATTTTGATTACATAATTGAATTAAGAAATGATGAAAATGAAGAAATTAAATATGAACTTGTAGACCAAATGGATAAAAATGGACACAACTCGTTCTCAATGTTTGATTTTTAAAGTTAGTTGGGGTGTAACTTGTGACAGAATTAGGAAAATATTTACGAGAAGCAAGAGAAGCGAAAGGCTTATCAATTGACGATGTACAAGAGTTAACGAAGATTCAGAAACGTTATCTTGAAGCAATTGAAGAAGGTAATTATGAAATATTGCCAGGGCAATTTTATGTTCGTGCATTTATTAGACAATATGCAGAAACAATTGGTGTTGACGTTTCTGGATTTCTAACTGAAAAGCCAGTGGTAGAGGAATCAACTGTGGCAAATACAGTAGAAGATGTAAAGCATGAGGAGCTCCCTAGTAGAGCATCGAAGCTTAAAGAACCATTAAACAATGTTAAGTCATCACGAATAATGGATTATTTACCAAGGATACTAGTAGCGATTCTGATCATTGGAATCTGCATTGCTATTTATATGATGTTCCCATCAAAAAATGATGAAAAATCTGCGGATACGAATCAATCTCAAACTAACTCTAATTCTGAAATTGAAAAACCAAAAAATAATGCGCTAGATCAGGCTAAAACTAATAATACGAAAAAAACAGAGAAACCTAAAAATGTAGTGACCGAGCAACCGCCAGCGCAAAAAATTACTGTTGACTCTGCAGCGGGTAAACGAACTACTATTTCTTTATCTGGTACGGATGTATTTAAATTAGAAGTAGTTGCAAATGGTGAAAGTTATGTGGATTTAAAAAATGCTGATGGAAAAATGTTCTATAGCGGAATTTTAAAACAAGGACAAACTCAAAACTACGACTTAACAGCAGAAAATGAAGTAACTGTAAATATTGGTGCTTCTAATAATGTTGAGCTACGAATTAACGATGAGGTATTTAAATATCCAGTTAGTCCAACAAATGCTGTTCACCAAAAGATTACGATTAAAAATTTAAAAATGAATCAATAGTCATCTTTAAGATGGCTTTTATTCATTTATTATAAATGTTTCATTTTTAGAAAGTTTTGGAGGGTTTTACCATGAATTTACCAAATAAGATCACAGTGTCAAGGGTTTGTCTAATTCCATTATTTATGATTGCCGTTTTAGTAGATTTTGGATGGGGAAAAGTTACATTAATTGGTGATTCGATACCAGTTAATCATTTAGTAGGAGCTGCAATTTTTATTATTGCCTCTGTTACTGATTTTATAGATGGATATTACGCAAGAAAATATAATTTAGTTACTAATTTTGGTAAGTTTCTAGATCCTCTTGCTGATAAATTACTTGTTTCTTCAGCCTTAATTATCTTAACTGATTTTCATTATGTTCCTGCGTGGATTACGATTGTCATTATAAGTAGAGAGTTTGCTGTAACTGGTTTACGAATGATTTTAGCTGGCTCTGGAGAAGTACATGCTGCTGCAATGCTAGGTAAAATTAAGACTTGGGCTCAAATAGTCGCGATTTCTGCATATTTTTTACATGACTTCCCATTGAATTTCTTACCATTTTCGATTGCAGATGTATCACTTTGGGTCGCATTATTCTTTACAGTATATTCTGGTTGGGATTATTTTTATAAAAATAGAGATGTTCTTCTTAAATCAATGTAATTAATAATATAGGGGGAAATGATATGAAGCGTGCTGAAATTATCGCAGTAGGTACTGAGCTACTTTTAGGTCAAATTGCAAATACAAATGCTCAATTTATAGCTAAACATTTATCTGCATTAGGATATCACCATCATTTCCAAACAGTTGTAGGAGACAATTCCGAACGACTTAAAAGTGCATTAGAAATTGCTTCATCAAGAAGTGATTTAATCATCTTAACTGGTGGACTTGGACCAACAAAGGATGATTTAACGAAAGAAGTTGTCGCAGAATTTGTTCAAGAGTCACTTGTTTATCATGATCAATCACTAGAGTATATTGAACAATATTTTATTAAAGTAAATCGACCAATGACTGAAAATAATAAAAAACAAGCATTAGTCATTAATAATGCACATGTTTTATTGAATAAAAACGGTATGGCACCTGGAATGTTTTATGAAGCGAAAGATAAACAATTTGTATTATTACCAGGACCACCTAAAGAAATGATTCCGATGGTTGAGAAAGAACTAATTCCTTATTTTTTAAAAGGAAAGGAAGCAAGTACGATTATTTCGAAAGAGCTTAAGTTTTTTGGCATAGGGGAATCGATTTTAGAAACTGAAATTCTTGATTTACTTGAAAATCAATCAAATCCAACAATTGCTCCTTTAGCGAGTGAGGGAGAAGTAATGCTTCGAGTTACTGCAAGTGCTAGTAATCAACAAGAGGCAGAAAAACTAATCGGACAAGCTGAAGAAAAAATACGTGAGCGTGTTGGGCAGTTTATATATGGTACAAATAATGAAAACTTATTTACAGTTTTATCAAGTAAGCTAAAAGATTTTAAGCTGACTATTTCTGCTGCTGAAAGTTTAACTGGAGGTTTATTCAGTAAAAGAGTGACAGATATTCCTGGTAACTCGTCCATTTTTAAAGGTAGTGTTGTTTGTTATTCTAATGAAATGAAACAAAAACTTTTAAATGTGCCATCAGACATTCTTAATAAGAATGGTGCAGTCAGTGCAGAGTGTGCAAAATCACTAGTTGAAAATATTCAAAGATTAACAGGAAGTAATATTTCAATTAGTTTTACTGGTGAAGCAGGACCGTCTACATTAGAAGATGTGCCGGTAGGGAAAGTATTTATCGGTATAAAAATTGGTGATTCTGATTCAATTGTAAAAGAGTTTCAATTCAGTGGCACTAGAGAACAAATAAGATTATCAAGTGTCAAAAATGGCGCGAACTTGTTGATTAAATTAATTAATTCAAGTTTTGAAAGTCAAGACTTATAAAATGAAATAGAATATTTTATAATATAAAAGCTCGGTTAACTTAGCCGAGTTTTTTAATTTTATAGTTTCGATATTCATAAAAATCTAGTTTTATAGACCGAAAAATACGAAACAAGCGTTTCTATTCTTTAAAAATTAAGTTTAAATACGAAAAATATCGAATAAACGTTCTATTATTTTGTTGGCAAACGAACAAAAAACAGTTATTATATAGTTAAGAGATAAATATGTCCTGTAGGAGGAATCTAAATGAGTGATCGTCAAGCTGCATTAGATATGGCTTTAAAACAAATCGAAAAACAATTCGGTAAAGGTTCAATAATGAAACTTGGAGAACAAACTGACCGCCAAATTTCAACTATTTCTAGTGGATCGTTAGCACTAGATGTAGCATTAGGTGTAGGTGGATATCCAAGAGGTCGAATTATCGAAGTATATGGTCCTGAAAGTTCAGGTAAAACAACTGTAGCATTACATGCAATCGCTGAAGTTCAAGCAAATGGAGGACAAGCGGCGTTTATAGATGCTGAGCATGCATTAGATCCGGTTTATGCTCAAAAATTAGGTGTAAATATTGATGAGTTATTATTATCTCAACCAGATACAGGTGAACAAGCACTTGAAATCGCTGAAGCATTAGTACGTAGTGGTGCAATTGATATTATCGTAATTGATTCAGTAGCTGCACTAGTTCCAAAAGCTGAAATTGAAGGTGACATGGGTGATGCTCACGTAGGTCTACAAGCACGATTAATGTCTCAAGCATTACGTAAACTTTCTGGTGCAATTAACAAGTCAAAAACGATCGCATTCTTCATTAACCAAATTCGTGAAAAAGTTGGGGTTATGTTTGGTAATCCTGAAACGACTCCAGGTGGACGTGCGTTAAAATTCTATTCTACAATTCGTTTAGAAGTACGTCGTGCTGAACAATTAAAACAAGGTAATGATATTGTGGGTAACAAAACAAAGATTAAAGTAGTTAAAAATAAAGTAGCACCACCATTTAGACAAGCAGAAGTAGACATTATGTATGGAGAAGGTATTTCTAAAGAAGGAGAAATTCTTGATATTGGATCTGATTTAGATATCGTTCTTAAGAGTGGAGCATGGTATTCTTACAATGAAGAGCGTCTTGGTCAAGGCCGTGAGAATGCTAAGCAATTCTTAAAAGAAAATAAAGAAATACGTGATACGATTAAAGAATCGATCCGTCTTCACCATGGTTTAGATAACCCTGTTACTGTAACAGAAACAGATGACGAAGAACAATTCTCTTTATTAAAAGAGTAATCATAGTTTAGTTTAAAACAGCAAAAAATGTGGGCGCTTATTAAAAGTGCCTACATTTTTTTTATTTTTAATTTCTTATTTCTTTGATTTTCTAAAAAGCAGTATTCATTGAGATTCAAATGGTTTTAAATGAAATATAGATAATAATTTCACGAAAATGAAAGAGTAGATTCAAATGGAAGGATTAACGACTCCTATAGGCAATGCGGAGCGAGCCCATAAGAACGACTATGAAGAGGAATATCAAGTCACTCATAGTATGTAGGTGTCCTGCATTGGAATCAGTCATATTTTTATGATCAGGACTTATCAAAAAAGCAGACAATAACTATATTCTTTTATATTTATAAGTAGTACTTCATATATGAAAAATTCTATCAATTTACTTACTAATCAGATCTTAATAAAAAATTTAATGAATAAAATTTAGATTCTAATGTATGAAATCTAGTAAAAATGTAATAAATATTGATAAATCAAGTAAGTAAGCGATTTACAAGGCTTGACATCATTTGGTAAGAGATTTAATATTTAAGTGTATATTCTAAAAAAATATTACTATTTTGTGAAAAATTGAATTGAAGTGTGCTGTATGTTGATGCAATTATTTATACAATATAACAGCCGACAAAAATGAAACTAACTAAATAGCAAGAGGAGGTGAAATCATGGGTGCAAATACTATAATTTTGATCATCTTCGCATTGCTTGCCACATTCGGAGTCGGTTATGCTGTCGGATTTTTTGTCCGTAAGTCCATTGCAGAAGCTAAAATAAATGGCGCAACTAATCATGCAAATCAAATTATTGAAGATGCAAAACGTGATTCAGAAACAATTAAAAAAGAAGCTTTATTGGAAGCAAAGGACGAAATTTTCAATATTCGTACAAATGCAGAAAACGAAATTCGAGACCGTCGTAGTGAACTACAAAAGTCAGAAAATCGTCTGATGCAAAAAGAAGAGAACTTAGATCGTAAAGATGATGGACTTTCAAAACGTGAGTCTGTTCTTGAAAGAAAAGAGGAATCTCTTGTTTTAAAACAACAGCAGATAGAAGAAATGGAAAGCAAGATAGAAGCATTAATTGCTGCTCAACAAGAAGAGTTAGAGAGAATTTCTAGCTTAAATCGTGAAGAAGCAAGACAATTAATACTTACTAAAGTCGAAAATGAATTATCCCATGAAACAGCAATACTAGTAAAAGAAACAGAAGCTCGAGCAAAAGAAGAAGCAGATAAGAAAGCAAAAGATATTTTATCATTAGCAATCCAGCGATGTGCTGCAGATCATGTTGCTGAAACAACTGTTTCAGTTGTAAATCTTCCAAATGATGAAATGAAAGGTCGTATTATTGGCCGTGAAGGACGAAATATACGTACTTTAGAAACGTTAACTGGTATAGATTTAATTATTGATGATACGCCTGAAGCTGTAATATTATCAGGTTTTGATCCAATTCGTCGTGAAACTGCACGAATTGCACTAGATAAATTAGTACAAGATGGTCGAATCCATCCTGCACGAATTGAAGAAATGGTTGAAAAATCAAGACGAGAAGTAGATGAGTACATACGTGAAGTCGGTGAACAAACTACTTTTGAAGTTGGTGTTCATGGAATTCACCCTGACTTAATTAAAATATTAGGTCGTCTGAAATTTAGAACTAGTTATGGTCAAAATGTGTTAAAGCATTCGATGGAAGTAGCGAACCTAGCTGGTCTTATGGCTGCTGAACTTGGTGAGGATACAAAACTTGCAAAACGTGCAGGTTTACTTCACGATATTGGTAAAGCAATTGACCATGAGGTAGAAGGAAGTCACGTTGAAATCGGTGTCGAATTAGCAACGAAATATAAAGAACATCCAGTAGTTATCAATAGTATTGCATCTCATCATGGAGATGCTGCGCCAACTTCAATTATTGCGGTTCTTGTAGCTGCTGCAGATGCATTATCTGCTGCTAGACCAGGAGCACGTAGCGAAACATTAGAAAACTATATCCGTCGTTTAGAAAAACTTGAAGAGATTTCTGAATCATACGAAGGTGTAGAAAAATCATTCGCTATTCAAGCAGGTCGTGAAGTACGCATTATGGTAAAACCAGATACAATTGATGATTTACAAGCTCATAGATTAGCGAGAGATATTAGAAAACGTATTGAAGATGAACTGGATTATCCAGGTCATATAAAAGTTACGGTTATTCGTGAAACTCGAGCTGTCGAGTATGCAAAATAAAGTGGTATATGCCACTTTATTTTCTTTTTTGTAACAAAATAAAGTAATTTTAAAAATAGCTCCAACTAAATACATATCTGAAATGAATCTTAGTTGAATGGCATAGATGAAAGATTCAGATTGTGCTAGTAATGGGGCTATTCGTATTTTTGGGTAATCTAAAAGTAAAATCAGTGCTGTGAATTAACAGTGGCAAGTTGGAAGGATGTAACGAAATGAGAATAATGTTTATAGGCGATGTAGTTGGTTCAAATGGTAGGACAATGGTAAAGGCTAATATTCAAGCTTTAAAAAGGAAATATAATCCATCAGTAACAATTATAAATGGTGAAAATGCAGCGCATGGTAAAGGAATAACGGAAAATATTTACCGAGAATTTTTAGAATTAGGCGCTCAAGCAGTAACACTTGGTAACCATGCATGGGATAAAAAGGATATTTTTGAATTTATTGATCAAGCAAAATACTTAGTTAGACCAGCTAATTTCCCTGAAGGTACACCTGGTAATGGATTAGTATTTTTAAATTTTAATGATGTTGAAATAGCTGTGATAAATTTACAAGGTAGAACATTTTTACCACCACTTGATTGTCCTTTTAAAAAAGCTGATGAGCTAATAAAAATCGCTAAAAAACGAACAAACATCATTTTTGTTGATTTTCATGCTGAAGCAACAAGTGAAAAAATTGCTATGGGCTGGTATTTGGATGGAAGAGTAACAGCGGTTGTTGGTACACATACACATGTCCAAACGGCTGATGAGCGAGTTTTACCTGCTGGTACAGCATTTATTACGGATGTTGGAATGACTGGTCCATATGATGGGATTCTAGGCGTTACAAAAGAAGCTGTTATTAAAAAATTCTTAACGAACTTACCAGTGAGATTCGAAGTAGATGAAGGTAGAGGTCAGCTAAGTGGTGTGATCATCGAATTAGACAAACAAACTGGTCTAGCAAAATCGATAAAAAGAATACAAATAAATGATGATCATCAAGAGCTATAACATCAATTAAAAGAATTGTGAAAATTTTTAAAAAACTTTTAAATATTTGCAGGAATAACTTCTTGTTATCGAGAATAGTTTTTATTGTACACAATAATAGCTTTGTAAGTACAAGGAGGATCAGGAATGGAAATATTAAAAGTTTCAGCAAAGTCAAACCCTAATTCTGTAGCAGGAGCACTTGCAGGTGTATTGAGAGAGCGTGGTACAGCGGAAATTCAAGCAATTGGTGCTGGCGCGTTAAACCAAGCTGTAAAAGCAGTTGCAATTGCAAGAGGATTCGTAGCACCAAGTGGTGTAGACCTTATTTGTATCCCTGCATTTACAGATATTCAAATCGATGGGGAAGAGCGTACAGCGATTAAATTAATCGTAGAGCCTCGTTAATAATAACAACCTGTTAGCTTAAAGCGACAGGTTGTTTTATTTTTAATTAAAGAAAGATTAAGTAATAGCGAGTAAGATTACGCAAATTTGTAATTAAAAAGTGGAGCAAACACTTTAGCTCCGACTTAAAGCTCGTCAGTCGACGAGTTTTTTTGTGTATAAATATTACTTTTATTATTGAATTTATTAATATGATACACTAATTTCAATAATCAAAAAAATGGAAGGGTGTTCATTTATGAAAGTTTTTGATGCTCATTGTGATGTATTGATGAAATTACTAGAAAAGCCATCGATCAATTTTGAAAATGATGATTCACTACAAGTTTCAGTTAATCGATTAAAACAAGGGAATAGTAAAATACAGTGTTATGCTATTTATATCCCCGAAAATGTACATAAACTAATCAAATTTGATGCAGCTCTTCAATGTGTCACGCTTTTTTATGAAAAAGTAGCAACAAAAAATAATAATATTAAAGTTATTCGAACAAAAGAAGATGAAGTTGGATTAAAAAGTCACGAAATGGGTGCTATTTTGACGCTAGAGGGCTGTGACGCACTTTTAGGTGATATTAATCGACTAAAGATATTACATCGTCTAGGCGTACGTAGTGTCGGTTTAGTATGGAATTTTGCTAATGAAGCTGCAGATGGAATTCTTGAAGAAAGAAATGGGGGTTTAACTAATTTTGGAAGAAGTGTAGTTCAATACTTAAATGAGCATAATATGTGGTGTGATCTTTCTCATTGTACTGAAGCTGCGTTTTGGGATGCATTTGAACAAGCAAAATATCCAACTGCGACTCATTCAAATGCTAAAGCAATTTGTAAACATCCAAGAAATTTAAATGATGAACAACTAAAGGCTATGTTTAATAGAGGAGCAATTGTAGGGATTAATTTCTATCCTACTTTTTTAGTCGATGAAGGTGTCGCAACGATTTCAGATATTCTTAAACATATCGATTATATGTGCTCTCTAGGTGGAGAAAAATTTATCGCGATGGGATCAGATTTTGATGGAATAGATACTCATCCAACAAATTTACATCACGTAGGACTTTATCAAAATTTAACAAATGAATTGCTTAAACACTATACAGAACAGCAGGTTAAAGGCTTTATGTATGAGAATTATTCATCATATATACATTACAAATAACACGTTACTTGTTCAGAATAATAAAAATATAAAAATTAAAGGAATAATTTCTTTCAAAATCATTGATTTTTTTGATTAATAGGTCTAGAATTGAAAGCGAATTAACTCATATCAAAAGATATGTTTTAAATCGCTTTCATTCTTTTATAAAAAATGAATGATATGCAAAAAAATTATCCATTTATAATTTAATTTATTACGAATGAGGGCATTCAAAGGGGTGTAGGAAATGATTGAACAACTTTCGTGGAAAGTTGGAGGACAACAGGGTGAAGGTATCGAAAGTACAGGTGAGATTTTTGCAATTGCGTTAAACCGTTTAGGTTACTACTTATACGGATATCGTCATTTCTCTTCTCGTATTAAAGGTGGTCACACTAATAACAAAATTCGTGTAAGTACAACTGAAGTTCGTGCAATTTCAGATGACTTAGATATTTTAGTAGCATTTGACCAAGAAACAATCGATGTAAACTTTTATGAATTACGCAAAGGCGGCATTGTAATCGCTGATGCTAAATTTAATCCGACAATTCCAGATTCAACTGACGTAACACTTTATTCAATTCCATTTACAGAATTAGCTACTGAA
The DNA here is from genome assembly GCF_042886615.1 of Gottfriedia sp. NPDC057991. NCBI lineage: Bacteria > Bacillati > Bacillota > Bacilli > Caryophanales > Bacillaceae > Gottfriedia > Gottfriedia sp. NPDC057991. Next base: position 813,984 of record NZ_JBHVQN010000002.1, read on the forward strand.
CTAGGTACTTCATTAATGAAAAACATGGTTGCAGTTGGAGCTTCAAGTGCAATTTTAGGTCTATCAATTGAAGTTTTCAGAGAAGTTGTAGATGAAATTTTTGGTAAAAAAGGTCAACAAATTGTTGAGAAAAACATAGAAGCAATCGCACGTGGAGCAGAAGAAATGAGAGAAATGCTTGGCGTGAATGTAAATAAAATGCAATTATCAGAAGCTGATGGTAAAAAACGTATGTTCTTAATCGGTAACGATGCAATCGCAATGGGTGCATTAGCTGGTGGTTCTCGTTTTATGGCAGCGTATCCAATTACGCCAGCATCTGAAATTATGGAATACTTAATTAAAAAATTACCTCAGTATGGTGGGGCAGTTATTCAAACTGAAGACGAAATTGCTGCATGTACAATGGCAATCGGTGCTAACTATGCTGGTGTTCGTACATTAACATCATCTGCAGGTCCTGGTCTTTCATTAATGATGGAAGCAATCGGTCTTTCTGGTATGACTGAAGTTCCTTTAGTAATCGTTGATACTCAACGTGGTGGTCCAAGTACTGGTCTTCCAACTAAACAAGAGCAATCAGACTTAATGGCTATGATCTACGGAACTCATGGTGAGATTCCAAAAGTAGTAATCGCTCCAAGTACAGTAGAAGAAGGATTCTACGATATGGTAGAAGCGTTTAACGTAGCTGAAGAATTCCAAGTACCTGTTATCGTAATTACTGACTTACAACTTTCTTTAGGTAAACAAACTGTTGAGCCACTTCAATTTGATAAAGTTCAAATTCGCCGTGGTAAGTTTGATTACAAACAAGAATTACCTGTATCAGAAAACAAAGAGTACTTCAAACGTTTTGAAGTGACTGAAGATGGAGTTTCTCCTCGTGTAGTACCAGGTATGAAAGGTGGAATTCACCACGTAACTGGTGTTGAGCATGATGAAATGGGTAAACCATCAGAATCACCAATTAACCGTAATCAACAAATGGATAAACGTATGCGTAAGTTAAATAACCTAAAATTCCCTAACCCGGTGTTAGTGAACTCTAAACACGACGATGCTGATGTATTACTAGTTGGTTTCAACTCAACTCGTGGTGCGATTGAAGAAGCAATGGTTCGTTTAGAGCAAGATGGTATCAAAGTTAACCATGCTCATATCCGTCTAATTCACCCATTCCCAACAAACGAATTAATGCCTGAGCTTAAAAAAGCTAAACGTGTAATCGTTGTTGAAAATAATGCTACTGGTCAATTAGCAAGCATTATTAAAATGAACTGTGGACATGCAGAAAAGATTTCAAGCTTACTAAAATATGATGGAAATCCTTTCTTACCAAAAGAAATTTACAATACTTGCAAGGAAGGAGTTGTTCTAAATGGCAACATTTAAAGAATTTCGTAATAATATTAAACCAAACTGGTGCCCAGGATGTGGAGATTTCTCTGTACAAGCATCTATTCAACGTGCAGCAGCAAATGTTGGTTTAGAACCTGATAACCTTGCAGTAATTTCTGGTATTGGATGTTCTGGTCGTATTTCTGGATATATTAACTCATACGGTTTACATGGTATCCATGGTCGTTCACTACCAATTGCACAAGGTGTTAAAATGGCTAACCGTGATCTAACTGTTATCGCTTCTGGTGGTGACGGTGATGGATTCGCTATCGGTTTAGGTCATACAATCCATGCAATTCGTCGTAACATTGACATTACGTATATCGTAATGGATAACCAAATCTATGGTCTTACAAAAGGTCAAACATCACCTCGTAGTGATGTAGGATTCAAAACTAAGAGTACGCCACATGGTTCTGTTGAATCTGCACTTTCAGTAATGGAAATGGCATTAACAGCTGGTGGAACATTCGTAGCTCAAAGTTTCTCAAGTGATTTAAAAGAATTAACTTCATTAATTGAGCAAGGTATTAACCACAAAGGTTTCTCTTTAATTAACGTATTCAGCCCATGTGTAACTTACAATAAAGTAAACACATATGACTGGTTTAAAGAAAATCTTGTTAAACTTTCTGATATTGAAGGATATGATCCATCAAACAAAGAAATGGCTATGCAAACATTAATGCAAAATAAAGGTTTAGTAACTGGTCTTATTTACCAAAACAAAGAGCAAAAATCATACCAACAATTAATCTCTGGATACAGTGAAGAACCATTAGTTGAATCAGAACTTCAATTAGAAAAAGCACAATTCGAAAAATTAGTTGCTGAATTCATGTAATAATAAAAATACTCCTCATTTTTGAGGAGTTTTTTTTATTTTATATCTAAATATAGACAAACTGACTATTTATTATGAAGGATACTGCCATTTGATGTTGAAGTAATTTGTAGTTAGGAGTGTTTTGATGATGAATATTAAAATAAGAAGACCAAGAATAGAGGACATTAAAGAGTTAAATCAATTTTTTGAAATAGTAATTACTGACACTTTTACAAAAGAAGGTATTAGAAATCAGGTGGAAAGTATGAATGATGAAATCGAAGCAAAAGGAAAATATTTAGAAAATGATTTTGAAAGTAATGGTGAGGAACGATTTTTTTTGATTGCTCTAGATAACGAAAAGATTATTGGTTCGATTGAATATGGTCCAGCAAGTGATCTTATTTTAAATTGTACAAACCATGCATTAAAAGGGCTACTTGAGGTCGGTACCGTATTTGTCCATCCGGACTATCAAAAAAATGGAATAGGAAATTTATTATTAAATAAAATGTACGTAACTTTACAGAATAAAGGGATAAAAGAATTTTGTTTAGATAGTGGCTATAGTAATGCCCAAAAAATCTGGAAAAAGAAATTTGGGAAACCCGATTATTTATTAAATGATTATTGGGAAAAAGGGTATGATCATATGATTTGGAAAATTAAAGTCAGTGATATATTAAAATAGCATAAATGATGAGAAAAGATGAGGTTTCACATTTTATAACGTTCTGAACTATGGCGATATATGAAGTGGGAGGTTTTTCAACTTCGGTTTTCATTTGTAGTTGATTTGATTGAGCTTTTTATCGAAAATTAGTAAATTTTTATTAGATTTAGTAAGCATTAGAGCTTATTTGTTAGTTTTTAAGTTAAAAGCATCTACTATGTACATATATTAGGTCATAATATCTCAACGGGTATAGGTAATTTTTTATTTTATTTGCACTTCCACTAGATTTAATTGCAGTTTTGCTAAATTTATTTGCGATTCTGTATTTTTAATTGCAGATTTGCCAATTTTATTTGCGATTTTCAGATTTTATTTGCAAATCACTGTTTATTTGCCAGATTTCATCATTTATTTGTACAGATGATCCTTTTATTTGCGTTACCCAAAGACTTATTTGCAGCCTATACTTTGTTTATCACTACTCTTTTTTGTTCTGCAGTTTTGCCAACATATTTAACGATTCTCTAAGAATATTTCCCATAATAAAAAAGGTGGTTTCCTATTTTGGATGTCCTCCTTTTTTAATTACAGAGTAACACTTAAATAAATTCTGAAATTTAAAAAGTAGGCAAATAAAGGAAATCGTATGATATTATCGAATTTCTTAATTAAAAATAATTGAAAGGAGAAAAATCTTGTTATTCTCACTCCTACCTGCTTTAATAACTTTTATTTTGGTAAGTATTCTTTCACCCTTTTTAATTGCTACGTTAAGAAGATTGAAGTTGACTCAACCTATAAGAGCAGAATTACCAGCTGAGCACCATAATAAAAAGGGCACTCCTTTAATGCTGGGAAGTATATTTCTGATTGGTATTTTAGTAGCTTTCCTTAATTATTCTAGTCCACTAATGCTTTTTTTAGTTGGAACTTTTATTTTATTCAGTGTTGTTGGTTTTCTTGATGACTTTTGGAAAGCATCAAAACAGGATCCAGGGGGAATATCAGCTAGAACAAAACTAGTTTTTCAATTTTCTTTTACAATTTTTTTACTTATTGTATTAATTAATTTTTTTAAAATAGACACAACCTTTCGTATTACGGATTCTATAAGTATCTTTTTACCATTATGGGTTTTTTTGACTCTAATCACTTTATTTATTGTAGGATCAGCTAATGCTATTAATTTTACTGACGGGATGGACGGACTCCTTGGGATGGTATCAATCCCTACCTTCTTTTTCTTTTTTCTGATTTCAGATCAAATTGAAGTGAAAATTTTTAGTTTAATAATGATCGCGAGTTTAGCTGGGTTTTTAATTTATAACTTATATCCAGCTAAGGCATTTATGGGGGATACAGGATCAATGGCAATAGGTGGTTCTTTATCTTTTTTAGCGATAATTGAAAAAGTAGAAATCTTGATTCCTATGTTGTTTTTTATTTATTTAGCTGAACAGTTTTCCGTAATTTTTCAAGTTTTCTACTATAAAAAAACAAGAAAAAGGCTATTTCTTATGGCCCCTATACATTTTCACTATGGAATTAAATATGGTTGGTCAGAAAATGTCGTAGTCATGAATTTTACGATTATTTCCTGGACAGGTTGTTTCTTAAGTTATTTATATTTTTATTTTTTTATGTAAGCTGAGAACCCACATCATACTGAGAATTTTTAATTTAAGAGGATCCTTTGATGGATTCTCTTTTTGTGTTTCAAAAAAGTGCTATTAAAACACGAGAGGCCCGGGTCACGTTCCAAGATGAGTACCCTATATTGGAAATCAACATTCTTCTATTAATAATTAAAGCGCTTTATTATTTAAAGAATTGTTTTTTAAATAATGAATAAAATTATTCAAATATACTACTATTATCAGCTTTCTTTTTTGCGTAAGGCACATTGTATATTGTAGAATAACGTTATATACTTAAGTAATGTGTGGACGCTCGAGAAGAAAGGAGATTGTTTCATGAATGAACAACAACGCCTTCAAGGCACTAATATAAATAATTCTAAAGATAAAAACGATAAAGATTACAGTAAATATTTTGAAAAAGTTTACCAAGCTCCATCTTTAGCTGATGCAAAGCGTCGTGGTAAAGAAGAAGTTACGTATGATCGTGGTTTCGAAATTCCTGAAGAAATGAGAAATTCAGGTGTCGGTAAGAAATTCTTAATCCGTACTTATGGCTGTCAAATGAATGAGCATGACACAGAAGTTATGGCAGGTATTTTAACAACGATGGGTTATGAAATCGCTACATCAGTTGAAGATGCTGATATTATTCTATTAAACACTTGTGCAATTCGAGAAAATGCTGAAAATAAAGTGTTTGGTGAAATTGGTCACTTAAAACCGTTAAAACTTCAAAGACCAGATCTATTAATTGGTATTTGTGGTTGTATGTCTCAAGAAGAAGCAGTTGTTAATCGAATCTTACAAAAACATTCATTTATTGATATGGTATTTGGTACACACAATATTCATAGATTACCATTTATTATTCAAGAAGCGATGTTTAGTAAAGAAATGGTTATTGAAGTATGGTCAAAAGAAGGGGATGTAATCGAGAACCTTCCAAAAGTACGTCGTGGCGAAATAAAAGCTTGGGTTAATATTATGTATGGCTGTGATAAATTCTGTACATACTGTATTGTTCCTTACACACGTGGTAAAGAACGTAGTCGTCAACCAGAGGATATCATCAATGAAGTACGTGAATTAGCTAGACTAGGCTATAAAGAAGTTACATTATTAGGTCAAAATGTTAATGCTTATGGTAAAGACTTAGATGATGGTAAATATGGTTTAGGTCATTTAATGGATGAAATCCGTAAAATTGGCATCCCACGTGTTCGCTTTACAACAAGTCATCCACGTGATTTTGATGATCATTTAATAGAAGTTTTAGCAAAAGGTGGCAACTTAATGCCACATATTCATTTACCAGTACAATCTGGTAGCTCTGAAGTTCTAAAACTAATGTCACGTAAATACGATCGTGAACAATACTTAGAACTTGTAAGAAAATTAAAAACAGCAATGCCACAAATTTCATTTACAACAGATATTATTGTTGGTTTCCCAAATGAAACGGATGAGCAATTCGAAGAAACGATGACATTATATGAAGAAGTTGGTTTTGATTTAGCATTTACATTCATTTATTCACCACGTGAAGGTACACCGGCTGCAAAAATGGTAGATGATGTACCAGAGAGTGTGAAAAAGGAAAGATTACAACGTCTTAACAAGGTTGTAAATGATAAATCTGCTGAATTTAATAAACGTTTTGAAGGTCAAATACTTGATGTATTAGTAGAAGGAGAAAGTAAGAAAAACCCTGATGTACTTGCTGGGTATACTCCTTATAATAAACTTGTAAACTTTAGAGGTCCTAAATCAATCGTTGGTCAAATTGTAAAAGTAAAAGTTACAAAAGCTAAAACTTGGTCATTAGATGGAGAATTAGTAGAAGAAACAGTAGAGGTGCTATAATGGGAAAATATACAAAAACTGATATCGTTGAACGTGCAAAAGAATTAGCAGTAATGATTTCTGAAACAGAAGAAGTAGATTTTTTTAAACGTGCTGAAGCGCAAATTAATGAGAGTGAAACTGTAAGAACTTATATTGAAGAAATTAAGTCATTACAAAAACAAGCTGTTAATTTAGAGCACTGGGGTAAGAAAGAAGCACTTAAAAAGGTTGAACAAGAGCTTGATGAATTAAACGAAAAACTAGAAACAATTCCAGTTGTACAAGAATTCCAATCTTCTCAAGTAGAAGTTAATGATTTACTTCAATTAATCGCTCACACGATCTCAAATGGTGTGACAGACGAAATCATTAAATCAACAGGTGGTAACTTATTAAGTGGTGAGACAGGTTCAAAAGTAGCACACGGGCCTGATGCTTGCAAAACAGATAGCTGCAGCCATTAATAATAAAAGACTCAAGGAAGCAATTAATTTTGCTGCCTGAGTCTTTTTTTTATGTAAAGCTAATAAAGTAATTACTAAATAGCCTAAATATCATAATTTTTATGTTTATTTTTTAAATTCTTCAATTTAGAGTCAACTTTATTAGGCTGTCGTCATACAATTTATCATCACATGTTTTTTTAACTTGTATAAAAGAATTTTCATGTCATTAACACATTCCGCATATGTCACGCATAGAATGAAATGAAAATGGAACGAGGAGGGTCACACCTATGTCTGAACGCGAACATAGAGAGATTATAACGAAGGCAGTCGTAGGAAGAGGCAAGAAATATAACAAAGTCACACATACAATCACACCAAATCATACACCATCAAGTATTTTAGGCTGCTGGGTTATAAACCATGTATATGATGCAAAAAAATGCAAAGATGGAGTAGAAGTATCTGGTAAATATGATATTAATATTTGGTACTCCCATGGTGACAATACGAAAACAGAAGTAGTTCCAGAGTCTGTTAAGTATCATGAAGTAGTAAAGTTGAGACACAGAGATGAAAACTTTACTGGCGAAGATTGTGAAGTGATTGCAAGATCATTAAAACATCCAAATTGTTTAGATGCAATTATTTCTCCAAATGGAAATCGATTTATTGTAACTGTAGAGAAAGAAGTATTAGTTGAAGTTGTAGGTGAAACGAAAATAGTCGTACTTGTTGCACCACATGGTGTACATGACGATGACGAGTTCTTTGATGTAGATGATGAGTTTGAAGATTTAGATCCAGATTTTGTTTTAGAAGGCGAAGAAGAGTAAGCTAGGCTAGGAAGGTGATACTTCCTAGTTTTTTTATGTGTGCCAGGCATGTTCATCAACTTGACGGTGAAAGTCCGTTATGGGCGTTGAGATATGCGAACCATTAGTTGAAGGCAAGGGTGTTCATGGTGACATGAAATCTGAAGGAAGCCTTAGACAAAATCTCGGTCTGAGGTACACGAATCACATTCGAGGTTCCTATTTTAGGATGAGTCTGCATAACAAGATAAAGTCCAAAATATCTCTAGATAAAATAGGAATAAATGTGGCAGACAAATGAGATGAAAGTGGATGAACTTACCCTGGGAGATCTCTTAATAACCCGATGGGAACCTTCTTAGTGATAAGAAACTGAGTTAAGAGAAGTCAGCAGACGTCATAGTATCAACAAACGTTGAGAAGGACTGAACGAAAGGAGTGACCATGAAAATGGAAGTTTACATAGGAATGACGACACAGCCAACCTTAAAAAGGACTAATGGTTTACGAAACGTTCGGAAAACGTGGGAGAAATCACTAGCGTGGAGTTCTTATGCGCAAACCTACTCATGGGGACAATATGGAATTAATCAATCGAATCACCAGTAGAGATAATCTCAATATGGCTTTTAATCGGGTTAAGAAAAACAAAGGTGCAGCAGGAGTCGATGAGAAAGATATAGAAGCTACACGAATCTACTTAAAAGAACATAGCGAAGAAATTATCGAAAGAATACGAAGTGGAAAATACAAACCACATGCAGTCAGAAGGGTAAATATTCCAAAACCAAGTGGAGGAACACGAAAATTAGGGATACCAACTATAACTGACCGAGTCATTCAACAGGCGGTCGTACAAGTGTTGACACCTATTTTCGATGTTCAATTCAGTGAATTTAGTTATGGATTCAGACCAAATAAGAGCGCCCATCAAGCAATTGAACAAGCAAGACGCTACGTGGAAGAAGGATACATCTATGTAGTGGATATCGACTTAGAAAAATTCTTTGACCGAGTTCAACATGACAAACTCATGTGAATTATCTGTAAGACAATCTATGATAAACCAACACTCAAATTAATTCGAAGGTTCCTACAAGCAGGCATAATGGAGAATGGTACAATACAAGCGAATCGTGAAGGCACTCCACAAGGAGGACCACTCAGTCCATTACTGAGCAATATTATCCTAAACGAAATGGATAAAGAGTTGGAGAAACGCGGGCTCCGATTTGTGCGCTACGCAGATGACAGTAATATATACGTAAAAAGTCAAAAGGCTGGCGAACGAGTTAAAAAGAGTGTTAGTGAATTCATTGAAAAGAAGTTGAAATTAAAGGTAAATGAGAATAAAAGCGCAGTGGGAAAGCCGATGGCACGTATGTTTTTGGGAGTCAGCATTTATAAAATGTGGGGAAAAACAAGAATATATGTGCCGAAACAAACAAAGAAAAGATTTGAAACAAAACTAAAGAAACTAACCAACCGAAATTAGGGAGTAAGTATGGAATATCGGGTGGAGAAAATAAACCAACTACTTCAAGGGTGGGGAAACTATTTTAAAATAGGAGATATCCAAAAATACGCTAGAAAGATCGATAAGCATACCCGAAGAAGATTAAGAGCAAGTCGATGGAAGGAATGGAAGAAGACATCTACCAAATATCGAAATCTGAAAAGGTTGGGAATCAATGCCAATAAAGCATGGAGATGTGCCAACTCAAGGAAAGGATATTGGCGCACCTCAAATAATCCTACTCTAGATTATGCCTTAAATAATAACTACTGGAAAGAACTAAAATTAAAATGTTTAAGTGAGATAATTTCATAAACTTTCGAACCGCCGTAACGGAACCGTATGTACGGTGGTGTGAGAGGTCGGCGCGGTAACGCGCCTCCTACTCGATTTATAAAGATTTTTTCCAATCATATAAGTTTTCATTTTCTTAACTTTCGAACTTTCTAAGCCTTTTCGCAAAATGTGATATAATATGCGAAGAATGTTTTTTGATGGAGAGGATAGAATGGCAACTTATACGCCAATGATTGAGCAATATTTAAATATAAAGAAAAATTACCAAGATGCATTTTTATTTTTTAGACTTGGTGATTTTTATGAAATGTTTTTTGAAGATGCAATTAAGGCATCTCAAGTTTTAGAAATTACTTTAACCGGACGAGCAGGTGGAACGGATGAACGAATTCCAATGTGTGGAGTACCATACCATTCTGCTGCTGGATATATAGAACAATTAGTTGAAAAAGGATATAAAGTAGCTATTTGTGAACAAGTCGAAGATCCAACGGTCGCAAAAGGAGTAGTTCGAAGAGAAGTTGTTCAGTTGATTACTCCAGGGACGCAAATGGAGGGTAGATCGATTGATGAAAAGCAAAATCATTATATCTCAACATTATCAGAAGTAACACCTACTTCATATGCTTTAGCTTGGATTGATTTGACGACTGGTGAGGGCAATGCTTTATTACTTAGTGGTTCAATCGAAGAAGCAGTTTTAAAAATTGCAGCAACTGGTACGAAGGAAGTGGTCGTAAATGCAGATTTTTCATCTAAAGCGATTCAAACACTTGAAAAAAGCTTTTCAATTACCGTTTCATTCGAAGATAACGATCGTTTATCAGAGGAGTTTACAAATGTTGTAAAGTCAATTGATCAAACTAGTTTAAAAACTACTGCTGCAAGATTATTAAATTATTTATCGAGAACACAAAAACGAACTCTTTCTCATCTTCAAGAAATAGTAGTCATTCATCAACATGATTTTTTAAACATGGACATGTATTCGATGAGAAATCTTGAATTAGTTGAAACACAACGTTCAAAAAACAAACAAGGTTCTTTGAATTGGTTATTAGATGATACGAAAACAGCGATGGGTGGAAGGTTACTAAAAAAATGGATTCAACGTCCACTAGTAAGTACTAAACAAATCGAGCATCGTTTGACGATTGTGGAATTGCTAATGGAAAACTATTTTATACGTGAAGACCTGAAAGAATTATTAAAGGATGTATATGATTTAGAGCGATTAGCTGGAAAAGTCTCATTTGGTAATGTAAATGCAAGAGATTTATTACAATTAAAACGTTCACTTCAAACAGTACCTTCAATTATTCATGCTTTAAAATCAATTAGTCATGAAACGATAGATGAACTAATTAATCAGATCGATCCATGTGAAGAGCTTCAAATGCTTTTAGAGAATGCAATTATTGAAGATGCGCCTTTATCAATTAAAGAAGGAAACATGATAAAAGATGGCTTTCATAACACATTAGATGAATATCGATTCGTTAGTAAGAACGGTAAAAATTGGCTAATGGAATTAGAGCAAAGAGAAAGAGAAATTACGGGGATCAAGTCCTTAAAAATTGGCTACAATCGAATTTTCGGCTACTATATCGAGGTAACTAGATCAAATATTAGTCAAATACCAGAAGGTCGTTACGAACGTAAACAAACGTTAGCGAATGCCGAACGCTTTATTACTGAAGAGCTAAAAGAAAAAGAAACGCTGATTCTTGAAGCAGAAGAAAAAATGATTGGATTGGAATATGAGTTATTTATTTCAATACGAGAACAAGTAAAACAATATTTATCTAGACTTCAAACATTAGGACAAGTAATTAGTCAAATTGACGTTTTACAAAGTTTTTCTGTCGTTAGTGAAAAAAATGGATATATAAGACCAGCATTCACCGAGGGAAGAGAATATATTGTGAAGAATGGAAGACATCCAGTAGTTGAAAAGGTACTTCTAGGTTCAGAATATATTCCGAATGATACAAACTTTGATGTTGATACTCATCAATTTTTAATTACAGGACCAAACATGGCTGGTAAAAGTACGTATATGAAACAAGTTGCGTTAATCAGTATATTGGCTCAAATTGGATGCTATGTACCTGCTGAATATGCAAAATTACCTATTTTTGATCAAATATTTACTAGAATTGGTGCTGCAGATGATTTAATTTCTGGGCAGAGTACATTTATGGTCGAAATGCTAGAAGCTAATTATGCAATCACGAATGCAACAGATAAAAGTTTAATCTTATTTGATGAAATTGGTAGGGGAACATCAACATATGATGGAATGGCTTTAGCACAAGCGATGATCGAATATATACATGATCATATCGGAGCAAAAACGCTTTTTTCTACTCACTATCATGAATTGACGGTATTAGCGAATCAACTTAAGTTTTTGAAAAATATTCACGTAGCAGCAAAAGAGCAAGATGGAAAAGTATTATTCCTTCATAAAATCTTTGAAGGTGCAGCGGATCAAAGCTACGGTATCCACGTTGCCGAATTAGCAAATCTTCCAAAAGATGTAATCATTCGTGCAAAAGAACTTTTAAATGATTTAGAATCAACTAATCATTCTTTTGTTAAAGAAGAAATCATAAATAAAGAACAAGTTTTTATAAATAAACAAGAAACTAAAAAAGAAATTGATCAAACATCCGACAAAGAAGATAGTGGATCTCAATTAAGCTTGTTTGACGATAATCAACCAAAGGTTAAAGAAGTAATTAAAAACCATCCAGTGATTGATCAATTAAAAGGAATCAATATACTAGAGCTAAATCCGATGGAAGCATTTAATTTATTATATGAACTACAAAAGCAAGTTAAAAAATAAAAGAGGGCCAATTGGCCTTTCTTTTTGTTAATAGTTAAAATTATGATAACTGCATAATGTACTATACCTTTTTTATTGTAGGGTTCATTTATCTAGAGAGGAGGTTCACTTATGTCAAAGATACAGAAGTTAGATGAAATTTTAGCCAATCAGATAGCGGCAGGTGAAGTTGTAGAACGTCCTGCATCAGTTGTTAAGGAATTACTTGAAAATGCAATTGATGCAGTTAGTACACGTATTACAGTTGAAATTAACGACGGTGGACTCTCACGAATTTTTGTAAGTGATAATGGCGAAGGGATGACAAAGGAAGATAGTATCCTTGCATTTGAGCGCCATGCAACTAGTAAAATAAAAGATGAAAATGACTTGTTTCGAATACGTACATTAGGCTTCCGAGGTGAAGCATTGCCGAGTATTGCATCTGTTAGTTATGTTACAGTAAAAACATCAACCGAAGACGGACCTGGAATTGAAACAATTTTAAAAGGTGGCGTATTGCAATCTCAAAAAGAAATTGCTAAATCAAAAGGGACAAGTATTGAAGTTTCAAATTTATTTTTTAATACACCAGCTAGATTAAAATATATGAGAACGGTTCAAACAGAATTAAGTAATGTGACAGACGTAGTCTATCGATTAGCATTAGCAAATCCACAAATCGCTTTTGATTTAAAACATAATGATAAATTAATGTTCCGTAGTAATGGAAATGGCGACGCAAGACAAATTCTTGCATCATTATACGGTCTACAGATTGCAAAAAACATGGTTCATTTTAAAGGTGAGTCATTAGACTTTCAAATTGAAGGCTATTTATCCATGCCAGAATATACACGAGCAACTAGAAACTATATATCACTATATGTAAATGGAAGATATGTAAAACACTATGGCGTAAATAAATCAATTAGTGAAGGCTATCATACTTTGCTACCAATTGGCCGTTTTCCAATCGTTTCGTTATTTATTAAAATGGACCCTCAATTAGTCGATGTAAATGTACATCCAACAAAACAAGAAGTTCGTTTTAGTAAAGAAGATCAATTATTTACATTAATTACTGAAAGTATAAAAAAAGTTTTTAGAGGTCGTTCCCTTATTCCAGAAATAAAGTCAACAGCTCCAAAGGAAAAAATATTTAGTGAACAATCTACATTTTCGTTTGAACATTCTTCTATAAAAGAAGACGTAGAAAAGAAATTACCTTTCTCGCTTCAAGATCGTTATACTACTAATTCGAATTATTCCAATGAAATTAATGAATCTGTCAATGTAGAAAATTCAACTGAATTCGATTCAATTACTCAAATTGATTCATCAACCCCAACCAATTATGAAAGTCTTTATTTTGAAAAACATGAATCTAATAAAGACGTAGGGTATTCAAATTTTGTAAATGAAGACGACCAATCAAATAGAGAAGAAACAGTTATTGTTAACGAAGAAGTATATGATGAGCAAAATATAGACCAACTACCTCCTTTATATCCAATCGGGCAAATGCACGGAACATATATTATTGCTCAAAATGAAAAAGGATTATATTTAATTGATCAACATGCCGCACAGGAACGTGTTTACTATGAATATTTTAAGGAAAAAATAGGGGAAGTTGCATCAGAACTACAAACTTTATTAATTCCAATCACATTTGATGTTTCACCAGAGCAAGCTATTTTATTAGATCAATACCATGATGAACTCCAAGAAGTTGGACTTTTTATCGAGAAGTTCGGATCGAATAGTTATGTCATTCGCGAACATCCAAATTGGTTTCCAGAAGGGCAAGAGGATACATTAATCGATGAAATGATTCAAGAACTATTAAAACGCGGAACAATTAATATCAAAAAACTGCGTGAAGAAAAAGCCATTATGATGAGCTGTAAAGCGTCAATAAAAGCAAATCAATATATAACAAACGATGAAATTTTTAATCTATTAGAATCGTTGAGAAAATCAAGCAATCCATTTACATGTCCACATGGACGTCCAATCGTGATTCATTTTAGTTCATATGAACTTGAGAAAATGTTTAAGCGGGTTATGTAATATTATATTTTTAAAGTGCTGCTGTCGCATAAATCAGGTTAACTGAATATGGGATAACAGCACTTTTTTATATGCGAGAGGTATTTTTGCTGCTCTATGCATTTGAAGTCGATTCTTTTTATAAAATATAGTAGATTTTTATCTGTTTTTATTCGATTTAGTATGAAGAAGAGCTTTTTTACAAGTTTCCAATTGAAAGGAGCTCGTGTCGGGTCGTAATACCTTAACTGGTATGGGTAATTTTTTACTTTATTTGCGATTATCTGAATTTAATTGCAGCTTAGCTATATTTAATTGCGATTTTAAGATTTTATTTGCATTTTGTTGTTTCTAAGCAATATTTTATTTTTATTTGCAGCTCATACATAAAAGCCTATGTTAAAGCAAAAATTGATTTTCATATTCAAGTAATTGGCAGTAGAGTTGGATAAGAAATTATGATTATTATATACAAAAGTTTAAAAAGGGGCATTCTTAATAGTGTTGCCAACCACAAATATTTTTTAATGACACTGTTTATGGGCGGAATAAGTTTATTCTTTTTTGTAAACTTTCTAAGACTTCTTCTGGAATTTTCCTTATCTTGATATCTTCCCCTAAATAAAGTAGCCAATTTGTAAACTCAGTTAATTCTCCAGAATTTTTAACATGTATATAAGTTCTTAGAACGGCTGTTGATTGGTAAGGATTTGTATAGGAAATTGAGACTTTTAAAGGATGGTACTTTTTAAACTGAGCAATCGCCATCGGACCAAGTAAAATTATAAGATTAATTTCTTCTTCTTGCTTACTTAGTATTTCTAGAATTCTTTTTTTACTTAATCTTTTTTTTGTTTGGAGTGGTATGACATCGATGAGATTGTCGACAGGGAAAATCTTTTTCTTTTCATCAAATAAGTCAAAGCCTTCAATTAGCCAAAAGCCTTTGTCATGATAAAGGTGCAAAAGATAAATCGGATAAGAAATTAATTCAGACTCTTCTTTTATGGTAATCAATAAACATGTATCCAATAGAAGGATTTGGATGAGTTTTTCTAACATTGGATGAGGTAAATCTGATAGATCAAGTAAGTCGGGATTTTTTGGATTAGTCCCTTCAAAAAGCAATATTTGATTTAAATGAACAAGTTCATCTTGTTGGTTTTCTGTGATGAGACCAAGTAATTTTTCTGTTAAAGATTGACGACTTTTTAGATAAGGGAGTTGTTTATTTCTTGTGGCCATAAATGCAATAAATAGAGCCTTTATCTCATTATCTGTAAAGCGAACAGTTGGGAGGACAGAGTTGTTCATAACAAAATAACCCCCATCTCTTCCAACTTCAGCGACAAGAGGCATACCCATCGCTTCAATTTCTTTGACATCTCTTAGAGCAGTTGAACGGGAGATGTTAAATTCTCGCATGATTTCTGAAATTGTAAATTTTGCACGATTGTTTATATATCGCATGATGATATTAATACGTTCAACTTTTTTCATCGGTATCTCCTAAACAGTATCATTTTTTGACATGATTTAAGTTTATTATAAACTTATCAGCTGATGAAATAAATCGCTTGATAAATTTAAAAAAGGGAAGGTTTTGAATATGACAAATTATAAATTAGAAGAAAAAGACAGTTTTAGAGTTTTAGGTATTGGTATTGAACTTAAAAGTGATTATACAGATTATGCAGGGATAAACAAAGAAAAGGAAAACTTCTGGGGGGCGATTAAAGAAGATGGTAGATTGAACGCTTTAAAAGCCATAGCTACAAATGACTATATTTTTTCTGTGAACGAAGCTGTGAATAACAAGATGATGCATTATGCTGGGGTCATGACAGAAGCAACAGTACCTGAGGAATCTAGAGATATCCAATTCCCTAAGGGAGAATACCTAGTTGTGGAAGGTGCAGGGAATACAGCTGATGAATTGTGTAATAACCTTGCTGGCATAGCCTTTGGTCAAGTATTACCAGAAGTAAAGGATTTTGCCTATGTTGGTGGGCCCAATGCAGCGGTTATTATGGGAAATCGAAACGGCTTAGTTTTTGGAGAAATGTGGATTCCTGTTGTAAAGAAATAATGAATTAAAGGGGAAATAAAAATTCTCCTAATAGTAAAGAAGTATGGACAGTTACTACATTTGTTCATACTTCTTTTTTTGCTTGTATAGCACCCTACTAATTAATTTTGTCTAGATCTAAATAGACCAACTGTCTCCCCAAAAAAGTTAACTTTTGGGCACCCTCTTATAAAATACTACTTTACAACTCCAATTACAAAACCATCATATCCTTTTAATCCAACAGTCTGTATTGCAGTTGAGTCAATATCTGGGTCAGCAGCTAATAGATCCATTAATTGTCGTACACCTTTGACACTTTCATCTTGACTCGATTCATAAATCACCTCACCGTTTCTAACAACATTATCTACAATTATTAATGCTCCAGGGGTTGCTAATTTTAATGCCCATTTTAAATAGTGAGGATTATTTGGTTTATCGGCATCAATAAATATGAAATCAAAAATAGAATTTGATTCCTTTAGAGATGGTAGTATATCTAACGCTTTTCCGATCATAATTTCCACTTTATCTTGTAATTTTGCTTCTATGATATTTTGTTTGGCAACTTTTGCATGTTCATGGCTAATTTCTAAGGTTGTTAATTTCCCGTCATCGGGAAGTGCACGCGCTAAGCAAATACTACTATATCCACCTAAAGTACCGATTTCTAAAATGTTTTTAGCGCCTTTAATTTTTGCTAATAGATAAAGTAATTTACCTTGAGTAGGAGACACATCTATACTAGGTAGACCGGCATGATAATTTGCAAGTAATACATTTTCTAAAATAGAATCATTCGGAATTAGTTTTTCTATGAAATAGTCATCAACATCGTTCCAAATTACGTTATTAGGCAAGATTACTTCCCCCTTACATTGTACTGTTCCAAAAAAGTATATGGGATTGTTTCATAAAAATGCTTCTACAGGAAAAAAGTCATACACAATAAGATTATATTAAATAGTACTTAATCGGTTTGTTTTATAGAAATGTGTTTGCTAAAATAGATTGGTAGTAAAATTACCCAGTAGAGGAGATTTTTATATGATTAATAAAATCGGTAAAGTTACTGTTTATGTAGAAGATCAAGAGCAAGCAAAAGATTTTTGGATTAATAAAATGGGGTTTGTTTTAAAAATAGAAATGCCAATGGGACCAGATGCGAAATGGATTGAAGTAGGTCCAAGCGAAAGTGAATTTACTACTTTAGTCCTTTACTCTAAATCTTCTATGGAACAATTTAAACCAGATAAAATAGCTCATCCATCTGTACTTTTTAGTACAACGGATATTGAAGTTGCTTATGAAAAAATGAAACAAAATGGCGTAAAAGTTGATGATCTAATGAAAATGCCATACGGTTCAATGTTTAATTTCTACGATCAAGATGGTAATGATTATTTATTAAGAGAAGACAAATAATACATAATAAAAAGAGTTGTATCCAATTAGGAAACAACTCTTTTTTACTTAAATAAGATGTTCGAATTTAACTCGTTTATTTAAATAGTACATAATCGGTATACCAACAACCATCACTACAAATTCACCAATGGCAGTAGTTAAATAAGTCATTGGGAAAGGTAAATGAAATGCTAGTTTTAATTCGATTGCGATTAAGAACATAGTAATCGTAAAGACAATCGTGTTAACAATCATTCTCGGTATAATACCTTTTATAAATTTTGATGTTGCAATTGTAATTAATAAAGAAATAATCGATTGGCCAACACCAAAGACTAAATCATATGCCATTATTGGAGAAAAGAAAAAATTAGCTAATATAACTCCTAAAACTACTCCATATATGTACTTTTTATTAAAAACGACTAAGTGGTTAAATATTTCGGATACACGAAACTGTACGTTTGTAAACCCGAACGGTTGAATAAAGTACGTTACTGCAATATATAGTGCAGCAAATACTCCATTAACAGTAATTGTCTTTAACTTCATTTTGTTTCTCCTTAGTTTTTTTTCGTGGGAGGTTCTCGAACCACGTAAAAAATATTTTTTAAACGTAAGAATAAATATTATACTTAAAAATATTTTTAGTCAATAATAAATAAGAAATTAATTATGAAAATAAGTTTAAAAAAATACTTTATAAAAAATATATTATACTGGTATAATTAGTTAATCGAAACAATTTATTTTTCTTTCAGTTTAAAGTGAAAGGACTGACAAAATGACAATTCCTTCTAATCCATATATATTAGTATTTGGTGTTTCTATATGTGATATTATCGGATTTACGAAAAAAAATTATCGTCCATATGATTCAAATCCAGGCAGTGTAAAAGTATCGTTTGGTGGTGTTTGCCGTAATATTGCTGAAAATATGGCAAAGATCAACATAAACACAAAGTTTATTTCAGTCATTGGTGATGACATCAATGGAATCAACATGTTAAATCACGCAAAAAGTTTGAACATAGATATGGAAGATACATTAATTATTAAAGGTGAATCTACCCCAACATATTTAGCTATTTTAAATGAAAGTGGAGAAATGGTCTCTGCAGTAGTAGATTTAGATATCACAAACAATTTTACAAAGGAGTTTATAGACTCCAAAGCAGAAGTTATTCGAAATGCTGAATATATGGTAGTTGACGCAGATAATCCAAGTATTTTGGCTTATTTATTAACAAATTTCCATAATGATACAAAATTTATTTTAGATCCAGTTTCTGCTTCAAAAGCTTCAAAAATAAGAGATTATATTCAATATTTTCATACGATTAAACCAAATCGCCATGAAGCTGAAGTATTATGTGGATTTGAAATTACTTCTGTTGAAGATGTACGAAAAGCTGGCAGATATTTTAGAGAATTAGGCGTAACAAATGTTTTCATTAGTTTAGATGCAGAAGGAATTTATTATAATGATGGAGTAGAAGAAGGAATTATCCAAGCAGATGGAGTTTCTGTCGTGAATGTAACAGGAGCGGGAGATGCTTTAGTTGCTGGGATCGGATATGGCTATATGAATAGTATGAGCATTAACGAAACAGTTAAATATTCTGTTTCAATGTCTTCTATTACAATTTCACATGTCGATACGATTAACCCGAATATGTGTTGTAACGTTGTTGATCACCATATTAATGAACTTAATTGGGTAGAAATGCAATTTTAGCCTGAGAACCTTTTAGTGGGTTCTTTTTTTTGTTTGAACTGGAATGTGGAGATATAAATAAAGTTGGTGGGTAGGTAATGTAAAAGTGCAAATATGGTCTGGGGAGTTGCAAATTAAATTAGATTGGGTGTAAATAAAGTCTGTGAAACTGCAAATAAACTTAAGGATAGGTGTAAATAAAGTCTGTGAAACTGCAAATAAACTTAAGGATAGGTGTAAATAAAGTCTGTGAAACTGCAAATAAACTTAAGGATAGGTGCAAATAAAGTCTGTGAAACTGCAAATAAATTTGAACTGCAAATAAAATTAGCAAAACAGCAATTAAAATAAGAGAAACTGCAATTAAAATTGATGAAATAGCAAATAAAATAAGTGAAGCTGCAATTAAAATTCACAAAACTGCAAATAAAATCAATATATCTGGAAATAAGCCAACAAGAAACCTCCGAAAAATATAAAACAGCAGATATTAATAAAAAAACTTAATAAATCGAACCAAAAGGGTATTGGTTCAGAACAATAAAGATCAACTATCACACACATACTGAAAAAAGAACCTCGCTTTATAAAATGTACCCTATAGAGTAGACACTTAAAAAAAGTGCCCTCTATAGGGTACTTTTGTTTATAATTAGAAAAAATGGGATCGGGGAATTTTTAAATGAGTAATAAAACATTTACTGATAAAGAAATTAATCTACTTTCTAAAAACCAAAATGTAAAGTCAGTTAGTTCAAAAGGAATCACCTACACTGATGAGTTTAAGCGTATTTTTATTTCGGAAAATGAAAAAGGGAAGTTAGCGAGAGAAATATTTGAAGAGTGCGGATTTGATATTGAAGTGATTGGAATGAGGCGCGTTAAATCTGCTAGTAACAGATGGCGTACTGCGTTTAAAGAGAACGGTGAACTGGGTCTTCGTGACACGCGATCGACTAATTCGGGAAGAAATCTAGAAAGAGAGCTAACTTTGGAGGAAAAGAACGCTCGTTTAGAAGTAGAAATTAATCTACTTAAAGCTGAAAATGAACTATTAAAAAAGATTCGTTTCTTAGAGGGGAGGATGAAGTAGTCGTTATTTCTCCTAGCCAAAAATATACTCTAATCCGTTCCATCATTGAAAAGTTTGAATTAAAACATATGGTGACTTACCTTTGTAAGATAGCTGGCGTATCAAGAAGTGGTTATTATAATTACTTTACTATTAAGTCACAAGAGCGAAGAAAGCTGCAAGATGAAAAGGATGAAATTTTAAAAGCGAATATCTTAAAAGCATATCGCTTTAAACGTTATAAAAAAGGGGCACGTCAAATCAAGACTACATTGGCGGGTCAATTTAAGATTGTCTACAATTTGAAACGTATACGAAGAATCATGAAAAAATACGGTATAGTTTGCCCAATTAGAAAGGCAAATCCCTACAGACGAATGATGAAGGCTACTAAAGAACATAGGGTTGTGCCAAACCGATTGAATCGCCAATTTAAACAAGGCGTACCTGGGAAAGCTCTTCTAACAGATATAACTTATCTACACTATGGTAAGGGCAAAAAGGCATATTTATCAACAATCCTAGATAGTTCAACAAATGAAATAATGGCTTACCATGTTTCAGACCGAATGACAATGGAGCTAGCTACAGATACACTTCGAAAGTTAAAAAGGAATCGTAATTTTAGGAAAGTAAAGGGTGCACTTATTCATTCAGATCAAGGAACACACTATACACACCCAGACTTCCAAAAACAAGTGAAGAAGCTAGGTTTAATTCAATCAATGTCAAGACGTGGAAACTGTTGGGATAACGCTCCACAGGAATCATTCTTTGGTCATTTTAAAGATGAAGTTTCTATTAAGTCATGTCAAAGTTTAGATGAGCTAATAAAAGAAATCACCTATTATATGAAGTATTACAACCACTATAGATATCAATGGAAATTAAAGAAGATGACCCCTGTTCAATACAGAAATCATCTCCTTAAAATTGCATAGACTTTTTTTCAATGTCCTTTACAAAGGGTACATTTTATTATGCAAGGTTCTTTTATTCATTAAAGTGAGCGTACTAAAATATTTCTAGCACTTTCCTTATCTAAAATTTTGTAACCACCAACTACTGGTTTTACGAAGGATTTTTCTACTAATTCGTCTAAACGTGAGTCGTCAATTTGATAATCTGCTAAACGGTTTGGTGCACCGATTGAGTTCCAAAAACTTCTTAGTGCTTGGATTCCTTCTTCTGCAACTTGCTTTGTTGTTTTTCCTTCTTCAGAAATTCCAAAAACATTTGTTGCTAGCATTTTAATTCTGCTTGGATCATAGTCTAAACAGTGACTTAACCAGTTAGGGAACAGGATTGCTAATCCACCGCCATGTGGAATATCGTAAATGGCAGATACTGCATGTTCAATTTGATGTGATGCCCAGTCGCCGCCATCTGTACCGTTTAATAACGTATCATTAAAGGCGGTTGTTCCAGCGTACATAATTGTTTCACGTAAATCATAGTTTTCTAAATCCTTAACAAGCTTTCCACCAGCTTCGATTACAGTAATTAATAAACTTTCGATAAAGCGATCAATCATAGGTGTATTGTTAACACGGTGAAAATATTGCTCTAATGCATGTGACATAATGTCAACAATTCCATAGATTGTTTGATCGATTGGTACCGAGAATGTATAAGAAGGGTCTAATATTGAAAATTTAGGAAAAACGAGTGGATTACTCCATCCTCTTTTTTCATTTACTTCCATATTAGATATGACTGATGTGCAGTTCATTTCTGAACCAGTTGCAGCTAAAGTTAAAACAGTACCAAAAGGAGTTGCACTTGTTGGTTGGGATTTTCTTGTAATAAGATCCCACACATCTCCTTCATATGGAACGCCAATTGCAATAGCTTTAACACAGTCGATTACACTGCCGCCGCCCACAGCTAAAATAAAATCAATTTTTTCATCTCTACAGATTTGAATACCTTTCTGAACCGTTGTTAGTCTCGGATTTGGTTCAACGCCAGAAAGTTCAAAAATCGTTTTTCCACTTAGTTGGTTCATTACGTCATCATATACGCCATTTTTTTTAATACTGCCGCCACCATATACGATCAGTATACGATTAGTATCTTGTACTTCATTTGCTAATTGTTCAATTTGATTTTTCCCAAACCATAATTTAGTTGGGTTATGTTGTAAAAATGGAATCAAAGTCTTGCTCCTTCTAGTTGTACTTACTTATTTTTTAGTGTTGTATTTAGCAATTCGGCTTGTTGAATGGCTAATTGATCTTCCAATATTGCTCCAGGTGAATTTCCTACGCCAATAATATGCCCTTCAAATGTTGCACCAACAAATTCGAAGATATGTTTAAATTGCAAAATTAATGGAAGTGCTTTAATTTTTGGCTGATCGCCACCTACAATTACGACATACATTTTTTTGTTTTTAATTTTTTCAGCGAATTGAAGATCTTTATTACGAAGACTTTGAGACCAACGATCAATAAAGTTTTTCATATATCCACTCATACCATACCAATATAAAGGTGTTGAAAAAATAATCGTATCATGTTGTAGCATTTCTTGAATAATTTCCTCGTAATCATCATCGATTGGTTGAAAGCCATTTGGCTCGTGTCTTTGGTCGTTAATCGCCTTAATATTTTTATGACGTAAATGCACTTCCGTCTTGGCAACATCTTTTGTAATGAGATTTGTTAGCTGCTCAGTATTCCCGTTTTCCCTTGAACTACCATGAATGATAAACATACTGTTTCCACTCCTTTTTGAATAAATTATGATTTTAATTATGAGTGATTACGATCCTGAAATAAAGTACGTACTAAAAAGTGCCTATAAAACTTTTTGGAAAATCTAAGTCTATAGGACTAAGTTTGGTTTTTTATAACTGATAAATATTTGAACTATAAATTATTTGTATGCTATATTTTATGAACCTTTACTGTTGACTGCAAAATCATTGATAGGACAATAGTTCGAATATCCGCAAAAAATGGTGATTTTGTAGTTTTCATTTGTACTAAAAAAGTTGAGTAAAATAAGCTTAATTTTAATTAAATAGTAATTAGCAATGATGGAGGATATATGAAAGAATATAATATGCCGATTGAAGCAGCGATTGAGGTAATAGGTGGTAAGTGGAAATGTATCATTCTTTGCCATTTAGAAACTGGTAAAAAAAGAACGAATGAGCTTAGAAAACTGATGCCTAAAATAACTCAAAAAATGTTAACACAGCAATTAAGAGAGTTAGAAGCGGATGGACTAATTAATCGTATTGCTTATGATCAAATTCCACCTAAAGTGGAATACGAATTAAATGAATACGGTAAATCAATGAAACCAATTTTGGATCTCTTATGTGCATGGGGTGGAAATCATATAAAGAAAAGTAATTCGAATGAATATTAAAGTTATAAAATTAAGAAACGACAAAAAATTTATTTAATTGAAAATTTTTTGAAGGAATTTTAAAAGAAGTGTAGAAATATTTATTTAGAGACTACTATATAAATGTAAAATCGATTCATAAAACGATCATTACATTAATATAGTAGTAAAGGTTGTGTGTTCGTTAGGGAAATTCCCATATATTTCTAAATGGTATTCTTGGCGAATTGTCATCCTTGTTAAGAATTTTTTTTATGCGGTTTATTTGTTTTGTAAGCGTTTACTTAACGCTCTTACATAGTTTTTTCTTTTCTTTACAAAAATCGTAATTTATAGGGGGAAATTAAAATGAAACAAGATGAATTAAAACAAACAAATACTAACTATGATGTTTTTCCAGTATCAGATGTACATCATTTAGAACTATATGTAGGGAACGCGAAACAAACAGCTTATTTCTTCGCAAACACTTTTGGATTTACACCAGTAGCATATTCTGGTTTAGAAACAAAAGTACGTGATAAAGTTTCTTACGTATTAAAAAATGGTACGATTCGCCTAGTTATTACTGGAACTTTAAAAGAAGATTCTAAAATTGCTGACTTCATTAAAAAACATGGCGATGGTGTTAAAGATATCGCTTTATTAGTTGATGATATTGAAGCAGCATATCAAGGTGCAGTAAGCCGTGGAGCGATTAAAATTTTACCTCCAACTGAAGTTAGCGATGAATATGGTACAGTTAAAAAAGCTGTAATCGGTACTTATGGTGATACAATTCACACATTAATCGAAAAAGGCGATTACAATGGTCCTTTCTTACCAGGATATAAAGATCGTGCTTTCACAATTCCAGTAAATGAAACAGGTTTAATCGCATTAGACCATGTAGTTGGTAACGTTGAAAGAATGGAAGAGTGGGTTTCTTATTATGAAAACGTAATGGGATTCCAATCAATGATCCATTTTGACGATGACGATATTAGCACCGAGTATTCTGCATTAATGTCAAAAGTTATGACAAATGGAAGCAGAATTAAATTCCCAATTAATGAACCAGCTGAAGGTAAAAAGAAATCACAAATTCAAGAGTACTTAGACTATAACAATGGACCAGGCGTACAACATATTGCTTTATTAACTGAAGATATCGTTGATACAGTTACTAAGCTTAGAGCTCTAGGTGTGGAATTCTTAAAAACACCAGATACGTATTATGATATGTTAACAGAGCGCGTTGGAAAAATTGATGAAGATATTGAGAAATTAAGAGAATTAAAGATTTTAGTTGATCGTGATGACGAAGGGTATTTATTACAAATCTTCACTCGTCCAATCGTTGACCGTCCAACTTTATTTATTGAAATTATTCAACGTAAAGGTGCTAGAGGTTTCGGTGATGGTAACTTTAAAGCATTATTCGAATCAATCGAGCGTGAGCAAGAACTTCGAGGAAATCTATAAGGAGTTGTAACAATGGAAATTAGACCGGATACTTTACCATGGCAAGATGCTTATAAACTGTTAATTGGTTCAGTGTTGCCTCGTCCGATTGCTTTTGTTTCAACTGTAAACTCAGAAGGTGTAGCGAATGTTGCACCTTTTAGTTTCTTTACAGCGATTTGTGCTGACCCGATGTTAGTGTGCTTTGCACCAATGATTAGAGGTACAGACGGCGAGAAAAAAGACACATTAAAAAATATTGAACTGACGAAACGATTCATTATTAATATCGTAAGTGAAGAAATTTGCGAACAAGTTAATAATGCTGCTACAGATTTTCCGTATGGAGTAGATGAATTTGAACAAGTTGGTCTTACGAAAGTCGATGGGACAACTGTACAAGTTCCTCGAGTAAAAGAAAGTTTAGTAGGGCTAGAATGTGAGCTTCATGAGCTACTACATTTTGGTGAGAACAAGGGTGCTGGAAGTTTAGTAATTGGTAAAGTCGTTAATGTTCATATAAATGATGAATTATATGCAGATGGCAAAATCAATAGTGAAAAGCTAAATCCAGTTGGCCGCCTTGCTGGACATTCTTACACACGTGCTATTTCTGATACTTTTGCAATTGAAAGAAAAAGGTGAAGGTATGAAATTTATAACTTTTCAATATGATGGTAATGAGCGTGCAGGTTTATTAGTTGAAGATCAAGTAATTGACCTTAATAAAGCTAGTAATGGCCGAATTCCAGCAGATTTACTAACGATTCTAGAAAACTATGATTTATATAAAAATGAAATAGCAGAAATATCAGGAGAAGGTATTCCACTTTCTTCTGTTCAATTGCGAGCACCATTACCAAAACCACAAAGTATCCGTGATTTTTATGCCTTTGAGGAGCATGTGAAAACTGCTCGTGGCAGAAGAGGTCTAGAAATGATACCTGAGTGGTATGATGTACCAGTTTTCTATTTTACGAATCATCGAGCGGTTATTGGACCTGAAGATCATGTAAGCATTCCAACTAATTGCAAAAAGATGGATTTTGAATTAGAAATCGCTTGTATTATCGGTAAAGAAGGTAGAGATATTCCAGTTGAAGAAGCCGATGATTATATTATTGGCTATACAATTTTGAATGATTGGAGTGCTAGAGATATTCAAGCACATGAAGTAAAGGTTGGCTTAGGTCCATCAAAAGGTAAGGATTTTGCAACTTCCTTAGGACCTTGCATTGTAACAAAAGATGAAATTGAGAAATTTAGAACAGGTAAAAGCTATGATTTGAAGATGACAGCTGCAGTTAATGGAAAAGTCATTTCTAATGGCAATTTTTCTACTATTTATTATTCCGTGCCAGAATTAATTTCTCATGCATCAAAAAATGTAACGCTATATCCAGGTGATGTGATTGGCTCAGGAACTGTTGGAACAGGTTGTATTTTAGAACTTGGTGAAGAAATACATCGCTGGTTAGAAGATGGAGACGTCGTGGAGTTAAGCATTACAGGTTTAGGTACTTTAAGAAATACTGTAAGAAAGTGAGGGGAAGCTTGTGTATTATCGTAGTCTAGGTAAGATTCCAAAGAAAAGACATATTCAATTTCGAAAAGAAGATGGGTCATTATACAGAGAGCAAGTAATGGGTACAAAAGGATTTTCAGGCACTCAATCTATTTTATATCATAACCATATGCCTACTTCAGTTAGTGAAACATCATTTTATAAATCACTTCAAATCGAATTTGAAGAACAGACATCTTTACAACACCGCCATATTCGTACAAACAATTTAGAGCGTACAGGTGATGCTTTAGAAGGAAGAGTATACGTGTTAGGTAACTCTGATCTATTAATTGCAGTTGCAAACGTAACAGAAGAAAGCAAGCATTTTTATCGAAATGGTGAAGGCGATGAAATGTTCTTTGTCCATTACGGTTCAGGAGAAATCCAAACAATGTTTGGAACAATTACTTACCGTAAAGGGGATTATATCATGATCCCTATTGGAACAATTTACAAAGTAGTTCCAAATGATGATACGAAGTTTTTAATTGTTGAGTCTAATAGCCAATTAACAACTCCAAGACGTTATCGAAATGAATATGGCCAAATGCTTGAACATAGCCCATTTTGCGAACGTGATTTTAGAGGACCAGAAACGTTAGAGACATATGATGAAAAAGGTGAATTTACTGTTTTAACTAGAGCAAGAGGAAACCTTTATAAACATGTCTTAACTCATCATCCATTTGATGTAGTAGGATGGGATGGGTATTTATATCCATGGGCATTTAATATTGAAGATTTCGAACCGATTACAGGAAGAATTCATCAGCCACCACCAGTACATCAAACATTCGAAGGACATAATTTTGTAGTGTGCTCATTTGTCCCAAGAATGTATGATTATCATCCTGAAGCAATTCCGGCACCTTATGTACACAGTAATGTAAACAGTGATGAAGTCCTTTACTATGTAGAAGGAAACTTTATGAGTCGAAAAGGAATCGAACAAGAGTCTATTACTTTACATCCATCAGGTATTCCACATGGACCACATCCAGGTAAAACTGAAGGTAGTATTGGAAAGAAAGAAACATTAGAACTAGCAGTTATGATTGATACATTTAGCCCACTTTACGTAGTAAAAGAAGCACATCAATATGAAGATCCGGCTTATATGGGTAGTTGGCTTGAAAAGTAGAGTCTTATGATTCTACTTTTTATTTGAATTTGAAACAAGCTATTTTCAAAATAACGCAGGCAATATGGAACTAGATAATTTGAAATATTCTTGAAAATAGGACTAGATTAACAGCTTAATAATATGATAAACTGACAACATTATACAAAACTTTGAATAAAAGGAGAAATAAGCATGTACGTGAAACCACAAATTTTGACTCTTCAAGCATACACACCAGGAAAGCCAAGTGAAGTAGTCATGCGTGAATATGGTCTAGACAAAGTAGTAAAACTTGCATCAAATGAAAACCCATTCGGATGTTCTCCTAAAGTTTTTGAAGAACTACGTAATGTAGTAAGTAAGTTTGCGATTTATCCAGATGGAGCGACAGAAGAAATAAGTAAGAAACTAGCTAATTTCTTAAATATACAGCCAGATCAATTAATATTCGGAAGTGGTGCTGACGAAGTTATTCAAATGATTAGTCGAGCATTGCTAACGAAAGAACATAATATTGTACAAGCATCTCAAACTTTTTCACAATATGCTCATCACGCAGTTATAGAAGGTGCTGAAGTTAGACCTGTTCCTTTAGTTAAAGGTGTACACGATTTAGATTCTATGCTTGCACAAGTAGATGCGAATACTAAAATTGTTTGGATTTGTAATCCAAATAACCCAACAGGTACATATATTGGAAGCCGCAAATTAGTCGAGTTTTTAGAAAAAGTACCAAGCACTACTTTTGTAGTTGTTGACGAAGCTTATGTTGAATATGTATCAGCATCAGATTTCCCTGATACAATCTCATTACTAAATAAATTTGAAAATCTAATCGTTTTAAGAACATTTTCAAAAGCATACGGCCTAGCATCATTCCGAATCGGCTATGGTATCGCAAATAGCAAATTAATCCAAGAATTAAATATTGCTAGACTCCCATTTAACACTTCAATGCTATCTCAAGTAGCAGCAATAGCAGCACTTGAAGACCAAGTCTTTATTAAAAACTGTGTTGAACAAAATAAAAAAGGCATGGATCAATACGAAGAGTTTTTCAACAGCTATGGTATCGAATACTATCCATCTCAAGCTAACTTTATATTTGTGCCACTTGAAAACAGCCAAGAAATCTTTAAGGATCTAGAATCAAAAGGATACATTATCCGTGCTTTCCCTAATGGAATCCGAATTACAATCGGAACTGCTGCTGAAAATGAAGGGTTAATCTTACATTTGAAACCAGCATTAACGAAAAATACTTCTACAATCTAATAAATTGGAAAATCGTCATTTTTAAAATGACGATTTTTTGTTTTTTCATTAGATAACGGAAATGTAGGTTATGTGAAGAAGTGAAGCTTTATTAAAGTGGGGTGTTAAAGAATATTATTGGTTTTTATACAACTAAATGGCAGTTTAGTTGAATAAGAAATCTTTAAATAGGACTATTTACGCGGGGAAAATGTGTCATTTTATGATAATGTTAGCAAGTGTACAAAGGAGATATAAAAAATACAAGATAAAGGATTTAAACAATGAATACATCTACTTTTTTACGTTTATTAAATAATGGAATTATGGATTTTTTTCAAGTTAGTATATTAGTGGTTATATTTTTTTTCTTTTTACTAAAAATTATTGAGAAACCAATTTTAAAAAGGATTTTTAAAGGATTATTTGCTGTTATTCTACTTTATTTTTTGCTTTATTATATAAATGACAATTTATTGGTTTACATTTAATAAAATTCTTAAGAATTACCCACTTATATAACTAACGCGTGCGTTAGTTGCATAGTAAGAAACAAAAAAGGATCTTTTTCTTTACGATAGATCCTTTTTTTAAATGGTATTTTATTTTGAAGGTTTGGAGTGCTTAATTGATAAAAACTTAACCTTTGAGGCAGCTAAGTTTCTTTTATTCATTTCCTTATTAAACAGAAGAGGAGACACTCCAAAAGTTACTGTATCTTGCCCAAGTCGCTTTCCTTTTTCCTTATTTTCATAAGTTAAAACTGTAAATCTAACTATATAAGAATGACTTAAGTTCCTATTTGGTCTAAAACCTTCTATCTCTACAACGTCATAGTTTTTATCCCACCAATTGTATACATAGCTTATTGAATCGTTTTTATAAAATTCTTTTAGTGCTTGTACAATTTCATCATTGAATTGTTCCAACATAAAATTGTCTAAAACCTGTTCCATACCCTGTGAATCGTGTTTATGACGTATTTCTGCCCTGACGGATAATGTACTACAATTTAAATAAATCATCAAAATAGGTAAAACCCAAAATTTTTTCATCAAATTCCTCCTTAAAGGTATTTTTGATAAAAAAACAAGAGTTATACAACTAACGCTTGCTTTATTTCATTAAGATGTTCTAACTAAATGGTAATTAATTGCGTAATAAAAGGATAATTATTAAGTGCCATCGAATAAAATAATTAAGAGGGAGGTTTAGAACGATATGCAAACCTACTTACTAAAAAGAAGTAAACTCTATTTATTTATTTTAGCTGGTGGATTATTAGGTCTGTTATTAGCCTTAGTGCTTAATAAGGAAATATCTTTTAATAATGATAATATCTATCTATTTAAATGTATGGGCATTGGATTATTGATTAGTGAGGTAATTCTTATTTTTAATTGGTTCCTTAAAAAGGACAAATCCTAATGCAACTAACTGATGCTTTAGTTGAACAACATGATCGGCTGTATAGTCGATTTTTTTTATGAAACTAAATGGCAGTTTAGTTGAATAAGATGTGGTAAAATTATACAAAAATATGTATGGGTAAGGTGTTTGATATGACGGTTTATAATATTAATTTGGCAAACGATTTTGATGAAGAAGAAGTGTTTGAAATAGAAGGAAACAATATTGCCGAAGTAACAGTTCTTGATAGTAACGGAAATAATATCACAAATGATTGTAGAGTAATGATTTCCCTAAGTAAAAATGCTTTAATTGGATTAGGTACTGAGTTAATACGTTTAGCACATAATTATAAAGATGGTAAACACTTTCATATTGACCCAATTAGTAAAGGAAATGTAGTTCAATCAATGGGGATAATGCTTCATCCTGAAAGTTGCGAATTAATAGTGAGTTGTGGAGATTATGACTCCTTCAATGAATATACACAGTAAGATTTTTTGTTAACTAACTGATGCTTTAGTTACATCTTTAAATGTTATAAGGAAAGTTTGAGGGTTGTTTATGGAGATAAAATTCTCGTTTATTTTGAATACTGAGATACCTATTGGACTCGCATATACTGCATATAAAGAAGGATATATAGAAGGTGTTTTAAAAATTTATCTTAATGGAAATGTTTTTTTCGATGAACCGTACATCAATCTCGCAGAGTTTGGGATCCAATTGGGTAAATGGATTCAAAAGATTCAAAGTGGACTTAGAGAAAATATGGACTACGAGACAATTGATCATAATGAGGCAATTATTAATTTTAAATATACAGCTGATGAATACTGGTTCATTTATTCAATTTGGCAAATTTTTGAATCGGATGAATACATTGAAACAAACTCATTGGTAAAGGCAGTAAAAGATTTTATAAAAGAATTAAATAAGGAACTCCTTGAAATAAATTATATAGTTACATTGGATAAATTTATAGATTGATTTATCTATTAATATGTAACTTTAACTGAATTTAAAGTACAAATGCTTATGCAATTAAAGCATGCGTTAGCCATCCATGAATCCTCAGATTCACAACAGTGAATGGAAGTTTATATCGTACTCCCATAGTAGTTGAATAAGTAGGTTTTATGCTTTTTGACTCTCCGTTGGTATATTTTTAGTACCAAATTTGCGTTCAATAATCTTTAGCAAAATCCCCATGATAAGTCCAAGTAAGAAAAAACTCATAAATAATAATGTTAATAATGAAGCATTCTTAGATAAAGGTTCAATGTGAGTACGAACAACGTAATAATTTGTAGCAAATTTACAACTTCCAATAAATATTAAAACTAGTATTAAATAAATAACAAAATTTCTTATTTTTTTGTTCATACAAAAGACTTCCTTTGGTTTTTATTTTAATTATATCAGCTTAACGATTTTTTTAATTTGGGGGAATTTCACCTTTTATTCAAAAAAAAAGACCGCCGAAGCAGTCGATCCTTATTCAACTAATGCATGCTTTAGTTGAACAACATGATCGGCTATATAGTCGATTTTTTTTGTGAAATTAAATGGCAGATTAGTTGAACAAGGATATGATAAAATTAGAGTTATTGATACATAGTAATTATAAATTTAATAGGAACATGGAGAAGTTCATGAAATATAAAAAAATTAATAATATAAAAATTGCAATAAATGAAGATCAAGAAGAATTTATATTTATTACGTCTAAACATTTAACAGAGTGTATTGAATACATTAACCTCCATCCTAAAACTAAAGTAATCGTGAGAGATCTATATGAAGAAGATAATATAAGTTTCTTAAAAGAGTGTACAAATGTACAAGAAATAACTTTAGATTGCCAATTTATAAAAGACTTATCAGGTTTAAATTACTTGAAGAAAATTAGGAGTTTGTCATTAAGTGAAACAACTATTATTGATGGGAAAAATACAATAGATTTAGAGGCAGAGTCATTTACATCATTAGAAGTTTTATATTTGACCTGGAGTAAAAAAATTAAGGGAATGCATTCACTTAAGAACTTGAAAGAGCTTTGTATCTGGAAATATGCCCCGAAAGAATGCGACTTAACAGAATTTGCAAATCTATGCCAATTAGAAAACTTGATCATTAGACAAGCTAAAATACATTCTCTAAAAGGGATTGAAAATCTTAAAAATCTAAAGGAATTAGAATTAAGTTATATAAGAACATTAGAAACTATAAGAGATCTAACAGAATTAGGTGCAAAATTAAAACGACTAGAGATAAGCTCATGTAAACATATTAAAGACTTTGACTCGTTAAAATATATGGAAGCACTAGAAGTTTTAATGTTTGATAAATGTGGCGAAATACCTTCAATTGATTTTGTAAAAGAATTATATAATTTAAAGCATTTTGTGTTCCCAGATACAATTATATTAAATGGTGATATTACCCCGTGTTTCCATATTAATTACGTTTACTTCGATAATAAAAAACATTATTCGCATAAGTGGGATGACTTTGATAACTGGGTAAATATGGTGAAGTAAAATGGTAATAATCATGGGTTTCTTATGCAACTAACACAATGCTTTAGTTGAACAACGATTGGCTGCTTCGGTGGTCTTTTTTTATTGAACAAAATGGCAGTTTAGTTGTGCGAAATGTTTCTAGTTTAAATGGAGAATGGTCACATTACTCTAGTAAAGGCTAGACAGTTCCTTTCGGAATTGAAGGATTATATCG
>NZ_JBHVQN010000003.1:0-206745 GCF_042886615.1 Gottfriedia sp. NPDC057991
GACTTGCATGTATTAGGCACGCCGCCAGCGTTCGTCCTGAGCCAGGATCAAACTCTCCATAAAAGTTAAGTTTAAATCTTGTATTGCTCAAAAAAACTAATAATTGACGTTTACTTCATGTTTTGTTTAGTTTTCAAAGTTCACTTTATCGCGTCATTTGCGACTTTTTCATATTAACATCTCTTTGTCAGCGAGTCAACATTTTTTTTATTTTTTTATTACTTCATTTCGTTTTTGTCGAACCATCTTGGCGACGTATATAAATATAACACCCCATCTAGATTATGACAAGCCCTTTTTTCACTTTTTTTAAAAAAAGATAAAAAAAATTATATATAGTACGAAGGAAGTGTAATACGCAATGTCGAATTAGCCATAAACTATATAGAAAAGGGGTTTAGAAAATGGATCTACAACCAGATATCCTCATAAAATTACTAATATCAGCAATGTTAGGTTCCGTTATCGGGTTAGAAAGAGAGTTAAAACGAAAACCTCTTGGATTAAAGACATGCCTTGTTATTTCAATAATGAGTTGCCTATTAACAATTGTTTCTATTAGTTCAGCTTTTTCATTTCATGGAAGTGATTATTTAAATATAACAATGGATCCTTTACGTTTACCGGCTCAAATAGTATCAGGAATCGGTTTCGTTGGGGCTGGTGTAATTCTCCGAAGAGGTAATGATACAATTGCGGGGTTAACAACAGCTGCTATGATTTGGGGTGCATCGGGTATCGGAATAATTGTTGGGGCTGGCTTTTATGTCGAAGCTTTTGCAGGCGTAGGGTTATTAATAATAAGCGTAGAATTAATTCCCTATTTAATTAACAAGCTCGGTCCTAAAAGATTAAAAGAAAGAGATATAAGTTTGAAGCTAACAGTATTAGGAAGCGAAAATATAAATATTGTCATTGATCAGATAACAGCTCAGGATATTACAGTTAAAAACATTAAAATAAAAGGATTAAATAATGATGAACATTATGTCCAAATGAAATTATTAGTGTTTAACAAACGAAGAACGACAGAAATTTATTATGATATTGAACAAATAGAAAACATCCGTGGAATTGAAATAGAAAGTATATAGTAGTGATAAGTTATTACTTATTGGTAAAAATAAGTGTTACGAAATTGCGATGGAGGTATAAGCTTGAAAGTATTTCGTAACCAACCTATCTATTTTAAATCCTATACACTATTTAAAATTACTTTAATTTTATTATCATTGATTGCTATTTTCGGATCAATCATCCATTTCGCTGAGCCATTTACTTTTCCAACCATTTGGGACGGTATGTGGTGGTCAATAGTAACTACATTTACAGTAGGTTACGGTGATTACGTACCTCTATCTCCAGTTGGACGTTTTTTTGCAGTTATCTTAATTTTACTTGGTACTGGATTTGGTTCTTATTATATGATTTCATTCACGGCACAGACTTTTAGGAACCAGGACGCGGATTTTAGAGGTGCACTTTCGTTTACAAAAAGGAACCATATTATAATAGTAGGTTGGAATGAACGAGTTAAAAATGTTATTAAACAACTACGTGCATCTTCAAACCAAGTCTATATTGTATTAATTGATGAAAGTTTAGAGTTATTACCTCCTGATTTAGAAAAGGTGCACTTTGTAAAAGGCTCTGCCGCTAATGACTCAGTTTTAGAAAAAGCAAATATAAAGTTTGCCAATACAATCTTAATTACAGCTGATCAAAATAAAAATGAGCAAGATGCCGATATGCAAACAATTTTAACAATCATCGCAACGAAGGGTCTTAACCAATCAATTAACTGTATCGCAGAAATCTTAACCAAAAATCAAGTAATTAATGCAAATCGAGCTGGCGCCAATGAAATAATTGAGGCGCATTTGTTGACTTCCTTTGTAATGTCAGGTTCGATTATGCATAGAGGATATTCAGATGTAGTTCTTAAGTTAACAAATCAATTAGAAACCTTTACAGTAAAAATATTGGAAGTTGAACAAAAAATGATTGGAAAATTTTATTTCGATATTGTAGTTGAAGAATTAAACAACGATAAAATGATTATTGGAATCATTCGTGATAAACAAACAATCATCAGACCCGATAAAAGTATTAAGATTGCAAAAGAAGATTTTCTTATCTTACTTACTTAATAATTGTTTCTATTAAAAAAGAGCCAATCTAAAGGATTTGGCTCTTTTTTGATAGACAAAGTTCTAAAACCTGCTCATTTTTTTATAAAAGTTCATCTTCAATACTCTTAAGAATTTCAAACCCTTTTATTTGATATTTTCTAGGAACTTTTCCATCTTTTTCAATTGGTTCTTGGAACTGGTTTAATGATCCAGTTAAATTTCCCTCATAACCAATATTATCATCAAGCCCCTCATTATAAATATGCGTCAATAAAAAGGGAGTCTCAAATTGTATAACTGCTCCGTTCATATCTAACGAACCTGAAGTAACATTAAAGGGTAATCTTAAATATTGGTACCCGTCATCATCTCGCATTAATAAATCAAAACTCCCATGATCATATTCCCAGTTTGCTCCAATTACAAATCCATGATTTTTTAATTTCCCCTCAATGTCATTAAGCGGAAATATTGCATTTTCTAATTTTGATTTTAAAGGATACATGCTTTCCTCCTCCTTTTTCAATAGTATTTTCTTATTAAGTAAAAACATGAATATTAATTTTAATTTCAATAAAAAAACCGTTGTTAAAGTCAATTTAACAACGGTCCTTATGTCTAATATTATTTTAAACGTTCTTCTAATTGCATTTTTAGTTCTTCAAATCCTGGTTTTCCTAATAATGCAAACATGTTTTTCTTGTATGCTTCAACACCTGGTTGATCAAAAGGATTTACTCCAAGTAAATATCCGCTCATCGCACAAGCTAGTTCAAAGAAGTATACTGTATAACCGAAAGTATACTCATCTAATTTTGGTAATGAAACAATTAGATTTGGTACTCCACCATCAGCATGAGCTAATATCGTACCTTCAAAAGCTTTTTTATTAACAAAATCTACTGTTTTACCAGCAAGATAATTTAATCCGTCAGAGTCGTTATCCTCAAGTTCAATTGTTAATTCATGGCGAGGATTTTCAACAAATAAAACTGTTTCAAATAAATCACGTCGACCTTCTTGTACATATTGTCCAAGAGAATGTAAATCCGTTGAGAAGTTTGCCGAAGATGGATAGATACCTTTTTGGTCTTTCCCTTCACTTTCTCCAAATAATTGCTTCCACCATTCTCCAAAATATTGTAATGATGGTTCGTAGTTAACAAGCATCTCTATTGTTTTACCTTTGTTGTATAAAACGTTTCGAACAACTGCATATTGATATGCTTGATTATCTTCTAATTCTGAAGAGTTATATTCTTTATATGCATCTTGTGCACCCTTCATCATTTGTTCAATATCAATACCCGCTGCAGCAATCGGTAATAAACCTACTGCAGTTAATACTGAATAACGTCCACCTACATCGTCAGGAATAACAAATGTTTCATATCCTTTTTCATCAGCAACAGTTTTTAATGCTCCACGTGCTTTATCAGTAGTAGCATAAATACGATGTTTCGCTTCTTCAACACCATATTTTTCTTCTAACAGCTTTCTAAATATACGGAATGCAATAGCTGGTTCAGTAGTTGTCCCAGATTTTGAGATAACATTAATTGAAAAATCCTTATCCTTTAAAACTTGAGTTAAATCATGCATATATGTAGAACTAATATTATTTCCTACGAAGAAAACTTGAGGTGCTTTTCTTTCTTCTTTAGAAGCAATATTAAAAAATGAGTGTTGTAACATTTCAATTGCAGCACGTGCACCTAAATAAGATCCACCGATACCAATTACTAAAAGAACGTCTGAATCTGATTTAATTTTCTCTGTTGCTTTTTGAATTCGAGAAAATTCTTCTTTGTCATAGTCATTAGGTAACTCTACCCATCCTAGAAAGTCGCTACCTGCGCCTGTTTTTTCATGAATTGTATGGTGAAATAATTTCACTGCATCCCTTAAATAAGATATTTCATGATCTTGAAAAAACATATTTGCTTTTGAATAGTCAAATTTAATATGAGAAGTCATACATCAAACCTCCTTAAATAGTTGTAATACCTTTACAATGTACCTAATTAAATAATTGAAAGCAAGTAAATGGAATTATATTTATGTGAAATTTTTAACAAAAATTAAAAAGACAATTCTTCTAATAATTATTTTTAGGTACATAAACAAAAATAAATGAGGAAAGCTATGATAGAAGGTCATAAAAAGGAGGTTAACCTATATGAGTACATTACAACGTATTGCACTTATTTTTACAATTATTGGAGCTATAAACTGGGGATTAATTGGATTTTTTCAATTTGATTTAGTTGCAGCAATTTTTGGTGGTGCAGATTCTGCTTTTGCTCGAATTATTTATGGTATCGTTGGTATTTCAGGATTAATTAACCTTGGCTTATTATTTAAACCTTCAGAAGAGCTAGGGACACATCCTGAAACAAATGAAGTAAGATAAATTGCAGACGTAATTAGTCTCCTTAGTATCTTTACTTTTCTAACATTAAAAAGGAAGGGTAATCCCCTTCCTTTTTAATTCGTCATATTTTCTTTCTTCATCTCAACGCGAAGCCATTCATTTAATTTTTTATGCAGGGTGCTAAATCCATCTGGTTTAAGCTCTCTTAATAGTCTAGCTGCATGTTTTAAGTTCTCTTCACCATTAAATCCTTGATCGATACTTGCTCCTTTTAAAGACAAACTTATTTTTCCTGTCATCTCATCAATAGACAGTACACGTACATTTACTAATTGCCCAACAGAAATATAGTCTCGAATATCTCGAACATATCCATT
This sequence comes from Gottfriedia sp. NPDC057991, assembly GCF_042886615.1. Lineage (NCBI taxonomy): Bacteria > Bacillati > Bacillota > Bacilli > Caryophanales > Bacillaceae > Gottfriedia > Gottfriedia sp. NPDC057991. Next base: position 4,884 of record NZ_JBHVQN010000003.1, read on the forward strand.
AATAATTTCGGAAATATGTACTAGTCCTTGTGTTTGGTGATCAAGTGAAATAAAGGCACCATACGTTTGAATCCCTGTTACTTTACCAGTGTAAACTTTTCCAATATTGTAGTTTTGTGCCATTCAAAACACTCCTAATTTTCGTTCAATTCCACTAACTAAATTTTAGCACACACAGACCAACTTTTAAAGTTTGCTTACTACTCATAAATGGCACTTCTCTAAAATCCCTTTACTTATTATAGTCACTTTAAAGGTTGGGCTATTTCAATTATTTTAAATAAATACTTGTCTCTATTAGAATTGACGAAAAACTTATAATTTAAAAGTATTTTAGCCTTTTGCATATCATATGGTGACATACAGAGTATTACTTAGATAAAGAATGTATTCCTTCCGTTTGGACATAATAATCCAAAAACTTAAAGGAGAGTTTGGATGATGAATCATTCTGGAACAATGCAGTCGACATATAAGGTTTCTGGACTTGATGTTTATTATGAACTTTACGGATACCATAATAGCAATAAGCAAGATTCAAAAGTATTTGTATTAATTCACGGTTTTTTATCATCTTGCTTCAGTTTCCGAAGACTAATCCCTTTTATCTCAAAAGATCATGTAGTTGTCGTAATTGACCTGCCCCCGTTTGGTAAAAGTGGAAAACATTTAAATTTTAAATATTCGTATGATAACTTTGCGAATGTCGTTATCTCTCTTGTAAATCATTTAAATTTGAAAAACATTTATTTAGTCGGACATTCTATGGGTGGGCAAATTGCTTTATATGTAACGAAAAAAGAACCGGAACTTGTTAAAAAAGTGATTTTATTATGTAGTTCGGGGTATTTAGGAAGGGCCAATCCACATTTAATAATTTCATCTTATTTTCCTTTTTTCTATCTATATATAAAAAGGCATTTAGCTAAACAAGGTATTATGAATTCCCTAATTTCAGTTGTTCATGATCAGAAGTTAATCGATGATGAGATGATAAACGGATACAAGGAACCTTTTTTGCAAGATGAAATTTTCAGAGCATTAACAAAGATGATTCGTGATCGAGAAGGTGATTTAAGTCCTTCAGATTTACAGAATATATCTGTACCTACTCTTTTAATTTGGGGCGAAAAAGATAAAGTAGTTCCATTAGAAGTAGGCGAAAGATTGCATCGTGATTTAAGGTACTCAACTTTATATACTTATCCAGAAGCAGGACACTTAATTCCGGAAGAAATTCCTGAACATATTTATGAACGTATATCAAATTTTGTATAAGAAAAAGAGTCTCGAATTGGGACTCTTTTTCACATTTTTTATATTTCAAATATCGGTAAAGTAATAATAATCTTCAAACCTTTGCCATCAATATTCATAAATTTTATCTTACCATTGTGTTGGTCAATAATATGCTTTACGATGGCAAGTCCTAATCCGGTTCCACCTTCGTTTCTAGATCTTGCTTTATCAACACGATAAAATCTTTCTCCTAAATGTGGAATCTCTTCAGACGGGATCCCCTTTCCTTCGTCTAAAACTTCCAATGTGACTTGTTTATCTTGAAATAATGAAATATAAATTGTTTTACCTGAAGGCGTGTAACGGATTGAGTTATCAAGTAAATTGTGGATTACCTGTTGAAAACGATCTGGGTCAACATTTGCGATAATCGTCTCATCTAAATTTTTTTGAATTTTAATATTACGTTCAATGAGTATCTGGGAATATGTCTCGATTGTATCTTCAATTAGCTGGGCAATTACGTTAGGTTCTTGATTAAGTGGAAATTGCTGACCATCTAGTGTGGCCAAGTCAAGTAAATCTCTAACTAATCTTTGCATCCGACTAGCCTCTTTTTGAATGATACCAACATATTTTAGTTGTTGCTCTTGCTTTATTACGCCATCTAAAATTGCTTCACTATATCCTTTAACATAACTTAACGGCGTTCTTAATTCATGAGAAACATTGGCTAAAAACTCTTTTCTATTTTCATCTTCTTTTTGTAAAGAATCAGACATTGAGTTAAACGCAGTAGCTAGTTTTCCTATTTCATCCCCACTAATGTAGTTTATACGTTCAGTATAATCACCATTTGCCATTTTATAAGATATTTGCTCCATTCTTGATAAAGGCTTAATCATTTGTTTTATTATACTTCTGCCAATCAAAAGAATAATGAAAGCAAATAGCAATGTACTAATCGTAAAGATCCATTTTGATTGTTGGATTAATTCAGTAACACTCCTTAAAGGTAAGTGTAAATAAATAATCCCTTCAAGTTTTTCTTTTTTTACAACCGGAACAACAACACCGATTATTTGATGCTTAAACCTTTTTTCAAATCCTGTCTTCGTAATCACTTTTCCTTTTAATAATGTTTCACGGTCATCTTCAGTAATGAAAGATTCATGGCTTACATTATAGGGGATACATGCACTTAAATCTCTTGGATTACTAATAAATAAAACATTAGCATTTGAAACAGCATCAAATTTTGAAACAAATTCTGAAAAATCATTTACATTATTCGTTTTATGATAATGATTTACTAAACTTTTACCTTCTTGGATTAACGTGGAGCGAACATATGAAACATATAATTGCTTATATGCAAACTGAAACATTAAAAAGAAAAAGATTGTAGTACAGAGTACGATTAAACAAATCGTTAACCAAAGCTTTTGTAAAAACGATAACGAATAGATCAATTTCCACATCCGTTTATCCCAAATTTATACCCTACACCCCAAACGGTAGAAATATAATCTGCATCCTGTCCTAATTTAATTCTTAAAGTTTTTATATGTGTATCGACTGTTCTAGCCGTACCGAAATAATCAAAACCCCAAACTTTTTCTAAAATTTGCTCACGGCTAAAAACGTGGTCTTGGTTCTTACAAAAGAAGAGAAGCAAATCATATTCTTTTAAAGTAAGTGATAAAGGTTTGTCCGATACAAAAGCATTCCTAGACTTTTCATTTATTTTGATTTGCCCAATCTGTAAAACGGAAGCATCCGTATTTTTTGTTCTTCTTAAAACCGCATCTACTCTTGCAATTAATTCCCCTGGACTGAAAGGCTTTACGATATAATCATCCGCTCCCATTTTCAATCCATTTACCTTATCCCACTCTTCACCTTTTGCTGTTAAGAAAATCACAGGCACATTTGATGTTTCTCTAATCTTTTTACAAAGGGTCCATCCATCCATTATGGGCATCATTATATCTAAAATTAATAAATCATAGTTTGATTGACTTATTTTTGATAATGCGATCTCACCATTGTTTGCTTCGTCCCAACTATATCCACTATTTTCTAAATACATTCCAACCAATTGGCAAATTTCTTGTTCATCATCAACAATCAATATCTTTCTTTCAATCATGTCGAATGCCCTCTCTTAACAATAATTGAAAAGGTCCTCTTCCTACTGCAACTTCTTTTTCAATTTTCATCGTTGTCGTATTTATTTGGTACAACTTGTTTAAATCATAGCTAGCTGCATAAGCAGTATGTTTAAAGCCAATAGCTGTATATGGATTCGATCCAACTTCTATAAACTTAGTCTGATTAACTACATTCGGATTTAGCTTATAAATTTGATTTGTACCATGGGCGATTGTAAACAATCCATCTTCATTTTGAAAAAACGAAATAGGCATTAAAGGAGTATGAAGAGACTTTTTTTGCTTACCAGTATTAGTAGAATATACCTTTACGTACTCATTTTCCTCTTCACCATTTCCATGTCCCCCAACAAATAGTTCAGATGAATCTTTGTTTAAAATTAAGCCTACTGATGTGTTCGGCACTTCAATTGTTTGTTCGATTTTAAAACTACTTAAGTTAATACCAATCACTTTTCTCTCGTTAAACAAGCTAACATATAATTTATGATGAATCGTATCTTCAACCATAGAAATTGGATTTCTACCTATTTTAATTGTTTTAAGAATCTTACCCTTACGATTAAAAAATGTAATGTTATTCTTTTTTCCATTCGTTACAGCAATCACCCGATTACTTTTTAAAGAAATTATATTAGTAATACCAGTACCAGCATTCCAACTATCGACATGGTCCCCTGTTGATAGATGATAAATATCTATTTTTGGATTTGTTGGATGATATACCGCAATATCCTCTCCGTTTTGTAAAAATACTGCTCCACTTACATCTCTATTTAAATTCCAATCTGTTACTTTATGTAAGTCATCTAAATTTAGGAACGTTAAACTTCCCACTTTTTTATTTACTGAAATAAGGACATTTTCCGAATCCTGAATATGTGACATATTATTTGACACACAGCCAGTACAAAATAAGAAAAATAAAATCGTGCTGAAGATCGAAATCTTTCTCAAAATATTCACCCCCATAAAAGCGAGATCAGTCTGTAGCTCTTGACTTCTAGCTTTATATAAAAGAGGCTATCCTTCTATTCATCAAAGATAGGATAGCCTTCGTTATTATTTAATTTACTGTAACCTCTTTTTCAGTATGGTCATGTAATTCCTCTTTTTCAACATGAACCTTTACTGTATTTGTTCCTTTTTCTTTAAATGTATACTTAACTTCATATTCACCCGGTGCAACTTCTTTTGCATCAGTATAGTCATGCTTTCCTTGCTCATCTTTCCATGTTTCAATTCGCACGTTCGCTTTTTCAAGTGGTTTACCATCATTCGTCATAAGATGAATCGTAAAAAGATTTTCTTTATTTGCATCAATATTTTCAGTGCCCATTAAATGAATCATTACATCGCCATGATGTTCATCTCCACTGTGAGTTTCATGTTCACTCTTTTCGCCATTACTATTACTAGTTGAGGTAGTAGTTTGAACTTTAAAATCCTTTTTAGGCATTGAATGTTGATCCCTAGCAGTAACATGGGCAATGACATAATAATCACCCGGATCAATAAATTTGTATGTAGCTGAATAAATACCATCTGCACCATTTTTTGCATCAAGCATGGCGATACTATCCTCACCATTTTTACCAATTTCAAATTGAACTTCGTCTGCGTCAGAAACCGCTTTATTATTTTGACTAACTTCAGCACGAATTGTAATTTCTTTATTTAAATTAATATCAGATGTCGGCAGAAGTATATTTACATCAACAGGTTTTTCAACTACGGGTTCCTTCTTCTTCTCATTAGAACATCCTGCAGTAATCATAATGCTTACAATTAATAGACTTAAAAATTTTTTCATATGTATTTCCTCCTAAGATTCTGCTAAAGTAAACAGATCTTACATTTTAGATCGATAAGATTAATGTTTTAAACGCGCTTTGTTAAACAGATCTGAATTAGTCTAATGTAGCTAATAAATTCACAAAAACAATCTATCACAAAAATGTGATGAAAATGTGATGTAACTCCAAAAAAAAGAGACCTTCCTTAGTAAGTCCCCATTTTGAATTATTTTATTCACGTAATGATTTTTTTTCTTTTGATTCCATTAATTCTGTTATACGCTTTTCTTCTTTCAGCGATGCCTTTTTAATTAAATAAAAAGTAATAAATGCACCAATCATAAAAATAATTAATGAAATAACGGCAGGTATATACTCTGTTTTATCTTCAGGAAAATATAAAAACTCCATCATAGTCCCATCACTCCCACTGCCAATTATACAAAGTATTCTAAAATAATCAAAGTAAAATGAGGTAATGGTCAAAAGATTTTCCACTGATAATTAAGTATTCTGTTGTTGATTTCCACTTCGGGATGCTCGCTTTCCATGGGGCATGAGCTGAAGCACCCTGTAGTGGAAATCAATAGGCACAACTTACTTATCAATGATACATCCAACAATTTAATTAACAAATTCCTCTTTCAACAAAATAAAAACCAACTGATTTAAAATCAATTGGTTTTTAGTATGAAGATATTCTTTTCTTTAATAATGAAAAATCAATTAAGTCTCCTAAAGTCGCTGGAGCAGGTTTTTTCATATATTGCTTATCTTTTTCTACTAATTTATAAATATGATATGTCGTTAATGCATCATCTAGTGCTTTGTGGTGATTTCCAGTTCCATCTTTTCCATACTCTTTCATTGCGTTCCAAAGGCCAGTTTGGTTTTGGTTACCGAAGAAGGTTTTATACTCAAGACATAAATCTCTTACTTCCCCATTAATTGGGAATGAAATATTCGCAGCCTCGCAATTATGTTTTAGTACTCTCATATCCATATTGCCCCAAGTAATTACCGTAGTTCGATAGTTTTTCGTCGCTTCATTTAATATTTCTCCAAGTTCTTTTAACTGTATCCCATGATCAACATTCTCTTGAGAAATATTTAGAAACCTTTTGCATCTTGAGGATAACGTTGGAAACTGCAGCGGTTTAACAAATGAAGAATATGTTTGATTAATCTCATCATTAATGACACTTACAAAACCAACTTCAATGATTTCCGGAAAAAATTTAATTCCTTTTGATTTTCCATCGGGCATTGTAAATTCAAAATCAATAAACAGTAACTGCTCTTTCATTTCCTCACCTCCAGAAAAATAAATTTTCTGATTTTTACTTATTGTCTTATATGATTAATGAATATTCAAGTAAGACAAATTTCCTATTTTCAACTTTATTCCTTATTTTATTAATACAACCAATTTGTGTAAAAAATAACATAAGATACCCATCAAGATGAAAAATCGTGTTAAAATAATATCGTTCGTTTAATTATTTCTTTAAACGAATTAATAAATAGAAAGTATATAGAGGGCTTTTATGAAAAAAATTATTGGATTTATTATTATTATAATAAGCTTTCTTGTCTTTTATTTCACATCTCAGCAAGCTATGATGGCATATGAGACCTCAAAACATATTCCCAAAAAGAAGGTAGAAGAACTACCTGTTGTTTCTTTATCACAGAACAGTGTTTTTTATGATCGAAATAATAATCCTTTTTATATTCCTGCTTCTGGTGATAATAGAATTAATTTAAAAAGCGGAGATATTCCGCAACTAGTAAAAGATATCTTTATTTCTACCGAAGATCGATATTTTTATTCACATAAGGGTATTGATTTATTTGGAGTTGCTAGGGCATTTATGGTGAATGTTTCGAATAGTGGAATAGAACAGGGAGCTAGTACAATTACACAGCAACTTGCAAGAAATTTATATTTAACTCAAGCGCGTACAGTCGAACGCAAAATAAAAGAGATTCAAATCTCTTTACAACTTGAAAAGCAATATTCTAAAGATGAAATTTTAGAAATGTACATTAATACAATTTATTTTGCAAATCGAAACTATGGAATTGAAGCTGCAAGTAAAGCATATTTTAGCAAATCGGCAAAAGATTTGAGTATTGCTCAAACCGCTTTCGTATGTACAATTCCGAATAACCCAACTTTATATGATCCTTTGAAAAACTTTAATAATGCTAAAAAGCGTCAAGAAAGAATTTTAGGTATTCTTAGAGATCAGGGGAAAATCACTGAACAACAGTATACTGCTGCAATGAAAGAAAAAATCACGCTAAAGAAAGATAGTAAAACACAGGAATATCCTGATTACTATTCTTACGTTGATTCTGAACTGAAAAGTATTTTAGCTGGTAAAAGAGGAAAATTTAATACTAGCAAACTTTCAGCAGCACAACAAACTGAATTAAAAAAATTAAAAACTGTTCAAGAAAGAGCATTATATTTACAAAATCAAGGCTTAAAAGTCTATACAAGCTTAAGTCCATCGGTTCAACAAGTGACTGTCAGCGCAGTTAATCGAGGAACACTCTCAACAAGTACGCAGGGAGCTGCAGTTGTAGTAAAAAATGATACACATGAAATTATTGCAATTTCTGGGGGAAGAAACTATGAACCTCACAATCTAAATCGAGCGTTCCAATCATATAGACAGCCAGGTTCAACGATTAAACCATTACTAGTTTATGCGCCATATATCGAAACCTTTGGTGCTACTCCAGATACAAAAGTAAACGCAGATAACTACTGTAAAGGCACATATTGTCCTAAAAATGATAGTAAGAAAGAATACGGTGATGTAACTTTACGTACTGCTATGCAGAACTCATTTAATACGGCTGCAGTTCGTTTATATGAGCAACTTACACCACGTATAGGTTATTCATACTTAGATAAGTTTGGTTTTAGAACGATTACAAATGAAGACCGTATAGAGCTTGGCCGTGCACTTGGTGGCTTCAATGTTGGTATGTCGCCATTAGAAATGACAGATGCATATTCTACATTTGGAAACAATGGAGTATTCTATGAAAATACCGCCATTAAAAAAATCACGTTAAGAGATGGTACTGTACTATACGATAATGAACCAAAAGCAGTTCGAGTATACAATCCATCAACGAACGAAACCATGAGAAGCATGTTAAACTCTGTAGTAAAAGATGGTACTGCTAAACATATTTATATGCCTCTTAACTATATAGGCGGTAAAACAGGTACAACTAACGATAATACGAATCTATGGTTCATGGGATTAACTTCAAATTATACAATTGGTACGTGGATTGGTAATGATAAACAAAGAATTCCAATTCCAAAAAACTATTCTTATCCACCTACTCAACGAATTTGGCAAAATATCGTTGTGAATGGTCAATTATATTAATCTATAAACAAAAAAGTAGCACTTTTGAGATAATCAAAAGTGCTACTTTTTTTAAAATGGCATTGAAGTTTTAAATTTAGCTAAAACTGTAAATGCGCCATATACTACTCCGCTTCCTACTAATCCCCAAATGATTAATTGGATCATGATAAAACCAATGACCCCTATAATTGTATAGTTAGATTTTTGCTTAATCAAAAATAAAATAAAAAATGCAATTACTGATACTAGTAAAATAATAGCAATATACACTAAAGATTTATTTAAAAAGATAGCAATTAATCCACCTATTAAAAAGACAAAAGAATATTTCTTGGTTGCTAATAAGTCTACTCCTTCATTATCCTTTGAAAATAGAAGTAGAGCAAATTGCCAGATCATATCAGAAATTAATTTGAATCCACTCAAAACTAAATAGAAAAGAAATGCTATACCTAGAAATGTTAGGATTCTAATTTCCTTCTCTGGAAGTAGATCTGTAAGTGGTTGTAGAATACCAGATACTGATAAAAAGTTTATAGTCATTTGAAAGAAGTTTAATGTAATGGCGACCGTAAACATAATAATTGATAAAAGTGCATTAAAGCCTGTGTAATATATATTTTTCATCGAATGTCTCCTTTCTTCTCTATCTCAAGAAATTTCTAATTCATTCAAAAATCCTTAAATAGAGGATGTCTATTTATCTTCGAAATTTTATATACACAACTTAATTATTTTACCATAAGTTTAAGATAAAATTGATGAGTTTCTATTTTTTCTTTTTAGAAATAATTATTTTAAATTACATTTTAATATTTAAGAAACTCGACTCATCTATTATCCAAGTGACATTGGTTTGATATCTACGGTCATAAAAAAAACTACTAAATTACAATTCTAATTTAGCAGTTCTTTATGTTAATTTCTTTTATCTTTAATCGCAACTGTACATCTCGAGATACAAACTAACTGCTCATCCTCGGAATAAATTTTTATATCCCAAACCATTGTCGTTTTACCTGTATGTACTGCAGTTCCGATTGCTGTTACGACACCGTCACGAACAGAACGTAAATGATTTGCGTTTATTTCAAGGCCAAAAGCGAGTTGATTTTCTTGATCAATCATCGAAAATGTCCCTACACTCGCAACTGTTTCAGCTAGAGCAACTGAAGCACCACCGTGTAAATAACCAAACGGTTGATGTACTTTTTCCGTTACCTCCATTTTCATCACTACTTTGCCTTCTTCAACAGACTCTATCGTCATGCCTAAAGCATGCATTAAGGTCATTTTCTCTTCCATTACTCCTCCGCCTCTCGATTAAAGCTTACGTGCTTTAAACAAAATCTGTTTTCGTCATACTTGTTTGAACAAAAGATTATGTTTAACAAATTCTATTTTATTATAAAATTTTACATATTTTAAATTCGAGGTAATGAAATGATTTTCCTTTTATTCGAAATAAATATCCTATAACGTTGTAAACCCCTTGCAAATGCAAGGGGCATGTTTTTATAGTACACCATCAAATCGTTTTTCTGCGTAATTTTTTAAACGATCCATTTGTTTTACTAAATTTCGTTTTGTGAACCAACTGAGTATGAAGCCCGTCATTTTAGCTACTACTGAAGACATTTCCAAGCTACATTCATAATCTAACCGGGTCTGATTTGATTCAACAGAAAAAAAGCGATAGACCGCATCTGCTGTAAAATTAGTATGCTTTAATCGAATACCCAATTCTTTTGGCGGACTATAGGAAATGATTTCGCCATCATATTCTTGAATTTCCCCATCTTCTTCTAACTTTTGCTTAAACTTATGACCAACTGGATTTTGTCTGTTAAAATTTTCATCATACTTATTCTCTATAAAACCTTCCATCCACTTTTTTAAATGCTCATCTGAATCAACAACTTCAAAAACAGCTTCAATTGGTGCATTAATGATTAAGCTATAATTTATTTTTTCCATAATCTATTCTCCAATTTGATTCTTTGATTGTTGCCTAAATACTTGTAACGAGTTTTGTTCATTCAATTCTTTTAGATCTGATTCAGTAAATCTTCCTGATCCCTGTTTTATTATATAAACAGCTAATTTCTTCTTTCCCCAATGCTCAAATACATCTCCAACAGTTTGATAATATAAGTCCAAATGATTTCCTTTTACTGCTGCGCCTTTATCTGCTACTACTCCATATCCATACCCAGGAATAAATAATACCGTTCCTATTGGAAATACGTTCAAGTCAGCTGCAATAGTTGAAAATAAATCTCTCTTTACTTCCACACCTGAATAAGTAATTCCATATGAATGGTCTTTAGGACTTTTTCCTGTCGATTCCCTTCCAGCTGTATATCCAGTTGCTGTAACTGTTACCTTTTTATAATTATCCCACTTCGTATTATGTTCGATGTTTTTTGCCATTGTAATCATTATGCTCTCATTTGTGATCGTTTTATTTTCTTCAGCAAATACTTTATTTATTGCGATTGAATCACTAAACCAGCCTTTTATAGTAGCGACTTGAATATTTGCAAGAATTTTTAAAGAAGAAAACAAAGCAATAATGAATAAAATAGATAAAATAACTCGTCTAAATAATTTTTTATTTATACCCAATGAATCATTTCACTCCTTTTCATCTTTTCATCTTTCCCTAAAACAAAAAAATTATAAAAAAAACTTTCTCATATATGAGAAAGTTAGAACATTTGATATCCATTTTTTCTTAATGAAAGGATTACTACTCCTGACATAATTGCTCCTACTAGACCAGCTGTTAAAATAACAATATCACCGGTTCCTACTGCCATTAGGTTTGTTTTTAGTGTATCAAAAGCTACAGTAGTATTAGTAAAATATTTTACCGTACTAATCTTGTCCACAATCATAACAATCAATAGCGGATAGATTACTACCATAAACCAAGTTGTTCGAAAAAGCATATTTGCTAGGAAACCGATTCCAAAGGCTAATACGAAAAATAACAATATTGAAATTAGTAAAACTGGAATACTCATCACCATATAAAAAACACCCCACATTTTTTCTATATACAGTGTAAAACCTTCTTGTCCTATCGTCAATTTTAAAAAAATTCAAACTATTTAAAAATTACTTAATAAAGTGATATGTAGTATATTGGAATTGATCTCCTGGGTTTAAACCTTTAACCACATCCATTGGTTTATTCGGAGGATTTTCGATTAAGTATTTAATTAGTAATGAAGATGTTGGATCTTTTAGTAGCTCTTTTTCAGAAATAAAACGTGCATCTGATAACTCTTCTTCTTGAATCGAAATCATTGTATCATTTGCCTGTAATAAGAAAATTAACATATTATCACTAATTTCTTCGCGAATAACACCAGTTCTAACACCTATTAAGCCGATTAAGTTCGCATTTATGCCTGTTTCCTCTTTAATCTCTCTTAATACTGCTTGGTCAACAGTTTCATCTTGTTTTACAAAACCTGCTGGTAAAGACCATAAACCTTTTAAGCCACTATATTTTTTCTTTACAACTAACCATCTTCCATCAGAGTCTTTCACTAAACCAGCTACTCCTAGCCATACATTGCTTCTTTTACTCATCTATTATGACCACCTTTACGATAAAGAAAACGCGTCGATTGGCGAGCCTTTAGGCGAAGACAGAGACGTAGTTGCACTTATACCTAATACTTAAAATTGAAAACTATGTCAACTCCCTGCTGCCAATTCACATTTGAATAATGTACAAAGAAAAAGCTCGACTTAAGTCGAGCTAATATGCTTATAGTAAGTTTAATTTACCTTTTTTAAGAACTAACATTGGTCCACCAAGTACGAATAAATAACGGTTATCAATTACTTTTTTCATAAATGAAGCTTTCCAACCAGTTAATTTTTTACCGTAAACTACGCCAATTGCATCATCATGTCCTAATGAACATACTGTACCTTTAATGTCTGGTGTGAATTCTTCTAATTCACCTTTTCCACGAACTAGTACTGCTAAGTTGTGTGCAACATTAAATCCTTGTTGAATTGCAATTTGTGCTGTTGGTGGGTATGGACGGTTACTTGCTTCGTCAATTAATAAAGCAGAGTCACCAACGATAAATACATCGTCATTTCCAGGAACACGCATATCTTTTGTAACTTTTACACGTCCACGCATTGCTTCGAAGCCAGCTTGCTCTACTAATGCATTTCCACGTACACCTGCAGCCCAAACAACTGTTGCAGAGTTGATTTTCTCTTCTACATCACCTTTAGCAACGATGATTCCTTCTTCAGTACATTCTTTAATAGCTGTACCAATTTTGAATTCTACACCTTTTTTCTCTAATTGAGAAACTGCATAGTCAACTAATTCAGGATCAAAACCTGGTAATACCATAGGTGCAGCCTCTACGCAAATAATACGAACTAAATCACGATCGATATCATATTCTTTACATAATTCTGGCACACGGTTTGCAAGTTCACCAACAAATTCAATACCAGTAAATCCAGCACCACCAACGATAATCGTTAATAACTCTTCGCGCTTTTCAACTGGAGTGTTGTAGTATTTAGAGAAGCTGTAATCAATATGCTCACGAATTTGACGAGCAGCATTGATGTTAGCAATTGAGAATGCATGTTCTTTTAATCCTTTAATTCCAAAAGTTTCTGACTCAAAACCAAGTCCAACTACTAAATAATCATAGTCTAATTCGCCGTTAGAAAGAAATACTTTCTTCTCTTCAGGTTTGATTTGAGTAACAGTATCTTGAATAAAGTTAATTTTATCTTGATTAATCACGTCTTTAATATCAAGACGTGTACGGTCATGGTGTAATGTACCTGCTGCATTTTCATGTAACCATGTTGCTTGGTAGTGGTAGCTGTTTTTATTTACTAGTGTAATGTCCGCTTCATTTGCAGATAATGTTTTTTGAAGTCGGGTTGCAGTAATAATTCCACCATACCCAGCTCCAAGGATTACAATCTTAGGCTTATTCATGATATACATACCATCCTTTTAAATTATATTAAGTACCTACAATTTGCTGTAATATCTCTAAATTTATAACTAAGCTCAATAGTGAGCAATCTAAATCATTATAAATTAGTACATAAGTGAGCAAACGATTATATAGGGATATTTGTCTAAATATTTCGTAATAATTGTCACAAAATGTTAACAATTAGCCTATAACAATATTAAAGTTTTTTGTGTAAGATTTCAAGCATAAATCTAATCGGTAGAATTCTCAAAATATTAAACTAAATTGAGTATTTTTTGATCCACACCCCAGTTTTATTAAAGATTTCTACAATAGTTTAATGGCCTTTTTTAATTTTATCGGCATAAAATATGATATTATTCTATTGTAGAAGACATGCATTTATACATAAGGGGGACATTCCGTTTATGAAAGACGAAAAAGTATATGATATAACGATTATTGGTGGAGGACCCGTTGGTTTATTCACTGCTTTTTATGGTGGAATGAGACAAGCTAGTGTAAAAATCATTGAAAGTTTACCACAGCTTGGCGGTCAATTATCTGCACTTTACCCTGAAAAATACATTTATGATGTTGCTGGCTTCCCAAAAGTGCGAGCTCAAGAGTTAATTAATAACTTAAAAGAGCAAATGAAAAAATTTAATCCTACCGTATGTTTAGAACAATCGGTTCAAACAATTACTAAAGGTGAAGATGGAGTATTCCATTTAGTTTGTAATGATGGTTTTGAGCATTATACAAAAGCTATTATCATCACTGCAGGAAACGGTGCATTCCAACCACGTAAACTTGAAATCGAAGGTTCTGAAAAATTCGAAAAATCAAACTTACATTACTTTGTAGATGACATGAATAAATTTGCTGGTAAACGAGTTGTTGTTTTCGGTGGCGGAGATTCTGCTGTAGACTGGTCATTAATGCTTGAACCAATCGCTGAAAGAGTAACACTAATTCACCGTCGTGATAAATTTAGAGCTCATGAGCATAGCGTTGAAAACTTAATGAAGTCTAAAGTAGAAGTAACAACTCCTTGGGTCCCTGTTGCAATTATTGGTGAAGAACGTATTGAAAAAGTTGTTCTTCAAAATGCAAAATCTGAAGATCGTATTAAAATCGAAGTTGATGATGTAATCGTTAACTATGGTTTTGTTTCTTCTCTAGGCCCAATTAAAAACTGGGGTCTAAACATTGAAAAAAATAACATTGTTGTTAACTCACGCATGGAAACAAATATTCCAGGTATTTATGCTGCTGGAGATATTTGTACTTATGATGGAAAAGTTAAACTAATTGCTTCTGGGTTTGGTGAAGCACCAACAGCAATCAACCATGCTAAAACATATATTGATCCAACTGCGAAAGTACAACCAGGACATAGTTCTTCAATGTTCTAAAATATCGATTTTAATCATACGAACTGTCTTTTTATAGGCAGTCTTTTTTCCCATATCATTTGTGATATATTGAACAATATACAACACAATTCGTGAACCATTTCACAACCAACTTCTTAAAAAATCAATTCAAATTTATATCTACACTATATAATAGTACACAATTTCAAAAAAGATTCAATAATTTACCCTGAATTTGTAAAAATATTAACAAATGAGAATTTGGCCTAGTTTGATTGATTGAAAAAATAGGATACAAAAGTATCCTATTTTTGATTAAAAAATTCTTCAATTAGAAATTCTTATTAGCAATCTTCAGGTGTACCAGCATTCGTTGCTGTTCTAAAGCTTGAGCCACATCCACATGATGCAATAGCATTAGGATTCTCGATCGTAAATCCTCCGCCTAGTAATGACTCTTTAAAATCAATAACAACTCCTTTTAAAATAGGAGCACTTTCATTATCAATTAAAAACTTAATGCCATGATATTCTAATTCTGTGTCATCATCATTTTTTTGTGGATCGAAACCAAGTCCATATGAAAGTCCAGAACAACCTCCACCTTTTACACCTAAGCGAACAAAAGTACTTTGGTCTTCTTCATTTTCAATCATTTCTTTAATTTTCAATCCTGCTTGTTCAGTAACTGTAATCATTTATTTCACTCCTCTTTGAGTATAGTATATGCCTTCTGTTATTGTAACTGCTGGGCCTTTCATCCATACATCCCCATCAGTAGACCAAGTAATTTGTAAATCTCCACCTTGCAGGTGAATAGTTATCGGTTCATCTCGTTTATATTTACCTTCTTGTATCATAGCGACTGCTGCAGCACAAGCTCCTGTTCCACAAGCTTGAGTTACACCGGAACCTCGCTCCCATACAACGAAATTTATCTCATTATGCGGCAAACATTCGATAAATTCAACATTTACGCTTTCCGGAAATAAATCATGTTTTTCAACAATTGGACCTAAAGTTGTTAATGGTGCCTTTTTTATATCACTTACTTCAAAAACAGCATGTGGATTTCCCATCGAAACAGCTGTAAATTCATAGCTTTTTTCTTCAAATAAAATTCTGTCCCTAGCAAAATCCTGGTCATCACCAATCATTGGGATTTGTGATCTTTGGAATATTGGTTTACCCATATTTATTGTTACTTGATTAACAATATTATTTTCTACATGTACTGTTGCATTAACAATTGTACTTATCGTTTCAATCTTAAATGAAGTATTATTTGCAATTCCATGTTCAAATGCATATTTAGCTACACATCTTAGACCATTACCACAATTTTTCGCTTCTGATCCATCATTATTAAATACTCGCATTTTTACATCTGCAACTTCTGATGGACAGATTAAGATCATTCCGTCACTACCAATACCTATATTAATATTTGAAACTTCAACTGCAATTTTAGACAGCTCTTCTTCTCTTAAATTTTCTTCAAACATATTTACATAAATATAATTATTTCCTAGTCCATGCATTTTTGTATAACGAAAAGAATTCATTTTCATGACTCCTTACTTTTTTTATTAATACAAGTATAAAATTTAAATGAATTGAGCACAATAAGAACATCCCCCGTTTCTCGATATAGAAACATTTTAAGAGCTTCACTTAGGTGAATGCTCATTTTTTTTTTGCACTAATTTTGCTAGATAATTAAAAATAGTGTACGTAATAAAAATAATATTGATTAATGTAATTAATCTAAAGAATAGTAATTTTTTCCTACTACTGAAATGTTTAAATTAGTGAATGATTGAGGGATGTAAAACGGATTATGAGGAAGACTAAAATATTGTTGAAATAGCTCGAAAAATAGAAAAAGCACTGTTAATTATTAACAGTGCTTCTTATATCAACATATTTTCTTCTAAGAAAATATAAATATTATCTACTAGCTCGGTTGCCGTTTCTCCAGTTACTACTTCCCCTTCAACTAGTGCAAAAAGTGATAGACTACATTTTCCACAATATCCAAGGCAGCCATATTCTAGTATGTCTAGATTTGGATCACGTTCAAGCTGTTCTAAAGCTTTTTGTGCACCGTCTGCTAGGTTTTTTATACAAAATTCGACTAATGGTCTCACTATTTTTCACTCCTTGCTCCTCATAAAGTTACTCTTTTTTTTAAAAAACGTCAATCCTTTTGAGAATAAATGGGATGAGCTTTATTTTACCGAGTTAGGCGTTGTTATTTTAACATAAAATATATATAATATAATTGTCGAAAAATAGAAAAATTTTTTCATTCAACGCTAATAAAACAAAAGGGGAACATCAACTATGAAAAACCTCGTATTACTAGGTGCCGGATATGGAAATATTCGTGCTTTGTCACGTCTATTAACATCTGATTTACCTGAGGATGTTCATATCACATTGATTGATCGAAATTCTTTTCATTGCTTTAAAACTGAGTATTATGCATTAGTTGCAGGTACTGTTCCAGAGCAACATATTAGAATACCAATACCAACTCATGAGAAATTAAAAGTGGTATATGGAGATATAACTACAATTGATACGGCAAACAAGAAAGTAGAATTAAGCAATGGAAAATCAGTTTCTTACGATGATTTAATTATCGGATTAGGTTGTGAGGATAAGTACCATAATGTACCTGGTGCACCGGAACATACTTACAGTATTCAAACAATTGAAAAAACAAGAAACGCTTATGAAAATGTAAACAGTCTACCTCCTAATTCAGTAATCGGTGTTGTAGGTGCTGGTTTAAGTGGTGTAGAAGTAGCTAGTGAATTAAGAGAAAGTAGAAGCGATTTACAAATTTTACTTTTTGATCGTGGAAGCCGAATTTTATCAATGTTTCCAGAAAAACTTAGTTATTATGTACAAAACTGGTTTATTGAGCACGATGTAAAAATTGTTAGCAATTCAAACATTACAAAAGTTGAGAAAAATACTCTATTTAACCATGATGATGAAATTCATTGTGACGCTGTTATTTGGACAGCGGGAATTCAACCAGTTGAAGTTGTCCGCAATTTAGACGTAGAAAAAGACAATACAGGAAGAATCGTTGTAACAAAATATCATCACATGCCAAACGATGAACATGTTTATGTAGTAGGCGATTGTGCATCATTACCATATGCACCTTCTGCACAGCTGGCGGAAGCTCAAGCAGAACAAATCGTTATGGTTTTACAAAAAAAATGGCAAGGTGAAGACCTTCCAGAAGAAATGCCTAAAATAAAATTAAAAGGGATTATGGGCTCATTAGGTAAAAAACATGGTTTTGGACTATTCAATGAACGCCCACTAATCGGACGTGTTCCAAGATTAATTAAATCTGGAATCTTATGGATGTATAAATACCACAATGGTTGATTAACAAATCATCTTTTTAGTTATGCTTACATGCTAAAAAGCCCCTTAACATAATTGCTAAGGGGCTTTTATTTATTCTGTTTTGTCAGATTTAATAACTTCTTTTACACTTTCAACCATTCCTAAAAGTTTTGTAGCGTCTGTTGGAATAACAAGTTTTGATGCATGACCGTAAGCTACTTTTTCTAAAGCTTCCATTGAGCGCAATTGAACCATTTCTTTAGTTGGCTCTGCATTTCTCCAAACATCTAACACAAGTTGTTCCCCTCTAGCTTTCGCTTCAGCAAGTTTAATGATTGCTTCCGCTTCCCCTTCAGCGCGTAAAACTTGAGAATCTTTATCTCCTCGAGCTTTTTCAACTTGGCTTAAACGTTCCCCTTCTGCTTCAAGAATTTTTGATTGCTTTTCTCCTTCTGCTTTCAGGATTTTTGATTCTTTTTCACCTTGTGCATTTAATACTTTTTCACGACGTGTACGTTCTGCTTGCATTTGTCTCTCCATCGCATTTTGTATATCCATAGGTGGAATAATATTTCGGATTTCTACACGATTAACCTTCATTCCCCATTTATCGGTTGCTTGGTCAAGAATTGCTCGGAGTTTATTATTAACTGTATCACGACTTGTTAAAGTTTCATCTAAATCTAATTCCCCTATTAAGTTACGTAAAGTAGTAGCAGTCAAATTTGAAATCGCAGACAGTGGATTAGCAATTTCGTATTCATGACGCACAACATCAGTTACTTGATAAAAGACAACTGAGTCTACTTGGATACTAACATTATCTTTTGTAATCATTGATTGTGGTGGAAAATCTACCACAGTCTCACGCAATGTTTTTTTACTAGCTACGCGTTCAACAAATGGTATTACAACATGGATTCCACTCTCTAATTTACGGTGGAATTTCCCTAATCGTTCTACTAGATATACTTCAGATTGCCTAACAATGCGAATACTTGATAACAAAAGTACCACAACAAATAAAACAATAATACCAATAATAATTGGACCAACCATAGAACTTACATCAGACATAGCACTTCTCCTCAATTAGTTATTTGTCACGTATAAAGTTGCACCTTCTATTTTTTTTACAATGACCTTTTCATTTAAAAATAACGGTTCTGTAGAACGGATTGTCCATTCATCACCATAAACTTTAGTCGTACCTACTGTATCATCATCTAATTCAACAGAAGCTACAACAACCTCTTTACCAATTAATGCATATACTCCATTTTCAATCGTTTTATGCTGGTGGATTCTTTTTGCAAATTTCTTTGTACTAAGCCATAAAATTAGTGCACTTATAACAAAAACGATAAAAGTAAAGGTGTTGGATCCTGTTAAATAATTTACAACTGATGCTAGAATGCTCGCAATACCAATCCATAAGAATACAAAGGTTAATGAAAACATTTCGATGATAATCAATAAAACTCCAATTACAAATAAACTAATCGCAACCATTCCACCCCTCCTCCCAATTCTATATATATGCCAAAAATTGTAATTTATTTGTTTTACACTTCTATTCTATCATGTAAATCTTCAGCATTTTACATAAAATAGTGAATTTTATTAAAACATTTTAATTTTTTCGGAAAAGAATCAATTACAATAAGCCCCCAACAAAAAACAATTTATAATGAATTAAAAACCCCTTACATTTTTGTAAGGGGTTTTCATTCATTATAGTTCAATAGCGTTATAAACATCTTTTAATTTTGGATTACCTTCACCAACAACATTTCCATTTACTAATACTACCGGATAGAAATATTCATCATTTCTAACTCGTTCAGCGAAATCTTCTTTTTCATTATTCTCTACATTAAATATATCAATGTATTGAAAATCAAAGGCTAAGTCAGGATATTTTCTTTGAAGTGCAGCTTGAAGCCATTCAAAAGTTTCAATTGATGATGGCATTCCTACACAACTTGCACATATTACTTCAGCTCCAAAAACTTCCACTAAAATTTTATTACTCATTTTCTCCTCCTAGCATACAATAAGTGTGTGTCCAAAAATAATTTCAAACACACAAAGTACTCTGTAATAGATTTTTTCCTCTTAACTGATTATAATAAAATTAGTGAAAGGAGTCGATATGAATGGACATGAAAGAACAAGTACAAGAAGTTTTAGATAAATTAAGACCGTTTTTACTACGTGATGGTGGAGACGTTGATTTAGTTGATATTGAGGATGGTATTGTTAAACTTCGCCTTTTAGGTGCATGTGGTAGCTGCCCAAGTTCAACTATTACATTAAAAGCTGGTATTGAGCGAGCTTTATTAGAAGAAGTACCTGGTGTAATTGAGGTAGAGCAAGTATTCTAATATATTTTCAATACTAAAAGAGAGGGTTTAAAACCCTCTCTTTTATTTTAGCCATTTAATTTCTCGAATCCCTAACTTAGCAGTTGGTAGTCCGATTAAATCATAAAACCCGCCTAAAAAAGATTCAAACTCACTAGTATTTTCAAGATAATTAACTAACTTACGCTCATACCTTTTCCGATCCGCATCACTCCTTGCCAAATAATATCCTTCAATTGTTTCAAAATAGTGTACAGGAAAAAGAAGTCTTGCAAATAACAAACGCCACGCAAAAGTTGATAATGGACTTTTCTTTTCATAACCATAAAAAAATGAGAGTATTTTTTTTTGATAATTATCATGATTCTCTAAATATTCATCTCGAACCCATTCAGCAAGGTCTCGACTTGGATGATCATAAATCCATTCAATCGGTACTTTCGCAAAATGAATTTCCTTCTGTCTTCGTTCAGTCATTTTTTGATGACAAATTGTTGCTGCATCAACAACTTGAGGAGTATCATCCAATTCAGTGTCTACAACATATTGAATCGCATTTTCAGTCATTCCGAGATAATAGGGAAAAGATTCAATAAATATTTGTTCGAAAAGATTTTCAGGATGACTATTCACTTTACTTTGCCAAAATCTTTCTAACTGCTCTAAACGTTTTTCCCATAAATTCTTCCATTTCCCAATCCTATTTAATCTTTTCAATTCATCTGAATATTTTTTGCCTCTTAAATGAAAAATCGCTAGTTCTTCACCGTTATTATTACTGCGTTCATTTTGTCTGTTACTCTTAAATAAGGAATAATTATTTCCATCAATCTTACTCACATAGTACCCTTGAACATTTTGAACAAAGGTTGCGACTGATTGGTCTCCAGTTGAACTCATAAAATCACTTAAACTCTTCATTTCTTGTAAATCATCTTCTTTTAAATTTCCAATAGGAGCAAGAAAATACACCCTATTCCGCTGCCAAAACATGTAATATGACTGTACTTGAAGTAATTCAGCTGGTTGAATTTGATATTGAGTAAACATGTCTTGAATGATGTTTTGGTTGCGAATAAACATCATCACTCACATCCTTCTTATAACTACTTATTAATATATATGTCACAAATCCAAAAACCTGTACCCTACTTTTTCACTTTCCATATTTAAACCCGAATGGCCATACACAAAAAGGGAGAGAATGACGTAGTATATATGAAAAGTGGAAGCGAGTTGGTCAGCCCCGACAAGCATAAGATAAAGGCCAAGAAAGGTTGCCTTTTACCTTTATTGGACTTTGGCTTATGACCTCGAGGGGCTACTCGCTGGAACTAGACATCATGAAAAGTGGAAGCGAGTTGGTCAGCCCCGACAAGCATAAGAAGAAGGGGCTAATCTCCTAAGCGGTATGAAGGCAAGTGGAACAACAGATAAGACATAAGTAATAAAATTTTTTTACTTTGTTTTAACTTTTTTTATAAAGGGGAATTATGTTCGATATCGAATCATATATAATTAATCCTCTTATTTCTTAAAAATAATTTATAGTAAAAGTTTTACTTATTTTATGAAATCTCCATTTTAGTTATTTTTATAGTAATTAAATCAATCGATAAGGAAAAGGTGATGAAATGGAATATTTAAATCACGATTTAGAAAAGACTGCATTATCGTTATTAGAAAAAAGAGGTGTTACGCTCGATGACATTGCTGATTTAGTTTACTTTTTACAGAAAAAATATCATGAAAATTTATCTTTGGATGAGTGTAAACACAATGTACAGAGAGTCTTGACAAAGCGTGAGATACAAAACGCCATCATTACTGGTATTGAATTAGATATTTTGGCAGAGCAAGATAAACTACAGGAGCCTTTGTTAGCTATTATCAAAAAAGATGAAGGGCTTTATGGAATTGATGAAATAATTGCCTTATCGATTGTAAATGTATATGGTTCAATTGGATTCACGAATTACGGTTACATCGATAAATTAAAACCTGGAATTTTAGAAAGATTAAATGATAAATCAACAGGCTTAGTAAATACATTTTTAGATGATATTGTTGGAGCGATTGCAGCTGCTGCATCTAGCCGACTTGCTCATCGTGCCGCACATAAAAAGGCTGATCAAATTAAAGCTGAAAATGAATAAAAAAGAGTGGTCTCTTAAGTAATTCTACATTTGAGACCACTTTTTCAGTTGAATAACACAAAAAATCCCACTAGTAAATTAATTACTAGTGGGTTATTTCAATTCTATTTTGTTCCTTAAATATATTTAATCCACTCTTCTAATGAGTCAACTGAATAAGTTGGCTGCGTTTCGTAATTTGACAACATATCCCTTGTCGTTACACCTGTATGAACAATTAATGTGTCAACACCAGTATTAATCCCAGCCATAATGTCTGTATCATAATAATCACCAATCATTAATGTATCCTCTTTTGCAACACCAAGAACTTTTAATGCTTGTTCCATAATAATTGATTCGGGTTTTCCAATAAAAATTGGTTTTACTGTAGTGGATACTGCAATAACAGATGTTAGTGAACCATTTCCAGGTAATAAACCTCTTTCAGTCGGAATCGCTATATCGCCATTAGTAGAAATAAATGTCGCGCCATTTCTTACAGCTATACAAGCCTTTGCTAATTTCTCATAATTAATACTACGGTCTAAACCACTAATTACAAAATCAGGATTTTCATCTGTAATTGTTAAGCCAACTTCCTCTAAGGCATATTGTAAGCCCTCTTCACCTATCATATAAACAGTAGCATCAGCCTTTTGTTCTTTTATGTAATTTGCTGTGGCATTACTTGTTGTAAAGACCTGTTCTTTTGTAGTTGGTATATTAAAGGAATTAAGTTTATCAGCAACTTGTTCTGGTCTACGTGTAGAATTATTCGTTACAAAAAGATACGGAATATTTTTTTCCTTCAGAGCCTTTATAAAAAGACTAGCTTCCTCAATTTGCTCCTCACCACGATACATAGTTCCATCTAGATCGATTAAGTATCCTTTATATTGTTTCATATTGCCACTCCTTACTAGTCAGGCTGTTCACTCGGTAAGACATGAAAACAGCATTATTATCAATTTTTACATAGAAAAATTAAGTTTATTTTTCCTCATCACTACTAAAAGCATTAATTACTCCTAGTTCCTTATCAAGAAAGGCTTGAACCGAAATCGGGAATTCCTTATATGCTTCTATATTTTCACTTAATGTCGTCACTATTTTGTCTGTAATTGAAGATGTGTAATCCTGTAATAAATGTTTTCGAATTGGAATTAATTTTTTTATTGATTCCCCAATTGATGCAGTAATAACTTTTTCATCCATTAGAATATCAACTATGTCATCATAACTTCCTGGGTCCCTCATTATAAAGCCATCAATCATTGTATTTCCAATATCTAACATACTGTCAATCAAAAGATGTGTCATTCTTTCCAAAGCTAGTCCTTCTATTTTATTTTTTGGATGGCTGTTTGACGCATAAAATTCAAGCATTGAATTTAATATTTCAATTCGATCTAATATGTCTTGACGATTTACAAAGTACATATGTACACTTCCTTCTCAATTCTATCTTCTACATTTTATGGACTTATATTTATTTTATAGCTAAATTCGAAAAAAATCGACAAATGAAAGCGTTTCTTAACGATTTTTGTTATATTATATAGGTGAATATTTTTCTGGGGGTTGGACTTTTGGAGCGTGAATTAGCACTTGAGATTGTAAGAGTTACTGAAGCAGCTGCCCTTGCCTCTGCGCATTGGATGGGACGCGGTAAGAAAAATGAAGCTGATGACGCTGCTACTTCTGCAATGCGTTCGATGTTTGATTCAGTGAATATGGCAGGTACTGTAGTAATAGGTGAAGGTGAACTCGATGAGGCACCAATGCTTTATATAGGTGAGAAATTGGGAACTGGCAATGGACCAGAGGTAGATATTGCAGTCGATCCTCTTGAGGGAACAAATATCCTTGCAAAAGGCCATGCAAATGCAATGGCAGTAATCGCAATTTCTGATAAAGGTAACTTATTACATGCACCTGACATGTATATGGAAAAAATAGCTGTAGGTCCTCGTGCTGCTGGTAAAATATCATTAGATGATCCGATTGAAAAAACAATAGATATTATTGCTGAAGCAAACAATAAACGTGTACAAGATTTAACGGTAATTGTCCAAGAACGTCCTCGTCATGAGGAAATCATTGAACGAATTCGTGAAAAAGGTGCTCGGGTTAAATTATTCGGTGATGGAGATGTTGGTGCTGTTATAGCTACAGCATTACCTCAAACCGGAATCGATCTCTTTGTAGGTACTGGAGGCGCACCTGAAGGTGTTATTGCCGCAGCGGCAATAAAAGCCCTTGGCGGTGACATGCAAGCTCGATTAGTACCTATGAATAAAGAAGAAGAACTACGTTGTATGGATATGGGTCTTAATAACCCAAGACAATTATTAACATTAAATGATTTAGTAAAAGGTGACGATGCAATTTTTGCAGCTACAGGCGTTACTTCAGGGGAATTACTTGAAGGGGTTACTTTCTTAGGTGGAGACTTAGTCGAAACTCATTCAATTGTAATGCGAAGTAAAACAAAAACTGTGCGACATATTAAAGCTCATCACCATTTAGGATACAAGCCAAATCTTATTTTAGTATAATGGAGGAATAAAAAAATGTCAGAACGTTTTTTCTTATATGATGACACTATTCAAGCAAAGACTCGCTTTGTAAGCTTTATGGGAGAAGAGCAAAGACATGATCTTGCTTTAGTATACTCTGATCGTCATTATGGCAAAGTTATGATTATGGATGTGCAAAGTAATCGATTTGCAATTATTGGTTCGGATGATTTAAAAGAAGAAGGTTACTTAGAATTTGCTTTCGGAATTTCTGAAGAAAAGGCTGCTGAATTATTAGATTTCCTTAGTGAAATTATTTTCTAATTTTTCGTTCCTGTGGATAAATAATTTATTTTAACTAAATAATCTGAAAAATAGTGGATAACTAAAAAGTTGTCCACTATTTTTGTGATTAAGTCTTCAGTTATTCACATTTTTGTTGAAAGATTCAAACTTATCCACAAGGTTTTTATTGTTTCAAAAAATCAAAAAATATTTTATCCACAAAATTTGTTTATGTAAGATCAATCATCTTTCCATAAATTTCTCCGTGCTCCCCTTTTATAAACAAAAAAAATGAGGTTTCCCCCATCATTTCAGTGTATAGACAAAGTTCTATATAATTGAATTTGATGGGTTTCCCCATCATTTAATTTTTTACTTTCTTAACTACAAAATATTTACACCCAAAATTACAATACTCATAAATATATTCACGTACTGTACTTATTTTTGAATCATATGGAACATTTTTTTGAGAATCATCAAAAAATCCTCTAAGTCTTAGTTGCTCATAGCCCCAATCCCCAACAATGTAATCATACTTTGAAAGGATCTCTGCATATCTCGCTTTAAAGGCTTCTTCATTGAATCCTTCACGGTAATCTTCAACTACTTCATAGCAAATATTCTGTATGCAAACCAATTTGTATTCTCCTTCCTTTTACTCCCATAAATATGTAACCAATATTTTGGCATACTAATTTTACATTGATTATTAAAAGGTGGTATTTAATATGCGTAAATATTTAGTTTGTTTATTAACCTTATTTTTATTAACAGGATGTTCATTCGGTCCAAGTCATTCGAGACAGTTCGATTATGAGGACGTAACATATAAAAATGAACATCGAACAAATCCAACACCTAAACAATTGAATACAAAGCCGATGGATTTAGGCGATGTAAATGCTAAAATGTCAAATAACTCTTACAAAGATTATGGCTTTTCTAGACTACAAAAGCAAGATGTTTTAGGTAAAGATGGTGAATATACATTAACAATTGATAAACAAGAAGTATCAAAATTCATTTCTTATTTAGTTGTTAAGCTTCCTGAAATAGACGATGCTGCTACACTAGTTACAGACCAAGAGGTATTGATTGCTTATCGATCTGATGGTGATAAAAAACTAGCTAGAAAGCAAGTTGAAAAAACTGCTCAGTCAGCGCTTCCTAGCTATTATCATATCTTTACTTCAAATTCAATAAAAAATATTAATAATATTGAGGACCTAAATAAATATGGTCAGCTTAATGATGGACAATTAGAGCAACAAATAAAAGATTTAGCTGAAGGTTTTGATGTAGATAAACAAAGCATGCATTTTGATCAGATTTCAAAATAAAAAATAAAAGCACTAGCATGGGCTAGTGCTTTTTACAATGTCCAAATAATTTGATTTTCAGACTGATTGCAAGCGCTTGTCTTTCGAGGCGCGAAGTCTGGTGAGGAGCGGAGTTACTTTAGACAGTAATGAGCACCGCAGACAGACGAAGCAACGAAGAAAGCGCGCGTTTGTCAACAGTCTGAAAGCACTAGCATGGGCTAGTGCTTTTTTATTATGCTTGCTTAGCAGCTTCTACTTGTTCGTCAGCATGGTATGATGAACGAACTAGAGGACCAGCCTCACAGTGTGAGAATCCTTTTCCTAAAGCAATTTCTTTTAGGGCTGCAAACTCGTCAGGAGTATAGTATTTTTTTACAGATAAATGCGTTTTCGTTGGTTGTAAATATTGACCTAATGTAATGATATTTACACCTGCAGCACGTAAATCATCCATTGCTTCGTAAATTTGTTCATTTGTTTCACCTAAACCAAGCATGATGCTTGATTTTGTAGGGATACTAGGGTTAATTTCTTTTGCTCTACGTAAAAATTCAAGTGATCTTTCATACGTAGCTCTTGCACGAACACGTGGAGTTAACTCTCTAACTGTTTCAATATTATGGTTCATAATATCTGGTTTTGCATCCATTAGCATTTTAAGGTTTTCAAATTTCCCACCCATATCAGATGGTAAAACTTCAATTGTAGTAAATGGATTTGCTTTTCTAACTTCTCTAACAGTTTCTGCAAATACAGCTGCTCCACCGTCTCTTAAGTCATCACGAGCAACCGCCGTAATTACTACATGCTTTAAGTTCATTTGTGTTACTGATTCAGCAACACGAACTGGTTCTTGTAGATCAAGCTCAGTTGGTAATCCAGTTTTAACTGCACAAAAACGACATGCACGAGTACAAACCGCACCTAAAATCATAAATGTAGCTGTTTTTCTTACTGCCCAACATTCATGGATATTTGGACAACGAGCTTCTTCACAAACAGTGTGAAGATTTTTTGAACGCATCATTTTTTTTAATTCTGTGTAAGATTCATTTGTATTTAATTTTATTTTTAGCCACTCTGGCTTTCTTAAATATTCTTCCTTTTTTGATGCCATTTGAAATTCCTCCAACGTTTATTCGTTTACGACATATTTCATTTTTTTCTTCCAATAGTTTATATATTACTACATTTTTCACGGATATGAAAAACTTTCGTTTGATTATCCCTATAATTTCCATTTATGAAAGTTGCTTCTTTAACCAAACTATAGATGTAAATCAATTTAAAGGATGATGGTTTTGAAAAAAATAATTGTACTCTTTTGTATGGTGGTTATGTTCATTGTGCCATCATTTACAAATGCAGAAGAAATTGATCAAGCTCAGCTTAATAAAGAACGAATGGCCTTATATAAAAAAGGTGAAACACTAACCTTTATTCCTTGGTATTACTTTGCTGCTATTGATACTTATGAACGCAATGTACGCAGTGTAAGAAACGATATACCAAAGCGAGAAAATGGTGTCCTCTCAATTTATATCAAGCCAGAGGATTGGAGCGGGCTTTCAAATCCGGTTAAGAAAGACACATACGCCCCTACGATCCATTTATTTAGCGGAATTGGTTTAGATGGAAATAATGATGGAAAAGCTTCATTAGAAGATGATGAGGATATTCTGTACACTCTCATTCATCGATTACATTTCTATGGGCCTTCCAGGCAATATATTCGAATGATGCTATGGGATTACTACCAAAGAGCAATAACTGTTGATATTATCGATGAATATGCTAGTTTGTATCAATATTACGGAAAGTTAAATATAGAAGGTAATGCGTTCCCATTACCAATTCGCAGTACACATAGTTATCGAAGTACATGGGGTGCCCCTCGAAGCTTTGGTGGACGAAGAGTTCATGAAGGTACTGATATATTTGCAAATTATGGTACTCCTGTAAGGTCAACATGCTATGGAGTTATTGAGACAAAGGGCTGGAATCGAATTGGTGGATGGAGAATCGGAATTCGAGACTTATATAATAATTATCATTACTACGCTCATCTAGGTGGCTTTAACAAAGACATTCAAAGAGGGCAAGTAGTAGAGCCAGGAACACTCATCGGCTATGTTGGAAGTACTGGTTATGGACCTCCAGGGACATCTGGAAAATTCCCTCCGCATTTACACTATGGTATATACAAAGACAATGGTTACGCAGAGTGGTCTTTTGATCCTTATCCAAAATTACGTCTTTGGGAGCGTCAAGATCGAAGCAAATAAAAAAACTCGTCGATTGGCGAGCTTTTAGGCGAAGGCAAGGGCGTAGTTGACTAATGTGAAATGAAAAAGCAGACTAATTTATAATGGTGAACTAAGTTAGTCTGCTCTATTTTTAAATTTATTTTTTTCCTTTTGTTGTTGAAGGAGTTTGTGGTGTGGTTTGCTGAGTATTTGGAGTAAATGGAATATAACTAGGAACTTCTCCATCGATAATTTCAGTAGCAATTGGGACTTGTACTTTCACCTTTGTTGATTTTGTACTAAACGGGATAATTACATTCATATTTACTTCTACATTCATAATAATTTCGACTACAGAATTATCAAATCCAAATGGCTTAACTTCCTGTGTAACATTAGCCACTGCATCACCGACTACAGAAAAACGAACTGGTATAGTAGGTCCTAATTTACCTAAAAGTACTGTATTTGTAACGACCCCAATCGGTACTTTTAAATAAAGTCCATCGTGATCTGCTTTCATTTTGTTCATTTCTGATTTTGATAAAGATAAAAATGATATGTCTCCATTTTCAACTCTACGTATATTTTCTTCAACATGCTGAGTAGTAGAACCAATTATTTTATTAATTAAATATGTATTCGTACTTATTACTGCTTTCCCATTTTCATCAACATCCCGAATGATAATATCCTGCCCCTGTAATTCCTTAGAAGCTGATTCATATGCTTCGTTTATGACTATAGATGCAATTCGTCTTGTTTGTTTCTCAGAATATTTCAAGATGGTTGGGGAGAAAATTTTATCAATTTGCCAAAAAGCATAAACGCAAAAAAATAGTAAAACAATACTAATAACTAAATATTTATTTGGAAATATATTACGAATTGATTGTGTTATTTGAGTTGTATCAGTTTTATATCCGCCAAAAAACTTTCTTTTTGAAACAAAAAATTTATTTTTTGGAACACGTCTGTACTTAAATCTTTTCATCGTATCCATGCCCCCTTACTAATGGGTATGCATGTCATTGCTTGTTCATTCTTAATGGATTTATACAAAAAAAGATGCACCAGTAATTTCTCTAAAAACATCCCATTTATTAATAAATGCTTTGTTTTATTGTTTGATCACACTCGATAATCTCTAATTTTAAATCATTATAAAGATTCACTTCATAAGGAATACCTAACTTTCTTCCGTTTTCTTCAATTATCCGCACAACTGGACGATCTGTAGAAGCGTCATTTTGCCTGAAAACAATTCCACGGCTACCATCACTCAATTTTACGTGTAAACCCGTTGGATAAATAGTTAGAAGATCGCTAAATACGCTGACTAATTTAGCATCAAATAATTTATCACTTCCACTAATTAATAATGTTAATCCTTCATGCGGAAGCATTGCTTGTCGATATACTCGATTAGAAGTTACAGCATCAAAAAAGTCAGCAATCCCAATTATCTTTGAAAAAAGATGCATTTCCTCACCAAATATTCCTTTTGGATACCCGCTCCCATTGATCCTTTCATGATGCTGTAATGCACAGTCTGCAACAACCGGATGAATTGTAGGTACTTGTCGTAGTAGATCGTATCCAGCAATTGTATGTTGTTTAATGAACGCATATTCTTCTTCAGTTAAACGGTCCCGTTTATTTAAAATCTTTTTTGGTATGAACATCTTCCCAATATCATGTAAAAGTGCACCTAATCCAAGTAAATTAAGCTGGATTTTACTTAAATCTAAAGTCGTTCCAATTCCTAAAGAATACATAGCTACATTCAGTGAATGTCTAAAGATACACTCATCATATTGTATTAAGTCAATTAATAAAGATAAAACATCTTTCTTTTGCCATAATGTATTTTGCAGTGATTTTATAATTTCTTTAAGCCTAGATGCGTTTTTTTCTAAAGATAGACATCTTAAATAAAAATCTTCGCTAATTAATTTAACAAAAGCATCATCTATTTTTTGGCTGATTTCAATGCGAAGGTCGTCTGAAACTTTCTCTTCAGTTAAGCGTTCTGATAATTGAGCATGTACTAAAACAAATGGAACAGCTAATTTATGTATTCGCTGAATCATCTCTACTGTTAAAGGAATATTTGCATTTACGTTCATTTTTCCATGTTCATTATAAACCGGTATTCCTAAAATCGTACCTGGAACAAGTGTTGATGCTTCAACTACTCTCATTGTTTTCTCCTTGAACAATTTATTAATTAAATATATGGTTCTGCATAACAGTTAATACATTGTAATAATCAATTTTTTAGGGCATTCGTTTACAAATGAAGCCACTAAAAAAATTTAGTGGCTTTTTTTATATCATCTTTAATAATGCGTCTCTTCCAATCATTCCTTTATGAATACCTAACTTTTCTGCTTCAACAGTAATGGATTCTAAAGGCGCATTTAATAATTCTTCTATTGTTTTTACACCAACTGCTCGGCCTGCAATAATTTGACGGTCGCGCAATCTTTCATTTAATAAAGCTACATCTAATGCTCCGCACATAATATATCCATTATCATTCATAACGACCAATAATGTAGTTTTTGGAAGTAAAACCGTAACAGCATTAAATGTATGATTATCTATTTTAATTGGGCTTAAATTGATCAAGTTCAACGCTCCTTTCTCATTCTAAAATATGAGAAAAAAACAAAAGTGAAACCTGTCTAATCTTGATAAATTTTATACACCTTTTAAAGCCCAAAATAACACGTCACGAATAAATTCAGGCATAAAAAATCTTTTATGACTAGCATCACGAATTGTAGGAATTAAATGTCCAAACGTAAATAAATCCAAAGTTCCGATCGTATACATTCGATTTAAATCTAACATTTCTCCATTAATAAATAATTCTTCTTGATAAAAATGCCTTTTCTTATCCCTACTAACAATAGTGATTCCATCGTAAACCATTTTTCCGATTACTTTTCCTCTAAATCCAAAACCTTTCATCTTCAAATGAGTCAACTCTTTATCTTCACAACGATTTAAAACAACTAGTAATTCCCTACCAGATAAATTAACAACACAAGGATTAATAGGATGTGGGCATATTCGATGAATGTCACCCTTTGTAACAAGTCCATTCGTTAAGCCATCAAGTAAAATACCCGAATTTAGTATACTGATATCTGATTTTGTCCATTGGCGAAGTGCATTTGCTAATAATTTCAGCAATGGACTATCTTTAAACCAATTCACATGCATGTCACTCGGTAGATGTGTCACTGGTTCACTTAAAATTTCTTCACTTAATCTCATTAAATTAGCCAGCATGAGTTTCGTCACTTCATCTTGGTAATACATAGGGACTGTATGAACTTCAGTAACTGAAGCTTCAGTATTTATTATACTTTTCGTCTCTTTATTTACAGTAATTAGAACCTCACCTAAATAGTTACCGTGTTTACCTGTTCCACAAAGTAAAGTTTCCCCAGCATACTCTCCATTTGGAAATAGATGGTGAGTATGTGCGCCTAAGATAATATCGACTCCTGAAAATTGTTCAGCGATTCTCTGATCGTCTCTCATACCCAAATGAGAAAGTATAATGACAATGTCTGATTTTGCTTTGACAATTGGGAGGATGATATTTAACATTTCAAACGGATCTTTAATACTCCATCCTAAAGTTTCATAAAACACAGGATATGCGACAGTTAATCCAATTACTCCTAGCTTTACTCCATTTATTTCATATATTTGAAAAGGCTTGCTGAAACGATCGGTACCTTCATCTGTAATGGTTAAATTACCAACTAATACATCAAACTTTGCATCTTCGTACAGGTTTAACAACTCACCTTTTGATAAGGTAATTCCTTCATTATTTCCTATTGTAATTGCATCAAACTTTGCATCATTTAGAAGTTCCACATTCCCCTTTCCTAAAGTGGCCTCCGAGATTGGATGAAATCGATCAACGAAATCTCCAATATCAAAAGTAAGTGTGGCCTCACCTTTTCCTTTGGCTAATTCTCTTTTAGACTTCAACAAACCGACAATTGTTGGCCACGTTTCAAAGTGGCTGTGAATGTCATTTGTATGGAACAACCGAATATTTATAGTTTGATTTGGTTCCATTGTTCCACCATCCTTTTATTAAATATTTTCTATAATTAATTTTATGCCATAAAATAACACGACTAACCTTAAAATTAATGCGATTGTTTCAGTTTTTAATTTTTGATTTATATACGCTCCAATTTTCCCACCAAACCATGCGCCAGGAATAAGTAAAAGAATGTAATAGAAATTTACTTCTCCTAATGTGATGTATGAAATTGAGCTTCCAAGTGTCGTAAACATAACGACAAACATTGAAGTCGCAACAGCTAACTGAGGTGGAAAACCGAATAAAAACGCCATCATTGGTACTAACAATATTCCTCCACCAATTCCAAATAAACCTGAGATGATCCCGATAAAAATAGACAATGAAATCGCCAATGGAAGACTATAGCTATATGTATATGCCTCGCCTTCATCATTTGTAAATGTTCGTATAATACCTTTATGTAATTCCTTTGATTTTCTATTTAATTTTGAAGAAACAAATAGAAAGACTGATATACAGATTAAAAATATACCAAAAAATAAAGTAAATCGCTCTGTATTTAAAAGCGAATTGATGTATGTACCTAGAAAGCTACCAGGAACACTACCTATTAAAAATAAAATACCACTCTTATAATCAATTCGTTTTTGCTTATGATACGAAAGGGTGGATGAAAGCGAAGAAAACACAATTGTAATCAGTGAAGTTCCAACTGCAACATGAATTGGCACAGTCGAAAAAGCGGATAAAAAGTGATCAATATTAAGTAGCATTGGAACAATAATAATTCCTCCGCCTAAACCAATCAATGATCCGACTGTTCCTGCAGCAAGTCCTATACTGATGAGTATAAGAATTTGTAGAATGATATCCAACCTAAATTACTCTCCTTTTTAAATACACTAAAAATCTAACTTCTCTATATTTTAAATAACAGTTTAACATAAAAAAACTCGGAATTCCCCGAGTATGAATAATACCTTTTATAAACACTGGTTATTGTTTCAATATACTTAAATTTGCAATCCAAGGTCTTACGTCAATTTTATATCTTATTGCCATCACTCTCGTAATTTGAGTTACATGGGTTAGATCATGTACGACCCAAGTGGATAATAATTCTCTTAACTTAACGGATCCAAAGTCAGGGTGAACCCCTTCTAATTCCAGATCGTTAGTAGGGTCCACTAATAATTGTAGTTTTTTAATATTTTCTGTTCTGAAATTCTTAAAATCAAGCAGTCTTTCTTCTATTGATTTCTCTTGTTTTTCTTTTAAATGTGAAAAACGATCGAATGGCGGGAAATGGTTGTTTCCTTCTTTATTTAACATGCAGTTCAACCTTGGTATCCAATTTGTTTTTTCACACTCAATAAGATGGTCGATTACTTCAGAAACATTCCAAGTTCCTTCACCTTCATTGCTACTTAGCCAAGATTCAGATAAACCTGACAAAAGGGACTCTAATGATTTGGGTGTTCTCTCTAAAACTTCAATCGCTTCTTTAAGGTTAAAATTCATAAAAAACCCTCCCACTTAGATATAATTTCCACTTACATCTCGTTTGCTTTCAAGTTAAATTTTACCACAAATAGATCTATCATATTTTATAAAAACCTTTATTTATCTGAACAATTAAGGTCGTGTAAAGTAGATGGATTTTTACCAAAACTACTGATTCATATAAAAACCATTCCTCATTATTTTTGAGGAATGGTTTTTTGTAGTGCTCATTTACTCATTGTTTTACCGCGACTTTACTGTATCGACGAACACGCAAGTTAGCCTGTTCTGCATGGCCAGCAAAATTTTCAAGATTGCATAGACGTGAGCAATATTCACCAATCATGGCAGTTGCTTCTGGTGCAACTTTTTGGTATGTACAAGTTTTGATAAATTTACCAACCCATAGTCCACCAGTATAACGAGCCGCGCCCTTTGTTGGAAGTGTATGGTTTGTACCTATTACTTTATCTCCGTATGCTACGTTTGTTTCCTTTCCAAGGAATAAAGCACCAAAGTTAGTTAGATTTTGACGGAAGTATTCAGGATCTTCTGTTAGGATTTCAACGTGCTCGTATGCTAGTTTATCTCCTTCAACAACTG
Organism: Gottfriedia sp. NPDC057991; assembly: GCF_042886615.1. Classification (NCBI taxonomy): domain Bacteria; kingdom Bacillati; phylum Bacillota; class Bacilli; order Caryophanales; family Bacillaceae; genus Gottfriedia; species Gottfriedia sp. NPDC057991. The sequence goes on from NZ_JBHVQN010000003.1 coordinate 40,302, forward strand.
CTTCTTCTAAACTATCAACTAAAATAATGATTCCATTGTCCTCCCACGCAACACGTGCTATTTCACTAGTAGGAAGTAGTTTTAACTGACGTTCTATTTCTACTAAAGTTTCTTGTGCTAGTTTTTCAGAAGTCGTAATTAAAGCACAAGGTGAAGTAGGTCCGTGCTCCGCTTGTCCTAAAATATCTGTTGCAACCATCTCAGCATCAGCTGTTTCATCTGCAATAATTAGTGTTTCAGTTGGACCTGCTAAAAGGTCAATCCCAACTCGACCAAATAATTGTCGTTTTGCTTCGGCTACAAATGCATTTCCTGGTCCTACTAACATATCAACTGGTGCAATCGACTCAGTTCCAATAGCCATAGCAGCCATTGCTTGAACGCCTCCTAATAGATAAATCTCATCTGCACCAGCTAATGCCATAGCTGTAATCGTATGCGCTGGAATTTCTCCGTTAATTGGTGGTGTACATGCGATCACTCGTTTAACACCAGCAACCTTTGCAGTTAGTACACTCATATGTGCTGATGCAAGCATCGGGTAAAGACCTCCAGGAATATAGCAACCTACGCTATTAACTGGAATATTTTTATGCCCTAAAATAACCCCTGGCAATGTTTCCACTTCAAGGTCTAATAATGTTGATTTTTGTGCTTCCGCAAATCGGCGAATATTGGCTTGTGCAAATTTAATATCTTCAATATCACGCTCAGGAACACTTGCGATGATTTCATCAATTTGCTCTTGTGTTAAGCGGAAACTTTCTGGAGACCATTTATCAAATTTTGCGGAAAGTTCACGTACTGCCTCATCTCCGCGTTTTTCAACATCTTCGAGAATCTTTTGCACAGTTTCACGTACTTGTGCTTCTGCTTGTGCAATTTCTGCTTTGCTTTTACCGCTTTTTAAAATTTTTGCCATGATGGCGCCTCCCCGTAAATTCTTATTTTTGAATACGTATGCAAAAATAAATAAAAAATATATTAATACCTAACTTCAAAAGTTTTGCATAGGTATTCATCACTCTTTAATGTTAAAATTCTTAAACTCTATTGTCAAGCGCTTTCAAAATAAAAATTCAAAAAAATTAAAATACTTAGAGAAGAGTGTTACGTTAGAACAAAAACAAAAAAAAAAAAAACGGGTGCCATTAGGATCGCCCCGTCTTTTCTCGTTTTATTACTTTTTTGTCCGATCACAAACCGTACTTCTTTCAACTAATTTACCTTGAATGGATTTATTCTGTGGCTTATTATTTGATTCCTTCTGATTGATATCATTTAACAAAAGATTAATCGTTTCTTCAATCATTTCATTTACAGGTTGCTTCCATGTAGTTAGTGAATAAGCTGTCCATTCTGCTAGACTAATATCATCAAACCCAACAATTGAAACATCTTCTGGAATGCGCACGCCTAGTTTCTTGGCAGCATCAATTACCCCAAGTGCCATTATATCATTTGCACAAAAAATCGCGTCTGGGGGATGATTACTACCTAGAAGTCGTAAAGCAGCTGCGTTTGCTCCCTCATAAGTGTAATCTCCATCATCCGTAATGAGGTTATAGCCACTTTCCACCAAAGCATTACGAAAGCCTTTTTCTCGGTCCTTACTCGTGGACGTATTTTGTGTCCCCGAAATAAATGCAAACTTACGGTGTCCCTTTTCAATCAAGTATCTACCAATCTGGTAACCACCATCAACATTATCACAAGAAACCGCATGAAATAGAGAATCTTGGGTGTAACGGTTAAACATTACGATTGGGATCTGATTTTCCTTTAGGTAAGATGCAACAGCTGAAGGTAAACTCGCATCCGTGACAATAGCACCATCCACATTGTATTCTAAAAACTGATTGACCTCATCACTGCTTAACTTTTCATTTTCAGCATTTACAAATAAAACATGATAACCTTTTTTGCTTAATTCTTTTGAAAACTTACTAAGAACATCAGGATAAAACGGGTTTCTTATATCACCCATTACGATCCCAATAATATTGCTTTTTCTTGTGATTAAACTCCTTGCCAAAGCATTAGGTCGATAGCCCAATTCACTTGCAGCTTGGAGCACCTTTTTTCTTGTTTCTTCAGACACGCTTGCTCCCGGTGTAAATACTCGAGACACTGTTGACTGCGACATACCTAGAGACTTTGCCACATCTGAAGCGGTAATATTTTTTTGCACGAAAATTTTCCTCCATGCAGATTTTTTTTTGATTATATCACAGGATCTTTCTTATGGTCTAGATTGTCCTGTTTTAACCATCTAATCAATTCTTTTTCACGTGCTTCATTCATATCTTTAGAGAATTCAGTCGACCATTGATAAAACCCACTGCCATTTTTTTGTCCGTATTTTCCTTCATCAACCAAACTTCTCATAAGCGGAAGGGAAGCTGGTTCAATTGACAAATCTTTAAATAGATAGCTTGAAATATCGTCAAATACGTCCAATCCTCCCATATCAGCACTCATAAATGGACCTGTTATAGAAAGGCGGCGCCCGATACTATAACGTACCGCTGTATCAATATCTTCAATAGACGCTACACCTTGTTCGAGTATGTATTGTGCCTCACGAAATAAAGCATATTGAAGACGATTCCCAATCGAACCAAGAATCTCCTTTTGAACGACTATTGGTTTTTTATTCATAGACTCCAACAAAGTTAAAGCCCTATTTACTGTTTCATCAGAAGTATATTTTCCTTTAACGATTTCCACAAGTGGAATGAGATGGCCAGGATTCCAAAAATGAGTCACAACCGTACGCTCTGGGTATTTTGTATTTAAAGCAATTTCTGAAGGACTTAATCCAGAAGTATTACTTGCAAGGATTGTATTAGGACCACAAAGTTGATCAAGTTTGTGAAACCATTCTTGTTTCAATGACAAGTTTTCTGGGATTGCTTCAATAATGAAAGTTGCTTCCAATAGACAATCTTCAAGAGCGTCAGTAAATGTGATACGTTGATAAATCTGGTCAGATTCCTCTCGGCTAATGACCTCATACCGTTCAAGTACTTGAAGCTTTTCGGATAACCCTTTCTTCCCCCGTGCAATATCCTCGGAATTATTTCCCCATACCTTTACATGGTGTCCGGCAAGCCCGGCTGACAGTGCAACGGAATGTCCCATCGTTCCCGATCCAATTATCGATATTTTCTCATTGATCTGCATAAAGCCCCTCACTCTCCTCTTACTTAAATTGCAGTCCATCCACCGTCCACTTTTATGGTTTCCCCTGTGATAAAATTTGCGAGGTCCGACGCAAGAAATAATACAGCTCCGGTTACATCAGCTGGACGAGCGAGTTGACCAAGTGGAATTCTACTCAAGACATCTTCATAAAAATGGTGGTCGTCAAACATCTTTTTTGTCATATCTGTCTCAACAAAAGTAGGGGCAACCGCGTTCACATTAATCTGATGTTCTGCCCATTCAATTGCAAGTGCTTTTGTTAACTGAACCGCTCCTCCTTTACTTGAACAATAAGCAGCTCGTTTAAAATAACCTACAAACGCCATTTGGGATACAATATTGATTACTTTACCTTTTCTTTGTGGAATCATATGTTTTCCTGCTCGTTGTGAACAAAAAAATAATCCTTTTAGATTCGTATCAATAATTTGATCCCAATCTTCTTCTGTCACCTCAAGAGCTGATTTTGGAAAATTGACTCCTGCGTTATTGATCAGTATGTCGAGCCCACCCATTCTTTTAACAGCCTCGTCAACCATTGCATACACACTATTCACATCTTGCATATCCGCAACAATATAAGAGCATTCCTTTTGAATTTCCTTTAGTCTCGCAACTGACTCTTCCAGAAACGTTTCCTGCCTACCTGTAATAGTTACACGTGCTCCATGAATGGCAAAGGCTTTTGCAATATCATATCCAAGTCCTTTACTACCACCGGTGATTAATATATTTTTTCCATTAAGATCTTCAAAATATGCCATAACTTCCCCTCTTTTCCCACAAAAGTAGGACACTAATAGCCCTGCATGAATCGATTAAATAAGTCCAGTAAGTTGGTAAACTCCAATAACAAAGAAAACTGCTAGTGTTTTAAAGATTGTTACAGCAAAAATATCACGATAAGATTGTTTATGAGTTAAACCACAAACAGCAAGCAAGGTAATAACCGCACCATTATGAGGTAAGGAATCCATCCCACCAGATGCCATTGCAACAACCCTGTGCATAACTTCAAGGGGTATACCATGTTCCACTGCTGCTTGAACATACTTTTCTCCCATTGCACTTAACGCGATTCCCATCCCACCTGAAGAGGACCCGGTAATTCCAGCCAGAATATTCGTCGTTACAGCCCCGTTCATAAGTGGGTTTGAAAATGTATGTGAAATACCATCTCGGACAACACCAAATCCAGGTAATGAAGAAATAACACCACCAAAGCCGTATTCAGAACCAGTATTCATCGCAGCTAACAATGCGCCTCCAATACTTGCATTAATTCCAGTTTTAAAATCAATAGTCACTGCCTTAAAGTTAAAAGCCAGTGTTGCTAAGATTCCAATAACTAACGCAAGTTCAACAGACCAAATTCCCACAACATTAGCGATCTCAACTTTTCCAAAAGCGTCCAAACCGATTTTTGAAAAATCAAATCCGTCCGGATACCATTTTGGAATATTTACGGTAAAAAATTTGTTCATCACTCCTACTAGTGTAAGTGGAACAAATGCCATGACTTGGCGTAGTTTGCTAGTTGGTTCATCAATCGTTATTTGCTTGGTAGATAATTGAGTTGCTTCTGCAGTAGCTGCCATTTCTTCTTTTGTATTGCCAAAGCCGAAATATCCCTCTCCAGCTTTTTTTGCTTTAATACGGCGTGATTCTAAGTAAATCATACCAAAACCAAGTACAAATAAGGCACCCACAATCCCTAAAATAGGAGCTGCATAAATATCTGTTTTGAAAAAAGTTGTTGGAATAACATTTTGAATTTGTGGTGACCCAGGAAGTGCGTCCATTGTAAAAGATAATGCGCCTAATGCAATAGTACCCGGAATTAATCTTTTTGGAATATTTGACTCTTGAAACAACTTTGCAGCAAAAGGATATGCAGCAAAAGCAACAACGAATAGACTCACGCCACTATATGTTAAAATGGCGCATAAGAGTACAATTGCCAACATTGAGCGTTTTGCACCAACTAAATTTACGATCGTCTTTGCAATTGAATCAGCAATACCAGACATCTCAACTAATTTTCCAAAAATAGCACCTAGCAAAAAGACTGGAAAATAGTTTTTTATAAAACCAACCATTTTTTCCATAAATATGTTAGAAAAGAAAGGCAATACATGCCCTGGATCTGTTAAAAAGACAGCAAAAAGTGCACATATCGGAGCAAACAAGATAACTGAAAATCCTCGATAAGCAATAAACATTAGCATACCTAGGGCTAATAAAATAATGATTAGTTCCATAAATAGCCTCCACCCGTGTTAATAGTCTTATAGGATTGGAATAAAAGTAAATTTGTTTTCCTTTCCAATTTGAATACGTATGCAAACAATACCAAAAAAATATTCTTAAATTCTTTTTAATAATTGAATTTAATGATAACCTATATTTACTTATTGTTTGCAAACGTATTCATAACTATATATTCTGATAATTCCGCCACATTGTCAAGATGCCATTTAGTAAAAAATAAAAAGAATTTAGATTAAGCCTTACTCTCTTAATCCTTACGAATACATTTCTATTTGAAATATTCATGGAAAAATAACTATCGTAAATACTTAAATTGATTTTAGTCGACAAAGTAAAAAGAAGGCGAACTTCAAAAGTTCGCCTTCACTAAAAACTCAATTAACCAATTGAACCTTCCATCTCGAATTTAATCAGACGGTTCATTTCAACTGCGTATTCCATTGGTAATTCTTTTGTAAATGGCTCAATGAAGCCCATTACGATCATTTCTGTAGCTTCTTGCTCAGAAATACCACGGCTCATTAAGTAGAATAATTGCTCTTCAGACACTTTTGAAACTTTTGCTTCGTGCTCAAGAGAAACGTTGTCGTTTAAGATTTCGTTGTATGGAATTGTATCAGAAGTTGATGCATTATCCATAATTAACGTATCACACTCGATATTTGAACGTGATCCAGCTGCTTTACGTCCGAAGTGTACAATACCACGGTACGTTACTTTACCACCATGTTTCGAAATTGATTTCGAAACGATTGTAGAAGAAGTATTTGGAGCTAAGTGAATCATTTTAGCACCAGCATCTTGGTGTTGTCCTTTACCAGCAATTGCAATAGAAAGTGTAAGGCCACGAGCGCCTTCACCTTTAAGGATTACTGCTGGGTATTTCATTGTTAATTTTGAACCAATGTTTCCATCGATCCATTCCATTGTTGCATTCGCTTCACAAACAGCACGTTTCGTAACTAGGTTGAATACGTTATTCGCCCAGTTTTGAATAGTTGTATAGCGGCAGTATGCATCTTTCTTAATGATGATTTCTACTACTGCAGAGTGAAGAGAGTTTGTTGTATAAACAGGAGCTGTACATCCTTCAACATAATGTACGTGTGCACCTTCATCAGCAATAATTAATGTACGCTCAAATTGACCCATATTTTCTGAGTTAATACGGAAATATGCTTGTAATGGCGTGTCAACTTTAACACCTTTTGGTACGTAAATGAATGATCCACCAGACCAAACTGCAGAGTTTAATGCAGAGAATTTGTTATCTGTTGGTGGAATTACTTTACCAAAGTGTTCTTTGAAGATGTCTTCGTGTTCACGTAATGCAGTATCTGTATCAGTAAATAAAATTCCAAGATCAGTTAAATCTTGTTTCATACTGTGGTAAACTACCTCAGATTCATACTGTGCAGATACACCCGCTAAATACTTTTGTTCAGCTTCAGGAATACCTAATTTATCAAAAGTATTTTTGATTTCTTCAGGTACTTCATCCCAAGACTTTTCTGTTTTCTCTGACGGCTTTACATAATAAGTAATTTCATCAAAGCGTAAATCAGACATGTCTCCACCCCATTGAGGCATTGGCATATCATAAAAATGTTGTAAAGATTTTAAACGGAAATCTAACATCCATTGTGGTTCATTTTTCATGCGTGAAATTTCTTCAACGATTTCTTTTGTTAATCCACGTTCAGAACGGAAAATCGATACGTCACGATCATGAAAACCATATTTATAATCACTAATATCTGGCAAATTAGTAGACATTTATCTTGCTCCCTTCTAATAGAAGAGGAGGATTAAAGCTCAGAAGTTATTCTGATTTTAACCCCTTCTCCATCGCTTTCCATGCAAGTGTTGCACATTTAATTCGTGCCGGAAACTTTGAAACACCTTGTAGTGCTTCAATATCATCTAAATCAATTGATTCATCATAATCTTTTCCAAGCATCATATCTGAAAATATTTGAGCAAGCTGTAGGGCTTCCTCTATTTTTTTACCTTTAATTGCGTGAGTCATCATTGAAGCTGATGCCATTGAAATTGAACAGCCTTCACCGTCAAAACGAGCGTCCGATACAATTCCATCATCAACCTTTAAACGAAGTTCAATGCGGTCACCACAAGTAGGGTTATTCATGTTTACAGTTAAATCGTTTTCTGATATTGCCCCTACCCCTTTATTACGAGGGTTTTTATAATGGTCCATTATCACGCGACGATATAAAGCATCTAAATCAATGTTTCGATTAATAGACATCGCTGAAATACTCCTTCGTTTTAACTAATCCTCTTACAAAAGCATCTACATCTTCTTTTGTATTATAAAGATAAAAACTTGCACGAGCAGTAGCAGATACCTTTAACCATCTCATTAATGGCTGAGCACAGTGATGGCCAGCTCGAACAGCAATTCCTTCTACATCTAACACAGTTGCAACATCATGTGGATGCACATCTTCCACATTAAACGTTACTAGCCCTGCACGATGCTTCGGACCATAGATTGTTACTCCTTTTACAGTAGATAACTGTTCAAGTGCATAATTCGCAATCTCATGTTCATGCTTTTCGATATTATCCATACCGATTTCAGTTAAGAAATCAATAGCAGCGCCTAAACCAACTGCACCAGCAATGATAGGAGTTCCACCTTCAAATTTCCATGGTAGTTCTTTCCAAGTAGAATCTTGTAAGTCAACGAAATCAATCATTTCCCCACCAAATTCAATAGGTTCCATGTTTTCAAGAAGATGCTTTTTACCATAAAGTACACCAATACCCGTAGGAGCACACATTTTATGACCTGAAAATGCGTAAAAATCGCAATCTAAGTCTTGAACGTCGACCTTCATATGTGGAGTACTTTGTGCACCATCAACAAGCATGATTGCTCCATTTTGATGAGCAATTGCTGCAATCTCTTTAACAGGGTTAATTGAACCAAGTACATTTGAAACGTACATAATCGCAACTATTTTTGTATTTGAATTAATTGTAGCTTTTGCTTGCTCAACGCTGATTGAACCATCTTCTTCTAATGGTATATATTTTAATGTTGCGCCAGTAGCTTTAGCAACCTGTTGCCAAGGAATAATGTTACTGTGATGTTCCATATAAGAAATCACAATTTCATCTCCAGCTTTTAAGTTCGTTCTTCCGTAGCTAGCAGCAACTGTATTAATTGCAGTAGTTGTACCTCTAGTAAAAATAATTTCTTCAATTGATGATGCATTAATAAATTTACGAACTTTATCACGAGCTCCCTCGTATGCATCAGTAGCTTTTGTTCCTAGAGTGTGTACACCTCTATGAACGTTAGAATTATATTCTTTATAATAGTTAGCAACAGCTTCTATTACTTGAACAGGTTTTTGTGAAGTTGCAGCACTATCCAGATATACTAAAGGATGCCCATTTACTTCTTGATTTAATATCGGAAAGGCTTCACGGATTGCTTTAACATCCATTACTTAACCTTCCTCTCAATTACATCAACAAGCATTTTTTTAACTTCTTCAATTGGTAATTCCGAAACTACAGGTGCTAAGAATCCGTGAATAACTAAGCGCTCTGCTTCTTTCTTCGGAATACCGCGACTCATTAAGTAGTAAAGTTGAGTTGGATCTACTTTACCAACTGAAGCAGCGTGACCTGCCATAACATCGTTTTCATCGATTAATAGAATTGGGTTGGCATCTCCACGAGCTTTTTCACTAAGCATTAATACACGTGAAGTTTGTTGTGCATTAGACTTAGAAGCGCCGTGTTCAATTTTCCCAATACCATTAAAGATTGAAGTAGCAGAATCTTTAGATACACCATGTTTCAAGATCCAACCTTCAGATCCTTTACCATAGTGAATAATGCTTGTTGTAAAGTTTTGAGTTTGCTCACCACGGCCTACAGTAACCATTTTCAAGTCGCCGAAAGAACCGTCTCCAACTAGGTTTGTAACATTTTCGAATACTGAGTTTCCATCGTTCATAAGGCCAAGTGCCCACTCGATTTTGCTATCGCGACCAGCATGACCACGACGAACAACATAAGCAGTAACACCTTTTGCTAAAGTATCAACAGCACCATAACGAACTTTTGCATTATCTAATGTAATTACTTCTGTAATAACGTTAACAACAGCCGCATCTAAATCAGCAGATGTAGAAACATAGTTTTCAACATAAGTAACTTCACTGTTTGCATCTGCAACAACAAGTACGTGGTTATATGCAGGTACGTTTTCGCCATCTACAACAAAAATTGATTGGATTGGTTTTTCTAATACTACATTTTTAGGAATGTATAAGAAAGCTCCACCATTTACTAATGCTGCATGCAAAGCGATTAATTTATTTTCATCGACTTTTACAGCCTCTGTCATAAAATATTTTTTCACAAGATCTTCGTGATCTTTAATCGCCGTGTGTAAATCTACGAATACTACACCTTTTTCTTTTGCTTCAGAAGAAAGAGAGTGATATACAGCAGATCCATTATATTGTACATAAACTGATTGATCAGTGTCTTCATTCATTAAAGATGTTACTGACTCTGGTAATTGATCTTTTGTAGGAACATTTCCAGCTGTAACATTAAATTCTTTTCCAAAGAAATCCCATTTAGAGATATTTGTTTTATCTGGCTTTGGAAGAGAAAGTGATTCAGCTTTTGCTAGTGCATTTAAACGGAACTCTGTGAAATATGCAGGTTCATTTAGCAGTGCAGAAAGCTGCTTAACTGTTTCTTGACTAAATGGAATTGTAGTACCAGTTGTCATGAGAATCCCTCCTATCCGATTAAGCTTCTTGCCCAACAGTCTCGTCTTCGATACCTAACTCTTGTTTAATCCAGTCATATCCTTCAGCTTCTAAACGTGCAGCTAATTCAGGACCACCTGATTTTACAATACGACCTTGCATCATTACGTGAACGAAGTCAGGAGTAATGTAGTTTAATAAGCGTTGGTAGTGAGTGATGATTAAGCAACCAAACTCTTCTCCACGCATTTCGTTAACACCTTTAGAAACTACTTTTAATGCATCGATATCTAAACCTGAGTCAATTTCGTCAAGAATAGCAATTTTAGGTTGGATCATCATCATTTGAAGAATCTCATTACGTTTTTTCTCTCCACCTGAGAAGCCTTCATTTAAGTAACGTTGAGCCATTTCTGGATCCATTTCTAAGAATTCCATGCTTTTATCTAATGTACGGATAAATTTCATTAATGAAATTTCATCGCCTTCTTCACGACGTGCATTCACTGCAGAACGTAAGAAATCTGCGTTTGTTACACCGCTAATTTCACTTGGGTATTGCATAGCAAGGAAAAGACCAGCTTGAGCGCGCTCATCAACTTCCATTTCTAAAACATCGTTGCCATCAAGCTCGATGCTACCACCAATTACCTCATATTTAGGATGACCCATAATAGCAGAAGATAAAGTTGATTTACCTGTACCATTCGGTCCCATGATTGCGTGAATTTCTCCACCTTTTACTTCAAGGTTTACACCTTTTAAAATTTGCTTTCCTTCAATTGCTACTTGAAGGTCTTTTATTTTTAATGTAGAAGCTCCCATTTTACACCCTCCATAATATTACATAAAAATTCTATAAAATAGAAAATGGCTATTTTAAGTTCATTCTCATTTTATTCTCATTCTAATCTTAAAGCAATTAAAAAGTATTTTCAAGCCGTGCACTATTTTACTAAAAAAGTTTTATTACGTATAACTTTTTTTTCACAAAAAAAGAATAAATAGAGATACTATATATATAGGAAATAAAAAATCTAATATCACAACTAAAAAAGAGGGGAATTTAATGTCTAAAACAACTAAGCTTTCGCCAGATCAACAAAAATTTGCGATTAATCAACTACAAACATATTTCTTACAAGAAAGAGATGAAGAATTAAGTGAATTAAGTTCAATGTTGCTATTAGACTTTATTTCACAAAAACTTGGACCTATGTTTTACAATAAGGGAGTTGAAGACTCACAAAGATTTATGTCTGAACGAGTTGAAGATCTTTACGCTTTATTATTAAAAGAACAGATTGAAGATTAGGTTGTTTTAGTAAACTTCTTTGCTTTTAGTTTTTAACGACCTTTAGCGCACACTTTATTACTCGTACATACTCATTTTAGATTATTCAATATTTATATAGTTGTTCAACTTATTCTTATTTTGTTAAAACAAATAAATATTTTCATGCAGACTTTACCATTATTTACGAAAATGTTTAATTTCATTAAATAAATTATCAAATAAAAAAGAAAAGAACTTTTTATAATAATGAAGATTCTAATGCTGTCGAAAAGTCGACAGCATTTTATTTTGTCTATTTCCGTAAACATTGTTCTACTAAAATAAGTACATCGTCGATTTCCACTTCAGGATGCTCCCTTTCCGTGGGGAGAGAGGTGAGCCTCCTCGGCGCGCCTGCTAAGGTCTCACCCTTCCCTCTTTTCCCACAGGAGTCTCGCACCTTCCGTTCCAATCATTACCGAAAGATTACTGTTAAATCTTATTAAACCAACAATATTTTTAAAAATTGACTACTTTAATATCACATTTCAAACGATTAAATCTCTTGATATTTTTAAATCATTAAATAGCTGAGGAAATCTGTTGTTAACGAATTCGATAGAACACCAAAATGAAGTTGAAATTGTATGCTTTAGGAATTAATTCCTGAAAAAAATTTTCTCAAACAGCCTTAGTTCAATAAATATAAAAAGATCACAATGCATCTAGCACGTACAGTATAGTTGTATTATTTATATAGAAAAACAATAGGATTTTCCAATATGAATAGTTCAATTGGACATAAAAAAGAGTGTAGAGAAATTTTTAGAGGTTTCTCTACACTCCTAGTACCTTTTATATATTGTAGGTTCTTTCTGCTTTTGTAAAAGGAATTTATTCATCTTTCAAATATTTGCTCAAGTATAAATTTAAACAGAAGAAAAACGAATTTTTTATTGATAAACCTGCACTGGTATAAAGGCTTCAGGCATACCAGCAGCATATGCAGCTACTTCATATTCTTTAAAGATTAATTTAATGCCCGCATGGTCAAATGCCCATAATCTATTTTTGTCACTTAAATCAATCTCGTTAGGAGATTTTATTAATACATACCCCTTATATTTCTTTTGTAATTGCTGATAAGCATATTCTTGGACGGATTTTGTATTTTCGTTTATTAACTTAGATAGCGGAACTACTTCACCTGTTTTCACGTCAAAATTAAATGTAGTTCCCATTGTCATTCCATGTGCTCCACCTGTATATGAATACTCATTATAAATAACACTTAATTTATCAAGATTATTGTATAGTATTTTATAAGTAAAAACATATTCATAAGGTCTCCACGGCCCTTGGCTAGCATCCCATTTTGACTTTGCTTCTTTCTCTTCTTCTAATAGCTTCAAACGATTACTATTCGCTAAATCAGCACCTTGTTTTAACATACTATTGATCTTTTCTTGTGCGGTTGAATTCGATGCTCCACTTATTTGTGGATACTTAATCGGTGCATCATTTAGTTTTTGTTCAGTAATTTTAATATGTCGCGGTAATGAGTTTTCATTGATTCGAGCTTTAGTTTCCGCATTAACAAATTTAATAGAGCCCAAATTAATACTGCTAGTCATTATGATTAATAAGAAATAATATAGAAACTTTTTCACTAGACTCCTCCTATTTTCTTTATCAAAAAATAGTATGAGTATCTTTTAAATTATTTATGAAATATTTTATGAGGGTCTAGATTCTTACAATCAATTAACAGATTGTTCTCAAGTCATTTTGTTAACTAGTTTAAATAAGTTCATTGCTATTTCAAAAGTGTTTGGTTTCACCTTTTGACTATTAGAAAACACAATAACATATGTTTTTGAAACAGGATCGAAGACATTCATACAATTAATACCTGGAACTACCCCATGATTGTATAAATACTTTCCTTTATTATAAATTCCGAATGCATAATGATTTTGATACGGCTTAATAAATTGAGTAAAACTTTTACTTAAAATAAGTTTATTTGAAATAAGTGCCTCGTCCATTTTTTGTAATCCTGAAACCGTTGAATAAATATCTCCGCAGCCTAATAAATAATTAAAATTTGGGATTCTTAATTGCTTCGGATCATTTTTTGATTGAATTAATAAATAACCTAGGGCATGATTGCTTTTTTTATAAAAATCATTACCTTGTCCAATTTCAGTCATATTCGCTTTATCGAAAATATGTGTTTTTACATATTCTCCATAAGGAATTCCAGTTACTTTTTCAATAACGTAACCAAGTAAAATATAATTTGTGTCATTGTAATCCCATTTGTTTAACGGTTTATAATGTACATTTGATTTAACTACTTTCTTTATCAGATTTGATGATGAAATTGGATTAAATAACTCTTTTTGTCTTTTAATCCCTGAAGTATGTGAAATTAAATGAAATAATGTTAATTTTGATCCATTTGGAAAGTCGGGTATATATTTTGAAATCGGATCGTTAAAAGATATTTTGCCTTCTTCTTTTAATTGCATTAACAACGTTGAAACAAAAAATTTAGAAATTGAGCCAACTGGGTAATAGGTACTTGGTGTGTTCGGTAACTGATTTGGGATATCTCGATAACCGTATCCTTTATTAAGGATATTTTCTTCATTCTTCCTTACAAGAACAACTCCGTTAAAATGAATTTGCTGTAAATAGCGATCAATCTCTCCAGTATTCTTATTTTGATCATTAGTAAAATCAACTTTATTTATCGTAGAGTGATTCGAAACTGTCACTTTCGAAGAGTTTTTATTCCAGATAAAACTACAAAAAGGAGACATAATTAAAACAGTTAAGAAACTAGGAATCAAGAACAAATAAATTTTTTTTATCATATACCGATCTCCCATTGTGCAGGGCTAAGAGGATTTTCCCATATTCCCTTTTCCCCATTATTTTTACCTTACCCTTATTTTTGCTGTGCAATCTTTTAGTCCCAATCACCTTCTATCTAATAGCTACTGTATCGAAAACTTTTAGATCGTGATTAAGAAAAGATTCACTTAAATAACTTATCCTAATTGTATTAACAATTTTGTCCATTAATCTTTAAAATTGAATTAGAAAAAATTTACTTAACCTTTAATAATTTATTATCTGTCTTTAATTTTAAAAGGTGTTTTGTTAATTTTTCATCTTTTTTTCGGTGTTATAATACGTCTAGCTAAAAATTAAGAAAGGTGAAAAAAAATGGGTAAAATCCATATTTTCCGTTCAAAGACTTTAAGATTTTTATTTTATACTGCGTTTTATTTATCTATTTTACTTGCACTACTCTACTTATATGGATTTAAAGATTCATTTACAGGGACCTTTATATATAACGATTTTTAGGACGTGAGCTGATGAAATCAATTATTGAGCAAATAGATTACTGGGCAATTAATACCCCAAACACTATCGCATTTCAAAATAGTGATTACTCTTTAACATATAAAACTTTAAAGCAACAATCAGATGCGATTGCTAGCTGGATGATTAAAAATAATTTTACGAATAAGCCCATTATTGTTTATGGACATATGCAGACAGAAATGATTTCCATTTTCTTAGGAAGTGTAAAAGCAGGTTGTGCATATATTCCCGTTGATGAGTCTATTCCTTTTGAAAGACTCAAAAAAATGATTGCAAATTCTGGAGCAACTTTACTAATTACACCAAAAGAAATTACTTTAGAGGTTGAATCCGTTAAAATCATAAATTCCGGAGAACTAAAGGAGATTATTGATTCTACTAATCTAGTCAAATCTTTAACTGATTTTTATGTTAAAGACGATGATACATTTTATATTATCTATACTTCCGGTAGCACTGGAGATCCGAAAGGTGTGCAAATTACTGAAAAAAACTTACGTAGTTTTACCGATTGGATATTGAAGGATTTTAATATACACAATGGACAACGATATTTGAATCAAGCTCCTTTCTCTTTTGATTTATCAGTAATGGATTTATATCCATCGTTATTATCGGGTGGCACACTCATTGCTGTTGAAAAATCTTTGATTGAGCGACCAAAAGCATTATTCGATTATTTAAAGGAAAGTGATATTGAGGTTTGGACTTCTACACCTTCATTTATAGAGATGTGTATGATGAATCCAAATTTCAGCGAATTCTTACTACCAAACTTAAAGACTTTTCTTTTCTGTGGTGAAGTACTATCGAATAATAGTGCTAAACAGCTTTTATCTAGATTTCCTAATGCCGAGATTTATAATACTTACGGTCCAACAGAAGGAACAGTTGCTGTAACATTCGTCCAGATTACTGAGAAAGTCATAAACAAATATTCTCCATTACCGATTGGAACTCCGAAAGACGATACAATCATTTACATTATGGATGAATTGGGGAACCCACTTCCAGAAGGAGAAACAGGGGAAATTATTATAGCTGGTCCAAGCGTTGGTAAAGGTTATCTTAATAATCAATTAAAAACTGTTGCAGCCTACTATCAAATAAATGGTATGCGCGCCTATAAAACAGGTGATTCTGGTTACTTTGATCACGGACTATTGTTCTATAAAGGTAGGATCGATTTTCAAGTAAAGCTACACGGGTATCGGATTGAAATTGAGGACATTGAAAATAACATTAGAAGATTACCATTAGTCCATTCTGCAGTTATATTACCAGAGATGAAGGATGGTAAGTGTATAGATTTACATTGCTTAGTAGTCGTTAAAGAACACGATTTCGAAAAGGAATATCATCTAACACGTTTTTTAAAACAAGAATTAAATAAATATATGCCAACTTATATGATTCCAAGAAAATTTAGTTATTTACGAAGTTTACCAATGACTACGAACGGTAAAGTTGATCGAAAAAAATTATTGGAGCAAACTTACCAATGATTCCATATGGAAGTTTTACGTTTTTCGGTATTTTATTTGTTCTATTAATCCCAGCAGTCATTTTAGGCTTTTTAGGAAAAAGATCAACTAACTACACAACATTTCTTTCATTTGTGTTTTTATTATTAGTCTTTTCCTCTTCTAAAATACAAACCTTCTATCTAGTTGCTTTTATAATATGGGTAGTTATTTTAATAAAAGGTTATAGTGTTTATCGGAAGAATGCGAACCATTCAACTGTTTATTACTTAAGTGTTTTTCTATCAATTTTACCTTTAATATTTGTAAAGGTTTCACCTATTTTTGAAAGCACAACACTTGTAGGGTTTTTAGGAATTTCGTACTTAACATTTAAAGCAACACAAGTCATTATTGAAATTCGCGACCACAGTATAAAGGAAATAAACATTGTTGATTTCTTGAAGTTTTTATTATTTTTTCCAACGATCTCTTCTGGACCAATTGATCGTTTTAGAAGATTTCAACAGGATTGTCAAAAAAAGCTAACGGCTATTGAATACCAGGAGTATTTTCAAATTGGTGTTCATAAAATTTTTATTGGTTTTCTCTATAAATATATAATTGGTTATTTAATTAACGTTCATATACTTGAAACACAACTTGTAGTAGGGCATACTTTCGTCTCAAATCTAACGTATATGTATGCATATAGTCTGTACTTATTTTTTGATTTTGCTGGTTATAGTGCATTTGCAATCGGCGTTAGTTATTTAGTAGGTATTAAAACACCTGAAAACTTTAATATGCCATTCATTAGTCGGAATATAAAAGACTTTTGGAATCGCTGGCATATGAGCTTATCATTTTGGTTTCGTGACTATGTATATATGAGAATGGTATTCTTACTGACTAAGAAAAAAGTGATAAAAAATAGAAGAAATATATCTTATATCAGTTACACTACTTTATTTTTACTAATGGGTGCATGGCACGGGATCCAAATAAATTACCTACTTTATGGTTTATACCAAGCCATATTGATGTGTAGTTTTGATTGGTTTGAACAATTCAATAAGAAGAAAAAGATTTGGAAAAATAATAAACTAACACATGTATTTGCGGTTATTATTACATTCCATTTTATTTGTTTCGGATTTTTAATATTTTCAGGACATCTAGTTAACTAAAGGAGAATGAGTATAATGGAAAATTTAAGAGCAGAAGTTTTAAAAATTTTAGCAGATTTATGTAATACAGATGAAGTGATTGAAAATCCAGATATTCTGATTTTTGAAGAAGGATTATTAGATTCATTTGGTACAGTTAGCTTATTAGTTGAAATCGAAGAACAACTTGGTATCAACGTAACGATTTCTGACTTCGATCGCGAGGAGTGGGCAACACCAAATAAAATCATTTCGATTTTAGAGGCTAGAAAATGAAAAAAGTTCAATTTTTTGGGATGATAACAGCTATTTTCATTTTTTTACTAGCTTTGTATCTTCCAAATTCTTTTTATGAACTATTCATTACAAAAAAACGATTAAATAATACAGCAGCATCTTTAAACCCTGAAACATTTCAAGGGACTTTACTTCAAAACAAAATGTTAAAAGACCCAAAATTTCTACCTATTTTTGGGTCTTCAGAACTTGCTAGAAGAGACCCCTTCCATCCTTCAAGATTTTTTATGGGAGAAAAAGATGAATTTACTCCCTATCTAATTGGTCGAGGGGGATCACAAAGTCTCGTTCATTTTCTTGATTTAGCATCTTTAGGTGATGGAATAAAAAATAGAAAAATTGTGTTTGTTTTATCTCCACAGTGGTTTATTCCACATGGCATTGACGATACTCATTTTTCACCTAATTATTCTGCACTTCAAACTTATTCATTCGTTTTTAATCATACAATTGATATTTCAGTAAAGAGACAAATTGCAAAGAGACTTTTAACGCTGTCAATTATCAAAAAAGACTCTTTATTAGTTACACAATTAAAATCATTTATTTCAAATAACAAAAAAATTAAGTTCGAGGCTATGGCTGAAAAACCGTTAGCTTACACATATTTAAAAATACTTGAAAAGAAAGATCTTTTTGATACCGTTATAATGGATCCTGATAAAAACTTCCGATTAAAAAAATCAAAATATGAAGATTTATCCTGGGATCGAGTAGCTCAAGTTGCCGATAAAATTGGCAAACGTGAATCAACTTCTAACCATTTCGGTATAATTAATAAATACTATATAAAGCATATTCAAAATCGTCTTCCATCTTTAAAAAATTATAAACGAAATAGTAACTATGGTGTATCGCCAGAATATGATGACCTTCAAATGGTATTAGCATTATTAAAAAAAGAGCACACAAAAGCGTTATTTATTTCCGTTCCAGTAAATGGACCATGGTATGATTACGCTGGTTTCCCTAAAGAAGGTAGAGAAGTTTATTACAAAAAAGTAAAAAAACAAATTGAAGATGCTGGATTCCAAGTAGCTGATTTTTCTTCACATGAATACGATGAGTATTTCCTAAAAGATACAATTCACTTAGGCTGGAAGGGCTGGGTATATGTAGATCAATCTTTAAATAAGTTTTATTCAGTAAAACGTACTCCCCCTACTGCAAGTTTAAATCATAGATATCAATGAAAAAAGCAGACTAGTGTCTGCTTTTTTTACGCTGTTGAAAAACAACCTAGTCAATTAATTATCAAATTTTCGTAAAAGGAGTAGAGTGATGTTGATTTCCATTACAGAATGCTCGCTTTCCATGGGGCGAGACCTGAGCGGCCTCGGCAAGCCTGCGGGGTCTCAGCCTTCCCGCATATCCCATAGGAGTCGAGCATCCCTCCATTCCAATCAACTTATTCATCAAAAAAAGCCTGCAATAAATCCTAATCAAATATCCTTTACTTAGAGCAACCTACTGTAGTATATTAATCAGCTTGTAGGTCAATTAATATCGAACATTAATTAAACTAATCTACTGAATTTGTTTTTCTAAAAATTAGCTCATAATATTTTTAACTTCTGAAAAAAATCATTACTAGTGATTATTGGAACATGAAATTGCTCAAATATATTAACAATTAAAACCATTAATAAATCAGCCAAAAAATGATAATTTTATCATTAAATAAATGTTCATTTAATGTCCGTTTTCCCTATTGACCATTTTATATTTCAACAGCGTGAAAAACCATCTTGTCAATAAACTTCCAAATTTTCGTAAATTAAAATCATTATTTTAGCATCAAAATATGAATTTTAACATCAATAATGCTCCACTTAATATTGTTTTCCTTATAGACCGTTTTATATTTCAACACTCTGTAAAAAATGAAATATAAAATACATTTCATTATTTTGATAAATAAAAGTGAATTAGGTTGCTGAAAACACTTTAAAAATAAATATATTCTTTAAACTGCCAAATACTAAAATAAACAAAACGTATAACTTCATTTATAATAAATAGGATAACATTCACTCATTAAATTATTGAAAGAAGGTTTCTAATTTGGCACATATCTTAGTAGCTGGAAAAATCCCAGAAAAAGCTGAGCAATTATTAAAAGATCATCATGTCATTGTTTATGAAAATGAGCAATTAATTACAGAAGATGAATTGTGTGAACTTGTTGGTGGGGTAGATGCAATTTTAAGTTTACTATCCACTCCAATCACAAAAAGAGTAATTGATGCTGCTAAAAATGTAAAAATTATTGCTAATTACGGAGCAGGATTTAATAATATCGATGTAGATTATGCAACTAGCAAGGAAATTCATGTTACAAACACTCCACTTGTTTCTACAGACGCAACTGCTGAGTTAACTTTTGGAATCCTCCTAGCAGTTTCTAGAAGAATAGTCGAAGGAGACGAACTTTGCCGTACAAAAGGTTTTGAAGGGTGGGCTCCATTATTCTTTAGAGGAACAGAAGTATCAGGAAAAACTTTAGGTATTTTTGGTTTTGGAAATATCGGACAAGCTGTAGCTAAACGAGCTAGGGCGTTTAATATGAATATTATTTATCATCAACCAAGAAGATTAAGTAATGAACTTGAACAAGATTTAAATGCCACTTACGTATCAATGGAAGAACTTTTACAGACTTCTGACTATATTACCCTTCATTCTCCTTACAAACCTGAGCTACACCATTTATTTGGAAAAGAAGAGTTTTACAAGATGAAAGATACTGCGTTTTTTATCAATGCAGCGAGAGGTCCTTTAGCGAACGAACAGGAATTAGTAGATGTATTAAAGGATGGCGTTATTGCGGGAGCGGCTCTAGATGTATTTGAATTCGAACCAAAAATAACAGAAGAGCTAAAATCACTTACAAATGTTGTATTAACACCTCATATCGGTAATGCAACATATGAAACTCGTGATGCTATGTCAGAAATAGCAGCTAAAAATATTATTGAGGTTATGGCTGAACGACCACCAATCTCACCTGTAAATCAAATTCTTGTGAAGAATTAAAAATAAAAAGGGGCTGTTTCATAAGATAGATTAAATGACTTATGTGCATCCCTTTTTTTAATAGGCTTTTGTATCACTATCTAGTTGAATTTGTAGTGGGAGGTATTTTCGTTCATTTGTTGCTCATGATCGATCTTTTTTATAAATGATTAGCAGTTTTTATCAACTTTTTATTCGATATAGAAAGAAAACTGAACGCATTTACTAATCCTCCATTTAAAAGTTCTACAATTGTACAATTTTAAGGTCGTAATACCTTAACTCGTATAGATAATTTTTTATTTTATTTGCGATTCCTTGGGATTTAATTGCAAATTTGCTAATTTTATTTGCGATTCTCAAATTTTAATTGCAGTTTTGCCAATTTTATTTGCGATTTTCAAAATTTATTTGCAGTTAATCGTTTTTCAAATGAATCTTTATTACCTATATAAAAAAGAGGGTTCCCACAAAAACTCACTTGGGATACCCTCTCTTTTTTTATTATTGACTTACAGGTACTACAGCACCTTTATATTTTTTAATGATGAAATCTTGAATTTCTTTTGAGTGTAATACTTTTACAAGCTCTTTAATTTCTTTTTTATCTTTATCGCCTTTACGAACAGCAATAATGTTTACATATGGAGATTCTTTACCTTCTAAAGCGATAGCATCCTTCATTGGGTTTAATCCAGCATCAATCGCGTAGTTTGTGTTAATTAGTACTGCATCCCCTTCATTGTTTTGATAAACTTTTGGAAGCATACCAGCGTCTACGTCAGCTTGGAATTTTAAGTGTTTTGGATTCTCAGCAATGTCTTTAATTTGAGCAGTAGTTGGATCAATTCCAGCTTTAAGTTTAATTAAACCTTCTTGTTGTAATAAGCTTAACATACGACCATGGTCAGCTACTGAGCTACTCATGATAATTTTAGCTCCATTTGGTAGATCGTCTAAGCTCTTATATTTTTTAGAGTAAACTCCGATTGGCTCGATGTGAATTCCACCAGCGTTTTCAAATTTATAACCATTTTCTTTCATTTGAGACTCTAAATATGGAATGTGTTGGAAATAGTTTGCATCTAATTCTTTTGAAGCTAGTGCTTTATTTGGTAGTACATAATCTTGGAATTTAACAATTTTTAAGTTAATTCCTTCTTTTTTAAGGATTGGTTTAGCTTGTTCTAAAATAACTGCGTGAGGTACATTTGATGCACCAACCACTAATTCTTTATTTTTATCTTCTCCACCTTTATTACATGCCGCTAAAGATAATGCTAAAACACCTGCTCCTAATAAACTTGCGATTTTTTTGAATTTCAATGTCAGTTCCTCCCTTATATGATTAAGCTCTTTTATCTATTTTCGTTGTTACTGAATCACCAATAAATTGAAGAATAAATACGATTAATAAAATAATAACTGTCGCAACAAGAGTTACTTGGTTATTAGAACGTTGGTATCCTTCCATAAATGCTAAGTTACCAAGTCCACCGCCACCTACTACACCAGCCATTGCTGTATAACCAACAATTGCGATTGTAGTAACTGTTAAACCTGAAATAATTGCTGGTAAAGCTTCTGGTATTAATACTTTTACGATGATTGTAAAAGTACTAGCTCCCATTGCTCTTGCAGCTTCGATTACACCTTTATCAATTTCACGTAATCCGATTTCGACCATCCTTGCATAGAATGGTGCAGCACCGATAATTAATGCAGGTAATGCTGCTTTTGCTCCAAGCATAGAGCCAAGTATAAAGATCGTAAATGGAATTAATAGAATAATTAAAATGATAAACGGTATTGAACGAAAAATATTTACAAACGCTGCTAGGATTGTATTAAAAAATTTATTTTCAAGAAGCTGATCTTTACTAGTTAAAAATAAGAATAAACCTATTATTAGTCCAAAAATGAACGTTGCAAGCGCAGCGATTACTGTCATGAATAATGTTTCTTGAGTAGCTAAAAGCATTGCATCCCAATCAACATTCGGAAAAAGTTGTGTCATCTTATGCTACCTCCACTTCAACTTGTTTTGATTCTAAATAAGCGATTGCTTCTTTGATGTTTTTTATGTCACCAACAAGTTGAATCTTCATTGTCCCATAAGAGCCTTCAGCGGTTTGAACAATTTTTCCTTGCAAAATGTTAATCTCAATATCAAAGTGCTTAACTACCTCAGAAATATGCGGCTGATCTGCTTGACCATTTTTAAATGTTAGCTTGTAAGTATTATCTTTCCCATCACATTGAGAAATTACTTCACCTTCATCATTGCCTTTAATTTGTGTCACAAATTTCTTTGTAATTGGTTGTTTAGGGCGAGTAAATACATCAACAACATGGCCTTCTTCTACTACATTTCCGTTTTCCATTACAGCTACTCGTTGGCAAATCTTTTGAATTACATGCATTTCATGGGTAATCAGGATGATTGTAATACCAAGCTGTTTATTAATATTTGTCAATAAAGCTAATATTGAATCTGTTGTTTCTGGATCTAATGCCGAAGTCGCTTCATCACATAAAAGAACATCTGGATTATTAGCAAGTGCTCTTGCAATTCCGACACGTTGCTTTTGACCTCCACTTAGTTCAGAAGGATAAGCATTTTCTCTACCTTCAAGTCCTACAAGTTTAATTAATTCTTTCGCACGATTAATGCTTTCCTTTTTTGAAACTTTAGCAATTTCAAGAGGGAAAAGTATATTTTCTAACACAGTTCTTGACCACAATAAGTTAAAATGCTGAAAAATCATTCCTATTTTTTGTCTTGCTTTTCTTAATTGACTAGATGAGCATTTAGAGATCGATTGACCATTAATAATTACTTCACCTGATGTAGGGGACTCAAGTCCATTTAGCATACGTAATAACGTACTTTTCCCTGCGCCGCTATATCCGATCATGCCAAAAATTTCACCTGCTTCAATATTTAAAGAAACATTTTGTACTGCGGTAACTGTGCCCTTTTTACCTTTGTATATTTTACTTACATTATTTATTTGAATCATACACTTGATCTCCTTTCAAAACATTCTAACAACTTATCTTTCAATTTTTTGTAAGTAAGTACTTTTTTAGTCGCATAAAACAAAAAAACCTTTCAACTCACATGAGCAGAAAGGTTTAACATACAAAAAGTATTCCTTTCTCTCATCTCTCAAAGCATATGCTTTGCAGGAATTAGCACCATTTCAATGACGATCATTGACGGTTGCTGGGTTTCACAGGGCACAGTCCCTCCACCTCTCTCGATAAGAGTTAATCTTACGATCTATTAAGTTGTTTCACGTAATTTCTTTAACGTAAGTCCAATTCTACAAAGTTAGACACTAGTTGTCAACAATTTTCTAAAAGTTTTTTTTCGTTTTCAACACTCGTATATTGAAAAATCGTTTCCATTAGTAGTAATAATCGATAGTTCCCTTCAAAAGAAGCATCATTCAGTTTTAATAAAAGTCCTAACCTTTGCGAACCTGAATTTAGATATTCCCATCCATCTTTTGAAAAGTTAACTCTAAGTTGCGAAATCGAACGATCAATTACCTCGATAAAAGGAGCCTTTTTACTTAACTTTATAAATACTTTTTCATTTAGACAGTTAAATTCTACAATCCTTTCTTCGATTGGCAAAATGATTTGTAAATATTCCTTTTTTATAAATAAGTTTCTTGCTTGTCCTATCCACTCCTTGATTTCCATAATAAACACCTCTCCCGATTTCTTTAATCTTATTTTCTCATAGATAAGAGGTGTATTCTTTATATTTCGCTCGACATTTACTTTGATAAAAATCTATATTTTAATTTTATTTCTACAACATTCAACTCATTTCCCGAGAAATATGTCTAAAATCAGGAAATATTTTTAGCCATATAAAAAGAGTGCAACAAACAGTCTGTGCACTCATCTTTTAATATATAAATTATATTTTTTTAACAATTCATGTAAATATGGTACAGATTGAAAAGCGTAAATTTTTTGTTTCATTTCCCCATTTTCAAAAATAAGTAAACAAGGTACACTTTCAACCTTCCAGCTTTGAGCTTCCTCCACTATTTCATTAATATTCACCTTACATATAGGTAAATTTGGCAGAATCTCATTGACAACTTCTAGCATTTTAGATGCTACTTGGCATGTACCACACATTGCGGTATATATATAAATTACTGTTGTCTCTTTGGAGTGAATCCTTTGTAATATATCATTCTTTGTCCATTGCTGCATAATCTTAATTCCTCTTTAATTTGTTCGTAAATAATCTGTAAAGACTAAAATATCCGCCCCTAATAATACACTAGCTAAATGTTGACTCGGAGCTGTTGCCACTTCTCGATAACTTCGATCAATGTACAGATGCTCTGCCTGTGGAAATTCTCTTTTTAAGAGTCTTCGAAGCTTTTCACCGGCCTCATCTGCATCTACTAACACATAGATTTCTCTTAAATCTAACATTTCAGCAAGCTCATCTAGCTTTGAAGTACCAACTGTACCATTTGTACAGATAATATCTACAGGCTCCTTTATGATCGTCTGTATTTTCCTCTTATCAGTAGTACCTTCGACAATGATAACTTTTCTTTGATCTTCAATATTCACTGGGCATCACCTAATGTATAGGACTCAAAAGCTTTTGACTAAAAATCTTTTGTATATAGTATATTCGATTTCCCCTTAGTTGTTTCCTTTTTTTCCCTAAATGAAAATGTCCCTTTAAATTATGTTTTATGTAAATAAGTTAAGCTTTATTACATTAATTATACACATAAAATAAAAAAGCGCCCAAATTGGACGCTTAATTTTAGATAATTAATCTTGATTGATCATTTCTTCGTATTGACCAGCAGTCATTAACTCATCAAGTTGAGAAGCATTTGTTGCTTCAACAACTACCATCCATGCTTTTTCGTATGGAGATTCGTTTACGAATTCAGGATTTTCATCTAGATCAGAGTTTACTTCAATTACTTTACCACTGATTGGAGCATATAGTTCAGAAACTGTTTTTACAGACTCAACGCTACCGAATGGCTCATTAATAGTAAGTTCATCGCCTACTTCTGGTAGCTCAACAAATACGATATCTCCAAGCTCTGATTGAGCGAAATGAGTAATACCGATATAGTATTTATTACCTTCAACTTTTACCCACTCATGTTCTTCTGAATAACGTAGTTCATTTGGAATTGACATTGTGAAATCCTCCTCAGATTAATTACCTTAAATTATATAGTTATTTTATAACCAAACCTTTTCAAATACTTCCTCATTAAAACCAACTGTCGCTTGATCTCCATTAAAAAGTAGAGGTCTTTTAATTAATTTACCATCCGAACTTAGTAGTTCTAATAGCTCGTCCTCAGTTTTCGTTGGAATAACATCCTTCAATCCAAGCTCACGATATTTAACGCCACTTGTATTAAATAATTTATTTATAGAAATTCCACTTGCTTTATAAAGATCAGCAAGTAACTCCTTTGAAGGTGGATTTAATGTAATATCAATTGCTTCAACCGGAATATTATGTTCTTTAAGCCAAGAAGCGGCTTTTCGACAAGTTCCACATTTTGGATATGTATAAAAAATGATACTCATTTTAGCAACTCCTCCCAAATTCTATTTTATCACAGGGAATATGCGAGTTAAAATAGTTCCGTTCGAAAATTCTGTAATAAATTGTCGTCAGAACCATTATACCAATATTAACATTCTTAAACTAGTAAAATGTTCGTGTTTATAGATACTACCGAACAAAACTCCTAAATATTTTAATGGAAATTAAGTTATTTCTTAAGAACTTAAAATGATTATTTAATAGTTCTCCTCACCATTTACTAGTATGGCACAACTTATGGGAAAAATATCCTTTCTACTTCGATAAACTGTACTTAATAAGAGTAAGCCCTCTACTTCATTAGCTATATTTCAATACTTAAATAAGAAAAAACAGTCAAAAAGCCTTCATGGCAATTTAGTTTTGGAAATTACCTGTCCCAATAGCTCGCTATACGACATGCTCTTTATTACGTACTGATTTTCCTACTACCGAAGAGACAAGGAGAAATAGAACTGTATTTGCATTCCCATTATGCCCAAGCCTTATAATGTGTACAAAATGAATTTGAGGAAGGGCTACAGGAACTACTAGATGTAGCAAATAAAGCATATGAATAAGGTAATTTAAAACGCTTTAAACACTGTCTTCAAGTTTTCTGGAAATACAAAAATCATACAACCAATGAAATAGAGAATAAATTTATGGAGTTATTAGCCTAAATTGAGCTCCTAAAAGCCGTTTGATATTTGCTTCACAAATGTTAAATAAAAAAACTGCCAATTGGCAAATTGGCAGTTTTTTTATTATTAAACAGTATAACGCTCTTCTTCTAATACATTAGCTGCAATTTCACGCTTCTTCGCAATCACATTAATTGGCGTATGACGTGTAAACTTACGAAGTGCTGAAGTCATCATTCTTAATGTGTCACCAGACTCAACAGCAACAAGTGTTTCTTTCGCATGTGCTTCGATTTCATTAAAAGCTTCTTGGCAGAATACTTGCGTATAAAGTAATTTTTGGTTTGATTTTTCTAAACCTACTTTATTGATCGCTTTTTCAGTACGTAGAACTGTCGATTCCATTGCGTAAATATTGCTTACGATATCAGCAATATTTACTAGAATTTCTTGTTCAGTACTTAATCCTTTACCGAATTTTTGAACTGCTAATCCAGCAATCATGATTGCGATTTTTTTCGCATTACGAACTAAATATTTTTCTTGCTCTAAAGGAGTATCTCCAACTTCTTCAGGCATTAGCATCATTAACTCTTCTTGAATTTGTTGTGCTTGTTGAAGTAATGGAAGCTCTCCGCTCATTGCTTTTCGAAGGTAAGTGCTTGGTACAATTAAACGATTAATTTCGTTTGTTCCTTCAAAAATTCGATTAATACGAGAATCACGGTAAATACGCTCAATTTCATATTCAGCCATGAAGCCATATCCACCGTGGATTTGCACTCCTTCATCAGCTACATAATCTAACACTTCTGAACAGAAGAATTTATTTAAAGAACATTCAATCGCATATTCTGCTACAGCTGCAGCTACTGCTTTTGGATCTTTTGCTTGCTCCTCAGTTAATTGACTAAAGCGATCTTCGAAAAGTCCTACAGTACGATATGCTGAACTTTCACTTGCATAAATTTTTGTAGCCATACTAGCTAATTTTTCTTGAATTAGACTAAATTTAGCAATTGGTGTTTTGAATTGTTGGCGTTGGTTAGCATACGTTGCAGATAATTCTAAAGCACGTTTTGAACCACCAACTGTACCTACAGCTAATTTATAACGACCAATATTTAAAATATTAAATGCAATAACATGACCTTTTCCAATTTCACCTAAAAGGTTTTCTACTGGAACTTTTACATCTTCTAAAATCAATGTACGAGTTGAAGATGATTTAATACCCATTTTCTTTTCTTCTGGACCAGTCGAAACACCTTCATAATCTCTCTCAACGATAAATGCTGAGAAATGCTCTCCATCAATTTTTGCATAGACAACAAATACATCTGCAAATGCAGAGTTTGTAATCCATTGTTTTTCACCATTTAAAACATAGTGAGTTCCTTCAGCATTTAATTTAGCAACCGTTTTTGCTCCTAATGCGTCTGAACCTGAACCTGGCTCAGTTAGTGCATAAGCTGCAAATTTCTCACCTGATGCTAAGCCTGGTAAATAACGTTGTTTTTGATCATGATTTCCAAATAATACGATTGGAAGTGTGCCAATCCCTACGTGCGCTCCTTGAGAAAGTGAGAATCCACCACCACGTGAAATTTTTTCTGTAATTAATGCCGAGCTAATTTTATCTAATGCGATTCCGCCATACTCTTCTGGAACATCTGCAGCTAATAATCCTAGCTCGCCAGCTTGTTTTAATAATCTTACAGTGCGGTCGAATTCGTGTTGCTCTAAATATTCTAATTCAGGTAAAACTTCATTCACTACAAAATCTTCAGTTGTTTTTGCAATTAATTTATGCTCATCTGTAAAATCCTCTGGTGTAAAAACTTTATCAAAAGTCACTTCTGTTGTTAAAAAGCTTCCGCCTTTAAGTAAGTTACCGATTGTTTTTTCCATCAAAAATTCCTCCTATTTTCTATTTACTTGTATGAAGACATGATTCTAACAATCTATTTACGTACATCTATTAAACTAATTCAAATACTCCGGCAGCTCCCATTCCGCCACCTACACACATTGTTACGATCCCGAACTGCTCTCCACGACGCTTCATCTCATGTAATAAAGATAAAGTTAATTTAGTACCAGTACAGCCAAGTGGGTGCCCTAATGCAATTGCTCCACCATTAACATTTACTCGGTCTTCATCAAGACCTAAGTGACGAATAATTTGAATTGATTGGGAAGCGAAGGCTTCATTTAATTCAAATATTCCAATGTCAGATAAACTTAATCCTGCTAATTTAAGAGCTTTTGGAATTGCTTCAACTGGTCCAATTCCCATAACCTCAGGAGCTACTCCAGCGACTGCGAAAGAACGGAATTTTAATAATGGACTTAACCCTTCAGCTTCCGCTTTTTCACGATCCATCACTAAGACTGCTGCTGCCCCATCACTCGTTTGTGAAGAGTTTCCAGCCGTTACTGAACCTCTCACATTAAATGCTGGTCTTAATTTAGCTAATACTTCAGAAGATGTAGCTTCACGTACACCCTCATCTTGAGAGAAAGTAAAATTCTTTTCTTCTAATTTATTGTTTACGTTAACTGAACGTAGCATTACATCAACTGGAACGATTTCGTCTACAAAACGTCCTTCTTTAATAGCTGCTGCTGCACGCTTATGACTACGTACCGCAAAAGCATCTTGATCTTCTCTTGAAATGCCATAACGATTGGCAACTTGCTCAGCAGTATGCCCCATACCCATATAATACTCTGGTGCATTTTCTACTAATCTACTATTTAAACGAGCAACATGCCCTCCCATTGGAAGTAAACTCATTGATTCTGCTCCGCCCGCAATAATCGCTTCAGAATGACCTAACATAATTCGTTCACTTGCATAAGCAATACTTTGTAGACCTGAAGAACAATAACGGTTCACTGTAATTCCTGGAACTGAATGCGGTAATCCAGCTAGTGCCCCTATATTACGTGCCATGTTGAATCCTTGCTCGGCTTCTGGGGATGAGCAACCAAAAATAATATCATCGATTGGACCATCGTAATTTCCAGCACGCTTTAATGTTTCTTTTACAACTAATGCCCCTAAATCATCTGGACGAACTGTTGCTAGTGACCCCTTTTTCGCTTTACCTACAGGTGTTCTCGCACCCGCTACAATAACAGCTTCTCTCATGTTCTTCCCTCCATCTTTAGATTAATTACGTAACGGTTTTCCTTTTACAAGCATGTGTTGCATACGTGCTTGAGATTTCATTTCAGAAATTAAATTTAAAAATGCTTCACGTTCAATATTTAATAAATACTCTTCGTCTACTAACGTTCCGAATGGTACTTTTCCACCTGCAATTACATACGCTAATTTCTTAGCAATTGTTAAATCATGTTCACTAATATAGCCAGAATAGTACATTGAGTTTGCACC
Organism: Gottfriedia sp. NPDC057991; assembly: GCF_042886615.1. NCBI lineage: Bacteria > Bacillati > Bacillota > Bacilli > Caryophanales > Bacillaceae > Gottfriedia > Gottfriedia sp. NPDC057991. Next base: position 70,826 of record NZ_JBHVQN010000003.1, read on the forward strand.
AGCTAATAAAGTTGCATAACCAGACTCACCAACTACTGGTACTTTTACACGAATTGGAGCGCTATAACCAGCTTCATATAACTCAAGTACTCGTTGTTTTGCTTCATAAATTAAATGATCTGCATTAAATACTTTGCGATCTTCATGATTTAGGAAACCATTTTCAAATGCTTCTTGTGCAGAAGTCGATACTTTTGCCATTGCAACTGTTTCAAATACTCGATTTGCAAGACCTTGTAGGTCAAACTCAACACCTTCTGGGAACTGTTTTAATTGTTTAATGTAAAGCTCTTTACTACCGCCCCCACCTGGGATTAAGCCTACTCCAACTTCTACTAAGCCCATATAAGTTTCAGAAGAGGCAACTACACTAGCAGCTGGTAAACAAATTTCAGCACCACCACCTAATGTCATACCATAAGGAGCTACAACTACCGGTTTATCCGAGTACTTAATTTTCATCATTGCTTGCTGGAATCCTTTAACAACCATTTCAATTTCAAAATAGTTGTCATCTTGCGCTTCCATTAAAATCATTGCTAAATTAGCACCAACACAGAAGTTTTTAGCTTGGTTACCAATTACTAAACCTTTATAATTCTTTGAAACTTCGTCAACTGCGAAGTTAATCATTTGCGTAATATCCATACCAATCGCATTGCTCTTTGTATGGAATTCTAAACATGCAACTCCATCACCAAGGTCAATTAAACTCGCACCTGAATTTTGTTTAATCATTCGACCTTGTTCTTTTAAAACTCTTAATTTAACTTCTTTATCATTTCTTACTTGCTCTTCATATTGGCCATTATGATAGAAGCTAGTAACTCCATTGTCTTGCTTATAAAATGTTTCGTTACCACTATCGATCATATTCTTAACCCAATTCGGTACAGTTAAGCCTTCGCTTTCCATACGTACGACCGATTTGGATACACCAATTGCATCCCAAATTTCAAATGGTCCTAAATCCCAGCCAAATCCCCACTTCATTGCTTGGTCAATTCCGACGATGTTATCAGAAATTTCACCAGACAATTCAGCTGAATAGACTAATACCGGGCTAATAATGCTCCATAAGAAGTTACCTGCTCGATCATCAGCGTATACAAGCGCTTTCAACTTATTCGCTAAGCCTTTAACTTGTTTAATGCTTTCAGTTGAAGCCGTTTTTAGGCTTTTTCTTTCTCCATATTCAAATGTGCTTGGATCTAATTCTAAGATTTCTTTACCTTGCTTTAGAAAGAATCCTTGCCCAGACTTACTTCCAAGCCAATTACGATTAGCCATTTCCTTCATAAATTCTGGAACTTTAAATACTTCTTTCTCTTCGCCTTCTACTAGCTCATACACATTGTTTGCAACATGGATAAATGTATCTAAACCAACTACGTCCAAAGTACGGAATGTAGCACTAGAAGGGCGTCCAATCATTGGTCCAGTAATTGAATCAACTTCTCCAACACTGTATCCGCCTTTTAGCATTTCTTGTACAGTTACAAGTAATCCATAAGTTCCGATACGGTTTCCAATAAAGTTTGGAGTATCTTTTGCTAATACAACGCCTTTACCTAAAACGTCTTCTCCAAAACTTTTCATAAATGTAAGTACTTCTTCAGATGTATGTTTAGTAGGAATAACTTCTAATAATTTTAAATAACGTGGTGGGTTAAAAAAGTGAGTGCCTAAGAAATGTTTCTTGAAGTCATCTGAACAGTCTTCAGACATTGCTTCAATTGAAATACCTGATGTATTTGAGCTCACGATTGAGCCTGGTTTGCGGTATGCATCTACCTTTGCTAATACTTGTTTTTTAATTGCTAAATTTTCAACAACTACTTCAATAATCCAATCAACTTCGCTTAAACGACTCATGTCATCTTCAAAGTTACCTGCTTGAATTAACGTTAAGTTTTTCTTAGACGCAAGAGGAGCTGGCTTTTGTTTCAATAATTTCTGAATAGCCGTTTGACTAAATCGATTACGAAATTCTTTGGAGTCAGTAGAAAGACCTTTTGCAGCATCTTCCTCAGATAGTTCTCTTGGGACAATATCAAGTAATAATGTTGGAATACCTATGTTTGCCAAGTGTGCAGCGATACCAGATCCCATCACACCAGAGCCGAGTACAGCGGCTTTTTTAATTTTTTGGATCATATGCATTTCTCCTCCTCATATCTTGAATGAATACTCATTCACTTTCTGGATAAAACAATCCATTATCAATGAGCTCTCTTCTTCCACTATATGATAAATTCTTATTTTTCGCAATAAACAAAAAGTTCAAATTAGTAAAATTTTATTTATGATCTAAATTCCTCCCTCTCCTTTTTTTATCACACTCCATTTTTTACTAATAAGTTTATTTAAATAGGTTAGTCTAAGAAATGGAGGTGATAAGATATGAAACGTGAAAGAAATCCATCAAAGGGTGGAGTTAGTGCAGCAAGTGTTCAAGGTAATGCAAGTCATGGAGATCAAAGAGAAGAAAAAGGTAGACAAAGTAACAATCAGCAGTACGGTAAAAAAAATATGGGTCAGTAAGCTTTTTTCACTCAAATTTAATAAAAAAACTAGGACCTTACTGATTTAAGCAATTATATGAATAATGTTGTTTTACTAATAACTACTTATCACAAAAAATCCTGTATAAAGAGAAAAAGGCTGACTAAAAAGGATCCTCACTCAATCCTTTTTAGTCAGCCTCTTTAATTTTAAAATTATTTACTGAACATTCCTTTTAATACGAATGCAACGTTTGCAGGGCGTTCTGCTAGACGACGCATGAAGTATCCATACCAGTCAGTACCATAAGGAACATAAACTCGCATATTATAGCCTTCTTTAACAAGCTCTAATTGACGCTCTGTGCGAATTCCGTATAACATTTGGAACTCAAATTGATCGTTTGGAATATTATGCTCTTTTACTAATTGTTTTGTATACTCAATCATTGCTTCATCATGTGAAGCGATTGCAGTAAAGTTACCGTTTAATAAGTGCATTTTAATGATTTTTTTGAAGTTTTCATCCACATCTTTTTTCTCTGGGAATGCTACTTCAGCAGGCTCCTTATAAGCACCTTTTACTAAACGTAAGTTTGGTTTTAAACTGTTTAAATCTGTAATATCGTTTTCAGTTCTATATAAATAAGCTTGGATAACTGTTCCGATATTATCGTACTCAGATCTTAATTGCTTAAAGATACGAATTGTTTTTTCACAACGAGTGAAATCTTCCATATCGATTGTAACGAATACACCACTCTTTTTAGCTGCCTCTAAAATACGACGCATATTTGATAAAACTAACTCGTCAGAAATATCAAGACCCATCGAAGTCATTTTAAGAGAACATTGTGAATTTAATTTTTCTTTTCCAATCGCCTCAATCGCTTCGATGCAGTGATCAGCCATTTCATTTGCTTCTTCAACCGTGTCTACGAACTCTCCAAGATAATCAATTGTTACTTTTAAATTCTTTTTATTTAAATCCTTAATAACTTTTGTAGCTAAATCGATTGTTTCGCCTGCAACAAAACGTCCTGCACCAAATCTTAGGCCATATTTTTTAGCCATTTTAGTCAAAAACTTATTTTTAGACATAAATAAAAAAGCATTCTTCATAACTTGTTCCATTACTCTACCCCCAAAATTAAACTTTACTTTTCTCTATATATATTACTAATGTATCATCTATTGAAATTTGTTAAAACAATTATTTAATAATTTGTCGAATTTTGTTTATTGGAAAATGTATGCCCTTACTTAATATTATATTATCATAATTTATATATGTCGTCATCTTTGAAAATTATGGATAAATATTATTGCTTATTTTTGTTAGCCATAGCTTCTCTATGCTGGTCATTTAACGTTTTAATCTCTTTTATTAAATTAACAACTTCTTCTTTAGCTTGAGGATATGTATCATTCCAATGTTTTACTAATGCGGGCATTGATTTTGATATGTATGTATACATAACCCATTTTTCCACTTTTGCTTGTTTTTCCTCTGACCAATCTCCTAATAACAATTCCGTATATTTTTTTAGTAATGCATCAAATTTTGCTTCAAATTCATTTTCCAAACGAAATCACCTCTCCATATTTTTATTAAGTTTTCAAAATCCAATTTGAATCTTCCTTTTTTTACCTAAACCTGTTTACTATGAAATTATATTATATTTTCAACCAGTATTCAGATGATTATTTAAAAATGTAAAGTATAAATAATAAATAGTATATAACTTAATCAATTTCATAATTTGTTCATAATTTCACAAACTTATCATCATTTTTTGTTTGTATACTATGTATGTGTTTAATCAAAGACGTATAGGGAGTGAAACCACTTGGAACGAGATAGTATCCAATATTGTATTGATTTAGCTCTTAAAAAAAAGAAAATACTAGACCAAAGCTTAGTTAAATATTTAACACGCGCTGCTTTAGCTTCTATTTATATAAGCTTTATTCTCATTGTTTGTTTAAAATTAGCAGAATTATTTAGATTACAAGGTTCACCATTTACATCTATAGCTTATCCATTCGTTTTCGCTACAGCATTAGTTATGATCATATATGGTGGTGGAGAGTTATTTACTAGTAATACGATGTATTTTACGTTTTCAACTTTAGCTAAAAAAACTTCGAAACTAGATTTAGTAAAAAACTGGATTGCATGTTATTCAGGCAATATTATTGGAGCATTTATTTTTGCAATTATTTACTATTTAACAGGTTTAGCAAAAGATTTTCCTGCCGATCATTTTTTAACGGGTGTAGTTGACCATAAAATTCACGCTTCATTCTTCCACTTATTTTTTAAAGGTGTTTTATGTAACTGGCTTGTCTGTCTTGCTTGTTTTTTACCAACTAGATTTAAAGATGATTTAGCAAAAATGTTACTGATCTTTTTATTAGTATTTGCGTTCTTCTTCTCTGGTTATGAACACAGTATCGCAAATATCGCTGTCTTTACATTATCCTATATTATGCCACATAGTGTAGCCTTTACGTTTGGTGATGTATTGCATAATTTAATTCCAGTTACAATTGGAAATATTATTGGTGGTTCAGTTGGTGTCGGAATGGCATATTACTTCTTGAATAATGAACGAAAATTAGAAGTAAAAGAATTAAAACGTGCTTCATAAAACTAATCTACCTGTCTTCTTTTTTTGGAGGACAGGTTTTTTCGTGCAAATCTAATTTTATTATGGTAATAATGATTTTATAATGAAAATTTTTCCTTTTTTGGTGGTGTAAAATTTGAAATACAATAATTTTGTTCGGTTTATCATGTTCATTTCATTACTATGTTTCCTTTTATTATCATATGGCTTCGTGAAAGGTGCCTATACAGTTTTAAATCCTCAAAAAAACAAACTAATCGTGAATAATAATGCACTGAAAAAAAAGCAAAATGACAGTGTTCATAAAAACAATAAACTGAGAATTGTTGCATTGGGTGACTCACTTACGCGTGGTGTCGGTGATGATGAAGGAACAGGTTATGTAGGAAGATTAAAATCCATTCTTCAAAAAGAGTATAAACAACCAACAACGATCACGAATTTAGCTGTTAGTGGCGCAAAAACATCAAATTTACTTAACGATTTAAAGAAAAAAAATATTCAAGAAACGATTGGCTCTGCTGACATAATCGTTCTTTCCATTGGAAGTAATGATTTATTTCCTGGCGCTAATCAATTAAACGAACAATTTTTAAAGACATACCGTCCAGATGAAAAAACGTTCAAAAATAATCTACAATCAATTTTTAAACTAATACGTCAAAAAAATTCTACAGCATCTATTTATGCGTTTGGTTATTATAATCCATTTCATAATGTTCAAGGCTTAGATGCATCTTCAAGCTTTGTATCGAGATGGAATAATCTACTCGAATTATCGGTACTTCAAACTAATAATGCATACGTCATTCCTACATTCGATTTATTTTTTAATGAAGAAAAGAAATATTTGTACACTGACCATTTTCATCCGAACAAAGACGGTTATATTGAAATGGCAAATCGCTTAACTAGTAAAATAGGAAGTCAGCTTCGAGGTGAGTCGAATGAATAAAGTTCTTAAATTAGAAGGTGTTACAAAAAGCATTAAAGGAAAAGTACTAGTCGATAAAATTTCATTTGAAGTTTTTGAAGGTGAAGTGTTTGGCTTTCTAGGTCCAAATGGAGCTGGAAAAACAACAACTATTCGAATGCTAGTCGGATTAATCAAACCAACACAAGGAACGATTGAAATCGCTGGTTATCCAGTTAAAACGCATTTCAAAGAAGCGATGCGACAAATCGGATGTATTGTAGAGAATCCCGAATTATACGGATATTTAACCGGATGGGAAAATCTAAATCAATTTGCGAGAATGTTAGGAATTAAAGATGATAAAAAAATAAGTGAAGTCGTAAATTTAGTAAAATTAACTGAACGGATTCATGAAAAGGTAAAAACGTATTCACTCGGAATGAAGCAAAGATTGGGGATTGCTCAAGCATTACTTGGAGGCCCAAAACTTCTTATTTTAGATGAACCAACTAATGGATTAGACCCAGCCGGTATTCGAGAATTACGTGAATTTATTCATATGCTTGTAAAAGAGCAAAATATAAGTGTATTTATTTCAAGTCATTTATTAAGTGAAATCGAAATGATTTGTGATCGAGTAGGAATTATAAATAAAGGGAAAATGGTTAGAGTTTCAACAGTTAAAGAATTAGTAAAGGAAGCTGCTGAAAGAGTTGAATGGCGAGTTTCTCCATTACAAAAAGCGCTAGATTTATTAAAAAAGGATTCTACGATTCAAGATATCGTAGTAAAGGATGAACTTATACTATGCCGAATGTCGCCTCTCAAAATTAATGAGGTCATTCAACATTTCGTAGCAGAAGATGTACAAGTGAATGGCGTTAAAACAATGTCTGAAACATTGGAAGATTTATTCATGGAAATGACTGGAGGCGAAGTTCGTGGCTGAACTAATTAGACTCGTCTTTAACGAAATTGAAAAAATGGTAAGGAAAAGAAGAATACTTGTTATCTTTTTCATTTTAGCAGTGCTTATCCCTATTTTTGTTTATGCTCAACTGCAGCAAACTGAAGAAACAATTAAAAGACTTGGTACTGATAATTGGAAAGTAGCACTTCAACAAAAAATAGTCGACCAACAAAATAGATTGAACTCATCAGGAATACCTGAAGAATGGAAAAGTTGGTTAAAAGTTCAAATTGATCAAGAGCAATATTATTTGGATAACGATATAAATCCTACTACGCCTGGTGCTCCTACATTTATACGAAAATTAATTGAACAAAGTATTGGGTGGCTACTTCTACCTTTATTGGTCATGGTCATCACAATCGATATTATATCTGGTGAGCGAAGCGACGGTACAATAAAAATACTACTAACCCGCCCCATCAAAAGATGGAAGGTGTTACTTAGTAAATACATATCAATTTGTTTATTAATCTCTTTTCTTCTCGTTCTATACGGTGTATTGGCTTATGTCGTTTCAGGATTTGTTTTCAGCTTTAAAGGCTGGACAGTACCTGTGTTAACAGGATTTGTCATCAAAAATAACCAGCTAATAACTGATTCCGTTCAACTAATTCCCCAATGGCAATACATCATAATGGCATTTGGACTTGCTTGGTTTGTCTGTATTATAATTGGAACTCTTTCATTTATGGTATCGGTATTAGTTCGGACAACCCCCGCTGCAATGGGCATTATGCTAGCCGCTTTAATAACAGGAAGCGTCCTAAGCGGACTAGCTACATCATGGTCAGGAGCAAAATACTTCTTTAGTGTAAACCTTGGCCTAACTGACTACTTAGCTGGTCAACTTCCTTCCATTGAGGGACTGAACATGCACTTCTCTTTAATGAATTTATCAATATGGGGAGTATTAGCTTTACTAATCTCTTTCATTGTATTTATTAAGCAAGATATGAATTAAATAGAAAGGGGATCGAAAAAGTTTAAATTCTTTTCCGATCCCCTTTCCTGTTTTATAAGCCTTAATCCTTTCCTGTTCTCCCTGACCTTAATGGCTCTACATGAATATGTGTATATTGAATTCCATGTTGTTCGCTTAAGATCATTTCGATTTGGTCTGTGATGCCGTGACTTTTACTCACATCTATTCCGCCGTCTACTTCAATGACTACATCTGCGATTGTTGTATTTCCGTACATTCTTGCTCTTAGATCTACAACTTTATGTACACCTGGTACTTTATCAACTGTTTCAGTAAAGAGATTCATTTCTTCTGGATCGAATCCATCCGTTAATAGAAGGGTAGCATCATAAAAAATCTCCCATGCTGTTTTGCAAATAATGACACCTACTAAAATGGCCGCGATCGGATCGATAATAGGAAAACCAATCGAAGCACCTAAAACACCAATCGTCGTTCCGAAGCTAACTAATGCATCTGAAAAATTATCTTTTGCTGATGCCTCAAGCCCTTTACTCTTCGTTCTCTTAGCAACTTTATTATTATAAAAGTAAATACCAAACATAAAAATTCCAGAAGCAAATGCCACTACAGCTGCTAGTCTATTCGGAGTCTCAAATTCTCCAACGAAAAGTGAGCGAATATTTTCAATAATAACCTGTAAACCGACTGACATCATAATAAAAGACGCAATTAAAGTAGCTATTTGCTCTGCTCTTGAATGCCCATAAGGATGGTCTAAATCTCTCGGTTTTCTTGCGATTCTTATTCCGATCAATACAGCCAAAGTCGCACCAATATCAGTCACATTGTTAAGTCCATCAGCTAAAAGAGCACTAGAATCTGTATAAAAGCTAACAAGTACTTTTACAGTCGCAAGAACTAAGTAGGAAATAACACTTAAAAAAGCAGCAAAGTCTAATTGCTTTTGAAGATTTTTCTCCATGTAATCACCCCGCCCTAATAAAAAATCATATGGGCTTATCATACCCATAATGCAATTTTTCCATTTTAAGTAAAAAAAAACAGAATCGAATACTCGAATCTGTTTTTCCTATCATAACAATTTAATTAAAGTGGCTTTGGATTATAGCTTGATCCCGTTAAATCTGTTAAGTCACAAACCGTTTGCCATAATTCAGGATAAAATTCAAATCGAACAGCACGTTCTAATGCTTCTGCTGGTACTCCTTTTAAGCTCTTTGTATTCATACCAATCATGCGACGAACAAGTTGAATATGTAGCCTGCGGAATGATTGGAATCTTTCATCGAAGCAAGTTAATTCTTGCATTAATTGGAATAACTCAAAGTTTTTAGCTGCATCTTGATGTAATTGAACAGGTGTAAGTAAATTTTCATCTAATAATTCTTTAAAAGGCTGCCAAAGTGTTGGACCTAATTTTAAGATTTCATTAAATCCTGGAGAATCTTGACCGCTACCTTTTCCTAAAGCTAAACGAATAATATGATAGTCACTTGGACTTACTAGTTTTACCATATCAAAAACTGCTGGTAAATGTACTAGATGATTATTAATGCGTTGTAAGTGGTGTGTTGCTTTCGTAACCTCTTTTGCACGCATGTGTTTATCTGCAAAATGAATAGATTGGATGATTAATTTAAAATGTAACTCAGCAATTTGGTGAACCGTTTGAAACGTTAATTCATCCGGACAAAATAATTCTTCGTCAGGTTTTTGTAAACTTAATAATTCTTCTGTTCGAATATACTTCTCGTAATCTGTCAGTTTTTTTTGCTCTTGTGTCATTTCTAAATCCCCCTAAACTAATTTACGTAAAACTGCTCGTACTGGACTACCATCTGCATCTGTTAAAGGTAGCGGTAATGCAATAAGCTCATACTCACCTGGCGTTACATTTCTTAAATCAACCGATTCAAGAATATGAATATCCGCATGATGAAGAGCATGATGTGCTTCTAGTTCCTTACTATCAAGTGGGTCTACTGAAGGTACATCTACTCCAATTAATTTAACGCCTTTTTCATGTAAAAATTCCGCTGCATCCTTTTCAATATGAGGAATTCTCTCTGGGAAAACGCTATCATTTTTCCATGAATTTGTTTTAATTAATAAACGTTCTATACCATCTAATTGAAAAGCTTCTAAGTCTGATTTTTTAATACTTTCTACTTCAATCAGCTCGATTACTTTTGCAATTCCTACATATAAATTAGGATCTAAATCGATGACCCTTTTACCATTCTCATCAAAATGAAATGGTGCATCAATATGCGTCCCTGTGTGAGTACTTAAAGTTAACTTCCCAACATTAACAGAGCCACTTTCTTCTTTTGTCCAGCTCACTTGGAATGAAAAATTTGTATCTCCTGGCCATACAGGCATACCATCTTCAAGTCTTCTTGATATATCAATTAATGTCATTGGCATACATCTCCTAAGCGATGATTTCTCGTTCATTCTTAAACTGTTCATATTGTTTCTCAACCATGATTTTCTTTAAGATTTGTACACTATTCCAAACATCTACATAAGAAGTATAAAATGCGATTGGTGCTAATCTGATTACGTTTGGTGCTCTAAAGTCTGGAACAATCCCATTTAACTTTAATGCTTTACAAATCCTTGCAGCATCATCATGTTCAAGACAAACATGTCCACCTCGATCTGAATCATCAAGTGGATTACCAATTGTAAAACCAAAGTCATTTAATTCTTCATTTATTAAGCTCATTAAATAAGCCGTACTGTGTAAAGACTTTTCTCGAATTCTCTCAATCGTAGCTTCCTTATACATTTCAAGTGAGCCAGCAAGAGGTGCCATGCTTAGAATATGTGGTGTACCGATTTGATAAGCACCAACTGTATCAGACGGAACAAATTCATGCTTCATATCGAACTGCTTTTCTTTATTTGAACCGAACCAACCAGCTAGTCCAGGCATTGTACCAAAATGCTTTTCGTGAACGAATAAACTTCCCACTCCACCTGGTCCGCTATTTAAATATTTATAATTACACCAATAAGCAAAATCCACATCCCATTCATGGAACTTGTGAGGGATGGCGCCAACAGAATGACATCCATCAAAACCAATTACAATTCCACGCTCATGTGCAGCTTTTGTTAGACGCTCTATATCTAATAATTGTCCGCTTCGATATAAAACAGTTGGAAGAATAATTAAGGCAATTTCATCCGTCATTGCTTCAATAATATCTTCTTCTCTAATTGTCCGGCCATCACGGCTTTTAACTTGGATTAAATGTGTTTCAGAATCATAGCCCTTTAATTTTAATTGACTTTGAATAGCATAAATATCAGATGGGAAGTTTAATTCATCTGCTAGTATTTTCGTTTTCTGACCAGTTGGGTGATAGAAAGATGCAATTAATTGGTGAAGATTTGTAGTCGTCGATCCAGTTACGATTACTTCATTCTCTTTTGCCCCAACTAACGGTGCACTCAATGCGCCCAATTTTTCTGCAAAATAATACCATGGATGATCGCCTTGCATCCATCCATCGATTGCAAGTGTCTTCCATGAATCTAATAAATCTAGTAAACTTTGTTCTGCTCTTTTTGAAAGAAGCCCTAAAGAATTTCCATCTAAATAGATTGTATTGGGTTGTAAGTAGAACTCACTACGATAATTTGATAATGAATCTTTTTGATCTAGAAATTCTGCAAATTCTTTTGTTGGTTGAAACATCCCCTTGTTTTACCCCCTTGCAAGAAATAACCTACTATATTAAAGGTATTGCGATTAATAATATATGTCAATATTTTCTGAATATAATATTAAATAAAAAAAGTGCCAACAAATCCAAAATATCCCTATCTTAGATTTTGACACAATTTATTCTTCTATTTAATTGATTTTCCTTACAAATGTAAGTCCCGTTTCTTAAACGAAACATATGTGACCATAGTTAATATCACGATTAATCCGATTGAAATAGTTGTATAAATTCCATCAAATCCTCCGCCATACATAATATCTTTCGCCTCGAAGTACTTAAAGGGTGTAAAATATTTCAACCCTTCAATCCGATCATTTAAATCAATTGCAATTGATAAAATAAATGTGATTAATAGAATACCAGTTGCATAAGAGGCAGCCTTTTTGGAATTTTTACAAACTGCAGCTATAGCCGAACCGATTACTAAAAATAATAGCTGTAAAATAAACATCCCGACCATTACTACAGCTAAATCACCATTTACATTCTCACCTTTACTATACTTCCCTACTATTAGAACACTGGATATCCACGTAATACCGTTAAAAATAAGGATGTTTACTAGAGCACTCATTAATTTAGAAGTTATGATCTTAATTCTAGAAATAGGTTTTACAAATAAAAACTCTGCTGTTTTATCTCGCTCTTCTTTAGCAATTATATTAGCGCCTAGCATTGCCGCGTGAATCGTCGCCATTAAATATAAATATAAAACTAAGATCCCAAAATATCCGCTTGCCTTTGATAAATCTAATGCTCCAGAGCCCATTATCGCTTGAAGGGATTTCGGCATTTGATTAAAAAGGTCAGTTATTTGTCCATTGGAAGCTGTAGCTTTATATTTCGCCATTCCACTACCCACTAAAAAAACAATTCCGATACACCAAAAAATAATCGATTTACGATATGTCTTCATTTCTCTTAAAAATATATTCATTTCAACCCTCCCTTTCCTATAACTTATACTGCATGAACATCTTTCTTCTTATAAATCACATAGCTTGCAATGATTGAAACAATAATAATTCCGATCGAAAAAGTTAAAAATTGTGATTCAAATTTCGAATGAGCAATTATATATTTCGGTTCAAAATATTTAAAAGGTGATAGAAAACGTTTGGCATTGCTTTCATCTGTAGCCACGACCATCCCAACTACAAAAAATCCGAAAACAATCGCAAGTGAAACTGAAAGTACTGCTTTGATTTTTGGAAATAAAACTGATATTAAAATACCAATTCCCAAAAATAGTAACTGCGTAATAAACAACGAAACAGAAAGTAAAATTATTGACTTAATACTATAATCCGCTGTTTTTACATGTTGAGCCATCATTATCGTTGCTGCTAAATAGAATACATTTGTAATCGCTAAAGAAACAATGCCTGCAAAAATTTTTGAAGTCATAACTTTTGTTCTAGTTACTGGTTTTGTTAAAAGAAAGTCGGCTGTTTTTTCACGTACTTCTTTTGAAACAATCGAAGTACCTAAAATCATCGCTTGAATCGCTCCACAAAGTGAAATATAGATAAATACATACGAGTAAAATCCTAATATGTTACCAAAGCTCTCAATCTCAAGTCCTAGTGCTTTTCTTACCCCTGCCGGATAACCCTCTAACACTTTTGAAAACTCTGCATAGTCCTTTGCAATAGCCGGGAATAAAGATAAGAAAAAAACGACGATTGCCATTAAAGAAACCGTCCAAATGAAGGTGGATTTCCGATAAGCTTTTAATTCGTGTAAAAAAATATTCATTGCTTATTAGGCCTCCTTTTCATAATAATGTAAGAAAATTTCCTCCAGGTCAGGCTCTTCAATCCATAAATTTTCAATTTCGATTTCCGCTATTTTTTTCAAAACTTTATTTATATTTCCTTTAAAAATAAAGCTGATCGTTTTACCTTTTACTTCAATATTGTTTACACCTGGCATATCGAAGAAATTTAGATCTACTCCGTTTTGACTATCTATTTTAAATCGTTTGTAATTGTTTTCTTGTAACGTGCTTATTTTTTCTACTGTAACAATCTTACCTTCTTTAATAATTGCAACTCGATCACATAAACGTTGAACTTCACTTAAAATATGTGATGAAAATAAAATCGTTGCTCCTTTTTTGTTTTCCACCTCTAATAAGTCAAAAAATCTTTGTTGCATTAAAGGATCAAGACCACTTGTCGGTTCATCCAATATGATTAACTTCGGTTCATGAAGTAATCCTTGGACAATCCCTACCTTCTTTTTATTACCTAAAGATAAATCATCAATCTTCTTCGTTAAATCGAGGTCCATAACTTCAGCTAATTCTTTTATTCTTTTCGTGCAATCTTTTTTATAAAAACTAGCTGAGTATTTTAACAAATCCATTACTTTCATATTGTCATAATAAAAAACTTCAGATGGCAAATAACCGATTTCTTTTTTTATTTCTGGAGCAAACTGTACACAGTCCTTTCCAAAAATTTTAGCACTACCACTCGTAGGATAAATTAGCGAAAGTAAGGTTCGAATTGTAGTTGATTTACCTGCACCATTTGGACCAATGAATCCGAATATTTCTCCCTCTTCTATATTGAAACTTATATCTGTGATTCCTCTAGAATTGCCATAGGTCTTCGTTAAATTATTAATTTCAATCGCGTACATAAATGAACCTCCCGCTTTGTTTTGAAATATTTATTTGCGATTATTACAAAACTAGTATATACCTCAATCCCAAAAAAGAGAATATGTTTTGAAATAATTTTAATAAAATATTTCAAAACATGATATACTATTACATAGATAATGACGGAGGTACGGATATTGGACGGATATAAAAAACGAACTCTGCAGAAGATGGAGAGCATTGAAAAAAGTACAACTAAATTATTGTCATTACCATTAAATGATATAAAAATAGCAGATATTGCAAAGTTAGCGAATGTATCACAAGTATCAATTTACAATTATTATGGTAGTAAAGAAGCCCTACTGAAAGCTACAATTATTCGATTAATGGATCATCAATACGAAGAAACAAAACAAATGATTTCAAGTGATATTCCTTTTAATGAAAAAATTAAGGAATTATTTATTCGTAAGAAAAACGCTCTGGATATAATTAATCTTGAAATGTTTACAGCATTAATGAAAAAAGACTCTGAACTTCAAGAATTAGTTTTAGATTTTACAATGAACAAATCATTCAAAATGCTGATCTCGCTGATCGATGAAGGACGTTCACTAGGTTTAGTTCGAAATGAGGTTCAAAACCAAACATTATTAATCTATATCCAAGTCTTGAGCCAAGCTTTTTTAAATATGGACCAAAAAACCTCACAATATATCCAACAAAAAGAAGTAGTAGATGAAATTATGAATATATTCTTATATGGATTATTGAAACAAGAGGACTAAAATAGAATAAACGGCAGAATAGTTATAAAAAAAAAGGCATCTTTGCTTGGGTAAAGATGCCTTTCAGTGTGTAGACAAAGTACAAAAAGCTTGAGTTTCAGACTGATTGCAAGCGTTTGTCTTTCGAGGTGCGAAGCTTGGTGAGGAGTGGAGTTACCCTAGACGATAATGAGCAACGAAGAAAGCGAGCGTTTGTCAACAGTCTGAGGCATCTTTGTTTGGAGCAAAGATGCCTTTCTATTTGGAATATTCTTCTAAGTAAACTTATCCATAGATTTGTATTATCTTACTCTTTTTATTCATAGAATGAATTACTTATATTTATTTTAAACTCTTGGAGGAGTATATGCGCAAAACTATTCTATGGCTTAAAGAAAATTGCGATGAAATTAAACGAGGCCTAATTGGTGGATTTACCATTTTCAGTCTAGCTGTTATTTTTTTCACAACTGATTCATCAGTAGAATACAACCAAAACGCATGTCTAAAATGGGAGTATAACAAATCTGCACAAGTAAATGTTTGCTCGATTTACAAAACATCTAGTACTAACACCATTCCATACGGATCAATGCTGAAGGAGAAATAAGAATAGAAAAAGGATAAGGCATGTACCTTATCCTTTTTCTATTGCCCAGCAACGTCCCTCTTCTTAAAAAATTCGCCAGCAGTAACAAGAAATATTAAAATATAAATGACCAATACTGCTATAGAAAATTCAATTCTCATGCCGTTTTCTATATTGATCCCCTTTGTGTAAACCGTTAAATCAGTGTGCATAAATGGTAAGAACTTAGACCAGCTTTTTGTTCTTAATAATGTTGCTATCACATCTGAAGTTGCAAGTAAGACTATGCTTATTAATAAAGAAATACTGCTTGTCCTTAAAACTGTTGATAAGAAGTAAGCAACAGCAACAAAGAACAAGTATGGTAGTAGATTAATTAAATAATCGTTTAGTAAACTTGGTAAAATACCTTGCTCTACTACATGATTATTTACATATTGTAATACCGGTTGTGCACTAAAATTTAAACCGTTTAATGCACTACCTATAATAAATGAGTAAATAATGATTGCAAAAGAAAAAATGAAATATAATATCACCAAACTTAAAAATTTTGCATAATAGATCATTCGTCTTGTTGATGGTTTAACGAGCAAGAAATTAATCGTTTTCCACTGATGTTCTTTTGACATCATATTACTTGCAAAATATATAAGAAGGATTCCAATAAAGTTCGTTACGACTGCACCTTTTTTCATAAAGTCCAATACAGTGTGTTGTTGAATTGGTGAAATATTATGTGCAAGACGATACTTATTGATCTCATATGTCTCTTTTTGCTCTTTTGCAAATGCCGGTAAGTTAGAAGAATTTTGCCCTGCTAATACTTCCTCTATCTTTTTATTTTCTATTTTTAATTCTGTTCTCCAGTTTTCAGCTTTTGCTGCTCCACTTTCCTTTTCTACATAATCCCATCTTCCTAGAACAATAATTGGGATAAATAGTAAAATTAGCGTTATGATAAATGATTTTTGAACGAATATTTTACGTAATTCGTTCTCGATTAATCGAATAAAATTACTCAATGACATTTCCTCCTGTCAATTGAATGAACAGATCTTCTAACCTTTCTTTTTTGCGCGTTACATAATATATCTCTATTCCTGCCAGTACCAACTCTTTCAATAAAGATGGAATATCTTCCTCATCAATTTCAAAAATAATTGATTGATCATTAATAATGTCAAATTTGTACTTGTTATCTCTGTTTGTAAAACTATTTTCAAAAACTTTCGTGCTTTTTACCACTATTTCTATAAAAAACTTCTCACCACTTTTATCATTCAACTCAATTGATTCAACAAATTGACCATTTTGAATAATGATTGAGCGATCACAAATCAATTCTATTTCAGATAATAGATGACTAGATAGTAGGATTGCTGTTTGTTCAACCTCAGCAATACGTTTTAAATAATCACGGATTTCTCTTACTCCAGCTGGGTCCAATCCATTAGTTGGCTCATCTAAAATTAAAATTGAAGGATTATGTAATAACGCTTGAGCAATTCCTAATCTTTGCTTCATCCCTAAGGAATAGGTTGAAAACTTTTTATGTATAGCATTCGAAAGTCCAAGTAAATCAATAACCTCAAGAACTCTCTCCTTTGAAACGCCTTCTAACATTCGAGCAAAATACATTAGATTTTTATACCCACTATAGAAAGGATAAAATGCAGGAGTTTCAATCATTGCTCCAATATGTTTGATTGATTCTTTAAAGTTTTCCTTAATCGAATTGCCTTGGATATAAATCTCACCACTCGTGATACTCATAAGTCCAACAATCATTCGCATAGTCGTCGTTTTTCCTGAACCATTTGGCCCAAGTAAACCTAAAACTTCACCTTTATATAACTCAAAACTAATATCTTTAATAATCTTTTGATTGCTAATCGTCTTATTTATTTTTTTTAGCTCAAGAACAATATCACGATTCATCTTGAGGCCTCCTATTTCTGCAATAATAACTTACTAACTATAAAGTTTTCCCCTTCCTTTTCTCAATAATTAATGCTATTCTCATGGAAGGAATTGAAAGGAGAAGATTATGAAAAGAATACCATATTACTTAGTATTTGGCTCATTTATCCCATATTTATTAATCTTTGCTTTACCTTTTTTACCTGTTTCTGGGAGCTTAAAAGCTGGTCTAATCGCTCTATTAGTTATTCTTGGAGAAGGAATGTTTTGGATTGGTGGAGTATTTGTAGGTAAAGATGTTATGACGAACTATCGTAAAAAATTGAGCCCGGCAAAATGGTTTAAAAATAGAAGAAAACAAGAAAATTGATGAATAAAGGGATGCTCTCATAAAGAGCCCTTTTTTTATTTTTGCAAAACATTGGTTGTGGATAGAATGCGGACAGAATGTGAACTTTGTTGATAAAGTTGTGAACAATGTTTATAAAGTATTGATTTTTATTCATAAAGTCATTAGAGTCAACTTAAGATCGATTTTGTATGTTGATAACTAGTGAATTCAGACTGAAAAGTACAAACTTATATCAAACATTGTTGATAACTTATGAACTTTGTTGATCTATTGTGTGAAGCAATAGATTTAGAATCTCTCTAAATCTGCAAGAATTTGATTAAAACTCGTAATAAAACGCAAAAAACCCACAAAATTGTGGGTAGACAAACATTGTTTCAGACTGATTGTAAGCGTTTGTCTTTCGAGGCGCGAAGCCTGGTGAGGAGCGGAGTTACCTTAAACGGTAATGAGCACCGCTCAAAAGGCGAAGCAACGAAGAAAGCGAGCGTTTGTTAACAGTCCGAAAAACTTATTTGCCTTCTAATTGCTTCCATTTATTTTCCATAACAGGTGGCTCATAGTTTTGCATTAGTTTTAATAGGTCGTCTGCATTTTCTGCAACAACAAATAATGAAAGTGTATTTTCGTTCATAAATCCTTCTTTTACAGCATGTTTAAGCAAATCTAACACAGGGCTAAAGAAGTTATCAACATTTAATAAACCGATTGGCTTATTGTGGATTCCAATTTGCGCCCAACAAATGATTTCAAATAATTCATCGAAAGTACCAATTCCGCCCGGCAGTGCAATAAACCCATCGGACATCTCGTTCATTAAAGCTTTACGCTCATGCATTGATTCTGTCTCAATGAATTGCGTTAGCCCTTTATGGGCAACCTCTCCACGAAATAATCCACCAGGCATAATGCCAATGACATTTCCACCTTGTTTTAATACTTCATTTGCGATTTCTGCCATAATCCCTAGTCTTGATCCACCATATATTAAATCAAAATTATTACTAGCAAATAAGGCACCTAGTTTTTTTGCTTGAAGACTAAATGACTCTCTATTCCCAAGATTTGAACCAGCATAAACACAAATTTTCTTCATAAAATGTCACTTCCTTCAATGTATTTTACTTTATTTTAACATATCTTTCGATTAGGATTGTAAAGATAAAGTTAACTAATTATTTTTAGGAGTTGAAAAAATGAATTTAGGTACTATTGGAACAAGCTGGATTACAGAAAGTTTTATCGAAGCTTCAAAGGATAGTAAATTGCTTAATTTAACTGCGATCTATTCTAGAAATGAAGAAACTGCAAGAGCATTTGCTACAAAGCACAACGCCCCTAAGTTTTTTACGAATATTGAAGAGTTAGCAACAAGCCCTGATATCGACGTAGTATATATAGCATCACCGAACTCATTGCACTATGAACAAACCATTTTATTATTAAAAAATAATAAACATGTCATTTGTGAAAAACCAATTTTCTCAACAATTAATGAGTTAGATCATGCCTTTAAAGTTGCAGAAGAAAATGGAGTTTATTTATTTGAAGCAATTCGTAACTTCCACTCACCAAATTTTACAGCTTTAAAAGAAGGTCTAGAAAAAATCGGCAAAATTAGAAGTGCTAATCTGCATTATTTACAATATTCTTCTAAATATGATGCATTCCTTAGAGGCGAAAATCCAAATGTTTTCTCTCCAGAATTTTCTGGTGGGGCATTAGTAGATTTAGGTGTTTATCCAATTTATGTCGTGATTGGTTTATTTGGAAAGCCAACCTCAGTAAATTATTCACCCGTTAAATTGCGTACTGGTATTGATGGTAGTGGAACATTAGTGTTAAATTATGAAAACTTCACATGTAGCATCCAATGCTCTAAAGTCTCTCAATCATATATTGAAAGTGAAATTACTGGTGAAATCGGAACTTTAGTTATTGATAAACCATCTCCAATTTCAAAAATTACTTTGATTAACCATAAATCAAAGCAACGTGAGTCTTTGGAAGTTAATCAAGTCTCAAATGATATGCTATATGAAATCCAAAATATTACTAGCATAATAAAAGAATCCAATCAAACAGAATATAAAAAATTAAAAGAACTTAGCAAGCTAGTTTTAACAGTAACCGAAACTGCAAGAAAGCAAGGCGGAATTGTATTTGGAGTTGAAAATAAAGAAAACTAGCCGATTGGCGAGCCTTAGGTGAAGACAGAGGCATAGTTGCACTTATACTTAATTCCTAAAATTGGCAACTAACGTCGAGTTTTCTTCTGCGCTGCCAATTTATAATTTCTAGTGAAATTAATAAAA
This sequence comes from Gottfriedia sp. NPDC057991, assembly GCF_042886615.1. Taxonomy (NCBI): domain Bacteria; kingdom Bacillati; phylum Bacillota; class Bacilli; order Caryophanales; family Bacillaceae; genus Gottfriedia; species Gottfriedia sp. NPDC057991. The sequence goes on from NZ_JBHVQN010000003.1 coordinate 91,098, forward strand.
ATACCAGTTATCCGATTAGGTGGATACTGGTATTTTTACTTTATAGCTTAATTAAGCGTTAGTGTTCTCTTCTGAAAGTCCAAAAAGTAAACCTTGGTTATCAATAAAATAGGCAAAATAACCCATTTGAGGTATAGCTGTTTTCGGAACTACTATTTTATGTAGGAGCTGATTAAAAAGATTAATCAGCTTTATTGTTTTTTATTATACAACAACCCATCCTACTCCTGGCACAAAGTACCATCTTCTACCACCAAGGATATAATACCCTCCAGACCAATAACCTCCCGGTCCAGGAAACCCATGTCCCGGGCCATATCCTGGCCCATGTCCTGGCCCGTATCCTGCACCGTACCCCGGTCCATGTCCTGGCACTTGACCGTGTCCTTGACCCGGCCCATATCCTGGCATTTGACCGTGCCCTTGACCTGGCCCATGTCCTGGCACTTGACCGTGTCCTTGACCTGGCCCATGTCCTGGCACTTGACCGTGTCCTTGACCTGGTCCATGTACTGGTTGAGCATATCCCGGTCCAGGATATCTACTATAAAGCTCATCATAAATCATATACTCACCACCTAATTAGAATCATATCTCTATAACTTATTAATTCTAATAAAGGCATGAGCAAGTACTATGACATTTACTTTACTAATTTATTTAATTGATGTTTTTGCCTATAAGTTTAAATGAATCTATAATAAATACTTTCGGTAATTTCTCATTCAATACATTCTTCGAGTTCGTTATATAAAGCGACACTTTTTAAGTTTAATTCTTCGAGTTCTCGATGATAATTCTGTAAAATGCTTAAATCATTTTCAAGTATCATTTGCTTATTTATTTCACTAATCGCTTCTTCTAAAGAATAAATTTCATTTTCAATCTCTTCTATATTTCGCGATTTTGTTTTTATTTTTTTAATCGGTTTGAAATGGGAAGTCGTTTTTATTACTTTTTCTTTTTCTCGATTATTTCGATAGATCGTCATTTTTTCTTTTGCAATTTGGTATTCATCAATAAATTCGAAAAGCTCACCATTGTCTAGCCAATAAATTTTTGAAAATAGCTTGTTAATGAAATAACGGTCATGCGAGACAGAAAGAATCGTTCCTTTGAACTTTTCAAGAGCGTCTTCTAAAACTTCTCTAGATTCAATATCTAAATGGTTAGTAGGCTCATCTACAATCAATAAATTAATATCTTGATACATCAGTTGAGCCAATCTTAATCTCATTCTCTCTCCACCACTAAGTTGACTTACTTTACGATAGACCATATAGCCATAAAATAAAAAGCCAGCCAATATATTACGTGCTTCACCTTCTGTAACATGTACTTCCTCTCTGAATTCCTGAAGTACGGTGTGATCCGAATGAACTGGTTCGTAATGTTGTGATAAATAACCGATTTTTACGTTACTTCCCAGTTTAATTTTTCCTTCCTCGATTGATGCCTGACCTAGGATCATCTTCAACAAAGTTGATTTACCCGTCCCGTTATCTCCTACAATTACTGCTCTTTCTCCATAGTATAATGAAAAGTTAAGCTGATTAAATAATACTTTGTTCGCAAAGGATTTTGAAAGATTATCAACAACAATTACATCTTTTCCACTGCGACCAGATTCCTCTAACTGAAATGCCATTTTCTTTTTTTGTAATATCGGGCGCTTTAATCTCTCAATTCGTTCGAGCGCTTTTTCCATACTTCTAGCTCTTCTATGCAAACCAGCATTTGGTGGGTTTGCTTGATTAGCCCATTCTCTTAACCGTTTAATCGTTTCTTTCATTTTTTGTATTTTCTTTTGCTGCTCTTCATAAGCCTGGAATTCTTTTAGTAATCTTTCTTCTTTTTGAATAACATATTGTGAATAATTCGTATGATAGGCGTTAATTTCACCATCTTCTAATTCTAAAATATGATTGACTACCTCATCTAAAAAATAGCGATCATGCGAGATGACAATAATCGTTCCTTCATACTCCTTTAAGTATGAACCTAACCACTCAATAGCGGATAAATCTAAGTGGTTCGTTGGTTCATCAAGTAATAGTAAATCAGGTTGTTGTAAAAGGACGATCCCTAATCCAATTTTTGTTTTTTCACCACCACTTAAAGAAGCAAATTGTTTAGTAAGTAAGTCAGTGATTCCTAATCCATTAGCAATTTTCGCAAGTGAAGCTTCCATCTCATAACCACCGTTATTACTAAACTTCTCTTGTAATGATCCATAACTTACTAGTAATTGTTCTAAAGTACGTTCATCTACCGTATTAGACATTTTTATTTCCAATTGCTTCATTTCATTTTCTATTTTTCGTAATTCTTCAAAAACCGTTAATAAAACATCCCTACTAGTCATCTCATCTGGAAAAACAGGGATTTGAGCTAAGTATCCTGTTTTTAATCCTTTTTTAAAATGAATTGAACCCGTATCAGGTGCTTCTATGCCCGTTAAAAGTTTAAAAATACTAGTTTTACCACTTCCATTTGCTCCAACTAAACCTACACGGCTACCTTGATGTATTTGAAATGATAGTTCCGTAAAAAGTGAATTTCCACCAAACATTTTTGAAATTTTTTCTATACTACATGCAATCATGATTAAATCTCCTTCTATTTTCCGTACCAATCCATAGAAAAAAGCCATAGACTAATGAACCCATCCATGGCTTAAATAATGATTTAAATAGAAGTGTGTAATCACACGATTATTTTATCAATTGAAGTCGTAGGAAAGAGTACGTTTTCGTTTTATTTGAGTTGTTAAATTGTTAAAAATGGACAGACCTATCCCGTTAACAGCTAAAAACGCAAATTTTGCACGACAATAATATAAAAATTCTATCATTTGTGCGCAAACCATTTGAAAACGTAACATCTTTTCTACACCTCCCTTTCGAACTTAAATTTATTTAAATTATAAAATATTTTAACTTTTAGCACAATACCTATTCTATTTGGCTATACTTAAAACTGTGAGTTATTGTTCGCAATTTATATACAAATATTCAAAAGAAAGAGGAGAAAAAAATGAAAAATATTTTACCTCATATTTACGTTGAAAACTGTAAAGAAGAACTGGAGTACTACAAACAAATCTTTGGTGGAGAAATTAAAAACACACAAACAGGCGATGGTATGGAAATGTTTAAAGGGCACGAAGGAAAATACATACACGCAGAATTACATATCAATGAAAACTGTGTAATTTATTTTGCTGATGCGTTTAGACCATTAATAAAAGGTGACAATGTTTGGACAACGCTAGACATGAGTTCTGAAGAGGAAATTAATTCAATTTATGAAAAGTTATCAAAAGACGGAGAAATACATATGGAACTTCAAGACACATTTTGGAATTCTAGATTTGCTGTAGTAAAAGATAAAAATGGATTTACTTGGGAGTTAAATTACTCGAAACAAGCGTGACTAGAAAAATAAAAGCGAAGAACTTAAATTCTTCGCTTTTCCTATTTCTTAAATCTGAGTTAAGATAATTGGTTCACCTTTTGTTACAACAATTGTATGTTCGCATTGGGCAACTAAACTCTTATCTGGCGTCACAAAAGTCCAGCCATCACCTGACTCGATAATGTGGTCTGCATTTGCAGAGATAAATGGTTCAACTGCTAATACAAGACCGTCCTTTAATAAAGCTTTATCCATTGGATCGAAATAACTTAAAATATGTTGTGGGCTTTCGTGAAGGCTTTTTCCAATTCCATGGCCTGTTAGATTCTCAATGACATTTAAACCATTTTTACTAGCTTCATTATATACCGCTCTTCCAATTTGGTTTTGTTTTGAACCTGCTTTTGTTTTTTTCATTGCAGCCCAAAATGCATCTTCTGCAACTTTACAAAGCTTCTCTTTTAGTAAGTCACCTTTCCCAACTACAAAAGAGATTCCAGTGTCTGCATAGTATCCATCTAATGCTGCTGACACATCGACATTAACTAAATCGCCATCTTGAAGTACTCTGTCTCCTGGAATTCCATGAGCTACTTCTTCGTTTACACTAATACATGTTGTGCCAGGAAAATCATACTCTTTTTGAGGGGCTGAAGTTGCACCATGCTCCTCTAAAACATGTCTACCGATTTCATCTAATTCTTTTGTTGTCATTCCAACGACAGCTCTTGCCTTCATTTCTTCTCTCGCTAATGCAACGATACGACCGATCTTTCTTAAAGCTTCTAATTCTTGTTCATTATTGATAATCATTTTATTGCTCCTGATTCTATTTAATAATTTGACTTTCTTATATTATGCCATAATATTACTATGTTATAGTCTTTTAAGCACTTATACAAGACAAAAAAGGCATGATTAAATGCGGGGGTTTAGGAGGCGAGTACGATTTTAAGAGACTAAAGCACATCATAAAACAAATTAAAAAGCGTTCTTTTTATAAAAAAACGCTTCATGTACTGAATTAAATAAAAGTCTGTACAATCTTACCTTTTCCACCACTTACTTCTACTTCTGCAAATGCACCATTAATTAATGTAATTTGAGGTGGCACATGCCCACAATCAATATCATAAATAATTGGGATTTCTAATTCTTCATTTAACTCATTATATACATCTTCTATTGTATAGTTATCTACAGTTTGATTTGCCGCACTACGTCCAAATAAAATTCCAGAGCAATTTTCAAACCATCCTGCAAGTTTCATTTGTACTAAGGATCTTCTTAAATCTGTTGTATTCATTTCACAATTCTCAAAATACCAGATGATTGGTTCTTCTCCAATGTATTTACCTCTAAATAAACGCACATCACCATAAGGAGTTCCGACAAGATGTCTAATCACATCAATACACCCACCAAGCAATCTTCCTTGAACTTTTTCATCTTTTTTCGAAGTAGTTTTCCAATTTGTTTTTTCGGACAAATGAAATACATATGGTGTTGGATTTCCATGCTGCCATTTCGCTTGAAACATTTCGGATGAAGTTTGAATGATGGAGCCACCTGATTTAGTTGCTAACACCTTCTGCCACATAGCCGTTGTCTCGTCGGAGTATTCTCCTCTTAAATCGATTAAATTTGTACCGTGTGCACTAGCAATCCCGGTTGTTAAAGTAAATGCTAATAAAATAATACTCGTATCAGAATATCCTAAAATCCATTTTTCCTTATAGCTTTCAAATGTTAATTTATCAAGAATTTCGATTGCAAGCTCTCCACCCCACGGCGGAAAAATTAAATCTATTTTCTCATCATTCATCATTAAATTTAATTCACTTGCACGTTTGTTAGCATTCGTAGATTTTGCTTTGTCCTGTGTCCAAACTACATCTCCACATTCCACTTTAAATCCGTCTTTTTGCATGCGGTTAATGGACTGCTTCAACAATTCGTGGAACTGCTCTTTTAAGCCTGATGATGGTGCGGTCACCCCTATCGTTCCACCACTTTTTAAAACTGGATATTTGATCATCTTATCACCCATTTTCTTTTAATTGATTCTAATAGAATACGAAGGGATATACAACCAAAATTTCTAAATCCTGGATTATTCATAATTCCTTTCCGATTTTCATTCTATTTTCATAAAACTTGTTTACATTGTATTTAAATCCAGCAAGGAGGATTATGAAATGGAAATGATTGAACAAAAGCAAACAAATAAGACAACTAGTGCACCAATACAAAATATATTAAAAAAGGTTCCAGAGGTAACAATCTTTTTCTGGCTTACTAAATTAGTAACGACTGGTATGGGCGAAGTTTTTTCCGATTATATTGTAAAAACTTTAACACCAGTAATAGGTGTTGCAGTAGCTTTAATCGTACTAATTCTGTCTTTAATCTTACAATTTAAAGTCCGTAAATATGTACCTAGTATTTATTGGTTAGTTGTTGTAATGATTAGCGTATTTGGTACAGTAGCCGCAGACGTGGTACACGTTGGTCTTGGAGTTCCATACGTAATATCAACGTTGTTTTTTGCAGTCTCGTTGGCAATTATTTTTATGATTTGGTATAAGATGGAGAAAACTCTTTCGATCCACAGTATATATACAAGACGCCGTGAGATTTTATATTGGTCGGTCGTTATGGGAACTTTCGCATTAGGAACTGCTGCTGGTGACATGACTGCCTCAACAATGCATTTAGGTTATTTTACATCAGGTTTACTGTTCGCAGCTTTATTAGCAATACCAGTTATTGGTAGAAAATTCTTCAAGCTAAATGAAATTTTCTCATTCTGGTTTGCTTACATTATGACTAGACCTGTTGGAGCGTCGTTTTCTGACTGGAGTTCTGTATCTCAAAAGCACGGTGGACTTGGATTCGGTGGTGGGCCAGTAAGCCTAGTATTATCGATTATCATCATTATGCTAGTTGGTTATCTTTCTTTTTCTAAGAAGGATGTACAAAATGAAGTTGATGTCGCCCAATCTACAATCGCTTAATAACATATTAAAGAAAAGAGCTGATGTTGAAATACTGTCATCAGCTCTTTTTTTATTTTATTATTATATTAAATTGTGTATCGCAATTAGCACTAAAATAATTCCACTAATAATGGAACTAAATTGTCCAAGTGACCATCCACCAATTTTCACATTGGCAACTTTTTTTCCTAAAAGGACTCCTAACCAAATGGCTAAAAAGCTAAAAATACTGGCAGCTATTGAAATCGCAAATGGTGAAAGTCCGATTAAACCAACACCTAATCCATTCGTAAGTGCATTCATTGAAACAGCAGTCCCGAGTATGATTGCTTCAAAACTACTTATGTCTCCTGAATGGTCAACATCGGCTTTTTCCGGTGAACTTAAATAATTTGTAACGATGTTTGAAGCTGATTCGTCATCATTATTTATTATAGTCTGTTTATCTTTTCTTGGAAAAGTAAGTAGAACAATTCTAAGTCCAATTACCAGTAAAAAAAATGCACCGATTACATTAGACAGTGTTCCTGGGAACACTTTTGATAAATATTTCCCTGAAACAATACCTGCTTCACTGAAAATAAACGCTATGATTGAAATAATTAAATTTGCTAATAAACCAACCTTTATACCTCGAATTCCATAAGTTATTCCTACTCCAAAATTATCAATACTAGATGAAAAGGCAAGAAATAAAACAGTGATCCAAATTGAATAATGCATAGTTTATGCTCCTTACTTCATCCTTTTTTGCGACAAAAGTTATTTGCCTAGCTTTTTATAACCTATGTAGAATTTATGATTAGTCAACTTGTTCAAAGTTTAAAAATTTACTAATAAAAGGATTATGAGAGTAAAGACTTTTTAATGAACCTTATACAAAAGCTTTGAAATAAAAAGAGGTAAATGAGCTTTTACTCATTTACCTCTTTTTTTCTATATACCGATTTAGATGTTAATATACTTAGTTCATATAATAAAATTAATGGAATCGAGACTGAAATGTGTGAAATAAAGTCTGGTGGTGAAATACAACACGCCACGATTACTAAGATAAAATATGCATATTTTCTCACTTTCTGTAAGTAACTAGGCTTCACAATGCCGATCTTTGTTAAGAACATAATTACGACTGGCATATCAAAAAATGCAGCAAATGGAACGACTAGATTAAATAGAAAAGAGAAATACTTTTCAACTGTGTAGTTTTGTTCAAGCATACCTTGTCCCATTATAGTTAGGAATCTAAGGATATTAGGAAAAACAAAATAATAACCAATAACTAATCCAAAAACAAACAGAAAAAATAACGCGGGTATATAAAATCCTATCCCTTTTTGTTCAGAAGGATGTAAACCCGGTTTAACAAATAACCAAGTTTGCCAAGTTGCAACCGGGATCGTAAAAACGGCTGCAAAAACTGCAGATATCGAAAAATATACCCATAATATATCCCCAGGACTTAGTACGACTAGTTTATATGTTAAATCCTTTGTTAAGAATTTATAAATTGGTTCAACATAAACGAGTCCAATTATAAATAGAACAATAAAAGTAACTGCTGTAATGATTATTCTTTTACGCAGTTCCTCAAGATGATCGACTACTTCCATTTCTTTATTCATATGAATTCTCCGCTTTGTCATTTACTAGAATAATTGTATTAAATACTTTTTGATCCCACTATGATTATTTCAAACAAATACAATTAGTTCAAATTAAAATTTCTTAATAATAATCATGTTATAAAAATAGATAAACGAATAACTGTAAATAAATTAACTAGAAAAATTAACTATACAAAAAATCACTAACAAAAAAATAAGTGTAATGTATTTATTTTCACTTATTTTTTTATTAGTGATATTACCCCAAAGTCATAAGTTAACTATCCTTACCTAAAGGAACGACTAGTGGTGTATTAGCAATTGGATCTTCTATTATTATGCACTTTAAACCGAAGACTTCTTCGACTAGTTTTGCAGTGATAATCTCCCGAGGATCTCCTTGTGCAATAACTTGGCCATCCTTCATAGCGATAATATTATCTGCATATCTCGCAGCATGATTCAAATCGTGTAAAACAGCAACTAATGTGTTCCCTTGTTGATTAAGATCTTTAAATAACTCTAACAACTCAATTTGATGAGCAATATCAAGGTAAGTTGTTGGTTCATCAAGAAGGAGCATTGGTGTTTGTTGGGCAAGTACCATTGCAACCCAAACTCTTTGTCTTTGTCCGCCGGAAAGCTCATCAACGTATCGATGTGACAAATCGCTCGTATTTGTTAGCTCCATCGCAGACATCACTGCTGCTTCATCTTCATCAGTCCATTGTCTTATAAGACTCTGATATGGGTATCGACCATGTGCGACCAAATTCGCTACCGTTATACCATCTGGAGCAGTTGAAGATTGTGGTAACAGTCCTAGTTTACGAGCTACTTCCTTTGACTTATAAGATGTAATCGCTTTTCCATCTAGTAAAATTTGTCCTTCAGATGGCTTTAACAAATTTGAAAGTGTTCGGAGTAAGGTTGATTTCCCACATCCATTTGGACCAACAATGACTGTAAATGATCCGTCTGGAATTTGTACTGAAAGGTTTCTAGATATTACCCGATTATCGTATTTGATTGTAATGTTTTCTGTCCAAAGCCTAGACTCTGTTTGTATGATCTTTTGGCTTTGAATTTCTGCCGCTGTTAACTTCATCATTCATTTTCAACTTCTTTCAATCAGAATATCGTAATACATGAAACCCCATGCGAGAAAGGTCCTACTAAACCTTGAACATTTTTATTTCGTTTAAGCAAATCGTGCTTGACGAAATAATAGCCAAACTAAGTATATTCCACCTAATGATAGAGTTACCACACCTACCGGAAAAATTGTTCCTGGAATTACTCTTTGCGCAAGAACATCCGCTCCTAGTAAAAGAAACGCTCCCATCATCGCTGCTGGTAAAATACTCTCTTCTGATTTGGTGATACGTTTAGCTAATTGCGGTGCAACAAGCGCCACAAAACTAACTGGCCCTACTACCGCTGTTGGAGCAGCCGTCAATGCAACTGCAATAAGAATCAGTAATAGTTGGGATCGTTCAATTCGAACACCATGAGATTTTGCAGCATCCATGCCGAATTCCATTTCACGCAATGGTCTGTTCATCATCCCAGCACAAATAATGAGAATAATGACAGCAATTGCTGGAGGGACTACTTGTTTCCAATCAATCCCATTTAATGATCCAACTCCCCAAGCCGCTGCAGTTAACGCAACCTCTGCATCACTTTTAATTAGGAGCATCGAATTGATACTTCCTAAGATCGCCGAAACTGCTATTCCGACTATAATGAGGCGAAAGTTCTGCGTTCCTTTTCGAAAAGCAAGCAAATAAATAAGGAGAGCTGTTGTGAATCCGCCAATCAAAGCTCCACCAGCTATACTAATGTAGGAAGTCGACTTAGCGACAAGAAGCACAATAAGTGCTCCAGTATAAGAGCCTGAGGTAAAACCAATGATATCAGGAGACCCTAATGGATTCCGAGTTATTGATTGAAAAATCATGCCACTTATTGCTAAACCTGCTCCAAAAACAATCGCAGCCACCACCCGTGGTAAACGCCATTCGACTACAACAGTTCTCGTCATCCCTGTCGCTTGGCCAATTAAAGCAGAAAAAACTTCGTGAACACTCAATTTCAGTGTGCCTACCATTAATGCAAACATTGCAATTGCAATCGTGGCTATAAGAAGGATTGCCGTAACAATCATGCTCCTCACATCAATTCGCGCCTTTACAGGCCATTTCAGTTGTAGATAGTGCCTACCATAATTAATGGGGCGCATAATATTCACTCCTTCTTACATTCAAACCTATGCCACAAATCATTTTCATTTTATAATCCACTCGCTTTACGTCTACGAACAAGAATCAGTAGAATTGGTGCTCCAACTAGTCCCGTGATAATTCCTACTGGAACTTCTGAAGGCAACAATACAACTCTACCAATAATATCTGAAAGGATGAGTATGATAGGTGCTACCACTATTGAGTATAGAAAAATCCAGAATTGGTCTGGACCGACAAACCAACGTACACAATGCGGCACCATTAAACCTATAAAACCAATTGGTCCAGCTATCGCAGTTGCCCCGCCAGCTAGAAGTGTGATTGCAATCAAACCTATCGCACGAGTCACACTAACATTTACGCCTAAAGAGGACGCACGATCATCTCCGAAGGCAATCGCGTTTAATGCAGGCGTAATGACAAAAGCTAATAATGCACCAACGATTAAAATGGGTAGAACAAGCCAAAGGTCATCAAGACTTCTCCTAGCTAATGTTCCAACACTCCAGTTCAACATTCGTGCAAATGCCTTACTATTTATTAATGTTAATGATGTAGTAATCCCACTCAAAGTGGCACCAAGTGCTACCCCAGCAAGTGTAATTTGTACAGGTGTAGGAGCCTTTTTACCAGCTCCTCCACTTATAACATACACAGCAATTGTTGCTATTAATGCACCGGCAAGTGCAAACCACATATAGGCAGACATCGATGTAACAGAAAATACACCAACCCCTATCGCAACTGCGAAAGCCGCCCCAGCATTAACACCAAGAATGCCAGGGTCCGCTAGTGGATTTCTAGTCAGTACCTGGATTAATGCTCCAGCTAGTCCAAATGCGGGACCAACGATCAGTGCAATAACTGTTCTTGGTATCCTAGTATTATGTATGATCGTGTGGTCGTAGCTATTGTTTGGTGAAAATAACGCATCCCATACTACCCCAAAAGGAATTGATTTTGCACCGATCATTAAACTCAAGAACACTACGGCTAACAATAGTAATAGTGCTACGATGAAGCCAAAAAATCGTTGCAACCTCATTGAAGTAATTGTCTTTGCATTATTCCCAACTACTTGAGTCGTTTTGTTTTTTGGTTGCTTCATCGCTGTCACTGTATTACTCCCCGCCTTCTAATGCTTTTTTAAACTGTGGTGGTAAATTATCAATTGCCCATAATAATGCAGGAACCGTTCCTGTTGAGAATGCATTTGATGAATTTGTATCAAGAATTATTGATCTTCCATCAGCTACAGAAGGAATCTTCTGATAAAGTTTATTATTTGTTATCTCTTTTGGATCAACAAAAATAGGTAAAACAATCGTAAGATCAGCATTTAATAGGTCTAACTTTTCGTCAGCAACTTTAATAAAGAAATTACCTTTAGCTAATTTTTCAATTTCTTCCTTGTTTTTGAATCCAAGTCGCGTTACAAAATCAACACGAGAATCGCCTTTTACATAGGCACCAAAACCTGATGAATCGTAAGCACCAACTGCAACTGTTTTACCTGCAAATTCAGGATTTGCCTTAGCCGCTTTATCAAATGCCACATCTACATCTTTAAGAAGTTCTTCACCTTTATCAACTTTACCAAGGGCTTGTGCAATCATTCGCACCTGGTCTGTAGTAGTTGTTAAATAATTATCTCCACCCTTAGGAACCCCAACCGTTGGAGCGATCTCTGAAAGGCGTTTGTATCGTTCTTCATCACCTGAAGATTTTACATCAAGAATTAAATCTGGTTTAAGAGAAGCTATTTTCTCATAATCAAGTTCCATTGTTCCAAGAATAGTTGGTGATTTTTTATATGCACCTTTTAACCAAGGTCCTACACCATCACCACCAAAAGCAAGCCAGTCACTTGCACCAATTGGTTCAACTCCAAGACTTAGTGCCGTCTCTGCATCTCCCCAACCTAGAGCAACTACACGTTTCGGATGCCCTTTGATTTCCACTTTTCCGAATTTAGTATCAACAGTGACAGCGGATTCATTTGATGACTTTTTATCTGACTTTTTACTTGAATCTGATGAACAGCCAACTAGACCAATCAATAAAAATAAAGACATGACAATCCCAAGTAATTTGGGCATTTTGATATTGCTAATCATTTCGTTCTCTCCTTAATTAACATTGAAGTTGATAATCATTTTCAATCATTAATTATACTAAAGCGACTTTTAATGTCAATATATTTTCGTCATTGTTACAGAACTTTCAGAATTATTCACTTGTCAACTTTAATCATTTAATTAAGTGCCACTATTCTAATCTTCCATTTATTTACAACGCCTATGTATTTTGCATTAACTTTTCATTTCATCTCATTATATTATAATAACATTTTTTTAACATAAAAGAATTAAATTTTGCTAAAAAGGCTCCCCGATTATCTAAAGAAGAAACACTATTTACTTCAGTATTACACTAAATAGTTAAGAAGCGTTCAGTAATAACGCAATACAAACAAAAGTCAGTAGCTAGTCGGCCACTGACTTTTAAAAACGATCGAATAACCCTTAAGATCATTACTTTCCTTGCTTAAGTTTAATGAAGTTTTCTTGCAGCTGCTCTAAACGCAATTTACCTTGTTCACGTTGAATTTTATTTTCTTCTTCAATCGCTTTTGTTTCTTGCATACCCTTCATGATGATATTCCAAGTTTCTTCCATCGTCTCGATCTTAATGCTAGGAGATCCTGATAATCTAGCAATATCCACACTTTGCTGTGAAATTGTATTGGCATTACGTAATAATAATTCGTTTGTTCTCTTATCTAATTCATTCATTGATTGAGCTACTAAATTTTGTCTCTTAGCTGCTATTGCATTAATTAACGCAGTTTTAAAAATTGGAATTGTTGTTACAAATGCTGAGTTAATTTTACCAATTAGTTTAGTATTACCACGTTGTAATAAACGAATTTGCGGAGCTGATTGATAAGCAACTTGTTTTGCCATTTCTAAATCGTAAGTACGTTGTTCAAGTAACTCGATTGCATTCTTTAACGAATCTAACTCCATCATAGCAAGCTGATTACCTGATCCAGCTCTTTCAGTTAAAGCAGGAAGCTGAGTTTTCAACTCTTCTGCTTTCATTTCTGCAGCTACAATATATTTTTCTAACTCCATATAATATGCTACGTTTTGCTCGTAAAGTTGTTCTAATGTATTTGTAGATGTTTTCATTTCGTGTTCATACTTTGTTATTTCTACATAGACTTTATCAATTTCAGTACCCATAGATTGATATTTATCAAATAATTTATCAATTAACTTTTGACCACGATTAAAAATTTTTGAAAGAAACCCTTTTTCTTCTGCAAAATCTTTCGTATCAAAGCGGTCCATAATTTTCCCTAATTGTTTCAATAGAACGCTAGATTCTTCCATACTTGAAGCCTTAATTGTATTTAATATTTTACCTGAGAAGGTTGAAATTTCAGTTGCTGGTTCTTTCCCATACTCCAATAAAGCTATTTGATTTTTATGGTCTATTGAACTTGCTAAACGGTGTACTTCAGGTTCATTTCTTAATTGCAATTTCATATCATTTGCATTCGCTTGTAAAATTTCATCTTGCTTTTCTAAACTAGTAAGTGTATTTGTAGACATTTTAAGTTCCCCTTTTATTTAACTATTTTTCTAAATAGATTTTTAATTAATGACTGTCCTGATGCTCGCAACACTTGAAATTCAGTATCAAAAGTAACTTCATCTAGCCAATGAGAATCGAATAATTTGTCATCCACGAATAGTTCGATATCATTCTGACCCGTCGGATTTAGTAAAACTAGATCCACTCCAAACTCATTTAATAATAGAAGTAGTGCTGCGTCGTTTCTATTTAGTTCACCATCTCTTTCTGTATTATAAATAATTAATTTTGGAACTTGCTGTGTATAATCAAACTGTTGTAGTAATCTTAATATTTCATTTGGTATATTCATAGATTGGCTAAATAAAAATAGTTGTGTCTGAGCCATTGTTTCATTTGGTAGCGACTTAATATTAGCTCGGTCAACATATCTGGATATAGCAGAAGCTAGACCAAACTGTAATCCGCTTGGAAGTTCTTTATATCTCCACCAGTTACTAGCCATCATCTTTTGGGGATCAAGTAGCCCGTCACGCCCTAAAGCATTTTGATAATGATATTGTTGATTCCCTTTAACTAATTGTGTAAATGGAAATTTATCTATTTTAAGTGTTAAATTACTATCAGTTAGTTGGCCAATCTTTTCCCAATATTCACGGTGATTTTTTGTCACACCTAAAATCTTCATAAAGAAAACCGGTATTTCAACACTATTGTCCTTTACAAGAAAATTAGGACGTAACATTGCTCTTTCTTTATGTAAAATGAATAATTCATCAAAGGTTGTTTTTAACGTAATTGATTGAGGTGCATAATTTCTAAATTGCCATGGTTTATATAATAATGAATCCTCAGTATGCAATAATTTCTCAATTTCCTTTGTTGCTCTATGGGCAACTGTACTCTTCCTAACTGGCTTTTCTATTGGAAAAGGTACTAAAGATGTCGTTGAAGGTAGTATTTTAATTTCGTCGCTCTTGGTACCTAATAAATGAGATAATGAATCTTTTCCTTCAGGATGAAATATAGCAACATCAAAACCTAAAAGGATGAGTAAGTAAAGAAAATAACATTCACTTAACGTTGTGTCACCATACCATAAGATCAGTGGAGAACGATTAGGAAAACTCTCAATCCATTTATTTACATGGTTATGTAACCATTTCACGAGATCAACTATTATCCTTCTAAAATTAGGATCAAGGAATCCATTTTTATGTGAATCTTTAAAGTTAGATAATACAGTTTTAATTTGCTCTCGAATATGTTTATGTATGTTCTGATTTTCGTGCTTCGGAATTAATCGCTCACCTTCAAGGAATGCAATTAGTCTGTTCACTGATAATCCATTTTCAGCATTGTTTATTGTTACTATTCTTTGAACTGCTTGCAACGTATCATTCGAAATTGTTTTGTTTAAATCTTCGCTTAATAACATGATATTTAAAGACTCGTCATGTACTAGTTCATATAAGTTTTCAAAATACTCGTCTTCATCAATGTTTGTTCCTAAAATTCGCCATGCAATTTGATTAAACTGTATGGTTTCTCCTTCTACTTGATAAGATTGTCTTAATTTCGAAGGTTGTTTCAAGATACTCAACCACTCATGTTGATTAATATCCATTGCTTTTGGGTTGATCGCAGACATATAGATACTCCTTTCCGATGTCATTATTTCATTTTTGGTTGTCCGAAAACTGCTAACATACCTTCACGAGTTACTACCCAAGAGGAACCAAATTTACGTATCGTACCGTTTGGAAAATCATTTATTCGTTTCCGTAATGTCGAGTCATTGATTCCCCATTCTTGACACGCTTGACGCGAACTAAGTAAACTTGGATCATTTAAATTTATCGTATTACTTTGTTTATTCAAAATCCCACCCCGAACTTCCAAATAATGCAACATTACATTAGGAAAACATTTTAAACTTAATTACAATTACCATCTAGGACATCTTTAGAAACTTATTCCTCTCTACCTTTCTAAAGATGTACTAAATGATAATAAAAAGGGGAAACAAATACTTTCCCCTTTTAACTATTAACCTACTTTTTTGTTAGGTAAAATTAAGCGTCTAATCCGTAATCTCTAACTAATGAAATTAAACCGCCTTGGTATCCACTACCAATCGCATTAAATTTCCATTCGCCATTGTGGCGATATAATTCACCTACAACTACTGAAGTTTCAATTGAAAAATCTTCACCTAAATCATAACGGATTAACTCTTCCCCATTCGTTTCATTTAAAATACGAACATAAGAGTTGTTTACTTGTCCGAAGTTTTGGTTACGTACATCAGCTTCATGAATCGTAATCGCAAATGCAATCTTTTCAACTGAAGCAGGAACGTTTGCTAGATTAACTGATACTTGCTCATCGTCACCATCACCAGCGCCAGTTCTATTATCTCCATTGTGTTCAACTGATCCATTTCCACCTACAGTATTGTTATAAAATACAAAGTCTTTTTCAGATGCACATTTGCTTGCACCATTTAATAAAAATACTGTTGAATCTAAGTCAAAGTCATTTCCACCAGAGTACTTATTAGTGTCCCAACCTAAACCGACAACAATGTTCGTTAAACCAGGATTTGTTTTTGTTAAATCAACCTTTTGTCCTTTTAATAAATTTACTGTCATTTTAAATACACTCCTTTTTTATTTGATTATTATTTATTGAAAACGTTGGACAATTTTATCGATTGCTACATCCTTTGTTCCCTCTCCTACTGCAGAGAACTTCCACTCTCCATTATGGCGATAAATCTCACCAGGGAACAACGCAGTTAAACCTGAATAATTATCAGTAATGTTGTAGTGTACTAACTCAGAGTTTGCTGACTTGTCTACTACACGAATAAATGCGTTTTTAATCATACCGAAATCTTGCTTACGTTGAACACAAGCATAGATATTCACAACAAATACAAGTTTATGTACATAAGACGGAACCTTATTTAAGTTAACAAATACTTGCTCATCATCACCGTTTCCATCACCAGTTAGATTATCTCCAGAATGTACTACGCTACCACATAAGCTTTTTTTATTTCCAAAATAGATTACATCACTTGCACTTCTTAACCTGTCATTTTCATCTAACATTAAAACAGAAGCGTCACAGTCAATGTTTTCTTGTTTACCAAATCCGAAAAAACCACCACTTTTTTTCACCGGATCCCAACCTAAACCTACAATTAAAGAGGAAAGTCCCGCTCTTCCTTTTGTAAGGTCGACTTTTTGACCTTTTTGTAAAGAAATTGCCATATGCTATTAACACTCCTTTTCATGTATTAATCACGTTTGCGTGATTATAGTTTAATATTATCATATAAATTTTAGAAATTCTAATAACAA
Organism: Gottfriedia sp. NPDC057991; assembly: GCF_042886615.1. Lineage (NCBI taxonomy): Bacteria > Bacillati > Bacillota > Bacilli > Caryophanales > Bacillaceae > Gottfriedia > Gottfriedia sp. NPDC057991. Next base: position 108,344 of record NZ_JBHVQN010000003.1, read on the forward strand.
CTTAGTTTTTTGTGGAATATGTTTCAATTTCTTGTGATAAAACTATTTGGTGAGCTAGTCTTGAGTAGCCTTGTAGATCATCTATTTAACTTAATAGAATGCAAGTTCAAATGAGGGTGAGTGAATCGCTATAAAGTGTCTATTTGCGCTAATAAACTGTGGACTGCAAATAAATTCTGAGAATCGCAATTAAAATTGGCAAAACTGCAATTAAAAATACCGAAACTGCAATTAAATTCGAAGGAATAGCAATTAAAATTAAATATTACCCATACTAGTTAAGGTATTATGACCTAAACATTATAAAAGAGTAGTAAGCTTCGAATAGAAAACTAGTAAATTTGTGTTAATTCTTACTAAATCGAATAAAAACCTGCTAATTATAAAAAAAAGGCCAACTTTTTCAACTACTATTGAAAATCGTAACTGAGATACCCCCACTTACCAAGGCGTTCTTATAAATTTAAATTAAAAGGGGCCGCCCCTATGTCAGTTATCCTGACTTATGAGACAGCCCCAATACTTATTACTAATGAATGTTACCTACTAAAATTTAAATTTCCTATTAAAAGTGGAACTGTAAAACCCACTTTAGAAGCTGTTTTATTGAATTTGATCCAGCTTTTTTTACTTTTATAGTAGTTGCAGGACTTACATCTCCAATCTTATCCTTAACTGTTTTTGTTAAAGTCGTTCTAGTATTTAAGTGAGATTTAATTTTAATGAGGTGTTTTGTCTATTACTGTTACTTGAACTGTTGCACTACTATTTCCAGCTTTATCGATTGATACAACAGACAATACTGTACCTGCTTTTTGCTTTGAACTTAATTGAATTTTGAATTTTCCATGTTTGTCCACTACATCTTGACCAACAATTGTTTTTCCTACATAGACCTTAATTGTTGTTCCTGTTTCACCTTTTCCAGTTACTTTTGGATCAGTATCATATATTGGATCGACAACAGGTTTAATAGGAGGTGTATCTGCAACTGTTACTTGAACTGTTGCACTACTATTCCCTGCTTTATCGATTGATACAATTGTTAATACTGTTCCAGCTAATTGTTTTGGAATTAAAACGTCAAAACTTCCATCACTATTTGTATTTCCTGAACCGAGAGTTTGATTCTCCGTAGAAACGATAATTTTAGATCCCGCTTCAGCCGTTCCAGTCACATGTGTGTCAGAATCCATTACTTCATTAACAACTGGTTTAATAGGAGCTGTTTTATCTACTACAGTTACTTCAGTCAGTGAACTTTTATTACCTGCCTCGTCTGTTGAAACAACAGATAATTTTGTTCCTGCACTTTGTTTTGAAGATAATAAAACGCTGAAGTTACCATCTTGATTTGTTACTGCTTGACCTAGAATGACAATCCCTTTTAAAACTGTAATTGTTGATCCTGGCTCCGCTTTTCCTGTTACATAAGTACTGTTATCTTGTACTTCATTTACAACAGGCGCGTTCGGTGCAGTTTTATCTACTACAATTACTTCAGTTAGTGAACTTTTATTACCTGCGTCGTCTGTTGAAACAACAGATAATTTTGTTCCTGCACTTTGTTTTGAAGATAGTAAAACGCTGAAGCTACCATCTAGATTTGTTACTGCTTGACCTAGAATGACAATCCCTTTTGAAACTGTAATTGTTGATCCTGGCTCTGCTTTTCCTGTTACATAAGTACTATTATCTTGTACCTCATTTACAACAGGCGCGTCTGGCGCAGTTTTATCACTTACGATTACTTCTACTCCGTCGCTTTCATTGTTTGCTGAGTCAAGTGCTGTAACTACAATTTTCGTACCAGCTACTTGTTTTGTAATCTTCATTTCAAAGTTTCCAGTATTATCCGCTATTGCATTAGCAATTTCATTACCATTTACTTTTGCAATTACTTTTGCTCCCGCTTCAGTTGTACCGGTAATTTTCTCATCTTGATCAGAAATAGCATTCACTACTGGAGCTTTTGGAGCAGCAGTATGAGTTCCAACTAATTCTTTCGTATCCCTTACTCGAATACGATTTCCTTCTGAGAATTTACCTGCTAGACCAGTTGCTTCTAACGTATCCCCAATATTCAGGGTTGGTACAGGTCCGCTTTGGTTTACAACGTATCCATCTGTGAATACTAATGTTGGTCCTGAACCATCATCAATCACATAAGAATTATCGTCATACTTAGAAATGACTTTACCAGTTACTTTAACTAATTGACCTTGATTCTCTTCATTATTTGAATCCTTTGTACTGACAACTTTTGCTTCGACTGGAGTTCCTTTTCCTAGCTTTACAACGCTTTCTGTAAAACTACCAAACTCTAATTCGAAGTTATTTTCAAATATTTTTATATGACCATATATGCGTACCTTATCGCCGACTTGTAAACTTCCTGCTGGCACATCATTAAAGGCCATAATTCCACCAGTATCATCTTGAATGTAAGCAGCGTCAAAGAATGAAGTTGCTGTTACAGTTCCTTCAACAACTGCGTTCGTTCCTTCTGTAAGCTTACGCGCATCACCAATTGATTTTACTTCGGTATCAAGATGAGATAACCAGTTTACAATGTTTACTGCAAACGGGTCATTTCCTTTTGGGTTATACGTTTGATCCATTTGTTTATCATTAAAGATATTCATACCTGAAACGAATACTCTACCGTTACCAACTTGTTCAGAAGCAATAATCGGAATGCTAGAGCCACCAGTAACTTGATCTAATGCTGGACCATTTTTTCCATTTGAAGTCTGAACATTATATTTTACAGTATCTGATTTGATGGTAGATGTATCTTGGAATGTAGATTCATTTCCTTGAGCTAGAACTGTAACAGTATCGCTATCGGTTAATGGAACTTTATTCCCTGAGCCATCATTTTTAGCAAGACTTGATCCACTATAATACTCGATTGGTGGAACGAAATCCGTTAATGTTGTTTTTTGATTCGGTGTTGGGTGTAATCTAACAGCATAATTAGCTGTCAGTGGTGTTCCCCAGAAGTTACCGTCATGTGTTTCATCAAAAATTCCATCATTGTTTACTAAAATACTTGAGCCTACACCAGATAAAATACTATTTATGTTTTGATTTGTAGCACCAAAGTTACTCTTTTCTGTCGTCAATAAAGAACCGCCATTTTTCACGAAATTATTAATATCAGAAATTTCACTAGCAGAATATGCTGTAGCTGGGTGTGTAATAACTAATACACTAACATTCTTTAATACTTGTTCTGTAAGTGGTGAAGAATTTTCTGCTACAGTATAACCTTGTTGCTTCATTAACGTTGTAAATAATTTAAAGTTATCTTTATATGTGCCAGTGTCTTGTTTCGAATTCTCATTATTGTGAGATCCATCAATCATTACAACTTTGTTTAATGGAGCTTTAATTGTAAATGATTGCTCGTATTTATTATTACCGAGATCGTGTCCATCAGCTGCTGATAAAACAACAATGATTTTATGTGTACCTGGAACTGGATCCGTCCATGTAACACTAGCACTTGCTGACGAGTTAGATGGAAGCGAATCGATTGAAGCATCTGCAATAAAATGATTAGCATCTATACTATCATAATAGAAATGAGCAGTTACTTGTTTAACATCTAAAGATCCTTGGTTACTTATTCCTGCTGTTAAATTAGCTGAAAGTCCACCAATAATCGCGCCATCCTTTGTCGTAACATCACTAACTTTTACTGCTAAGTCTTTTTGTTGTGACCAAATTGGTGAAGAGTAAATTTGGTCGCCATCCTTTTGTGTAACTTTAACAACGAACCATTGTTGTCCGCCAACTACAGTAAAGCTTGGCTTCCAATTAAATGTAGTTGAATCACTTGTCGGAACATATTTGTCTACCACTGTTCCATGATTTGTAATTAATTCTACTTTTGAGATTGCATCATTAGAAGCAGTTTTAATATAGCTATAATCTGGATCACTAGCTTGCTCTAAAACTGGGTCTTTACCTGATATATTAAAATCTAATGTATCAGTATCAACTGTTGACCCCATATAAAAACCACTTGCAGATACATCTAATGAAAAGTTTGGATCCTCTGACATATAAACACGTCTTTTTTTCATTGCATCAAGAAGAGCATCTTGACTTAAATCTTTTGCTACGATTACAGTACGCTTTTTCGTTTGACCCCAAGTTGCATCATGGTTATCTTCACCATAAGTTGGTGCAACATGCCATCCGATATCAAGAGCACCATAGTAGCTATCTTCTGCATTCGCATAAGAGTACTTACCTGATCCATTCCCTACTTCAAGCATTGTGAATAGCTTGTCTAAATTTTTGTTATAAGGGATGAAGTTATCAAATGCATTTGCAGACATTTTTGGATGGTTGAATTGTGCTACGATATTGTCATATGTTAGTACCCATCCATAATACTTTTGTAAATTTTGATAAGCGCCACCATCTACAACACGATCAATGAAATTTTCAGTTCCGAATACATTTGAGTGACCCCATGTAGTTGATGTCATTTCAAATGCAGGGAAAACAACGAATTGACCATCTTTCGTATACTGTTTTGCTAAATCCTTTGTTAACTGCCAATTTGCACCGCCAGTTCTCTCTTTAAAGCCTTTACGATCGACAGTGTCTTTATTAACAAGGTCTGAATCGATATCGTGCGAGTGATCCGAGAATGCAAAGAAGTCATAATGATACTTTTCAGCAGCTTTTAATGCTTCTTCAGGACTACCTGCAGCATCATGTGAAATATTCGTATGGTTATGTGTCGTTCCACGGTAATGATTTCCACCAGTAAATCTTTCTGTAACTGTGAATTTCCATGTAAAGGTAGAAGGATTATTTAATTTATCCTTTGCAGACACCGTTATTGTATGCTCACCTTCAGTTAATTCATTAGCAGTTGTAAGATTTAATTTAATTTCTGTATCATTAATTGTTGCGTTTGAAGTTTTATCTTGACCATCGATTGAAATAGTTGCTGATGAAAGATTGATTCCACTTGGATCATCCATTTTCACGACGATTTCAGGATGTCTTGAATCAGTTTTATCACCATTTGCAGGTAACTCATTAAAAAATTTAGGACCATCTTGATCATCTACTACATTCACTTCAAATGGTTTTGAAGAACTACCTACAGCTTGTTTACCTTCTGCATTTTCCGCTTCGATATAATAGTAGAATTTTACTTTTGGAACATCTGCTTCTAAAATTTTCCCATTGTAATTAATATGGTCAGCTGTGTCCATGATTACTGAATGATAAGAAGCCTCGTTTTCTCCTTTATAATAAAGCGTTACTGAATCTGCGTTCTTTGCAATCGCATTAAACGAAGCATCCATTCCTGTATAAGCTTTTGTAATCGGAGTATGGTTTAACACTAATTGACCTTTTACATCACTTGCGTTTCTAGGTATAAGTAAATATCCACTAGTAAAAGGTGCAGCTTTTTTATATTGATTAACAATACCTGTAAAAGTGTAAGTTTGACCTTGTTCGATATTCCCTAAAGATCCTTGAATACGAACGATCGCTAAATTATCACCTGATTCGTCGCTTACTGTAATATCATAATTTGGACCTTCAGTAGGAATGTTTGTTACTTTTCCAGTAAATGATACTAATTTGCCTTCAGTTGCCTCATTTAACCCACCGACAGTAATATTTGTAGTTGCCGGTAATTGATCATTTCCAACGAAACGAATGGCTGTTGGAATAAATTGAGTCATCCCCGCCGTAAATACTACTCGTCCTTCAATGCTATATTTGTTTCCTGCTTGAATCGTTGTAGAAGGATTCAAATGATCAATAACATTGATTGCACCTGTTGAATCTTGAATAAAGAAATTTGTATTCACATCGCCATTAGGTAGATTATCTGTAGTCGCTACTCCCTCAATTGTAGTTGAATAACCATTATTGATTGGGAATCCTTTTTCATCATTTTTTCTTAAATCACCAATTGAAGTAACTGTTGTTGACTTACCAGCCGTATCTACTCTCGTGTAGTAGCTTTCCTTTAGAGTAGGTTGTGCAGAATCCGTTTCTGTTAAGAAGATGGATGTCTGATCACTAGAGTCTTCAAAACTTAATGTAAAAGAACCATCGGCCGCTGCTGTTACTTGTTGCTGACTTGTTAATTTACCACCATTTTCAATGTAAGCCTTTACAGCAGATGAAGCAGGTACTGATTCAACTTGCCCTGTAACAGTTGCTGTACCATTAGATTTTGTAGAAGTTATTTTAGAACCATCTGGAGAAGACATAAATTTTGAGTTATGAACAGCCATCTCATCAGAATAGTTCGCACTTGATGGTTTATTCAGGACGAAATCTTTTGAAGGTTCTTTTGTAAACCAACCGTTTCCAATCCCATATGCTGAACGTGGGTCAGTCCCAATATTTGTTTTACGCTGAATCGTTCCTCCACCAATTGTAGAGTCTGAAATTGGACTTCCCCAATATAAAGGATTTTTATAAACTGCTGTACCATTCGTAAATGCTAATAAATCAATTGCATCTTGATCATCAACACCTGTTACAGCTGTCGTTTTCTTTGCAAGTACTAAAGCGCCACCAGTTGAACCACTTGGATTTAACGTAGTTGTAATATCTGGAGTCACAGGAAGTGCTTGTCCTGTCGAACCTGTACTACCTGCTATTAAGAAGTAACTATGTGCTTTAATAACACCGGATAGTGGTTGCCCTGCTCCAAAGCTCATTGTTGATGCCGAAGTATAAGCAATTGACCAGCCCGTTAAATTAATATTTTTATCTGTATTATTATAAAGTTCGAAAAATTTAGTTTTGTAGAAGGCTCCCCCATTACCACCATTTACATAGATTTGACTAAATACTACGTCACCTGGTGAAATACCTTTTGGGTTTTCAGTTTGACCAGTATAGTTTACAGCAGTTCGATCACTAGGACTCTTTTCTGCTTCTTGAGCAACTAGATTAACCACTGGTTTCGACCCGGGATTTGCAAACGTTACATTAAATGAACCATCTGCTGCAGCTGTTGTAGTTGCTACTATTGTATTGTCATCAAAATAGACATTTACGATTGCATTACCAGCAACTGCACCTGCAGTACCTGATACATTTGTATACGTATTAAAAGTAATTTTTGTAGCTATTGGAGGGGCTGTTTTCTGAACGACAGAACCTGAGAAATTTACTGAAACTTTATCACTTTCAGCTTTTCCGTTTTCTTGTGCAGTAACATATACAACCGATTGTGAATTGGTAATTGTAGCGGTAAATGAACCATCCGCTGAAGCCGTAGTCGTACCAGCTAGTTTATTATTATCGCTATAAACCTTTACAATGGAATTACTAGCAACTGCTCCAGCATTTCCAGTGACTGTTGAATTTGTAGAATAGTTGATTTTTGTTGCGTCAGGTGTAGCGGTTTTTTCTAAAGCTGGAGAGCCGTTTGTCTCACCGTTAATAACAATATCAGCAATACGACTCGTACCAGTTGTCGTACTGAAATTACTACCGTCATTTTTTGCAGCTAATGGTGAATTGACAATCCATCTTAAATAAACTAAATTCTTGTCGCTTACCTCAGTTGGCAACGCTACATTATTTAATTGTCCCCCACTTGACCATGTACCACTTCCCGTTGAAACAGTAGCATCCGGTACATCAACCCATGAGTTTTCATCCAAACTATATTGAAGTTTGAAATCTTTTGGCCCCGTAGTAGAACTATATTGTTTAGATGAAAGAGTTATATTTTCATAGTTTTTTGTTGATAATGAAACTTCCCAATATGAACTATTATTTGACCATGTATTTGCGTTAATAACTGTATTCCCGGAAGGACCGGCATTATAACCAGTAACTTTAGAACCAGTTGTCGTTATATTACTATTCATATTGTCTGGTATTCCAGCTGATGGTGTTGTTACTTGTCCATTACTAAAATCCCATTTTGCTAAAGTAGTTGAAGTGGCTGCATTAGCCATTTGTGGACTAATTGTTGATAATAGCAATAGAATCGTTGCCAAAAGACCAAAATACCTTTTGTACTTATGCATTATTTTGTGCATGAAAATTTCCCCACTTTATTTTATTATTTCTAATAACCAAAACCTTCCTTCAAAAAACAAGACTATTTTACTATTGGGAAATAATTATAGTTTCGCTCCTCCCCTCACGAAAATGTAGTGATCGCCCATTAACTATATTACGAATAACCGAGCAATTTCTACAAAATTATCCAAAAAATACAAATTCTTTACAATTATATAACAATTCTGTAATGTTTACTATGTATGATAACAATAACTTTCTTAATTTATTTCCCGGAGGAAACAAATGAAAAATAGTATTTTTTTCTTAACAACAAATAAATTCTGTCGTTCTTTTCCCCTATTTTTTTGCTTACTTATTTTTTTTAGTACCTCTTTTCGAACAGCTGAAGCTCATTCATTAAGCGCTAGTTACACTATATTAAATCTCTTAAAATCAAAAACTACAATGAACTTTGCTCTAGATGAAGTTTCTGTCATGGAGTTAACAGGCGGAGATGTTAATAAGAACGGAATGCTAGATCCAGATGAATTTGAGGCAATAAAGAAGAAAATAGAATCTACTATCCAGAGCAACATTATTCTTAAAATAAATGGAGAAAAACAAAGTTGGACAAAGGTAAATAGATTGGAGCTTAATCGTAAAGGTGATAGGACTCAGCTTATCCTTGAGGTTGATTACCCTGCAATTCAACCTTCCCAATCTATTAGTCTTGCTGATCATTTGTATGAAAATGATACAAATACTAGTACGACCTATGTTGATTTGTTGAAAGTGAACTACGGAAATGAAAGTAGTACTGCCGCACTTTCAGATCAAGGCCGCATGTGGTCTATGATTCTTAGTGACAGTGCTTATGAGGGATTAAGCAATAATCCGAACACAATCCAGCCTGCAAAACAACAGCAACAGGCCGTAATAAAAAAAGAATCCAATTCGGATTCTACTACAAATACTTCATCTAAAGGATGGGTTACGTTTTTAAAGCTTGGTATGAACCATATACTTACCGGTTATGATCATTTGCTATTTTTACTTTCACTACTGATTGCAAGACAAAGCTTTAAGCAGTTTGCTAAAGTAATTACTGCATTTACAGTCGCACATAGTTTAACTTTGACACTAACTGTTTTAGGAATCATTTCAATTCCTTCTTATATCGTCGAACCTGCAATAGCGCTTAGTATTTGTTACGTAGCAATTGAAAATATATTCCGTAAAAACATTGGTCATCGTTGGGTATTAACTTTTATTTTTGGATTAATTCATGGAATGGGTTTTGCAGACTTATTAACAGCAATGCATCTTTCAAAAAGTGAATTAGCAGCTGATTTAGTTAGCTTTAACCTTGGTATTGAAGTAGTCCAGCTTTCGATTGTACTTTTATTATTACCACTATTAACTCAATTACATCGCTCAAAGTATTCGAGGAATGCAATTATTTCCACATCTACGATTGCTTTTATATTAGGTGGAATTTGGTTATTTGAACGCGTCATATCTTAAACAGAAAGAGTGAATCCTTTGCGAAGTATTGCTACCGAGAAACAATCGCCAGTCAACTCAAATCGACATTTTCTAATCATTATTTGCTTACTATTTGTATGCCTATTATATATTTCATCTACAACAGGATTAAGTTCAGTTTTTTCAACTACAAAACTACAAGTCTTTAAGATGATCTTTATTAGCATTATTATTGAAGCTCTGCCTTTTATTTTAATCGGTGTATTCGTTTCAGCGATCCTTCAGGTTTTCGTTACAGATCAAATGGTCCAACGATTTATACCGAAAAATCCTTTATTAGGTATAATCGCAGCAAGTGTATTAGGAATCATTTTCCCGATTTGCGAGTGTGGAATGGTACCTGCTATTCGTAAGCTGATTAAGAAAGGCATGCCATTGTATGTTGCGGTCACTTTTATATTAGTAGGACCGATTTTAAATCCAATCGTATTTTTATCAACATTAACAGCTTTTCGTAATCAACCAACTGTTGCATATTATCGTATGGGACTTGCTTTTGTAGTTGCACTAATCGTGGGACTAATCGTTTTTCAATTTGTTAAGTCAAACCAGTTACGAGAACAGGTCGATCAAACGAAGGTAGATCACCACCATCATGATCATAAACACGATAATGCATCTAATAATAAATTCATTGCGATCGTAGGCCATGCAGTAAATGAATTTTTTGATATGGGGAAATACTTAGTTTTCGGTTCAATCATTGTTGCTCTACTTCAAATTATCATTTCTCAAAGTAGTTTAATTGAATTAGGAAAAAGTGGTCCATCGGCAAACTTCCTAATGATGGGATTAGGCTTTATTTTATCTCTTTGTTCAACATCAGACGCCTTTGTTGCTCAATCACTTCAAACAATTTTTACAAAGAGCTCTTTAATCGGATTCATGGTTTTCGGACCAATGATCAATATTAAAGGGATCTTGATGATGCTTGCTGTTTTCCGATCACGATTCGTTTTATTACTAAGTACACTAGTTTTCATATTAGTTTTTATCGGAACGCTTGTTTTGCAGTCTATTAATTTATAAAAGGCAGTGATCTATTTTGAAAAATAAAATCAATTCGACTTCGATTCATCATTTTATAAAAGCTGCTATTCTCTTAGGACTTGCTGTCTATATTTTTCAATTAACACTTACAGACGAGATCCTGCAATTTATCGTTCCGGAGCTTGTCATTTATGTAAAAATTGCAACTGTTATTCTTTTTTGTGTCGCAGTAGTTCAAATCTATATAGCCGTTCTTTCATTAAAAAGACATGTCATAATTTGTGATTGTGGTCATGATCATAGTCACGACCAAGTTTTTAGTCATGAGCATCATCATCTTTTAAAAAAGTCAGTCGTAAAAGACGTACTTATTTACAGCCTATTTTTATTCCCTCTATTGCTCGGGTATATTTTGCCTAACCATGCGAGTTCTAGTTCTCTTGCTAATAACAAGGAAATGAATTTTAAAGGACTAGCTGTTCAGGCTTCTTCGAATGGACAGGCTGTTGAAGTGGAAGGTCATGAGGACCCTGCTTTAAAAAAAATGTTCAAAACAAATGTGTATGATCAAGATTACGCTAAACTTGGGATGCTACTGTACAAACAGAGTACAATCGAAATGAAGGATAAGTGGTTTATTGAAAAACTACAATCCATGAATACGTTTGTCGACAATTTCCAAAATAAACAAATTAAAATTAAAGGCTTTATCTATAGAGACCCTAAGTTATCAGCTAATCAATTTATTATCGCACGAATGGGTATGACTCATTGTATCGCCGATATTTCACCATTTGGTATTATTGCAGAATCAACCAATTCACAGCAATTTACGAATGATTCTTGGGTAACAATTACAGGAACAATCGGAAAAACAAGCTTTAATGGTCAAACAGTCATTAAAATAAACGTTCAACAATCAGAGCCAGCTAAATCTCCAAGTGTTCAATACGTGTATCCAGATTGGAACTTTGGATCAAAGCTGTAGCCTTAAAACTAATTTAGAGGTGTTTATATGGTATTGAAGTATGGAAGTCTTTTCTTAGTACTCCTTCTTACGTGTTATAGCATTAATCATTTTTATCGAAATAAAGAGAGATTTCCTAGTACTTTAAAATCAATTATCTCTTTATTGATCGGTGTATCTTCAGCTACAATTAGTTTCTTAATCATGTTAACTACAAATTATAATGTACTATTATCGATCATTCTCAATCTATTACTAGTCATATTATTTTTGGTTTTATCGAAGAAACTATTTAATAATGGCATTACTAGAATATTAGCGTCCTTGCTCGGTGCATTTGTAGGGAATGTCATCGGATATATGACATTCATTTCAAGCATAAGCGTCGTTATTGTGGATATTCTGTTTATCGTTTTCATCTATCTATTATTATTTTTCGTTGATCGAAAGCTAGTTTCAAATTCAAATCAAAAAAATAAGATTAAGAAAGATCAAGCCAAATCATCAAACAGTACTGTAGTATTAACTTCAATCCTACTTATTTTTGTCATCATATTTACCGTTAATATGAATAAAGTAAAAATTGGTGTAATTGGGCAACCAGAAAAGCAAGCTGCAAAACAAGATGATCAAAATGACCTTCAATACGCAACAATTCACGTAACGCCATCAGGTTTTAGTCCGAAAAATACAATCTTTAAACCTGCGACCATGACTAAAATTATTGTTGATGTTGATCAAGATGCCGGGGGCAATGCAAGATTAGCCTCTACTGACTTAGGTATAAACATTCCATTGAAAACTGGAAAAAATATTCTCTTATTAAATAATCCATTAAAAGGAGAATATAACATCTCTTTGGAGCCTTCTAACTCTGTTGGTAAGTTGGTTGTTAAATAAATAATTAATGAATAAAATAATCCACAAGTAATTGGTTTTACTTGTGGATTATTTGTGTTTTCACCAGCTTGCATAAAGAGTCTAGTACTGTTTAATAATCTTACTATCTAATCCATTCTTCATAATTTATTAGGAATGTGTTAAGAAAAATTTATAATTTATCACATTTCTATCACAATTTTACTTTAGAATTTAGAAGTTGTTTTAATTTCTAATTCGCTCTAATAGATATGAGGTGACATAAAAAAATGAAAATCAGAGTTATAGGGTTTTCTTTCTTACTATTATTGATTGCTGCTACTTTATTTCCGTCCTTAGCTTCAGCACATGCTTATATCATCAAATCTACGCCTTCTGAGAATCAAGTTTTTATGAATTCTCCTCAACGTATTCAAATACAGTTTGATGAATCAGTACAGTCTGCATTTCATTCTTTACAAGTTTTAGATGAATCAGGTAATCGAGTTGATTTGCGAAATGGAAAAATAAACAAGCAAAATCATTCAATTTTAGAGGGGAACTTAAAACCTAATTTACCAGATGGAAATTATCACATTGTATGGAAAGTGATTTCTAGTGACGGACATTCAGTAAACGGTGTAATTCCATTCAGAGTAGGAAAAGTTGATGGTTCATCAACAATCTCCAATAAAGCAAGCCAATCCTTACCCAACACTGACGTAATGGGAACCTACTGGATTGAATATATGAGTTTACTTTTATTTGTTGGACTTTTATTTTTTGGGTTATTCGTTTACAAAAGCGATCAGAAAAATAGAATGATTGCCTTTAAAAATTCTAAAGCTTTATTGTTAATCTTCTATTTTGGAATTTTATTTAGTGTTCTTTTCAGCCTTTTGGTTGAAACAAAAAACTATACAAATGGTTCATGGCAAAGTATTTTTCACAACGATTTATTATTGGAAACAATAAAGAGTACAAAATTCGGAAATGTATGGGTAATCCAACTTCTACTACTTATTGTTCTAGCTAATTCACTGTACATGGCTTGGAGAAGTGAACAAAAAAGTTCTTTCTATTGGTGGTTAAGTGCTTTATTAGTTAGCTTTTTCTTACTAATCTCAAAAGCTTTTATCGGTCACGCATCAATGCAAAATGATTTTTTACCAATTTTGCTTGATTCCATTCATTTACTCGCGGTTTCTATTTGGCTAGGAGGATTAATAGGAATCAGTTATTTACTTCCTAAAATTCAAAAGAAACATGAGGGAAATGAGAATTATTGGAAAACCATTCAACGATATTCTATTTGGGCGACTATATCTGTAACTTTACTTATAGGAACAGGAATTTATGCAAGCTTAAAGTATGTACCTAACTTTTACGCTTTATTACATACAACCTATGGCAAAGTTTTATGTGGAAAAGTTATCTTATTTGTTATCATGCTAATTTTAGGGTTTATTCATTTTATCAAAGGAAAACGTAGCAAAAATAAACTAGGAAAGTCAGTCTGGCTTGAAATAAGTATAGGAATCATCGTTCTAATCCTAACATCCTTATTAACAAACCTACCTACTGCAATGGAATCTCCAGGTCCCTTTAGTGACACAAAGCAAAATAAAGGATATTCAATTTCATTGCATGCTACTCCGAACATAGTCGGTAAAAACACATTTAAAATAAATATACGTGACAAAAACAATAAACCTGTGTCTTCTATCCAACAAGTCACGCTTACCTTTAAAAACACTGACATGAATATGGGAACTAACACAACTCAAGTTAAAGAAACTTCGTCAGGTGTTTATGAAGCGCAAGGATTTTTTACAGATATGGCAGGTCATTGGAATGTAAAAGTCCATATTTTAACGAATTCCCTCGATTCTGTAGATGTAGATTTTAAATATATAGTAGGAAGTAAATAGTTAATTACATTCAAAGGAGACTAACAAAAAATGAAAAAATTCATTTCAAAAACGGCTAAAATTATCGCTTCAGCTTTCGCTATGACAATGTTCTTTACTGGAATTGCGAGTGCGCATGTTGTAGTAAACCCTAAAATTTCAACCCCTGGTGCTTGGGAAACATACACAATGAAAGTACCATCTGAAAAAGAAATAGCTACAACAAAAGTTACACTTAAAATTCCTTCAAAATTTGAATTTGTTTCATATCAACCAATCCCAGGATGGAAGTTTAGCGAAACAAAAGATGCAAACGGTATTGTTACTTCCGTTACTTGGAGTGCAGAAAAAGAAGGTATTTTAGCGGGACAATTTCAACAATTCGTATTTATGGCCAAAAACCCAGACGCTGAAGTAAATGGAGCTTGGGATGCATACCAATATTATAAAGATGGCAGTATTGTTGAGTGGACTGGTGACGAAAAATCAGAAGCACCACACTCAATTACGAATATCGTAAAAGACACAACAGTAAAAGGTGAAACTGTTAAAACGACAAAAGATGAAACGGTTAAGGATGATACTGAAAAATCAAATTCAAGTAATACATCTTTGGTGATGTCGATTGGGGCAGCTGTCCTTTCGGTAATTGCTTTACTGATTGCGATTCTTAAGAAGAAATAAGAAAAAATGAGGGTGTCCCAGAGACCCCTCATTTTTTTAATGCTTATGTTGTAGCGAGTTGAGGCTCAGCTGCAACTAAGTCTGTTAGAATTGCAAATAAACAGTGGACTGCAAATAAAATCTGAAAATCGCAATTAAAATTGACAAAAATGCAATTAAATTTTGAGAATCGCAGATAAATTTAGCAAAACTGCAATTAAATTCTACAAAACCGCAATTAAAATTAATAAATACCCGTACCAGTTAAGATATTATGACCTAAAAACTTTATAAAATAGCTTATTTCTAAATGAATAACTAACAAATATAATCTGCAGAATAAAAACTTGATAAAAATCTTCTATTTATCTATAAAAAAGAATAATTTAATCAACGTAAAATAAAAAGCACTGTTGAAATACCTCATACTAGAGCTACATTACAATAAAAAGATCATTATTTATTAGTAAAGCTTACTCATCCTTTTTATCTACCATTATAAAAACTAAAACCTGTTCCCGATAAGGAACAGGTTTTAATTATATATAAACCTACTTAAAATATCTTCCGCTGTTGTCGATCATCTTTCAGTATTTCCACAGCTTCCCTAAATCTCTGTGAATGTACAATCTCACGTTCTCTTAAAAATCTTAAACTATCATTTAAATCCGGGTCATCAGAAAGATCAATGATCCATTGATATGTTGCCCTAGCCTTTTCTTCAGCTGCAATATCCTCATATAAATCCGCAATTGGATCTCCTTTTGCTTGGATGTATGCAGTAGTGAACGGTACACCGTCTGAATTATGGTAGAACAATGCACTATCATGAGATGCATAGTGTGTATCTAGTCCGGCAGCTTTCATTTGGTCTGGGGTTGCGTCTTTTGTTAGCTTATAAATCATCGTAGCAATCATTTCCAAATGAGCAAATTCCTCTGTTCCGATATCTGTTAAAAGCCCAATAACTTTATCCGGAATTGAATAACGTTGATTTAAGTATCTTAAAGCAGCTGCTAACTCACCGTCTGCTCCTCCATATTGTTCAACTAAAAATTTGGCAAGCATTGGGTTACAAGTGCTTACCTTAACTGGATATTGTAATTTTTTTTGATAAACCCACATGAATACTCCCTCCTTCTAAACCTGCCATGGCCATGGGCCTTTATGCCAGTTCCAGTTTTGATCTGAATAACTGCCACCAAACTGATATAATGGTCCATATTTTGACTCGAAATTAGCTTCAATTTGTTTTTTATATTGAACATATTGATTAAATTGGTTAATTGCATTTTGATCATTGGGATGAGTATCCAAATATAAAGTTAGTTCTACAAGTACGAAATCAACAGCTTGCAGTTCCTCTAAATCCTGATAATACTCTGGAGGAAGTTGCTCAGTCATTATTAATCCCTCCTAGCTTTATATGGATTTTCGTAAAAGTCATAAAATACTTTCCATAAAGTACCTTTTTTCAATGCCTCTTTGTAAGAAAATTGCTCTAGTCCTGGTGGTTGAAATCCTAAATATAAGTGTGGTGGTGTAGAGTAATATTTTTTACCAATTGGTGGACACGGGTCATTTGGGCCATGAAAAACATTCCATGATTTCACAGGGGTAAATTGAAGTCCTTGATTATTTTCGTTCAAACTGATCACTCCCTAAAATAAAAAGACATCCACTATTTTCACTATATTCATCGGAAATATAAAAAATGAATTTTTATCGTTCTATGAAAGTTCTGCTATTTACTTCAAATGCTGATTGAATGCCAGATTCAACTGCGCCTTCAATCCATGCAGGTGCAGAAGATGTATGTTCACCAGCAAAATGAACTCTCCCCTCAGGAGCAGAAATATAAGGTGTCAGCTCTCTATTTTGTTCTGGTTTGAACATAGAAAACGCTCCTCCAGAGTATGGATATAGAGCCCAACTATGAGTGTAACCTGTAATAAATTCTGTATAAACTTGATTACCATGGATAGTGGCCAAATTACTTAAAGCATTCATTATCCGATCATTTTCAGACATACTATCCCAAATCAATGCATCATCTTCCCAAGTATAACTAGCTAAAACGATTCCCGAGCCATTTTTACCATTATGATTACTTGGATAATATGCAAATCGAATTGGTAAATCTGTGGTTAATTTCCCACCTAATGTCCCATTTTTCTCCCAAAATCTAGTTTTAAACTGAAGTCCAATTTTAGTAGAAGGAACATAGTGTAATTCTCGTATTGCTTTCCATTTATCAGAAGAAAATGAATTTCTTGGAACCACTTCGATGAAGTTTAATAATGAAAAGGGGATAGTAATAATGGCATAGTCAGCAGTAGTTTGATAAGGCAGATGGCTTGTATAATGATCTGAGTGAATTGTTACTTGATTATTCTCTTGCACGATTTTATTCATTTTTTGTCCAAAGAATAGATTATCCTTCAATTGTGTTAAAAACTTTCTAGGTAGTTGATCATTTCCACCCGTAATCTCGTAAAACTTAATTTCCTTTGAAAATAATACAATGAACTCTCTTAAAATAGCAGTAAAAGCAAGTTCAGGAAATCCCTCCATCCCTTGAAGTACTTTCACTTTTTCTACAGCACCAGCTGATAAAGAATCTCCAATTGGGTTATATCTTAAAAACGACTCCATTGAATGGTGATCATAATTTTCAATAATGGTTTTCCAATTTTCATCAGGGTTTTGATGAATAAAATCCATTACAGATTTTAACGACCTTTCAATTAACTGATCAACATTTACTCCTTTTTCATTAGCCGCTACACGATAACCTAAAATATCTGGATTTTGTTCATATTGCTTCTGAGTTGTTTTTATCCCGTTAACGTAGATAATATCCTCTGACTTCCCATTTATAAATTCGTTTATCTTTAAATTAAATTTACGAATATATTCAAGTACCAGCTTGTGATCAGAAGCAATACGCATTGCACCCAATTCCAAGTATTGATCATTAATAAAAGGTGCTCTTTTCGTAAAAACTCGACCGCCTACTCGACCATTTGCTTCTAAAATCGTCACCTCATGCCCTGCTTCTTTTAGTAAAGAACCCGCTACTAATCCCGAAATTCCCGCTCCTACTATAACAATCTTTTTCGGATTATTTGTCCGTTCTAGTCCATTTTGTATTAAAGTAACCATTTCATCCTTCGATAAACGCCTACCAGATGTACTATTCATGTTCCCTCTCCTAAAAAAATATTTTAGTTCATAAGATTTTTATTCAGTGAAATATTTCATTAGAATAACAAATCGTTTTATGCATTAATTTTTTTGGGAATTTTTAACAATTTGATTAAACAAAAAAACACTCACTAATAACATTAGTAAGTGTCGACAGTCTGTACACTAACTTTAACAGTGAGTGTTGTTTTTAATTGAGGATTTATTCTTTCACAAATTCCTTCGTACTTCTTACAGTATCAATCTGACGAACCATTCCTTCAATTTCATCGCGTTTTGGTTCTAAGAAAGGAGGTAAAGATAGTTTTTCCCCAAGTGTTTCATAAGGTTCGTCTCCCATAAATCCAGGACCATCAGTCGCAAACTCAAATAAAATTTGTGGCGCAACTCTTGCGTATAAAGATTCAAAGAAATGACGATCTACATAGCCAGAGTTTGGTAATCTAAATGAATCTAGACGTTTAATCCATTCTTTTAATACGGATGTATCTTCTACACGGAATGCGACATGGTGAACGGTACCGAAACCTTGGAAGCTTTGAGGTAATATTTCATTATGCTCCGCAATAATTTGTGCTCCGTTTCCACCTTCACCGACTTCGAATAAATGGAATGAACCTTCTTTATTAATCTCTTTAAATAAAAGTACTTTTTCAATTACTTCTTTAAAGAATTCGAAATTAGCTACTCGGATAAAAATTGGTCCTAGTCCTGTAATTGCGTATTCTAATGGAATTGGTCCTTTTTGCCACGGTGTGCCTGAAGCAATCCCTTTATTATGCTCATCTGAAATTAGTTGATATTGTTGGTCGTCGAAATCAACAAAAGATAATGTTTTCTTACCGAATTGTGTTTTGATTCCTGAGTGTTTCACTTCTAATCGGTCAAAACGCTTCACCCAATAATCTAATGCTGCATCAGTTGGTACTCGGAAGGATGTTTTTGATATTTCATTTGTTCCATGTACTCCTTTTGGAATTCCAGGGAAATCGAAGAATGTCATGTCCGTTCCAGCACTTCCTTTATCATCTGCAAAGAATAAATGGTACGTTTGAATATCGTCCTGATTGACCGTTTTCTTTACTAAACGCATACCTAAAACATAAGTAAAAAATTCATAGTTTTTTTCTGCACTGCTAGTTATAGCTGTTACGTGATGGATCCCTTTTAAGCCTTTCATACGAATTCCTCCATTTAAAATAGTTATTTATATATAAGCTTTTTTATTTTGTGAATCTATTGCTGAAGAATACTAAAAAAATTAGTAAAGAGTTAGTAAAAATTATTTTGAATTCAAGATATCTCGAATTCGAGATAAACATATCATGTATATCATTTTCCGTCAAACTGTATTTATTATAAAAAAAGACTCCGACAATTTAGTCAGAGTCAGCAACTATTCACTTAATCTAAATGGTCGGTCTAATTCAAATAAATTACGATATCGATCTTCACTTTTTATAAGTTCATCGTGTGAACCTTTCATGGCAATTTTACCTTTATCTAAGAAAAGAATATGATCAGCCATTTCTGCACCGATTAAATGGTGTGTGATCCATAATACTGTCTTTCCTTCTAATACTTTAAAGATCGTATGAAGTAGTTTTCGTTCTGTTATTGAATCTAATCCGACAGTTGGTTCATCTAAAATAACAATTGGTGTATTTTGAAGAAGTATTCTGGCCAAGGCTATTCTTTGTCGTTCTCCACCAGAGAATCTTACACCGGTTTCTTGCATTGGTGTATTATAGCCTTCTGGAAGTGAGGCTATATAATCATGCAGTTCAACCATTTTCGTAACCTCTATTACCTCTTCATCACTTGCTGCTGGATTTCCTAAACGAATATTATTTATAACTGTTGTATCAAATAAATATGGCTTTTGATTAAGTACAGACACAACTTTTGAAATTTGGTCTCCTAAAGCTATACTTTCGATCTCATTTATTTTAACGCTTCCTCCAATAGGGGTCTCTACTCCTTCAATTAGCTTAAGAATAGTCGATTTTCCTGAACCACTCGGACCTAATAAAGCAGTTTTTTTGTTTTCCTCAATTGTAAAAGAAACATTATTTAAGATCGTTTCGTTTTCCGCGTAATGAAAGGTTACATCTTTAAACTCAATTTTTCGATAATCTTCAATATTTCCTTCAATAATAGGTGATTTCTGATCACGACTCACTTCTTTAATCCCTTCTAAGCGATTAATTGAATCAGTATATAAAGGGACACTTCCTAGAGAATTTGATAGTGGAATAAAAGCTTCTGTTAAAGGAAATAAAACTAAAACAAATGCAGCGATAAAAGTTCTTGGAATTTCTCCGGCTAAACTTTCATTACCTGCCCAATAAAGCATCATTAAAACTAAAATCGCTACAATAAATTGCGCAATTAAATCGCGCCTTCTTCTAAAACCTTTTTCCTTACTTTGGATGTTTCTTAACGATTCATCCATTTCTCTATATTGTTTTATAAAGCTAGTTTGTTTACCACTAAACAGCCAATCACTAATGCCCATAACCGCATCAGTTAAATTTTCATATAAATGATTCTTTTCCTCTTTTATTTGGTAAGCTCGCGCTTTTTCAACTAATAATGAAAAATACGGTAGAACTCCTATTAAAACAAAGGATATTACTGCTGTTAAGATTGCAAATGGAATGGAGAAGAAACCAAGTGCAACGACCGATATAAAATAAATAAACAATGCGGCAATTCCAGGGAAAATAGTTTTCAAATAAAGATCCTGTAAATATTCAATGTCATTTGCTAATAACCCTAAAATATCTCCTGTTTTAAACTTCGAATTGATCGTAAGTGCATACGGTTCAAGATTACTAAATAATCTTGTTCTCATTCGAGACAAGATTTTTAAAATTGTATTGTGTCCGACTAATCTTTCAACATATTTAGAAGCTGACCTTAAAATACCAAATGTGCGTACAGCTACGATTGGGACATAAATCATTAATATATTTTCAGGTCTAGTTGCTGCTTTAGAGATTAAATAGCCGGAAGTGTACATAAGAGAAGCCGCTGCAAATATAGTAAGTGAACTTAAGAAAATCACAACTATAAATAAACGACGATTTTCTTTTATATATGGTAAAATCCATCCATTTTTAATTAGCATTTAATTTACCTTCTAACTATGAATTAATCGATAATAATGACCTTTTTTCATTAATAGTTCTTCATGGGTACCAACTTCAATGATGCTACCTTCATTCATCACAATAATTTGATCCATTTCTTTCATCCAATGTAAGCGATGTGTAGCCAAAAACACTAATTTATTAGAAAATAACTGAAGCATTGTTTGTTTTAATTCAAACTCAGTTTCAATATCAAGATGACTAGTAGGTTCATCTAACAAAAGAATTGGGCGATTTTCAAGATATGCTCTAGCAAGGGCGACGCGTTGACTTTGCCCACCACTTAAAGATCTTCCACCTTCACCAATTTTTTCTTCTAATCCTTTTGGTAATTCTTCCATTAAAGAAGTTAACCCAGCTTGAACAGATGCATTAACAATTTCTTCTTTAGTAGCATTAGGCTTATAAAAGCTTATATTATCGCTTAATGATTTTGAGAAAATATAAGGACTTTGTGGAATGTAGATTAACTGTTTATGCCAATCTTGTATTTGCAGATGTGATACCTCTTCACCAGAAATTTGAATAGTCCCATTTGCTGGCTCTAAAAATCCACCTATTAAATCAATAAGCGTTGACTTACCAGAACCACTTTCTCCAACAATCCCAATTTTTTGAAACCCTGTTATATTCAAATTTATATTTGATAAAATCGTTTGACCATCTTTTTCGGGTTTTACCGATAAATCTTTAAAATTAATTTTACTAGCACGATTCCAATCTGGTAGAGGAGTAACTTCTTGATCTTTAAACTCCTGCTCATCTAATATATCTTTCATTGCCTTTCCAGCTTCTTGACCATTTAATGTAGCATGATAATCAGCACCAACTTCACGAACTGGTAAGAAATATTCAGGAGCTAAAATTAAAATTGTTAGTGCTGGGCCTAGTAAAATTACTCCGTCAATTAAACGAAGTCCTAAAAAGACTGCAACTGTAGCGATTGACAGCATTGTGAATAAATCTAGTGCAAATGATGATAAAAAAGCTACTTTTAATGTACCCATCGTTGCTTCTCTGTACCTTTCACTTACACTTTCTATCTTTTTAATATGTTTTCTACTTAAGCCAAGAAATTTTAATGTTTCTAAACCACGTAATGAATCAGTAAAATGGTTCGATAAAATACGGTAAACTTTCCATTGTTTATTTGATTTCTTTTTAGCTGCCAAACCGAGTAGAATCATAAAAATAATAATGATTGGAAATGTTACGATTAGTATAAGTGCAGAAACTTTATCAACAAAGAAAATATAGATTACGATTACTGGTGAGACAATTGCTAAGTTAATCATTTTCAATGGAACGATTTCTAGGTAATTTCTTAGTTGTGTAGTTCCTTCCATAATAAGCGTTACGATATTACCGGTTCCTGATTTTCTTGCAAATCTAGGTCCAAGTTTAAAAATCTTCTCCAAAACTTTCATTTTCATTTCGGTTGAAGCGATGTCCGCAAAATGCTCTGAACATTTTTGTTTGATCGTCGAAATAATATATCGACAGACAAATGCACTGATGAAGAAAATAGTAGCGTATAAAATATCGCTACTATTTTTTCCATTGAACAATTTGACAATAGCTTGTGAAAGCATATATGCCTGAATAATAATTGCCGTTACTTGTATAATTGTTAAAAAAGATAGGATTATTAATAAACGATTAATCCCTTTATATTTCATAAGATCTTTTCCCATTAATAAGTCAAATCCTTCTCATCCACTCTTTTTCTAAACACATAATAACTCCAAATTTGATAACCTAGTACAAATGGTAATAATGTACATGCAACGATCGTCATTACTTTTAACGAATAAGGACCTGATGAAGCATTATAAACAGTTAAGTCATACGTATTTTTGATCGAACTAATCATGACTCTAGGAAACAGAGAAGTAAACAGTGTCCCGACTGTTAGTACAATACCAAGGCCCGACATTGCAAATGACCAACCATCTCGTTTTTTAAAGATGAATATTGTAGCAAGAATATAAGATACTACGATTAATAAAATAAGTGGAACTGTTATATGTGCTTTTACTTTAAACATATCCGTTTCAAAATATGCCATACCAGTAAAGGCAACTAAGAATAAAAATACTGGTATGATAACTAACCGTGCTAAAGAACGTGCACGGTTTCTTAATTCTCCAACCGTTTTTAATGTTAAAAACATTAATCCGTGTAATAGACATAGTAATGTCACAGTTACACCGCCGACTACTGTAAATAAATTAACGTAATCTGTAAAACCTGCAGATATATTCATATTTTGATCAATCGGCATTCCTCTAAGGATACTTGAGAATAATACACCGAATAAAAATGGTGGTAATAAACTTCCGAAGAAAATAACCCAATCCCAAGATTTTGCCCATTTTGAACTTTCGACTTTCCCTCTAAATTCAAATGCAACGCCACGTCCGATTAATGCGATTAAAACAAATACAAACGGAATATAATATCCACTAAACATTGTTGCATACCAATTTGGGAAGGCTGCAAAAATTGCTCCACCTGCAGTTAATAGCCACACTTCATTTGCGTCCCAAAACGGGCCAATTGTATTTATTAATATTCTTCTTTCAGTATCATTTTTGGCTAGTAGCTTTGTAGATATACCTACACCAAAATCGAAGCCTTCTAAAAAGAAGAATCCGATAAATAAAACAGCTACGAGTAGAAACCATAATTCATTTAACGCAATCATACAATGGTAGCCTCCCTTTCAAACGGATCGACCGTAGGAACTTTTTCAGTTTCAACATGGTGTGTTCCTTTTTTAATTTCTTTCACAAACAAGTAAACTAAAACGACTGCTAAAATTGAATACATTGTTGTAAAGGTTACGATTGAAAAAATGAGTGATCCTTTTGAAACATTCGGAGATACAGATGCAGCAGTTGTCATTAATCCGAATACAGTCCATGGTTGACGACCAATTTCCGTCATAACCCATCCAGCTGTATTTGCAATAAACGGTAAAGAAATTAGTAAAATTGATGCCTTTAAGAACAGATTTTTTGATTCTAATTTTTTACGATAGCTAAAATATAAACCTAGCATCGCCATTAAAATCATGACCATTCCTGCTCCAGCCATAATTCTAAAGCTCCAGAAAGTTGTATTAACTGGTGGAATATAATTTCCAGGACCATATAATTTTTCATATTGTTTTTGTAAAGTATTCATACCTGGTACTTTACCTTCAAACTTCTCATAAGCAAGATAACTTAATAAATATGGTACTTCAACCTCATATTTATTTTCTTTCTTTTTCGAATCAATCAGACCAAAGACCATCCAGCTTGCTGGGTCACCACTGTCTTTCCATAGCCCTTCACTTGCAGCCATTTTCATCGGCTGTGTTTTCATTAAATGTTTCGCTTGAGAATGTCCACTAAATGCAACACCAATTCCTGCAATTAGAGCGAACACCATTGCAAGATTAAACGCCTTTTTAAAAAGTTCTGATTCTTGTTTTTTTAAGATTTTATACGCACTTACACCCGCAACAAATAACGCTCCAGTTGCTAATGCACCAGCAATCGTGTGAGGAAACTCAACTTTAAGTTGTGGATTTGTTATGATTGCTAAGAAATCGGTCATTTCTGCACGACCATTTTTAATCGCAAAGCCTACTGGCTCCTGCATGAAAGAATTGGCTGCTAAAATCCAAAACGCAGACATTAAAGTTCCGAAAGCAACTAACCAAATACACATTAAATGAATTTTTTTATTAAGTCGTTCCCAACCAAATATCCAAATTCCTAAAAATGTAGACTCCATAAAAAATGCTAAAAGTGCCTCAATTGCAAGTGGTGCTCCAAATACATCCCCAACAAAACGGGAATATTCAGACCAGTTCATACCAAATTGAAACTCTTGAATAATACCTGTCACAACACCAACTGCAAAATTAATTAAAAATAAGTGTCCAAAGAATTTTGTTAACTTTTTATATTCCTCGTTCTTTCGAAAAACATACAATGTTTCCATAATTGCTACCATAAATACTAAACCGATTGAAAGTGGTACAAATAAAAAATGAAAAATCGTAGTGGAACCAAATTGTATTCTTGCAAGCTCTAACACACTCACAGTACATCCCCCTTATGATCAAGAACATTTTAAAAAAATTTTCATTAAGTTCGAGTTTAACTTTGAACATTTTTTCACAAATAATTCATTAAGTAAATTTTAGAGAACCATTTATTGGAACCTCTTGTTACTTCTAGTTTACTTTTACAAAGGGGTTTTTGACTTAATCTTATTTGTCTAATTCGTGTCTATAAATTGTCTATTTTGTGACGTGATTCACATTTACAGTGAAAGTTACTTTTTTATGATAAAATAATCGCCACTTTTTTATTCCTTAGCTTTGAGCTGATTAAATGAAAAAAACATTATTGAAAGCAACCCATATTGGCATTGCTTCAATAATGCTCCAATTAAACAAAAAGTTTCTCATTATTTAAGATAAAAATACTGCACCATAAGCAAGTGCCCCACCAATTACATATGCAGGGTGAATTTTCCAACGTTCTAAAAATAATAAGGAAAGTACGCTAATAATAATTGTTTGCATTACACCTACCCCATTATATGAATCGTTAAAAAAGTCAAAGGCCATAATGCCAAGTAAAACGGCGATTAAAGGCCTAACTAGTGAAGTCATCTTTTTGACTTTTGGTGAATTTTTATGCTTCATTAATATACTTAATAAAGCAATCATCAAGAATAGTGAGGGTGCGATTGATGCAAATAATCCTACAAAGGAACCAAATACGCCTCCCTCAACATAGCCGATATATCCGGCCATCTTTGTAGCAATCGGACCTGGAAGCGCATTTCCTAGTGCAAGCACGTTACTAAATTCAACTGAACTTAACCATCCGTACTTATCAACAACTTCATTCTCAATAAGAGGGATTGAAGCTGGTCCTCCTCCGTATCCGAATATACCTGGTAAGAAAAATGCTAAAAATATTTTCCAATAAATCATGATGCCTTCACCTTCTTCTTCTTTTCATTTTTACTTTTTGAGAAAAAGGCATATCCAACTAAGCATCCAATTAAGATAGCAGGATGTACATTTAAAAAGTATAAAAGGATAAAACTAGCAACTACAATCAAACTAGTGATTTTCCAGCCAAGAGATTCTTTCGATTTCTCAATAAATTCCCATGTTAAAGTTGCTAACATAACTCCCACTACTGGAACAACTGCATTCGACATACCTTGTACCCAGGCAACACCTTTAAAGTGATTTAGTGTTGATAATAGTAGCATGAGTAGGAAAACAGTCGGTAGAGTTGTTGCGATAATGGCATTTAACATACCTAATACGCCACCTGTTCTCCAACCTACATATCCTGCAAGCTTTGTTGCGATTGGTCCTGGAAGAGCATTTGCGATTGCTAGTACATCTGAAAAGTCATCCTTATTTAACCATTTATACTTGTCAACAACCTCTGTGTGGATTAGTGGAATAGAAGAAGGACCTCCTCCGTAACCTAGCATTCCTACTCTAAAAAAAGCTAAAAAAAGTTTCCATTGATTGTTCATTGAATCATTCCTTTACCAAACTGCAATTGCGCCATCTGTTCTAGATTCTGTTCCTCCCATTAGCACCCCGGTCCTAGGATTGCGCCAAATAATTTGGCCCCTTCCGAAACTGCTACAATCTGTAGCTACTTGAATTTGATGGCCTTTTCTTGCTAGTGCCTGGGCAAGGTGATTTGGAAAATGAGGTTCTACGACCACTTTTTTTCCTTCCATCCACTGCCATCTAGGTGCATCTAATGCACTTTGAGGGTTCAGCCCAAAATCCACAGTATTCATGACAACTTGTGCATGACCTTGTGGCTGCATATATCCACCCATTACGCCAAATGGCCCTACTGCTTCACCATCTTTTGTTAAAAACCCTGGGATTATTGTGTGATATGTTCTTTTACCGGGCTTAAGTGCATTAGAATGCTCCGGATTTAAAGTAAAATCATGGCCTCTATTTTGAAGAGCAATTCCCGTATCAGGAATTACAATCCCTGAACCAAATCCCATATAGTTACTTTGAATAAAGGAAACCATATTCCCCTCCCCATCAGCAGTAGCTAAATAAACTGTGCCACCTTTTGGAGGCGTATAGTTTTCTGGCTCTATCGCTTTTTCACAAATTAATTCTCGACGCGACCCGGCATATTCTTCAGATAGTAGCTCATCTACATTAATACCCATATGCTCAGAATCTGTAATAAACGCTTTTCCATCAGTAAAAGCTAGTTTCATAGCTTCTATTTGCTTATGATATGTATCGACATCATCTTTTGTAGAAAAATTAAAACCTTTAGCAATGTTTAATGCCATTAACGCCACCAAGCCTTGCCCATTCGGTGGAATTTCCCATACATCGTATCCACGATAATTTGTTGAGATTGGGTTAACCCATTCAACTTTATATTCACTTAAGTCCTCTGAACTAAGGTATCCGTTATGTTCTTTCATATAGGAAACGATTTTTTCTGCCAAGTTACCACGATAAAAACTCTCAGCATTCGTTGCACCGATTTCACGTAATGTTTCTGCATGTGCTTTTGAAGACCACAGTTCGCCGATTTCTGGTGCACGATCATTTGGAGCGAATGTTTTGAACCACTCAGCAAATTCTGGTGAAGTAAATTGTTTTTTAAACTTTTCGTATGCTATATTCCAAAACTTCCCTAAAATCGGCGAGAGTGGGAAGCCTTCTTCTGCAATCGTAATAGCCGGTTGTAAAACCTCTTCTAATGGTAATTTACCAAAACGTTTTGATAATGCAGCCCATGCAGCAGGTACTCCAGGTACTGTAACTGGAATAACCCCGTGGGTTGGCATCTTCTCAAGTCCTTGTTCTTTTAACTTTTCAATCGAAATTGATTTCGGGGCAGGACCACTACCGTTTAAACCATGTAGTTCCCCATTTACCCAAACTAGTGCAAAGGCGTCTCCACCAATGCCATTTGATGTTGGTTCAACCACTGTTAAAGCAGCAGCTGTGGCAATTGCAGCATCGATTGCGTTACCACCTTTTTTTAATATATCTAACCCCGCTTGTGCCGCTAAAGGTTGTGAAGTAGCTACCATTCCATTTTTTCCAAATGTCGTATGGCGTTGTGCTGAATATGGATTATTTAAATGATCAAACTGCATTTGTATCTTCTCCTTTAAGCATCTACATGGTGACATGCAACAAAATGATTTTCTTCAATTTCCTTCCACTCTGGTTTTACTTGCCCACAAAGCTCTGTTGCTAGTGGACAACGAGTACGAAATGTACAACCTGAAGGTGGGTTAGCTGGATTTGGAATTTCACCTGTCAAACGAATTTTCTCAGGTCTTTTTCCAACCTTTGGACGTGGAATCGCAGATAGTAACGCCTTTGTATAAGGATGTAATGGGTTATTATATAGCTTGTCCGCAGGAGCAAGCTCAACTGTATTTCCTAAATACATTACTAAAACTCGATCACAGAAATATCGTACGACTCCTAAATCATGAGAGATAAATAAATAAGTTAAGTTATATTTTGCTTGTAATGATTTTAAAAGTTTTAATACTTGTGCTTGTACAGATACATCAAGTGCGGACACAGCCTCGTCACAGATAATTAACGATGGGTTAAGGGCAATCGCTCGTGCAATTCCAATACGTTGACGCTGACCACCACTAAATTCATGAGGATATCGATTATAATGATCTTCATTTAAGCCTACCTCGCGAAGCAAACCGATTACTTTCTCTTTTCGTACTTGTTTTGATAGATTCGTATGGATGACAAATACTTCCTCCAATGCATCTCCAATTCGTTGTCTTGGATTTAATGAAGCATATGGATCTTGGAAAATCATTTGCATTTGTTTCTTAAAATCATTTCGACTCTTATTCGATAAATGTTGGATTTCTATATCTTTAAAAAATACTTTTCCGTCAGTAATATCTTCAAGACCTAAAATCGTTTTTCCCAATGTAGATTTACCGCAACCTGATTCACCTACAACGCCTAAGCTTTCACCTTCTAATAATGTTAGACTCACCTCTTCAACTGCCTTGACATGACCTTGAACTTTTTTTAGTAAGCCTCCACGAATCGGATAATATTTTTTAACACTTCGCAGCTCTAATAAAGATTTACTTTTTGTTAGAGTCATATCGCATCCCCCTCACTTAGCCAACATTTAACTGTGTGTCCATCCTTTATTGTAAATTCCTTTGGGACTTCAACTTTGCAACGTGCTAATGCATGTTCACAACGCGGATGAAAACGGCAGCCAGTTATTTGTTCGTTTAAGCTCGGTGTCGAGCCTGGGATTGCTTCTAATTCAAAATCAGGATCATCTACATTTGGTACAGAGCTTAATAATCCCCTAGTATATGGATGACTTGGATGATTAAAAATCTCTTCGACTGGACCTTCTTCTATTTTTTCTCCTGCATACATAACCATCACTTTATCAGCTATTTCAGCTACGACTCCCATGTCATGAGTAACCATGATGACACCCATTCCGAGTTGTTCTTGTAACTCGTGGATTAAATCTAATATTTGAGATTGAATCGTAACATCAAGTGCAGTCGTTGGCTCATCTGCAATTAAAAGTCCAGGGGTACAGGCTAATGAAATAGCAATCATAACCCTTTGTCTCATTCCACCGCTTAGTTCATGAGGATATTGAGTCATTCTTTTTTCAGGATATGGTATGCCTACTTGCTTTAAGAGTTCAATTCCTTTTTGATTTGCTTCTTGTTTAGAAAGCTTTTGGTGAATCATAAGTGGCTCGCGTAGCTGATAACCAATTGTGATTACAGGATTTAACGCAGTCATCGGTTCTTGAAAAATCATCGATATTTTATTGCCTCTAATTTTTCTAAATTCATCAGTTGTTAACTTAGTTAAATCAGTTCCTTCCAATTGAATTGAACCGCTTTTTATTGATCCATTACTTGGCAATAATCCCATAATAGACAATGAAGTAATACTTTTTCCGCAACCTGATTCGCCAACTATACATAAAGTTTCACTTTTATTTACTGAAAAGGATACGTTCCGAACAGCTGGGATTTCTCCATCAGCTGTTCGAAACGTTGTTACTAAATTATTTACAGATAGAAGCTCTGTTGACATACTATTACCTACTCTCTGTGTACGTTGTATAATGACCATTGGCCAGTAGGATCAATTTCAATGCCTTTCACCGATTGATCAACTGCAGATGTTACTACACCTTGATTCATAACGATTACAGGAGCATCTTTTACTAATAATTCATCTGCTTCTTTTAGTTTTTCTTTTCGAGCATTTTGGTCAATCGTTTGACGAGATTCATTAACTAACTGATCAAATTGCTTATTACTATATGAAATTCGGTTTGATGATCCAACGTTGTCAGAATGGAAGTTTGGATACAATAATTCACTACCATCAGCTGTACTATTAGCCCATCCTAAGAACGTTACATCGTATTGACCTTTCGTTGCTGCATCTAAGAAAGTGCCCCATTCCATCGTTTCAAGCTTAACTTTCAGGCCAATTTCCGTCATTTGAGATTGAGCAATTTCAGCCATTTTCATATACATATCTCGATTTGGTACTAGCATTTTTACTTCTTTTCCTTCAAATCCATTATCTTTAATCAGTTTCTTAGCTTTTTCTAAATCATAAGAATAGCCAACTTCTTCTTCAGATTGATCATATCCGAAAACTTTTGGTCCAATAACACTATTACCTTCAACACCTAATCCGTTTAACTGATTAATATATGCTTTACGATCTAATCCATAAGCAACTGCTTGACGGAACGCTAAGTTATTCATTGGAGCTTTTTTCATGTTAAACCCTAAATAGTAAACAGGTGTTCCTTCTGCTTTTGTCACTTTTACATTTTTAATTGATTCTAGACGCTTAATTTGTTCAGCTGGAAGTGCATCAATAAATTGTACTTTTCCAGTTTGTAACATTGAAATAGCTGTAGAAACTTCCGGCACTACTTTAAAAGTAACTTTTTTCAATTTAGGTGCGCCATTCCAATAATCTTTGTTTGCCTCAAGAACGATTTGGTCACCAGGTGTCCAGCTAACAAACTTAAATGGCCCAGTTCCTACAGGTGTTTTCATTAAATCACTATTTTTATCTGCTGTAGGGCTTACGATTGAAGCAGCAGTATGAGCAAGTGCAGCTAAAAGTGGACCATATGGATATTTCGTTTTAATTTCTACTTTGTAATCATCAATTACATTAACTGATTGAATTGGTTCTAATAATGAAGCACGTGGAGCAGCAGTTTTTGGATCACGGAATTTATCAAATGTGTATTTTACTGCTTCTGCGTTAAAATCTGTTCCGTCTTGGAATTTGATTCCTTTTTTCAATGTAATTTCCCAAGTTTTATCATTTGGATTCGTATAAGATTCTGCTAATAAAGGTTCGATTTGCATTGTTTTAGGATTTCTTTTAAATAAAGTTTCATAAACTTGCATGATGACATTAGCTGATACAGAATCATTTGTTAAGATTGGTGATAAACCTACTACATCTGATGTAGAAGCATATGTAAGTTCTTGTGAAACATTAGCGCTATTTGATCCAGTTGTTTTACTAGAGCATCCAGCAAGAAGAAGAATTGCACTAATTACGATAACCATCCATTTTTTCATTTACCCATCTCCTCAATCATTAATATTCATATTTGGATCTAAAGCATCTCTTAATCCATCACCTACGACATTAAAAGAGAAAACGATCAGCATAATTGCGATCCCTGGTACGATTGTCATATGTGGGGAAGAAAACATATAATCTTGCCCTTGGGAGATCATTGATCCCCATTCGGCTGTTGGAGGTTGTGCACCAAGACCTAAATAACTTAGTGATGCCGTTGATAAAATAGCAGTAGCCATTCTCATTGTGGCAAAAACTATGATTGGTGCCATACAGTTTGGTAAAATATGCTTCACCATAATTCGTAAATTACTTGCACCTAAAGTCCTCATTGCTTGTATGTATTCTTGCTTCTTAATAGATAAAACCGAACCACGAACAATTCTTGCACATGAAGGAATGGACCAAATACTAATCGCAACTGCTACATTCACTAGACTTGTCCCAAGAATTGCAATAATTAGCATGGCGAGTAGAATTCCAGGAAAAGCAAATAATAAATCTACTATTCTCATAAGCAAGCCATCTAGTTTTGAAAAATAGCCAGCTAGCATACCTATTGTAATTCCACCAATTAATCCAAGAATCACTGCACTGAATCCAACAATGAGTGATACTCTAGATCCGAATACAATTCGACTCCACATATCCCGACCATAATTATCTGTACCTAACCAATGTCCGCTAGAGAATATTGGCAGTTCTGTTGATGCCAAATTTTGTTTAATCGGATCATGAATCGTAATAAGTGGTGCAAATACTGCCATTAAAATTTGTAGAATAATAATGATTAATCCAAAAACGGCTAATCTATTTTTGATTAAACGTTTAAACGTTTGAATGATAAATTTTTCTTTCTTTTTTGTAATAGCTTGCTTTGCACCTATGTTATTAATGACAACTTCAGTAGACAAAATTCTTCCTCCCTTCTGGCGATTAATCGTAGCTAATTCTTGGATCGATAAATACGTATAATATATCAACAAGTAAATTCACGATTACAAACATAGATGCTACAAGTAATACTGCCCCTTGAACCATCGGAAAATCTCTAGCTGCAATTGCATCGATCATTAGTCTGCCGACACCATTAATCGCAAATACTTGTTCTGTAATGATTGTTCCACCAAGAAGAAATCCGAAGTTTAACCCAATAACAGTTATGACTGGAATCATCGAGTTTTTTAAAGCATGAATCCAAACAATCGATTTTTCTTTTACACCTTTCGCTCTTGCAGTTCTTATGTAATCAGCTCGAATTACCTCTAACATAGATGAACGGCTCATTCTTGCAATCATTGCAGCCGAAGCAGTTCCAAGTGCAATGGCAGGTAAAATGATTTGCTTAAAACCTTCTACTGTCCAAATTGGTGAATCGAGTCCCCCAACGGGCAGAATTTGTAGATTAACTCCGAAAATAAGAATAAGGATGGCACCTAGCCAAAAATTAGGTACTGAAATACCTGCAAGGGCTATGATTGTACTTGATACATCCATCCACGAGTTTTGCTTAAGCGCAGAGACAATCCCTGTTATTACACCGATTACTACTGCAACAATCATACTCGCGATTGCTAAACTTAAAGTATTAGGAAAACGGATTGAAATTGCCTCTGCAACCGACTGTTTCGTTTGAAAGGAATATCCTAAATCCCCATGTAATACGCTTGATAAATAATGCCAATATTGGACAAAAAACGAGTCATTCAGTCCCAAACTTTCCCGAATGGCATTTAGATCAGCTTTTGTTGCTGTAGGTCCGCCAATAATTGCAGCTGGGTCACCAGGTGCTAAATGCATAGAAGCAAAGACTAAAAAGGAGATACCTAGCAATAATAAAAACAATTGAAACAACCTTCTTAATATGAGTGACGCCATCTTTCCACCTACTCCATTTGTAAGTATATTAACTAAAATTACATACGTTTGTTAACCTTAATCACCGTATAACCTAACAATGTAAATTTTAGTTATTTTCGATTATACTCCCGGTAGACAGAATATTCTATAATTTTATGAATTTTTACAAAAAATAGTAAAAAAAGACGAGAGATTCCCAATCTCTCGCCATGACAACTATAATTTTAAGCCATTTCTACTCTTAAATCTTCGTAATAAAATATGACTTTCTACCCTTGTTATTCCTTCTAAAGCATATAATTCATTATTTATAAATTGTTCTAATCTGACAAAATCATCGACTAATACATGCATATGTAAAGTGCTTGGACCTGTCATTTGATAACAACTCGCTACAACAGGATTATCTGCAAGTGCTTCGGCTACGACTACTAAATAAGCTGGTTCACAATCTACTTCAAAGAATGCAGATACGCCTTTGCCTACTTTTTCTGAATTAATGACTACTGAGAACCTCTCAATAACCCCGTTTTTTATTAATTGATTCACACGTTCACGGATTGAAACCCTTGATAAATTAAGTTCTTTTCCAATATCGGCGTATGACATCCGACCATTTTTAGTGAGCATCTCTAGAATTTTTTTATCGATGTCAGTTAGTTTCATTTATTCACCACTTTTCTACCAATTGAAAACGCTTCCTTATTTTTTTATATTTTATAGGACAATAGCAAGTGTTAAGTGCTCATGATGTACAAATATCAGATTAACCACGTTAAAATTTTAACGATAAGTCCCTTACAATGTAAAGGGATTCTATACTATTTCCTTCATTATTCCCATATTCCATTACTAATTTTACAATAAAAGATTGACCTAAAGATACTGGATTTTTATTTCACTAATAATAAAAAAGGATTGAAATCTTTTTTTATTAGACTTCAATCCTTTTTATTATTTTATCGTTTTAAGCCTCGATTTCACTTAATTGTTTTTTCTTTGATAATTTAACACGAACTGCAAAAGTTACATTTGTTAAGATAATGAATAACACTGCAAATCCACATAAATAGTAGACTTGATCCCATACAAACCCTTTGCTAACAGAACTAGAGATTAATTCTCTGAATCCTTTTATAGCATACGTCATAGGTAAATATGGATGAATCGTTTGGAAGAATGTTGGTGTTAAAGATATTGGGAAAGTACCTGAAGTTCCACCAATTTGTAATAACATCATAACAAACACTAAATATTGCCCTATATTTCCTAATGTAACAGTTAAGAATTGTATTAATGAATAGAAGGTCAAGCTAGTGATAATTGTAAACACTACGAACAACCACATGTTTTTCACATCAAGACCCATACCATAAATTAAAACCATATCTGCTACGATTGATTGCATGATTCCCACGAAGATTAGAACGCTATATTTACTAAAGAACCAAGCTAAACCAGTAGTCGGAACAATAGAATTCTTTCTCATCGGATAAACTGAAGTGAACATTAACCCACCTGCAAATAGTCCAATTGATAAGATATAAGGTGTTAATCCTACACCATATTCTTTTACATTATTCAATTTATGAGAAACTAGCTCTGTCGGTTCTGCAAAGAATTTATCGGTTTCATCACCTGTTTTAACTTTGTTTACCTCATCTCCACCATCTTTCAGAGATTTATGAAGTTCAGTTGTTCCTTTTGTTAAATCAGTTGCACCTTTTAATAAGTCTCCAGACCCACTATATAGCTTATTCGTTCCATCAGATAGTCGTTTAGAACCATCATTTAATTGATTGATCCCTTGGACTAATTGGTCCCCGCCTGTATTTAATTTACCTAGGCCTATTGAAAGTAACGAACTTCCTTCACTTAATTCCTTTGTACCATTGTATAAATCATTACTTCCTTGAGCTAATTGATTTGCTCCATTAGATGCTTCTTGCAATTTACTATTAAATAAACTTAAATTTGTATTTAATTCTTTTTGTCCAGCAAGTAGATTATTTGAACCTTCGTATAATTGACCTTGTGCTGCAGCAATTTGATCAACACCGTTTTTAATTTGATTACTTCCTTTTGATAGTTGATCTAAACTATTTGAGATTGCTTGTAATTTCTGTAAATCTTCTTTACTTAATGAACCATCTTGCAATCCATTAACTATTGATTTAAGCGCATCATTAGTAGCACCAAGATTCGCATTAAATCCTGCTTCATTTTTTTGCAGTTGGGTTGCTCCAGCATAAGATTGTTTTAGTCCATCATTTAATTGGTTACTTCCAGCTTCTAGCTTAGAAGAGCCAGCTTCGATTTTATTGCCGCCTACAACTAGTTGCGATAGTCCATTATTTAAATCACTAGAACCAGCTTTTAACGTACCAGTTCCATCTAGAAGAGTATTTAAACCAGTATTTAATTTATTAGCACCATCACTTGATTGTTTAATACCATCTGATAATTGTGTCGCTCCACTTTTCAGTTTTGTACTACCATTTTCAAATGTGATCATGCTGTCATTTAATTTTTTTAAATTTTTATTTAAAACATCTGTTCCATCTGTTATTTTTGATGCACCATCATTGATTTTACCTGCACCATCGGACGCTTTTGTCATACCATCTCCAATATCCTTGAAATTATCAAAAACTGTTTTAGCATATTGTTCTGTAATTTCTTTTGAGATAGTAGCATTTACTTCTTTCATTGCATTTGTACCAATTTGTGCGCCTACATAGTTTTTACCGGCATTCGTGTAATAATTTAATTTCATTTTCTGCGGTTTTTCGTCTAATAACGTAGCTGCATTTTTGGAGAAGTTAGAAGGTAATTCGATGACTAAATAATATTTTTCATCGTTTAATCCTTCCATTGCCTGTTTTTTATTTGTAACTTTCCATTTGAATGACTTATTATCTTTCAATCCTTCAACAAAATCTTTCCCTACATTAAGCTTTTTATCATTAAACTCAGTACCCTTATCATTGTTAACAATTGCGACAGATAATTTTTCTGTTTTATTATAAGGATTCCAATAAGCAGATAAGAAAATTAAAGAGTAAAGCATTGGTACAAGCCCAATCGCAATGATTGTTGCAATTGTCATTGGCTTCTTAAAAATATTTTTCCATTCCTGTTTAAACACAAAATCACTCCCCTTTTAGACCATCTGACCAAATGTGTATTTTGGTCATTTTATTGCATTTAAATAGTTTAATACTCCCTTTTATTAAAAAATAAAAGGTAATACTAAACCATTCTCCCGTTAAACTCATTTTCATGTTATTCCGGACTTTTTTTTCCTATTAATCCGAATAAAATTAATTGCACCATTTTATTTATAGCATCATCTGTAATATGCATTGGATCTTTATCCAGTACACTCTTTTGTAGATTAAGAATCGATATAATCGTCGTAATCATACTTAAACTTAGTATTGGAATTTCTAAATGAAAATTTGTTTCTTTTGCAAGCATTCTTGATTCTATTTCCTCTTCAATTGGTGTTTTACGATAGATTTGTTGGAAGAAAATTTCTGATAACTCAGGGTGTCTTAAAGTTTCACTGATCAAGATTTCAATTTGATTTCGATTCTTTTCTACCCATTTAATCCTTTTCTCAACATATAATCTAAGCAATTCTTCAATTGAAAGTTTACTAAAATCCTCTTCCATCCAAACGTCTTGAATATCTGGTTTGACACAAGTAATCAATACATCCAGCTTGCTTTTAAAATACTTATAAATCGTCGCTTCGGAAATTTTACTTTCCTTTGCAATTTGATTAATTGTCGTACCATCATAACCATTTTTCGCAAATAGTTGGATAGACTTTTCTAGGATGTGATGTTTTGTTCTTTCTCCCTTATTCACTTTTTACCTCCTTAAAAAAAGTTGTTAAAAAGGCATTAAATCTTCTTATTTAGCGTGCTGCAAAAAAAGTAAGTGTTTATTCACTTTCCTAGTATATTAACCAAAATTAATTTCGTCAACAAAAAGTAAGTGAACACTTACTTTTTTAATCTTATTTTAATGTTACCTTTTTTTATTGGATAATCATTAAAAAAATCGTTGCCTTCGTCGACAGAATAAATTATTATTACACTTTGTAGTCAAAATTATCGGATATTTTTGCGAATATTCTTACAAAGGAGAGGGATTCATGACAGAATTGGTTTCAGTACTCAACGACTATCTATGGGCTAAATTACTTGTTATTTTATTAGTTGCAATCGGCCTATTTTTAACAGTTTATTTAGGATTTATTCAGTTTAAATTCTTCCCTGAAATGATTCGATTATTAGGTGATGGTCGAAACAGAGACAAAGACAAAAAGACTGTTTCTTCATTACAAGCATTTATGATCGGAATGGCTGCTCGTATTGGTACGGGGAATATTGCCGGTGTTGCAACAGCAGTGGCATTAGGTGGACCAGGTGCAGTATTTTGGATGTGGTTAATGGCATTAATTGGTTCAGCTTCAGCATTTGTAGAAAGTACTTTGGCTCAGCTTTATAAAGTGAAAGATGGTTCTTCATGGCGTGGTGGACCTGCTTATTATATGGAAAAAGCTTTAGGTAATCGAAAGCTTGGTGTTATTTTTAGTATTTTAATTACTTTATCTTTTGGTCTTATTTTTAACGCAGTACAAGCAAATACGATTGCTGCTTCTATTAATAATGAATTTGGTATAAATACAAAAACAACTGCGATTGTACTGGCTATTATTACAGCACTAATTATTTTTGGTGGCGTACATTCAGTTGCAAAATTCTCAACTGTTTTAGTACCTATTAAAGCTGGTGTTTACATTATTTTAGCTTTATGGGTTATGTTTTCAAATTTCGATATTTTACCAGATGTATTTGGTGCAATTTTCTCTGAAGGAATTTTTACGTTTAAACAAATGTTTGGTGGTGTCATGGGTGCTGCAGTTCTTCACGGTATTCGTCGTGGATTATTCTCAAACGAAGCTGGTATGGGTTCTGCTCCAAACGCAGCTGCAACAGCTGACGTTACTCACCCCATAAAACAAGGTTTAATTCAAGCACTAGGTGTAATTGTCGATACATTTATCATTTGTTCATCTACAGCTATGATCGTATTAGTTTCAGGCGTTTACAAAACATCTGAACTATCAGGTATTCCTTTAACACAGGAATCTTTACGTGTAAGTCTAGGTGATTTTGCTGCAACATTCGTTTCAATTTCAGTATTCTTATTTGCATTAAGTACAATTATGGGTAACTATTACTACGGTGAATCAAATATTAGCTTCATGAAGAATTCAAAAAAATCAATTTACCTATACCGTTTTGCAGTAATTGGAATGGTATTATTCGGAGCATTATATAGCGCTGAATTAATTTGGTCTTTAGCAGATATCTTCATGGGATTAATGGTACTAGTTAACCTTTACGCAATTACGCGTTTAGCTAAAGTTGTAAAAGCTTTATTAAAAGATTATGTTTCTCAAAAGAAACAAGGATTGGATCCAGTTTTCTCTGCTGATAAAATTGATAACTTACCAGGTCGTGATCAGTTAGAGGCTTGGATTGATGAGAAAGACGTTAAGAAAAACGTTGGATAATGCATTAAAACCATCGTTCATTTCAGAATGATGGTTTTTGATTTTTTTCAATTAATATCAAATATGATCAATCTTTAATATAGTAGTAATCCATTCTGTTTTATTTTCAAGAAACTCATTAGGAAACCATTATACAAGCAACTATATTCCCTTTAAAACTATATTAGGAATTATTATTTTAAAAAGGGTTGAATTACAGAAAAACATCATCTCCTTAAATTACCAATTAATAATACAAAATATGTGGAATTAATATTTATCCTAAATAAAAAAACCGTCTAGATTATCCAGACGGTCTTTCTCTTCATTTCAATTTTCTTATGTTAATAAGCAGTCCAACCAGCATCACCAGTAATTACAGTACCATTAACAAAGCTTGATTCATCTGAAGCGAGGAATAAAGCTATTTCTGCAATTTCTTCTGGTTTACCTACTCGTGGATTAACTCCTAATCCTGCTTGAATTCGTCCCATACCAAATTGGTTAATATTTGTCATGGAAGAACCGATATTTGTTTCAACTCCACCTGGGGCAATTGCGTTGCATCGAATTCCATTCGTTGCGTACATGAACCCAGTATTCTTCGTGAATCCAACAACTGCATGCTTAGACGCTGTATAAGCCGCTCCAGCTCTAGCCCCTTGAAGTCCACCTGCCGAAGCTACATTAATAATAACCCCTTGCTCTTTTTCTAAAAAGATCGGTAAGACTTTTCTAGTTGAACGCATTACACTTGTAGTGTTTACCGCAAATACTCTTTCCCACTTATTATCTTCAATATCACCAGCAGGTTCAAAGTTATCCATAATTCCTGCATTATTAACTAGAATATCCAATGTATCAAAGGTATTAACGGCAGAATCGATTAAGTTTTGAATATCATTTTCGAGAGCAACATTAGCCATAACAGCTATTGCATCTCCACCGTTTGATTTTATTTCTTCAACGGTAACATTTGCAGCATCTACATTAATATCAGATACTACCACTTTTGCACCTTCCTTGGCATAAAGGACAGCAATTGCTTTCCCCATTCCTGAACCAGCACCAGTTACTACAGCTACTTTGTTTTGAAGTCTCATGATATATTCCTCCAATTAATTATGGTGTATTATGCTTTAACTGTTACCTTTTTTAATTTAACTGTTGCCTCTTCAGAAGCCGCTTGTTTAACCTTCTTGATAAAGAATGAAAGTAGTAATCCAAGGATCCCTATTCCAACAATCACTAGATACGCATCGTTAATTCCATTTATTGAAGCTTCTTTTATAATCTGAGCTTGTGTTAATCCCTTAGAAGCCGCTGTAGGAATTAAATCCTGTATATGTGTTTTAGTACGGTCTGTCATAATTGTAACTAGAAGTGATGTACCAACCGCTCCGGCAACTTGACGAACTGTATTCGTAATTGCCGTACCGTGTGCATTTAATTGCTTTGGAAGTTGATTTAAACCAGCTGTCTGTATTGGCATCATCATTAATGCCATACCGATTCGGCGACCTGTGGACATAAGAACTAGATAAGTGTAACTAGTTGAGTCAGTAAGGTTTGTAAAGCCAAGTGTCGTTGCAATTGTGATAATCATTCCGAAAATAGCTAGCCATTTTGCACCTACACGATCAAATAACCTACCTGTAACCGGCATAAGGAAGCCCATTACCAATGCACCAGGAAGTAATAGAAGACCTGACTCAACAGGTGTATAACCACGGATATTTTGTAAGTAAAGTGGTAGTAGCATCATATCTGCATACATTACCATCGTTACTGCGATATTAATAACTGTCGTTAATGAGAACATACTGAACTTGAATGCACGCAAATCAAGTAAAGGATTTTGCGAAACCATTTGTCTCCATGCGAAAAGTACAAGGGCCAATACCCCGACAACAATCGTACTAATTACTTCTGAATTCGACCAACCTAAACTTCCAGCTCGGCTGAAACCATAAAGCATTGCACCAAAACCAACTGTAGACAATGTAATGCTAAGAAGATCAAATTTTGTTTTGATACGATCCGATACATTTCGTAAATAAATGTAACCAAGCACGATTACAAGAACAGCAAATGGAATCATTCCGTAAAACATCGTTTCCCATTTGTAATTCTCCATTACATAACCTGCAAGTGTAGGACCAATTGCTGGAGCAAAGATAATCGCTAGCCCAACCATCCCCATCGCTCCTCCGCGCTTTTCTGGCGGAAAAAGTGTCAAAATAACGTTCGTTAATAGTGGCATAATAATTCCTGCCCCTGCAGCCTGAATCAAGCGGCCTGTTAACAGAACAGGGAAATCGGTCGCAATTGCCGATACAATTGTTCCTGCTAAAAAGATAATCATTGAAGCTTGAAATAGTTCTCGTGTGGTGAAACGTAGCATTAAATAGGCTGTAATCGGAATTAATACACCGTTTACTAGCATGTAGCCTGTTGTTAACCACTGTGCTGTCGCTGCCTTGATATGAAAATCAACCATTAGCTCAGGTATGGCAACACTCATAAGCGTTTGATTTAATGTTGCCAGAAAGGCACCTAAAATCAAAATGAACATAATAGGTCCCTTTTTTAACGAATTTGTGTCAATTCCAGAAGTTTTACTCAATCCCCCATCATTCCTTTCTCTCTTTATCATGGACATAATTTACAAAGTGTTTAATAATTAACATGATATAAATTACATTATAATTAGTTAGTTCATTCTTACAACCAACAATATTAGAAGAAGTGTATTGTAGTTATCACTCTTTTTAGTTCTGTAGTTAAAACTAAAAATAATAAACACATCTGAAAAAAATGTAAATTTCATGGAAAAGGTGATTTGATTTGAAGGATAAAACAAAAATAGATCCTAGGATCATTCGTACGCGCCAGTTAATTAAAGACGCTTTTATCGATTTGCTTCAAGAGATGGACATAAATAAAATTACGGTTAACCGTATAGCTGAACGCGCAACAGTTAATCGGGTTACATTTTATCTACATTATCGTGACATACAAGATATGATGGAGAACATGGCTTTGGAAATGGGTGAAAAACTTGGACAAATTATGAGAGATTCAACAACCTATAATTCTATAGAAGAAACTGACTCGGTGAAGCTTTTAAACTTACTTGAACATATAGCAGAGAATGCAAAGTTTTATAAAGTAGTTCTTGCTTCTACTAAAACACCAATCTTCACAGAACAACTATTAAAAATCATTACGGAAACAATAACGAAAAGAAGAGAAATTGACTCTTTGCACATTAAGACAGATATTCAAAAGGATATTATTATCTGGTATGGATCATCAGCTCTGATTGGTACAATTGTCTCGTGGTTAAGAAATGACATGCCGTATACCCCTCAATATCTGGCTATGCAATTATCTTTACTTTTTAGAATTGGAAACAAAGTATAAATTCTGTGCCAAGGTAAAGAAATTGGAATGAAAAAGTAGGAAATAAAGATAGTCCTCTAAAACCGATCCTAATCTTTCCTTGGCTCTGCTCTTAACCTCTTGTCCCACTAATAAGCTGCTATTCAGGAGTGGAGATAACGATTACATTCTGAAATAACAATAAAAAATACGAAATGGTCGTCCGTGGAAATATTAGTAAAGTATTAGAAGATTGAATGAATAACTTCAATTAATTTCTTCCTATCTTGAGGTAATCCTATCCAAATTTCATTTTTACTTAACATATCTTTAAGTATTACTTCACATGCTACACGGGTTTTCTAAATATACTAATTTTGTTGTTAAATGTAGAATTTTAGTATTAGGTACTATTTCTAAAATCTTGGATGGGAGGAGGACTTAGTTATGTATGAAGGAAAAATTATCAAATTTTATAGAGAAAAATACAAACTAACACAAGAACAATTAGGAAAAAACATATGCTCCGTTACCCATATCAGTAAAATAGAATGTGCACAAACAAAGTACGCCCCTGAAATTATTAATTTATTATCAAACAGACTTGGAATTGATATGGAATTAGAAGTAGCTAATTTTATGAATATTAAACATCGACTACTTCACTGGCATGACGTTATAGTTATGCAGTTATTTGAAGAGATGGATCAGATCTACTATGAATTTGAAATGGAGGAACTAATCCAAATCTCTGAATATAATGATATGTATCAGTTGCTAAGAGCGAAATATTTTCTTGCGCATAATAAATGCAATGAAGCTTTTAAAATCATTAAAAAGCTTCAAAAAAAAGAAGACAAATTAGCACCATATGAAAGAAATTTATTAAAGCATATTTTAGGAATTTATTCTCTAGCTAAGCAAGAATACGGTAAAGTGATCGAAATCTTAAAGTCGATTGATAATACAGTTTATAAAAATCCTGAATATTTCTACCATCTAGCATCGGCTTACCATACTTTAACTGCTCCTGTGTTAGCCTATTATTATGCTGAAAAATCTCATCAATTTTTTAAGCAAATTAATAACTATCTTAGAGTTATTGATGCTGAAATGTTAATGATTATCCAAGTTCAAGGTGACACATTAGAGGAAGAAATTATTAATCGTTTCAAAAATTTGATTAGAAGCTGTGAGTTGTGTAATGCTCCTGATCGAAAAGCAAAAGCTTTCCATAATTTAGCCTATGAGTTTTATAGAGGTAAAAATTATAAGGAAGCAAGTAAATATTATAAACAATCAATGATGCTAAAAGATTCAGAATCTTCATCGTATTTAATTTCATTAGAAGGCTATATTCGTAGTTCCTTTGATGGAGGTTTTTCTAACATAGAAGAGCTTGTGCATGGTGCGGAAGAAGGTCTTTTCATAGCGAAAAAGAATAATTACAGTTTATATGTTCATTTATTTAAACTTTTACTTTATTTATTAAAATCAAAAGAGAAAGAATACCATCATTATTTAAACA
The DNA here is from genome assembly GCF_042886615.1 of Gottfriedia sp. NPDC057991. Lineage (NCBI taxonomy): Bacteria > Bacillati > Bacillota > Bacilli > Caryophanales > Bacillaceae > Gottfriedia > Gottfriedia sp. NPDC057991. The sequence continues at coordinate 152,698 of NZ_JBHVQN010000003.1, forward strand.
GCAAAGCTTTACCTATGTTTGAAAAAAATGGTTTTACGTTTTTAGTAGAACGCTCTAAAAAGGAATTATTTAATTATTATAAAAAGATGAATTTAAATGAGCAAGCAATGGAGATTGCACAATTAATCGTAAATGCTTAGCACTTATATATTTTAATAGTATAACTATTTATAGATAAATCGCTGGTTCTCTTCCTGGAAACCAGCTTTTGTTTTTATTCAAGTGCTTTTAGAGATTAACTTCTATAAAAAAATAAGACAAGAATACGGAAATTGTATTCTTGTCTTTTATTATTTTTAAGGGAAAGTTTTTAATTGAAAAAAGATAAAATCGTTTTACTTTTCCAAAAAAGGTGTTTAATCCATCTTCTTAATATCATTAAACACCCTTTATGACTTTTTTACTTGAGAGTAAATTTGTACTGCTAGTTATTTCATTTTTTATAGCTTGATCGACATTACGCTTGTCCACTCACCATAGATTTTTTGCGATCCAACCATTTTGTAAGAACGGATTTTGTAGTAGTATGTTTTACCTTTACTTAATCCTTTATTTGTGTAATTTGTTGTTGTTACACTGCTCAGGTGTGAAAATGTGCCTGTTTTTGAAGTTGATTTAACAATTTCATATCCTGTTGCACCTGATACTTTTGACCACGTTAGTTTCACAGCGTCTTTTCCTGATTTCGTTAATTTCGCATTTGATGGTTTAGCTGGAATTGCTACCCATTTCGCGTAAATTGTAGTATTAGCTGTAACAAGATCCTTCGCAAAGTTCCAAGCTACTTTTCCTTCTGCATCTTTGTACCATCCAAGGAATACATAACCTTTTCTTGTTGGTGACGCTGGTTGGCTAATTGTTGAATTGTAATTTGCTGTTTTTGAAGCAACGGAACTTCCACCGTTACTGTTAAATTTAACAGTATACGTGTTGATGTTCCATTTTGCATAAAGTGTGATGTTACCTGTTAATTTTAAAGAATTTCCTGCTGGTGTTTTTAATGTAGCATCATTGTACCATCCTGCGAACGTATAGCCCGTTCTTGTTGGTTTTGGTAAATTAACGACGCTATTGTAATCTGCAGTTTGAGCAGGAACTGTTGAACCACCATTGCTTACATAGTTCACTTTATAAGAATTAATTTTCCACTTCGCATATAACGTTGTATTACTTGTTACTTTATCTGTTGCAAAGTTCCAAGCTACTTTACCTTCCTCATCTTTGTACCATCCAACTAACGTGTAGCCTGTTCTGTTTGTTGTCGGTGCAGTGATCGCCGAGTTATATGTTGCAGTTTTGTCAGCAACTTGACTGCCGTCATTACTATTGAAGTGAACAGTGTAAGAATTAATATCCCATTTCGCATAAAGGATCATGTTGTCTGTTACTTTGTCAGTATCAAAGTTCCATGGTGTTTTACCTTCAGCATCTTTCGTCCAACCAAGGAAAGTATAGCCTGTTCTTGTTGGTTTTGTTTCATCTAGAAGTGTGTTGTATTCAGCCTTCACTGATACGACTAGTCCAGCATCCTGTGTGTTATAGATTACAGTATATTTAGCTGGTTTCCAAGTTCCGTAAATTGTTTTTGCAGAGTAAATTGAATTTGTGAAATCCCAAGGGATTGTGCAATCTTCATCTGCGAACCATTTTAAATCGTATCCGTGTACGGTTGGTTCTGCAATACGACGTACGACGATTTGGTCTTTTACTTCAAATGGCGCTTTTTCACCTTTTAGAACAAAGTGAATGTTATTTCCGTTTACGATTTTTTGCGTCACTGTAACATCTGCATATTCTTTTGCGCTAATACTGATGATAAAGTCACCTGTTTTTTTGAATACACTCTGATCAATTGTTAGTGTGCCATGTGTTGCATCGATTTTGTATTTTGTTGCATCAATCGCTGAGCCAGCTACTTTGATACTCGTAATCGCATTTGCCCAATCTCTGTCGCTAAATTCTAGTGTAATCTCATTGCCTAACGCATTATCAGTTGTATCAGCTGATACGATTGATGTTGCTAAGGCATATTTTGCATATAGTTTAATTGGTTTTGTCACAATGCTTGTGAAATCAAACGGCGTTGTTAACGCTTCGTCACTATACCATCCCATAAATTTGTAACCAACTTTAGTTGGGGCAGTTGGCATTGTAACACGTGAGTCAACGATTTGCGGTTCAATTGCATCGCCTCCGTTTGTTTCAAAAGTAACTGTGTAACCAATGACTTGGTCTGTAACAGTCGCATCCAAGTACCCTTCTGACGAAATGGTCACATTGACTTTTTGTCCAGCTGTAAATAATGATTTATCAAGTGTAATTGAACCTTTGTGTGTTATTGAATCATACGTTAGTTTATAATCAGTACCCGCATTTAGTACTTTTGAACCAATGCTGACTTTCTTGATATTATTTCGCCAAGTTCCGTCGTCTGTAAAGGCGATTGTAATATCACTTCCAACAACATTTCCTACCACATCTTTTGTGACTTGTGGCGGTGTTTTCATCCAAGCGATGTAATACGTTTCATTGTTTTTCAATACTTTACCAGTTCCTGTTGAAATTGGTACATCTTGTCCACTTGATCCCTCCGCATCATAATAAAGGGTTGGCATCATGGAAAGAGTGCCATTTTTTACTTTTGTTGCTGCTGTAGTCATATCAACACCAAATGCTTTTCCGTTGACTAGTTTGTCACTGAAGAATACATCACCTGGTGAATTTAATGTGCCTCCATTTAAATCAATGTGTCGGCGATAACCTAGCTTCACACTTGGAATCTGAACGGTTTCTCCTGTTGTTGACGTTAGTGTTAGTTGATAGCCAGTTGAACTTGGCGCTTGACTAAACGCAAACTTTTCAGTTGGATGAGCAGTCGCATAAGTTTCTGTCGCCGTTGTAAACGTTAACGTACCACTACCGTCACCATTAACAACTAAATCATACGTAGTTGGATCTAACGTATACGTACTGTCTGTTGTTTCAAACGTGCCATCTGCTTTCATTTTTTTGTACGTTGCGTCAATTTTTGCGATATCGTTCTTTGTCTTTAACCATGGTGTATTCGTTGTATAGTCTGGGATTTTAATCTTAACTGGACCTTCACCAAGTACGGTACCACCTAAATTATCTCCATCTGGTTTCGACACATCAACAGGTGAATAATTTTGCGTGTAATTCACTTGCCATTTTGCAGCAACCTTTATATCTGAAGCATAGTTATTATATTCAACCCAAGGAGTCGTTAATGCACCCGTCACTGGATCGACATTATACCAACCAACAAAATTATAGCCAGGTTTGACAGAAAGTGGCGTACTTCGATTTGCGGAGATACTATTGAAAATAAACTGTCCTCCATTATATCGAGAGTTGCTTGGTTTAAATCCGAATGAAATTGGATTTATCGCGCTTCCACCTTTTGAGTCAAACGTAATGCCATATCCAATTGGTTGAGCCGCACTTGTGCCATCTGCACCAATCGTTACTGTCGGATAAATGGTTCCATCTACACCGGTTGAGTTGATCTCGAATTTATACAATTGAGGTAAATAGTTCGTTCCTCCTGGATTAATCGCTGCATTATACGACGTATTGACATTCGGATCAATTGTTGCATTTGTTTTAAATAAATCGGCTTTAAATGTAATTTTTCCTGTTTGTGAAATATCGTAATACAGATTACCATTTCCATCTTTTAGATTCGTAATATCCAAGCCTGTTGTAAAATTCGCTGTTTTTACAACGATTTTATTGATGCCATTTCGCCAATTTGCGTCATCAGCAAATGTATAGTTAAACGTGATATCGTTTCTGATATGCGCTTTTGCTGGATCAGTGACCATTGGAATGGTAGGCGTTGCAATTGGCACTGATGCAATTGTAAAGCTATTCGTGACTGGTTGATAGCCAGCAGCCGTGATACGAACCGTGTACGTACCAGTCGAATTAAATAATGAACCATGTAATGCTAGTGTAGCTGGTACATATACGATCCCTTGTGTCGGGTCATTCTTGACGTAGCCGGATGTAATCGATACTGCTGGAACGGTTGTATTTGGTACAACTGCATTCGTTACGTCAGTGAAATTACCGCCTAGACCTAATTCAACCTTTGTAATCGCTTTTCGCCAGATCACATCGTCTAATAGCACAGTGCTTGTTGGGATTAACGAAACAGTTGAACCATTTTTCAAGTCTTGTAAAGTTGGTAATTGCGTGACGGATGTTTTTTGTGTTGGACCTGCAAAATTTAGCATTGCCATGACTTCACTTAGACCATTACCAGCAGATAAGTTATAGGTTTTAACTTTCGAATCATCAGAAGAAGCAGTATGTGTTCCTCTATTTGATGTAATAGAAAGATTTTCTGGCAAAGTAAGTTGTGGTTCTGGAACTACCTTACCTGCATCAATCGCACTTTGATTTTTCTGACCAAAGTTTTTAAAGATATAGTAAAAATCATTGTAATCAATATTACTGAAAGAGTAACTGCCAAATGAATTCAGTCCTGAGAAAGCCCAGCTAATGTCATTATTTCGATGCGCAGAAGAATTTGTAAAGAATTCCGCTTTTTCCTTAGAAGCTGTTGAACCTGTTACCACATTTTTTAGAAAATCGAAATCAGCATATGCTTGGATTTCTGAAACTAAATCCTTCATATCAATCACATTATCGCCATTTACATCTCCACCAAGTAAAAGTGGTGTGTTCATCGATGCAAAATTAAAGTATGAGCCTGATTGATAACCGAATTTGTTTGAACCAACCACTGGCGTTGTTTGATACCCTTTGAAGTGACCTGGCATATACGTTTCAATTGAATACGGTTTGTCACTTGCTTTCATTGTAATGGAATATGTGCCTGCCGATTGATTTTGGTATTGAATCGTGTTTGTGGCGCTTGTGTTATCGGTTACATACGTATTGCCATCCGCATCTTTTGCTGTTACGAACGCGCCTGTATCCTTCGTTATATTCGCAAAACTTCCACTTAGACTGTTTGCTCGGAAGCTTTCAGCAAACAGTGGGCCCGTCACTTGTGAGATCGGTTGTTTGACAAGTGGCATATTCGTTGGGAAAGCCGGAACGTCTGTGTCTTTTCCATCAATTGTGAAGCTCGATGTTTCGACAGCGAAACTCTCGTCAATTGGGCCAACAAATGCACTTTTATCTTTGTAAACCAAATCTGCTTCTAAAATCTTCATGTCTTGCGTTAGTGCACCTGCTTCAGAAACACCAGAAATGGTCACATCAATTGAATTTCTGCCTGTGCGTTTATTTAAATAAGGTTGACTAACTGTTAGTGCAGGTGTAATGCCTTTACCACGTAAATAGTTACTATATTCGTCAGAAAGCTTAATGTTCGAATATTCAAGTATAGGATCCGCCTCAATTGTAAAGGTACCGCCAGTCATTCCAATTCCATTTTTCGTCGCTAGTGACACTTTAAACGGTTTATTCGGTTCAACCACCACATTCCCTTTGCTTTCTAGTGCTGGGTCGACGCCTCCAGAAGCTGTTACGGTTACGTACGGCGAACCTTTTTTGATGAAGTAATACTTTTTCTTCGTTGTATACCAGTCGCCTGCTCCAGCATAGTCAGAAGGATAGATGACAAATTTCATTCCACTTGCTTTAATGTCATCAGGTTCTAAGCCGAAATCGAAACGACCATTTCCATCGGTTTTGAATATTTTCGTGACAAATGGACCATCTTGATAACCAAACACTGTGTTCTGCCCTTGATTGACAGGTGCAGGCTTAAGCGTATCGTAATCTTTTAACGTCGTTTCGCCATTATTTTTCATTACATCAATATTCGAGTCATAAACGGTTCCATAAAACTTCTTCACCTCTTGTCCTGGATTGTATCCAGTTGGGTCGATTTCATAAATACCCGGCTGCGAATCACTATCCATCGTTAAGGTAGGTGCTTTGTAGTCTACATAAAGTGTGTCTTCTTTTGTAAACTTTTTACCATCTTTGTCCGTTGCAATCATCTCAACTGAATAGGCACCTTCTTTTAGCTCCACAGGTGTTTTCGCTATGCCAGTTTGATCAAGTGAGCCATTATATGGTTTTGTAAATGGTAAATAGAGTCCATTAACCAGCATTTGAATCGGACCATAAACGACCCCAGGACCAGCCCCACTGATATTGCTCACATTTTGTACGACTCCGATATAGTTTCCATCTTTATCTTTCAATAGTACGTAGGCACTATTCATTGAACCATTAACAGAATACGTATAGCCTGAACCAGGTTGTCCCCCATTAGGGTTATAGTTTCCTGTATAACGTTCTCCCAGTGTCATCGCTTTGATATCTACTTTAAAATCTATTCCTTTTTCAGCAATGGTGATGGTAAATGGGATGCGGTATGATTCGCTCACATCATTTGCATTTACAACATTCACATATCCTTCATACGTACCGTCTAATGCATTTGCTGGCACGGTAATCGTCGCTTTTGCTTTTACAGAGCTTTTTCCGTCCACACTGACAGACGTTACATTCGACTCACCAATCGTAAAGTCGATTTTCACATTATTTCCGGTGCCTTGTCCAACTGGATTTGAACCCGCAAATTTTGTTGTGATGAACGTTGAACTTAATTTGAACGCTTTACTTGTTGAACCTTGGTTTGTAATCGTGAAGTCTTTTGATTTGACAACATCATCCGAGCCAGGTTTCGCTCCTTCTCCGCGTCCATTAAAACCAAACGAGAAGCTACCTGTCGTGTTATCGATTGGTGTATACTGATCTTGCCCATCGATATTTGTAATGCTTGTCGCTTTGTCTAATACTTGAATTTTGACGTTTGAGTGAACCGCTCGAACTGGATCCACACGTCCTGCACCAATTTGGTACACACTGTATGCTTTTGAATCGGTACTCACGTCTTTTGCTGTATTCATTAATGCAGTTTTCACATCGGCTGGTGTGTAATCCGGATGTGCAGCTAACACAAGTGCTGAAATCCCTGTTACGTGAGGCGCAGCCATCGATGTACCTGACAATGATTGATAGGCATATTTATAATCTTTATCACTATTTGGTTCCCACACATCGTATGGTTGCGTTGAGAAAATGTCAACACCTGGTGCGATGACGTCTGGTTTGATGCTCCAATCTTTTACTGGTCCTGTTGAACTGAACGATGCCAATTGATCAGCCGGTTTGTTGAGTGGGGCATCGAGCGTCATTGGGAACGTAATTTTTGCGTTCCCGGGATCGGCTTTGATTGCGTTAGCGAGTGCTTCACCTTGTGCTTGTGTAATCGAAACTGCATATACATTGTCAGCGCTAATCCCTAAAAAGTTTGGATTATACCCTTGTGTTTCTTCATCCGCTTGGTTATCCCAAATGATCATCCCTTTTGCTCCAGAATCTTTCGCATTGGCCATTTTTTGAGTTAAAGTATCGCCTCCGCGTTTCACAAGGGCGATTTTTCCACTCATGTCTCTTCCTACATAATCATCTTTACTTCCTAATCCAACATCGACGATTGGAATCGACAATCCTTTGAACGCATCATCAGCGTCTGCAAAATGTTTCCCGAATAATCGCGCTTGATAAGGCGTATTACCGAATTTTAAGGTTTGCACAGGAATTTGTTCTGGAACGGTACTTGCACCAACCGTAATGGCAAGTGGTGAAGTTCCTGGTGAACCAAGTGTCGCGACGCCTGGTCCTGCATTTCCTGCAGAAACTGAACAAACAACACCTTGTAAGGTTGCGTTGTTGATCGCGATACTCGTTGGGTAAAATGGGTCATTAATATTCGCACCGAGCGATAGATTCACGACATCCATTTTATCTTTTACTGCTTGGTCGATTCCGCTTAGTACAGCGTAAGAAGAACCATGTCCACCCGGTCCAAGTACGCGGTACCCGTGAAGTTCAACATCTGGTGCAACACCATCCGCTGAAAAAACGTTATTATTATTTGTCGTACTAGCCGCAATCGTACCTGATACGTGTGTACCGTGTTCCGTAATATAATCTTTGTAATTAGGAGATGGCTCACCTTCTTGTGGATTCGGATTTTCTCTTGCCGCTTCCCAATCGGGATAGATCGTTTCCATCGGGTCATGATCATCTACTGGAGTCACGGTTCCATCTGCATCAACTTTTGAATTAATAAAGTCATGTCCTTCGTATAAATGACCGTCCGCATCGTGAGTTACTTTATATAAATCAGGATGGTTGTAGTCAATCCCTGTATCAAGTACCCCAACTTTCACTCGTTGACCTTGTCTTGAACCTGACAAAAATTTACCTGTGATTCCTTCAGCGTGTAGTTTATCGACACCCAATAATGAAAGTCCTGCAGTTGGTTTTCCAGTCGAAGGAGTTTCAGTTGCTGCCTGTGTTTCGCCAGATGAAGGAGTTCCTTCTTCTACTTCGTATTGAACCACCGACCAGACTGAAGCAACATCCGCCTGACTTGCAATCGCTTCAACCATACTCGGTGGAACCGATAGTGCAACCCCGTTAAATGCATCTGTGTATTCTCTTGTGATGCGGACATCCGTTTGAACTTCTTTTCCACCAGTAATTTGCTTAGCTGGTTGCGTCTTGACAAACGCTTTAAATTTCGCATGTGCATCCGCAACTTTTTGTTTTGCTTCAGTGTAATCATCAGAAAATGTCTGCGCACTTGCACTTCCTTTTTCAAGTGATTGCTTTATGATTTGGATCTTTGCTGGATCCACTTTAAATTGAACGATTACGTTAATATTTTTTCCGCTTTTTAAATCTTTCTGATCGACGTGGATTTTTTGTGTGTTATCCGCACCAGTCAGCTTATTGATGCTCGCTTTTTGTTCTGGTGTTAATCCAGCCAAAATGCGGTTCACTTCATCTGCTGTAAATTTCCCATCAGATGAGCTTTTCTGATCGACATTCGACTCTGCATGTGCAAGAATCGCACTTTGGGGTAATACGACATTTAGTAACATCGCACTACTCAATGCAACAGCCGATAACGTTCGTTTCTTTTGCCTCTTCTTCATTAAATCTCCCCCATTTGAGTGAACTTTTCGGTTAAGAATTAAAAATATTCTAAAAAAATACAAATTAATTAATCTACCATAATAATACTTTAAAAAATACGTAAACTATATTGGGGGAATTTGCAGGAAATTGTCGTCATCTGACGAACAAAATCAACTCATTTATCTACCAAAAACAGCCTAATCTATGGGTTTTTACGCATAAATACACTGCTTTATCTTCATCTATTAGTTCTATATACCTAATTTATCAGTGAAATTCTATATTTATAATTTTATTGAAATTTAGTCTGATTTGGGGGAATTTTCTACATTTAAATATATTTTTTAAATTTTCTGATTATAAATCCCATTATTTTCTTACATTAGAAAACATCAATGAATTTTAAAGTCGTTTTTAAATTGTTCCTATTCTCAAAGATTCGCTATTCATTTCTTTATAATAAATAAAAACTGTAAGTAGATTAGATCACAGTTTTGGGTACAGGGAGAAGTTGTTTAAACACTCTTTAATTTATATCAGTATAAATACTTTAAAAGCATTAGGTCGTTTAAACGTTTTGTCCTCAGATAATATATCAATTTAGATAATACGATAAAAAAAATAATTTACTCCTAAAATAGAAAAACCTCTTAAAACAATAATAAATCAACGTTTTAAGAGGTCCTTATTTTCCCGATTTTTAGGCATAATGTGACTTAAATCATAATAATGTTACATTTTAAAGCATAATAATGTCATCCCCAGAAATTCAGTATTATCAAGGTTTTATTAATAATAGCTACCTTTTTCTATAACTAAAATAAATTTTTGAAGCTTACTACACCATTTTCAATTGTCTAAATTTAAACTTGTAACATCTTTTTACTTTATAAATTTACTTATAACATTCTTTTACTTTAATACCAGGAACAGTTGTATACATAGCCTCAAAATCAAAAATTTATTATTATCTTGTTTATGAACACTACCTAAGAAAAAACTACGACCTAGCAAAAAAATATTATTCTGAATCAATGATACTTAATGAAGCGAATCCGCAGTCTCTCCAATTTATATTGTCATTAGAAGGCTACGTACGCGAAGTTCATTCGATAGTGATTTTGTTTTAAATTTATAACCAAATCAATATAAATTTTGGTTGAAAAAGATTATATCAAAAAAATACCACTCGTATTATTGCAATGTACCTCAATTGTAAGACACAACTAACAATTGGAGGTGCATTATTCAATTACGAATGGTTTTTTTTATTTATTTTAAGGGAAAGTTTGTATTTGAAAAAAATTTTCTAATCGTTTTACTTTCAAAAAGGGTGTTTAATCACATGTCTTAATGGGATATCAGCACCCTTTCTGATTTTTTGCTTAAGAGAAATTTGTAATTTGTTATTTTTTTTTATAGTTTGATCGCTATAATACTCGACCAGTCACTATAGATTTTTTTCGATCCATCATATTTGAAAGAACGAACTTTGTAATAATAAGTTTTACCTTTACTTAATCCATTATTTGTGTAAGATGTCGTTTTTACGTCGCTTAGGTGAGAATATGAACCTGTTTTAGATGTTGACTTAACAATTTCATAACCTGTAGCACCTGACACACTTGACCACGTTAACTTAGCCGAAGATTTCCCGCTCTTTGTTGCTTTAAAATTTGATGGTTTAGCTGGAATTGCTACCCATTTCGCGTAAATCGTCGTGTTTGCTGTAACTCGATCATTTGCAAAGTTCCAAGCTACTTTACCTGCAGCATCTTTGTACCATCCAACGAAGACATAACCTTTTCTTGTTGGTGATGCTGGTTGGCTAATTGTAGAATTGTAATTTGCTGTTTTTGAAGCAACTGAACTTCCTCCGTTACTGTTAAATTTAACAGTATACGTGTTAATGTTCCATTTTGCATAAAGTGTGATGTTATTTGTTAATTTTAAAGAATTTCCTACTGGTGTTTTTAATGTAGCATCATTGTACCATCCTGCGAACGTATAGCCCGTTCTTGTTGGTTTTGGTAAATTAACGACGCTATTGTAATCTGCAGTTTGAGCAGGAACTGTTGAACCACCATTGCTTACATAGTTCACTTTATAAGAATTAATATCCCATTTCGCATATAACGTTGTATCACTTGTTACTTTATCTGCTGCAAAGTTCCAAGCTACTTTACCTTCAGCATCTTTGTACCATCCAACGAACGTATAGCCTGTTCTGTTTGTTGTCGGTGCAGTGATCGCCGAGTTATATGTTGCAGTTTTGTCAGCAACTTGACTGCCGTCATTACTATTGAAGTGAACAGTGTAAGAATTAATATCCCATTTCGCATAAAGGATCGTGTTGTCTGTTACTTTGTCAGTATCAAAGTTCCATGGTGTTTTACCTTCAGCATCTTTCGTCCAACCAAGGAAAGTATAGCCTGTTCTTGTTGGTTTTGTTTCATCAAGTAATGAGTTGTACTCAGCTTTAACTGATACGACTAGTCCAGCATCTTGTGTGTTATAGATTACAGTATATTTAGCTGCTTTCCAAGTTCCGTAAATTGTTTTTGCAGAGTAAATTGAATTTGTGAAATCCCAAGGGATTGTGCAAGCTTCATCTGCGAACCATTTTAAATCGTATCCGTGTACGGTTGGTTCTGCAATACGACGTACGACGATTTGGTCTTTTACGTCAAATGGCGCTTTTTCACCTTTTAACACAAAGTGAATGGTATTTCCGTTTACGATTTTTTGGCTCACTGTCACATCTGCATATTCTTTTGCGCTAATACTGATGCTAAAGTCACCTGTTTTTTTGAATACACTTTGATTGATTGTCAGTGTGCCGTGCGCTGCATCGATTTTGTAGTTTGTTGCATCAATCGCTGAGCCAGCCACTTTGATAGTCGTAATCGCATTTGCCCAATCTCTGTCGCTAAATTCAAGTGTGATCTCATTGCCTAATGCATTATCCGTTGTATCGGCTGATACGATTGATGTAGCTAAGGCATATTTTGCATACAGTTTCATTGGTTTTGTCACAACGCTTGTGAAATCAAACGGTGTCGTTAACGCTGCGTCACTGTACCATGCAATAAATTTGTATCCAACTTTTGTTGGGTCAGTTGGCTTCGTGACACGTGAGTCGACGATTTGCGGTTCGATTGCATCGCCACCGCTTGTTTCAAACGATACAGTGTTACCAATGACTTGGTCTATCACTTGCGCGTCCAAATATCCTTCTGATGTAATGTTCACATTTACTTTTTGTCCTGCTGTAAACAATGATTTATCAAGTGTAATTGAACCTTTGTGTGTAACGGAATCATACGTTATCTTATAATCCGTCCCCGCGTTTAGTACTTTTGAACCAATGCTAATTTGCTTAATATTATTTCGCCACGTTCCGTCATCTGTAAACGGTAACGTAAGATCGCTTCCAACAATATTTCCTACAACATCTTTTGCGACTTGAGGCGGTGCTTTCATCCAAACGATGTAGTACGTTTCATTGTTTTTCAATACTTTACCAGTTGAGATTGAAATCGGTACAGTTTGTCCGCTTGTTCCAGCTGCATCATAATAAAGGTTTGGCATCATCGAAAGGGCGCCATTTGTTACTTTTTTTGCTGCTGTCGTCATATCAATCCCAGTTGTTTTCCCGTTGACTAGTTTGTCGCCGAAGAAAGTATCAGTCGCTAAATTTAATGTGCCACCATTTAAATCAATGTGTCGGCGATAACCTAGCTTCACATTTGGAATTTGAACGGTTTCACCAGTTGTTGACGTTAGGGTCAATTGATAACCATTGAAATCTGGTGCTTGACTAAATGCAAACTTTTCACTCGGGTGAGCAGTCGCATAAGTCTCTGTCGCCGTTGTGAACGTTAACGAACCACTACCGTCACCATTATCGACTAAGTTATACGTACTTGGGTCTAATGTAACCGTACTGTTTGTTGTTTCAAATGTGCCATCTGCTTTCATTTTTTTGTACGTTGCGTCAATTTTTGCGATATCATTCTTTGTTTTTAACCATGGTGTAGTTGTTGCATAGTCTGGGATTTTAATCTTAACCGGACCTTCACCCAGTACGGTACCACCTAAATTATCACCAGCTGGTTTCGACACATCAACAGGTGAATAGTTTTGCGTGTAATTCACTTGCCATTTCGCCGCAACTTTTACATCCGACGTATAGTTTTTAGTTACATCCCATAAGACGTTTGTCATTTCATTCGTGATTGGATCAACAATATACCATCCAACAAAATTATAGCCAGATTTGACAGATAGTGGATTACTTGCATTTGCTTGCGGGCTATTTGCAATTAATTTACCTGCACTACCATTTCGAGATTGACTTGGTTTATAACCGAATGAGATTGGGTCAACCATACTTCCACCTTTTGAATCAAATGAGACGCTATACCCAATTGCTTGCATCGTACCATAGGTGCTATCTCCACCGATTGTGACCAACGGGTAAATTGTCCCGTCTAAACCAGTTGAATTGATTTCGAATGAATACGTTTCTGGTAAATCGTTCGTTCCACCTGGATTAATCGCTGCATTAACCGTATAGACATTCGGATCAATTGTTGCATTTGTTTTAAATAAACCGGCTTTAAATGTAATTTTTCCTGGTTGTGAAAGATCGTAATACAGATTACCATTCGCATCTTTTAGATTCGTAATGTCAATTCCTGTTCTATAACCTCTTGTTTTGACAACGATTTTATTGATCCCATTTCGCCAATTTGAATCGTCAGCAAATGTGTAGTTAAACGTGATATCTTTTCCGACATGCGCTTTTGCTGGATCTGTGACCATTGGAATACTAGGAGTTGGAATCGGCACAGATGCAATGGTAAAGCTTGTTGTGACTTGTTGGTAGCCATTCGCTGTGATCCGAACGGTGTACGTACCAGTCGTATTAAATAACGAACCGTGTAATTTTAGTGTAGCCGGTACAAATACGGTTCCTAGTTGCGGATCAAACTTAGAATAACCGGATGTGATTGATACGGCTTTATCAGTTGTATTTGGTACAACTGCATTCGTTACATCCGTGAAATTACCGCCTACTCCTAATTCAACCTTTGTAATCGCATTTCGCCAGATCACATCGTCTAATAGCACAGTGCTCGTTGGGATAAGCGAAACAGTTGAACCATTTTTCAAATCTTGGAAAGTTGGTAATTGCGTTACTGAAGTCTTTTGCGTCGGGCCTGCAAAATTCAGTTTTGCCAAGACATCGTTTAGACCATTACCAGCAGATAACGTATAGGTTTTCACTTTCGAATCATCAGAAGAAGCAGTACGATTTCCTCTATTTGATGTAATCGTTAGATTGTCTGTCAAAGTAAGTTGTGGTTCTGGGACTACCTTACCTGCAGCAATCGCACTTTGATTTTTCTGACCAAAGTTTTTCAAGATATAGTAAAAATCATTGTAATCAATACTACTGAAAGAGTAACTGCCTAATCCATTTAGTCCTGAGAAAGCATAGCTAATGTCATTATTTCGATGAGCAATAGAATTTGTAAAGAATTCCGCTTTTTCCTGAGAAGGTGCTGATACACCTTTTAGAAAATCGAAATCAGCATATGCTTGGATTTCTGAAACTAAATCTTTCATATCAATGACATTATCGCCATTCACATCTCCACCAAGTAAAAGTGGTGTGTTCATTGATGCGAAATCAAAGTATGAGCCTGATTGATAACCGAATTTATTGTAACCAATCACTGGCGTTGTTTGATAGCCTTTGAAATGACCCGGCATATACGTTTCAATTGAATACGGTTTATCACTTGCTTTCATTGAAATCGCATACGTACCTGTTGTATTACCATAGTATCCAATGGTGTTTGCGTTACTTGAGTTATCGGTTACATACGTATTACCATCGGCATCTTTTGCCGTAACAATCGCACCTGTATCCTTCGTAATATTCGTAAAGCTACCACTTAAATTGTTTGTTTTGAAGCTTTCCGCAAACAGACCGCCCGTCACTTGTGAGATCGGTTGTTTGAGAAGTGGCATATTCGTTAAGAAAGCCGGAACGACTGTCTCTTTTCCTGCCATTGTGAAGCTCGATTGATCGACAGCGAACTCTTCGTCGAGTGGGCCAACATATGCTTCTTCATCTTTATACGTTAAATCTGCTTCTAAAATCTTCATGTCTTGCGTGTCTTTTGTCAGTGCGCCTGCTTCAGAAACGCCTGAAATGGTCACATCGATTGAATTTCTACCTGTGTGTTGATCTACATAAGGTTGACCAACTGTTAGTGTCGGTGTAATGCCTTTACTACTTAAATAGTTACGATATTCGTCAGAAAGCTTAATATTCGAATATTCAAGGGTAGCTCTAGCATTAATGGTAAATGTCCCGCCGGCCATGCCAATTCCATTTTTCGTCGCTAGTGACACTTTAAATGGTTTTTTCGGTTCAACGACCACGTTCCCTTTGCTTTCGAGTGTTGGGTCTACGCCTCCAGAAGTTGTAACGGTTACATACGGCGAACCTTTTTTAATGAAGTAATACTTTTTCTTCGTTGAATACCAGTCACCTGCTCCAGCATAGTCTTGAGGATAGATGACAAATTTCTCTCCACTTGCCTTAATGTCTTCAGGTGTTAAGCCAAAATGGAATCGTCCATCTTTATCCGTATTAAAAACTGTCGTGACAAATGGACCATCTTGATATCCATACACTGTGTTCTGCCCTTGATCGACAGGTGCAGGCTTACGCGTACCAAGATCAATTAACGACGTTTCGCCATTTTTTTTCATGACATCAATATTCGAGTCGTAAACTGTCCCATAAAATTGTTTGAATTCTTGTCCTTGGTTGTATCCTGTTGGGTCGATTTCATAAATACCTGGCTGCGAATCACTATCCATCGTTAAGGTAGGTGCTGTGTAGTCGACATAAAGCGTGTCTTCTTTTGTAAACTTTTTCCCATCTTTGTCTGTTGCGACCATCTCAACTGAATAGGCACCTTCTTTTAGAACCTCAGGTTTGGTCGCGATGCCAGTTTGATCAAGTGAGCCATTATATGGTTTTGTAAATGGTAGATAGAGTCCACCAGTCAGCATTTGGATCGGACCATAAACAACCCCAGGACCAGCGCCACTGATATTGCTCACATTTTGTACGACTCCGATATAATTTCCATCTTTATCCTTCAATAGCACATAGGCACTATCCATTGAGCTGTTAACCGAGAATCGATAGCCTGAACCAGGTGCGCCAATATTTGGGTTATAGTTTCCAGTATAACGCTCGGTTAGTGTCATCGCTTTGATGTCTACACTAAAATCAATCCCTTTTTCAGCAACAGTGATTGTAAACGGCAAGCGGTATGATTCGTTCGCATCATTTGCATTCACGACATTTACATATCCTTCGTACGTACCGTCTACTGCGTTTGCTGGTACAGTAATTGTCGCTTTCGCTTTCACTGCGCTATTTCCGTCCACACTTAAAGATGTTACATTTGACTCACCAGTCGAAAAATCGATTTTGACATTATTTCCGGTACCTTGTCCAACTGGATTTGAAACCGCAAATTTTGTCGTGATGAACTTTGAACTTAGCTTAAATGTTTTATTTGTTGAACCTTGGTTTGTAATCGAAAACTCTTTTGACTGGACGACATCATCCGAACCAGGTTTTGCCCCTTCTCCGCGTCCATTAAAGCCAAACGAGAAGCTACCTGTTGTGTTATCGATTTGTGTATATTGATTTTGCCCATCGATACTTGTCGCTTTATCTAACACTTGAATTTTGATATTTGAGTGAATTGCTCGGACTGGATCCACACGTCCTGCACCAACTTGGTACACACTGTATGTTTTTGAATCCGTATTCACATCTTTTGCTGTATTCATTAAGGCCGTTTTGACATCGGCTGGTGTGTAATCCGGATGTGCAGCTAATACAAGCGCTGAAATCCCTGTTACGTGAGGTGCAGCCATTGATGTACCCGACATGGATTGATAAGCATATTTATAATCTTTACTAGGATTTGGTTCCCACACATCGTATGGTTGCGTTGAGAAAATGTCGACACCTGGTGCGATGATGTCTGGTTTGATGCTCCAATCTTTTACTGGTCCTGTTGAACTGAACGATGCCAATTCATCAGCCGGTTTGTTGAGTGGTGCATCCAGCGTCATTGGGAACGTAATCTTTGCGTTTTGTGGGTCGGCTTTGACTGCTTTAACCATCGCTTCGCCTTGTGCTTGTGTAATGGAAATCGCATACACATTATCGCCGCTAATCCCTAAGAAATTTGGCGTATACCCTTGAGATGCTTCATCCGCTGTGTTATCCCAAATAATCATCCCTTTTGCCCCAGATTCTTTCGCGTGAGCCATTTTTTGGGTTAAATACTCGCCTCCGCGTTGTACAAGGGCAATTTTTCCGGTCATGTCTCTTCCTGCATAATCATCTTCGCTTCCTAGACCAACGTCGACGACTGGAATCGACAATCCTTTGAACGCATCATCAGCGTCTGCGAAATGTTTCCCGAATAAACGCGCTTGATAAGGCGTGTTACCGAATTTGACAGTTTGTACAGGAATTTGTTCTGGAACCGTACTTGCACCAACCGTAATGGCAAGTGGTGCAGCCCCTGGTGCCCCAACTGTCGCGGCGCCTGGTCCTGAATTTCCTGCAGAAACTGAACAAACGACACCTTGTAATGTTGCATTGTTAATCGCGATACTAGTCGGGTAAAATGGGTCATTAATCGATGCACCTAGAGATAGATTCACGACGTCCATTTTATCTTTCACCGCTTGGTCAATTCCGCTTAGTACGGAGTAAGAATTACCATGCCCACCCGGACCAAGTACACGGTACCCGTGAAGTTCAACATCAGGTGCAACACCATCTGCTGAAAAAATGTTATTATTCGCTGTCGTACTTGCTGCAATCGTACCGGATACGTGTGTACCATGCTCCGTAATATAATCTTTGTAATTAGACGATACACTTCCAGGTGAAGCTTCTCTTGCAGCTTCCCAATCCGGATAGATCGTTTCCATCGGATCATGATCATCTACCGGGTTCTCGTTTCCATCTGCATCAACTGTTGCGTTAACAAAGTCGTGCCCCTCATATAAATGGCCGTCCGCATCGTGTGTTACTTTATATAAATCTGGATGGTTGTAATCAATCCCTGTATCCAGTACCCCGACTTTTACTCGTTGACCTTGTTTTGGACCTGACAGGAATTTCCCTGTGTTCCCTTCTGCATGTAGCTTATCGATTCCCATTAATGAAAGTCCTGCAGTTGGTTTTCCAGTCGCCGGTGTCTCGGTCGCTGTCGCTGTTTCACCAGATGAAGGTGTTCCTTCTTCTACTTCGTATTGGACAACTGACCAAATCGAAGCAACATCCGCCTGACTGGCAATCGATTGAACCATACTCGGAGGTACCGATAGCGCAACCCCGTTGAATGCATCCGTGTATTCTCTTGTTATTTCTATATTAGAAGAAACTTCTTTTCCACCAGTGATTTGCTTACTTGGTTGCGTCTTGACAAACGCTTTAAATTTCGCATGTGCATCCGCCACTTTTTGTTTTGCTTCTGTGTAATCAGCCGCAAATGTTTGCGCACTTGCGCTTCCTTTTTCAAGTGATTGCTTTATGATTTGGATCTTTGCTGGATCCACTTTAAATTGAACGATGACGTCAATATTTTTTCCGCTTTTTAAATCTTTCTGATCGACGTGGATTTTTTGTGTGTTATCTGCACCAGTCAGTTTGTTGATGCTTTCTTTTTGTTCTGGTGTTAATCCAGCTAGAATCTTGTTCACCTCATCAGCTGTGAACGTTCCATCAGATGGATTTTTCTGATCAGCATTCGACTCCGCATGTGCAAGAATGGCACTTTGTGGTAAGACCATATTTAGCAACATCGCGCTACTTAACGCAACAGCCGATATTGTTCGTTTCTTTTGTCTCTTTTTCATGTTACTCCCCCCACTTTTAAACGTCTTGATGATTAATTATTATAAATATTTAAGAATATTAAATAATAATAACCTGTGACTTAATATTACTCTAAAAGTTAATAAAACTTTATTGGGGGAATATGCAGGAAATTGTCTTTAATCGTCGAAAGAAATCCTTGGTTTTGATATAAAATTTAACATATTTTATCATTTTTTCGTCGAAACGAGTCTTTTTATCCCGTTTTTTCAGTCCAAAAGACCTGAAAATTCTGATAGATTCCCCTTTTTTAAAAAATAATGCAAAATCATCAAATTTGGGGGAATTTACACTTTTTTATTAAGCTCTTGATTGTGTATTTCTATATTCCATTATTTACATTAACAAAATTTACTTTTTATTATTAATTTTTTGACATTTTTTGATCTATGTAAATGAAAAATGGATTTATTATTTTCACCTCTCTGAACTACTTCAAGTAGAAGTTTTGCTAAATTTAATTCTAATTATTCAGAATTATTAGTCAGTTAATATAGTTATTATTTATTGACAACATTGTATCCAATATTTCATTAAGTTCTTACAAGGAAATTTATCTCTACAGAAATTAATGAAATAAAAAAAGGATTCCCAAAGAAGATCCTTTTTGCTTGGATTAACCTATATAAATTTTTTTAATCCAATCAATTTGAAAGTAGGTTAATGAAACATGAAACATCAATTAATCCAATTCTCAACTTCACTGTAAGAGAACATTGAAATATTAACAAGAATAAAACTCATAGTTAATGTTAAAGTATAAAATTGTCAGGTTAATTTTAAAGCATAATAATGTAATGCTGACATTTATATGCATTAAGTCACAAAAAACCTCTTAAAACAATAATAAATCAACGTTTTAAGAGGTCTTTATTTTCCCGATTTTTAGGCATAAAAAAACCACCAAACAATATGTATTGGTGGAGACGGTGGGAGTCGAACCCACGTCCAAGAATATCGGCACTTAAGCTTCTACGAGCGTAGTCACTGTATTAGAATTTCGCATACCATTCAGCCCAATGACAGGCTTCCTGATAGCTAGTCTGATTAATCTCTTCCATTCCCCTCAGACGGCGAAGTCCGGCGTAGCCCACTAATGAGTGAACCCCTCTAAGCTATGCACATGGGCGATACATAGGAGGAGCCTTTAGTGCAATTAAGCAGCTAAAGAGAAATTGTTGTTTTTGCCAGTTATTGGCTTTTGCGTTTTAACGAGGCCGACCCCTCGACTCGCAACTTAAGCTCGAACTACCCCTGTCGAATCCGTAACGTCCCCATATAAAATGCTCCCAGAACTTATTCAGATCTGTTCGCTATGAGTGACTTACGAAGCATAAAGCAAAGGCTTCATAATTTATAAAAACTGCACATCGTGCAATTTGTGTTGCTGATTAACTTACAAACTTATTATAGCATATCCAACTAAAGATGCAATTAACAATTGTTTCTAAAAGAAATACAGAATTCCAACGCTTCAACATTTATCCAATTAAATTCGCTGACGATCTCTGAATGCACGTTCCACTTCACGTTTTGCTTCTTTTTTCTTTAAATCATCACGTTTATCATATTGTTTCTTACCTTTACCTAATCCGAGTAATAGCTTAGCATAGCCATTTTTCAAATAAATTTTTAAAGGTACTAAAGTATAACCTGTTTCCTTTGTATAACCGATTAATTTCACGATTTCTCTATTATGTAGTAGTAATTTTCTAGTACGTAATGGTTCGTGATTGTAACGATTCCCTTGTTCATAAGGACTAATATGCATATTATGAAGCCATACTTCTCCGCCCTGAACACGTGCAAAGGAATCCTTTAAATTAGCTTTACCAGCACGTAATGATTTTATTTCAGTACCCTGTAAAACGATACCAGTTTCATACGTTTCTTCAATAAAGTAATCATGATACGCTTTTTTATTTTGAGCAATTACTTTCCCTTCACCTTTTGGCATAAATAACACCTCTCTATCTTTACTTATTTTACCTTGAACTATTCACCACTTAACACCCTTACAGGTTGTTTGAAGTGGGAGATTCTTGGGAACAAAGCATACTTACTAGTGATTCTTTACCAGCAGAGGTTACTTTTATTTACCAAGCTAACCCCGTAGTACCTACGGTTTGGTTTCACCTAACGCTAGGAGAAACGTACTCAGCCTGTTTTTTACTGAGGGGTATTACAGTTGTTCTATTTGCGACTCTTGAATGGTATAGGCGAATGACAACCACCAGACGAGTTCTATTTACGCAACAAGCACTACACTTGAATTCATTCTTTATCTACGGTATTTACATTATCTATTGTACAGAATAGTAGCATAAGAAGAAAGCGTTTTGGTTATCGCCACCCGTCTTTCATCTCCTACCTATTACTGGTGTTATGACACCTTCATGTAATTGAGGAAGTAGTTTTCTGTCGGATAATGATAAATTATGTTTGTATACATAAAGCAGTGGACAAATTTATCCACTGCTTTTTACCTTACTATCGTTTTTTATTACCTTTTGCTACTTTTTCGTAAAAAGGCTTGTTCTTTTTGCTCTTACTTTTGCTTTTCGTTGGATTAAAACGATCATCGCGTTTATTTCTCGATGATTTACCACCACGTCCGCTATCTTTCTCTTCATTTCGAGGTGAACTATCGCCACGTCTTCCACGAGAACGTCCACTGTGAGAGCTGTCTCCATTTCGATCTGAAGCTGAAGAACCTCTGCCGCGTCCTCCTCTTCCTCTACCACCACCTGAGCCGCCACCAAGATTAACTGGTCCTCTACCACCGCTTCTACGTGGTTTATTCGATTTCATTCCAACTATTTCAAAATCAATAGCTCGTTCTTCTTTATTAACATTCATTACTCGAACAGAAACTTCATCACCGATTCTGAAAATTTTCCCTGTTCTTTCACCAATCATCGCGTACGTACGCTCGTCATAGTTATAGTAGTCATCTGATAAATCAGCAACTCGAACTAATCCTTCAATTGTATTTGGCAGTTCAATAAACATACCGAAATTTGTTACAGAGCTGATAATCCCTTCATACTCTTCACCAATTTTATCAAGCATGTACTCTGCTTTTTTCAAATCATCAGTTTCTCTTTCTGCTTCAACTGAGCGACGCTCCATATTGGATGCATGCTCTGCGATTGCAGGTAATTTATCATCCCACTCACGTTTTGTCTCATTATCCATTTTTCTTTCGATTAAATATTTACGAATTAATCGATGAACAATTAAATCCGGATATCGACGAATCGGTGATGTGAAATGAGTATAATACTCTGCTGCTAATCCAAAATGGCCAAGATTATCAGCCTCATATTTCGCTTGTTTCATTGAACGAAGCATAACTGTTGAAATCACTGTCTCCTCTGGTTGCCCATGAACCATATCTAGAACTTGTTGCAACGCTCTCGGGTGAATTTCATTTCCAGCACCTTTTACTGTATAACCAAATGATGCAATAAATTCAAAGAATCGTTGTAATTTTTCTTCTTTTGGATCCTCATGTACTCGATATATGAAGGGTACATTTAACCAATGAAAATGCTCAGCAACTGTTTCATTCGCTACTAACATAAATTCTTCAATTAGTTTTTCTGCAGTTGAACGCTCGCGAATGACGACATCAGTTGGATGACCATCCTCATCAACTAATACTTTTGATTCTTTAAAATCAAAATCGATTGCTCCACGAGTCATACGTCTATTACGTAAAATTTTCGCTAACTTAGCCATTTCTTCAAACATTGGGACTAACGGTTCGTAACGTTCACGTAATTCAGCATCTTGCTCATCTAATAGTTTATTTACATCGCTATATGTCATTCGTTCAGTTGTTTTAATGATACTTTCAAAAATTTCATGCTTAACAACTTCACCTTTTTGGTCAATTTCCATTTCACATGAAAGTGTAAATCGATTTACTTTTGGATTTAATGAACAAATTCCATTAGACAAGCGATGCGGAATCATCGGTATAACTCGGTCAACTAAGTAAATACTTGTTCCACGATCATGTGCTTCTTGATCAATCGGTGAGCTATCTGTCACATAGTAAGAAACGTCTGCAATATGTACCCCTAACTTGTAATGACCATTTTCAAGCGCTGTTACTGTAACGGCATCATCTAAGTCCTTTGCATCTGCTCCATCTATCGTTACAATTTGTTCATCACGAAGATCGCGACGAGTGCCAATAGCGGATTCATCAATCTCATCTGGTACAGCATTCGCTTGATCCATTACTTCCTTAGGGAATTCTTGAGGTAAATCAAACTTATGAATAACCGAGAGAATATCAACACCAGGATCATTTTTATGTCCTAGTACTTGAACTACAATACCCTCTGCACTTTTCCCATTCTCTGGAAATTGAGTAAGTTCTACAACAACTTTATGACCTTCTACAGCACCTTGAGAATTGCTCTTTGTAATAAAAATATCGCTTCCGAATCGCTTATCATCTGGAACAACGAAACCGAAACTTTTCTGAGCCTGGTAAGTTCCTACCATTTTCGTTTGACCACGTTCAACAATTTTTACGATAGTACCTTCTCTACGTGCATCACTTTTTTCTTTTGTAATACGAGCTAAAACAATGTCTCCATGTAAAGCGCCATTTAAATCTGACGGTGGAATAAATACATCTTCTGCCCCTGCTTCTTCTGGAATGACAAACGCAAAGCCTTTAGCATGGCCAGTTAATTTACCTCTTACTAAATTAGATTGATCAGGTAAACTGTATTTATTGTTTCGAGAACGTACAATATAACCCTCATCTTCTAAAATAACGAGCGTTTTTACTACTTCTCGAAAGTCACTTGCATCAGTCAACTCCATAGCCTCTTCAATCCCTTGAATATTTAAAGGCTTATAATCTTCACTTTTCATTAATTCCAATAATTTTTCTTTCCATTGTTGATTCATACTTTTCCCTCCTTTTTCTAACTGTTAAAGGGTATTTAGTTTAAGTTTGTCCAGAAAGATTTCATTCTACCATTCCAATTCATTAAGAAATGCTAGTACATCTTCATGTAACATGTCTTTTTCCTGTCCAAGCGTAATAACATGTGTTGAATTTTCGTACCACTTTAATTTTTTCTGATCAGATTGCACTTCATTATAAATAATATTTGCGCTGTCTGTATTAATCATCTCATCTACAGTAGATTGTACAACAAACGTTGGTGCATATACTGTATCAACATTTTCACGCACTTCTTTAATTAAACCTTGAAGAGCCTTTAATGTATTCATCGGAGTTTTTTTAAACTCTTCCATCTCTACTTCAATTTTTTCAGGAGATTTCCCTTCACGTTTTTTAAACTCTCTTGTGTAAGCTAAGACACCTTCATACATAATTTCTTCACTTTTTATGTACATCGGCGAACACATTGTGACAATACCATTCAAAGGAACAGTATAACCTAGCTTTAGTGCAAATACTCCTCCTAAAGATAGACCTACCGCTGCAATTTTTTGATGTCCTTTATCCTTTAGAAGTTGATAAGCTTCCATTACATCCTTCCACCAGTCCTCTGGTCCAGTATGAACAAGCTCATCTGGTGGTACACCATGTCCTTTATAATGTGGTGCATGACAAGTATATCCTTGTTTTTCTAAAAAACGGCCAAGCATACGAACATCCGCAGAATGACCTGTAAATCCATGTAATAATAAAACTGCTCGATCTCCACCTTCAAACGTAAATGGCTTCGGCATTGTTACTCTCATATATACTCACTCCAAAACTTTTCTATCCATTTTTCTTTCGTTACTTTTTATATTATCTTTAATTGATTTTGTTTATTTAAAATAAAAAATGATATCTTCAATATAAGTAATTAATAATAATATTTAACTAATTTTACGTAAAGAAATTGTTCTTTTATTTTACCTTTCAATTCAATAATTTACCAATAAACAGTTTTTTTAAATTACTAGTTATGATTTAATTAAAGGTGTGGTAATAATAATGTTGGTAATTTAACCAACAAAAGGAGGATACGTTATGTTTAATAATGTTGAAGAATTTATTACTGAATGGAAAATGGAAGAAGCAAACACAATCAAATTACTAAATGCTATGACAGATGAGTCACTTGATCAATCAATTGGTGAAGATTTTAGCTCTTTAGGAGAACTAGCTTGGCATATAACTACAGCAATTAAAGCGATCATTTCACAATCAGGATTACAATTTGAAGCATCTATGAGCAAGGAAGAAATGCCTGCAACTGCAAAGGAAATTACTGAAAAATACGCAGAAGCTAGTAAAGCTATGATTGAAGCAGCACAAAAAGAGTGGAAAGAAAAAGATTTAAATCAAATCATTAACGCTTTTGGATTTCTTGAAATGCCTATCCATGCATTACTACGTATGGCAATTTCACACCAAACGCATCACCGTGGCCAAATGACTGTATTAATGAGACAAGCAGGATTAGCTATTCCTGGAATGTACGGTCCAAGTAAAGAAGAATGGGCTGCAATGAAAGGTTAATACTTAGGACATTTTCTACATACTAAAATACAGCCAAAAACCTGGCTGTATTTTTTTCCCTAATTATTAAAGAAATATCTTCCTGATCTAGGGATATAATTTTACATGACCAAAATAAAAAGCCACCCTTTTAGGTAGCTTGTTTATTACAGTTTAAAATATGTTACAGCAATCGTTAGAATGAAGAATAAAACTGCTACAACAACTGTTATTCTTTGTAAAACTAGTTCAAAACCACGAGCTTTTTGCTTGCCAAACAGTTGCTCAGCACCACCAGATATCGCACCTGATAGGCCGTTACTTTTACTAGATTGAAGTAGAACTAAAACAATCATAAGTACTGAAACAATAATTAAAAGTACAGATAAAAACGTATGCATTTCTTCACCTCCACAGTAAAATACTGTTACTTCCTATTCTACTATGAAGAATACTATACTTCAACATGAGAGTACAACACTTATTTAATGTTTTAAGATCGTTTCTTCAATCCAAGTTTTTACATCTTGATGTACTTCATCTTTATTTGTTTCATGAAGCATCTCATGGCGACCTTCTTCATATAATTTCAACTTTACATCTGTACACCCAATATCTTTATATAACCCATAAACCTTCTTTACACCGTCACCATTTTGACCAACTGGATCTTTATCTCCAGAAAAAATATAAATTGGAAGTGAAGTTGGTGTCTTCTTAATTTCATCTTTTCGATGTATGATTCCAATCCCCTTTAACAATTCACGATAGAAGCTGGAAGAACAAATAAAACCACAAAATGGATCCTTTAAATATCGATCAATCTCAGCCTCGTCCCTTGTTAGCCAGTCATATTTTGTTTTAGGAAACTTAAAATGATTATTGAAGTTTCCAAAAGTTAAAAAGTCTAAAACCTTACTTCTCTTACTAGCTCCAATTAAAAATGCTTCTGCGCTTGAAATAAAAACTCCTAATTTTCTTAGTATTCCTGGATCACATCCAGTTCCAGAAATAATTAGCCCATCGTATAGTCCCCCATTTAATTGAACAACTCGTCTGCTCAAATAAGATCCCATACTATGCCCAAATAGAATTAAAGGAATATCTTTCAGTTCTTTTCTGATCATCTTGCTTATAAAAATGATATCATTAGCCACTTCATCCCAGCCGATTTCTTCACCAAAAAAACCTAGATCATCCTCAATCCCCGCTGTTTTCCCATGACCTCTTTGATCATGAATAAACACTGCAAACTGATTATGAACTAAATATTCAATAAATTTTTCATAAGCTCCACCATGCTCTGCCATTCCATGTACAATTTGAATCACAGCAATTGGTTCAGCAGGAATATATTTTCGCAAATAGATTTTTGTTCGATCCTTCGCCGAAATTAATCCTTCCCAATTATTCATTTTTATGCCCCTTCATCTCATATGTTGTAAAAGATACTAATAAGAAAAAACAAGTGAAATAGATTATTTCTAATCGTATGTATTTAAATGTAAATTCATCACCTAATAGTCTCCAAAAAACAATTACTATTGAAACAATAACTATCATAAATGGAAGTAAATATGTTTTTATAGTATACCAAAGAAAATCTTTTAAGTATGCGAAAAATTTCATAATTATCCTCCCAACTAATTGCCATTCTTATCCATAATTCAATACTAATCCATATTTCCTAATTCTATAGTTTAATTTTTAACAATTTATCATCAATTTGGTGAACTTTTTATGTCAAAGTTAAGCTCATTTTTAGGATTTTAAATTAAGCATGTTTTGTTTTGAAGTTTGAATTGAGATAAAACAAAATCAAAATGAATGGGGGATTCGAAATGAAAAGAGGCATACAAACAATCTTAAGCATTGTCTTTGCAATTGTAATGCTTGTCTTATTCGTCATTTTTTACATGAAAGACGATTCTTATCGGTATCCAATCGCACTAGGTGGCTTCGTTTGTGCACTCGTCCCACTCATTCTAGATAAAATTTTTAAAATTCGATTTGCATTTCCGTTTATTATTTCTTATTTTGCTTTTTTAATAGGGTCCCTATGTCTTGGTTCAATGCTTAGATTTTATAGTTTAGGCTGGTGGGATACGTTTTTACATTTTCTAAGTGGCACGCTAGTCGCGTTTTTAGCTATTGATTTAATGGGAAAATTGACAACCAAACAGTCTCGGAGTGAAATGTCCGCTGGATTCATTTTCCTATTTGTATTTTGTTTTGGAGTATTTTGTGGGGCGATTTGGGAAATTTGGGAATTCAGTAGCGACCAATTTTTTGGAACTAATACTCAAGGCGGCGGTAATTTTGATACGATGACAGATCTAATCGCAGACTCGATTGGAGCATTTATTATCGCATTTTGGTTTGCAAGAAGATCGAGAAAAAATAATTAAGGTTTAACTGGCATCAAAAATAATAAAGATGTAATCTTATATGACCATATAATAAAAGGACCTACAAACTTCCAGTTAAACGAACATACTTTTTTTATAAACAAGTACGCTAAAGTATTATATGATTACTATATAGAAATGGAGCATCATGAGAAAGTCGCACAAATTTCTAAAATCCTTATAAAATAGAAATTTAGTAAAAATAATTCGCTCATATGAACAAAAAAGAGAAGGAAACTCCCCTTCTCTTTCAGTTTATTACTCTTCATCATCCCACACGTTATACGCCAAATTAAACAATTCACTTTGACTATTATATTTCTCATTCCCAGAACTTTTTACATACTGATATACACCATTTTCATCTTGCTCACGTGCTTTTGCAGTATCGA
This sequence comes from Gottfriedia sp. NPDC057991, assembly GCF_042886615.1. Lineage (NCBI taxonomy): Bacteria > Bacillati > Bacillota > Bacilli > Caryophanales > Bacillaceae > Gottfriedia > Gottfriedia sp. NPDC057991. The sequence continues at coordinate 180,994 of NZ_JBHVQN010000003.1, forward strand.
AGAGCATCATAAGTAAGATACTCATAATTCGCTTTTTTATATGATCAGCGAAAATTGGAAAAAAGATTTCAACTCGTTTTTCCATATTACGTGTCATTAAATCAGCAGATGATAAAAAGATTTTCTGCTCCCCATTATGATAAAAATAATAGATTCGACTATGCTCTAAAAATCGCCCAACGATACTAATGACACGAATATTTTCGCTCACACCTTTTATTTGAGGACGCAAGCAGCAAGTTCCGCGAACAATTAAGTCAATCTTTACCCCAGCTTTAGATGCTTCATATAGCTTCATGATAATTTGCTTATCAGTTAAAGAATTCATTTTGGCGATGATTCTTCCATTTCCATATTGTTTTTGAAAAGCAATTTCCTCATCAATCATTCGAATAAAATCATGTCGAATACTATACGGAGCGACAGATAAATGCCTAAAGTCAGGCTTTTCCATAAACCCACTTAAAAAGTTAAAAAAATTTGTAGCATCTACTCCGATTTGTCGATTAGCAGTCATTAGTCCCATGTCTGTATAAATTTTTGCAGTTGCATCGTTATAGTTGCCAGTGCCCAAGTGGACAAACCGCTCAATTCTTCCATTCTTTTTACGAACAACAAGTGTGATTTTACTATGCGTTTTTAAATGAGTCATTCCATAAATAACATGGCAACCCTCTTTTTCTAATTCCTTTGCCCAATGTACATTGTTTTCTTCATCAAAACGAGCTTTCAACTCTACAAGAACAGTTACTTGTTTACCATTTTCTGCTGCACGCTTTAACGCCTCAATAATTGGGGAATCACCACTTACTCGATACAAAGTTTGTTTAATCGCTAAAACGTCCGGATCATTTGCTGCATCTAATACAAAATCTAATACCGGCTCAAATGATTCATACGGATGATGAAGCAATATATCTTGTTCCAATATTTTTTCAAATATATCCTTATCAGATTCAAGGTCTTGTGGCGGCTGTGGGATTAATGTTTCATACACTAAATGCTCTTTATATTTTTCTAATTCCTTATAAAAACTAAATAAAAATGTTAAATCTAGTGGACCATCAAGCTTATATATATCCTTACCGTGTACATCTAGCTCATCTAATAAATAGTTTAAAATGTAATCACTCGCGCCAGACTGTCCAATTTCAAGTCGAACCGCCGAACCCCATTTTCGTTTTTTTAACTCTATTTCTATTTCACGAAGTAAATCCCTCGCACCTTCTTCATGAATCGTCAAATCAGCATTTCTTGTAATTCTAAACTGCGCTACTTCTCGTACGATAAAACCTCTAAACAAAAGATGTATATATGCAGTAATAGCATCTTCCAATAAAATATAACAATGCTTTTCATCAAGTGTAGGTATTGATATAAATCTTTTTAACAAAGAAGGGACTTGTACAATCGCAAATTTATTGCGCTTTTCTTCTTCCCCTGCCATATCTTCTAAATAGACTGCCAAATTTAAGCTTTTATTTAATAGCATTGGAAATGGCCTATACGCATCGATTGCCATTGGTGTTAATACGGGAAGTACTTGCTCTTCAAAGTAATTTTCTAAATAATTTTTTTGACGATCACTAAGCTCATGATATTTTACTAGATGAACATTCTCTTCTTTTAATTTTGGAAGTAATGTTTCTCTGAATGTTTTATATTGTAAATTCACAAGTTCATGGCCAACTGTTGAAATTTGTGAAAGTTGCTGTTTTGGTGTTAAACCAGCCTTATTTTCTGGCTTATTAAAACCTGCTTTTACTTGATCCTTTAGGCCAGCAAAACGTACCATAAAAAACTCATCTAAATTTGAACTAAATATTGCCAAAAATTTCAAACGTTCAAGCAATGGATTATGTATGTCTAAAGCCTCTTCTAAAACACGTTCATTAAAAGCAAGCCAACTTAATTCTCGATTATTATAATATTGTGGATCTGCTAACTCTATTTTTCTACCACTATACTCTTTCGTCGCTATCATCATTTACACCCTTTTTGAACATATTCTAGAAATACGATCTCTTTATTTTTTAATTAATATCTACACCATAATCCTACAATAATAAAATTTACCCATTATTAACGCTATGTTAATAAATTGTAAAGATATGAAAAATTTGTTAATTACTGACAATTTTGAATTAAAATAAAAAAGCACATTCTGATTACTCAGATTTGTGCTTTTTAAAATAGATATATGTTGATTTATTAAATAGCTTTTCTAATTGCTTTATCTGTTTTTCAGATTCAATTTCTTCAACCGTTGAATCGTCTATACATTTAAGTTGTACGATCAGATCATCGTCGTTTAATTTAAATTCAATATTCTTTACTACTTCTCTTTTCGATGCGTTCAGACTATTGGTAAACTTTAAAAGTATCCCTAAAAAGCGTAGTTTCTTAAGCTCATCCGCTGTAAACCACTCAAGAAACGGTTTAACATATTGCTTAAAGCTATTTTTATTCTTATATGAAGCTATTAAAGCAATTTTTATGCGATCTTTATGGCTCAATCCTTCAATTGTACGATTAGATAATAAATAGAAAGTATGCTGACTACTTGATTCTTCGTCTATGTATTGTCCAATATTATAGACCCGTGCTGCTAGATTTATGTCTAATTTATCTCCAGACTTAATTTGATTTAAATTGTATAAATTTATTTGTTCTACTAATTGGTTTACTAAAACCTTAATATGATTTACGTGTTTTATATTTACTTCATAGTCTTTTTCTAAATCACTAAAACTCTTGTCTAATACATTAGGAAGTAACTTTTCTCCGTTTAATATACACTCTTCCATAAAGATACCATCTCTCAAGCCTTTATTACTGAAAATAAAGCTCTTCGCATTAACAATTGAATAAAGCTCTTTAAAGACCTCAATTGCAGGAAGAATGATATCAGCACGATCTTTTGATAGACCTTCCGTTCTTAAAATATGGTCAAACTCTAATGATGAAAGATGTTTTTTTAAAAAGTTTATCTCTTCAAAATTCATCTCATATTGATGAATACCTATGATCGGGTAATTAACCAAACTTTGATGTATTTGCACTACATTTCTAGCACTTCCCCCAACTGCGATAATCGGAACTTGCTTTTCTCTAAGCCAATCTAAAGATTCAAATTGCTTTTGTATAAATTGAGTAAGTCGTTTCATTTCTTCAGCAGTTGGAATATTGCTTGATATAAAATCCTGCTTTAAAGATAATGCTCCAAATGGAAAACTATGAAAATGGATCATTTCACGATTCTTAAAATAAGTTACCTCTGTGCTACCCCCGCCAATATCAATTGTAACTCCCTCTTGTATCGGGGTAGAATTTACAACAGCAAGAAATCCATAAAATGCTTCATCATAACCCGATAAAATTTGTAATGTAAAATCAGTTTTTTCGGCCACTAGTTGGATCAATTCGTCTCGATTAATGGATTGTCTAATCGTTGCAGTCGCTACACATTTGACTTCACTAATTTTATGATGACGAGTGATTTCCTGAAACATCAGAAGTGTTTTAAGTAATATATTCTTTCCTTCAGTATTCAAAACTTCTTGATCATTTAAATATTTACGTAAACGGGCTACCGTTTTAATATTTTCAATTTCTTTTATACGCCCGCTTTTACTTTTTTCATATATAACAAGTCTGATTGTATTTGAACCTATATCAATGATGCCGTATTTCTCTTTCAAACTTCTCATCCTTTATTTAAATATTTAGTAAAATTTCTAGTTCCTCCATTATATCAATAGATAGGCAATAAATAATCCTTTCTTGTTGAATAGGTACTTTTGTCATACTATCAAATAAATTATCTTTTCGACAAATTTACCAAAACTCTTTAATATTCAATTTTATTTTAATTTCACACTTGGATTTCAGTGGTTATATACTCCTCGAAAGTCACAATAAAAAACCCGATTACTCTTAACGAATAATCAGGCTTTAATTAATAGTTTTCTGATTTTGCCTCAACTATGACATTCTTCATAATCTTGAACATCGGTACCATAATGATGATTCCAATAATGAACAAGAATGCTGAAACTTGATAAATAGAAACTAAAGAAAAATGCTCCTTTAAAATCCCTGCCAAGCTCATTGTAATGACCATAGCTCCCATAAATAATGGTGTTAATATACCGTTTACTCTGCCTACAAATTTTTCATCAGTATTTTTTAAGATGATTGTATTAATACCTATATGCAATGCGGGCATAAATAATCCGATAAAGAATTCAGCAACTAACGTTAGCCAGAACATCTCAGACCAACCTATTACAAATATTCCAATCGCATTGACCGCCATACCAATTAATAATAAAACATGCGGTGCCAACTTATTAGATATTACCATTATTAGGCCACCACCTATAATCATAGCGGCTCCATTTGCAGCGAATATCCATTGTAAATATTCTTTATCCAATCCTAGTCGTTCGGTTACTAAAAAAATCGCTAGTGGATGAATAAGGCCTATACCTAATCCTGCTGCTGCAAATACTCCACCTAAATAAACGAGAATTTTTCTAGACCAAACGTATTGGAATCCTAACTTCATCTCTTCCGTTAATGATGTTGTATGTTCTGCCCTTTCTTCTTCTTGATCTTTAGGTAATCTTGTTAATACTAAAGCTGACATAAGAAAAGCAATACCTACAATTGCCATCGAAACATGCATTCCAGCTTGTTGAAATACGAATGTACCTAATACTGGACCTAAAATCATAAACACTGCCATCATCGTTTGAAATATAGACATACCTGCTTGCATTTGCTCACCTGGTACATGAACTTTAAATAATTTCATATTAGAAGGCTGAGAAAACTGGGACAAGATTGCTGAAACTAATGTAGCAAAAAACACAAACTTCCAAGTTCCATATAATAGTGCTAGCAAAATAACAAATATAGATACAGCACTTAAAAGATCGCACCAAATCATTGTTCGCTTTGGCTTCCAACGATCGGCAAAAGTTCCACCGATAAAAGAAAAAATAAAAATCGGCGCAAATTCAGCAACTGAAATCAGTGATACGGCTGTTGCATCACCATTTGTCTTTTCCACAACAAATAATAATATTGCAAAATTACGAATCCAAATACCTACTTGAATAAACAAACCTGCTGAAAGAATCGTCTGGATAAAAGGATTTTTTAACAAAGAAGCCATTGAAGGATTTGAAGCTGTTGGAGTAGATGTAGACATTTTTTCCCCTCTCTTACTTTTAATTAATTCCTTATTCGTCTTACTTAAACACAAGAACTAATGTTCGTGTATTCTTATTTTAACATTAGGATTCTTTAATAATCAATCCCAATTATTACTAATTAAAATTATATTTAAACCAAAACATTTTTAGCAATAAAAAAAAGAGAAGGTGACGATCCTTCTCTTTTTAACGTGTCTATAATGGATTATGTTTTTTGTTAATGCACTTAGTTTTGATTAAATTATTTTCTTAAGTTGTAGAAAGATTTTAATCCTTGGTATACTGCGCTTTCGCCTAACTCGTCTTGAATACGTAATAATTGGTTGTATTTAGCGATACGGTCTGTACGAGAAGCAGAACCTGTTTTAATTTGACCAGCATTTGTAGCAACTGCGATATCAGCGATTGTGCTATCTTCAGTTTCACCAGAACGGTGAGAAACTACTGCTGTGTAACCAGCACGTTTAGCCATTTCGATTGCATCGAAAGTTTCAGTTAATGTACCGATTTGGTTAACTTTGATAAGGATTGAGTTTGAGATACCTTTTTCAATTCCTTCAGCTAATTTTTTAGTGTTTGTAACGAATAAATCGTCACCTACTAATTGTACTCGGCTACCTAAACGTTCTGTTAATAATTTGTGACCATCCCAGTCATTTTCATCTAAACCATCTTCAATTGAAAGGATTGGGAAATCATTGCAAAGTTGCTCATAGAAATCAACCATTTCAGCTGAAGATACGCCAGTGCGTCCTTCACCTGCAAGATCGTATTTACCAGTTTCTTTGTTAAAGAATTCAGAAGAAGCAACGTCCATTCCTAAGAATACTTGCTCTCCAGCTTTATAACCAGATTTATCAATTGCTTCCATGATTACTTCTAAGGCTTCACGGTTTGAACCAAGGTTTGGAGCGAATCCACCTTCGTCACCTACAGCAGTGTTTAAACCTTTGTCATGTAATACAGCTTTAAGGTTGTGGAAAATTTCAGTACCCATACGGATTGCTTCTTTAAAGCTATCAGCACCTACAGGTAAAATCATGAATTCTTGGAAGTCTACGTTATTATCAGCATGAGAACCACCGTTGATGATGTTCATCATTGGAACTGGTAATTGTTTCGCGTTAAATCCACCAAGGTATTGGTATAATGGTAAACCTAATTCATCAGCTGCTGCACGAGCTACTGCCATAGATACACCTAGGATTGCGTTTGCTCCTAATTTACCTTTGTTTTCAGTACCGTCTACTTCAATCATACGACGGTCGATTGAAACTTGATCAGTTACTTCGAATCCAACGATTTCTTCAGCTAAAATATCATTAACGTTAGCTACAGCTTTCTCAACACCTTTACCAAGGTAACGAGATTTGTCTCCATCACGTAATTCAACAGCTTCGTATTCACCAGTTGAAGCACCACTTGGTACTAGTGCACGGCCAAAGCCACCATCTTCTGTATAAACTTCTACTTCAACAGTAGGGTTACCACGAGAATCTAATACTTCGCGAGCATAAACATCAATAATCATTGACATAATAAAATCTCTCCTTTTGTTGCGTTATACGCATAATTAATAACTTTTATATTAACTGTTCACTTATTTAATAAGTGATTTACCAGTCATTTCTTTTGGTAGTTCTACTTTTAATAAATCAAGAATTGTTGGAGCTAGGTCACCTAAAATCCCATCTTCACGTAACGTAACACCTTCTTCAGTAACAATCACTGGTACAGGGTTAGTCGTGTGAGCTGTCATAGGTTCACCTTCAGGTGTAATTTCCTCATCAGCATTTCCATGGTCAGCAGTAATGATTGCTTTTCCGCCTTTTGCAAGAATTGCATCAACTACTTCTCCTAAACATTCGTCAACTGCTTCAATTGCTTTAATTGTCGGCTCAAGTTTTCCTGAATGTCCTACCATATCTGGATTTGCAAAGTTCAAGATGATTACATCATGCTTGTCTGCAGCAATCTCTTTAAGTAATGCATCTTTTACTTCATAAGCACTCATTTCAGGTTGCAGATCGTATGTCGCAACTTTTGGCGAGTTAATCAAAATACGTTCTTCACCTGGGAACTCTGCTTCACGGCCTCCACTAAAGAAAAATGTAACGTGTGGATACTTTTCCGTTTCAGCAATTCTTAATTGATTTAAATTATTTTGAGCAAGAACTTCACCTAAAGTGTTATCCAAATTAGTTGGTTTAAATGCTACATAACCTTGTACTGTTTCACTAAAATGTGTTAAGCAAACGAAATGAACATTTTTAGGGAACTTACTTCCACGATCAAAGTCACGGAAATCATCGTTTGTAAATACATTTGAAATTTGTATTGCACGGTCAGGTCGGAAGTTGTAGAAGATAATTGAATCTTCATCACTTATTGTTGCAACTGGAGTTCCATCTTCTTTTACCATTACAGAAGGTAAAACGAATTCATCATGGATACCATTCGCATACGAGTCTTCAATTAATTCATAAGGACTTGTATAAGTTGGTCCTTCTCCATATACCATTGCACAATAGCATTTTTCTACGCGATCCCAACGTTTGTCACGGTCCATAGAATAATAACGACCAGAAATTGTTGCAAATTCTCCGATACCATATTCTTTAAACTTTGCTTCTGTTTGATCGATATATTTTTTAGCTGTAGTTGGACCAACATCTCGTCCATCAAGGAAAGCATGTAAATATACTTTTTTCAAACCTTCTTCAGCAGCTAATTTTAATAAAGCGAACATATGATTAATATGGCTGTGAATACCACCATCAGATAGTAAACCAAAAATATGTAATGCTTTATCTTTTTCTTTTGCACTTTTAATTGCATCGATGAATGTATCATTTTTTTCGAATTCGCCTTCACGAATTGCCTTATTTACACGTGTTAAGCTTTGATAAACAATTCGTCCAGCTCCGATATTCAAATGACCAACTTCAGAATTACCCATTTGTCCTTCAGGTAGCCCTACTGCTTCACCGCTAGCGGTTAATTGTGCATGAGGATATTTATTCCAATATCTATCATAATTTGGTTTCTTCGCTTGTGCAACAGCATTTCCAAATGTTTCATCGCGCAAACCAAATCCATCTAGGATAATTAACGCTACTGGTTGTTTACTCATTACTTAACAGCCTCCAATAATGCAAGGAACGAAGCTGGTTCTAAACTTGCTCCACCTACTAACGCACCGTCAATATCAGGTTGAGCCATATATTCTTTAATGTTTTCAGGTTTTACACTACCGCCATATTGTACACGTACAGATTCTGCAACAGTTTCATCATAAAGACTTGCTACAACATCACGAACAAATTTACATGAATCTTGTGCATCTTTTTCTGTAGCAGATTTACCTGTTCCAATTGCCCAAATCGGCTCATAAGCAATTACTAAATTCTTTACTTGCTCATCTGTAAGACCTGCAAGATCTGCAGTTAATTGAGTACGAATAACTTCCTCAAATTTACCGCCTTCACGTTCTTCAAGCGTTTCGCCACAGCAAAGAATTGGTGTAAGACCATGTTCGAAAGCTTTTTTTGTTTTACTATTAATAAACTCATCTGTTTCGCCATAATATTCACGACGTTCAGAATGTCCGATAATCGCATATGTTACACCTAAATCTTTAAGTGCTACTGGGCTAATTTCACCAGTATAAGCGCCACTATCTTGATCACTTACATTTTGAGAACCAATCTTTAAATCAGTTCCTTTCACACCGTATAACATAGGTGCAATAAATAATGCAGGAGCACAAACTGCTGAATCTACTGTTTCAGATGATGGAATGCTATTTTTTACTTCTTCAACAAATGACATCGCTTCGTTAAGCGTTTTATTCATTTTCCAGTTACCTGCGATAATTGGTTTACGCATGAGAAACACCTTCCTAACAATTGGTAAGACAGAACATCTTACTCTATTTCAATTACTAAATATTGTAAAGCTATAAGACTTATTTATCGTTTAATAATGCAACTCCTGGAAGTTCTTTACCTTCCATAAATTCTAATGAAGCACCGCCACCAGTTGAAATATGGCTCATTTTATCTGCTAAACCGAATTTTTCAGCAGCAGCAGCTGAGTCTCCACCACCGATAATTGAGTATGCATTAGAATCTGCTAATGCTTGCGCTACTCCTTTAGTACCTTGTGCAAATTTATCGATTTCAAATACACCCATAGGTCCATTCCAAATGACTAATTTAGAGCTATTAATGACATCTGCATAAAGAGCAGTTGTTTTTGGTCCAATATCAAGAGCTTGCCAATCCGCAGGAATGCTATCAATATCAACCTCCCTGGTATTTGCATCTTCTCCGAATTTGTCAGCAATAATTGCATCAATTGGCATATAGAATTTAACGCCTTTAGCTTCGGCTTTTTGCATAAATTCATTTGCTAAATCAATTTTATCTTCTTCTAAAAGAGATTGACCTATTTCATAGCCTTTAGCTTTTAAGAATGTATAAGCTAGACCGCCACCAATAATTAAGTTATCTACTTTTTCTAGTAAGTTTTCAATTACACTAATTTTATCTCGAACTTTCGCTCCACCGATAATAGCTGTAAATGGGCGCTCTGGATTAGAAAGTGCTTTACCTAAAACGCTTATTTCTTTTTCCATTAAGAAGCCAGCTACCGCAGGGATATATTTTGCAATACCAGCAGTTGTAGCATGTGCACGGTGTGCAGCACCAAACGCATCATTTACATATACATCAGCTAAAGAGGCAAATTCTTTTGCAAGTGTATCATCATTTTTCTCTTCGCCTGGGTAGAAACGAACATTTTCTAATAATAAAACATCGCCTTCGTTCATTTTGCTAATTTCTTCTTGAACTTTAGGTCCATATGCCTCATCAGTTTTAATAACGTTTTTACCTAATTTTTCACTTAAACGTACAGCAACAGCATTTAAACGCATATCCTCATTTACTTGTCCTTTTGGACGACCTAAGTGAGATGCTAAAATAACTTTTGCTCCGTTTTCTATTAAATACTGAATCGTAGGAAGTGCAGCACGAATACGTGTATCATCTGTTACTTCACCGTTTGCCATCGGTACGTTAAAATCTACACGGCAAAATACGCGTTTCCCTTTTACATCAATGTCACGTAATGACTTTTTGTTCATAGTAGGTGCCTCCATTACTGTTTTTATTCATCCATTCAATTTCACTGGTTGATCCGTCTCATATAAAGTCGTATCTATTCTGTGATATTGTCACCGCAATTTTAACAGATTATGTACATCAATTGGAATTTATTTCTAGAGTATTTTTTTATATTGTGTTGGATTAGTGACAAAAGAGGATTTTTATCAAACAAAAGAGGGGAGGAAATTGGAAATTCCCCTCACCCTCATATTAATTTTAATTAAAATTATAGTCCTTTAGAAGCGATGTGAGCTACTAAGTCAACTACACGAGTTGAGTAACCAGTTTCATTATCGTACCAAGAAAGGATTTTAACCATGTTGCCTTCCATAGTCATTGTAGATAATGCATCGATTGTAGAAGAGTTTGTGCAACCGTTATAATCGATTGATACTAATGGCTCTTCAGAATATCCTAAGATACCTTTTAATTCACCTTCAGAAGCAGCTTTGAATGCAGCATTAACTTCTTCAGCAGTTACTTCAGCGTTTAATTCTACTACTAAGTCAACTAAAGATACGTTAGCAGTTGGTACACGTACAGCACCACCGTTTAATTTACCTTTTAATTGAGGTAATACTAATGAAACTGCTTTAGCAGCACCAGTTGTTGTTGGAATCATGCTCATTGCAGCAGCACGTGCACGACGTAAATCTTTGTGTGGTAAATCTAAAATTTGTTGGTCATTTGTGTAAGAGTGAACAGTTGTCATCATACCACGTTTGATACCGAATTTTTCGTCTAATACTTTAGCAAAAGGAGCTAAACAGTTAGTTGTACAAGAAGCATTAGAAATTACATTGTGGCTAGCTGCATCGTATTTGTCATCATTTACACCCATTACGATCGTGATATCTTCATTAGAAGCTGGTGCAGAGATGATTACTTTTTTAACTGATCCACCTAAGTGTTTTTCAGCATCTTTTTTATCTGTGAAACGACCAGTAGATTCTACAACAACTTCTACTCCGTAATCGCTCCAAGGTAAAACTGCTGGGTCACGCTCAGCAATTACTTTAATTTCACTTCCGTTTACAACGATAGAATCGCCATTAACTGCTACGTCAGCGTTTACTGAACCGTGAACTGAATCATATTTTAATAAGTGAGCTAAAGTTTTAGCATCTGTTAAGTCATTAATTGCTACAACCTCTACGTTTGGGTTGTTTAAAGCTGCGCGGAAAACCATACGTCCGATACGTCCAAATCCATTAATACCAATTTTAGTTGCCATTTTTAATTTCCTCCTTTTAATAGGTAGAAGCTTTTTTTATTTTAAAGGGTACATCCTTTAATTAACTCTTTTGCTGCTCCTTCGTCTGTGACGAGGATGTTTACATGACCTTTCTTTAAGAAAGAAGCCATTGCTTTTGCTTTAGAAGATCCTCCAGCTACTCCTAGTACATAAGGTATATTCTCCAATTCATTCAGTTGTAAACCAATTGTTCTTACTCTGTAAACAACTTCACCATTTTCATTAAAGTAATATCCAAATGCCTCTCCAACAGCTTCAGATTCAGTTAAGATTTCTAACTGTTCTGAGGAAGATTGTCTTCGTTTTGCCATCGTAAATGCATCTCCAATGCCGTGTACGACAATTGAAGAAGATCGAATTAAATTTAGAACCTCTTTTACTCTTGGTTCTTCCATCATAGTAAGGTAGGCTTCTTCACTAAGTTCATCTGGCAAGTGAAGTAATCGATAATTACCTTTTGCCATTTCAGCCATTTTTGCACAAATTGTATTTGCTTGATTTCTTACTTCTTCACCTAAACCGCCTCGTGCTGGTACAAATAAGGTATTTAGATCTTTAGAGTCATCATTCATCATTTCAGCTACGGCAGCTAAAGTGGAACCACCAGTAACAGCAACAATATTATTTGTTTCTAGCCTTTGGTTTATACAGCCAACAGCCGCTCGACCCATCTCCTTTTTTACCCAGTCCAGCTCGTCACTATCGCCTGAAACAACAATTACTTCCTTAAGATTAAATGTTTCCTTAAGCAAGTCTTCGATATTTTTTAAACCGAATAGTTCACGCATTGGTTCTTCTAGGTCTAGAAGTAAGCTTAGTCCTTCATCCGTTAATGTCATGCCAGAAGATGCGACATTAATCAGTCTTTGCTCTTTTAATAAAGCAACTTCTGATCTAAGTACTCTTTCTGTTAATCCTACGCTAACAGACAAATTTCTTCGTCCGATCGGCTGCATAATTCGTATATATTGTAGGATTTGAAATCTCTTTTGGATAACAGGTATTAGATCAGGTAATAATTTTTGTTGTAGCTTTAAAATATGGTTCATTTTCATCTCCTCTTTCATAGAGTATTCATTCGGGTCTAAATGTGTCCCACTATGACATATTATGTCCCACTTGTTTTAAAAAAATTACAGCGTTTTGCAACGTTGTTTTTTTGAACAAGATTTACTCCAGAAGTGAACTAACCCTGCTACATTTACATTGTAACAGGGTCATTCATTTCTTTCAACTGATAACTACCCATTTATGGCATTTAATATGTCAATTTTATGAATTCTTCCGTATGCAACAGTTTCCCCATTCATTTGAATGACAGGAATCATTAGTTGATATTCCTCTAATAATGCATCATCAGAATAAATATCAATTTCATTTACTTCGATTTCATATTCTAATTGGACCAAATGAATTGCCTCTTTTGCCTCTTCGCACAATCCACAATTCTCTTTTGTAAATAAAGTTAACTTAATCGACATCCAATTCTCCTTTTAACTAAAGCGCTTTCGTTTTGATGAACCAGGAATTCTAAGTATATCTCTATATTTAGCTACAGTTCTTCTAGAGATTTCCACTCCATGTTTTTCAGCTAATAATTCAACTAGCTTTTGATCTGAAAATGGTTTTTCTTTGTTTTCTTCATCAACTATTTGCTTGATGAATACCTGTACACTCGTTGATGCAAGTTCCTCACCATCTACACTCACACCTTGATGGAAGAATTTCTTCATTTCAAATAAACCAAACGGTGTCTGAACATATTTGTTTTTACAAGTACGGCTAATTGTTGACTCATGTAATGAAAGTTCTTCCGCTATCTCTTTTAAAGTAAGCGTTTTTAAATTTGCAGGACCTTTTTCAAAAAAAGCAATTTGCTTTCGAAGAATACAATTCATTACCGATAACATCGTTGATTTTCGTTCTTCCAAACTTTTCATTAACCAGTTAACTTGAGTATTTTTATCCTTTAAATAAACTGAAACTTCCTTCTCATGTTGACCATTTAAAATTGAAGAATATTCATTAAGTACTTTTAAACGTGGCATAATTTTATCATTAATAAGTACAACAAATTCCCCGCCTATTTTTTCGACTGTTAAATCAGGCGCTACATAATTTACTTGGTCTTGGAAATAATTTAAACCTGGTCTTGGTTGAAGGGTTAAGATTAAGTCAATTTCCCTTTGTAAATCAGGCAAGCTAATCTTAAGTTTTTTCGCTATTTCTTTCCAGTTTTTATTAACAAAAAGATCAAAATAATCTTTAATGACCTGTTTTGCAATTGTTGTGTCAACTTCAAGGCCATTTAGTTGAATCAATAAGCACTCTTTAACAGATCTTGCTCCAACTCCTGAGGGTTCAAAACGTTGAAGTATTTCAATGCAGATTTGTAACTGAACGAGAGAAATATTTAATTCATGTATAAGCTCTTCATCTGATTCCATCAAAAATCCATTTTTATCTATGTTATAAATCAAATATTTAATAATTTTATATTCCTCATTATCAATTTTCAACTCATTTAACTGACTAACAAGTTCTTCTTGTAAAGTTTCTGTTCTTCGAGTATATAACTCCATTCCTTGTCCGCCCAAAGTAGTTTGTTGTTTGATTTTTGAAGAAGTGTAATCGTTATAAGGAGTTTCGACTTCAATTAAGGGATTTTCTAATGATTGCTCAAATAAAAAATCAGTAAGTTCTTGGGCATTAAATTGAAGCATTGTAATGGCTTGTCGTAGTTCCTGAGTCATTGCAAGTTTCAATGATTGTTTTTGCATTAAATTCATTTCCATACTACTTCACTCCCTTATTACTATTTTACTCGATATTTAACTTTTTCATAGTACTTGACGAATTGTTATACTAATTTAAATATAGTGAAAACGTTTACTTTTTCCTGTATAGTAAAAGTATACAACTCTTTATGATGGGTGGGCCATTATGAACAGAAAAAATCAGATTTATGAAGTTTTTCTACAAAGTAAGGAGCAAGGTTTTACCGCAAATGAGATTGCTCAAAACCTCGGTTTAGACAGAGCAAACGTTAGCAGTGATTTAAATAAATTAGTTAAAGAAGAATTATTAATTAAAACAAATTCTAGACCGGTCGTATTTAAGCTACTGTCTCATGCTTTACAACAAACGAATAAATCTGAAATTAAGATAGCAAGTTCGGACTATAAATATGAATATTTTTACGATGAAAATATTAGTTTAAGACCTGCCATTGAAAAAGCAAGATCAGCTATTCTCTATCCACCAAATGGTATGCATACATTAATACTAGGTGAGACTGGTGTTGGTAAATCTGCTTTTGCTAAAAGAATGCATGATTACGCGATTCGTTCGAATGTTTTAGAAAAGGATTCTCCCTTCATTATTTTTAATTGCGCAGACTATGCAAATAATCCACAACTATTATTAGGTCAGCTTTTCGGTGTACGAAAAGGTGCTTATACAGGTGCAACAGAACAAAAAGGTCTACTTGAGAAAGCAAATAATGGAATATTGTTCTTAGATGAGGTTCATCGTCTTACTCCTGAAGGTCAAGAAATGTTATTTACGTTCATTGATTATAAGTTGTATAGAAGACTAGGAGAGACAGAAAACGAGCGAACATCCAATGTTTTAATCATTTCAGCAACAACAGAGGATCCCGAGTCCACTTTATTATCTACATTTACACGTCGAATCCCAATGGTCATTACATTGCCGGCTCTTCGTGATCGAACATACGAAGAGAGATTGACACTCATTAAACGTTTTTTTACGGAAGAAAGTGTTCGTCTAGGAAAAGAGATCGTTGTAAGTGCAAATACAATTCGCTCTTTTCTATTTTATCCGTGTCAAAACAATATCGGTCAACTTAAAGCCGACATTCAATTAGCTTGTGCAAAGGCTTACGCAGATTTTATTACTCATAAACATGACAAAATACGAATTTATAGTACTGATTTGAACTGGTATGTGAAGGAAGGCTTATTCATTGAAAAAAAAGTGAAGCATGCTGTCACACTGTTAAACGAGCATTTCGAATTTTCACCAACAAAAGGTATAACCAGTAACCAACAATTGGATCATTCCGCAGATACAATTTATGATCGAATTGATACGAAATATGAAGAACTGAAACAACGTGGCGTTGCTCAGGACGAGTTATCCTTACTAATGGAAAACGATATCGAAAGTTATTTTACGCATTATTTAACTTCTATCAATCGTAAACTATCTAGCAAAGAAAATGTTCAAAAAATAATCAAACCTGAAATCGTTACACTAAGTGAAAAGGTACTTAAACTAGCAGAAGAAAAGTTAAATAAGAGATTTAACGAAAAAATACTTGTTGCACTTAGCCTCCATATACAAACGCTATTACAACGTATACAGTCAAACAAGAAAATTTATCATCCAAATATCACGCAAATTCGAGATCAATATAGGAACGAGTTTTCCGTTTCAATTGAATGTGTAAAAATGATTGAAGATTTTTCAAATGTTTCAATTCCATTTGATGAAGTAGCATTTATAACGATGTTTTTCGTATATGGAAACGAAGATTTTAAAGTGCCTAGTTCAAATGTAAAAGTAATAGTTTTAGCTCACGGTAATGGTATTGCTAGAGAGATGGCAAATGTAACAAATGAGCTACTAGAAAACGAGGAAGTTATCGGAATCGATATGCCATTAAGTGAACCACCACAAGATTTTTTAATTCGAGTTAAAGATTATATTAAATCATTAGGTAAATTAAATGGAATTCTGCTTTGCATTGATATGGGGTCATTATCTTATATCGGTGACATAATTGAAGCTGAATTTTCAATTCCTGTTCGCTTAATTCAAATGGTAAGTACTGCACATGTAATCGAAGCTTCTAGAAAAGCGACACTAGGTTATAATTTAGACGAGCTTTATCAGGACGTGAGAAACTTAACTACTTTCTTCATCAATTCTCATTCGAATAAAACGAAACAACCTGAATTTAATCGTTCTGTCATTTTAACTGCATGTCTGACTGGTCAGGGAAGTGCAATAGCCATTAAAAATATACTAGCGAATAACTTGGTCTATGATAAAGAGATGCTAGAAATCGTGCCAATTAGCCTTTTAAATAAAGATGAATTACAAAAAATGTTAAATGATATATCTAAAGAACGAAGTATCGTTTGTATTGTTTCGAATTTTGATATAAATGTTCCATTTAATACGTTCCATTTACAGGATGTATTAAATATGAAGGCTACAAAGACGATACAAGAATTGATAACTTATGAAGAAACGTATTTAAAAATGGCTGAAACACTACAAGAGACTATTTCTTTAAAAGATGCTAAAAAAGTAATCAGTGTGATTAGACGTGCCTTGAATGATATACAAGTCCAGACAGATAAATTTTTCAAAAATGAGGATTTAATGGGAATTGTAATTCATATGAGTTGCATGATCGATCGAATTCAAAACTCACAGCCCCTAATCCCATTTAAAGATAAAGAAGATAAAATAAATAGTGACTATATGCTATATTTAAAAATTAAAAAAATAATGCAACAAATTGAAGATGCTTGTGACATTATCATACCTGATGATGAAATATGTTACTTAATGGAATTTTATTCTAGAAATGATATAAGCAGGTTAGATGAAGAATTTTATATAAAATAAGTAAAAAGCCAGTTACTTCGTTGAAGAAACTGGCTTTTTTTACTCTACTATATTAATACTTTACTAACTCTACTCCCTCAGGAAGTTTTGAGTTCGTTAAGATATCTAGTTCTGTTAATCTCTCAAAACAATAAGATGTACCATTTTTTAAATGATTATCTATCAATGCTGGATGTACCATAACCTCTACCGACTCAATACTATTATTTATTCTATCTTCTATTGTCTCAAAATAGTTTACTGGAATATCACTACCATAAAAATCGGTTAATAATTGATGCGTAAAAGGTGTGATTCCGTCTATTTGACTTTTTGGAGAAATTCGGACTGGAAGATCATACTTTTGAGATAGTTTTGCAATTACTGGGTGCAGAATTGGGATCATATGCACATGGTGATGACTATCTAGATGTGAAGGCTTCAAACCAAAGGAAAGGAACTTTTGAATTTGCGCATCCCATTCCTTTTCAACTTCTTCTACATTAGCAACCGGATTGTCATACCAATAACTATTTTTAAGGAAAGCGCCATTTTGATCTACGATTGTTTGTAAATCTGTTAATAAAGGTTTGCCCGCAGTTAATACAAGATGTACACCTAATCCTAATGTAGGATGTAGTTTTGCTAATTCAATTCCATGCTCCACAGCATACATATTCATCATCATAGTCGCGGAGTTCACTATTCCATTCAAATGTGCCTCGATAATGCCATAATTTACACCTTTTGAATATCCGAAATCATCTGCATTCACAATAAGCTTCGTCATCATTCAATCCCCTTTTTCTTTTTGTATGATAAAAAGGGATGCACTCTTTCATTCGAGCTACATCCCTCTTTTTAATCGTTAATTTGCTGCTACTTTTTCATTTTTGAAGAATTGAGGTAAATGCTCTTTATGAGCTTCTAACATTTCATCTAGAATTTGTTTTGCTAAATTATCGGATCCAACTAGTGGGTTAATACACATAGCAAGCAATGCTGTTTTATAATCACCGGTTACTCCAGCTTCCGCAGCAACACGTTCGAATGATTTAATTTGTTGAACTAAACCGCGTACTGCAACCGGCAAGTCACCCATCGTAAGTGGTTTTGGACCATCCTTTGTAATAACAGCACTTACTTCAACAGCACAATCATCTGGAATTGATGCAATAGCACCATTATTCATTGTGTTAACAGGTTGGATATCACCTTTATTGTTATATAGTGATGAAATTAATCGGCATGCAGCATCGCTATAATAAGCTCCACCGCGTTTTTCTAATTGTGGTGGCTTAATATTTAAATTAGGATCTTTATATAATTCGAATAATGATTCTTCTAATTTTTTTACAACCTCAGCACGCGTACCTTCTTTTTTCGCTGCTTCAAGCTCTTCTTCTAGCATTACTTTCGTTTGATAGTAGTAGCGATGATACGGACATGGAATCGCTCCAAGTGCTTCAATAAAATCAGGATTCCAATCCATTGCCTTAATATTTTGCATCGTCATACTTTCAGCAGGGCGTGCAAACTCACTTACAACACGACTTGTTACATCTTCACCATCTAATAATACTTTCGTTCCGTAAACCATATGATTTAATCCCATAAAATCAATATGCACACGTTCAGCTTCTACACCTAGACCTTTTGCAATGTTCATGTGGATATGAATTGGTACATTACATAAACCAACTACTTTACGGAAATTTGTGTATCTTAAAATCGCTTCTGTTAAAATACCTGTAGGATTCGTAAAGTTTACTAGCCAAGCATTTGGACATAGCTCCTCAATATCCTTAACGATATCTAAAATAACTGGAATTGTACGAAGTGCTTTAAACAATCCACCAGGACCATTTGTTTCTTGACCAATCACCCCATATTTTAAAGGAATACGCTCATCCTTCATACGTGCTTCAAGTAAACCTACACGAAATTGTGTCGTAACAAAGTCAGCATCTTTAAGAGCAGCACGTCGATCAAGAGTTAAATGAATTTCCATTGGTACTCCTGCTTTTTCTACCATTCTTTTCGCAAGATTTCCAACGATTTCAAGTTTCTCTCTACCTTCTTCAATGTCCACTAGCCATAGCTCTCTTACAGGTAGTTCATCATAACGTTTAATAAATCCTTCTACTAATTCTGGAGTATAACTTGAACCGCCACCAATTGTTGCTATTTTAATACCGTTTCTCATTTTCTTCACTCCTTCTAAATGATAGATGAAAAGTAGCCCGGTTATTCTAGGAAACTACTTTTCTAGTTTCTCTTATTTATTTAATTTTTCATGTAAGAAAATTATTTCTGTTACTAAATCTCTCATCGTTAATGCATTCATTAAATGATCTTGTGCATGAATTAATAAGATACTTAATGCGACATTCTCTCCACGTGCTTCACCTTGAATTAAAGAAGTCTGTGCATGGTGCGCATGATTTAATTCTACTTTTGCCTCTTCAATCTTACTATTTGCTTCTTCTAAATTATCCGCTCTAGCAGCTTGCATAGCTTCCATTAGTGAGCTTTTTGCGTTTCCTGCGTGTAAGATTAATTGGAATGCTGTTTGCTCGATCGTCGTTACAGTACTCATTTCGTATCCTCCTCAAACTGCATTACATAGCAGCACTTTGATTATTTGCTGCTTCTCTCATTTTTTTAGATTCCAATCGTCTTTGTAGTGCAACGAAAGGTAAATAGATGACTACTGAGATAAATAAGTTAAATGTTGCTAAAGCTGCACCTGTCCAATGTCCCCCTGTAATCAACCACCCACCTAAAATTGGTGGTGTTACCCATGGAATATTTGTAGTTACTGGGTGAACCATACCTAAAGAAATCGCTGAATATGAAATAATCGTTAAGATAATTGGAGTACCAATGAATGGAATTAACCACATTGGATTTAAGACGATTGGTAATCCGAAAAGAACTGGTTCATTAATTTGGAATAAGCCTGGTGCCCCACCTAATCCAATCATTTGTTTATTACGTTTTCGATTAATTAATATCATTGAAATGATTAACCCTAATGTAGCACCTGATCCACCTAAGAATACAAATGCATCAAAGAACTGGCCTGCCATTACATTGTATTCACTCCACTTTGTAACACCTTTTGCTGCTAAATCGATATTTTCGTTTCCTAAAGCTGTAAATAATGGTGTCGTAATTCCACCTAGTATGTTTGGTCCATGTAAGCCAAGCATCCAGAAGAAATGAATAAAGAATGCAATACCGATTGCAAACGGTAAAGAGTCTGCAGCATTCGTTAATGGCTTAACAAGTACTGAACTTAACCAATCATTAAAATATACTCCATCCGATAAATATAATCTGAATAACAATCCAACAATCGCGATTACAAAAATTGTTAGCATACCTGGCAATAGCTTCGCAAATGCTTTTGAAACTGCTGGTGGTACACCATCTGGTAATTTAATAACTAATTGCTTTACTCTTGATAAGCGAACAAAAATTTCTGTTGCGATAATTGCAACGATTATTCCGGTAAAAAGTGCAGTTGAATTAGTATAAGTAGAGTTCACTAATCCCCAAACACTACCAGTAGCTGTTTTTCCATGTTCTAATGTAACCGTTACAGCATTTAATGATTGTGGCACTAGTACAAAATATGACGCTAATGCGACAAGCATTGCTTCAAATCCTTCATCACCATAAGAACGAGCCAATTTATAAGCAATCCCTACAACTGCAAATACAGTCATAAATGCGAATGTTCCCCACCAAATGTCTCCACCTAATGTCTTCCAGTTCACTCCAAAAAGAGCTTCCATCATTTTGTCGTAACCTTTGATTGCTCCACCTAAATTATTGAATAAAACTGCAAACGAACCGACCATTGTAATGGCAATCATACCGATTAACGCATCGCGTATTGCTAATAAATGACGTTGGTTACCGAATTTTGCTGCAGCTGGCATTATATATCTATCTACAAAATTCATCATTTTTTAAGACTCCCTTTTGTTTAAAAGTTATGCTACGATCATGACTATTTTTTTAAGCTAAGTGCTAATTCTAAAACAGCTTCACCATTCATAAGTCCATAATGTACTGGATTGATTACATCAACTGGTATTCCTTTTGGCTCGGCAACCTTTTTCATTTCAGAAGCTAAATAACGTACTTGTGGTCCTAATAAAAGAACATCTGCTTTATCTAAATTTTCTTTTGCAGCATCACCTGAAACTGCCCAAATCTTTACGTCAATCCCTTTTGCTTTTGCTGCATCCTCCATTTTAGTTACTAGTAAACTAGTAGACATTCCTGCTGAACAAGCTAATAAAATATTCATCGTTATTCCTCCAATATTAGATATAGTGTAGCGCTTACAGAATTGATTGAAAGTAAAAAACAAAATTCTTAAGCAACTGCTAATTAATTTATTTTGTACACTCTTTATATAGCAAATGGCGTGCCAACTTTTTCTGACTTAATGAAAAATATATAATTTAATCATAGAAACCTTGTCCTATAAGGATTCATAGTCATGAAATCTTTTTTCTTTGCTTTAAAAGGAAAATAACTTAAACCGTCTAGTGTGTTAAAGATCGTTCGTTAATCTTCTTAAATTGTTTTAGTGTGTTGTTACCCAGTTAGTGTGTCGTAAATTATATACAATATACTGTAGTGTTTTAAAACACTTTTACGATTTTCACTTAAATTATACATATTGTTCTACTAATCTATGAAAAAAAGTGATGTAGAATTAGTCTACACCACTTTTTTTATCAAGTATTAAAGTGAAATCTTTTCATGCAAGTAAATAATTTCCTCTACTAAATCTCTTGTTGTTAGCGTGTTCATTAAATGATCCTGTGCATGAACTAAAAGAATATTAATTTTGTATTGTTGCCCACCTGCTTCACTTTGTATAAGTGAAGTTTGTGAATGATGAGCTAGCCTAAGTTCCGCATTCGCTTCATTTACTTTCCCACGAGCTTCCTCGAACTCTCCATCACGAGCTTTATACATTGCTTCCATTAATAAACTCTTAGCATTGCCAGAATGTAATATAAGCTGAAATGCAATTTGTTCATTATTTGTGTCGGTAGGCATTTGCACTCTTCTCCTTCACATTCTATTATACATTTAATGAATTACTACTTGTCGTTTCTGTTGACTTTCTAGCTTCCATTCTTTCTGCTACTACAACGAATGGTAAGTAAATAACGATTGAAATCACTACGTTAACAAGCGCTAAAACTGCACCGCTCCAGTGACCACCAGTTGCTAAATAGCCACCTATAACTGGTGGAGTTACCCAAGGGATTGTAGAAACAACTGGGAAAACAATATGAGATTGAACAGCTAAATAAGAAATAATGGTTAAAATAATTGGAGTACAGATAAATGGTATTAACCATACTGGGTTTAACACGATTGGTAAACCGAAAATAATTGGTTCATTAATATTAAATAAACCTGGCGGTGTTCCTAAAGCTATCATCTGTTTATGACGTTTACGGTTAACTAAGAACATTGCAATAAGTAAACCGATTGTAGTACCTGATCCTCCCATATATACGAATGCGTCTAAGAATGGACCTGCTAATACGGAATACTTATCTAAATCTGTCACACCTTTGGCATATAAATCGATGTTATGATTACCTAGAGTTGTTAATAAAGGAGTAGTAATACCCCCTAAAATATTTGGCCCATGCAATCCAAGCGCCCAGAAGAAATGTACAAAGAATGCAATTGCAACCGCAAATCCTAATGAATCAGCTGCATCAGTTAATGGCTTTACAAGAACTGAATTTAACCAATCATTAAAGAATACGCCATCTGAAATGTATAATCTAAACAATAAGCCAACTAATGCAACGATAAAAATTGTTAACATACCCGGTAATAACTTTGCAAATGCTTTTGATACTGCTGGCGGAACGCCGTCTGGTAATTTTATAACTAATTGTTTCACTCTAGCTAAGCGTACAAAAATTTCAGTTGCAATAATCGCAACGATAATTCCTGTAAATAAAGCCGTTGAGTTTAATGAGTTCCAACTAATAAAGCCCCAAGTTCCACCTGTAGCTGTCTTACCACCATTTAACGTAACAGATACTGCAGCTAATGATTGTGGAACAAGTACAAAATAACATGCTAATGCAACAAGCATCGCTTCAAAACCTTCATCACCATAAGAACGCGCTAATCTATGCGCAATCCCTACTACGGCAAATACGGTCATAAATGCAAATGTTCCCCACCAAATATCACTACCTAGCGTTTTCCAGTTTGCACCAAAGACTGTTTCCATCATTTTATCGTAGCCGTGGATTGCGCCACCTAAGTTATTAATAAGTACAGCAAAAGCTCCAATCATCGTAATGGCAATCATACCAATTAACGCATCACGGATCGCTAACAAATGACGTTGATTACCAAACTTCGCTGCGGCAGGCATTATATACTTCTCAGCAAAACGCATCATTCTAATACACCTTCTTTTCTCTCTAGATTTTTAATTCCCCGTTTTATTTTTTCAAATTTAAAGCCATTTCCAAAACAGCTTCCCCATTCATCAATCCATAATGCACTGGATTAATCGTTTCTACTGGTATCCCTTTAGGTTCAGCCAGCTTCTTCATTTCTGAGGCAAGATAACGAACCTGTGGACCAAGTAGTAATACATCCGCTTTGGCTAAATTTTCTTTTGCCTCATCACCAGCAACAGCCCATATTGTTGCCTGAATCCCTTTTGCCTTAGCTGCTTGTTCCATTTTTGTAACTAGTAGACTAGTCGACATTCCTGCAGAACATACCAATAAAATATTCATCCTACACCTCCTCAATTTTCCTCGTCGATGAAACGCTTACATTTTTACAAATAATGACAAAAGAATTACGCGTTGCAAGGACAAGTTGTGTAATCAATTTAAATATTGCAAAATCTGTGCCAATATTCCAAAAAATCTATTTATTTAAAATCACAACAAAAAAACCTTGATAAATCAAGGTTTTCAAAACGCAACATTTTTTCAAATTATTAGTGTTTTATAAGTGTGTACTCACAATTGGTACTGTGTTTACAATTACACAGTAGTGTGTTGCGAAATACCCAATATAGGATATCTCCTAAGCTGAAGTGTGTCATTTAACAACACATTAATATTAATCTTCAACTGTTAAATGCGTTTTACAAAATTTGAATACTTCTTTTTCTTCATCTTCTTCCAAATCAAAATCTAAATACTGATTTGATTCAGCTTCATATAAGTCATATTTAATTAATTTCGACTCGTCACCCTTTACTCCAAAAAGCGCTTTTATGTATATACCTTTTTCATTATATAATTCATCATCCTCTGGTACATTGATATAAAGAATAAACTCATATCGATCCCCTTCAATGATACCAAATGGATCTTTTATTTCTTCTACAGTGTATTCTGTAATCGTTAACACAAAAACATTCCCTTCAATTATAATATGTACTATTATACACAAAGAAATGAACAAAAAGAAAGACGCCTGCCGCAGCAGACGTCTTGATGCGTTTGAGGCGAGAGACCGGGCGGCCACATCCGCGCGTTTAGCTTGCGCATATCTCTCGTCTTACTCAAATTAGCTCATCGCAAAGAGTAATATAACATATATTTAGAAAAAAGGATAGAGGAAAAAAATAGAAGCAGCAAAAAGAACCTAATAATTTTATAAATATAAAATTTATCTACTCTTTTTTTAGTAAATTTAAAATGATTTTAAGCATTCTCTTGTTTAGATATAGAATTTAATGATTTTTAAATCGATCCAGTATTTTTTCTTTTTAGATGTTGAGTACAGTTTATAGGTCTCTTTAAATTTTAATTCTCTTTCTATTTCATCTTTATTGATTTGTGCTATTTCTTCAAGGAACCAAGAATTCATATCCATTTGAATGACCTCCTTTATTTACTTTAAATATATGACTTTATATAAAGGGAACCCATTCTTCATTGGATGGAGTTTTAGTACATCTTTAGTTGTAGGGTAAAGGTAGGATTTAGGGCTGAGATTCAGGGGTTAACGGAGGAAATATAAAAACCGAGTGATAGATCTGTTAATTTACAGATTTTATCACTCGGTTTATTCTTTTAGCGCGCTCGACAGGATTCGAACCTGCGACACACGGTACCGGAAACCGTTGCTCTATCCACTGAGCTACGAACGCATATTAATATAAAGTTAAAATAAGTATATCGTATTTGTCGCCCCAATCTCAGTAAGCTAATGCAAGGAGCTGCTCGATTGGTGCGCTGATGTTTCGCTATGTAGCTTATTCGGACGTGCTCTATCCGACTGAGCTACGAACGCATATAATATAAAGTTAAAATAAGTATATCGTATCTGTCGCCCCAATCTCAGTAAGCTAATGCAAGGAGTGGCTCGATTGGTGCGCTGATGTTTCGCTATGTAGCTTATTCGTAGGATTATGAAAATCTTA